>JAPYSU010000155.1 GCA_029936425.1 Litorimonas sp.
ACCTGCACATTGGAACACGTCCAGAACCTTCTGGTGGTCTGCCTCCGCTCTGGACTTGGAGTTGGCCATCGTCAAACCATCGTCGCACATCAGGGAGAAGCGGATGCCCAGAGTGTGCAGGTGTCTCACAATGGGCCTGGTCAGCTGGTCGATGACGGACGGGGCCACCTTGAGGCCGTAGATCATCCTTTTGAACACGTAGAAAGTAGACTCGCCGGTCGTGGGGTTCTGGACCTGGAAGCCCAGATACTTCCAGAAGTCGGGGCGGATCCGTACATGGAAGAAGCAGTTTTCTAGGTCCACGCCCATCAGCCAGTCACCTTCTTCAATCATCTGCTTGCTGATTTCCAGTGTGGTAAGCTTGATCTTCCTGTCGGGCAAGAACTTGTTTAAGTGTCTGCTGCCGTCCAAGCATGGGCGTAGCTTGGTTTCTCCAGTGACGTGGTCTCGCTGCGAGGCGACAGTCATCGGGCTGACCACCAGGGGCTGGGTCGGAGCCACGGCCACAAAACCTAGTCCGTGCCACTTCTGGACCGTGTCGAAGAGCTTCTGAGAGTGCAGTCTGGCTGATCTGTTGTTTCTTCTGAAGTAGGGTCCCGGTTCCGACGTGAACTGGAGGGCCAGGCCGTCTCTGAGGATGGTCTCGTCAAACATGGTGCAGCCAAGGGTCGTCTTGTAGAAGGCCATGCTCTGTGCGGAGTGAATGGACAAGGTGGGGGCCCGAACGACTCGGCTGGAATCGTCGCGAGTGTGACCGTGCCCGGAGCCCGGGCTCGCCATCATCTGAAAGCAAAGAAAACTTTGCGTGTGGGTAAAAGCGGCTCTTTTGCGATTGCGGTAAGGCCTGGCGGACAAAGCAAGAACAGAGCAAACGAAAAGTTGCTGCATGCGTCTCCGATGACGGCCAGGCTTTTCTACGTGAAGACTACTCTGCTTCTGGTGGTTCACTCGTCCCTTGGTGGAGACTGCCCGAGGAACGGGCAGATGTCGTCCCCTGCCCAGTGTCCCTTCCTGCAGGGAAGAATGACAAATGCGGCGAGCGGAGTTAGTACTCACCCTTGGCAGGCGTGGCAGAAGCTGTTCGACTTGTCGGGGGCCTTGCCCCGGGGTGTCCTAGGGTAGAACTGGCCGGTGCCTGCTGGAGCTGGTTGC
>JAPYSU010000156.1 GCA_029936425.1 Litorimonas sp.
CTTCTATTATTTTGACGGTTTCAATCACAAGTTCTTTTGAGGATGAAAAGCCAGTACTCTGTATCAACAGCAGGATTCCCGAGGCCAAGAGCCAACTCCTAGGAAATCCTTTCTTTCAGGCTCTGATTCTGCCTGCAGCTTTTCGTGAAGTATTGCTCTTCGTTTACATAAATGAGGAGCTACATGAAGAAGAGGGTTGGCAGGCCGATTGGCTGCGATTTGCGAACAAAATCGCTCCCGAGGAGCAACCTGATGATGAAGATCCTCACATTATTGTTGGCTGGATCAATGAGGTAGTGGCTGAATTTAGCAACCGACATCATCTTTGCGACCACCTGATCTCGCGAATGGAGGAGCAGTCCCATGGTTGAAGTGCGACGCCTGAACGAAAGGGGTATTGAGGCCTTTGAAAACTATATCAGCGGGTTGTCAAATGATGGCGGTTTACCTCTTCCTGTGGGGATTCTTGCTGACGACCGAACTTCAGAGCCTTTGGGTATCGAACTGACGATAGATGAGGGGGCGGAGTTCGCAACTCGGTATGACATGGGAGTCTATCTTGTAGATCTGTTGGAACATGTGCGTTCTCAGCAACTACTGGGAGATTGTGGTTTCTGGACATGGTTGGCTCTTTGTTGGTTTGATCAACTCTGCCCATTAGATTCGAAGGGTAAAAGAAAGCCAAGAAAGCCCTATAATTACGCGCTTAGTTCAAACTGGAATCACAGGCCTAGACATGCTCTATACACGACTTGGATGCTCGTAGCCAATCATGGAGAGAATGCGCTTTTCATGCTCAGCAAGAAACCGAGTGATCGTGGAGAGTTAATAGAGCAGCTTGCTGCCAGGCAATACTTTATGTCCTGTCGCGGAGTTATTGAGGCTGCCCACCAAATTTATTTTGACCCTGATAGGAGAACATTCAAGCGCGGTTCTACATCACAGACGCGAGGAGGGAATATACGGAGGTTCATTTCTTATCTGCAGCAGTTGGACCTGACTTACGATTTGGGAACCGTTACTGCTGACTCTTTAATGTCAATTTTACCTCCTGAATATAACGGTTTTGTAGGTTAGGGATTCCATCGGGGGAAAGTATTAATAATGATAAGCTTATCCCGTGAATCGGGCATGACATATC
>JAPYSU010000157.1 GCA_029936425.1 Litorimonas sp.
ATAATGACTGGGTGGTGAAGCATTATCATGCAACAGGTATCAAGGCGCGCACCAGACAGAAGCTGGGTTTGTCCCGGGCTTCAATCAGTTGGCGGCAAGGGTGGTTGTGGGCTTTATTGGGCATTCCCACTCCGCGACCGGTGATGCTGGCGGAGTTTTCCCGGGGCGCAAAGGCAGGAAGCAGTGTGATTGTCTTTCCTCGACTTGCGGGGCGCCCCCTCAGTGAACTTATGGAGAAAGAACGCCCCCGAGCTGAATGCCTTGCCGGTAGTGTTCGCCAGTGGCTGGCTCATTTTCAGTGGGCAGGTATCAGTCATGGTGACATGAAGGCCCAGAATATATTGGCAAGCGAGACCGGGGTGGTTAGCTTTATTGATCTTGATGGAGCGGCGCATTCTTTTGTTCCTGGCATTATTAATGCGAGGAATAGAAAGGATCGAGAACGTTTCGAGAAGAATTGGCGCCAGTTTAGCTCTTCAAGGCTTCACTGATTGTTAATCCCATATTCCAGTGCGAGAATTTCCGGGAAAAATTGATGGACTCGTCCCTCAGTTTGTTTTCCCGTTCCGGGTTGGACCTTATCTCGGTAATTTTCTGTTTTGCCTCTTCCAGGTTGTTGTAGAGGATGCAATTTTCCATGTCTTTCAGCCCCAGGGAAGCTTCTTCGTTGTTGCCTTGCCTGTAGGCAACGAGGATGCAGCCACAAGCCATGGCTTCAAAGTTCTTTGCCATGTATTCGTTTAGACCTATATCTGCGCTGAAGAAGAAGCGTATGCGGTTGAGCGTACGCCTGTATTCCTCGGGAGTGCTTGTGCGCATAATCTCGCATTCAAGCTCGCTCTGAGCGTCCCTCAAGATCTCTGCCCGGTTCTTGTAGGCGTCATTGTTTACGCGGCCTATGAAGCCAACGTCAATGTCTCTTTTTGTATTGAGCAGCCCGGTGTTGTGGCTTGAGTATCCTTTTGGAATAAAAAACGCAGGGATGCCTTCTTTTTTGAGGTTGTCTGCCGTTGCGCTTCCGGTAACCAGGACTTTCTCAGGGGCAATGTGCTGATAGAAGTTGCTGAATTTTCCCCGCCATTTGGAGGCAGGCATAGTTTCCTGGCAGGCATCTTCCTCGTAGACGTAGAGT
>JAPYSU010000158.1 GCA_029936425.1 Litorimonas sp.
TCCAGCACCTTCACATCGAGACCCAACTCAGCGCCATGTAGGGCCGTTGAACAGCCCGTGTAACCGCCCCCGATTACCGCAACGTCACAGTCTAAGTCGGTATCCAACACGCTCGCCGAAAAGGAATTCCTAGCGGATGCTTTCCAAAGCTCTTTCAAGTCGTAGTACCCTTCCAGTTTCGAAGAAGAGTTTCGCAGTCACGCCACGTTAATATTATTCAAAATGGTTTAGATAATGAAATATTGCGTATAATATTCTCTATCAAATGGAGAAATATTCCATTAACCCAACCTTAAGTGTCATTTTTGGAAACACGTTGTGATCAACCCTAAGGTTTGACCGTCTTCTTCCGGCTATCTTGTCTCATCAAAATGCAAGAAGGGTTCAAACTTGATAGTTTTGATCGCAAAGTAACTGTTGATCGATGCAATTTCGGGAATGATCGCCAACGGTTCCGTTATCTTCTCTGCGAAATCCTCCATGTCTGTCAGCATGGCCACGAACATCAGGTCGCGGTCGCCAGTAACATTCAAGCAGATTGTAACTTCTGGAATGCTTTTAATGTGCCTAATCGCGTTATCTCTGGCTTGGCGTTCGTGATTATTGAGCCTAACTTCGGAGATAGAGATGAGGGTGCTGCCTACTTTCTCTGGATTCACCAAAGCAATCTCTCTTTCGATGAAACCTTCTGTCCTGAGGCGTCTTGTACGGCGCATGCACGAGGGTGCCGAAGTACCAACCTCAGCGGCCAAATCAGCATTCGTAATCCGACAATTGCGCTGCATGCGGTTCAGTATCTTGCGATCAATCTGATCTAACTCACTCGGTTTCCTCGACATCCTCTAACATCTCCACTGATGGTGATAATGAAATTCTTCGTCATATTGCAGAACATATAAGACTGAATATTTCAAGAACCCGCACTCAAAGTATTATTTTGGAGTGCGGATCAGGCTAGTTTGAGGCTCAAGATCATAATGAGATGGTGACGTAAGTGCTGGACGCTTCTAACGGACAAATATTCGATTTTCGCAGTGACACGCTCACGTCGCCAAGTGATGCAATGCGCGAGCGCATGGCGAAAGCGGAGGTCGGCGATGATTTTTATCGAGAAGACCCCTCTATT
>JAPYSU010000159.1:0-853 GCA_029936425.1 Litorimonas sp.
TGAGAGCCCTCCTGCTCCCTTGCGCAGACATACTCAAGGTGCCAGCTAGGTGCTGTCCTGCCTTCACGCTTGCGCTTGGCGATATCCGCTTCTATCTGGGCTCGCAATGACTGGATGAATCGCTCAATTACGTCACCCCGACGATAGTAGCCGTTAGCAGGCAGGGCGAGATCAAGGCGCACGGCCATAGTCCTCGCCTGACTATCGATAGCCCGCATCATTGTCTGATGAATTCTTTCAAGGTAGGGCATGAACAAGGGTCCACGCTGTAGCTGGACATCGTAACCCCGCCAGGGACCGGAGTGATGGAGGGTGAGGTTGGCATTATAAATATTGCGTTTACGCATTATCTGGCTCCTATGGTTCGTAGACTTCATAGGAGCTAGCTTCTGTATATTTTTTTAACAGACATCAGTGACATCTTCTTATATACGCCGAACCACTATCCTCAATAGCAAAAGAGCGCATATGGTTTTGTTATATAAATAAATTCTAAAAGGCGTTTGAAGCATAACTATATACCGGTCTCTCCAGGGCTCCCTCCCCACGACAGACGCCGGCTCGCGCCCCCAATAGCGCTGCCAGATTAGATTAAATTATGACCTGCTCGAATGATCGCGTAACGAGAGCCACGCTATTGCTGACGACGCCCTCTTGGGCTGTTCCTCGCCCATCTGCTTCAGAGAGGCGACCACTCAGTGCCCGTGTACTATCCCATTTCAGTGAGCACAGGATTACCTAAGCCCTGAATATGCGATTATCTCTGGCATGGTCTCTGATTTGCTTTACATTTAATTAACCTTTAAATTCTTCAGTTAGTTATGTATGAATGTATTCAATAATTACTACATGT
>JAPYSU010000159.1:863-1115 GCA_029936425.1 Litorimonas sp.
TCCAACTCTCAATATACGAGAGAAACGTTGGTTGCATGCCCACCTCTTGGCCAACCCGGATTCTTTTTTCCCGGGCAGCCTCCGGAAGGTGAAAAACACCGAGACCATAGTTGAGGACTTGGCTAGTCAGTGGGATGCCAGCTATATGTCCACCCAAGTTAAAGCCTGGAAAAAAGCCTACTTTCTCCCTGAAATTGATCTCGCCTGGATATCTCATAGCCACCAAAGACAATTGGTTTGGCTACTCAACGA
>JAPYSU010000160.1 GCA_029936425.1 Litorimonas sp.
CGAATGCTCGGGTACCGAGACGCTCCTTCAGGGTAGCGGTCAACTGCATCCGGGTAGCGCTCTTGAAGCCTGGGGTGTACAGCTCGCTGCTGGGTCCCTTGTTGAAGAAGAGGTTCTCGGGCTTGTCCACTGGCTCCGCCTGTGTGCACTTGATACACCAGATGAGGGCGGCGCCACTCGTTTGGATCATGGCCTCCTTAGGCTCCATGATGTCTGCCACAGTGCGTGCCAGTATGGCGATCACCAACTTGGAGTTCTTGGCCCTGATACAGGGTATCGGGTCTCGCTGAGCTTCCTCTTGGGGAATTCGGCATCTCAGGGGAGGCTCGCAACAATTGAGGATGTAGGTTTTGGCCGCATAGGCCTCCACGTAGCCCACCATCTTCCACTCCTCGTCAAGGAACTTCTCTCGCTTGCTGAGCACGGAGTCGGCGGTGGAACTCTGGTTGAGGGCGATCACGATCGGGCCCTTGGTGATGGGGGGTTTCTCAATGTGATCCATGTTAGACTCCACTATGACGTCAGGGTCAGATTGCCCGTCAGATTGCCACTCCTCTGTATCAGAGCTACTACTGTTTCCAGTGACAGCCTGCCAAGGGATGCTGCCACTCATTGCAGCTGCTGCTGCTGCTGCTGAGACTGACCACTCACTAGACACAATGATGCAGCAGAAACACTCCGTGATGTTTACACAGGATTTTAACTGGATTACTTGTATCAGTCTGGTGCATCGCCTGTCAAACATTGGGCTCTAGGGTGTCCTAATTTTAGTGAAGGTGAGGTGTGCAAGGGAGTCCCTTATAGGGCTACGGAGAGCAACTCAGAACCGTTAGGTTGAGTGTTGGGCTCCGTCCTTTCACGTGTTAGTAGCCATCAGGCGTGGCAAGTGAAGGAGCGAGCTTACTCCAGTCAAGTTCTAATTTTCAGACAGGTGCTTGGTAGAGCGATGGGCTCTATACTGTTTGCGGTACTTCTCAAATTCCAAGTTGACATCAGAAGAATAAATTGGACGACATCATTATTTTGTAGACTGTAGACTAGACACTATAGAGAAGGTGTAGCTGCTGTCTTTTGAGCGCTTACAACAATGATGAATACTTCGTTACATTT
>JAPYSU010000161.1 GCA_029936425.1 Litorimonas sp.
AACAAGTACTGTATCATCAGAGCAGCAAATGAAGGGGTCATCACACCAGCACACACATAATTCTGTAAGTTTTTGTCTATATGATATATTGCAAGACACGAACCACGTTTCTGGGACATCGGTGTTCAAAAATTATTATTCATCAAATTTAGCTCTGGGGAAACCAACTTTGACCATTTCTTATGTAAACAATGCTGTAGAATCTGAAAATCACACCTAGAAAAGGCAATTTTGCCATCTTCACTGTGTAAATTAACAAAATATACCCAAAAATGGCCTAAAAATGGCTTTTTGGGTGACAATATGTCTACCTTTGTCACTTAAATACTTATTTTCAAAAACTGTTGCTCATATAGCTCCTAAAACTGTTTAGGGAGTTAGGTATTTATAAAACCTACCAGGTAAAATTTAAATTTTGAAAAAATATTGAAATTTGACGATTTTGGAGAATATTCAAAAAAAATTCTGAGTTGACAATTTATGCCGGATTTTTAAAAAAATGTGATTTTTTTCATCTAAAATGGATCAGAATTTTCAAAATTTTATAGTTATCAAACAAATTTGATTTATAAATATCATAACATCAAGTATATAAACTATCAGAAAAAACTAATTTGGGCTGATTTAATTGATTTTTGCGCGTTTTATAGCAAAAAAGTGCGCACAGGTGCAAAAGTGGCAGAAAATTACTGAATTTGTCAAAAAAAAAGTCACGGCCACAGTTTTGGTCCAATTGACTCCAAATGGAATCAAAATGAGCCCACTAGTATGTAGATTAGTTTGATTCAATTTGGGACTGATTGGATGAAAACTTTTTGTGACTTTTTTTTTTGACAAATTATTTAGACGATTTTGCGATCGCACTTTATTAGCAATTTACGTCATTTTAGCTGACTTTGGAAAATTGTTGAGAAATTTGCACTTTTGACTTCAAATTTGGATTCCCCATGTATTTCTACTTAAGAAAAAGTGTGTTTGGTATGTTTGTATTGATATGAGAAAATCCCAAAAATGTCCCGGAAACGTGGTTCGTGTCTTGCAATATATCAAGACAGAGAGGGTTGGGCCTAAGTCTGGGATTCCTCTCGCTTCTCTCTGTTC
>JAPYSU010000162.1 GCA_029936425.1 Litorimonas sp.
GGTTATTTGGGTGTAACTACCATGGTCCGGACTGATGGCCACACCAATGATGACACTGTTCTGCTGCTTAATTCTGACCCTGCACCTTCACACCTGCCGGCTGGTGGTGGCACAGGGAGACAAGAACCCTTCCTTGTGATGACTCAGGTGCATCAGAGCTGCGGGGATTGGGCTGATGACTTGGTTGACATCATTCCCTCCGGGTCCTTCACTCCGGTGGTAATTAATGACAGTGGTAATTGTGACACCCCTAGCATTAATAATCTTACTGACAATTCTCTAACACCAAACCAATCTCCCCACTGCTGCTCCTCCAATCTGACTCATGACTGCGGTGGGGTGACTGACTCCCTGCTGGCTGGGGGTGTAGCTGGGGAGGTGACTGACCTACCTGATCACACTAACAAAGCCCCTAACCACCTTGCTGCCACCAGTCTGGCAGCTAACGGCTACAGTCCTGAGATGATGCAACTGTGTGGTGTTGGTGTGGTGACCGAGCCATTGACTGATGCTGATGCTGATGATCCAACCGACGTGACGGTTATTATTGGTAACGGACTAACCGACTTAACGGTGACTGATGCTGATGGTCTGACAACAATGCTCACTGATGCTGATGACCCAACAGATGCTGATGCTGATGATCCCACCAACATGACGGTTGCGGTTGGTAACGGACTAACGGTGACTGATGATGCTGATGTTCTGACAAACACTGTGCTGACTGATGTTGCTGATGATAATGATTTGGCGGTTGCTAACATCGCCATGAGCTCTGCTGGGGTGAGTGGTGATCTTGATCATAATGTTGGAGTGGCTGCCACTAATCATGTCATGGACTCACCCTCACCACTAACCACTAAAACACAGAGTGAGGAGCGGTGTGTGCTGGACTTGGCTGAGGATTCCCAGGGAACTCCACTATGGGTCTTGGAATGGTTTATTTATCGATATCCTGACACCGCCACTGTGTGCGGAGACGCGGCCAGAAATTCAGTTTTGAAGATGCTCGCTGCTGCCACTTCTGCTGCTGCTGCTGCTGCTGCTAATGCTGCTGCTGCTCCTGCTACTAATCCCTCTACAGCTGTATCT
>JAPYSU010000163.1 GCA_029936425.1 Litorimonas sp.
CCTCCGTCCGTACTTTCTTGAGGAAGGCGTCAAGTTCGAAGATAACTCTTGGCCGATTAAAGGGGCTCCAAAAGAATCAAAGACCATTCATTTTGATGTCGCAATCTCGCCTGGGCTAAAGCTTACCGACGAACCAAGGCTCCTTTACACGGTAAAGCTTGCCTGCGTGCTTATCGGTACTAGTACCAATCCACGGCTGGGTAATGTTGGCCCCGAAACCCTGATAAAGACGGCAGGGAAAATTATTAACTTTATACGTCTAATGAAGTTTAAGTACGAACTGACGTATATCAGCAGCATTAATAGCTCAATCTTTGAGGAAATATTAGCTGACTATCCTTATCCGCTTGCAGACAGGTTATCACTCAGGTCACGACTCTACGACCACCTTGATTCTCTCTCGTCACAGGAGATCTGCGAACTCAGGGTCCCACGATCGGGCATTGAACCCGACGTTAATATCGAGAAGATAGCTTCAGCGCTTGGTGTGAGTTCACGGGCTTTCAAGAGTTTTAACCCTAGATTAGCTCGATTTCGAAAAGAACATCATTTCTACATGAAATCAAATTTACGGCACTATCTGGACAAATCTGAGTTCATGGAAGCTGAGAAGTTGACGGTGGATACGCTGAGGAAGGAGGTAGGGGCAGTCAAAAAATTTCTCGATAATTTAACAACCTACAGTGAGTTGTTTCCCGAGGAGCACCGTCCACAAAAGAGGTTTTTTCGCGGCTTTCAGGTCACTAAATTTGCTAAAAAACATGGTCGGAAGGGAGAGCGGACTCGTGATATACCGCAGCCGGTCATGTTTAAAGTGATGGATCGAGCAATCCGATGGGTAATCGATTATGCGAACCCATTACTTGACTACAGAGACAGGGCGGTAGAGCACTACGAGCTTTTACAAAGAATTGACAATCGAGGGGGAACTGAAGAGTCTCGCCGACACTACGCTGCAAAAAGAATGAGGTATTGGCTCAAAGAGAATCCGTTAGATGTCTTGGCGGGGCAACCGGGTGCGCCGTACCCGATCACTTCGTTCGATAAGAACATCGACTCTTGGACGAGGACAAATACTAAACTCTCTCTG
>JAPYSU010000164.1 GCA_029936425.1 Litorimonas sp.
AGTACCGGTGACCTGCATTCATCCTACTAGAAAATAATTGAAAAGTTTTCGTTACCCCTATACGATCGGCTAAAAGCAAGGGTGTGCAGGCACTGATGATCACATTGATTTCGACAGGCTGGGCTAAATACCCCTTGTACCCGGGCTGTGCCGACCAGGACTGTGGAATCTGATCAGTCCTAGGAGAAGACATGTAAGTATTGAATTGTAGGTCTTGGAGCACTAGAAATTCTACTGAATTTGCGGGCGACCCGATCTGTAAAGTGCACCAATACTCCACTACTTTTGAACCTCCTAGCCCAACCATTGACATTTTTTCTGGGAGCAAATATATTTCAGTCATTCTTTCAGCTAAAGCTAGAGACACTAAACCGTGACTACTGCCCCCATCATTCAAGCAAAATACATTTTCTTCACACTTTTTATTGCTATTAGTTGGGCTGGCCACTACTACACTTTCAATATTTAAAATTCCTTGGGAAATTTGTTTACTGTTTGCTTTGCAAACAATGCCAGCAATATGAAAATTAATGCACAGTTTTGTATTTATTTTGTTTGGTTTTTTAATTTTATATTCTTTTGTCTCAGGTCTGACATCTTGAGTGGGCTGTGCAGCTACAAGGAAGCCTCTACTCAGCCCTCCCACCCCCACCTCTACTCCAGCACACTGTGTGGACTGACTGGTGCTGGCTCTGGCGCCTGGCTCCATACACTGTGTGGACCTCTGCCCCAGAGTTGGGTGGTGGTGTGGTGCAACTACAGAAACACAAGAAGAAACAAGATCCCCTCCCACCCCCACCCCTACTCCAGCACACTGTGTGGACTGACTGGTGCTGGCTCTGGCGCCTGGCTCCACACACTGTGTGGACCTCTGCCCCAGAGTTGGGTGGTGTGGTTCAATTACAGAAACACAAGAAGAAACAAAATCAGTTGACTGCACCTTCATTGCATTATCAAAGTGTTTTACATTAGCACTGTTTGTTTCTGTATTTATTTTATTTGTACTATGTAGTAGTTTTGTATCTGTACATGTACTATTAAATTTCAGATTATAATTTAAACATTGACTGGCTGGATTACCTGCGG
>JAPYSU010000165.1 GCA_029936425.1 Litorimonas sp.
GTTGTATGGTTGGTGGTTGGAAAGCAGTGGTAACATTATTTCTTTCAGTTTGAAACCTTTCCTATGGCATCAAACAAGTGCAAAACCTGCACGAGGGGTAAATGGAAGAAGTTAGGGGATTGAGTGGGTTACAGGAATATCTCAGGATCAAAGGAAGAGTTGCACTCTTCCATGCAACCATCTTACTGGCCATCTGGGCCTGGGTACACTTGGTAGTGTTCTACCTGGTTTCACAAGGGAAGATGGGATGGAGGACTGGGGTGCTAATGCTGATCTGCTGCATCAGCATGATGTGGGCAGCCATAGCAACTAGTTTGCTGGTGGCTTACTCACAGTGTGCAGTGGTGAGGATCCAAGGGGTTACCAGGGCTCAGGCTATGCACCTGCACAACAGATCTGCTTGGAGGGATTCTGCTCCTGCTGGTGATAACCAGTAGATGAAGAAGAAATGTGAAATAAACTACAAACGAACCAAATCACTGTATTTCATTCCTACGTGCACACAGACTTTGGGCATCATCTACTAGAGCAGAATTATGGTGCTCTGACATTTCAAACAAGGGGTATTTTCCTGGCATATGAAGTGACCTGAACACTGCCTGGAAAATGGATCCAATGAGGAAAGTGATTGTGGTTGATGAAAGTGCCGGCACTGCTGGGCAGGCCCCTCAGCGGCCTAAAGAGACCTTCGTCACAGGAAGGAGAATGATTCGGGTGCTCAGTGGTAACTTGCCCACCACAGCTGACAGTGTTGGGAGCAACCTTCCCAGTGTGGTGACTAACACTGCCGTGAGGTACCAGTGTCCTGGTGATAACAACGAGTGCATCTTCACGATGGTGAGGAGGGTGCAATGCATCAAGGATCCGTTCGCCAAGGTCGGCGAGGTCGAAGGGAGTGTCGTTGAACAGCTGCAGGTCACCATCCAGTTGAGGTGTGTTAAATGTGGCTGGTTGCCCACAGCTGCTACATACACTGCCTAAGTGCACTGGTGTATCTTGCATTGTGTGACACAAACAATATATGTACTAAGAGTGCATTGTGCAGTGCACTGGACTAATGAACCAATGAACAGTGAATGAGAAT
>JAPYSU010000166.1 GCA_029936425.1 Litorimonas sp.
AATGTTGAGTCATAGGCCCACTGCCTACTGAACGGGGTTAAAAATTTATACTCCAACTGTTTTCTGTGAAAAGGTGTAATCATACCCTCTACACAAATTCAGATTCTAATAAGTCTTATCTTTTTTGAGGCTTATCCCCTAGCAGAGTCCCAAATTATATAGGTTTTAAGTTTTATTAAAAAGTACTATATACTTATAAGGAGAGGGACAATTTCTAACTTGGGGTAAAATTTATTTAAGTCCTAAATTTAGCAGAAAAAAAATTGTAGGTAGAAATAGGAATTTTAGAATTTATAAAGGATTTTTAACTAAAAAATTTTTATTACTCGAGGCTCTATCTAGAACAAAACTTTTTTATTTAGATTTTTAAATATAGGTATAAGGATAAAAAATTTTTTTAAATAACTATATTATCTTACTTTTATATTTACATGCCTAGATAATTTCATCCCTTCAACATTATTTAACTACAGGGTAAAACATATAAGTAGGCTAGGATAAACATAAAACTATTCAAAATTAATCTACTTAAAGGGATAAAATCCTTAATAAATTAAATAATTCCATTTAAGGGCACAATATTTTATACCTAAATATTTTATTAACCTTTACTAATATTACTTGTATTTTCTAGTCTTTATTAATATTAATAAATAATTTTAGTCTAAACTATAGAATATGGTTTTTTTCTTTCCCCCCTTTAAAATATATTATCAGTCTTTTATTAATATTTACTACAGATTTAATTTATTAGGTCTCTCCCTAGATTAGTCTATGTAAATTAAAATATTACTAAGAAAAAAATTTTTTTAAAAATAAATTTACCCCTGGCTAATTCTACCTGGGAATTTATTTGTCTTTTTATATAATCCTAACATGCCTAGTAGTCTAATTACTACTTTCTAGGTCTGTCTTAAAATTATAATTTTATGTTTTATTCCTTACCTTAGATCTCAAAATTTTTTGTCTGGTTTTTACTCCTCGGGCGGTCCCTAGGCTTAAATAATTATTATGCCTCTCTCCCCTTTTAATATGGGCTTAGGGGTAGTAGCTAGGCTACTAAATGTATTAAGAATAGTAT
>JAPYSU010000167.1 GCA_029936425.1 Litorimonas sp.
ATCCGAGAGCAGAACCGACCCATGCGAGTACAAGATATTATCGCGCAAGCACAAGAATCTGGGTTGTTTTCCGATGAAATGTTTAGTCGTACACCGCAAAAATCAATGCAGGCTCGGCTCAGTATGGAGATCGTTAGAAATGGCGACGACTCAACCTTTGTTCGCACAGGCAAAGGAATATTTTTCTTGCGCGATTTGTTGGCTACGACGAACACAACTCAAGCAGTGGATGGATCACTGGCGCTCAAACCGACAGATGGACTTAAGCCATATCGAGCGAAGCCAAGGCGGCCACGTCAGACAAAAGAAAACGTTCTTGTAATACCAGGGGAAGTCTGTCGAAAAATTCTAGATTTCCAAGGCCTCCGGCGGGGAACAGAGCTTCATCTTAAGAGGCTGATTAACAGCGATGTGAAGCATTTAGCGAGAACATCTGCGGAGGAAACTGAAGAGTTTAAGCAGGTGATTACTTACGTACTTGTAACTCACAAAAAGCACGTTCTGTCTTTCAGGCGCGGTCGTTTCAATAGAGCAGCGCAGTTCCTTCGTGGAAGCTTGTGCATTGGGTTTGGCGGTCACGTAACAGACGAAGATTATTCACTTTTTAGTGGAGAAGACTTTGGAATTCGAGAAAACGCTACCAGAGAACTTACCGAGGAAATCAAAGTTGAGGGCCTAGACCCAGTAATCAAAGCGGAACGATTAAGCTTCCTGGGACTGATAAATGATAACTCCACTTCGTTGGGGCGCAAACACTTAGCCGTGGTATACCAATACGAAGTTCCCGAGAGCGACTGGGAGAAATGGCTGGAAGTTTCGAAGCATGAGCTATCGATCAATGAACTTCGATGGATCGATACGGAGGCGGAATCCATAAATCTTGTTGAGTTTGAATACTGGTCACAGCTTTGTTGGCGAACTCTCTCACCTGAAATGGTAGAAGCCCAAGCTGAATTCCGTATTTTTAGAAAGAAACCGTTCCAAGCACCGCACATTTTAGTGGTGGTTGGCGGAATTGGATCTGGCAAATCGTCTGCCACTGACGTTCTCGAAGAGAAGTTTGCATACAGC
>JAPYSU010000168.1:0-298 GCA_029936425.1 Litorimonas sp.
CACTTCCTGTGAACTGGTGGACAGTACCAGAACCCCCACCACCTCATTCTCATCCTCATACTGAACCCGGTCGGGGATTTGATACATCAAGGACATTCTAGATGTGTCTGAGACTGCAGGTCACTGGTTCGATTTGAGTTCTTTTTGCCTGTTTTGTCTGAAACTTGGTGGATCACTTGCCATGAACTGGTGGACAGTACCAGAACCCCCACCACCTCATTCTCATCCTCATACTGTACCCGTTCGGGGATTTGATACATCAAGGACATTCTAGATGTGTCTGAGACTGCAGGTCACT
>JAPYSU010000168.1:398-1069 GCA_029936425.1 Litorimonas sp.
CACTTGCCATGAACTGGTGGACAGTACCAGAACCCCCACCACCTCATTCTCATCCCCACACTGCACCCTTTCGGGGATTTGTTACATCTAGAACATTCACCAAACCAAACCATTCAATAATCCACTCTGAATATTCGGTTTGGTTTTGATGTTTTTGCCCTTTTTGTCTGAAATGGTCCAAGGGGTCACACCATACTGTACCATACCATACCATAGCATGCAATACCATACCATACCATACTGCATCATAGCATACCATACCATATCACACCATACCATACCATGTGGGACTACACTAGTTGCACTAGCTAGACTAGCTACACTAGCTTAGTATTGTGTCCAAGTCTGGGAGATCCTGTTAGATACATACATACTAAGAGGGTATTAAGGCGGTGTGCTGGGCAATTCCCCACTTTGTCTGAAACTTGGTGGATCACTTCCTGTGAACTGGTGGACAGTACCAGAACCCCCACCACCTCATTCTCATCCTCATACTGAACCCGGTCGGGGATTTGATACATCAAGGACATTCTAGATGTGTCTGAGACTGCAGGTCACTGGTTCGATTTGAGTTCTTTTTGCCTGTTTTGTCTGAAACTTGGTGGATCACTTGCCATGAACTGGTGGACAGTACCAGAACCCCCACCACCTCATTCTCATCCCCACACTGC
>JAPYSU010000169.1 GCA_029936425.1 Litorimonas sp.
CACCCACAACTGTGTGGGTGGGGGGGTGGGACCATTTAATTGAGGCAGAGAGATTCCTTGAGGTGTTTCAAATGGCGAACAGTTCCATCGACTCTAACTTCAGCCGCTTCTTCGACGCCCTGTCCCCGGCACTGCTGCGCAGTATAGGGGCCAGGCTGGAGCGGCTCTTCAAGTCACGTGCAGACTCCTCACCTGGGGAAGGTCTGAGGCAGAGGCTGGAGGCCGTGGTGGCCGTAGTCACCACTAAATTCAACTTGCTGAACCAGGTTTTCCAATTATATCAGTTGGGAAGATCTCTGCAGTCTGATTTGGTTTCCTTCTCTGCAAGTGTCCCACACCCCCAATACCAAACTGAGGAATCGCTGCAGGAAGCTCATGAGGGTTTTTGTGAATTGGTCTACAAAATGCAGTGTTTTGAGGAGTGGCGTGAGTTCTTGACCCACTGTGTTGGCGATGTGGTGGACCAGGCTGCTGGTTTCTATCAGGTTCTGGACATCCAACGTGCTAACCTCAGGTCCTATTTTGAGCTAGCTTATGGAAAACATTCTACCTTGTTCAACGCCTCGATTAACTTTTCCCGGTTTTTGAGGTCTCTCACGGCAGTGAAATGTCCCACCACAGAGATGCCATCCTTGCAAACAGATTTCCACCAAGTGAATGAGTTCTTCAAGGATTATGCGGGGCTTGAGTTTCCTAAAATGAGCAAAGAAGTTATGGACACCATCCAGGCCCATCTCAGTGCAATCACGATCCATGCTGACTGTCACCCAACTCATGCTGCTTCATTACCTGCAGGGCAGGGACACCCAGCTCCCGTCCAGTCACCCGATTTTGAACAGTTCAAGTCATTGTTTGCCGGCAGCCTCATGCAGACTCACACTCCTGCAGTACTAACCTCTATGCATGTCCCTGCCCAGCGGCTGTTCACCCCAGCGCCATTGCACACAGCAGGGCCTCCGAGCAGCATGCACCATCTCATGTCTGCAAAGCAACATTTTCCTACCATAGATCATCCACCGATTAGCAGTGCTCGTGCTCAAACTGAGCAGTTACCTGGGTGCACCGACA
>JAPYSU010000170.1 GCA_029936425.1 Litorimonas sp.
CGTCAGGCCACCACGCACATACAGATCGACACCCTTTTCAAGGCCTCCTGGACGCTTGAGAAACACAAAGACCTGGGTATGAAGCTTTTGCTTCTCAGGTTTCTTTCTAATGGTTAAAGGGAGCCTGACCCCCACCAGGTCACCTTGCGCGAAGCGAGCCCTGATCGCTTCCAGCTCAGCTTCGTCAAAATCATCTTCATCGAGGCGGGTATCCTCAGCCCATGATTCTCTCAAAGACACGAACCGGTCAGAACCAATACAGGCATTTACCTCTTCAATGAAATCAAACAGGGCATCAATATCTTTCAGCTTTTTTCCCTGGGCGTGTTCATGTGCCAGCTCGCGAATGTTGTGCGCTGTAAGCTCTACCTCTCCAAACTCGAGGATTAGCTGGCCTGTCAGTATCGGATAGAAGTAATTCTCTATCGCCACCCCAATCATTTTATCCGGCCGGAGGCCCTCGAAAGGAAAAGGAATGACAATCGACAGTCCAGATTCACGCTGACGAGAAATTCCAAACTGATTAGTGAAGCTGTCGACAAATTGCGTGGCTTTAAGCGGGACAGGGGTCTTTTGAAATATCTCGCCCTCTCCTTCCATATCGCAGAAATAGGCGTGAGCAGGATATTCTTTGCCTTCGTATGTGTGAAGATCAAGAACTGTCTGCCCCATCAGATAGCGTTCAGATTCCCCAGTTCTGACGGTTAACCCAAAAAACACCCCCAACATTGAGGAGCTTGAATAAACCAGCTTCCCCAACCCCCATCGCCCCCGGCTCGTCCCGGTTTTATGCGACTTCCCGTGGCGTCGCCAGAAGTCACTGAAATTGTCGTTATCCTTAACATCAGTTCCTCCCGTAAGCCCCTTGGTACCAAAATCTTCAATCACCAAGGCTGATGGCACACTGAAATCAACCGCCTGAACATCACGACCTGCAGCTTCGGCGTGTTCAAGCTGTCCTGAGAAAAGCTCTTCTACGAAAGAGGGCTCCAACCAGCTTCCATCTATAAAACTGAAGCGAACATGCGTGACTTCTCCGGGAAGAGTTGCATCCAGAGAGTTCTGAAT
>JAPYSU010000171.1 GCA_029936425.1 Litorimonas sp.
CGCCAAGAGGGCCGTTGGAAGTGGGTAGATCGATATGGAAGATTTCTGAAAGACCCAAGTCACCAAGATAGTGACCATCGTCCCAAAAGACATCATTTCGCCATGGGAGAAATTAGAGAAACGAAGTACGCCAAAAATGAGGGTCACACCGAGTGCGCCCAGAGCCAGCTGAGCACCGTAGGTTATTGATGGCACCAGCACGAAATTGGCGAAAATCAGGAATGCGTTTGCGAGTTCCAAACTGAACTATCCTCCCAAGAAAGTTTTTTTGACATCATTGTCTTTGAGAAGGTCAGGGCCGCTTCCCGTAAACCTGTTCTCACCCATGACAAGCACATAGCCAGTGTCCGCTATCTCAAGTGCTTGCCGCGCGTTTTGCTCAACCATGATGATGGCCATATCCCGCGTCTTCAGATTTGAAATTTCATCCAAGAGTTGCGCGGAAACGTTTGGCGAAACGCCCGCAGTGGGTTCATCAAGAAGGAGAACCCGTGGTTTCGTCATAAGGGCTCTGCCGACGGCAAGCTGTTGGCGCTGTCCCCCAGAAAGCGTTCCCGCAAGCTGTTTGCGCCGGTCGCCAAGAATTGGGAAGAGTTCGAAAATTTCCTGTTTCGTATCGGCGACGCAATCTACCCTCAGATAGCCTCCCATCGACAGGTTTTCATCGACCGAAAGCCCGGGGAAAATGTTCTCGGTCTGCGGAACAAATCCGATACCCACCATGACCCGTTCGCGCGTACTTAATGCATCAATGGACTTCCCATCCAAGAATACGTCGCCGGACTTCAGCTCCAACAAGCCAAGTAATGCTTTCATTGCTGTTGATTTTCCAGCGCCATTCGGCCCCACAATGACCGAAACTTCTCCAAGTTCGACGGTGATGGAACACCCGTTAAGTATTTGGATTGGCCCATAGCCGCCGTACATTTTGGACCCACCGAAGAAACTCACTTGACCCCCTCCGTTGCGGTTGCACCGAGGTAGGATTCAATCACTTCCGGGTTTTGTAAGATCTCATCTGCCCGCCCCGTGGTCAGAACACGGCCTTCAACCATGACAATCACGGG
>JAPYSU010000172.1 GCA_029936425.1 Litorimonas sp.
CGCATTGAACAACAGGCTGGGGATCAGCAAAGCGATTGCTGCGGACCAAAGTGGCAAAGGTGCTAGGGCTGCCAACAGATAAGCGTCGTGGTAGCTAATTGAGAGATCACGATCGCTATTGACCACCGCGTGAATTAGCCAGCCCATTACAAAGAAGGTGAGCAGCTCGGCCAGGAATAGAATGGTCGTGATGAAGCGCCACTGCCGATCGGCGAAGCCTGGAGCGAAGATATCTCCGTAGTGTGTACCGGCATAATAGAGCATCACGGGTGGCAACAATGACATGGGCAGCACGATGCACCAAGCCAGAGTGGCGATTGAAGGATGGCGTTGCTGGAGGTCTTTCCATCCCGCTAAATGGGTAAAGGGCAGTTGAATAATGGTTAGAGGGTTCATTGTCTAGCCTCGCAGTCAGTTTTGATCGTTGTGAGCTTAAAATATCATGTCGTGATATTATATTCAGAATTAAGGCTAGTTTGTATTTTGTCAAGTATGAAGCTTGATTCCCTCTGTTTTAAGAGTGTGCAACCCATATCAGCAGCAGTGGTACATGCCCGTGTGAAATCTGAGAAGTCATAGCATCAGCCTACCTCTAGAACGGCTATGTCCTGGTGAAAATCGCACAGAGTGGTTAGGTACTATTAAGAAACCCAGCCGCGTTCTGGCTCGAATTAATTCGTAATCTTAAATTTACCAAGGGTATCGCTCTTGCCAAAAATTGACCTGTGGCAATGTTGCTAGAGGGATTCTTCTGCTAATCTTAAAAATGTAAATAATATGCATCTTAATAAACGTATGCCTTTTGGCTTCCCAGCCGAAGGTCGGATCTGACTAGCAAGGGAGTATGGCTTATGGCTGATGGACTGACTAAATCAGCGGCCCGCAATATTTTCTACGGCGGTTCGCTGTTCTTCTTCCTGCTCTTTGCTGCGCTAACGGCTCATAGTCATTGGTACATGGTCAATGTCTCCACGGACAGTGAAGGCCTTACCGATTCCGTGAAGCATGGCAAAGAAGTGTGGGAAAAGAACATGTGTATTAATTGCCATAGCATTATGGGAG
>JAPYSU010000173.1 GCA_029936425.1 Litorimonas sp.
CCATCTGGGATGAATCCTTTGAATCACACGACAGTGTGGCAGACGATTTCATGCAAGATCAGGAACAGCCTCCGAGGAGGCAGGATTAAAAATGCCCATAACTATCAGATCTCACGTCATGGCTCTGGCTGCCCAGAATGGCGTTTATATTGGCCCATGCCTATCGATGCGCCAGCAGAAATCTCTCCCTCCATCAGCTAAAGTCCCCAGCTTCGATTTTGACTAGCACCTTAAAAACTCGCCTACATCCTTCCTGTGTTCCGAGCAGTTTGCAGGGGGCCTCCCCTTCTAGCGCTTTGACCGGACGTTCTAACCATTTCAAAGCGATCTCTCGAGATTCAAACACAGTCTCGGCCATCTGGTGTACAGTTCCCGGCGAAATCGTGGGCGTGTCGCCTTCTCGTTCAGACATAAACTTGTGCCTATCTCAAATGACTGCGTTTTCCAATATCAAACGTGCCCGCCATTATTCGCGTGATCCATCAGTAATCGATTCGCCGATTGGTCGGCGACCTTATTCTTTCAGTGCATAGTTACGCAAACCGTGCATAAATGTCAGTGAAAAGGGGTAGGACCTCCGATAACCTTAGGTGCTATTAGCAAAAAGGGCGAGAACTTCATTCCAGTACTGGTTGCTAATACGGAGGTCCACTTCCTCCTCATCTGCTGTCTTGCTGTATCGACCAGAGTCTTTAACTGACGCTTGCTCATCCAGATCCAATGTAAAGGCAAAGTCTTCGTCCTGGTAGAACTTCATTGCTTTCGATTTCTGAGTACCACGAGTCTCCGAATCCAGGACGAATGAAACAACCTTTTCCCCGGGAAGATCTTCTCCGATTCTTCGAGCAAATTCCGCTAAATTTGGTTCAGCCAACACGTAAAGCCAAGCATTTGTATCTACCGGATCCGTTGGCTGTCGTCTGAGAATCCGGCCGAGAACCTGTCGAAAATGCAGTTCGGTTCGGATTCGACTGAGGTGACAGCAAACCTGAAGTCTCGGAATGTCTGTGCCTTCGCTGATCATCCCAACCGAGATGATCCAGCGATCAGACGACGTC
>JAPYSU010000174.1 GCA_029936425.1 Litorimonas sp.
TCAACCTCTACCTTTGCCAGTAACAATTATACCGCATCAGGACATTATGATGTTGCCTCGATTCAGCTTGGAAATGTGTTAGTCAACTCCCCGAACGACCCAGATGGTTTGTGGATACACGCAGTTATCGCTGCTGAAATGAATCATAGAGATCGATCAAGTTTACGAGATGGTTATAGAACGGGCATTAGAAATTCCCGCGGTGTTCATGCAATTGATCCAGAGGGCAAGCCGGAGAAAACTTTAGCAAAAACGTACCGTGAAAGAGCAGACTTGGTTGAAAATGCAGGTTTTCATCGATTGGCCACTACTTTACGAGAAGTGGCAGCTAGTTATGATCAAGATGCCGCGAGGATTATTTCTAACGAGGGGTGGCCCGGCTAGGAAAGGTCTGATTAACTCCCTCTTCCCACCACATCACTTTTCAGCTCTAAAGCAAAGCGATTCAAATGCAGTTTAGGCATGATCATGCTCGCCATATTGTTCCTTTTTTGGCCGTTCCCCTGAGCGTCTGCAGAACCCATCTTGAGCTAGCCTCCTTTTAAAAAGACTTTATTTGGTGGTCCCGCCTTAGCAGTACCTCAAAATTTTCCCGGGAGAACAGGAATTTCTGGGCGTGGTCACAGTCGGAACAACGCAGCCTGCAACGTTCGCCAAAACGGTTTATTCCGGTTTTGGATCGAAACTTTCACACCCGGGTCCACAGCTACCTGTGGATGGGGAAGTTTCGAAAGGACGAACGATCTATCCGATCACGCGCCGGGCGGTCAGCATCGACATCGAGAGGCTCACCGTGCAGGTGGTGGGGGGGGAGCCAACCTTCAAGATCGGGTGTCATACCCTTCGGCACAGATTCGCTATACATCTGCTTCTGTATGGCAGGCCGCTGAAATTTGTGAGCCAGCTCCCTTAACGGGGCGCACTTTCTCGAAGGCGTCGACTTCCACTAAGCTTCACTCTCAAACCATAAATATGGCCATATTTTAGATTACAACCACTATATATTGTATTTTTTGGCGATATGTGTTTAAACTTTTATGTCGTCTGAATAGAGG
>JAPYSU010000175.1 GCA_029936425.1 Litorimonas sp.
CAGTAACTGCTAACTGTTAAGTTAATATTGGAATTTAAATTTTTACACCTGTGGAAATTGACTGTCACATGGTTGAAATCTATTGAAAAGTTGAGTGGCAGGCAATATGTCATTGCAGTCATTGCTATTGAAAATTTGGAATGGCAGCAATATGTCATGTGTCACAGGAGGAGACACCTGTAATATTGTAAGAAAGTTAAATGTAAATGTTAAATCGAAATAAATATTTAGATTTCTTAAATGTAACTTAGAATTAACTTAATGTTAAAGACACTGTGGTGAAGTGTTAGTGAGTGTCAGAGTGCAGTGTGCAGTGTGCAGTATGCAGTGTTGTTGTTGCTGTTGCTTGTTGTTGTTGACTGTTGCTGCAGTAGGACAGAAAGGACAAGAGTAGTTGATGTTTGTCCTTACTCCCACTGGAGATTGACATCCTCGAACGGATGCATGACGTTTAACTCCAGGTTTTCAGTTGACTGGTGGTAGGCAGGGTTGGAGGTTGGTCCTCCATACGCCCAATGGTCATCCAAAGTTGGTTGGTGGTTTGGTGATGGTGATGGTTTGTAGAGGCACCAAATGATGAGCACCATCAAGAAAAGCAGGAGAGTGCTACCAGGTAACACAGTGGCTAGGATGATAGTGTTTCTATCCTTACTGGCCAAGGTAGATGGTGTGGTTGGGTTGGTATCCGGATGGTTGGTGGTGCTGGTAGTTGTCCTATTGGTGTGGTTGGATGGTGTTGGATCAGGATCAGGGTCAGGATCAGAACAATGCTGGCTCTGGGGATGCAGGTCACAATACCAGCTAGGAAGAACTGGTGGTGTGATGATAGTACTGGTAGTAGGAATGGTTGGAGGGCTGGTAGTCCTCGCCAGGGTTGTTGTGGTTGTTGTGGTTGTAGTGCTGGTGGTTGTTGGAGCACTGGTTGTGGTTGGAGTGCTGGTTGTGGTTGTAGTACTGCTGGTGGTTGGAGTGCTGGTTGTGGTTGTAGTACTGGTTGTGGTTGGAGTGCTGGTTGTGGTTGTAGTACTGGTTGTGGTTGGAGTGCTGGTTG
>JAPYSU010000176.1 GCA_029936425.1 Litorimonas sp.
GTAACAAGGTAGCCGTAGGGGAACCTGCGGCTGGATCACCTCCTTTCTAAGGAAGGTTTTGAAGGTCTTCGGTCTTTATTGACCACGCACCTTTTTAATCTTTTAGAAAATATTAGGTCCTCAGGCTCACGCCTAATGAGGATCATATAGCGGTTAGACGCCGTCTTCGTTTCTCTTCCCTTTCGATAATTATCCGCAGTGCGCAAATATGTGCAGCACGCAGGGTTTTTATACTAATGAGATGGCGACACTGCCTGTTTTCTGAACGAAGTGTTATGGAGGCCGGTAGCTCAGCTGGTTAGAGCGCACGCCTGATAAGCGTGAGGTCGGAAGTTCAAGTCTTCTTCGGCCTACCACTTCTTTCAGTGCGTACCTGTGATAAGGGGCTTTAGCTCAGTTGGTAGAGCATCTGCTTTGCAAGCAGAGGGTCAGCGGTTCGAATCCGCTAAGCTCCACCATCTCATTATACAAGTTTTGCTCTTTGCCTCGTGCTAAAGGGTAGATATTTGACATCGTTTATGGAGGGCTCATCCGCCCAGAGGCTTAGATTTATCTAAGACTTTACGACAAGGATGGGCTTTTAAATAGTAAAGATATCGTCTAGCGGTTCATCCGCGCAGGATATGTTCAATACACTAAAGTTGAACATGTTAGTCCTCGCGTATGAGCGCTAAACATTGAAGGTTGCACGGCTCTACACTTCTGGTCGGGCCGATGTGACCATCTCAAGAATCTGAAGAATCAAGCGTTACAAGGGCGTTTAGTGGATGCCTTGGCGCGTAGAGGCGATGAAAGACGTGGTACGCTGCGAAAAGCTCGGGTGAGGTGCGAACAACCTTTGACCCCGAGATCTCTGAATGGGGAAACCCACCTTTACAGACCCTGATAATTACCCTCAGTAATGAGGGTGGTTTATCAAGGTTTGTGTTAGGTATTGATAACTGAATATATAGGTTATTAAAGCAAACCCGGGGAACTGAAACATCTCAGTACCCGGAGGAAAGGACATCAACCGAGACTCCGTTAGTAGTGGCGAGCGAACGCGGAT
>JAPYSU010000177.1 GCA_029936425.1 Litorimonas sp.
ACAAACGGAATGTTGAGGATTTTGATCCAGTCCGCGGCGGGGCAAGAGATCGATGACGTAGAGACTGATGTTGATGTCAAGGAGGAGGAGGGGGAGGCCAGTGAAGAGGCCAGTGAAGAGGAGCACCAGGCCGCCGACCCACCCCACGACAGATACAGGGCGTCAAAGATGACATATTCATGCTCGCTGATAGACGGGAAAAGTGATGATTCAGAAAACATGGACTGCATGTTATCTAAACACAGTGGAACAAAAGACGAAACAGAACACAGAGCTTTTCCAGATTCTGGCGCGAATACTTCTGTAATGTCAGAGAAAACAGCGAAAATGCTTCATTTGGCAATAAGTGAGACAGAATCAAGGTTGTTCAATGCATCTGGGGAACCAATGAATGTGACGGGAGAAAGCTTTTGTTTCATAAGGTGTGAAGGCGGCAGACAGAGAAGATGCCGCGTATTGGTGAGCAGTTCAATATCAGACAGTTTAATAGTAGGCAAAGACGACCTGAAGCTGTTGGGTATTCTTCACCCTGAGTATCCAAGGGTGATTAACTGGATGAGTGAAGTTAATAAAATGGAAGAAAAAGAGAAAGACGAGAATCTTCCAAAATATTTGAAGGACGTGATTGATGAATTTCCGGATGTGTTTAAAGATGAACTTGACTTCTATGATCAGATAGCCTTTGAACCAATACATTTAGAAATGAAGAATAACGCAAAACCATACAAAACCACAAGAGCAAGACAGACGCCACTTGCATGGCAGCGGGAGGCTGACAGAATGGTCCAGACTATGCTTGAGAATGGGACTATCAGGAAGTTGTCACCAAACGAGAACACAGAGTGGCTAAGTCCAGCACACTTTGTGGAGAAGAGCGAAATTGGAAGACTCAGATTTGTGTGCGATTTCCGAAACCTGAACAAGTCACTCAGCCGCCCAATTCACCCATTCCCCAGCAGGGACGAGGTGATGAAATCGATCCCAGCAAAAGCAAAATATTTCTTTAAAGCAGACATGACTCAGGGGTACCATCAGT
>JAPYSU010000178.1 GCA_029936425.1 Litorimonas sp.
CCTCACCCCCCTCATCAACAAAGCACCAGGCCTCCTCACCATTACACAGGTAGATACTCTTGCTCAGCGAGTGGTGGGTCAAATCAATAACTGGCCGACAGCTGTACTGTGTAAAAAATCAGGAACCTGTGAATACATCACCCGTTCTATGCTGGCCGGCCAATACTCACCCTTCCAACCTATGCGCCAGGACTGGTTAGACGGCTTTGAAGGGGAGGCTCCCACCGGCTCTGGACCCCGGTCCTTGCTACAGCAGGTCATGAACAATCGCGCACTTTGGTCAGCCTACTCCGCGCAACTCAGCGCATCTCTCATATCGCGCATCACATCCTTGCAACTCTCCCGCTACCTGGATCCCTCCCAGGCGAAACCCTTAGAACCAAACACGGTAGTACTGGATCGCTCTACGCTGAACCAGAACAACCACCCCCGGCTTGGACAGGTAGTATCCCCCAAAGGCAAAAACAGCTATTGGGTGCGCTTCAGCCAAGCGGGCCACGACTACCGTAAATCACCAAAATTCCTACTCGTGTCCCGCCCCGCCAATGCCTTGACTCCTCTGTGCACTCCACGGCCCACGGAACATGCAATGATCAGCATCGATCTCTTGGGTGCCCCGGGTGACTGGTGCAGGGAGGAAGTCATCGACACCTCCTATTTGAACTACGACCTCGACCAGGTCACGGTTGGACAGACGGTGGACGGACGCATCCAGAGTTTTGAGGTCACACCTCCTGGGACGCACGCCTGCCCCAGACCTGTTCACGGCAACACCGCTAACCATCACCCACTCCAGAGTCAGCTGCTCGGACCCTTGAACTTCGACTCCGATCAAAGAGCCACCTCCGGCCTGTTGTTCAACCCGGAGGTCATGAAGACATCAGACTCTGTACAGTGTTGGATGGCGGTGTCAGGTGTCTGGTGCAACTCTCCTCGGGGAGATCGTGCTGACCCTATGCCTGTCCGGATCACCTCATCTACTAACCAATCAAACCCGCGGCCAGTCAACTCTGCTAAGAGGACTGTGCA
>JAPYSU010000179.1 GCA_029936425.1 Litorimonas sp.
CAAAACTGTCAAAACTGTCCAAAGTCCCACAGTTCTCATCCAGAGCACCTCCACTCAAGCTAAAAATTTCCTCATCTGCTGGTTCAAGAAACCCAATGGAAATTCATACTCAAGCTGACACTGGCGCTGGAATTTCCGTCGCAGGAGAAGATTTCCTGGCAAAGTACAAGTTGGAAATGTCTGATGAACCAATCACATGCAAAGTGACGGATGCAGCTGGTAATTCTCTATGTCCAATTGGTTGGACATCCATCTACATCCACACAGGAAAACATGTCAAAAGAGTCCAGATTGCTATTTGCCAGAAGTTAACGGATGCTGTACTGGTGGGATACACAGACCTGGTGAAACTGCGGGTCATCCCAGAGAATTTCCCACAACTCCAGGATTATGATGACAATGATGATGACAATGATGATGAAGAGGAGGACGAGTCTGGCGAGGATGACGTGGATGACCAGGACGATTGGCTGTACGACCAGGAAGACACTCTGCCCACAGTTATCAATCAGGTGAATACACACCTCCCACAACACGACACAAATCACATGTCAATAAGAGATAAACTTTCTAAAAAATTTCCTGATGTTTTGAGATCTAAAATTGACAAGAACATAAAGCTTGACCTTCCCGATGCTGAGATCAAACTGGATGCATCAGCCAAGCCTTACAAATGTGGTGTTGCGAGAATTGTTCCCCTCCAGCACAGAAAAACCGCAAAGTCAATGATTGAAGAACTTGAGGAATCTGACATAATAAAGAAAGTGAACGAGCCTACAAGATGGTGTGCTCCATCTCATTTCGTGACAAAGAAAGTAAAGGACAAGTTACGCCTAGTGACAGACTACACCTCGCTCAACAAAAATGTGAGCAGACCACATTGTCCTTTCCCCAGCCCAGCGGAGTTGGTGAAAAGGATCCCACACGGCACAAAGGTGTATGCCACGCTGGACGCCCTACACGGATATTTTCAGAGAAGATTGTCAGAAGAAAGCTCCTTCTTGACAACGTTTCTCACGGAGTGGGGCA
>JAPYSU010000180.1 GCA_029936425.1 Litorimonas sp.
CTGATCTGTAACCACTTTTGTGGACAGAGTTTTCTGTTCATAAGAGAGGTGTAGTGTGGGACACACAAGAAAGAGAAATTACGACCGTTATACCCTGGCTTATAAACTCCAAGCCGTTAAATTAGCTAATCACCCTGACGTTAGGTCCAAGGATGTGGCAGAGTCTCTGGGTATCCACCCGGTCATGCTTTATCGCTGGCAGATGGAGCACCGGCGAGGGGAGCTCAGGGAGAACAAGCACATGAAATCGTCATCGCCACCCCCGAAACGTCGTGCCAGCAGAGCGGATCCTGCGAAGGAAGCAGAGGAGAAGCTCGCGGCAGCTGAAAAGCGCATCAAAAAGCTCGAGCGAGAGCTTGAAAACCGAAACGATGAGATCGATTTACTAAAAAAGGCCGAGCGGTTCTTCCAGCGGAAAAAGTAAGGCTCTATGAGCTGGTTGAGAAGAACCGCCAAGGTCGGAATGTGCGTCGTTTATGTCAGCTTCTTGGCGTGTCGAGGAGTGGCTATTATGCCTGGCGTTCACGGTCTGAGAGTGAGCGAAGTCAGTATGACGGAAGGCTGAAAGAGGCCATGGTCGAGCTGCATCAGGGATTTCGGCGAGCCTATGGCGCTAGACGACTTCACCAGCAACTCCGCAAAAATGGCTTCACCTGCAGTGTCCGTCGGGTATCGCGGTTGATGAAAGAAGCCGGAATTCATGCTTCCAGCAAAGGATTGTACGTCTGGAATCCCGGAAGGCATGAGTTCTACAGTTCAGCAGGGAATGTGCTGGGGGCGGAGGAATCTGCTGACAGTGAGGGCAAGCACTGGGCCGGAGACTTTACCTATATCCGAACGGGCTCGGGTTGGCTTTATCACGCGGTAGTCGTGGATCTATATAGCCGCAGGGTTGTGGGTTGGTCATTCAGCCGTAAGCGAAACAGCGAGCTGACCAAGAGTGCGTTAAGAATGGCGCTGTCACGTGAGCAGCCTCGCTTGGGTTGTGTTTTTCACTCGGATCAGGGCATTGAATATGCCGCTCAT
>JAPYSU010000181.1 GCA_029936425.1 Litorimonas sp.
CCTTGCAACAAGTGTGGCATTACATTTGCCAAAACTGATGAATTGGAAACCACTAAAGGATGTTCATAAAGAAAAGTGCCCAAAATCCCTGTAACAAGCATGAAGCGAAGCAAGCTCAAGATTTCTTACAGATTCACACAGACCCGCGGTAAAAGCACACATACCTGAGCACAGTTTGATTAAAACCTGACAACTTCCTCGAAAGCTTTATCTTTCTCCTTCAATTTCGCGTCCCGTCCTTCTGGGTCTAGTCGTAGTAGGAAGAAGGTGTCGCTTTACTGGCGGCCAGCTGAAGATAGTTAAGGTCTATGTTTTTACCTCAAATGCGTCTCTCTCACAGTTTCCAAGATCAAACTTTACCCACAAATCTCACACATGAAAAGAATGATTTTATGCCTCAATGATGTATTTTCACATGAGTCTTTAGGTATCATTTGATTCAAAATAGTTACAGAACACTTTGCATATTTAACACTACAAATTATATGTTTGTACAATGAGTGCCTCGAGACAACTGGCTGCAGGTTGCTGTGTGAGGTGTGCAACAGTACAGACAGGTAGAAATCCAGTTTGGAGACACACTAGAACTATGACCATTCTTGGTTTGGTTTTCTTCTTCTTGATGTCATCACTGGCGAGAGTAACCTTAGAAGGTTTTCCACAAAATAAATTATCCAGAAGAGTGTTTGGCGGCGGTGTGTTCATCACACTTTCTTGAACAGTGGCTGACATCAGAGGCAGAGTCGTCCGCTGGTGTCCGTTCTTGCTCTTGATTCACTTCATGATGAACCTGCCGCTGCTTTGGGGAGGCCGCCAGGTAACTTGCTGACACGATCGCCTTCATCATACGGGAACTGGCTGGGAGGAGAGAGGGGATGAGATGTGCTGCGACTGGTGGCGGCTTGGAACGGCTGTGTGTCTGCAGATTGGCAGGACTGCAATGCATCTGAAACAGTAATACAGTAATATCTCTGAGTTGAGTTCTGTGCACCACCCAAGGGGAGGGCTGAGCTGAGTTAAG
>JAPYSU010000182.1 GCA_029936425.1 Litorimonas sp.
GCTTTACATTTCTCTGGTGAGTGGCTTTATAATCACACTGATCACAACTGTATCTGATACCTTGGTGTTTTGAGAGTTTGTGTTGCTTTAAATTTCCCTGTTGAGTGGCTTTGTAATCACACTGATCACAATCATATCTCACACCCTCATGTTTATTCCGTTTGTGTCTGTTTAAGTGTCCCTTTATTTTTGTGTTGAAGTCACACATATCACAGTGAAACACAATATCCTCTGAGCATGGTAAACTAACTACTGGCTCTACATTACTTCTTGTAGTATCCAAAGCTTCATCTAAAAGATTATCCAATTCATCCAAAGCTTGGATCAGGTTTTGTTCCTCTCCAGGCGTTTCCTCCTGATATTCTTGTTTCACCTCGAACTCTTCCAGAACTTCTTGGCTTTGTGTTCCTCCAGAGGTTTCCTCCTCACATTCCTGTTTGACTGTGACTGGTTCTTGTAAAACTTCCTGTTGTTCATATTTGATGAAATCTTCAGAAGCCATGAGTGTAGTAGGAGCAGGAGTTGGTGAGAGGGTTTCAGACTAACATGGACTGCAGGGTCTCCTCCTCAGTCACTACAGCAGGGCTAAACTCAGACTGGTAACATTTGCTCTGGAACACATATAAACCATTATGCTGGAATTGGTGTTACTAAGTACACATTTATATTCTTCAAGGTATCAAACTAGCATTGTATATGGAAAGGCCTGTAACCAAACTGGTCTCCTAGCCCAGTATTTTGCTCAACTAGCAGCATCAATTAGAACAGTTCACACTGGTCACTGGACTCTGGTCAGTCGTCACTGGACATACAGTATTTCCCGCTATACTTTGAACACCTTCCTGATGCTATGTTTTGAAAAGTTAACTTTTCAAGGTGAACAAGGCCGCATACGGTCCCCCACTCGGCCCTCTCGATGCATATGGTCCACCAAGGGTAAAGGTCCACCAAGGGTAAAGGTCAGTTATAGGCTGTAGACCCTAAAAAAACCAAACCGATTTGATAATATAGGCTCTAGAC
>JAPYSU010000183.1 GCA_029936425.1 Litorimonas sp.
GCGTTTGGCGTTGGTGACCACTTGGCCCCGCCCCAGGAGTTTGGAGTTCTCCACGCAGGACCCCTCAGGCCCGCCCACCGAGCGCTCGGGCAGTAGGAGCGTCTTCTCCTCGGAGGCTGTCTCGGGGGCATCGCGGCGGTCGGTGTGGTGGCTCGAACACAGCGTGCGCTGCGAGGTAGCTTGGATCCGTCCCACTTCCTGGTCCTGTGACCACTGGTATGCCGACTGGAGGTAGTGAACGTCGTGGCCGTCCTGGATCCTGATCCTTGGGTCGCTCCCGTCCAGCAGCACTCCCGTTCCGAACTGGGATCTGCAGAGGCGTAGCCCTCCGACAACATCAGTCGGCGAGATGGTTGGGTGGAGACTGCCCACATGGATTCCCAGAAGGATGTCGATCTGCCCTCTGGGTCGCTGCACCAGACTCGTGTCCAGCCCGGGGAAGATGTCGGACACAGCGGAGATGTCCACCTCGGGCTGCTCGGCGGTGATCTGCTCCATCTCCATGGCCACCACCTTGTGGATGGTTCCCTTGCGGTCCATGAGGCCGATGGTGTACTCCTTGGTGTTCCAGGGCTTGCTAACGCCGCCGGTGGTGGTGAGGTGGATGGCCACTTGCATTCCCTCGATGCCCAGCAGCTCGGCGTACTCCTTGCGGATCATGTTGATGTTTGAGCCGTTGTCCCAGAAGGTTGCAGCTGGGCGAGGCGCGCCCTCCACGGTCACGAACTGCACTTGCAGGAGCGTGTGGGCGATGTTCTCCTCCCCATGGTGCACCGGCCTAGCAGTAGGCTTCTTGATGGTGGCTGAGACAGCGTTGCAGTAGCGGATCTGGGTCCCGTGGAGCATGGAGTGATGCCAGACCCCGCAGGCCTTCCCGTTGGCTTGCTCCTGGCAGGTCTCCAGAGGCTTTCCCCCGGGCTGGACTCTGCAGGTGTTGCGTTGATGTTTCCCGGTCCCATCCAGACACATGACACAGCCCTGGATTCTTTCCAGAACAACTGCGCACTCTGTTGGCG
>JAPYSU010000184.1 GCA_029936425.1 Litorimonas sp.
TCTGTAGCATAAACACTCTGGGCGCTAGACCAGTTTTGCTGGGCACGTTATCTTTTCACTCAAGCGGTATTTTTGCAGGCAAATTTAAACCTAGATTTAGCTAAAACTACCGATCAAAAAAAATACTTGTTTAGAGGAAGTTGTGGCTCTGGTTATCAGCTTTCATTTGGTGGGTGTTACATTTCTGTAGCATAAACACTCTGGGCGCTAGACCAGTTTTGCTGGGCACGTTATCCTTGCGCTCAAGTGGAATTTTGGCAGGCAAATTTAAACCTAGATTTAGCTAAAACTACCGTTAAAAAAAAATACTTGTTTAGAGGAAGTTGTATCTCTGGTTATCAGCTTTCATTTGTTGGGTGTTACATTTCTGTAGCATCAAAACTAAGGTCGATATAAAAGTTTTACTGCATGTCCTGTTATCAAGATATGTTAATTATCCCACCAAAATTGAAAGTATCGCATGTCTTTGGGCCTGGAAGGGAGGAAATTTATAACGGTGCTGGGCTGTGAGCACAGGTGGCGGGAAAATATGCCGGGCGTGAATTTGTCCCTAAATTTTGGACAACTTCATATCTGCTATAACTTTGTCAAATCAAGTCCCATTGAGCAGAAATTTTGCATGTGACCTCAGTATACATAACAGATTTAACCTAATTTTGTACAATTTTGGGTTTTGTTGGGTCAATTTTGGTGCTAGACCAGTAAAAACACAAAGTATTGGCCGACTCTGCAAAACCAAATTATGCCAAAATTGGTTGGTTTCGTTTAGTTTTGTCTATCTAAAAATAATGCTCGAAAAAAACAAAAATCTTTAGACCAAAATGTAGCGATGGGTCTCAGCTACAATCGGTATTTTGTTCATTTTTTGGTTTGGTTTGGTCAATGTTGGTGCTATAACAGTTTTGCTCCGGGCTAAATTGTTCGAAATCTGTTGACATTTTTCGTAAATTTATACGAAAATCTATCTAAAACTATCGAATGAAACAAAACACTTGTTCCGACAAAGTT
>JAPYSU010000185.1 GCA_029936425.1 Litorimonas sp.
TATGGACGGTGATTGGCATCGTGACGACGCCACTGATCATTGGCTGGTTTGTGTTGCTGGGTATCTCCATCTGGATCATCTTTTCAGCAGACCAATATCGTCTAAAGAATTCGTTGTATTTATGCGCTGAAGGTTCGATTATACGAATACCATGATCAAGAGAATACCGATGTGGCTGTCAGCGTACTCAAGAAAACTGGTTACCAATTTAACGGCCACCGGTTCGGAGTTCTTTGGCTCATCCTGAACGAACGACGCAAACCACTACTTGTACCGTTGATGTTCAGTACCTTTCTTGCCCAGTTCGGCACCGTCTTCGAAGTTCGCAAACTCTCTGATGGTACAGCAGGTCACGCTAATAGGCGGTTTGAGTTTGTTGAGCGAGAGGTGTCAGAAACAACGATTCGAGCATACGTCTACGCATTGGCCCGATTCCTGAGATACCTAGAAGAATGTCGAATTAGTTACGGAACACCGGGAATAGATGCCTCCTCGTCTTGTAGTGAGAAATTCGTAAATCATTACATTAATGAGGTTCTTGCACTGCAGCTAGAATCTCCCAAGTCGCTGCAAACCCACCAATCAGCTCTCACAGCTTATTTTCACTTCTTGCATTACATGGAGTTTGCGCCACTTCTCGAATTGAGAGTTTATCGCCGGACTCGCCAGGCCATGGCAGATCTAAGTAAGAAACAAAATCACATACAGTATGTTTCGCGACACGCTCGCCTTCAGTTAATTAATGCTTGCGGAACACTTGCAGAAAAACTCGTTATGAGAATGGGATTTGAAGTGGGGCTCAGAACTTCAGAGTTGCGCGGGCTTCGCACTCCAGCATTATGCAACTTATTTAAGCAGCTTGATGATCCAGCCTTCGACTATCGTGAACAGTTTAAATACTGGTTGGAGGGGCGATATACCAAGGGTGGGAAGAGTGGCTGGATCTACTTTTCCAGAGAGCTCCTTATCGATATGAAACGGTATTTCAATACCGAGCGCCAATGGT
>JAPYSU010000186.1 GCA_029936425.1 Litorimonas sp.
GATTGAGTCAGTATCGGCCGCTGGCGTGTCTGGATAAATTTTCAGATGTTGAGCTGATTGTAAAAAATATAAAAAAAAATAAGTTTTAATTATTTATTTAAGTATTACATTAATTTTCTCATCAGCATTTTATTCAGGCTGATCAGAGGTAATCCAATCAAGGCGGTGGGGTCGCTACTGTAGACAGCATCAAACAGCGTGATACCCAGTCCTTCACTGCGGAAGCTGCCAGCACAGTTATACGGGGTATCATTTACAAGGTATTCAGTGATCTCCGTGTCACTTAACTGGCGAAAGATAACCTCTGTTATCACCATGTCTACCTGACTTTGTTGGGTAGCGCTATCCAGCAATGCCAAGCCGGTCAGGAAATGAACCTTTTTGCCGGACTCTGAGCGAAGCTGCTTAAAGGCGTTGTCAAAATTGCCCGGTTTTGTCAGCAGTTTTCCTTCGTTAACTGCGATCTGATCTGAGCCAATAATCAGGTGGTTATCAAAACGGTGGGCGATAGCCATGGCCTTTTCCAGCGAGAGGCGTTTGACCAGCGCTTCAGGTGGTTCTGCTGGTTGAGGCTGCTCGTCAATGTCGGGAGAAATAATTTCAAATGGTATACGCAAGCGCTGCAGCAGCTCTCGCCGATAGGGTGAGGAAGATGCCAGCACAAGGTTTTTCATGATAAAACTCCAAATGATCTTTTAATGGTCCAGGGGGTATAATCAGGACTATAAACTGGTGATATTGGACCCAGTTTTTCTTTGACAGATCAAGGTCATATCACTATTATGGCGCGCCTATGTCAATGCCCCCCATGAGAAGCTTCCTGCCGCGGATGTTAGAGCCCCGCCGTCTTGCACATCAGGGTGTGGCGATTTCCGGGGAGCTGGATCAGGCTTTCTGTGACAGGTTGACAGAGGCAGTAATTGATATTGTCGAACCCATTGACGTCGAATTGAGGTTTGATACAGCCGAACAGGGTCGCAGGGTAATGACAGGCACAGTTTCA
>JAPYSU010000187.1 GCA_029936425.1 Litorimonas sp.
ACTACACCTCTCTTATGAACAGAAAACTCTGTCCACAAAAGTGGTTACAGATCAGGCAAATTGGAGCGAGGAACGAGCGGAAATTTGATCCGCCTGCCGCCGCTTGTTATGTGCCCTACACGAATAGATCACCGTAGCCCCAAATAACCGTACCCGATATTGCCAGGACGACGCCTAAGTACTGTGCTACACGATACGGAAACTTATATCTTTGACTGAGCTCGGTCTGCGAACTCACGACGATCCCAGAGAGATTGATATGCTCATTAACCTTTGAAAGGTTGTACTCTGCCCAAACTCCAAAGAGCACACTTAATGCACCACTACGCTGAAACCAAATATCTGCAGCCTCTGACTCTGGACGCAGAAAAGAGTAATACGCTGCAACCGGCGCAAGAACACCCAGCACTATGAGAGGCACACAACTAAGCAGAGCTTTTAAAACCTCGTTTTCTTCCTCTTCCATCACCCCTCCTTAGGAAACATGGAATTCACATAACGCCTGCCTCAGCCGCCGAAGGTCGGCCTGGAGGCCCTTGTTAAGTTATTAGGCACTTGCATACCAGTGATGATAAAAATCTTCCTGGGCTACTTCTGCCAAAGAAGGAGGAATTATCAGCGTATGCTCATTATTGAAAAACAGCGCCAAGCAGCCTCTTCGATACTCAAATGACGTAAGTCGTACATGATCAAGAGGGCTCAAACCTTCACTCCATTCCTCGAATTCGCTTGTATCTCCGGGATACTCGCCGGAGCACATAACCGTTCCGGATGAGCTATTGAGGGTCCATGGAGGATCAATCCAAATGTATTCCCCCTTATCCGCAAACCTTAACTTAATCGAATTACAGGCCAGCGTCCTCTCGCAATCACGACCAACAAAGCCATTTATAATTTTTATATCTTCGTCGTGATCCATAGATAGACTCCAAACTTAACGCCCGAGTTAAGCCGACTTGCGTAGCGTAGCCGACAGCGTAGCAAGCTTTATCTGCCACGCTG
>JAPYSU010000188.1 GCA_029936425.1 Litorimonas sp.
GTAATAAAACGAACTATTTTTAATTAACCATGCACAGTGATCCAGGCCATGGAATAAAAGGCAAAAAATAAAGTTGCTCATAATTCATGAAACTAACAATATTTCTACAGACCATATATTGAGCATCAAAACAAAACAAAATTCAGCCAAATCGGAGCTCTGAGTCCCGAGTAATCGGCACTCAAACTTAGGTGAAATTGACATCACTCAATTTCAATGCAATATTGTTTACATTTCACTGCCTTGCCATACAAAATTGCACATTTAATTTTGCAATATCTCGGCATAGGGTTGCTCAATTTTACAAATGTTTTGTTTGTTTTGTAGATCGTTGCATGTTCTTCCAGAAAATTACAGCAGTTTGCCTATTTCAGGCACATGTGGCATTATATATAATTTTTATCATAAGCAACTATTTTTCCGGAAATGTCCACTTAAAACCTGTAAATATTGCAAAAACAGTAGAAAATCTAAAAATTGTGTCAAATTGTGTCTCTCAGACCTAATTATTCTCAAAGTGTGATACTTTTAGCGAGTTCCTGCCATGGCAATCATACAAGATCATGGAGAAACAAAAGATATATAAATTTATAAATTTTCGCTATTTCTTGTCTTTTAAAAGCTGTATTGACATTTTTAGCAAAAAATAACCAAATACAAAAGTTGGATGCTGTGATGCATAATTTTGAATTATTTCTATCAAGTACTATGTTGTTGGTGAAAGTACCTCAATATTTGAGACATGCTTTAATAATTAATAATGTTAATTGGCTTAAAACAACAACTGACAGTCACCAAAAGTGAAGAACTAAACAGTGCTAAAGTCCAGAGTCAAATAACTAATTACAATATCAACTATATCCTATAGTAATACCGTTCTAAAGTCTTGAGATCTAATAGTACATTCCTTGATTCCGAGGTGCGAAACTCTCAATTCCATATTTCATCAGTAAGTTTCTACAAGCTTGATATTGACGTTGAGATAAATTTGCCACATAGAA
>JAPYSU010000189.1 GCA_029936425.1 Litorimonas sp.
GGATTCCTGCTGGCGGTATTCAGGAGGCCGACCAGGGAGGCGAACTTCGAGATGGTGTCCGGGGAACCGATGTTGCTTATGCTGCTGGTGCTGCCGATGCTGAAGGGGATGAAGATGGTGTTGCGGGTGACGCCCACTGTGGACTGCACAGTGGGGCTGCTGCTGCTGCTGATAACGAAACCATTTCATGCAACGAGTTGCAACGGTCTGGACATTTGGAGGAAAATTGGGACAAGCAAGATCTGAAAACAAATAAAAATGAAACAGATAAGCTGGTCAACAGAGAGTCTTGGAGGTCACTTTTGGATGTTGCTGCGGGAAGCGACTGTGGCATACTAAACTCAATTATAAAGATGAAAGTGAAAGGGGAAAGTTTCAACAGATTTTTGGACAATGAAATTATGTTAATTGAGAAGAAAGCTGGACAGGTATTGAATGCCGCACTTATCCATTTGGAGGAAGCAAAGGTTAATTTCTGCCAGAATGAACTCGATGAAAATTTAATAAACAAAACGAGGATGAATGATTACACAGAAAAGGTTGATGAAAAGCTATCAATGAAAACTGGACAGTCACACGATATTACGAGCGACCAGCTTCAGATTGTCGTTGGTGGGCTTGATGCGGACGGACAAGCCGGTCTCAATCTTGATGAACCAAGCGAGGGCGAAGGACCCAAGCAGGGTGCATGGAAAATGCAGGGAAGGGGCCGGGGGTAAAAGTTGGAGGAGGCGAGAAAAAAAAAAGGGATTCGCAGCCCAGTATTAAACTGTTTGTAAATCGTACAGCAGTGATGATACGCGGCAATACACTTTACTGTACTCTGCATGTTCAAACAGTAACAAATCAGTGGCAGTATTTACACTTCATACTGCAACCCACCTAACTTTCCACTGGATACAATACTCAGAGGTTTCCAGTTGGAGCTGTGAACAACTTTTCTCTCTCCTCATCTTTCAAAGTTATTTCATTCACCACCTACATTACATCCTCTATCATTC
>JAPYSU010000190.1 GCA_029936425.1 Litorimonas sp.
TTCTCCTACAATGCGAACCGAATAGGCTCTACCATCGTCTAAAAAACATCTAATCTTTAATGCCTCATCGACGGCCCTATGGCTTCTACCCGGCAGTGGACAAGGATCATCCATATCATAGTAGTCCAGTCCTCGATAGGGATTTTCAAATGATGCTGACTCGGGGGTCAATCGCTTGACGAATTTGCTGATTTCCCCACCAGCCTCATCAAAGCTTTGAAAACAATGTAGAGGAAGACTTCTTTCAGAAAATGCCTTGATAAAATTGATCAAAGCACCAGTCTGAACCATATAAACATCTTTTGTCCACTTAATCTGCTTTTCATGATCATCTGTTTTATCGAGTATTTCCTTACTTTCTTCGCTGTACCAACTTCTACCATTAAGGCACACTCCTTCATCTTTGTCGCAGGATACAGGAGAATCACTAAAATAACAGACAAATAGTCGGCTTATTTCTTCATTTGGCTTGTCTTTAAAACTCTGCCAAGCGTCGAGAACCTCAAAGACAGGACCTGTGAGCGGATACCACCCTTGATCTACGAGATCTTGTTGCTCTTTGGGTTCGGAAGGCCAATCACCCGGCATTTTGAGTCGGTAGCGATATACATTATTGGTCTCTGTCCATAACGTAAAATCAGGCATGGGCTGGCACTGGAAATTCGATAACGGTTCACCAATCCTTTCGCCAAGCAGACAGATAACGCCTATACATCGCGGATCGGAGGGACGTAGAATATTTTCCTGATAGGTCTTTAGTTGATCAATCCCCTGTTCCTCGATCCAGGTTCGCCATTCCATAGCTTCGATAAAATTATGCCGCGCCGCCCGCTGCAGTTTCGCACTGGACGTGTCGCGCACCCTTTCCATATAGTCTTTCATATCTCGGGAATAAGAAATGAAAAGCTGATCGTTATCCGCCCGAGAACGTCCTGCCTCTCTCGGCATGATGTTTTGAATTGGCATACCTCCTCCTTCCCGATTTTTTGCCATCTTATATC
>JAPYSU010000034.1 GCA_029936425.1 Litorimonas sp.
TACATCCGCACCCTCTATTAGCCCCGCCAGTTCTGTCTTTGGGACTGGGTCCAAGAACAAGATATTGTTAAGTTGTTCGGCATCAGCTCTCTGTTGAAGGCGATGTTTTTCCCTTCCTTGGCCCACGAGTGCGATACGAATGTCATCCCGGGCGCGGCTTTTCAGAACTGCGGCAGCATCTAGAACCGCGTCTAATCCATTCGCATTTCCATGTGTTCCTGTGAAGATTGCCAGCATTTGGTCAGCACGTACAGCGTCAGGTCTCCAAGGTTCGGATGCGTCACCAAACAAGTCAAGATCGCACCCATTGGGCACCATAGCAATTCGATCCCTGTCAACGCCTCGCGAAGCAATTCCTTCAACGATGCCAGGAGAGAGGCCAATCAGTCGATCGGCAGAGCGATACGACACCCATTCAAGCACTGACATCAGCCAAAGCACGATAGGGTTCTCGATGGCACCCATCGCCTTTGGCAGTTCGGGCCACAGATCGCGGACTTCAAAAACAAAAGGTTTTCTTCGAAGCCAGCGTGCGAAAATTCCTGGTATACCTGCAGTTAAGGGGGTTGTCGTGGCAAAGACCACGTCTGCAGGCTCACGCATGGCAAGGCCAATCGATCCAACTGCAAACTTCGCAAAAACGCCGAAACGTTGGAAAATGCCCATGTGATTTCCGTAGTCGAGATCAAACTCGATTACGTCAATTCCATCGACCGTGCCACGCCGTCGGCCGCCTTGAAATGGGCCGCTCAGTCCGGTGTTTCCTTGTGCGTAACTACCACAAACCATCGTAACAGTGTGGTTCTTTCTCAGTAGAGCCTGGGCCATTTCGTACGACCGTGTTCCCGCTGAACCGGTCGGGGTCGAGAAATGTTGATGGAAGTAAAGAATATGCATGACTAGAAGAGAACTCTCGTGGTGATCGTTGTGGGTCGGTCAAAAGAAACCGAAAGTAAAGGTACTTCCTCACATGCCTGATAATATCGCGACTCTCGTGTTGTGCCGAGCAACGGCTCTATCAGGTCCTTATCAGCCTCAACAGTGAGTTTGAAGCTTCCTCCAAGCAAGGTATTGCCATCAAGCTTCCAGTTTGCGGGTTCTAACCGCCAACGTAGACAGGCTTTGTCAAATTTACCTGAAATCTTGTCTATGCATGTCATTCCCGAGGCATCGATCATAACCTTACGATAGTGATGTGCTCCGAGATGATCAGTGTAAGCTGCAGCAGCTGTTATGGCGTTTTCAGACTTTGAAACACACTCTACAGCTTCGGCTTTGATCCAATCACCAAACAAGAATCGTCCCAGTCGCGGCATTTGGTCTCGTCCATCAAACGTGATTGTGTTGTGAGCTGACGTGCCACCAAACCATTCTGCTCCATCAGCATTATAGCTAAAAGTGCCGCCATCCCGCAAAAGGTTGCGCCCTTCGCGCCAAAGATCCAGATGCAGGGCGTCCGCCTGACTGGGACGAAACCGAAAGCGGGGATACCGCAGCACGGCAAGAGTATTTTCTTGGCGAAGGACATGATAGCCACCATCATCGAAGCTACGACTGGGCGGCGTAGCTTGGTCATCGGGCAATGGGATGTGGAGCCAAGCCAACGTGTCATCCCAATGCCCTGCCTCAAAGCAGCGTTCTTGGTGAAAAAGGGCCATCGCCAATTGTACCGAAGGTCGGAAATCACGATAGTCGCTGTCAGTGAGTTGGATCAATCGTGCCCCATCATTGGCCCCAATATTGGGCGCGTCCCCCGTTACAGGGTCTACCAATGCGTAAAGCCATATGGCCGCTGAAGCCAGCTTGATGCGTAAGTGTTGCGAGAACTCAGGCAATGAACGATGTCGCCGCCACGCCTCTGCCAAGGAATAGGTGTCGAGCATGACGCGATGGTAGTTCACTGAGTGTTGGCTAAAACTGCCGTCAGGCTCGATTAGATTCTGGGCGCGCTCTTCTAGCCAATGCCGGCCTTTGCGCGCCCAGGTATCAGCATCGGGATGATGTCTTGCTAGGAAAGTGCCCCCTATAAAAAGTGCGGCTGCTTCAGAAGTACCGTGATTATTGGCTTGGCCAATGGCATAGGACATGGTCGGTGCAATACGCTTGAGGTGACAGACTAGTAGTTGAACAAGCCCCGGCTCGGGTTTTGTGTCCTGATTTAGCAGCCATGCTGCTAGGCATAGATGCATCACCCGGATTGACGCTTCTTGTCCACATTTCCAGTTTGGCCCTTTGTAAGGAGGGTTCGACCGTGCCCAGTCACCCAGCCATAGATTAAGCTTCTCCAATGCTTCCATATCGCCGTGAGCGGCCTTGGTTGCCCAAGCGATTACCCAGTCAAAACGCGAGAGTTCCCAGATACCTTTGATGTCGCCAGCATTGAAATCGGGTATTCGCCACCAGTCGAGGTCTGCATTCGTTGGGAGCGTGTCCGAGAACGGGTTGGCAAACCAATCGGGTGGAGCGTCTGACTGCGGCCTGCGATACCAACCGAACCACAATAGTGAAGCGTCCCAATCATTGTTAGGTGGTGCGGCCGCAGGTATTACATCCTGGCCGATTAAACGAAAAAAGGGACCGACCGGAACGCTCCCCTTTTTGAGCAGTACGAGATGTAGGCCTAGACGCAATCCCGTACGGTATACAGCCACGCGAATTACATTTCTGACGCCAAGCCGACGATAGGCCCAAAGTTTCGAGATCATCGCGTTATGCCTCCGGATTTCTGATACAAATGAAAAACGATACCTACGAAACAATCTGAGAGTAGAGCAGCGCCTTGGAGACTCACGTTATTTCAAGCCACCTGAAAAAAGCTGCCGCGCAGACGTTTAGGGCGGCTTTATTCACTGAAATTAGTGCTATGTCAAATCCAACTGCAGTGAATTTGCTAACCAGTGGTTTTTATTCCACTTCACCGACTGTTTGAGCAGTAGTCAATTTTCTTAACATTTTGCCTAGGTGAATAAGAAAAAATTCCAAAAATCAGAAAGAGCAGATTTCCTGTTGGGGAATATGAGAAGTTTGGCTGCGCCAAGGATCCAACAAAAATTATCCCAAAAATAATATAGAACCCTTTCAAAGAAAGATCTGGCGGCATAGACGCCCTGTGCCTAAATACTTGAAGTATTCCAGCGTATAGAATACTCAAGTATAAAAATGTCCCGAATACGCCAACTTTAAATAATAATTCGAGATACTGGTTGTGAGGCGTTCCATATTGAGAGAATTGAGAAAATGCTTGAAAACCGTATCCAAACAATGGTCTAGTTGATATTAAATCGAAGGTATGGGAAAATATTTCAAACCTACCATTTGAGATATCATTGCTATATTGTGCATTCTCCATTCTACTCACCATCGCATCCCAAGAATAAGTCAAGATTGGTATATTAACCCAATTAAGAAAAAAATATATCAGGGAAAAAAGCAAAAAAGCTACCAGGATACGTATAGGATTCACTTTACCTTTCAGATTAAAAAATATCACTGCTAATATGAAAATCAGCAATGCGTTCCTTGATAGTGATCCCAAAGCAAACGCACCTCCCAATACAAATAACATCGACCGAATTGCGGTTGTTCTAACCACGATAAGGGCGCAACAAAGCAGGAAGACGTAGTACGATGCTGCTGAATTTGGGAAGCCATATACCTCTAGCTCAAAGAAATGAGATCCTAATCGAGGTCTAAAATTAAAATGGTAGGCAAATTGAGAAAGAGCTAGTAGAAAAATAAATGCAACTGCTGAATTAGATAGCGCTCGCAAAACAACAATTTGACCAAGCCAACGTGTTAGCGCATATCCAGCTATAAAAGGAAAAATGGTTTTGCTAAATTTAAAAAAAGAAAAAAGTGGAAGGATATCACCATGCTGGATAATGACGAGAGCAACCAAACCAAATCCATAAATTAGTAATATTATCTGAAGAATAAGAATTTTATTTTTTTGTGAGAATGTACCATTGGAAAAGATGTAAACTAGCGCAACAAAGATAGCTAGAACATCAGACGGAACGATATCAATGGGAAGGCCGCCTCTATCCCCGCCAATCATGGTGATAGGTAAGAAATAAAGAAAGAAGAATACGAAAAGAAAGAGTTCTTTAGTGCGTACGCGGGGAATGCGTAAATTGGCGTGATACATACCCATATTCATCCGATATTCACCAGTACTTTTGCGGGCACGCCCACGGCGGTGGCTGCTTTAGGAATATCTATAAGAACGACTGCGTTGGCACCAATTATGGCGTCATCGCCGATTGTTACCGGCCCGAGTATTTGCGCCCCAGGCCCGATATGAACCCGATTCCCAATTTTTGGGACACCTCCTTTGCCGAAGTTGCCGCCTAGCGTGACATGCGCTCCAATTGAGACGTCATCTC
>JAPYSU010000026.1 GCA_029936425.1 Litorimonas sp.
TTGCAAGGCCGCTGCGATAAAACCGCTGCCGCGGGGCTTGGCCCTTGCGAAACATAACCAAATTCGGTCTCCGGCAAGGATACCGACCCCGCGGGCAGTCCACCTTATTCAAGGACGAACGCCAAAGCTGACCCCAAGATGGGCAGTGGGACGAAAGGCATGGGTGAAATACGATTTTATAAAAAATATACCCTGTCATTCCGCACAAGGCCGACAGGCCGCAGAGCGCCCGCGTCTACGCGCGGAATGACAGGACAGAGAAAAGAGTCGTATCCTTACTCACTCCGCTTCGCAGTGCTGCGTTTGGATGGGCAAGTGGGTAGCGGGACACAGCGCCGGCGAAAAATATGTCCCTGATTTTTCGACCAATTTTTCTCTCGAAATGGAATATTTCGAAAATAACTTGTATTTCCTATAAAATGATATCATATTGTATGTAATTCATTGAGAGAAGGATTTGGGTTATGGGTAAAGAAAACGACATTCGTGAAATAGAGGTCAAATCGGTCAGTGGTATTCCCCTGCTTCTGATATTACTGGTCGTCACCATTATAGCGATATTGGCCCTGGTCGGACTTGATATGTCGCCGGCTCTGCGAATTACGATTATCGCCATCGGGTTACCAATTTTGCTGATTGCCTTTTCGGGGCTTTACAAAGTTGAACCGAACCAATCTGCGGTCTTGAGTCTGTTCGGAAAATATATTGGCTCTGTCCGTACGCCCGGCCTGCGCTTTAATAATCCGTTCTATACCAAACAAAAAATTAGCTTGCGTGTTCGCAACTTTGAAAGCGGGAAACTCAAGGTCAATGAACTGGATGGCTCCCCGATTGAAATCGCCGCCATCGTTGTCTGGGAAGTCAATGATTCTGCCGAAGCCGTCTTTAATGTCGATAGTTACGAGAGTTTTGTTCAAATTCAGTCCGAGGCCGCAATCCGGTCCATGGCGACCAGCTATCCATATGATCAGCATGAAGCCGATCAAATCAGCTTGCGTTCTCACCCGATGGAAATTTCGGATCGATTGCGGCACGAGATTCAAGATCGTCTGGCTCAAGCCGGGATTAATGTGATTGAGGCGCGGATTTCTCATCTTGCCTATTCCCCCGAAATCGCCGGAGCCATGCTTCAGCGTCAACAGGCCGGCGCCATCATTGCCGCCCGTAAGAAAATTGTCGAAGGCGCGGTTGGCATGGTTGAAGATGCTTTGCTCGAGCTTAAATCAAAAGATATTATCGATCTTGATCCAGAGCGCCGGGCCGCCATGGTCTCCAATCTTTTGGTTGTACTTTGTTCTGACAAGGCGACCCAGCCTGTCGTGAATACAGGATCCCTTTACTAAGGTGACTGGTTGATTTGCCCCGGAAAACACAAAATAAATCGGCTAAGAAATCCTTTCCTTTGCGTGTGAATGCAGAGGTGCTGGACGCGATGAAGCGGTGGTCTGATGATGAGTTGCGGTCGCTAAACGGGCAAATAGAATTTATTCTCCGGGAGGCTTTGCGAAAGCAGGGACGACTCAAAAAAAGAGATTTGGAACAGGAGACCGAAAATGAGTGAAAAATGGGAATATAAAATCGTTCAACCGGAAAAAGGGGGCGGTATCACCGGCGCCGACATCAGGGCACATAGCGCCGAATTTCTCAATAAATATGGCCGTGAAGGGTGGGAGTGTTACCACGTCAAAACAGATGATCACCCTTCGGTTTTCTATCTGAAACGAAAATTATAGGAGCGGGACGTGCGGGAAAAGAAATGGGAATATAAAGTCGAGCGGGTGAAGCCCTCAGTCTTCGGCACGACGGACAAGCAAAATGCCCAGATTGAAGAGCGGTTAAACCGATTAGGTCTTGAAGGCTGGGAGCTTGTGAATGTGGTTCTTTACGGTCAACAGCGTCATCTTTATTTGAAGCGTTAATTACGAATAACTTTAGTTTTTCGGTACTGACTTCCCTCGCATTATTCTCCAAAGGCGGCGGCCGGTTCTCTTGACAAGGTGGTAGGGGCTACTTGCGAGCCGGGCGAGCCGTCTGACCCGGCGCCAACGTTTTCTGGCAACCGGGGTATATTCCGGCGTCAGGTAATCATAAAATACCTCTGAGACGGCTTCCCAACTATATTTCTGGGCATGCGCGACACAGGCGTGGCGGGACAGTTCCAGGGCCTCCAGACACGCCGTTTTCAAATCCTCATTAATGGCGCCCGCCCTCGAGCCCGGAATAATATCGATAGGGCCGGAAACAGGATATCCGGCGACGGGCGTGCCTGTGGCCATGGCTTCGATGATGACCAATCCAAATGTATCGGTCTTGGAGGGAAAAACAAAAACATCCGCATCGGCAAAATAACGCGCCAGATCCTCTCCGAATTTTGGGCCAGGGAAAGTCACCTCTGGATATTTCTTTTTCAATTGCGCTAATTGCGGGCCGTCCCCGATGACGACTTTGGAGCCGGGCAGGTCTAAGTCCAGGAAAGACTCTATATTTTTCTCGACGGCGATGCGGCCGACATTGACCCATATCGGTCGTTCCAGTTTTTTATATACATCATCAGGCGAGAAGCGGCGACCAGGATTGAAAATTTCCATATCCACACCCCGGGCCCATGGCGCGAGTTTGGTAAAGCCACGCTCGTTCAGAAAGTCTACCATAGAAGGCGTGGTTACCATGGTTCGTCCACCGGAATTGTGGAAGTCCCGGACCAATTTATAGGTCCAGGATATAGGGATAAACGGAAACCGGGCTTTGATATATTCAGGAAATTTTGTGTGGTAACTCGTGGTAAAAGGCATGCCCCATCTAAGGCAGAGCGATCGGGCCATCTGACCCAGAGGCCCTTCCGTTGCGATGTGAATGGCTTCAGGTCCAAATTTGCTTATTCGTTCCTTGACGCTATTGAACGCGAAGGGGGCCAAACGTATGTCCGAATAGGTCGGCAAGGGGAGAGTGAAATATCCGTCTGAGGGCGCGATGACTTCCACCACATGCCCTTTCTCTCGCAGCGCCTCGACTGTTTGTGTCAGAGTACGCACAACGCCGTTGATCTGTGGATGCCAGGCATCAGTAATAATCAGAATTTTCATACTCTTAGGCATTACCAAGGGCGATTATCAGCACAATATATATTAAATATCACAAACATCATAATTATTGTTCGTTTCTTCTGATTCCCCCTCGGCTCCCCTCAAACGAGGAGAAGAATCGATTTTATACAATGACTATACACAGAATCAGGTCTTTCTGACCCTATTTTTATACCTCAAAACCTCTAAGCAGAAGGCGACGATAAGGTGTGCCGATTTGGGTCTTGTTCTGCTTTAAAATGATTTGATTTTAAGCCGAGAAATCGTGTGACAGTTTTGTAAAAAATTCAATGTATTTCCAAGGGCTTAACGTTTCATAAACCTTTTTCGGCCCATTTCAGGACTACTAAGTATTGACGTGAAAGCCGAATTACACACTATATGTAGTCCAAGCCATTCGGTTTTGTGTTTACGGAATAGATGTGGGGAACAGTCCCGATGGGGCTGCTTTCGAGTCCGCTAAACACTTGAAATGAAGCGGCGACAGTAACATCTAGGGAGGGGTGAAAGACCATGACAGAGAATAACGAAAGTGAATTTAATGCGATGAGCGAAGCGGATGTGGAGCTGATGGATTTAGCTGAACCCACCGAAGCGACTGTCGAGCCTAAGATTCAGACACAGAAACAAAAGACAGCTCAGCCCCTTAATGCTGATGTCGAACGTCCGCAGACAGTGCGGGCCCGCGATGCTCTGTTGACGGATTTCGGTAAGAAAACGCTTGTTGACCGCTATCTTCTGCCTGAAGAAACGTATCAGGATATGTTTGCCCGTGTCTCCCGCGCCTATGCCGATGATACGGAACATGCTCAGCGCCTTTATAATTACATGTCCAAGCTTTGGTTCATGCCCGCGACTCCGGTCTTGTCAAATGGCGGGGCGGATCGCGGTCTGCCGATTTCCTGCTTTTTGAACTCTGTTGATGATAGTCTCGATTCGATTGTTGATATCTGGAACGAAAATGTCTGGCTCGCCTCTAATGGCGGCGGCATCGGAACCTATTGGGGCAATGTTCGCTCTATCGGCGAAAAAATTGGCCGAGCTGGTAAGACATCCGGAATTATCCCTTTCATCCGCGTCATGGACTCTCTGACTTTGGCGATTTCCCAAGGCTCACTCCGCCGTGGCTCCGCCGCTGTTTATCTTGATATTCATCACCCGGAAATCGAAGAGTTTCTGGAAATCCGCAAACCTTCCGGCGATTTCAACCGCAAGTCCCTAAATCTTCATCACGGTCTGAACATCACGGATGAATTTATGGAAGCTGTCGCGTCCGGCGCCGAATTTGGCCTGCGTAGCCCGCATACAAATTTAGTGATCAAAACCGTCAACGCTCGGAAGATCTGGCAGAAAATTCTGGAAATGCGTCTTCAGACTGGCGAGCCTTATATGGTGTTCTCCGATACGGTGAATAATGCGCTCGCCAAGCATCAACGCGACGCAGGTATGAAGGTGCAGCAGTCTAATCTCTGCGCTGAAATCATGCTCGCCACGGGCCGCGACAAATATGATAAAGAGCGGACAGCGGTTTGCTGTCTTTCGTCACTTAACGCTGAACGTTGGGACGAGTGGAAAGACCAAGAGGGCTTTATCGAAGACATTATGCGTTTCCTCGACAATGTTCTGGAGAGCTTCATCCGCAATGCGCCGGATAAGATGGCTGAAGCCAAATATTCCGCCATGCGTGAACGCTCCGTTGGTCTCGGCTTGATGGGTTTCCATTCGCTGTTGCAGTCAAAGAACATTCCATTCGAAAGCGCGATGGCGAAAAGCTTCAATAATCGTATGTTCTCTTTTATCCGCAAAGAAGCGGACAAGGCCTCCAATACTCTGGCGGCTGAGCGCGGGGCTTGCCCGGATGCGCAGGATATGGGCGTCACAGATGAGCGGTTCAGCCATAAAATGGCTGTGGCTCCAACGGCGTCTATTTCGATTATTTGCGGCGGAACCTCTGCCGGCATCGAGCCGATACCGGCCAATATTTACACTCATAAAACTTTGTCTGGGTCTTTCACAGTTCGTAACAAGTTTCTTGAAGCCTTGCTCGAAGAGAAGGGCATGAACACAGAAGGTGTTTGGGCCACGATTTTGGAAAATGAAGGATCTGTGCAGCATCTGGAAGATTTAGATGAACATGAAAAGGCCGTTTTCCGGACAGCGTTTGAAATTGATCAACGTTGGGTCATCGAACATGCCGCCGACCGCGCTCCACACATCTGTCAAGCACAGTCGCTGAATATCTTCATCCCGGGAGATGTTGATAAATGGGATCTTCATATGCTGCATTGGCAGGCTTGGGAGAAAGGTGTAAAATCGCTTTATTATTGCCGCTCAAAATCGATTGCCCGAGCAGGTTTTGCAGGCTCCGAAAATAAATCCGAAATTGAGCAAGCCATGGAAGCGGCGGCCCCGACGGATTATGAGGAATGCCTCGCCTGTCAATAAAGCAAATAAACCTTAAACTGATTTAAAAGACGAGCGTCCGATATCTGTATCGGGCGCTTTTTTGTGTCTTTCCCGCCACATATACGAAAAATTTACACTGAATTGGAAACATATCTGTTCAAACAACGTAATAATGTCATAATCTTATGACACCTAAACGAAAATTAAGTGTATACACTTTTCAGTAGTATTTTGATGTTGCTTTGAAACTGGCAAAATAAGAAAGGCAAATGAGCGTGTTGACAATATACCAGCACAAAATCCTCAAACGCATCTGCGTTATGCCTCTTGCCATATGTGCTATTTTTTCTATTTCCGTTTCCGCAACAGCTCAAGACTCTTCAACGCAAAAAGTTGGAACGCATGAGGGGCTCAATTTCAATCTTGGATCAACTATCAACCCCGAATATTCATCTGAATTTCAAATGCAAGAAGGGCTAATTGATCTGCCTTCGGAAAGCGTTGGGTCAACTTTGTTTAAGTTGGATATATCCGACCCGAAATGTTTGACAGGCTCCGGCAACTGCTTACGGAGAAATGAAAATGTCAATCTGGGTATGACGCGGCAATTCACAAGCGGCGTTGCGAAAGGTCTCGATCTGTCTTTAACGCCCAGAGCGTCCATGCGGTTTAATGATGAAGAATCCTCTGCTCTCGTCGGGGCCGTTGTCGAAATCGGGAAGGATCTTCGTGAGGGATCGGAATTTGAGAATAACACTTGGTATGTTTTTGCCGGGGCAGATGCCGAAGCTCTGACATATTCACCAAATTCTATTGGCCGCCTGACAAATGGACAGTTTCACTTGCAGGACCGAATTATCGTCGGCGATGCCCAGGCTGGTGTTGGCTATCGGATCGGCGACGCAGATGTTTCTCTGTCATATATGCGCCGCGAAGCAACCGCAGAAGATTTCAGCTTTTCCGAAGATGCGGCCGCTCTTTCCTTTACTTGGAAGAGATAGATTCCTCCCAGTCCAAGATAAAAAAAGCGCCTTGAAGGCGCTTTATACTCTGAGTGTTGACCAACTTACTGTTTCAAAAAATCCAGAATATCATCGGTCAGTTGATCTTTGTGTGTTGCCGTGAGTCCGTGCGGCGCCCCCTCATATTTCTTAAAGACAGAATTTTTAATCATGTCCGCCGCCGCTTGGCCGCTGGTTTCAATCGGAACGGTCTGATCTGCCGTGCCGTGAATGACTAAGGTTGGGACGTCAAAAGCGTCCATGTCCGGACGAAAGTCTGTTTTACCAAACGCATCGACGCAATCCAGAGTCGCTTTTGGGGACCCTTGCAAGGCCATCATCATCGACCAGTCGATTATTTCGTCGCTAACGCCGCCGCCTTCTGATCCATTGCCGTAGAAATCTTCAAAGAAACCCTTTAGAAATTTAGGTCTATCTTCACGCAAACCGTTTTTGATATCGTCGAAAACTTTTTCTTCAACGCCATCCGGATTATCGTCAGTTTTCAGCATGAAGGGGGCAATGGAGGAAACGAGACCCGCTTGTTTTACGCGCTCACTCCCATGGCGCGACATGTAACGGGAAACTTCGCCGCCTCCCATAGAGAAACCGATAATAGCAGCGTCCTTTAAATCAAGCTGATCCATAACCGAGGCGAGATCATCCGTCATTGTGTTGTAATCATATCCGTTCCATGTCTGGACAGAACGACCAAAACCTCTTCGGTCATAGGCAATAACGCGATATCCGTTTTCGGCTAGGCGCACCGCCTGATATTCCCAACTGTCCGAGTTAAGAGGCCATCCATGAATTAAAACGACCGGTCGACCCTCGCCCCAATCCTTACAATATAATTTTGTTCCGTTAGCGTCCGTAATATATTTCATAAAATTCTCCTATAATATGAAGGATAACGGAAAGAGACATTAAGATGTTCCCGAGCGCGCTGAGCTGATGGAGACGTTGATGCCTTCTTGACCCCTCTTATCAATGCGCCTAACTCCCGCCCATGACCCAAGATATTTACATGACATCCAAGGCCTGGCCGTTTGAGCAGGCGCGCTTGATCCTTAAACGTCTGGATATTGAAAAACGTCGCGGTATTGACCGCGGGGATAGACCCGTCATTTTTGAAACAGGGTATGGTCCGTCGGGCCTGCCGCATATCGGTACGTTTGGCGAAGTCGTGCGCACCACAATGGTTCGAAATGCCTTTATTGCCCTGACCGAAGGCAAGATAGCGACCAAATTAATCTGTGTGTCAGATGACTTGGACGGTATGCGCAAAGTGCCTTCCACTGTTCCAAACCCGGAAAGTCTGGAACAATATTTGCAAAAACCTCTGACGGATGTGCCGGATCCTTTCGGAACACATGAAAGTTACGGCGCGCATATGAATGCGCGTCTGCGGGCTTTTCTGGATAGTTTCGGATTTGAGTATGAGTTTTTGTCTGCGACAGACCTCTATCGTACGGGCCGTTATGATGAGTACCTATTGCGGGCGTTGGAAAAGTTTGATGACATCATGGCGGTCATGCTTCCTACGCTTGGGGAAGAACGCCAAGCCACATACTCTCCTTTTTTGCCAATATCACCGAGTACAGGACGCGTTCTTTATGTTCCGATGAAGTCTGTTGACGCGAAAGCCGGTACCATCACTTTCGATGATGAAGACGGCAGCGAAGTCACTGTTTCTGTCAAAGGCGGGAACGTTAAGCTACAATGGAAACCTGATTTTGGCATGCGCTGGGCGGCCCTCGGCGTGGACTTTGAAATGTTCGGGAAGGACCATCAGGACAACGCGCCAATCTATTCGCGGATTTGTAAAATTTTGGGCGGGGAAGCACCTGTTCAATATGTTTACGAGTTGTTTCTTGATGAAAAAGGCGAGAAAATTTCTAAGTCAAAGGGCAATGGGATCTCCGTCGAAGACTGGCTTGCATATGCGCCGCAGGAAAGCCTGTCCCTTTTCAATTTTGCCAAACCCAGAGCCGCGAAAAAACTCTATTTCGATGTTATTCCCAAAACAGTGGACGAGTATTTTCAGCACTTGGCCGGCTTTCATAAACAGGACGCGAAAGCGCAGGCAAACAACCCCGTCTGGCATATTCACAATGGCAATCCGCCTGCAAAGGTCCCTCCTGTCACCTTTGCGCTGCTCCTCAATCTGGTAAGCGCGGCCAATGCGTCTGACCGTGATATCCTTTGGGGCTTTATCGAAAGGTATCAGCCGGATGCAAATCCGAAAGACAACCCGGCTCTGGATCAACTAACGGACTTTGCGATCCGTTATTATCAGGATTTTGTAAAACCGAATAAAGAGTATCGCGAACCGACGGATCAGGAGCGTTCGGCCCTTGCAGACTTAGCGGGTCGATTGCGCGAGGTGGACGAAAGTGAAAAGACAGAAGGCGAGGCGCTGCAAACTCTCATTTTCACGGTTGGCAAAGAGCATAATTTCGAAAATTTACGCGATTGGTTCAAAGCCATTTATGAGGTCTGTTTAGGCCAAAGCCAAGGACCGCGTTTCGGATCATTCGTGGCAATTTACGGCCCGGACGAAACGGCAGATCTCATTGAAAACGCTTTGGCCGGTAAACGCGCCTAAAGCGTGTATCCTGATATCTAAGAAATTTAGTTTGAGGACTTATTTAAAACGGGGCGTTTCGCGTAGACTTGTCCAGTTAAATCGCTGATTTGAGACGCTAGTTTAATCTGGCTAATTGTTACTTCCGTTTTCATAAGCGTGCTTTGCCCATTATTTAGCACAACAGGCACACTTATTTTTAAAATAGAGGAATCTGGAGCGGTTTTAAGAAAGTCATAGACCGTGCTGGCGGACTGGGGCGCGGGCACAAACCCTCCGGAGCGGGCAAAGAGGAACCGAATAATTTTACCATTCGGCAATTGCATCTCGGCAGGCCGAGTCGACAGCGCATGATCAATCTTAAAAGCTCGACGAATTTCGGAGCGCGGGGCATTGAGCGTAAATTCAATTCGGCCGGGTTGGCTTTGTGTGTAATGCGTTCTGATTTTCAACATACTCATCGGATCCGGAAATGCATCACAATGATACTCGCCCGGCGTAGCGCCGCACTGCGCCACAAAATGCGTGCTTTCACGCTTGTCGGGATCAATAGGCAAGGTGTCAGGGTAAGCCCTGGCCGTTATATTTTTAAAGCCGTGGGTTAGGGTAATAGGGGCAGATTCAGCAAAAACGCGTTCTACCACATACCTTAAAACGTCTTTGTTTTCTGTTCTCTCCGTAACGCAGACAACCTCGGCTGTATTCGGGGATTTTCCAAAATAAAGCAAAAACCCGTCATTCTTCCGGATGCCATTATCTTTCGCACTTGCCCCGTTCAGATAATAAAAGCTGTCGCAATTTGGCGTCTTAGCTGTAGCCATTTGAGGCGTTAAAGCTCCGAACAAGAACAGAATAAAACAAGTTATCAGAGAATATACGCGCATAACCAGAGATTACGCAGGATTATTGACTCTACAAGTAAGAATGTCTCTAACTTCTCATGCAGCCGCTAAATCAATTGGGACTTCGGACTGTAAGATGATAAAATGGCCTATGATTTGGATGCGCCTCGTCATTACCTTGTTTGTTACCGTCTTGATGGGAGTAATGAGCTGCTCGGCTTATGCCCAGCCCTATTCTGAAACTCAAAAACTTATTCAATCCGGAAGTTATTCTGCGGCGGTCAAAAGCGGTCAGGCTTTGAATACGGCAGATTCTCTGTCACTCGCCTCCGAAGCTTTGGCGAGAGAAGTTATGTTAGGTGAGGCGGAAAATCCGAAAGCAAGAGCTCTAATGGCCCGCAATCTTGCTGAAAAAGCATTGGATATGGAGCCAAATCATCAGAACGCCCGCCTTCAGTTTGTTGTAACCGATGGATTTGTGGCGCGTTATACAGGAGATGTGACGGCCTGGTTTAAAAAGCTACCTCAAAAAAGTCTGGAGCTAATTCAGTCATACCGAAATGATTTTCCTGATGATCCAAAGGGGGACGCCTTGATGGGGGCCTGGCACCTTGAAATTATTCGGAAAGCCGGAGAAGAAAGCGCCGAGAGATGGTTTGGGGCCCGTGCCGACTATGGGAAAGCATTTTTTGAAAAATCTCTTCAGCAAGACCCAAGGGACCCGATCGTGAATATAAATTACGCTTTTGCCTTGATAGCTTTAGTGGAAGAAGAAAGTGATGGAGAAAACAGGGGGAAGGCTCAGAATATGAGAAGGGCCCATACGCTCATTGAAACCGCTCTGGAGGCGCCGCCTTCCGATGACTTGACCGAAAAGATGCAAATTAAAGCTGCTAAAGCTCTAAGCCTTTATGAGAATGCCGGAGACTTAAAGGCATTTGTTGACGCGTTCTTTGAAGGCAAAGAGCTGTGAAGGGAATTTATTGAGAGACCCAGACAATTCGGGCAATCCACTGCACGTCTTTTCGGTTGAAACTTCTGTCCTCGTAATCGGGATTGAGGGAAATCAGATCTATTCGGCTTTCCGTCATGGCGCGGAGCTCTTTCGCCATAATTTCACCTTCAATTGTTTTTACAACAACGCGGTCGCCGCGCCGAACGCTTTCAGTGGGAGCAACCAAAACCTTGTCGCCGGCGCGTAGAACAGGAGACATCGAGTCTCCGGCAATTTGCAGACAATATACATTTTCGTCCCTGACCCCGGGGACGCGAACATCTTCCCAACCACCTCCCACTGGGAAGCCAGCATCATCAAAGAAGCCTTGGCTGCCCGCCTGGGCCAATCCAATCACAGGAATGGACGGACCATGAGCGCCGGCCTGATCCGCAAAACGCGCGAAATCTTCAAAGCTCATCCCGACTGTGCCAAGGACTTTGGAAAGGCTTTCTGTTGACGGCCAGCGATTCTTACCAGAGGCGGATTGGCGTTTGGACTTGTTGAAAGTTGTTGGGTCGAGTCCGGCTTGCCTTGCCAGCCCGGACGGGCTTGTCGACAGAGACTGAGAGAGTCGATCCAGTGCATTCCAGATATCAGTGTGAGAAAACATGAGCTCTATTTAGGAAAAAAAGCCTAAATGGTCAAATGGAAACAGGCTCCTCCCGGCTGGGGAAAGGGCGTGGGATAGAAAAAACCCCGACGCTGTTTTGAAACAGGCCGGGGAAGGTATTCGCACCGCTCATATAAAGCAAAGCGCGAGGGGAAAGTCAGTTTAGTGAAGCGCGGGATGAACACCGCGCCTCACGGAGGTCTTAGGTAGCTACAAACTCAGGGTAGCTTGGAACACCGATCTCGGCTTGATCCAGCCCGATATACTCATCTTCTTCGCTGACCCGCAGTCCGATGGTCAGTTTCAGAGCAAACCAGACGATGGTTGAAGCGATACAGACAAAGACGGCCGTGGCAAGAACACCGATAAGCTGCGGCATGAAGGTTACATCAGGGTTAGTGAAAGCCACCGCGAGCGTGCCGAAGATACCCGCCACCAAGTGAACTGGAACAGCGCCGACAACATCGTCAATCTTCAGCTTATCTAGAAGCGGCACAGTGAGACAAGCCAGTAAAGACCCGATACCACCAACCAGCAGAGCAACCGGAACGCTTGGAGTAAGCGGCTCGGCTGTAATCGCGACCAAGCCAGCCAGAGCCCCGTTCAAAGCCATTGTCAGGTCGATTTTACCGTACCGAATTTGAGTATAGAGAACGGCAATAACAACTCCAGCGACAGCCGCCATATTTGTGTTCACAAAGATTTTCGCAACAGAATCGGCGTCAGCAATGGTGCCGAGTGCGAGTTGTGAGGCGCCGTTAAATCCGAACCAGCCAAGCCACAGAATGAATACACCCAATGTAGCGAGAGGCATGGAAGAGCCCGGGATTGCATTCACTTTTCCATCGACATATTTGCCTTTACGAGCCCCGAGTATAATCGCGCCCATCAGAGCGGCCCAGCCGCCGGTGGAGTGAACGAGTGTTGAGCCAGCAAAGTCAGAGAAGCCCATGCGGTCAAGGAAGCCAGTACCCCACTCCCAAGATCCGACTACCGGGTAAATAAAGCCAGTCAAAGCGACGACAAAGATGATGAAGGGCCAGAATTTGATACGCTCGGCAACGGTACCTGACACGATAGAGGCGGTTGTTGCGCAGAATACCATTTGGAAAAACCAATCGGAATAATCGGAGTAGCCTGTCTCCGCGCTTGGTCCGCCAAAGCTCATAATGCCAGGCATACCAAATAGACCAGCGCCGTCGCCGGACACGTTATACATCAGTTGATAACCAACAACCCAGAACATGAGGCCAGCCACAGAATAGAGGCTAATATTTTTTAAACACTGCATGGAGACATTTTTGGTGCGGACAAAGCCCGCCTCCAGCATGGCAAAACCTGCGGCCATCCACATGACGAGGAAGCCGCCGATTAAGAAGAGGAGTGTATTAAAGACAAAGGCGTCATTTGCCGCCAGGCTTTCGAGTGTCGGGGCGTCTTGCGCCGCCGCTATTGCAGGCAAAGCACTGAGTAAAGTAGCTCCCCCCAAAATTTTCGCAAAATTGCGTATAGACATAACGGATTCCCTTCCAGTTTTCTTGTGCCTCCTCTTTGACGGTGATTTTGTGTGCATGAAATGGATTCACGTGTCGGATTTGGGGACTCACGGGACAGAGTCATATTCTGTGCGCTGTTAATTCGTTTATGCCCTGTTCTTGTGCAGCGAGGTTGTTTATAATCTAAATATGTCAGAAATTAAGATTGCCTATAAGATATTGACCCAGGCCGAGTGGGGTGAGTTTATCCAAGAGATGGAGTTCGAAGGGACGGAATTGGATTTTGAAGACGGATTTATTCACATGTCTGCAGAGGATCAGGTTCAAGAAACGCTGCATACCCATTTCACCGGGGGCGGAACGCTCGTCATTGTCAAACTCTCTCTCGAGAGACCTGAATTGGATATTAAATGGGAAGAGTCACGGAACGGCGAGAAATTTCCTCATGCCTATTCCAAGCTGACAATGGACGACGTTCTCTCTTATCGAAAACTCCTGCCCGACCGAAATGGACGATATGTTTTCGAGGTTAATTAATGAGTATCTTTTATAAAGTTGGAACGTCTGTTTTACGCAGGCTTCCGGCAGAGCGAGCTCACACGACGACCATTAAGGCTTTACGTGCGGGTCTTGGACCAAAGGCAAATGCTAAGGCCTTCCCGGAACTTGCCGTTAAGGTAGGGGGCCTTTCCCTTCCTAATCCCTTAGGACTAGCTGCCGGGTTCGACAAAGATTGTGACGTGCCGGACGCAATGCTTGATGCCGGATTCGGATTTGTCGAATGCGGAACCGTAACTCCGAGGCTACAGGCCGGAAATCCTAAGCCCCGTCTGTTTCGCCTGACGGAAGATGAAGCCGTTATCAATCGTATGGGGTTCAACAACAAAGGCCTCGACCATTTCTCAGCTCGTTTGCGGGATCGGCGCGAAAAAGGCGGCCTCATCGGTGCAAACCTTGGCGCGAATAAAGATAGTGACGACCGCATTGCCGATTACGTCACAGGCCTAGCCCGTCTCTGGGGGATGTGCGATTATTTCACGATTAATATCAGCTCGCCCAACACGCCTGGCCTTCGCAATCTTCAGGGCAGTACGGAAATGGACGAACTTCTGGGCCGTTTGTCTGAAACTCGGGCGAAGCTGTCGGGGGATTCGCCGAGCTATCCCATGTTTTTGAAAGTTGCCCCTGATCTGGATTTTTCTGATGTGGAACGAGTCGTTGAACAAGCCCGAACTTATGGCCTGAATGCGATTATCGTCAGCAATACGACAATTGAACGTCCGGACAGTTTGACCAGCCCCCATCGCGGAGAGGGCGGTGGTCTGTCAGGGCAACCGCTTTTCGAAAAGTCCACGGCGCTGTTGCAGGAATTTTCTGACGCGGCAGAGGGGCGGATTGATTTAATCGGCGTCGGAGGTATTGGGGGCGGGGCGCAGGCTTATGCCAAGATCAAGGCCGGGGCCAAAGCCGTGCAGTTATACTCCGCGCTCGTCTATAACGGCCCTCAACTCGTGCAGGAAATTTGCGCTGATTTATCAGCTCGATTGAAGGCGGACGGATTTTCGACCATAGCCGAGGCAGTCGGCACTGCGTAAAACGACTTTATAATTTGGCTTCTAAATGCCTTGTAATGGCCGGGTAGGCGACAGCGAGCGTGACAGCTCGCATCACATAATAGACTAGAAATGCGATCCAAATTCCGGCGGGTCCAAGCTCGGGATAGAGCAGATAATGCGCGCCGATATATATAATGACCGAGACAATGCCGGCATTGCGCATCGCCGCTGTCCTTGTCGTGCCGATAAATACGCCGTCCAGCTGGTAGGCCATAAAGCCAAGCACGGGCGCGAGGGCGCAATAAGCTAAATAGGCTTGAGCGCTGGCCCGAACAGCCGGGTCGGTAGTCAGAAGCTCAATAATATAAGGTCCGCCAAACCAGATAAGAGCGCCGCAAATACAGGCAAAAAGCGCCGAAAATTCTGTGGTAAGCTTGACCGCCCTGTCAAAGCGGGACTTGTTTTTTGCGCCGTAGGCCGCTCCGGTCACAGCTTCTGCCGTGTGGGCAAACCCATCGAGAACAAGGGCGGACATGGTGATGAACTGCATCAGAACATGATAGCCCGCCAGGAAGGTTTCGCCCTCTGCCGCCGCTGCATTTCCAAAAAAATTAAAGCCAATTGTCAAGGTTAGAGTTCGAATAAAAATGTTGGAATTGGTTACACCGAGTTTTGACAGAGCTTCTTTGGCCAACAGGGTTTTCTTACTGATGGCTTCCCATCGGAAGCCGCCGCGCCGCTTAATTTCGCGGTAGGCCAGCCAGAGCCCTGCGGCAAGACCAACCCATTCGGCGATAGAAGAGGCGAGGGCCACCCCATAAAGTCCGGCGCCAAATCCGAGCACAAAAATAGGGGAAAGAATGATGTTAGTCAGATTTAAAACGATCTGCATTCCGAGCGCCAAGCCGGATCGGCTAATCCCAACAAACCATCCCATGAGAGCGATACTGGCAAGTGTGGCGGGTAATCCCCAGAGCCGGGCTTGAATATACAATGTGGCCGAGGCCTCAATATCCGGATTCGCCGTGTAGATTTTAAAAGCCAGCGGAAGGAGCCAGCCCTGTATCAGCAGGATAAATAACCCGATAGAAAGTCCAATGGGAAGGGCGCGGAGGATATGGGATTGAACATCGGCTTCCGCGCCCTGGCCGTCGCTTTGCGCGACAAGGCCAGCCGTGCTCATACGTAAAAATCCAAAACCCCAATAGAAAATGCCGTAAATGACGGCGCCGAGTCCAATTCCGGCGAGAGCGCTCGTTCCGACAAAACGTCCAATAACAAAGGTGTCGACCAGCCCCACAATCGGCGCCGCGCCATTGGCGAGCATGATGGGCCAGCTCTGGTTAAAAACCTTTTTCCGGCTTAGGCGGCCTGTTATGACTGTCTCGTTTGACATAAAAGGGGCGCTACAGAATAGCGCCCCTTTTGTCATTCTTTAAATATGGGCTCTATGTCCCGAGGATATTTTTCATCGCCTCAAGATAATTTATCCAGGCCTGACGTCCAGGTTTCGTCAGGTGAACCAAAGTTTGCGGACGTTTGCCTTTGAACCCCTTTTCCTGCTTCACAAAGCCTGCGCTTTCAAGTTTGGTCAGGTGGGTGGAAAGATTACCATTACTCGTGCCCGTTTTTTCCAATAACTCCGGAAAGCTCGCAGGATTTACCGCCGAGAGATAGGCCATGATGCCCATCCTGAGGCGGCCGTGAATGATGTCATCTACGGCGTCGAGGTGGAGGTCTATATCATTTTCGTCTGTCTCATTGGACATTTGACCCTCCGGCCTTTTTCATTACGAGAAGGGAGGGAATGATAATCGTAAATAGTGTCGCAACAGATCCGATTAAATATATCGCCACGTCGCCGTAAAAAGAAAAACACAAGGCTGACGCCGCGAATCCAGCGAAAGACGCGGCATGCAGTAATTTTAATTTACTCATTTTAGCGACGACGCCATAGGCTAAGCCTTGCCCGGCAAATCCGACGATCAAGATAAGATCAAAAAGCCTTGCGGTGCCTTCTTGAAAAAGAATATTTAAAACCACCCCAATGAATAAAGTTGCCATCATTCCCGCAAACATAATCCAGACATAGCTTTCGACCCGGTTTGCGGCTGAATTGGCCCCTGTCTTTTTTTCAATGCGACTTCCCAGTACGGCGCAACCAAGACCTCCAATGATAGCGAAACCGATCCAGAGATATGCAAGTGTCTGCACAGGCAGGGCGATGGTTTGAGTTAGAATAGCCCATTGCAGGAAGAAAGTGAGGGTAAGCAAAATGCCCCACATCAAACCTATTGGCCCGCCGAGAAGGGGGGTCTCAGCGCCTTCTTTGGCAAGACGGCTGGCATAATCCAAATCCGCAATTATGTTTTCTTTGGTCATTTTAGTCTCCTTAGGGACGGGTTTTAAGGCGGCGTACATCCGCGAGAATAGCTAGCACAGTCAGGCCGTAAATGGCGGCGACACCAATGGGCATCCAAGTAATTGAGCGCTCTGGAAAGAATGAGAATATGGCGAGGCAGAACAGGGCGCGAATAACAGCGTGAGCTGAAAACAGACCGGTTCGCCCATAGCTCCATCCAATGACGGGCCAGTGTAATGACATACCGATGGCGAGAATTAATGGCACCAGCTCTGGCGCAGTCTTCGCCGCGGCAATCAACATCGGCCAGAAGAGTAGCATGCTAATAAAGGCCGGAAGCATGACATCGCCAATTGCGGATTTGTCTTTCATGAACGGGCACTTGAAAATTGCCGCGAATAAAAGAGCAAGCGGGAAAATCGCGCCGGATGCCGGCAAGGCAATAGCGGCCCATAGGCCTAGATCCGTGTAGAAGCCGATGCCGCCTAGAAACCCCCAATAAACCAACCCTGCCAGGGGGATAGGAAAGCCACCGCGCAAGCGAAGATATTGGGCTTGCCTATGGTCTTTCAAAGCCTGTTTCAGGCTTTCCAGATTCGCTGCAGATTCGAAATCCCCTGAAGAGCCGAATGTGCCCGAATCTAAAGTATCCAACATCGCCATAATTTTATTTCCTTTTTAAACGAAGAAAAAGCAAATTCATTTTTCTTAAAAATATGTTTGCATTACAAACTACAATATATCAAGTTTGAAATACAAACTAATTTGAAAGGAGACTAATATGTTTGTAAAATTGAAAAAATTGAGTGTCGCAACTGGGGGCGCTATCTGCGCGCTTTACGCTCTCGGAACATTAGGCATTAGCCCGGCTTGGGCGAACGAGGTGCCAAACTGGAAAATGAAGGAAGGTACTATCCCCGTAACTGTCAAGCTTCAGGGCATTACTGAAACAGATGGGCCAATATATGTTTCGATTCAAACACAGGAAAACTATCAATCCATGAAAGGGTTTGGGGGAATTATAAATGATCCGACTGCCGGGGATATGACCAGGACCTTTAAGGTGGATAAGCCTGGCAGTTACGCCGTGTCTGTGTGGCACGATCTGGATGATGACGGACGGTTCTCAATGACTGAGGATTATAAAATCCTCGATGGCTGGGGCGCGTCTGGAGACGCGCCTGACGATCGTGAGCCCACATTTGACGATGTTCAGATTAAGGTCGACGAGTCTGGCGCAAATGTGTCTGTCGATATGAGGTATCCGGGCTAGTAGCCTTTCGACATCGCAACAAACAAAAAAGCCACCGATTTTCATCGGTGGCTTAATTCGTTTTAAAATCGCTATGTGACTATTTCTGAACCCAGTTGCCAGAAGACATGAGAACATATTCGCCAGCTCTAGCTTTTGCGACCTGTTTTTCACCGGTCAGAGCGGCGACCACTTCGGTCTTCACATTCTGCTCGTTGGCCAGCCGCGTGTAGAGCGCTTTACGGGCAATATTGATTTCTTTCATGGCGGCTTGCGTGGCCGCGTCCAGAGACTGATTATTGACTGCGTCAAGGTAACCGGCCGCCGTTTCCCCAATCTTACCGGCCGCTTTAGCACTATCCACAGTAGCTTTAGCCGAAGCAGATTGCGCCTGTGCGGTATTCAGCCCTTGCGTGTTGAGCGCGATTGCACCTGCGCCTAAAAGGACGCCGGTCAAAGTTAATGCGATAATTTTTGAAATGGTTTTCATAAAAACCTCCTAAAACAAGTCCGGGTTATCTGCGATAAGCTCTTCGACATCTTTATCGAGGCGTACGCGGACTTCCTGATCAATTTTAACGTTTAGATCAATTTTGATCGGCTTATCGGACGGTTCGATTTTCACCGTTGGCGTACAAGCGGACATCCCGCCTCCCAGAGAGGTAAAAAAAGCTATACCCAGCAATGCCGATTTCAAACCTGTATTCATCATAATTGACCTTCTACCTAGTTCCGGCTGAACCTGACATTAACAAACCTTCCATGCAATCGGATTTTGATAGGATAAGCTTAGAGGCGAGATTTTCTTGAAAGCCTGCGAATCGCCCGCTAGAGACTAAAAAACGCTAGGTAATATTTCTAAAGCGAAAGCTTTTCTCGGAGGCTCTTTTGGCTGAATATCTGACACTCGAAGCCTTATTCACTCTCTTTATGCTGATACTGCTTCAGGCCGTGCTTGGTTTTGACAACCTGCTTTATATCGCCATTGAAAGTAATAAGGTCGGAGATCCCAAAGACGCTAAAAAAGTTAGAAAATGGGGCATTGGAATCGCCGTTGTTTTCCGAATTGTACTTCTCTTTGTAATCGTTGGTCTGTTCGGCGCTATGGCAGCGCCGCTCTTCGCAATCCCGTTTGAAGGCATTCTCGAGGGGGAGTTCACGCTTCAGAGCCTCGTCACGCTCGGCGGGGGCGGTTTCATTATATATACAGCCATTAAAGAGATTCATCACCTATTAGCTGTTGATCATATCGAACATTCAGAAGGCTCCGGAAAGCGAACAGTCGCAAAAGCGATAGCGCTCATTGTCATAATGAATTTGGTATTCTCCTTCGATTCGATTCTCTCAGCCATGGCAATCGCCAGTATCGACGCGGCAAATATTGTTGATAGTGCAGGGGCGACCCTGGGCGTGTTCCAGGGCAGCATTGTAGACTGCAAAGCCGCTCTTATTGCTGATCCAGTGGCTGGAGCCGTCGGGTGTGAGCCGACCAAGTCTTATCAGGTTCCGCTCATGGTGATTGCTATTGTGCTTTCCGGGCTCGCCATGATCTTTATGGCGGACGCGGTAACAAATTTCCTCAAAAAGAATCGTATGTATGAAGTCCTCGGGCTTTTTATCCTGTTCTTGGTCGGAGTTCTCTTGGTCACGGAAGGTGCCCATTTGGCGCATTTGGAGATATTTGGATTCGCCATCGATGCGATGAGCAAGTCCAGCTTCTATTTGGTCGTCGGTGTCTTGATCGTCACGGATGTTCTCTCCAATGGGTACCAAAAGCGTCTTTGGGCTCAGAAAGAGGCGGAGATATTAGGGGCTGATTCTGCTAAGGCAGGCCTTGCAGCGGTCGATGCCTATAAGGCGAAGAAGAAAAAGGGCTCTGAATAAAGAGAAATCGCGGGGAGGGCCGACCCCTCACTGTGAATCCCGTTATCGCCTGAAAAAACCGCATATCTGCTGTTGACGGAACCCATCCGCCCTCGTATATGGCGCCCCACGCTGATGAACATGCTGTCTGAGGGTTACCTTAGAAACCTTGTTTAAAGCAAAATTGGAATAACTTAGTCATCTCGGTTGCGGAGTTTTCGCGGCAAGGGATGGTCTTTTGCAGACATCCGGCACTTGGACATGGGGTTCGAATGCGGGGCTGTTTGCATTTTGTGCAGGAAAAACGGCCCATGCCAACAATTCAGCAGCTCATTCGCAAGCCGCGCAAAGACAAGCGTAAACGGAATAAGGTTCCGGCTCTTGAGGCGTGTCCTCAGAAGCGTGGCGTTTGTACACGTGTTTACACAACCACTCCAAAGAAGCCGAACTCAGCGCTTCGTAAGGTGGCCAAGGTCCGTTTGACGAATGGGTTTGAGGTTTTGTCTTATATCCCGGGTGAGGGACATAACCTGCAAGAGCATAGTGTTGTGCTGATCCGCGGCGGTCGTGTGAAAGACTTGCCGGGTGTGCGCTATCACGTCCTTCGCGGCGTTCTGGATACTCAGGGCGTTAAAGATCGTAAGCAACGTCGTTCGAAATACGGCGCGAAGCGTCCTAAGTAAGGTAGTCAGCCATGTCACGTCGTCACCGCGCAGATAAACGGGTTATCCTTCCCGATGCAAAATTTAACGATTTGGTTCTCGCCAAGTTCATGAACGCCATCATGTTGGACGGAAAGAAGTCCACAGCTGAAAAAATCGTCTATGGCGCCATGGATATCGTCGAGGACAAAGCCAAGACAGAATCAATCCGCGTCTTTCACGATGCGCTGGAAAATATTAAGCCAGCTGTAGAGGTTCGTTCTCGCCGCGTTGGTGGTGCGACCTATCAGGTGCCTGTTGAGGTGCGCCCTGAGCGTCGCCAGGCTCTGGCTATTCGTTGGTTGGTGAATGCCTCGCGTTCCCGCAATGAAAACACAATGCGCGAGCGCCTGGCAGGCGAATTGCTTGATGCGTCAAACAATCGTGGCACGGCCGTCAAGAAGCGTGAGGACACGCACCGTATGGCTGACGCCAACCGCGCCTTCTCACATTACCGCTGGTAAACTGAAAGATTTAGAGACCGATCATGGCACGCGACTATAAACTCGAAGACTACCGTAACTTCGGCATCATGGCTCACATTGATGCAGGTAAGACGACCTGCACAGAGCGGATTCTGTATTATACAGGTAAGAACCATAAAATTGCTGAGGTTCATGATGGCGCGGCCACTATGGATTGGATGGAACAGGAGCAAGAGCGCGGCATTACGATTACGTCTGCGGCGACCACCTGTTTTTGGGCGGGTAAACGCCTGAACATTATTGATACGCCAGGACACGTTGACTTCACAATTGAAGTTGAGCGTTCTTTGCGTGTTCTTGACGGCGCTGTTGCGCTTCTTGATGCCAATGCGGGCGTTGAGCCGCAAACCGAGACAGTTTGGCGTCAGGCTGACAAGTATAAAGTACCTCGCATGATTTTCATCAACAAGATGGATAAGCTTGGCGCCGATTTCTACGCCTCTGTTCAGTCTGTTAAAGACCGTCTGGGTGGTAATGCGTTGGAAATGCAGCTACCGATTGGATCTGAAGACAACTTCAAAGGTGTTGTCGATCTGGTCAAGAACGTGGCTTACATGTGGGAAAAAGAAGCTGATCTCGGCGCGACTTACGATATTGTCGATATTCCGGCTGACATGGTCGAGAAGGCAGCTGAATACCGTGAAAAACTCATCGAAGCTGTGGCTGAGATGGACGACAAGGTCATGGAAGCGTATTTTGAGGGCGAAATGCCGTCTGTCGAGACGATCCAGGGCTTGGTTCGTAAGGCGACGATCGCAAATAAGGTCGTGCCGGTTTTCTGTGGAACAGCGTTTAAGAATAAAGGAGTTCAGCCTCTTCTTGACGCAGTTGTGGCCTATCTTCCGAGCCCGCTCGAAATTCCGCCAATTAAAGGCATTGATGTTAAGACAGGCGAAGAGACAACACGTCCGGCCTCTGATGATGCACCGCTTTCTATGTTGGCCTTTAAAATCATGAACGACTCCTTTGTTGGGACTTTGACGTTCTGCCGTTTGTATTCTGGTGTTCTTGAAGCTGGTTCAACGATTTTGAACTCCGTCAAGGAAAACAAAGAGCGCGTTGGCCGGATGATGATGATGCACTCCAATGACCGCGAAGACATCAAAGAGGCCTATGCCGGTGATATCGTTGCGGTAGCGTCTTTGAAGCAAACAACGACGGGTGACACATTATGTGATCCTAAGGCTCCGGTTATTCTGGAGCGTATGGAGTTCCCGGATCCGGTGATCGAGATTGCAGTTGAGCCAAAGTCAAAAGCTGACCAGGAAAAACTAGGTGTTGGCTTGCAGCGTTTGGCGGCGGAAGATCCTTCTTTCCGTGTTTCTACGGATATGGAGTCCGGCCAGACAATCATGGCGGGTATGGGCGAACTTCACCTGGACATCCTTGTGGATCGTCTGAAGCGCGAATTTGGTGTTGAGGCCAATATCGGTCAGCCACAAGTGGCTTATCGCGAATCCCTCGCTGCGCCTGTCTCAATCGATTACACGCATAAAAAGCAATCAGGTGGTTCCGGTCAGTTTGGCCGCGTGAAAATTAACTTCACACCGCTTGAGCCGGGATCAGGTATCGAGTTTGAAAACTCAGTTGTCGGTGGTAACGTTCCTAAGGAATATATCCCGGGTGTTGAAAAAGGTATTCGCACCATGGCGGAAACAGGTCTTTTGGCTGGTTTCCCGTTCATCGACTTTAAAGCTGAGTTGTATGATGGGGCTTACCATGATGTTGACTCCTCAGTTATGGCTTTCGAAATCGCTGCTCGCGCTGCTTTCCGCGAAATCAAAAGCGAAGGTCGCATCGATCTGCTAGAGCCTATCATGAAGGTCGAAGTTGTGACGCCTGATGAGTATATGGGCGACGTTATTGGTGACTTGAATTCTCGTCGCGGCATGATTGAGGGCACGCAAATGCGCGGTAATGCCAACGTCATTAATTCAATGGTGCCCTTGGCGAACATGTTTGGTTACGTGAATGACCTGCGGTCTAAAACTCAGGGTCGTGCACAATTTACGATGACATTCGATCATTATGCAAAAACGCCTCAGGCGGTTGCGGATGAAGTTATCTCAAAGCAGGGCGGCAATTAAGCCGGTCAATAGTTAAAGTTTAAGGCCTCCTAGAAGAGAACGGAGTAAGAAAATGGCAAAAGAGAAATTTGAGCGTAATAAGCCTCATGCCAATATCGGCACGATTG
>JAPYSU010000035.1:0-1046 GCA_029936425.1 Litorimonas sp.
AGAGTGGGTTGATGAGGCGGATCCTGTGGCAGATTCGCAGAACGCGATTGAGCGTGAAGATTTTCGGTTCAAAGGAGTTTACGGATACTCGTTATATGTACCGGGGGCCCCTAACGATTGCATTTTGGGTTCCGAAGGACGAAATAAGATTGTAGTTCCAATTGAAGGAACTTCTGACGCTATTCCTAGTTACGAGCATGCGCGGCTACAGGCAATAGCAACTGAATATGCCGAGTGGTACAACATGCAGATCCTCATATATCTTATCGAGAATGAGGCTTGGCAGTGTAATTTATAACAAGCGGCGGCAGTCGGACCAAATTTCTGCTCCTCCGTCGCTCCAATTTACCCGCTGTGCCGGGCGTTCGAGAGTTAAAAACCGGAGAGTCTGCTTGGAAAAGCGAAGACAAACGCACCTGGAGTCCATCAAAAAAGAGAGTGCCGAAGAAGGGCGTCAGCTTCTACGTATGCTGAAATTGACGCCTTTGATTGTCTTCTACGGTATGTATGTCTCTGGAATTTATAAAGCAGAAGGACTTTTATCTGCTTCAGTTGCCTGGCTGTGGGTTGTTTTTTTGATTGTCGATTGGCCGAAGGGGATCATAAAGAAAACGGGATTGGCCATGGTGTTTGGTGTTTTTCTTCCGTTTGTTGTATTGCCGTATTTGGGTCATTAGTAGAGGCGACGGCCATGTGTTCTGCAAACTGCCCCGTTATGGCAGGAGTGAGATGTCTCATCTATGTTTAGTGTCATGAACCAGCACAAGTATCTCGATATGGTTGAGATACAAGAAACCCATAAGGATTGCTTAAGGATCGTAATAGCTGAGGCTGGAGTATCTAATACTTATTCGGACATGTCACCAGAAGAAGAGCCCAATGATGCGCTACGTGAGATGTTGAACGAGAGCAATTCCATAGAGGTAACCGAAAGCAGTGCCCGCTATGAAATTGTATTCGATAACTACATAGCCTATGCAGTAACGGATGAAAGTTATGCTGGAGGTATAGAGGAAGTGTTCGAAGGCGGGTCTGCACGAATTTAT
>JAPYSU010000035.1:1056-4128 GCA_029936425.1 Litorimonas sp.
TTGGCCAAGGCACGGTCGCCACAAAAGAATACCCTGGCCCCTTTGTACACTACGGATTTTATTGTTTAAACCAAGTTATAGATATAGTTTCTGAAAGGCCCCCTACGGTGAAATTAATCAATGCCAAGTAAGCCCGCAAATCACCTCTACGGGTCAAGGTTTAGGGGTCAGGATTTTTCCCATGCTTCAATGGAAAAAGACAAAGTCTAGCTCCGATAGTCCTACGTTCAAATTAAAGATGAGTTATTGTATGAACAGATATTTATTAACAATAATACTTTCTTCCATGATTTTTTCCGGTTGCGCTGGAAATCCAGCTAGTGACGCAGCTCTGCGATCGGCCAACCAGGCTTTAGAAAATCAATTTTCACCCTTGCGATATGTGTCGACGCCATCTGACAGCGGGGGATCAATAGCGAATGTTGAGTGGGCAGGGGTTCCCGGGCAAAGCATATCTGAGCGGGCCCCTCAGGTAAGGCAGGACATATTTGGTGCCATAATGAGGAATTGTGATCTTCAATCTTCTGCATTGGCTGAAACGCGTATAGTGAAGCACGAGGTTCCTACGTTTTATGAGGTTTGGCTATTTAATGATCCACTATCGGAGCGCACCGATAAGAAATCGGGCCTTGCCGTTGTAATGACACAACTTCCAAATGGTGGTGGCGTCGATATTCAATACTACGGTGATTGTCACAGCAAGGAGGCTCCTGCCTTCCATTTTTCAAATTGAAGAAATCTAACAAGACCTGACCCTCAATGTTCGCGCTGCGGCTGCGCAAGGCGTTGTGCACACAAAGGAGAGATTTAGTGGGTGCGTGGAGTGAAGATAATTTCGGGAATGACGATGCTGGTGATTGGGTTTTTGAGCTCGAGAAGTCCAAAGGTTTGGATGTGCTAATGTACCCAATAAATCGAGTGCTGAGTGAAGAGGCGTATTTGGAGTCTCCCGATTGTGCTGAGGCTCTTGCCGCTGCGGAAGTTATCGCTGCATCAGTGTCAGGTGACACATCCTTCATCCCCAAAGAGCTTGGGGTTTGGCTCGAAAAGAAGCAGGGCGTTCTGTTTGGAAAGAGGCCTCAAATAGACGTAACTCACGCCATGAAGGCGCTAGCGGCGGTCAAGAAAATCCTGGCTGGCTCTGAACTGCAGGAGCTCTGGGAGGAAGGCGGAGAGAATGGCACGTGGCGCGCGGTACAAAACAAGCTGATTTCAAGGCTCGAAAATGCATAACAAGGCGTGACACGAGATAGGGAAGTCTATGCCGAGTCAAACAGAAGTTTGTAAGAGATTCAGCGCAGAACCTTTGCCCTGCGATGGTGAAGAAAAGCTTGGGATCGCGCGGGAGACCATTGGTAAACTCCCAATTAACGGTCTCAGGAACAAACCTGAAAATGGCACCTGTGGATGGTATATCTGGTGTGGTGAAGGCATGTCTGAAGAATCCGATTTCTTCAAGCCACTCCATGTTTCTCACATCCGAGAATATCTGCCAGAAATAGAGCGCTATCTGGCACTACCGCCGGGTTTTAGGTTCTTGGTGGCAGGAGATCATGAGGATGTCTGGTATGACCCGGACATTGTCATGTGACAAGGGGCTCAAGCCGACCGGTACTCCGCAGCGCTCCGTCCCGGCGGCTTAGCCCAGGCGGATCACGCGACAAGCGCGTGTCCGCGGCGTTATTACTTCCTCCCCATCGAAATAATACACACAGTGTTGTCTATTTCCTTTCTTCCTATTCGACAATCTATTGAGGCATAACCACCGGCCTCTTTTGATGAATGAATAACCTCGATGAGGAATCAGTATGAAGATTGTTATAGAAATGGAAGTGAAGGCGCCCTTGGGCGTGGTTTGGGATGCCTGGGTAGCGCCAGAAGATATTGTTCAATGGAATTTTGCTGTTGATGAGTGGTGTTGCCCTCGCGCAGAGCTGGACTTTCAGGTTGGCGGTAAATTTAATTATCGGATGGAAGCCAAGGATGCTTCTGCAGGTTTCGACTTTGAGGGAGAGTTTACTGAGATATCGCCATTCAAATTGATTCGTTACCGGCTTGGGGATGATCGTGAGGTTGAGATTCGCTTCATGGAAGTCGAAAACGGCATTAAGGTTGTTGAAACGTTTGTCGCTGAGGACGAAAACTCCGCCGAGCAGCAGAGGCAAGGCTGGTTAGGCATTTTGAAGAATTTCAAGAAGCACGTTGAAAGTAAGTGCAACGTACAATAGAGCGAAGGGGCGCTTTGCGCCCCTTTTCTTGGCTGAGATAAGGCTTCAATGCAAATGAAAATATCGAATGGACTATTACTGCTGGCCACATTGCTCGTTTCCGGCTGCACCAATGTGGCCGGTGATGTCACCAGGACACTGGAGCCGTTGTCAGCGGATCCGTTTAACCGTGCGGCACTGTTTTCCAGTGCTAATGCGTTTTTCACTGACGCGGGCTACCAGTGCAGGTCGGCTTCTGATACGGAGGATTTTCGCTGCCGCAAAGATCTCCGTGATATCTATATTCACCAGACTCATGCGGTGGTGGAGATTTTCCCGGGTGATGATGGGGGAAATCCTCTGTTGGTGACGACGCGCTGGGATGAAGGGCTGATTCCGGGCGAGTTCATTTCCAGCCAGTTTAGTAATCCGGATGTGGCTGCGTTCTGTGATTACCTTGCGCAGGCGACGCTGGCTGTTTGCCGGAATGCGTCATGACCTGGCCTATGCCCCGGAGTGAATGGATGAGCAGAAAAAGGGCTGAACTGTGACGGAAATAAAGACGTTTGCGTTGTTTGTGATTACGGCGCTGGCGGAGATCGTGGGCTGTTACTTGCCGTACCTGTGGTTGCGTGAAGGCAAGTCGATCTGGTTGCTGGTGCCAGCCGCGCTAAGTCTGGCGCTGTTTGCCTGGTTGCTTTCCTTGCACCCCACTGCTGCGGGCCGGGTGTATGCCGCCTACGGGGGCGTTTATATTTTTATGGCGATTTTCTGGTTGTGGGCGGTGGACGGTATTCGCCCGACAGCCTGGGATTTGCTGGGTTCCGGTGTGGCATTGTTGGGGATGGCCATCAGCATGTTTGCG
>JAPYSU010000004.1 GCA_029936425.1 Litorimonas sp.
CGTCTCGTGCTCCAGAAGGTGACGTCTTCCTGTCCATGAGCAAAAGAACAATTTTAGTTTGGCCGAGACAGAAATCGATAAAATCGATTTCCGGCCCGAACCAAAATTGTCAGAGCCGGGGCAACGCCCCGTCAAAAACAACTTAATAAATATAAGGGTAAATAGGGAAGTGAGGATCTATCTCTTGGGATTTTTGTAAGGGGTTGAAAGGGCTTGGGTTTTTAAGGGGGTAAACGGGGATGTTTATTTATGACACCCCGTTCATCCCGCCGAAGGGCGGGATCCAGTTTGTGCTATTAGCGACCTGTTACAAATTTACGAGACGGGACGGTTTTCAAACCCGCATCTGATTAGACTGACTACAAGCCTTGAGTATCTGGACCCCGCTCTTCAGCGGGGTGAGCGGGATAAGAACCGTAAATTTAGTTTTATTTCTTCGCTGCAGGCTTTTTCTTAGCGGCTGTCTTTTTCGCAGCCGGTTTTTTGTTTGCCGCAGGCTTCTTTTTGGCCGCCGTTTTTTTCTTCGCCGCCGTTTTCTTCTTCGCTGCAGGCTTTTTCTTTTTACTGCCTTTAGCTTCCTTCGCGGCAATATAGTCCACAGCCATTTCCATCGTCACCTCTTGCGGGTCCTGACCCTTGGGGATGGTGGCGTTGATCTTTTCGTATTTCACATAGGGACCATAGCGGCCCTCCATGACCTGAACCGGCTTTTCCGTCGACGGATGTTTGCCAAGGTCTTTCAGGACCTTGCCGCCGCGAGAGCGTTTGCTTGGATTGGCGATTTTATCGGCAATCATATCGACGGCGCGGTTCAGACCCACTTCCCACATGTCTTCGATGTCGGGCAGGTTCACATAGGTCGTATTGTGCTTGATATAGGGACCAAAGCGGCCGAGAGCCGTGATAATCTGATTGCCATCTTCGGGATGGCTGCCGATTTTACGTGGCAGGTCAATTAGGCGCAGACCTTTTTCAAGGTCCATTGCGTCATAGCTCCAGGTCTTTGGCAGGCTCGTCCTCTTGGGCTTTTTCTCTGTTTCCATCTCGACATAAGGGCCGAAACGTCCGGTTTTCAGGACAACGTCTTTTCCGGTTTCGGGGTGAACGCCGAGGATTTTGTCTTCTGCCTGAGCGTCCGCCGCTTCACCTTGTCCAAAGGGGCGGGTCATTTTGCACTCAGGATAGTTTGAACAGCCGACAAAAGCGCCAAATTTACCCAGTTTCAGTGAAAGTTCGCCATCATCACAGCTTGGACATTTGCGCGGGTCAGAGCCATCTTCCTTTGGCGGGAAGACGAGAGGGCGGAGCGCGTCATTCAAGGCGTCCAGCACATGGGTGATGCGCAGGTCTTTTGTCTCCGCAATACTGGCGGAAAATTCCTTCCAGAATTCCTCCAGCAGTTTCTTATATTCCAGATCCCCGGAGGAGACGAGATCGAGACGTTCCTCAAGATCCGCCGTGTAATTATACTGGACATATTTTTCGAAGAAGTTTTCGAGGAAGGCGGTCAGAAGGCGGCCTTTATCGTCTGGAGAGAAGCGGCGTTTTTCGAGATTCACATAGCCGCGATCCTGCAGGACTTTCAGGATTGACGCATAGGTGGAGGGCCGGCCAATGCCGAGCTCTTCCATCTTTTTGACCAGAGACGCCTCGGAATAGCGGGGCGGCGGCTGAGTGAAATGCTGATCGGCAGAAACCTCTTTGGCATCTGCATTGTCGCCGGTTTTGACGGGTGGAAGCGTTGTATCTTCTTCGTCGCCATCGGACTTTTTCTTTTTGTTTTCGCCGTATACTTTCAGAAAGCCGTCAAAGCGGACGATCTGGCCCGTCGCGCGGAGTTCAACCGTTTTACGGTCCGAGATTGTCACCGTGGTGCGATCCAGAATGGCAGATTCCATCTGGCTGGCCATGGCGCGTTTCCAGATCAGCTCATAGAGCTTCTTCTGGTCGCCCTGCAGGCGGAGCGAGTCCGGCGTACGAGAGAAACTGGTAGGGCGGATGGCTTCATGGGCCTCCTGCGCGTTTTTCGCTTTGGACGTATAAACGCGGTGCTGTCCCGGGAGGTATTTGTCTCCATAATTGGACGCGATCGCGGCGCGGCAATCACTGATGGCTTCGCCGACCATCGAAATGCCGTCGGTTCGCATATAGGTGATAAGACCAGTGGTCTCGCCGCCAATGTCTATACCCTCATAAAGCCGCTGCGCCGTTTGCATGGTTTGCGTGGCAGAGAAGCCGAGCTTGCGGGAGGCGTCCTGTTGCAGGGTCGAAGTCGTAAAGGGCGGGTAAGGATTACGCGTAATCGGCTTGGCTTCGACGCTTTCAATGGAAAGGTCAGCGGCCTCAACGGCGGCTTTGGCTTTAAGGGCGAGCTCTTCATTATTGAGCGTGAACTTTTCAAGTTTTTCGCCGTCCAGCGCAACGAGGCGCGCCGGGAAGTCGCCGGAGCCGGATTTTATTTTGCCCTCAACCGTCCAGTATTCTTGCGGGTCAAATTTCTCGATTTCGGTTTCGCGCTCGCAGATAAGACGCAGAGCGACGGATTGAACGCGGCCGGCAGAGCGAGCGCCCGGAAGCTTTCTCCACAGGACAGGCGAGAGGGTAAAGCCAACGAGGTAATCCAGCGCGCGGCGGGCGAGGTAAGCCTCGACCAGTTCCATATCGAGTTGGCGCGGATTGGCGATCGCGTCCGTGACTGATTTTTTGGTAATGGCGTTAAAGACAACCCGTTCGACAGGCTTGCCTTTAAAGGCTTTTTTCTTCGACAGAACTTCGAGCAAATGCCAGGAAATCGCTTCGCCTTCTCTGTCCGGGTCGGTCGCGAGGATGAGTTTCTCTGACGAATCGAGTGCGTTCTCGATATCCTTGATGCGTTTTTTCGATTGCGTATCGACGCTCCACGACATGGCGAAATCATCATCAGGATCGACGGAGCCATTTTTGGACGGCAAATCCCGCACATGGCCGAAACTGGCCAAGACTTTGTAATCCTTACCTAAATACTTTTCAATCGTCTTGGCTTTGGCCGGTGACTCGACAATGACTAGATTCATTTTATGTCTTACCTTCTGTCATATTGCCTTGGGTTGGGCGGGCAATAGCGGCGCTCATTTGGTCTGCGACGTCCAGAATGTCAACTCGCAGAGATGTGTCGAATATCAACTACACGTCATAGTTTAGTCTTGATATATTGCTCGCTATAGTTACAATCCGGTATTCTCATATCTGATAAAGGATTTGATATGCCGACCTCGCTCCCCTCCCAGCCTGAGACGTTTCACCTCTCGCCGGATCAAATCAAACTCTTGGATTATCTTCATGATATGACCCAGCAACTCTGTGAGCTCGCAGCGATGGGCGGCTTCGCAGATGTGAAAACATCGCTGGACGAAACGCTCACCTGTATAAAGGCGCTGCGTTAGTAAAGCCCTGAAATCCGTCCATCGGCTTCGACGGCAATTTCCGCGTTCAGTTCCAATTCAAGGAGGGCGGCATTTACGATGGAGGTTGGCAGCTCGCTGGCCCGAATAATATCGTCCCGCGGTGAGGGCGTAGGCGATAAGACATCCAATATTTGTGTTTTCGCGCTCTCTATTTCTTTGGCGGCGACCTGCCATGAAACAGGCGGATCCTCATAAGTTTCCTCCGGTTCCAGAAACTGCGTGTCTGGCAGGCCGGCGAGGCATTCCAGAATGTCGTCGGCACTTTCTATCAGAGCCGCCCCCTGACGGATGAGGCGGTTGCAACCCTTTGTACGCGGATCGAGCGGAGAGCCGGGCGCGGCCATGACCTCGCGTCCCTGTTCTGCCGCATAGCGCGCCGTAATAAGCGTGCCGGACCGCTCCGCCGCTTCTATTACAACCACGCCCCGGCAAAGGCCGGAAATGATGCGGTTGCGGCGCGGAAAGTCGCGGGCGGTTGCGCGGTATCCCAGAGGGCTTTCACTGACCAACAGGCCGCGCTCTCGCATCTCAAGATGGAGGTCTTCGTTCTGGCGGGGATAGATATGATCCACGCCGCCGCCAAGGACGCCGATCGTGCCGTGGTCCAAGGCCGCGCGATGCGCGCAACCGTCAATGCCCCTCGCCAGACCTGAGACTACAACAAACCCTTCTTCGGCTAGCTCCCCAGCAATTCTTCCGGCAAAGCGCTGGCCATTGGCCGACGCGTTACGGGATCCGATAATCGCCACACAGGGTTTGGACAGAAGACCACTTTGCCCCCAGATACTTATAAGGGGCGGCGGCGGGTCGATAGCGCGTAGCGGCGCGGGATAATCAGGTTCGCACGCGGCAAGCAAACGAATGCCCAGTCTTTCACTGGCCTCCATTTCCGCTTCGACCTGCTGGAGCGATGGCGGTCGTATATCCTTTTTACGAATAAGCCCGGGCAGGGCGTCGAGCGCTTTGGCGGCGGTCCCGAACCGTTTGAGCAGATCGCGAAACGCAACGGGGCCAACCGTGTGAGTTCGTGTGAGGCGAAGCCAGTCTCGACGCTCGGCAAAACTCAATTCGCGAAGCTGCATCAGCCCTTTTGTCCGATTTTACTCTCCTGTCCTTTCAAAAGACGGGAAATATTCTCGCGGTGACGAATGAGAATGATGACGGCCATAAAACTGACCATCAGAGCGGCGGCCAAAGGCGAAATCAACCACGCCAGAATAGAGGAAAACACACAGGCGAGGAGCGCGCCGAGAGAGGAGAGGCGGGTAATGAACGCCGTCGCCAGCCAGACAATGGCGGCAAAAAGTCCGACGGGCCAAACCAGGGCGAACAAGCCGCCGAAAAATGTCGCCACGCCTTTGCCGCCTTTAAAGCCGAGCCAGACAGGGTAGCAATGACCGACCAGGGCCGCCGCCGCGGCGATGTAACCATAGGGCTGTCCGAAAAAATGCGCGACCACCAGCCCGGTCACGCCCGCTTTGGCAGCGTCGAGTAATAGGGTGAGCGCCGCGATATCCTTGCGTCCTGTCCGCAAAACATTGGTTGCGCCGATATTTCCGGATCCAATTTTCCGAATATCCCCCTGACCAGTGGCTTTGGCCAAGAGCAGCCCAAAGGGAATTGCGCCGAAAAAATATCCAGCCAGAAGGGCCATGAAAGTAGGAAAAAGGCTCATTCCGAAAAGTTGCCCAAATGTAACGTCAGAGTAAAGCGAAAATATCCATCCGCGTGACCCGGTAGGGTCTGCCGGGCGAAGCCCGGAGCGCGCGGATGCGGCCAAACCATAAGGAACTCAAGATGGTCGATACAAAATCATTTTTGATAACCACGCTGATAACGAACAAAATTTGCAAAATACCAATTATTGGTATATAGTACACAATAAAGGAAATTCAAATTATGGCACACAATACCTCTATCTCCCTCGGAGACCATTTTTCCAGTTTTATCGGCACTCAAATTGGTGCGGGTCGGTATAATTCAGCCAGCGACGTAATTCGGGCAGGATTGCGGTTACTGGAAGAGCATGAAGCAAAAGTTCAAGCTTTGCAGGAAGCTTTAATAGCAGGGGAAAAATCGGGCAAAGCCGCCCCTTTTGATTTTGACAAGTTTATTGAAAAGAAACATGGCGAATTTAACGCCAAATGAAACCTGTTAAATACTCCCCGTTAGCCCAAAATGACATAAGCGATATTTGGGACTATACTTTTGATCACTGGGGGTTGAAACAAGCTACCATCTACGTCCAAACCCTTCGAGACTCATCACACGCCCTTTCGACTGGGAGCGTGATAGGCCGAGCCGTTGATATTCGGGAAGGGTATTTCAAATATCCAGCAGGTGAACACTTTATCTTTTATAAAGAAACTGACTCTGAAATTACGGTTATCCGCATCCTCCATAAAAGCATGGATGTTGGAAGACATCTATAAACGACTTCATGAAACTTCGGGGCAGATTAAGTCCGGCGGATAGAGATAAATCTCAATCCTTCGGCATATCGGCAAATCGTTCCACTGGAACGATTATCACGATATGGGTCACGAGGATGGACTGCGAGGTACCACCCGGAATCGAACCGGGGTTCACGGATTTGCAATCCGGTGCGTCACCACTCCGCCATGGTACCATCGCAGGGCCGTCCTCTTAGCGAGAGGTTTTGCGCTTCGCAAGCCTGATTTATCGCCCTTTGCATGTGAGATATACGAATTCCGCCATTGCAAGGCTTTGGACTGGCAGTCTATAGCGTAGCCGCGTAAAGACGCCTTGTAAGTGGGGATAGGTCGTGAGACTCTATTCCGCGATAAAGATGAGGAAAATTCATGTTCGACTTCGCCAAAGCGCGTGATCATATGGTGGAAAGCCAAATCCGGACCAGTGATGTGACGGAACCGGCTATTCTGAAAGCTTTTCGGACCACCCCGCGGGAGAAATTCGTTCCCAAAGCCAAATCGGCTCTGGCTTATGGCGATTCCCATATAAAAATGGATGAAGGCCGTATCATGCTTCGCCCGCGTGACTTTGCCAAACTTATAGACGCTGCCGAGATCAGATCTTCTGACATTATTCTCGATATTGCTTGTGGCCGAGGATATTCGACCGCGATTATGGCGAAACTGGCGGATACAGTCGTGGGTCTGGAAACAACGGATGAAGCCGTCGACAAGGCTACAGATTTGTTAAACGCCGCCGATATCAGTAACGCCGCTGTCGTGAAAGGCGAATTGAAAGCGGGCGCGTCAGAGCATGGGCCTTTCAACGTCATTTTTGTCAACGGCGCGGTGACGGAAGTTCCCGAAAGCTGGATTTCACAATTGGCGAATAAGGGCCGATTGGTCTGTATCGTTCAGAATGGCCCCATGGGACGCGGGACGGTTTATACTAAATCCGGGAATCAAATCGGGGAGCGCGTCGTCTTTGATGCTTCGGCCCCTATCCTGGCGGGATTTGAGCGCGAAGCAGCGTTTGTCTTTTAAGATATGAAAGTGGAGATATCTCCAAATTTCTCAAAACACTTTTTTAGCTTGCACCGTATATTGTTCGTGGAAGAGAGCTCTTAATATCAGCTTTAAGGTTATATGACTCGCAAATTCCAAATGCTTGCTCAAATCTTGTCGGTTCTGGCCTTGAGCGGTTTGGCGCTAAGCTCTCCAGCCTCTGCCGAAACTTTGTCAGAGGCCTTGGTTGCGGTCTATAATAAAAATCCCCAGCTTCTGGCCGCTCGCGCCCGTTTGAGAGAGGTCGACGAAGATTACATCCAGGCCCGGGCGCAGGGACGCTTTTCTGTTACTGCCAGTGGTCAATATAGCCGGTCCGTCTTGAAGGGATCCGGCATCGGAAGCGGCCAGAGTTTTGGGCAGGGCGATATCCCCGATAATATCCCGCCGGGATCCAGACCGGATAATCTATTCTATTTCGCGCCGAGCGCCGCTCAGGTCGAAATCGTACAGCCGCTTTATCAGGGCGGGCGGGTTAGAGCCCTCAAGGAGCAGGCAAAAGCCGGAATATTGGCGCAGCGAGAAAGCCTGCGCGCCACAGAGAATCAATTATTTCTGGCGGGGGCAAATGCCTATCTGGATGTTCAACAGGCCGAAGAAGCGGCCCGTATTCGCCGAAATAATGTAAAGGTTCTGACTCGACAGCTGGACGCCGCCAATGAGAGGTTTGACGTCGGAGTCGGGACCAAAACTGATATTGCTCAGTCAGATGCTCGTCTCGCGGGGGCGGAAGCCGGTCTGGCCCAGGCCGAGGCGGCGCTTCAGAGCGCCCGGGCGAGTTATCAGCGAATCGTCGGGCGAATACCTGCGGATTTACAGCCCGTTCCGAAATTCGTCACGCCGCAGACGATTGGCGAGGCCATTGATTTGGCCCGAAAAAACAATCCGGAGCTGATTGCCGGCTATTTCAGCGAAGAAGCCGGCGAGGCCGCCATTGATGTGGCCAAATCCGCCGGACGCCCAACAATATCTTTAAACGGAAATGTCGCGGCGCAGCGCGGCCAGCTCTTCGGGTTTGAACAGTCCGAAGCCGCAGAAATTACGGCTCAAATTAGCATTCCGATTTTTTCCGGCGGGCTGAACAGCTCCCGCGTTCGGCAGGCCGAACATGTGAAGACCCGTCTGGGGTTTGAAAGCCGGGACCGCGAAAGGGCGGTGGATGAAGCCATACGACAAATCTGGGCGCAGAGAGAGGCCGCGCGGGCCACCTTGATCGCCAGTCAGAAACAGGTTGAGTCTGCTGAAGTTGCATTTGAAGGGGTTTCTCTGGAACTTGAAGTCGGCAACCGGAGTCAACTCGATGTGCTCGATGCGGAGCAGGAACTTTTGAATGCCAAGCTTTCCCTTATTGAAGCCGGGCGGAATCTGAATGCGTCAACTTTCCAGCTTCTTTCCACGATCGGCGTTTTTGATTCGGAAGGCATTCCCTTAAATCTTGACGCCCCATATGATCCAGATCAGAATTTTGAAACGGTCAGAAATGACGGCCTGACCCGGCTCGTGGACAAAGTGGTGCCAAGCTCCGTACAGAAAGCTGCTGACGATATGTCCAGCGCCGTCGAGAGCGAAGTCATAAAAATTGAGAACCGCTTTGACGGATATGCCGACACAGACAGGGAAGATTCCGGAGCACAAAATCCGACTGTAAGAGATTCTCCCCACAATTGATGAACGCATTGCCTAGACAAGCCTGACGTGTTGTCTTAACCCTGAATTAATACATCTTGGGGGAGGCGTATTGAGTCGGGTTCACTTTGAATTCAGGGAAATTAGGGACACTATGTCTGAAACGACATCTGAATCAGGTCAGGCACATCTAGCGGATGAACCGAGTATGGAAGATATTCTGGACTCAATCCGCAAGATTATTGCGGATGATGACCAGACAATGGATATTTCACCGCCGCAAGCTCTGGATGTTGAAAGTTCGAGAAACCAAACGTCCGAAATTGACCCTGCCATGTCTCCCGCGAGTTTAGTGACGGATACAGTTCTGGCCCCTTCCGCAGATTATGATGAAAACAGTGTGTTTCACGGCCAGCGGGGACGATCGCCTCGGGATGAGGGCGGTTCCAATGATATCATCGATGATATGGATGATACGGTTGATCTGGACATCGAGGCGCTTTTGAGCGAAGCGCAAAGCCCGCCGGAAAGCGCTGAAAACCTGTTTCTGCAAAGTTTTAAAGAAGAGGATGATCTGGCGGATATGCTTGATATCCAAATTCCGGAGCAGGAAGACGAAAGCCTTTCAGTCGGAAGCGAGGCTCAGGACCTGACGCTCGAAGAAGACGCGGATGATGTGCTTGACCTGTCAAATCAGATTGATGTTGCGTCTGTGGAGGACAGCGATGACGATACTCTCTTTGATGAGCTTGAAGGGCTTCTAGCTGACGCGCCGCAAAATGAAACACCTCAGGCAGAAGCTAAGTTGGCTGAGCCTCAGGCGGCTGATGAGACTTTTGAGATAGAAGATCTGGATGAGATGCTGGAAGAGGCGGCAGCAGAGCCGCAAGCCGCAAGTTCGGTGGACACGCCATCTGAAAGCCCGCAAAGCGAGGCTCAAGACAAACCTGCCTTCCACTCGGATGAGGCGGATATGGATATGGTCAAGTCCCTGATGGCGGATTTGACCGAACCGGAAACCGACTCTCAGTCGTCTGCGGAATCGGCGGCGCGTGAGGACGCTCAATTTTCATCCGCGATTGATGAAAAAATTCCGGATATCGGTGATATTCTGGAAGAAAATTTCGAAGGTGATGTCGCAAAGGATTCAGGCTCTGAAACAGGTTCAGACTCGCAAGAAGTTACGGCGCAGTCTCAGAAATCTGAAAATGACGCCGATATTATAAAACCGGATTTTGATGATTCCGATATTCTGGATGAGATCATTAACATGGGCCTCGACGATGAAATGGACGGGGACCTAAATCTGGAAATTCCGGAGCCTGAAAGTCAGGTTGAGCTGACGCAGGCCGAAGAAGTTTATTCTTCTGAGACACTTGATGAAGACCCTCTGGATTCTCTGATCGAAGATAACGAGCCCGAAAAAGCGGAAGAAGAGCTTGAAGTTCAGGTTACGGCGCAATCGTTGATTTCCAGCCTGATGGAAATTGCGGGCGAGGCGGAACACGACGCAGAAGAAGCGGAAGCAAAACTCAGCGCCGCCCAAACGGCGGACGACCAGACTGGCTTAAGAACCGATACTACCCAGAATACAGCCAAGGACACCCCTTCGGCTGAAGCGGCTGAAACATCTACAGAGGACGTGCAGACATCTGCTGATGTCGTCGAAATCTCTGCTAAAACAAACCCAAAGGAGACTGCAGACATGCCCAAAGCTGCCGTAAATCAAGATAGAATTCTCGACGAAGTGAGCGGAGAAGCGGCGTCCAACGCCTTTGCATCTCTGAATAACATGGTTGAGGAAAAAGCCATCAAAGCCGAACGGGGTGACCGCATTGGCGATCTCGTCATGGAAGCGCTTCGTCCCATGCTCAAAGAGTGGCTGGACGAACATTTAAATGACATTGTTGAGCGCGCTGTGACGAAAGAAGTTCAGCGGATTTCTTCCGGTAAGTAGATTTCTCTGCCTCTTTTCTTTTGAGGCAGAGCGCGATAAACCCCGTCTTCCTGGCCGAGGCTTCAATGCTGTGGCCGGGTAGACGGGTTTTTTATTTAGGCCCCGAACAATCTGTTTAGGTAAAGTGATGTTAGAGAAAAATTTCGATCCGAAAGAGGTGGAACAGCGCCTTTATAAAATGTGGGAGGAAAGCGGCGCGTTCAAACCGCGCGCGGCCAAGCCTGAGGACACCAAGGACGATAATTTCTCAATCGTGATCCCGCCGCCCAATGTGACGGGCAGCTTGCATATGGGCCATGCGGTCAATAATACGATTCAGGACATTCTGGTTCGGTATAACCGGATGAAAGGTAAAGCCGTGTTATGGCAGCCGGGCGCCGACCATGCGGGCATTGCCACGCAAATGGTAGTGGAGCGCAAACTCGCCGGCGAGGGCAAAGCGCGCAAAGACATGACCCGCGAAGACTTTCTGAACCATGTCTGGGCGTGGAAAAAAGAAAGCGGCGACAACATCACAACGCAGCTTCGCCGCCTCGGCTCCTCTTGCGACTGGTCGCGCGAGAAATTCACCCTTGGCGATCCGGACGATGACAGCGATAAAATGGCGGAGGCTATCACCAAGGCTTTCGTCGATATGTATAATGACGGGCTGATTTACCGCGACAAGCGTCTGGTCAATTGGGACCCGCATTTCCAGACGGCAATTTCCGATCTGGAAGTCGAGAATATCGAAAAAGACGGTCACTTCTGGCACTTCAAATATCCGCTCGACGGCGGCGAGACCTATACCTATGTCGAAAAAGACGAGGACGGAAACGTCACGCTGACGGAAGAGCGCGATTATATTTCCATCGCCACGACACGTCCTGAAACCATGCTCGGCGACGGCGCGGTGGCGGTTCATCCTGACGATGAACGCTACGCCTCGATTGTCGGAAAAAAGGTGCGTCTGCCGCTCGCCAACCGTTTGATCCCGATCATCACGGATGAATATCCCGATATGGATTTTGGCTCCGGCGCGGTAAAAATTACGGGCGCGCATGACTTCAACGATTACGAAGTCGCCAAGCGGAACGACATTCCGATGTACTCGCTCATGGATGAAAAAGGCGTCATGATCGCCAGCGAGGACAAAGACGGAAACGCCGTCATGCCGGAGAAATATGTCGGCATGGATCGGTTCAAGGCGCGCAAGGCCGTGGTCGAGGATATCGACGCCGAAGGCTTGCTCATTAAGATCGAAGACAAGAAAATCCAGCAACCGATTGGCGACCGCTCGGGTGTGGTCATTGAACCCATGCTGACCGACCAATGGTTTGTCGCGGCCGATAAAATGGCCGGTGAGGCGATGGCGAAAGTTGCCGACGGGTCAACCAACTTTGTCCCTGAAAACTGGAAGAAGACCTATGACCACTGGATGGAGAATATACAGCCTTGGTGTATCTCCCGGCAATTATGGTGGGGACATCAAATCCCGGCTTGGTATGGTCCGAATAGAAACTTTCAGCCCGATAAAGCGGATAATGGACCCGAGGAAATAATAGTCGCCTTTGATAAGCAACAAGCTATTGAGAAGTGCAAAGAAATATATGGTAACGAAGTCGAAGTATCATTTTCACAAAAGGATCAACGGTCAGGGATGACCTATGGTGTTGGTACCTCATCAGGAAAAATTAATTCAGTAACTCTTGTTCAAGATTCAGACGTTCTGGACACCTGGTTCTCCTCCGGTCTCTGGCCGTTCTCGACTCTCGGTTGGCCCGAACAGACCGAAGAACTCGAACGTTTCTACCCGACCTCCGTCCTCGTTACCGCCTTTGACATCATCTTTTTCTGGGTGGCGCGGATGATGATGCAGGGGCTTTATTTCATGGACGAAGTGCCGTTTGATGACGTTTATATTCACGCGCTTGTTCTCGACGAAGCGGGCAAGAAAATGTCCAAATCCGTCGGCAATACGCTCGACCCGCTCGATCTGATTGATGGGGTGAGCGCGGATGAGTTGGTGGCTAAGCGCACACGTGGATTGAAAAACCCGGAAAAAGCCCCGCAAATCGAGAAAGCGACGCGCAAGCAATATCCGGACGGATTCGAAGCTTACGGCGCGGACGCCCTGCGCTTTGCTCTGGCGTCGCAAGCCGGGCAGGGGCGCAATATCCGCCTGTCTGTCGAACGCATTGCGGGCTACCGGAATTTCGGCACCAAGCTCTGGTCTGCCGCCAATTTCGGCCAGATGAACGGATGTAAACCCACGGTTACCTTTGATCCATCCGATACGATTATCCCGATCAATCAGTGGATTGTGTCCGAAACGGCCAAGACGGCGCAGGAAGTGTCCCGCTATATTGAGGCCTATCGTTTCAATGACGCGGCAGACGCCATATACAAATTTGCGTGGGATACGTTCTGTAGCTGGTATCTGGAACTGACCAAGCCGCTTCTATCCGGGACGGACGGGTCCGCGAAAGAGGAAACGCAAGCGACCTTTGCCTGGGTGCTCGACCAAATCCTGAAACTCCTGCATCCCTTCATGCCGTTCATCACCGAAGAAATGTGGGATAAAATTGACGCCCGCCGCGAAAGCCATTTGATCGTCGCGGCTTGGCCCGAGTTTGGCAATGAGCTGTTCCATGTTCACGCGACAGAGGAAATTGAGTGGCTGCAAACGCTGATTACGAATATTCGTTCTGTCCGATCTGATATGAATATTCCGCCGGCCAAGAAAGCCGACCTCTTAATGCTTTCCGGTGATCTGGATCCGCGCCTGTCCTATTATGCGCCGCAACTCTCGCCCATGGCGCGTGTGGCTGAGGTGAAAACAGCAAGCGAAGCCCCGCAAGGCGCGCTCCAGACGGTGGTGGACGGGGTGACCTATGCCATCCCGCTCGAAGGTCTCATTGATTTGGACGCCGAACGCGCGCGCCTGAATAAGGAAATCGACAAGGCCCAGGAGGAAATCGATAAAATCGATAAGAAATTGAGCAATGAAGCCTTTGTCGCCAAAGCGCCGGAAAAGGTTGTCGCCTTGCAGAAAGAACGCCGCGCCGATTACGTCGCCGAGCAGGAGAAACTGAAAGAAGCCCTGGCGGGCCTTGGCTAAGGGAAAGGGACTTACCCTAACCCAACTTTAAACTTATCCCGGTAAGCCGTCTTTATGACGGCTTTCTCATTTGAAACTCCGCAAGATTTGCAGGCGCTCCGCGTTCAGCTTTATGACGTGTTCGGCTGGCAGTACCGCGCGAAATCCGTTCCGCCGCCCATCCTACCCTTATTGAATGCGACCGGAATGCTCCGTAGTCCGAGCGGACTTTTCCGCTGTAACGGCCATATTATTGGCAAAGGCTATCGCGACCTGTCTTTCGAGGTTCTGGAAACCGCCGCGAGGGATACAGACCAAAATCTGGAAGAGCCGTTTGCCCGTTTTTCAGGCCGAGGGTTTTCGGGGCTTCTCATCAGCGTGGATCACTCTACGGGATTTCTGGGCCGAACGGTGATTGTGCGGGATGCAGGAATTCTAAACCCCAAAACGCTTCAGGATATGTCGCGCGTCAGACTGGTTGATGCCGGGTTTGAAGCTCTGTTCGAAGTCTATTCCGATGACCAGGTTGAAGGGCGAAGCCTCATGACACCCGATTTTATGCAACGCCTTATGGATTTTGAGGGACTCGATATTTTCAACGGATTGCAAATAGCGTTCCTCGGGAACCGGATGCATGCACTGCTCCCGCTCGGAGAAGAGGTTCAATTCGGTTCAGACCGCCGCGCCCGAAGCGCAGAGGAAGCCAAATCAGCCATTTGCAAGGAAATGAAGCTCGTGTTCGGTTTGCTGGCGGATATGGACGCGCTTCACGCCTGCGCGAGGGCGAAAACAGAGGACGAGATGGAGGCCGAACGCCGTAAATTTTATGACGCCCGCATCGCTTTGGTCGAAGCCGCAGTTGACGAAGCGATTGAAAACGGGACGATTAAAAGCTCTGCCCGCCCTGACTATATGACTGAAACGGGGACTGATATGGTGGATCCCGCTTTATGGGGTCTGCTCCGTCCCCGAGTTTAAAGGTCAAACTCGCCCATGACCGGCACATGATCGGACGGTTTCTGGCCTTCACGGACATGACGGTGAATGACGATGCCTTTGGCTTTGTCTGCGGCCTGGGGGGATAGCAAAAGGTGGTCAATACGAATGCCGAGATTGTTCGGCCACGCGCCGCCTTGGTAATCCCAGAAACTATATTGCCCGTCGCGCCCGTCAAACTGTTCAAACATTTCCGTCAGGCCCAGATATTTCAGGGCCTGAAAAGCCTGCAGGGTTTCGGGGCGGTAAAGGGCGTCTCCCCACCAGGCTTTGGGGTCATGCGTATCGCCGGCGCGCGGAATGACATTGTAATCGCCCGCCAGAATGAGCGGCTCTTCGTTTTTCAACAGCTCTGCCGCATGAGTTTTCAGGCGGGCCATCCAACCGAGCTTATAGGTATATTTCGGGCTTTCCATCGGGTCGTCCAGAACCGGATTGCCGTTTGGCAGATAGATGGAAGCCACGCGTACGGGGCCGCCTTGGCCGCTGACCACCACTTCGAGATAACGCGCCTGCTCATCTTCGTCATCACCGGGCAGGCGGGGCGAGACTTCGTCAAAGGGGAGTTTGGACAGAACCGCCACCCCGTTATAGCTTTTCTGGCCGTGTATCGCGACATTATAGCCGAGGGCTTCGATTTCCATGAGCGGGAAGGCGTCATCCACGGTTTTGATTTCCTGGAGACAGGCAATATCCGGCTTGGCTTCTTCCAGCCATGCCGTGACCGCGTGCATCCGGGCCTTGATCGAGTTCACATTCCAAGTCGCAATTTTCATGAGAGCGTGGTCGGGCAGGGGGCGAAAAGAGTCAAGCCACCGTCTCTTTTGGAGTGAAAAAATCCTTTGAAGATAAGCGCTTACGATCACTCTTGTGAAAATAAAGAATATTGTTGTTGATATATTCAAAATGTTGTGTATATACAACAATATGATTTATAACCGCATTAAAATATTACGGACTGAGCGCGGCCTGTCCCGAAAAGACCTGGCAGAGGCTGTGGATGTGAATTTTCAGACGATCGGTTATCTGGAGCGCGGCGATTATAACGCGTCGCTGGAACTGGCGTTCAAACTCGCCGAGTTTTTCGAAGTGCCAATCGATATGGCCTTCAGCCCCCGCCCCTTCAAATCATTAGCCGAAGAATTAGCCGCGAAACGCGCGGCGGAATAGGAGAGAGTTATGAGTACAATAGCAAAGAATTGTAAACCCAAGCTAGGTCGTATGCGCGTCTCAGAAGCCCGGGTGTTAAGCTCTTTGGCTCTGGCCTTTGTTTTCGCCGGAGTCGCGTTTTATTTCATAAATTTGATTGTCGCAGCGTATGTCTCCTTCGCTGTCGCAACCATAGCCGTCTGCGTCCTTCAACGCACGGGTGTGTACCGCATTTCAGGCGGCAAACGGCTTGATGATCTCGAAAGAGACCTAAGAGCCAAGGCTTATCAAACGGCCTATTATATTTTGGGCGGGGCCACACTCCTTCTGTTTTTGACTTTCGGGATCTTGTCGAAAAACAATCTGATTTCCAATGGCGGCGAGATATGGGGGTTTCTCTTCTGGTGCTCTGCCATGTTTGTTGTGCTGGTTCCTGTGGCCTGTCTGTCCTGGAAAATGCCGAGAGAGGAAATTGAGGATTAGGGCCGCATTTCGATGAAGGTGACTGAACACTAACACTTGCAATTTTGGCGATGTCGCCGCATATCGCGCTCAAACTTTACCCCGGATTATAAGAGCGTAATATGGCCCGCCAATTTTGTTACCACATGCAAGGTCTGACGAAGAAATTCGGCAATAAGACCATTCTCGACAATGTTCACCTGTCTTTTTACCCGGATGCCAAGATTGGCCTGATCGGCGTAAATGGAGCCGGTAAGTCCACCCTGATGAAAGTCATGGCGGGCGTCGATACCGAAGTCACCGGCGAGCATTGGGCCGCCGACGGCGTGAAAGTCGGCTATCTGCCGCAGGAGCCGCGTCTCGATACGTCCAAAGACGTCTGGGGCAATGTCATTGAGGGCTGCGAAGACAAGAAAATCTTCGACACCTATAACGAAGTCGCCATGAAAATGGCGGAGGACTATTCCGACGAGCTGATGGAAGAAATGACAGCGCTCCAGGAAAAGGTCGATGGCCGCGATGCCTGGGACATCGATTCCAAAATCGAAATGGCGATGCAGGCTCTGCGCTGCCCGCCCAAAGACTCTCCCGTTGATAATCTCTCTGGCGGGGAAGCGCGCCGTGTGGCGCTGTGTCAGCTATTGCTGTCCAAACCTGACCTTCTCTTGCTTGACGAACCGACCAACCATCTGGACGCGGAAACGGTGGCGTGGCTGGAAAACTATCTGGTAAATTACAAGGGCGCGATCATTCTGATTACCCATGATCGCTATTTCCTCGACAATATCACAAACTGGACGCTCGAAGTTGATCGCGGCAAAACTTATCCGCATGAAGGCAATTACTCCTCCTGGCTCGACGCGAAAGCCAAACGTATGGATCAGGAAGGCCGGGAAGCCGATTCCAAAACCAAAGCGCTCAAGAAAGAGCTGGAATGGATCCGCTCCAACCCCAAGGCCCGCCAGACCAAATCCAAGGCCCGTATCAGCGCTTATGAAAACCTGCGCGACGAGGCCGAAAAAGAGGTCGTCTCCCACGCCGATATCCGAATCCCGATGGGCGAGCGCCTCGGCAATGTGGTGGTCGAAGCGAAAAATGTGTCCAAGGCCTTCGGCGAAAAGCTCTTGATCAAGGACCTGTCCTTCAGATTGCCGCGCGGCGGTATTGTCGGCGTTATCGGTCCGAACGGGGCAGGTAAAACCACCTTGTTTAAAATGATCACGGGCGAAGAAAAACCCGATGAAGGGGAGTTCAAAGTCGGGGAAACCGTTGAGCTCGGCTATGTCGATCAGAACCGCGACGCGCTGGATAATTCCAAAAATATCTGGGAAGCGATTTCCGATGGCCTGGACGTTATTCACATGGGCAAACGCGAAGTGCCGAGCCGGGCCTATGTCGGCGCCTTTAACTTTAAGGGCACAGACCAACAGAAGAATGTCGGACAGCTCTCCGGCGGAGAACGTAACCGCGTCAATCTCGCGAAAATGTTGACCAAGCCGGCCAATTTGCTCTTGCTCGATGAGCCGACCAATGATCTGGACCGTGAAACTCTGGCCTCTCTTGAAGTGGCGCTGGAGAAATTCCCCGGCTGTGCCGTGGTGATTTCCCATGACCGTTTCTTCCTCGACCGTGTCGCCACGCATATCCTCGCTTATGAGGGGGATAGCCATGTGGAGTGGTTCGAAGGCAATTTCGCGGACTATATCGAAGACAAGAAACGCCGTCTTGGTCCTGATGCCGATATGCCGAAAAAACTCAAATTCGTGAAATTCGATCGCTAAGGACAGGTTGTGATTATCCGGTATTGGCGCGGCTGGACGACACCGGAAAATGCTCCAATTTATCAGAAACTTCTGACCGAAGACATTATTCCGGAAATCGAATCCCGGAATATTGACGGGCTTCTGCATATAAGAATGATGCGCCGCGACACCACTGAGACGGAGAATGAAGTCGAATTTGCCACACTGATGACATTTGACGATTTGGAATCGGTCAAAAACTTTATGGGCGAAGATTACGCTCAATCTCATATTCCGGACTCTGCCAGAGCAGTTCTGAAACGCTGGGATAAACAGACGGCTCAATACGAGTTATTCGGTGATAAGCCTCAATAAAAAAGTGCGTAACAAAATGCCTTGAAAGACAGAATTATTGTTCACAATTTCCATAAGCCTTTGAATAAGGCTGATCGAAACATCTCAACAGTCCTTCAAGAGCTATCAGATTTAGAGATTTTTCTGGAAATCCTTCAGGAAACATCACATTCGGATTATTTTTTTGCATTTGTTTGATGGCAGCTATTTTGTCGTCTGAAACTTTATATTTTGCTAGCTCATTTTTGGCAGCGATTAATCTACCTTTTTCTTTCTTAAGAAAGGCAATAGTTCCTTCTGCATAGAGAGCCCACTCCTTCTCATTCGTCAAATCTTCAGCTTGTTTATTGTAACTCATATTAAAGTATTTCAGGGCGTCTTCGGTCTGACCGCTATAGGCTTGCATCTGGCCAACATGCCAATACAATATATCCGACCCAGAATGCGGTTTGATATTATGATAAGCGATATAGTCTTTTATGAGCTGGCCTGCCGCTGCCTTGCAGTTTTCTTTATTAGCAATTTCTCGCCATCCTCCTTGCATGTCTTGATCGAAACCATGTGTATCCAGAGCCATTAATCGACTATATTCTACACCGGAGACTCCACAATTTTTAAGTTGTGTTTTGCTGAGCATCAAAGAACTCTGCAGAGAGCTTTCTTTTGCATCTAAAGAATTGCAACTCTGAGCGATTGCTAAGAATGATATCAATATTAAAAAATGGAATTGTCTATTTTTGAAAGACCCATACACTTTGATACATAATAACATTGCAAGAATTATGTCAATTATAAATAATCCATTTATCACGTCTCTAAACCTCAGAAGAATTTGGAAGAGGTTTAATTAGTCGCTCAAATATATCGAAGTATCAGACTTGAAAATATTAAAAAGCCCGCCTCAAAGGCGGGTTTTGTTTATTAATCATCATAGCGATCATCATAGTCATCATACCGGTCGTCATAATCATCATATCTGTCATCAAAATCGTCATATCTTTCCTGACGCTTTTTCACTTGGCCAGGAGCATAATAGGACGGATGATAACGTCCTTTGTATGATCCGCGACGGTCATAAAAATTCCCGTCATCATGACGATAGTAACGCTCTCCATTGACACCATTGTAATAAACCTGCCCGTTTACGTCGCGATAATAGGGCCCTTCATGATCGCGGCGGACATAACGATCATCATAAGCGATTTCTCCGCGAACAGCGCTTCTGTCATATCGATTATATTGATTGAGTAATTTTTCGCAGTCCTTATTGGCAATAGCTGTGCCGGCTGTGCCGCCGGCTAATCCGCCGACGACGGCGCCTTCATCATCACCAACTTCATTGCCGACGACAGCGCCGAGAGATCCCCCGACAATTGCGCCAAGAATCTGATTTTCGGTATCGGATTTCTTGCAATCTTCATATGCCTGATTTTCGTATCGGTAATCATACCGGTCCTGAGGATAACGATCCTGCGCTATCGCTGCGGTCGGCAGCGCCAATAGAGTTGCCAAAATAGATGTTAATTTAAGTGTCCGTGTCATGAGTAGCTCCGAGGCTAGTGTTTCTCTTTGATAAATGCTTTGAAACCGCCAAATGTTCCGATAACCCCCGTGCGAGAGGGGGCGAACATAAAAAAGCCTGCCGAGAGGCAGGCTATCGTAAGAGAATATTTCTCGACTTAACGTTTTTTGACTTGACCCGGAGCGTTGTAGGACGGGTGATTTCGGCCTTTATATTTTTTGCCTTTTTTATAATAACGACCATCTACGTCTCTGTAGTATTCATGTCCGTTGTCGCCTCTATAATAGCGGTTTCCATCATCATCTCTGTAATAACGATCATTATAGATAACGTCGCCTCTCACGTCGCGGCGATCATACCGGTCATACTGGAAGCGTGAGCAGTCTTTGTCTGCAATGGCAACTCCTGCCGTACCTCCGGCAATGCCGCCTATGACAGCGCCTTCATCATCTCCGATTTCATTCCCCAAAATCGCGCCGAGGGAGCCGCCGACAGCGCCGCCAAGGACTTGGTTTTGGGTGTCAGACTTTTTACAATCTTCATAAGCTCTGTTTTCATATCTATCCTGAGCGGAAGCGAGGGCCGGCATAGCAATCAAGGCTGCTAATGTGGCGGAAGCGAGTTTTAAACGTGTCATTTTAATCTCCTATTCTGCCGAACCAATGGTCAGAGAAGGCGGTTGGTTCCTTCAAAAAGAGAGCGGCAGTTCACTTAAACGTGAAAAGCCTTATGGCCTCGTTATTTTCAGGTAAGAGAATTTCTTTTCTTATAAAGATATAAAGATTTTATTATATGCAATAAGTTCGGGATGTGGTAAGTCATTCACATGGAGAACTTCGCCGCCGCCTTGAAAACATTGGGTCATGTTGACCGCTTGCGGATTCTGGCGCTTCTGTCCCGGGGTGAATTGACAATCACAGAGCTTGTCCAAATTCTTGGACTCTCACAACCGCGTGTTACCCAATATATCAAATCTCTGGAAGCCGTCGAGATTGTTGAACGCCTGCGGGAAGGGAGTTGGGTCTTTTCCAGACTAAAGCGCGGTAACCCCACCCTGTCCAAGCTTGTGGAGACGATTTTACAATCTCTACCGGAAAATGAAGCCCTTTTACGCTCGGATATGAGACGTTTGAATGAAGTTCGTGATGCCAGAAGTAAAATTGCGGATGCTTTTTTTGCTCGGGTAGCTCAAAATTCAGATCAGTTGGGTGATGAATACCTGCCGCAGGAACGTATCGAAAAAGCTTTGTTGAAGATTTCCGGAGACGGACCATTCGAATTCATGATCGATATGGGGACCGGCACGGGGCGCATGTTGGAGCTTTTCTCAAACCGCATCAAAAGAGGCGCCGGAATTGATTCCAACCCTGAAATGCTGAAAGTGGCGCGTCATAAACTGGCCCCGGATGAATTTGCCCATATTTCCGTGCAACAAGGAGACTTGCACACGACGCCCTTTCGCGAAAAAACGGCCGATCTCGTTACGCTGCATCAGGTCCTGCATTATTTGGACGAGCCGCGTGAAGCCATTTTCGAGGCCTCCAGACTACTTGCGCCTGAGGGGCAACTCCTCATTATCGATTTTGAAGCGCATACCGAAGATCATTTCCGGGAAGACTATGCCCATCGCCGTCTCGGATTTTCGGATCAGGATCTGATGGAATGGGCCGCGAGCGCCAATTTGAGTTTAGAAACCGAAACAAAACTGAGCAATAAAGACAATCCTGCTATAAAAATATGGAAAGGCGTTAAACCGCACTGAGACCTCATTCTGTAGAGACATAGCGGTTTAAAGAAGAGACAAAAATGCCAAATGTAATGCCAACTCGAGACCCGAATGCTGCTGTCGGTTCGATAGCGCGGGCGGCAGATCAATCCAGAACCGAAGCGACCAATGGCGACATTTGTGTCAGTTACGAATTTTTCCCGCCGAAAAACAAGGCCATGGAAGAAAAGCTTTGGACAGCGATAAAAAAGCTTGAACCTCTTAACCCGGACTTTGTCTCGGTGACCTATGGGGCAGGGGGCTCAACCCGCGAACGCACGCACAATGCGGTCAGCCGTATGGTGAAGGAAACAAGTTTCAAACCGGCAGCGCATCTGACATGTGTCGGATCCGTTAAAGAGGAAATTGATGAGGTCGTGAAATCCTATTGGGACGCTGGCGTTCGTCATATCGTGGCCCTCCGCGGCGACCCGCAGGACGGGATTGACGCGAAATATGTGCCGACCCCCAAGGGATATGCCTATTCCTGCGATCTGGTTGCGGGGATTAAACAGGTCGCAGATTTCGACGTTAGTGTCGGCGCTTATCCGGAACTTCATCCGGAGAGTTCAAACTGGCGGGACGAAATTGATAATCTGAAACGCAAAGTGGATGCTGGTGCAAACCGGGCGATCACACAGTTTTTCTTTTCGCCCGATGTTTTTTGGCGGTTTCAAGACCGTGTGCTGGATGCCGGCATTGATATTCCCATTGTTCCGGGATTGATGCTTCAGCCAAATTTCAAAGGTTTGGCCCGTATGGCGAAAATGTGCGGCGTCTCTGTGCCGGGCTGGTATAGTGAATTATTCGAGGGCCTCGATAAGGACGCGCCGACGCGCGAGCTATTAACCGGGTCTCTGGCAGCGGAGCTGACGGCGGAGCTTCATGATCGGGGCGTCAGGAATTTTCATCTCTATACACTCAATCGGGCAGAGCTGGCGATTGCGGTTTCGCGTATATTGGGTTTGCATCATCGGCAATCCGGCGCGACAAAAGCGGCTTAGCCGCGCAGGGCGCACAGGAATCATTGTGTTTTTGGGCGTCCTTGTTTAACGGCAGGCCGTGAGCATTTGGCAATCCATATTCACCGGGGCGGCACAAGTCTTTGGCCCGCCTGCGCGTCTCTCCAGTGACGGGGAAGCCGGTCCCATTGACCAAACCGGTTTGGTGGTCGCTCTGGTCGCGCTCGGCGCGAAAATGGCCAAAGCGGATGGCCAGGTCAGGTTAGAAGATATCCGCGCCTTTCAACAAGTTTTCAAGCCGCAGCCTTCCTCAGAAACCCAAGTCGCAAAATTTTTTGATCTGGCCCGGCAGACGACTTTAGGATTTGAGAAATATGCCAAAATCGTCGCGCGGTATTTCCGAGCTCGGCCCGCCGCACTAGAAGACGTATTGGACGGGCTTTTTCATATCGCTTTAGCGGACGGAATTGTGACGACTGAAGAAGAAGACTATCTTCAAAGGGTGAGTGATATCTTCGGCTTTTCAGAGCGGGAATATGACCGTATCCGGTCTTCCAATTTAGGCGTAGACCCCAAAAACCCTTATCTCATTTTGGGGGTCGATGAGGATATTTCCGATAAAGACCTTAAACATGCCTATCGGCGCATGGCCGCTGCCAACCACCCTGACAAACTCGTTGCCAGAGGCGCTCCCCGGGAGCTCATGGGCTTGTCCAATCACAAAATGGCCGTCATTAATAAGGCTTATGCTGATATTCTGGCCGAGCGCGGAAAGCGTCCCCTCCTAGGGCGGGGCCTGCCCGGACAATAGAAATTTCCCGGATTTAAAGCCTTACAGAAATGATAGGCAGTGGCATCTTGACGAAAACGTCAAATACCCCGACATTGAAAGGGAGGTAAACACTATGTCGAATACTTATAATCTCAATGGCCCGACCAGCTGGTTTGGAACACTCACACGCGTTTTACTCCTGACAGTGGCCGCTATAGGCGGCATTTTCATGTTGGCGTTTTCAGCGGCCGTTGCTTTTTTTGTCCTCGTGGGCGTGGCTCTTGTCGGGTTTCTGGCTTTCGCTTTTTTCTGGATTCGCGCAAAACTGTTCGGCAAACCTTTTGGACCTAAAGCCCAGTTCGAAGCCCGGGCGAATAAAATGCGCGCCGACCTCGAAGCGCAAATGAATCCCTCTTCGTCTGGTGACGGTCCCATTATAGACGCCCATCGCACACCTGACGGCTGGAGTGTGGATGACTAAGTCGATTTCCGCCCATTTTCTCTGGCGGACCGATTAAGCTTTGACGTTGGAGGCGGGGCTGTTTAGCTCGTCAATATGCGTCTTCTTGATTTCTGGATATTAATGCTTTGCTGTCTCTTCTGGGGCGGTAATTTCGTGGTCGGGGCTTGGGCGCTGGGCAATAACCCTGTCCCGCCCTTTATGCTAGCGGCTGTAAGGGCGGCCATTGTCCTGATTTTTATGGGTGTTTTCCTACTCAAGCCTCTTCCGGAAAAATTTGGACTATTACTCATCGTAGGTCTCTGCGTAGGCGCTCTGCATCTAGGGTTTCTCTATACCGGCCTTCAGACGGCCTCTGCCTCCGGCGCGTCTATTTTATCGCAAATGCTAATACCACTGGCGACGCTGATGTCGGTTTTCTTCTTAAAGGAAAAAATCGGTTTGGTCCGGGGCGGGGCGATTGCCGCAGCCTTTGTGGGCGTTATTGTCATGGTATACGAACCCGGTGCTTTGAGTCTTGATATAAATCTGGTCTATATTTTCTGCGCCTATGTTTCTCTCGCGCTCGGGAGCGTCCTGATGCGAAAAGTCGGAAATATTGACTGGCGAATTTACGTGAGCTGGATGTCACTATTGCTTCTCATGGCAGGTATTATCGCCTCTGCCGCGTTCGAGACAGGGCAGGTCGAGACTTTCCGCGAAAATAGTGTGCCGCTTTTTCTAGCGGCATTTTACGCGGCGCTTGCCGTTTCCATCTTTGCACATGGCCAGTATTTCCGACTTCTGCAAAGCTATGATGTGGCCGTTATTGTGCCTCTTACGATTATGACAACCGTCTTTGCGACTATTTTAGGCGTTATCCTTTTGGACGAAACGCTGGAACCCCGCTATATAGTTGGGGCCGCCATTATTCTGCCTTGTGTCTTCATTATTGCGAGGCGGCAAAAGTCAGCAAAGACGGCACCGGAGTTTATAGAGAGCTGAACATGACCAATAAAACAGTTGCGACAGAAGCGTCCGTTGAAACTTACCTTGCCGCTATTGATCCGGCGCAAAAACAGGAAGACTGCCGCGAAATCTGTGCCATGATGGAAAGGCTTTCCGGTCACCCCCCCAAAATGTGGGGGCCGTCCATCGTTGGCTTTGGTGAATACCACTATAAATATGACAGTGGACGGGAAGGAGAATTTCTAAGAATTGGCTTTGCGGCCAGAGCGCAGAATATCAGCGTTTATCTTATGCCGGGCTATGATGATTTTTCGGATGAGCTGTCTAGGTTGGGCAAGCATAAAAAGGGAAAGTCCTGCCTTTACATCAAACGTTTGTCAGACATCGATGTAAACGTCCTCGAAGAAATGATCGTGAAAGACCTCGAGATTATGCAAGAAAAATACCCTGAATGAAGATCGACCAGGCTCATAAAAGTCCGAATTTCAACGAACGCGCTCTGCCAATATCTCAACTCGTTCTGCACTATACGGGGATGGAAACAGGCCAAGCGGCACTTGAGCGACTCTGTGACCCAGAGGCCAAAGTCAGCGCGCATTATCTTGTCTTCGAAGACGGGCGTATAGCGCAGCTAGTGGAGGAAGAAAAACGGGCCTGGCATGCCGGAGTTGGCAACTGGCGTGGTATCAAGGATATCAATTCCTCTTCCATCGGGATCGAAATCGTCAATGGCGGACACAATTTTCCTGACTCCGACGGCCTTCCGCCATACCCGGATGAGCAAATCAATGAGATCATCGCTTTGTCGAAGTCGATTTTAGGGCGTTATGATATTCAAGCCTGGAACGTCATCGGCCATAGCGACCTTGCCCCGGAGCGGAAAGAAGATCCGGGCGAGCATTTCCCGTGGAGCGGCCTGGCGGCGGCGGGTATCGGGCTCTGGGCTGATTTTGAACCTGAGCCTGACAGACGCATATTGTTTGAGCTCGGCGACAGAGACCGCGGGGTTGCCATCATTCAGCAGGGTCTTGCCCAAATTGGCTATGACATTGCCGTGACGGGGCAGTTCGACGAGAGAACGAAATTTGTGATGACGGCATTTCAGCGCCATTGGCGACCCGACGATATTTCCAGTCTGATTGACATGGACTGCCTGCAACGCGTTGGGGCGCTCGTCCGGCTCTTGCCATAAGTGCAAAGCAGGCTTAGAGACCGTTCGGTCAGAGGGTCAGGCAATCGCACGCGCTACGGCGCGTGAGGAAAGTCCGGGCTCCCATGTAACAGGATGCCGGTTAATGGCCGGCGAGGGCGACCTCAGGGAAAGTGCCACAGAGAGAAGACTACCTTCCTTCGGGACGGAAAAGCTGAAAGGGTGCGGTAAGAGCGCACCGCGGGTCTGGTAACAGTCCCGGCCAGGTAAACCCCATCCGGAGCAAAACCAAATAGGGACGGTATACCCCGTTACATGGGCCGTCCGGGTTGGTTGCATGAGGCGTTCGGTAACGACCGCCCCAGATGAATGATTGCCCATCGCGCAAGCGAGGACAGAACCCGGCTTACAGACCCTCTGACACTTTATCATGTCTGAAAGCAAGATCATGTCTGAAAGCAAGTGGGCGGGCGCTAATTAAATAGAGAAAATGTGAAAAGTCTATATCGGAAACAGACTGTCCTGGCGGAGAGCCGAAACATTAGGCCATCAGTGTGGAGAGCTGGTTTTCTATTTCATGAAACCCAAAGGGTTTGCTCAGGCGCGGGATGTCACTGAAGTCACGAAACAGTTCCGTTTGATGTTCACTATAGCCTGTTGCGAACGTAAAGGGGATTTCGCTTTTTTTGAGCTGATGGGCCACGGAAAGACTATCCTGACCATTTCCAAGATGTAGATCCAATATGGCATAATCCGGTTTGGTCCGGGCCAGAGATTTTGTGGCTTCTTCGCAAGTAAAAAAAGGGCCTAAAACTCCATGTCCGGCAGATTCAACCGTTTCTGCCAAGTCATAGGCTACAAAAGCTTCGTCTTCGAGAATCAAGATATTGAGTTTTTGTTGCGCCATAATACCTCTGAGCGGTTAGCTTAGACCCATCCAACCGATTAATATTCTACTCTAACCTCAAAAATTAGCAAGTCTTACTCACTTTTAGGTAGAAACAAAGTTGAACGTATACTCTTATTTTTAAACTATAATAACATAAACATGATCTGCGCGACCTGTCATTAACTCAGGTAAAGCAAAATAGCCGTATGAGTGTGAAGTTTTATGACAAAACTTTGCGGTTTCATGACGGGATATATTATTTCTCAACTAAGATTTACTCTACTAAAAGTCGCGAACCAGGCTTTTGTAACTCTTTTGAAGCTATTTCTTAAGTCTTTGTTATTGTTCGTAAATAAAAGGTTATCCACAGACCTGCTCACAATGTGGAAAAAGCAATCTATGGCTAATATTTTGCTAAATTGGCATTGTTTCCCATATAATCCCATGCTATCCCAAATTTAAGCTCATAAAAGCTTGCCGAGGGATTTTCATGTTTCTGTCCAGCGTGACAAACAAGGTGGATGCGAAGGGTCGGGTCTCCGTCCCGGCGGATTTTCGTGCGGTTGTCGCGGGCAGCGGGTTTGACGGCATTGTTGTCTGGCCAAGCTTTGATGGTCAGTATCTTGAAGGTGGCGGTATGGCGCTGATGGAAGAGTATCAGCGTTCTCTGGATACACTTGATTATTATGATGAAGGGCGCATCGCCCTTCAGCGCGCGATTTTTGCGGCGAGCCGGCCTTTGCAATTCGATACGGGCGGGCGGATATCCCTACCGAAAGATCTTCATGATTATGCCGGGTTGAACGGCCATGTCACCTTTGTTGGCCTGGGTCGACGTTTCGAGATTTGGTCGCCGATCGCGCATGAAGAGCGCGCCGGTCAAATGCGAAAACTGGCCAAGGAAAATCGCCACCGTCTAAGGCCTGTCCCTGCGCCTCTCCCAGGCGGAGGGCCGTCATGAAGCATTACCCTGTCATGTTGCCTGAGGTTCTGGAAGCTTTGCAGGCCAAAGCAGGGGAGCTCTATGTGGACGGGACATTTGGGTATGGCGGCTATAGTGAGGCTATTCTACAGGCCGCGGATTGCCGCGTTATCGGCCTTGATCGGGATCCGAATGTCGCGCCCAGAGCGGCTGAACTGGCGGAGGCCTATTCAGGTCGTTTTCGCCTCATCCAGACCCCGTTTTCTGCGCTTGATACGCTAGGACTCGATCCGGTTGATGCTGTCATTCTCGATATCGGCGTGTCTTCGATGCAGCTGGATGAGGGCGAGCGCGGCTTCTCTTTCATGCGTGACGGGCCGCTGGATATGCGCATGAGCCAATCCGGGCCGAGTGCAGCAGATGCTGTCATGAATTTAAGTCAGGCACAGCTAGAGCAGATGTTCCGGGTTTACGGCGAGGAGGCGCGGGCGCGCCACGCCGCTAAAATGATTGTGCAGGCGCGTGAAGAAGCGCCGCTCACGCGAACGCTAGATTTGGCCGAGCTTTTGGAGAAAGCGTTGGGACGGCGCGGCAAAACACATCCGGCGACAAAGATTTTTCAGGCCCTTCGAATTTTCGTTAATGACGAGCTGGGAGAGCTGTTCAAAGCGCTTCACGCCGCAGAGACTACTCTCGCGCCGGGCGGGAGGCTTATCGTTGTGACTTTCCACTCACTGGAAGACCGCATTGTGAAGTCGTTTTTCCGCGAACGGGCCGGCGAGATTGAGGGCGGTTCGCGTTACGCTCCGGCTGTGGAGCGTAACGGACCTCCTGCAAGCTTTTCTCTGCCGAAGCGATCTGTGACCAAACCTTCCAAAACCGAAATTGAGGATAATGCGCGGTCACGCTCTGCCAAGATGCGCGTTGCTGTCCGGACAGAGGCTGAGCCGTGGGAGATCTCCGAAGGGCGGTCTTTACGTGTGCCGCAGCTCTCCGATCTGGAGGCGCTAATATGACAGCTTACGCGCATAACCCTTCTGCCAGCCGGCGCTTAACCGCGTTTGTCTTGTTTGTTGTCGGGGTCGCGCTGACGGTTGGACTGTTTTACATTAAGACGCGCGCGCAAACGGCCAAAGAGGAGGTCGTGCGGCTTGAGCGCGCTATTGAGTCTGAAGAGCGGGCTGTCGCCGTTCTCGAAGCCGAGCTGGCCTTTCGCGAAAGACCGGGCCGCCTTGCAGATTTGGCCAAGAAAAATCTGGGCTTTGAGCCTATTTCAACAAAAACAACCCTGACAGTTGAGGGGCTGGTAGAGGCCTTTCCGCTGAGAGAGTCGCCAAAAGAAACTTCAGGTGAGGGAGGCGACGCAAGATGACCCGTCTGTCTCCGCGCCATACACGCACGATGCAAGTGGTTGATGATGAGTCAGCCGCCGTTTCAGAGGGGCGGATTCGGATTCGCATCGGTATGGTAGCGTATCTGATTGTATTAGGGCTTGTGGTCGTTCGTTTGGCTGAGATCTCATTATTTGCGCCTGAAAAACATGTCACGGTGATGCCTGATGTCGTGAATACCTATCGGGCGGATATTACGGACCGCCAAGGCGAGTTGCTGGCGACAACCCTTGAAACCTATTCGCTTTTCGCTGAGCCGCGCCGGATTTGGAATCCGCAAGAGACGGCTCGGCTGCTCGCAGCCATCAGGCCGGACCTTGATGTAAAGGACCTCGAAGACAAGCTCAGCCGCGATCTGGCCTTTGTCTGGATTGAGCGTGGTTTGACGCCAAAGGAAAAACAAAAGGTTTTTGAGCTGGGCCAGCCTGGACTGAAATTCAGAACGGAGTCCAAGCGGGTTTATCCCCGCGGTGAGCTGGCGGCCCATGTCGTCGGATTCACGGATGTCGATATGCAAGGCGTTGCAGGAACAGAAAAGGCCTTGAACGACCGGCTGACGCAGGACCGTTCCCCGCCTGTTGCTTTATCCGTTGATATGCGCGTTCAATATGCCGTCACAGAAGAGCTCGCGGCGAGTATTACGCATTTCAAGGCTCTGGCCGGGGCTGCGGTGGTGTTGGATATGAAGTCGGGAGAAATCATTTCTATGGCGTCCCTGCCGCATTTTGATCCAAATGTGCCGGGCGCGACTTCGCCCGAAAGCCGCTATAATCACGCCTCAATGTCGACCTATGATTTAGGCTCAGTCTTCAAACCCCTGACTATGGCCATGGCGCTAGAAGATAAGGTGGCGGATCAAGAGGAGCTCTTTCCGGTGCAAAAGCCCTATAAAGTGTTGAATAAATGGATACGTGATGACCATCCTTCGGATGTTCCGCTAAACATGTCCGGCGTATTGGCCGAGAGTTCAAACCGCGGCACTGCCATGATTGCGCAGAGAATTGGGGCTGAAAGGCAGCAGTTTCACCTTCGCAATCTGGGTCTGCTAGACAGAGTGCCTTTTGAACTCGCCGAAAGCGCGCATCCCCAAATTCAGAACCGTTGGGGCGAGATGGCGACGGTCACAGTGTCTTATGGTCATGGCTTGTCTGTGACGCCTCTGGCCTTGGCGGCGGCCATCGGGGCGACTCTGAACGACGGTCTTTATGTGACGCCGACAATTCTGCAGCGCAGCGCCGCCCATCCAGAGCAGACCCATAGAGTTTTCTCTTCACAAGTATCAGATGACCTTCGCCACATGATGCGAAAAGTCGTGACGGAAGGGACAGGCGGGAAAGCCGATATTCCGGGTTTTGGCGTCATGGGAAAAACAGGGACGGCTGAAAAACCGTCCAATGGTGGATATGACCGCAAAAGTCTCGTGACCTCTTTTGTTGCGGCATTTCCTCATTCCGATCCTCGTTATGTATTGATTGTGTCTCTGGATGAGCCGAAACCGGTCGAGGGAACATATGGCTATGCAACAGCGGGCTGGAACGCGGCGCCAACTGCCGGCAAAATTATTGAGCGCATAGGGCCGATGCTTCCTGGAGCCAGAGACATTCCAAAACATGCCTCTATTCGGCAGGAGGTGCTGCGATGAGCGACCTTATAAAAGACCTAAGCGCCACAGGCCTGACTTGCGATAGCCGCGCCGTAAAGCCCGGTATGATTTTTGCGGCATTGCCCGGAACCGTCGCGGATGGCCGGTCTTATATTTCTCAGGCGAAAGAAAACGGCGCAGTGGCCATTTTGTCTTTGCCCGGAACGGATAGTTTGGGCTTGCCTTTGATTGCGGATGATAATCCGCGTTTGCGTTACGCCCATATGGCAAGGGAGTTTTACCCAAAACAGCCGCGAACTCTTGTCGCGATGACGGGCACAAATGGAAAAAGCTCGACCGTGGAGTTTCTGCGCCAGCTCTGGACGCATGCCGGATACCAAGCGGCCTGTTTCGGGACTTTGGGCGTCATGTCGCCGAAGGGGTATGAAGCCATGACGCATACAACGCCGGATGCTGTGGCGTTGCATAAAACACTCCACGACTTGGCCGAGCAGGGCGTCACGCATGTTGCGATGGAGGCCTCTTCGCACGGTTTGGTTCAATACCGTATGGACGCTGTCGAGGTGACGGCATCAGGATTTTCCAATCTCACGCAGGATCATTTTGATTATCACGAGACCGAGAGCGAATATTTCGAAGCCAAAGCCCGGTTGGTCTCTGAGCTTACACCGTCAGACGCGCCGGTTGTCATCACGGTTGACGGAAAACATGGAAAAGAACTGGCGAAGCGCGCTCAGACCCGCGGACAAGACGTCACCCATATTGGCTGGACAGGCGGAGACATTCGAATTGACGAAATCATGCCGCGGGCTGCGTCGCAGGATATGACGCTCATGATTGAGGGAAAACGTTATGACCTGACCCTGCCTCTGGCCGGGGAATTTCAGTCTTTGAATGCGGTTGCCGCCTTGGCGCTGGCCTTTAAAACCGGCGTAAGTCTCAAGGCGGGGCTGCAAGGTCTTGAGAAACTGACAGGCGTCGCCGGGCGTTTGGAGCGCGCAGGTCAAACGAAGGACGGCGCGCCTGTCTTTGTTGACTTTGCCCATACGGAAGATGGCCTCGACAAACTGCTTCGATCCGTTCGTCCGCATACAATGGGCCGGATTGTTCTAGTCTTTGGCTGCGGGGGGGACCGCGACCCTGATAAACGCCCGAAGATGGGCGCTGTGGCGGCCAGGCTGGCGGATTTGGTTATTGTGACGGATGATAACCCCCGGACAGAAAATGCTAGAGATATTCGCCTTGAAGTTATAAAGGGCTGCCCGGCCGCAAAGAATGTGGAGGGCCGGGAAGCGGCGATCGCCCTGGGAATTTCCGAACTGGGTCCGGAGGACTGTCTGGTCATTGCCGGTAAAGGCCACGAAACAGGGCAGATTGTCGGAACGCAAACCATTCCGTTTTCTGACGTTGCCGTTGCGCAGCGCCTTTTAAAGGAGCTGTCGGAATGAGCCTCTGGACATCAAAAGATATCGCTCTTGCGACCGGCGGTACAGCGACGAAAGACTTTAGCGCCGAAGGCCTGTCGATCGATACACGGACCCTTAAAAGAGGCGATCTATTCGTCGCTTTGAAAAGCGAACGTGACGGACATGATTTTATTGCAAAAGCTATGGAGGCCGGAGCGGTGGGCGCTCTCGCTGAAAAGCAAGTCGGCGATGCAAACACTGTCATTGTCGCGGACACGCAAAAAGCGCTTGAGGCGCTTGGCGCGGCCGGACGCGACCGATCAAATGCTCTGCGTATTGCAGTGACCGGAAGCGTCGGTAAAACTAGCATTAAAGAAGCCCTGGCGACCATTTTCTCTCAATTCGGAGAGACGCATAAGTCGCAGAAGTCTTTTAATAATCATCTGGGCGCGCCGATCACACTGGCCACTCTTCCGGCGGACGCTAAATTCGGTATTTTCGAGCTGGGCATGAACCATGCCGGAGAAATTTCCGCGCTGTCTAAGCAGGTCAAGCCGGACATTGCGCTCATCTCTAATGTGGTCAGCGTTCATCTGGCTCATTTCGACAGCGAAAAAGATATCGCCCGTGCCAAGGCGGAGATTATTGACGGGCTTTCCCCGGACGGCACACTCATCCTGAATGGCGATAATCCGCATACCGATTTTATAAAATCCCTCGCGGGCGAGCGATCTGTTCTGACGTTTGGCAAAGCGACAGGCTGTGACGTTCAAATCATCAAAACAGAAACTCATGCTGCAGGAGGAACGGTCACTTTGAAGGTCGCCGGCGAAGAGATAGAGGTGATTTTATCCGTTCCGGGCGAGCATTGGTTTAACAATGCGGCGGCGTGCTTGGCGGTGGCCAAAGTAGCGGGGCTGGATTTAACAAAAGCGGCAAAAGCCATGGCCGAAGTCGGGCCAGCACAAGGTCGTGGGGACAGCCATGCGCTGACCTTCAGCGGTAAATCCTTCACCTTGATAGATGAAAGCTATAATGCCAATCCGACGAGTATGCGGGCCGCGTTTGCGGCGGCCTCTTTACGTCCCGGCCGGAAAATCGCCGTTCTTGGGGATATGGGCGAATTGGGGCCGAAGGAGTTGGAATTTCACGCAGAGCTCGCAGAGCCTCTGGAAAAAGCCGGGTTTGAGCGCGTCATTTTAAAAGGCGAGTGTATGCGCGTTTTGCGCGGCGCGATTCCAAGAGTGATGCGCGGTGCGTGGGCGGACAGCGCCGAGGGCGTTTTCTCGGCTCTTGAAGACGAAATAAAGGACGGGGACGTAGTTCTGGTCAAGGGATCCAACGCCGCGGGCCTAGGCGCGCTTGTTAAAAAGCTCAAAGAGGGGGCTCACTAATGCTTTACGAATGGCTAGCGCCTCTGTCGGAAGAGTTTCAATTCTTCAATCTGTTTAATTATATCACCTTCCGCGTGGGCGGGGCTTTGATGACCTCGCTGATTATCGCCTTTATTATTGGCCCTCGTGCCATCAATTGGCTTCGATCCAAACAGGGGAAGGGCCAGCCTATTCGCGAAGACGGGCCGGAAGGTCATATTATTGCCAAAGCCGGCACCCCGACAATGGGCGGCTTGCTGATTATGCTCAGCGTGATCCCGTCCACGCTGCTCTGGGGTAATCTGGCCAGCCCTTTTCTTTGGACGGTTTTTCTGGTGACGGTCGGCTTTGGCGCGATCGGCTATTATGATGATTATCTGAAAGTCTCCCGCCAGACCCATAAAGGATTTTCCGGTAAAATTAGATTGCTGCTGGAATTCATTATTGCTGCTATCGCCGTCTGGGTTTTGACAATGTCCTTTCCCCAGGAAGGGACGTTCTCGACGGGCCTTGCCATTCCGCTATTGAAAAACTTTACTATCAATCTCGGTGTGTTTTTCATTCCTTTCGGATGTCTTGTAATTGTCGGTTCTGCCAATGCGGTGAACCTGACGGATGGTTTGGACGGCCTTGCTATTGTTCCGGTGATGATTGCCTGTATGAGTCTTGCCTTTATCGCTTACCTCGTAGGGAATGCTATTTTCTCGGATTATCTTGGCGTTCCCTTTGTGCCGGGGAGTGCGGAAATAACGATTTTCCTCGGTGCGATTATTGGCGCCTCCTTAGGGTTTCTCTGGTTTAACGCCCCGCCTGCCATGGTGTTTATGGGCGATACGGGCTCTCTCGCGCTTGGCGGCGCTTTGGGGACCACGGCGGTCGCGATTAAACACGAAATTGTTCTGGCGATTATTGGCGGTCTGTTCGTGCTCGAAGCCGTGTCTGTCATTGTTCAGGTGGCGTCGTTTAAACTGACAGGTAAACGCGTCTTCCGCATGGCCCCTATCCACCACCATTTCGAGAAAAAAGGCTGGGCCGAACCCACCATTGTTATTCGCTTCTGGATCATTGCCATTGTTTTGGCCCTGATCGGTCTTTCCACTCTGAAACTGCGCTAAATATATGATCAAGGCTTCTCAATTCGCAGGGCAAACTCTCGCCGTCTTCGGTCTCGGCCGGACGGGGATTACCGCGGCTCTGTCTTTACAGGCAGGGGGCGCGACTGTTCTGGCTTGGGATGACCGGGATGAGGGGCGTGAGGCCGCAGAAGAGAAGGGCGTGACACTCGGAGATTTGCAAAAAGCGGATTGGACAAAGATTGACGGTTTGGTCCTGTCTCCCGGTGTGCCTCACCACTTGCCGGAGCCTCACTGGTCGGCGGACCTTGCAAGGCAAGCTGATGTGCCGATTATCTGCGATATTGAAATCCTGGCCCGCGAAGTCGCGGCAGTGCCGGAAGGCAATCGTCCCAAGATTGTCGCAATTACGGGTACAAACGGAAAATCAACGACGACAGCGCTTATCGGGCACATACTGAACGAATGCGGTAAGGACGCCCAGATTGGCGGAAACATTGGACGCGGGGTTCTTGATCTCGACCGGATGCATTCCGGATCGTATTTTGTCATTGAACTTTCTTCCTATCAGTTAGAGCGCACATTTTCCCTCCGCGCCAATGCGGCCATTCATCTGAACCTCAGTCCCGATCATTTGGATCGTCACGGCGACATGGTGGGATATGGCGGCGCAAAAAAACGAATTTTCCTGAACCAGACGTCTGACGACACAGCCGTTATCGGGACAGATGATGAAGCCGGGAAAGCTCTACTTTGTGAAATGATTGCCCGAAAGTCGGCCCATGTTGTGCCAATTTCGGCCCGCCGCTCTATTGGCTCCGGTGTTTTTGTTTTGGGCGGAAAGCTGTTCTGTACGCAGGGTAAACGGGTAGAGGAAATTTGCGATCTTAAAAAAGCAAAGGCGCTTGAAGGTCAGCATAACTGGCAAAATGCGGCGGCGGCTTTTGCGGCGGTGCGGTCCCTGGGCCTTAAACCGCGGGATGTCGCCAAAGCCATATTGAGCTTTCCGGGCCTGTCCCACCGCATGGAAACTATCGGCACAGCCGGCAAAGTTCGTTTCGTCAATGACAGCAAAGCTACCAATGCCGATGCGGCGCAACAGGCTCTCAATAGTTATGACGAAATATTCTGGATCGCGGGCGGGGTTGCCAAGGACAAAGGTATTGAGCCGCTCTTACCGCTGATGAAAAATGTAAAAAAAGCCTATCTGATTGGCGAGTCGTCCAAACGTTTCAAACGTACTCTGGCAAAAGCGAATGTGGAGCATAAAGTGTCAGGCTATCTTCAAATGGCGGTATATTGCGCGACGAAGGACGCTCTGGAATCCGGCGCAACTCACCCCATCGTCTTACTGTCTCCCGCCTGTGCCAGTTTTGACCAGTTTGATAATTTCGAAGTGCGCGGCGAAGCTTTCCGTCAACATTCGCAGCAGATTATAGATCTGTTCGAAAACGAAATGAAAGCCAAGCGCGCGGGCGAGACAAAAGCGATGGCCTCATGACATTTCTGGGAGCCAGTAATCCGTTCGTTTCGCGCACGCACCGCACGCCGCTCGGCGAATGGTGGCGCAGTGTGGATCAAATACAGTTGGGGATTCTTATTGTTCTGATTGGTGTAGGCCTCATTCTCTCCATGGCGGCGTCACCTGCCGCTACGGCGCGGCTTGATTATGCAAACCCCTTCTTCTTTCTCTATAGGCATGCCTTTTTTGCGATAGTTGGGTTGAGCGGCGCCGTTTTTATCTCTTTCATTGGGCCGAATTGGGCGAGACGGTTAGGCGTAGTGACCTTGTTGGGCTCTATGGTTCTGCTCGCCGCGCTTCCTTATATCGGCTTCGAAGTGAAAGGCGCGGTGAGATGGATCAGTCTAGGAGCTTTTTCACTCCAGCCTTCCGAGTTCGCCAAGCCGGCTTTCATCGTCTTCGCCGCCTGGATGTTTTCTGTGCGAAAAAGAGATCCAAACGTGCCTTCGGTCATAATTGTCTTTGCGATTTATTTCATCTTGATCGCAATGCTGATTACGCAGCCTGATTTCGGGCAGTCTTTTCTGATTACTTTGGGTTTTGCGGCGGTGTTCTTTTTTGCCGGTTTATCTCTGGGCTGGCTCTTGGCCCTTATGGGTTTGTCGCTGCTCGGCGCGGCGGCGGCTTATATGGCTTTACCGCATGTGCGCGACCGCGTCACAGCTTTCATGTCGCCGGACTCCGCCGACAGCTATCAGACTGACAAAGCCTTGGAAGCGATTGCCAATGGCGGTTTGCTTGGCCGCGGCCCCGGAGAAGGGGCGATTAAATACAGCCTGCCCGATGGCCATACGGATTTCATCTTCGCCGTCACGGTGGAAGAGTTTGGATTTCTGATTTCGGTTGTGCTGATTGTTCTGCTCGCCACATTTGTTATCCGCGCTTACCGAAGCGCTCTGCGGCTAAACGATTATTTCTCGCAGCTTGCCGTCGCCGGACTGGCCACACTCGTCGGGATGCAAATGGTCATCAATCTATTCGTTAATCTGAACATGGCGCCGTCCAAAGGGATGACTTTACCCTTTATTTCATATGGAGGGTCATCCTTACTTTCCCTCTGTTTTACGGCTGGCCTCATTCTGGCTTTCACGGCGAAACGGCCGGGCGCTTACGGATATGGAAGCTAGCGCGTGCCTCAGAAAGGCAAAAAGCTTTTAATGGCGGCAGGCGGAACGGGCGGGCATATGTTCCCCGCGCAAGCGCTGGCTGAAATTCTCAAAGCTGACGGCTGGGACATCGCGCTTATGACTGATGCGCGGGGTCAGAAACATGCGGGCCGAATCCCGGCTGATCCTATAATTGAGGTCAAAGCGGCAAGCCTTTCTCCGCGAAAACCGATTGCCGCCGTTAAAGGCGTGGTCTCCCTCACGCAAGGCGTGATGCAGGCGAGACAATTCATTCGTCAATGGAAGCCGGATATTGTCGTCGGCTTTGGCGGCTATCCGGCTTTTCCCGCCATGCGGGCCGCGCAGGGGCTGGGCCTTCCGACCGTTATTCATGAACAGAACGCGTATCTGGGGCGAGTGAACCGCGTTTTCGCCAAAAAGGCCTTATGTGTCGCGTCCGGGTTTGAGGATTTGCAAAAGCTGCCGAAGCAAGCCGTGCACCGCCCAATAGGTAATCCGCTCCGGGACCAGATTATCAAGGCCGTGCCAAAAACTTATAAGCCGCCGAAGACCCGTATAAACCTGCTCATCGTCGGCGGAAGCCTTGGGGCAAGGATAATCAGCGAGGTCATGCCGAAGGCAATTGCGGGGCTGCCGGAAAGCCTCCGCGATAAACTGCACGTAACGCAACAAACCCTCCCGGACTATCAGGACGCCGCCAAAGCGATTTACGAAGGGGCGGGAGTGAGTGCCATGTGTGAGACTTTCTTTTCAGACATCGAGACACATCTGGCGCAGGCCCATTATATAATCGGCCGCGCCGGGGCCGGATCTGTGTCTGAAATAGCGGTGATGGGAAAGCCCAGCCTGCTGGTTCCGCTTGCTATTGCGATGGATGACCACCAAACGGCCAATGCAAAGTCACTTCAGCGCCTTGGCGCTGCCGATATTCTGCCCGAATCCGAGTTTACGCCAGAGCGTGTAAAAACTATCCTGGAGGAACGGCTCAGTGATTCGACCTGGCTTAAAACCGCAGCAGACGCCGCCCGATCCGTTGGGAAGCCGCACGCCGCAACCGATCTCGCGGCGATGGTGTCTGCCTTCGCCGATTAATGACAGACCCGGAACAGCCGGGGGCGAAAAGAAGAGGCAGACCATGCCCCAACCCGATTTAAAACAACAATCTCTTGCCACCAAAGTGCCTTTTGACGTCGGTCCGATACATTTCGTCGGCATAGGCGGCATCGGCATGAGCGGTATTGCCGAAGTGCTTCTAAATCTGGGGTATCAGGTTCAGGGGTCTGACATGCGCGAAAGCGCAAATACTGAACGACTTCGCAAACTCGGCGCGGAAATATTTATTGGGCAGAAAGAAGGCCAGGTTGAAGGGGCGGGTGCAATCGTTCTGTCTTCCGCGATCAAGAAAGACAATCCCGAATTGATTGAGGCCCGCGCCAAATCTATTCCCGTCGTGCGCCGCGCCGAAATGCTGGCCGAGTTAATGCGTCTGAAATGGGCTATTGCCGTGGGCGGCACTCACGGGAAGACAACGACTACCACAATGATTGCGGCTCTCTTAGAGGGTGGCGGGCTAGACCCAACGGTTATCAATGGCGGTATCATCAATGCTTACGGCTCAAATGCGAAGCTCGGACTTGGCGACTGGATGGTGGTCGAGGCGGATGAGAGCGATGGCTCCTTTCTGAAGCTCTTCCCGACTGTGGCGATCATTACCAATATTGATCCAGAGCATATGGAACATTACGGCGATTTCGATACGCTTCGAAAAGCATTTCATACTTTTGTTGAAAACCTGCCTTTCTACGGGTTTTCGGTTCTCTGTATCGACCACGCCGAAGTTCAGGCACTGGTCAGCAAAGTCTCTGATCGCCGCGTGATCACCTACGGATTCAATCCTCAGGCCGACGTCCGCGCTGAAAATTTGCATTTAGAGCCGACGGGGTCGCGTTTTGATGTTGTCTTTACGACGGGCGATCAAGAGGAGGCCTGGAGAGGCTTGTTCCTGCCGATGGCCGGTAAACATAATACGCAGAATGTTCTCTCCGCCATTGCCGTTGCAAGGGAGCTTGGTCTGAACGAGGCGCAGGTTCGCGCTGGTCTCGAAAGCTTTGGCGGGGTGAAGCGCCGTTTTACCAAAGTCGGGGAATGGGAAGGCGTCACTATTATTGATGATTATGGTCATCACCCGGTGGAAATTTCCGCTGTTCTCCAAGCGGCGCGTCAGGTGACAAAGGGGCGGGTTCACGCCGTGGTGCAGCCGCATCGTTATTCCCGTCTGTCTCATCACTTCGAAGAATTCTCGACCTGTTTTAACGATGCGGACCGGGTGTTTGTCACCGATGTTTACGCCGCCGGGGAAGAGCCTATTGAAGGCATTAGCGGTCCGGACCTGGCCAAAAGCCTGACCTCCCACGGCCACAAAAATGTGTCTTTGACGGCTAAAAAGACTCTTGCGGCTGACTTAAAACCCCACGTAAAAAGCGGCGATCTCGTCGTATGCCTCGGAGCCGGCGATATCACCTATTGGGCGGCAGATCTGGCCAAGGATTTGGAAAGCGCTTGATGTCACTCCTAGAACGCCTCCCGTTGGTCAGAGGGTCGCTGAAAGCGGATGTCTCACTCGCGCCTTATAGCTGGCTGCGCGTTGGCGGCCCGGCGGAAGCTTTCTTCATTCCAAAAGATGAAGCGGACTTAGCGCATTTTCTCTCTTCCACCCCGGACGATATCCCGGTTCAAGTGCTGGGCGTCGCCTCGAATACGCTGATACGTGACGGCGGCGTTAAAGGGGTTGTCATTCGCCTGGGGCCGGCCTTTGCGAAAATTACCGCTGAAGGAGACCGCCTAACTGCGGGGGCGGCGGCTTTGGATAATAAAGTGGCGAAAGAGGCCGCTAAAGCAGGTATTACCGGATTGGAGTTTTACGCAGGCATTCCCGGCACGATTGGCGGCGCGCTTCGCATGAATGCGGGATGTTATGGCGGCGAGACGAAAGACGTCTTGGTCGAAGCGGTCGCCCTTGACCGCCGCGGCCGTCGCCAGATCATGCCTTTGGCCGAGTTCAATTACCGGTACCGCGGAAGTGACGCGCCTGATGGTTTGATTTTCACCCAAGCTGTTTTTCAAGGTAAGGTAGATGCGCCGGAAGATATCATGGCGCGCATCAATGACATCACGTCACGACGAGAGGAGAGCCAACCCATTCGAGAAAAAACAGGCGGTTCAACCTTCAAAAACCCTGATCCCGAACAGTCCGGCGGGCGAGGGGCCTGGCAGGTAATTGACGCCGCAGGCGGGCGGGGCTTTCAAGTCGGCGGCGCGCAGATGAGCGAGAAGCACTGCAACTTTATGATTAATACCGGCGACGCAACAGCCGCCGATTTGGAAATCCTCGGCGAAACCATCCGGGACAAGGTTCGTGCGAGTGAAGGCGTTATGCTGGACTGGGAAATCAAACGAATTGGAGTTCCCTCATGAAAGTCGCCGTGCTCAAGGGCGGAATTTCGTCTGAACGGGAAGTCTCTCTCGTCTCCGGTGAAGAATGCGCCAAAGCGCTCCGGTCCTGCGGATATGATGTGGCCGAGATTGACGTTACCCGCGATTTATGGATTCAGCTGGAAGAGGCCGGCCCTGACGTGATTTTCAATGCGCTTCACGGGGACTGGGGCGAAGATGGCCGGGTTCAGGGCGTGCTCGATATGTATGGCAAACCCTATACCCATTCCGGCGTCATGGCCTCTGCTTTGGCGATGGATAAGCATCGCGCCAAACATATCCTGAAAGCGGTTGGCATAACCGTTGCGCAGGGCGGATTATATGATCGCATCGCGGTGTCCAAGTCGCATCCGATGAAGCCGCCTTATGTGGTAAAACCCAACGGGCAGGGCTCTTCCAAATCGGTTTATATTATTCAAGACGACAACTCCAATATGTCGGCTGCCATCGCCGATGACAAGGAAATGGGTGATGAGGTCATTGTCGAAGCTTTTATACCGGGCCGCGAATTAACGGTGACCGTGATGGCAGACCGCGCCTTGGCGGTAACGGAAATCATCCCCCAGACAGACTGGTATGACTATGAGGCAAAATACGCAAAGGGCGGATCGGTACATGTGGTCCCAGCCGATATTCCACATGAAGCGACCCAGCTTTGTCTGAAATGGGCGGTCGAGGCCCATAAAGCGCTAGGCTGCCGCGGCGTTACGCGTTCCGACTTCAGATTTAATGAAAAAAATACAGCTTCCGGCGACATAGTAAACAAAATCGTAATGCTTGAACTTAATACTCAACCCGGAATGACTCCGACATCTCTGGCCCCGGAACAGGCGGCCCATGTCGGAATAGATTTTGAACAGCTTTGCCGCTGGTTGGTTGAGGACGCTACATGGCCCAGATGAAACGCAATTCGTCTTATTCGAAGGGACCCTTGCAGAGGGTTTCTCCGTTAAAGCCCGGATTACGTAAAGCCCAAGTCTGGGGCGCCGCCAAAGTCAGAGCGGCGCAGCACTCAAAAAAAAGCTTCCTTCGGTTTTGCGGCGGTGTGCTGGCCGTCTTTTTGGCGGTCACTGCACTCGCGCTCTGGATGGGCGGGTTTTGGCCGCAGCTCATTGAAAATGGCAAGCTCTATAAACAACACAGATTGATGGCGATGGGGTTCGTGGTCTCCCGAGTTGATGTGATGGGCGAGGGCCGATTGAACGAGCAGGATGTATTGCGGGCGGTGAATATCCGGCCCGGCGATTATTTCTTCGGTGTCGATCTTGATGCGGCTCAGCGAAATACAGAAAGCTTGCCTTGGGTAGACCGCGCCGTGGTGCGCCGCCTCTGGCCTAACCGGATTGTTGTGCAGCTTGTGGAAAATCAACCTTACGCCCTTTGGCAGAATGAAGGCCGGTTTTCGTTGGTCGATGCTACCGGAGAGATTATCGCGCCTGTCTCGGACGAAACAGTTCTGCCCGACAACCTTTTGCAGGTCGTCGGCAAAGGCGCTTCGGCTGAAGCTGAAACTCTCGAAGCGAGCCTGGCGCTTTGGCCGGGACTTCGGGCCAGGACCACTTCGGCGGTTTATGTCTCAGAGCGTCGTTGGGATTTGATGATTTCCGGCGGCATTAAGGTAAAACTTCCGGCGGGTGATGTGGACAAGGCGCTGTCTGAACTGGCAGACTTACAAGCGCGCTCTCAAATTCTCGACCGCGTGGTAAGTGAAATCGATTTACGCCTCCCGGACAGAATATCAATCCGGCCCTCCGACCCTAAACAATCTTAGTTCACTTATATGTTCGGACGTTCCAAGCAGAAACAAACGGAAACATTTGCCGTTCTTGATATCGGATCGAGCAAGGTTGTGTGCCTCATTGGCCGCGAAGAACCGGGCATGGGCGTTCGACTCATTGGAACCGGCTTTGGCGTAAGCGCTGGGGTTAAGCATGGTGCCGTCATTGACTTGGAATTGGCGGAAACAGGCATTCGCTCCGCCGTGGAAAAAGCCGAGCGCGCGGCCGGTGTCACCGTGCACGGCGTTAATGTGAATGTCGCTCTACGCTCCCTTCGTTCTCAGCACATGCGCGTACAAACGGAATTTGCCAGCGGGGAAGTGGCCGACCGAGACTTGAAACGGGTGATGAATAGCAGCTTGTCCGAACTGTCTCAGCCGGATTATGCGATCCTCCATGCCATTCCCATGCAATGGAGCGTGGACGACGAGGTCGGAATTGACGATCCGCGGGGCATGTATGGGAAAAGTCTGGGCGTGGACATGCATTTTGTCTTGGGCGGAATGGGACCACTGCGAAATCTGGCGCATTGTATAGAGCGCTGTCATTTGGAAATCAGATCCGTGACAGCCTCTCCTTACGCTTCGGCTTTGTCTGTTCTCACCGAAGATGAACGGGATTTGGGCGTTACCGTCATTGATATGGGCGCCGGCGTGACATCAGTGGCGGTGTTCCGCGATAATGTACTCGTCCATGTTGATGCAATTGGGGTCGGAGGACGTAACGTCACTCAGGATATTGCCAGAGGTTTGTCTACCCCGCCCGAAGCGGCAGAACGAATCAAGACAATTTATGGATCGGCGCTGCATGGATCGGATGACGAACACGTTATGGTGCCCTGTCCACCAGTGGGAGCCCAGGACAGTTTGCAACACCATCCCAGAGCTAATTTGACGGCTATTGTCCGGTCGCGGATTGAAGAAACGTTTGAGCTTCTCAATGAGAGGCTCCACCGCGCCGATATGGACAACTTTGCCGGGCGCCAGATTGTTTTGACCGGGGGCGCTGCGCAGCTCAACGGCGTTAGAGAGCTGGCGGAGCTAATTTTTAATAAGCGGGTGAGAATCGGACAGCCTCACGGCATTTTTGGGCTGGATCAGAGCATGACGGAGTCTGATTTCGCGGTTGCGACGGGGCTGCTCAAACAGGCTTACGAAAATCCGAGGGAAGCCATTTCGGGGCCTCCGGATTTGTCAGGTCGCCGCTACCGAGAAAAACGATATTCCGGTCACCCTATCGGTCGGTCTTTCCAATGGTTGCGTGAGAATTTCTAGAAATTCAAATATTTAAAAGCTCTGTTTTTCAGAGAGTATTTTAAATTTCCCCGGAATATTTGATTTGTAGGATTAAATACCCAACTGCAGATATTTTCAGGAAAACCCCGTTAAAAGGTTAAAATTAATGTCTTGGTTAATCACACTTTAACGGTTTGAGCCCATCTTCGTTTTTAACCAAACATTGACCATAAACGGGACCTACCATGCCAATCAGTCTCTCTCTGCCCAAAGCCGTTGAACTCAAACCCCGGATCGTCGTTATTGGCGTTGGAGGCGCAGGGGGGAATGCGGTCAATAACATGATCGCCTCTGGTCTGGACGGGGTAGAATTTGTTGTCGCAAATACAGACGCGCAGGCCCTGGCCCTGTCCCGCGCCGATCGCCGGGTTCAAATGGGCGGCGGCGTCACGCAAGGTCTTGGCGCCGGTATGCGCCCAGAGATTGGCGAAGAATCAGCCGAGGATAGCCTGACTGAAATCATGGAACATCTCGACGGATGTCACATGTTGTTTGTCGCGGCTGGTATGGGCGGCGGAACAGGCACGGGCGCAGCGCCTGTCATCGCACGTGCGGCGCGCGAGCGCGGCATTTTGACGGTCGGTATTGTGACCAAGCCTTTCATGTTTGAAGGCTCTCGCCGGATGAAGCTAGCCGAACAGGGGATTGAGAATCTCTACGCCTCCGTCGACACAATGATTACCATTCCGAATCAAAACCTTTTCCGCGTCGCGACAGAAAACACGACCATGTCTGACGCTTTCGCGATGGCCGACGAAGTTCTACATAGCGGCGTACGCGGCGTGACTGACTTGATGGTTGTTCCGGGGCTTATTAATCTCGACTTTAACGATGTCCGCACCGTCATGGATGAAATGGGCAAGGCCATGATGGGCACAGGCGAAGCCACGGGCGAACGCCGCGCTGTTGAAGCCGCAGAAGCCGCCATTAACAACCCGCTTCTGGATGATGTTTCTCTTAAAGGTGCCAAAGGCGTCTTGATCAATATCACGGGCGGACGCGATCTGACGCTTTACGAAGTTGACGAAGCGGCCAGCCTCATCCGCGAGCAGGTTGACGAAGACGCCAATATTATTGTCGGGTCTGCATTGGATGATGACCTGGACGGGATTATCCGCGTCTCCGTCGTCGCGACAGGTGTCGATTCCGAAGCCCGCGCGGAAGAGCCTCCGGCGCCTTTCGTCACGCGTTCCTCCCGCGAAGAGGCCAATATCGTTGAGCTTCCGGTTCAAGAGAAAGCACCGGAAAAGGTTGCGGCGCAGGATACAGGGGATCGGTTTGCCGACTACAATCCTGTGGCTAATATGCAAAAAGAAGTGGCCCAGGAGCTTTCCAAGCCGAAATCTGCGACACCGCCGCCATATGTGGCGCCGAGGCCTTATCCGCCTCAGTCTTCTGCTTCGAGTGAAGAAAAAGCTGTAGAGTCTCCTGAAACAGAGACTATTCCTGAATCGCCCACTCCATCCTTAAAGAAAACGGCTCTTGGCGGTTTGTTTGGCCGTCGTAAGAAAACACCGTCGCCGACTATTCAGACGCAGACGACCAAAGCGCCAGTCGGTGATTTGTTCAGTGATGACATGGAAGATGAGCTGCAAATTCCGAGTTTTCTACGCCGTCAAAGTAGATAATTAAAATCTTCTCTGAACTGAGCTTACTGCTTAAAAATTGTTCATAAAACTCAACTAAGCCCTTGTTTAAAAGGGCTTTTTTTGTGTCTGTAACACGCTGTAACATCAGGTTTATTGTCTGTAAGCAACCAATGGCTCACTCAGTCATTGGGGCCATATGAGTATATTAAATATGTCAAATGTCAGACGTCAGTCCACTTTGAATTCCGCCGCTGTTTGTGCAGGTATTGAACTGCATGGAGGCAATCACACGCGATTGGCCATGCGTCCGGCTCCGGTGAATACAGGCCTTGTATTTATCCGAACGGATGTCACAGATCGCCACAACCGTATTCAGGTTGAACCTGAAGCTGTCTCTGATGTGAAAAACTGCACAACTCTCGAAAACGCGGCTGGAACCAAAGTTTCCACCATTGAACATCTTCTCGCAGCGCTCGCGGCCTCGGGTATAGACAATTTGATTATGGAATTGGACGGACAAGAGCTCCCGGCTCTGGACGGTTCAGCTGAGCCTTTTTTGAGACTGATCGAGCGGGTCGGCGTAAAACGCCAAGACGCGCCGCGTCGGTATGTCGAGGTCCTTCGGCCCGTTGAAGTCCGCAAGGGCAAGGCCTTTGCACGGGTTCTTCCCTGTGCGCAGCTGGAACTCAGTGTTTCAATCGATTTCAAAGACAAGGCTATCGGCCAGCAGAAAGTCGAAATTGTCCCCGACGTCAGAGCGTTTCGCGACCGCCTTGCGTCTGCGCGCACCTTTGCGCGTCTGCATGAAGTCGCAGCTTTACAGGCCGCAGGTCTGTCAAAAGGCGGCTCGTTAGAGAACGCTATCATCGTTGACGGCGATAAAGTCCTAAATCCTGAAGGCTTGCGGTTTGCGGATGAGTTTGTCCGCCATAAAGCTCTAGACCTGTTGGGCGACCTTTACCTGGGGGGGCCGATTTTGGGCCGCGTAGAAACGCATGCCTCCGGACACGGCCTGAATCATGATTTATTGATGGCGCTTTACGGAACTCCGGACGCTTGGCGCTTTGTTTCGATGAACGGAACAGAGCTTTTGCCGGAGTTGAAAAGCCCGGCCAGACTGCAAAGCGTCAGCGCATAACAGTTTTCTCACTTTCCGCCTTGCAAAGCATCCTTTAAGAGACCCATTGTATTTCAAAGGATATGCTTAGAATCATATCCGCAAACGGATTGCTTTATGGCTTTTAACACGACTTATATGCGTTTCGTCCGCTTTGGACTTATTGCTATTCTCACTATCATCCTTTCGGGTTGCTCGATTTTCGGCGGCAAGTCGAAAAAGGAAAAGCTCGCTTATATCGAACGGCCTGCCGAGCTGATTTACAATCAGGCATTTGAGCGGGTCGAGAAAAATGACTGGGAAGAAGCCAATCTGTTTTTCCAGGAAGTTGAACGTCAGCATCCCTTTTCTAAATGGGCGCGTCGCGCCATGTTGATGAGTGCCTACGCACATTACCGTACAACAGATTACGAGCAGAGTGTGGCAACGGCTCAGCGATTCATCAGCTTGCATCCCGGTAATGAGAGCACGCCCTATGCTTATTACCTGATCGCGATCAATTATTATGACCAGATTTACGATGTAGGCCGCGACCAGGCGACGACCGTAAGTGCCGAAGCCGCGTTGCAGCAAGTCGTTCGGCGTTTCCCCGACAGTGATTACGCTCGTGACGCCCGATTGAAGCTTGAACTTACCCACGACCATCTTGCGGGTAAGGAGATGGCCATTGGGCGCTATTATCTGGAGCAAAACCAACAGCTTGCCGCAATTGGCCGTTTCAAGAATGTTGTAAAAAACTATGAAACGACATCCCAGACCGAAGAAGCGCTTCACCGCCTTGTCGAGTCTTATGTCTCTCTTGGTATTATCAATGAAGCCAAACTCGTCGGCTCGGTCTTAGGGTATAACTACCCAAATAGTGAGTGGTATCAGGACTCTTATGATTTGCTTCAAGGCTACGGAGTTGATCTGGAAGCAGAGCGGAAGAAGAACCGCCGCGATGGTTACTGGCAACGTTTGAAAGAGCGGTTGTTCTAAAAGGTATGACAGAAGCGATATGTTAAGTGGGTTATTTGTCCGCAATGTAGTTCTGATCGAACAGTTGAGCCTTGAGTTCCACGATGGCTTGACGGCGCTTACGGGCGAGACCGGCGCAGGTAAATCCATAATTCTAGACGCGCTCGGCATGGCCACAGGCGCGCGCTCGGACCGGGGCCTCATCCGGGCCGGGACGGAAAAGGCGGAATGCACCGCCTCCTTTACGCTATCGACCTCCCATCCGGTTATTGCCCATCTAACAGAACAGGATATTGAGATTGTCGCAGGCGAAGACCTAACTCTGCGCCGCGTGATACAATCCGATGGACGCTCCAAAGCCTATATCAATGATTCTCCGGCCGGTGTGAAACTGCTCTCTGAAGTGGGAAAACTGCTTTTGGAGGTTCACGGGCAGCATGACGGACGCGGTTTGTTGGACCCGACCACCCATATTACGCTCCTCGATCTTTTTGGCGGTCACAAATCCGAGCTACAGGCCGTGGCGAGTGCCTATCAAACCCGGCGGGACACACAGAAGCACCTTAAAGCGCTAAAAGAACGTCAAAGCAAAGCCGGAGAAGATCAGGAATTCCTCGAACACGCAATGAACGAGCTGGACAAACTGGACGCCCGGCCCGGCGAAGAGGAAACGCTTGCCGATGAACGCCGTTTCCTACAAGGCGCAGAAGGCGCTCTGTCTGAACTCACAGCGGCGCAGGACACACTTGGCGAAGATGGTGAATTCGAAGAACGTCTTTCCATGGCTTTGTCCGGAATCGAACGGGTAAGCAGCAAATTCGGCGACAGTGATCTGCCAGCCGCAAAATCTCTGCAATTAGCGGCTGAGGCGTTGGAGCGAGCCCTTTTGGAAACGCAGGAAGCCCGCAATGCGGTCAGCGTCGCAGCGCAGAGCTTTGACGTTGAACCGGGGCGTTTGGACGCCGTTGAAAAACGTCTCTTCGCGCTTCGCGGCGCCGCCCGAAAATATGGATGTGATATTCCGGGCCTCATCGAGAAACGTGCCCAATTCGATGAAGAGCTTGAGGCGATAGAAAGCGTCGCAAAGGATATTTCCAAGGCTGAAAAAGAAGCGGCTAAGGCGAAGGAGATATATGACCTCGCCGCTAAGACGCTTACTGAAGCCCGCCAAAGGGCGGCGAAAGCGCTCGACGAAGCCGTGGCGCAGGAACTGCCGCCCTTGAAAATGGAGCGTGCGACCTTTGAAACGCGAATTGAGCCTGCACCGGAAAGCGCCATGGGCGTGGATTTAATTCGTTTTGTTGTCTCAACCAATCCGGGCACGGCCCTCGGGCCTTTGGATAAAATTGCGTCGGGCGGCGAAATGGCGCGGTTTGCCTTGGCGATAAAAGTGGCTCTGGCCGGAAAGAATGAAGCCGTCATGGTCTTTGACGAAGTCGATCAAGGTGTGGGCGGTGCAGTGGCCAATGCAGTCGGCAAAAGATTGTCGCGTCTGGCCAAAACCGCTCAGGTCTTTGTTGTCACGCATAGCCCTCAAGTAGCCGCGGCCGCCGATAATCAGTTTCGGATTGAAAAGTCCTCAACGGGAACGACGACCACAACACAGGTTCATTCTGTGGCCGATGCGGCGCGCGAGGAAGAGATTGCTAGAATGCTCGCCGGCGAAAAAATCACGCCGGAAGCCCGCGCCGCCGCGCGCCAACTCATGGCCTCATGAGCGCCTCAAATATGACAGAGGCGGAGGCAAAGAAACGCATCAAAAATTTGAGCATGGAAATCCGCGCGGCGGATGAGCAATATTACAATGATGACAATCCGCTTATCTCAGACGCAGAATATGATGCTCTTCGTCATGAGCTGACCGAGCTGGAAGCTCAGTTTCCGCATTTGATTGTGAAAAATAGCCCAACGCAGAAAGTCGGCGCAAAACCTTCTGGCCGATTTGATAAAATCAAACATAGCGTGCCAATGCTGTCCCTGGACAATGCATTTAATGACGGGGATGTCTGGGATTTCGTGGCCCGCATTAAACGATTTTTGAGCCTTTCTCCCGAGGCGGAGCTATCTTTTACGGCAGAGCCAAAAATTGACGGTCTATCGGCGGCACTCCGCTACGAGCAGGGAAAACTTGTCACGGGCGCCACTCGTGGTGACGGGCAGACTGGGGAAGACGTTACGCGCAATCTGATGACCTTGAAAGAGGATGTGCCGCATGAATTGAGCGGCAAGGGGTGGCCGGACATTCTCGAAATACGCGGTGAAGTTTATATAGAGCATGACGCGTTCGAAGAGATGAATGCCGCGCAGTTCAAAGCCGGAAAACCGGAATATAAAAACCCGCGCAACGCGGCTGCCGGGTCGCTCCGACAGATTGACCCGAGCGTTACAGCGTCGCGTCCATTGAGGTTCTTCGCCTATACCTGGGGGGAGGTCAGCGAGCCTCTCGCCGAAACGCAGATGGGCGCGGTGGAAATGATGGCGGAATGGGGTTTTTCGACCAATCCCGATATGCGCGTTCATACCAGCGCGAAAGAGATGGTCGCGCATTACCACGAAATCGAAGAAAAGCGCGCGGCACTTGGCTATGACATTGACGGGGTCGTTTACAAGGTGAACGACCTCGCACTGCAAAAGCGCCTTGGCTTTGTCAGCCGCGCGCCGCGCTGGGCCATTGCGCATAAATTCCCGGCCGAAAAGGCTGTGACCGTTCTGGAAACGATTGACGTGCAAGTGGGACGAACAGGCGCGTTAACACCCGTGGCGCGCCTGACCCCCATCACGGTGGGCGGCGTGGTTGTCTCCAACGCCACTTTGCATAATGAAGACGAGATTGTACGCCTGGGCGTAAAGCCGGGTGATACCGTCGAAATACAGCGGGCAGGGGACGTCATCCCGCAAGTTTTGCAAGTCATCAAAGACGGGGGTGGAGAGCCATATAAATTGCCGACAAATTGCCCGATCTGCGGCGCAGAAGCCGTTCGGGATATTGACGAGAAAACAGGGCGGCAGGATGTTGTGCGGCGCTGCACGAATGGTCTGGCTTGCCCCGCCCAGGCCAAAGAGGGGCTCAAACATTTTGTCTCCCGGCGGGCATTCGATATTGACGGTCTCGGTGAAAAACAGATTGCCCTCTTTTTTGAATTGGGTCTGGTGCGGGAACCCGCAGATATTTTTGTTTTGCAGGAAAAACGTTCCGAACTCGAAAAACTTGAAGGGTTCGGCCAGACAAGTATAGACAATCTTTTCAACGCTATAGACGCGCGGCGAACCATCGGATTTGCCCGTTTTTTGTATGCTCTAGGTATTCGTCATATCGGACAGGGCAATGCGCGGTTAATGGCTCGCCATTTCCAGAATCTGGAAAGCCTGAGGGCACAATGGGGGGACTTGGCGAGCAGAGAGAGCGCGGCTTTCCAATCCATCCTTCACATTGACGGGGTCGGTGAAGCCGCGGCGACGGCCTTTAGCCAGTTTATGACCGCACCCGAAAACCGCTCCGTCGTTGAAAGCTTGCTTGAGCACATCACAATTGAACCCGTTGAAGAGATTGCTGCAGACAGTGTGGTGTCAGGCAAAACGGTTGTCTTCACCGGAAAGCTCGAACGCTTTTCCCGTGATGAAGCCAAAGCCAAAGCACAAAGCCTCGGCGCGAAAGTGAGCGGATCAATATCGGCCAAAACCGATTATCTCGTGGCCGGTCCCGGCGCGGGATCAAAATTGACAAAAGCTCAGGATCTTGGGGTAAATGTTCTGACAGAAGATGAATGGCTTGCCCTGATAGAGTAAGTCTTCATAGGTTTAACAAAGCGCGCCCCTTGCCTTTGAACGGCTCTCACTGCAAAGCCTAGCTATGCCAATACTCAGATTTTTCAAAGAGAATGCCCGTTGGGTTGTGGGCGGGTTTTTACTGACCTTTTTCTCTTCGTTTGGACAAACATTTTTTATCTCACTATCGGCAGGAGAAATTCGAGCCGAATATGATTTGAGCCATGGCGATTTCGGATTGATCTATATGATCGCTACACTGGGAAGTGCCTTGTCGCTTCCCTGGGTCGGGAAAATCGTCGACTATTTTACCCCGTCGAAAGTGACTTTGATGATTGTCCCTCTATTGGCGCTTGGAGCCGTTGGGATGACTTTCTCGACGCATATCATTACCCTGGTTCTCGTTATCTATTTCCTTCGTCTATTTGGTCAGGGAATGATGACTCAAAATGCCCTGACGGCAGCGGCCCGGTGGTTTACCGCCAGTCGAGGCCGCGCCGTGTCTCTGGTGACATTGGGGCATAATGCCGGGGAAGCCGTTTTCCCGGTTCTTTTCGTTTTAACCGTGAGTTGGGTTGGCTGGCGCTATAGCTGGCTTTTGGCGGCTATAACGCTCCTCGTGGTCGCCCTTCCGATTATTGCGGTTCTGGTCTCTAAAGACAGAGAGCCACGCGCCACTGACCCGATACCGCTGATTGTCGATGGCCGCGATTGGACTCGTCCGGAAGTCATACGCGATCCGCTTTTCTGGATCGTTCTTTTAGGTATGCTGGCTCCGGCTTTTATCGGCACGACCGTATTTTTCCATCAAGTCTATTTGGTGGAATTGCGGGACTGGTCCATGCCGGCCTTTGCCTCGGCCTTTTCACTAATGGCCGTCTCTACCATTATTTTTACGCTGATATCCGGCGCTTTGGTTGACCGATTTTCAGCGATAAAGCTCTTACCAAGTTTTCTGATCCCCTTATCGCTGTCCTGTTTTGTGTTGGGTGGATTTGAGGCGCAGTGGTCAGCCTTTGTCTTTATGTCTTTGATGGGAATTTCTTACGGCTTCTCCTCCACTCTGATGGGGACGATCTGGCCAGAGCTTTACGGCACCAAACATCTAGGCTCTATCCGCGCCATAATTGTGTCGATGATGGTATTTTGTACAGCTGCCGGCCCCGGGCTGACCGGGTGGCTGATAGATATCGGAGTCTCTTATCCGAAACAGATTACAGCGATGGGCGTTTATTGCGTCTGCGCCTGTATCATGATGGTGTTCATCTCCAAGGCCTTCCAGAAGCGAAAGACCTTGGAGCTGGAGAATAGTTAGAGCGGCGCGCAGGCTTTCTCGAGCCAGCTTTTGATTTCGCCGTCAAAGTTCGGCCCGATCTCTTTGAGAACTTCGGCGTGATAATCATCGACATATTGCCGCTCTGCCTTATTGAGCAGATCCAGATCGATTAGGTCGCGGTGGATAGGCGCCATAGTGAGGGTTTTGAACCCCATCATGGGCCGCTCACCGCCTGCAATTTCCTCTGGCGGCAAGACAAATTGCAGGTTCTCAATACGAATGCCGTATTCGCCGGTCTTATAATAGCCGGGCTCGTTCGAAACAATCATACCGGGTTGAAGCGCGATTGTGTTTGAGGCCTTAGAGATGCGCTGCGGGCCCTCGTGAACGCCCAGGAACGACCCGACGCCATGGCCTGTGCCGTGATCATAATCGAGACCTACCTGCCAGAGAGGCGCACGGGCAAAGGCGTCCAGGGCCGGGCCTGTTGTGCCTTCGGGAAAGCGGATTGTCGCCAGTGCGATATGACCTTGTAGGACGCGGGTGAAACGATCCCGCATTTCATCTGTCGGTTCGCCAATCGGGACTGTGCGGGTAATGTCCGTTGTGCCGTCCTGATATTGACCGCCGCTATCAACCAGATAGAGTGAATTTGGTTTGAGCGGCAATACCGTTGAAACACTGACGCGGTAATGACAAAGCGCGCCATTTGCGCCCGCGCCGGAAATGGTCTCAAAACTCAAATCCTTGAGCCCGTCATTTTCGTGGCGGAACATTTCAAGCTTCGTGGCGGCTGAAATCTCGTCATACTCACCTGACTGGGCTTCGGTATCGAGCCAATGCAGGAATTTAATGATGGCAACGGCATCGCGTTTATGCGCCGTTGCAGAGCCTTCAAGCTCGGCCTGTGTTTTCGTGGCTTTCGGAAGAGCGACAACATCCATTGCCTTTTTGACATTGGCACCGGAGTTCGTCGCTGTATCGAAATGCCAAGCCGAGGCGGAGTTCGGATCCATTAAGACGGTTTTACCGGATAGGCCTTGCAGCGTGGTTTCCAAATCTTCTTCACCTTGGATAGCGACTTCATTGCCTAGGTGCTGACTGATTTCGGAAGAGATTTTTTCTGACCTGACGAAGAGGTCGACATGACCGTCCTTGCGGATAATGGCCGTCGAAAGGGGGAGGGGCGTGCACTGCACATCGCCGCCCCGAATATTCAATAGCCAGGCAATGGAAGCCGGCGCCGTTATCAAGGCGTAATCGGCATTCTTCTCCTGAAGGATTTCAGCAATCTCCTCGCGCTTTTTAGCGTGGGATTTCCCGGCAAGTTTTTCGGGCTGAATGGTGATGGGCGTCAGCGGCATAGGCGGGCGGTCCGTCCAAGCAACATCAATCGGGTTGGGCTCCATGGCTTTAGCGGTGCCGCCCGCCAGCTCAATCGCTTCGATCAGCTGCACCAGGGCGGACGGGCTGTGCAGCTTGGGATCATAGCCAATAACCTGTCCTGCCTTTACATTTCCCCGCAGCCATTTGGCGACGCCGTCTTCGAGGCGTTCATAATCAAAAAGGTCTTTGTCTACCTGTTGCTTGATCTGGATAACGTAGCGTCCGTCAACAAACATGGCGGCTTTGTCCTGCATGACAACCGCCGCGCCCGCAGAGCCTGTGAATCCGCTGAGCCATTGCAGGCGATCGGTTGAGGCGGGAAGGTATTCGTTCTGATATTCGTCTTCATGCGGGACGATAAAACCATCCAGATTTTGCTTTTTGAGCGCGGCTTGAAGAATAGGGAGATTTTTGCGGCCATAGTCCGGACCGCCTTTGACTTCAAAGTTTTGGAAGAGGGTAATATCGTTCATGTTTTTGTGTCCAATTCGTCAAAAATAATATGTGAAATACGTGTTATGGGGGAACAGGTCGCATTTCTTCGCGTTCTGTGCTATAATGTAATCCATCAGGCCGTTCGTTTGAAGGAGTTAATGGAGTCTAAGGTGTCACAAAAACTGTTCAACCTTAACATCAATTTCTTCAGCTCAAATGCTCAGGCAGAAGAGACAGTCATACTGAAACCGGGCTCGGAATTTGAGTCTGAAGAGACTGAAATCAAACCTGCTGCTGACATCCTCGAATTTTCCTATCCGCCGGAAAGCCCTTTCTACAAGGCAAAAGAACGTAAACGCGCTTCGTAATTTATTAACCAGTCTTGCAATTCTGCATATCTGTTCGGGCGGTTCTGTCTGTTCTCAAAAATTCAGAAATAACTACATAGCCCTCGTTAAGCAGGGCGAATATGCGCCTGAGAATTAGAGGTAAGAAAATGACGACTGAATTTAACGGATTAGAGTTTATGAGCTTGGATACGCGGACATTCCGTCCGACATTCGAAGGCGCTCAGGCCCGCCGTCCTGAGACACAGGGCCTGACTGGAAGCTTGATCGGACGCCGCAATGCGCGCCGCGATCGTCGGGCCAATCGCGCACTATAGTTTATAACATAGATGTAAGCATGAAGGGCTTCGGCTTTCCCCTTTGGCCGGAGCCCTTTTTTGTGCGCGCTTTTCAAATAAGATTAAGGCTTTACAGCCAAAAGGGACGTCCATTCTTCTATCGCCACTCTGGGAGAAATAGAAAAACCGGCTGCTTTGAAGGCATTTGAGACCGTCTCTGCCTGCTCGTTCAGAATTCCGGATAAAATGACTTTGCCGCCTTTTTGAGTGGCTTTGAAAATGTCAGGCGCCAATCCCATGAGAGGCCCTGCAAGAATATTGGCAAAGATGAGGTTGAATTGTCTGTCGCGAAGTGAAGGGGAGTCAAACCCTTCGGCCTGCAAGACTTTCATATTCTCTCCCACCTCATTTAACCTTGCATTTTCTAACGTCACGTCGACGGCGTCCTGGTCGATGTCGCTGGCAAGAATTTGCGCTTCGGGCAGGGCCTTTGCGGCCGCTATGGCCAATATTCCCGCGCCGCATCCTAAATCCAGAACGTCTGAAGGCTTGAAACCTTCGGTGAGTAATTTGTCAAAGATGACAAGACAGCCTTTTGTCGTGCCATGATGGCCTGTACCAAAAGCCATCCCGGCCTCAATTAAAATAGGGTGCGCGATTTCATCGGGGATATTGTCTTTTTCATGTGACCCATAGACAAAAAACCGGCCGGCCAGGACCGCAGGAAGACCTGACTGAACCTCGCTCACCCAGTCTTTGTCAATGATAGCCGAGACATCTCCGCCGCAATTTTCCTGAGCGGTCAGGGCCTCAGTTTCGGTCAGGTAAATCGCCTCAACGAGTTTCTCTTCGCCTTGATCAAAAAGGGAGACGGATTGAGCTTCACTTTCTTCAAGAAAGCCGAGAGCTTCCGCAACTTCAAACGCTTTGTCTTCGTTTGTCACTATCTCCAGTTTCCAAAGCGACATTTATTTTTTCTCAATTGGGGGGCCAACCAAGTCGGCGATACATCCTGCCGTTCTCAATTTCCCATTATCGGCCCCGCAGACCATATAGCGCATTAATTCGGGCTGCGCGGAATGACCATTATGGGCGCGAAGCGGGTCGACAAAACTTTTTACCAAGGGGATTAGCGGATCCGCAAATTCGACACGCATATCAATCATATTGAACCCGGTCATGGCGACAATGTTATCAGAAATATCGCGTTTATCTTCTCCCACGAAGACACTATGACGCTCTCCATTTTTTATAAGGCTTCGGTAATAAGGAATCAGCTCATAACTAAGAAAGTCGTTCACCTCGGAAAAGGCGACAATTGTCGGTCTTTCTTCGGGTGGCATATAAGGCGGTACTTTAGGTTTCGTTGTTCCCAAATCGGATAAATTCAACAAAGCCACTTGATTGGCCAGCATAATAAATTCGGTATTTTCAATCATGGCGTCGTGAACAGTGTCCTTGTCGTCTGTCATGACATCCCGCATGATGTCATAAGCAATTTTACTGCCCAAACTTTCCGTCACAAAAACAAATTGGTCCGTTTCAACAGATGTTTCATTCGCGATTTGGCATATTTCATCGGCGGTTACGCGCTTGCCTTGTTCCTTAAATTCAAATCCACCCGCATCCAGATTGGCGGCGCACATGGCGCCATATATAGCTTCTCGAATTTCTCCTCCGACAGCCCCGAGATATAAGATGGCATCAGAAAAACCGAAATTTATCAATTTGTCTTTGAGGTATCTGTTATATTTGCGGCGTAGGGCCGCGACGCCATCTGTGTTTAACTTGTCATCATATCCAACATGGGGCTCTTGGAGGCTTTGCCAGAATATTTCGTCCCAAAAAACGCGGTAGATGACATATTCCAAATCGTCGCTAATATGGAGAACTTGCCGGTCGAGACAGACGAGATCATCCAGTGTCAGATCAACCCCTGGTAGGGCTGTGTGATAAGTCTTGGGTGAGTCTTCTTTTATGTAGATGTGATTATTTACGTTTGTCGCTTCGTCCGTGGTATCGCGTCCGCAGAGACTGCTGACGGCTTTGTCATCGACTTCCAGGTTATAGGCATTGGCGAGGCCTTTTATGAACTCATTCGCTAAGGGCTTGTCATCCGGGTTTTCAATCCACCCGACACCGTGGAGGTAAATGATGTTTACACGATTCCCGGGCTTTTCATCATAACCGGTTGCCAAGGCTTCTAGGCCTCGAAACGATCCGTCATTGGACGCATCTGATGTGAGGGAGTTGATACTTAAAACACGAGTTTGGGTTGTGGAGCACCCGCTCATTCCCATCGCTGCCAAAGACAACCAGATCAGCCCAGTTTTTAAAAATTTCATCCTATGCCCGTTCTACAAATCCGTCCAAAACCTTCTTTTTCCCCGCTTTCTCGAAGGCTACCATGAGTTTATTACCGTCAGCAGAGGCAATACGTCCATAGCCAAATTTCTGATGGAAGATTCTGTCGCCGACTTTGAAGGCGCTTGTCGCTTTTTTGGCCGGACGTCGGATGGCATGGCCTTCGATTTCTTTTGGCGCGCGGCCAAAATCTTTATTCCGGTTCGCCTGATAGCGCTGCCAACCGGGTGAGTCGCGATTGCTCTGGGCGCGCTCAAAGCTTGACGAAAAGTCGCTCGCAATCTGTCGGGCCATAGCGCTCCCATGCTGTTGGCTCTGCTCACTCTCGGCTTCGACATGTTGAACCGGAAGCTCGTCGATAAAGCGTGACGGCACACTGGATTGCCAGGACCCGTAAACTTGCCGGTTGGCGGCAAAGTAGATTTTGGCCTTTTCCCGCGCCCGCGTAATCCCGACATAGGCGAGGCGGCGTTCTTCTTCGAGACCCGCGAGACCATTTTCGTCCATACTCTTTTGGCTCGGAAAGACGCCTTCTTCCCACCCCGGAAGAAAGACGAGCGGAAATTCCAGTCCTTTGGCGGAATGGAGGGTCATCAAGGAGATTTCATCTTCCTGCGGGCCGCGATCCACATCCAGAACAAGGCTGACATGTTCCAGATAGGCGTCAAGCGTTTCAAACTCGCCCATGGCCTGGATCAATTCTTTCAGATTTTCCAAGCGTCCGGCGGATTTCGCGTCCTTGCTGTCGCGCCACATCTGGGTATATCCGCTTTCATCCAGAATCTTTTCCGCCATTTCGGTATGGCGAATGTCTCTGGCTTCCCGCCGCCAGCGATCCACATCCAGAATAAAAGCGCGAAGGGCTGTGCGGGCTTTGCCTCTGATTTCATCTGTCTTGGTCAGTTCACGAGTAGCAGCTTCCAGACTTATGCCCATGGACCGGGCCGCGGTTTGTAGTTTTTGTATTGTTGTTGCGCCGATACCGCGTTTTGGGGTGTTGACGATGCGCTCAAAGGCCAGATCGTCCGTGTCGGATCTCAACACGCGCAAATAGGCATGTGCGTCACGGATTTCAGCTCGTTCAAAGAATCGCGGACCGCCAATGACGCGGTAGGGCAGGCCGAGCTGAATAAAGCGCTCTTCGAAGCTTCGCATTTGGCGTGAGGCGCGGACCAGAATAGCAACGTCATTATAAGGGCGGTTTTGGGATCGCCAGTTTTCAATCTCGCCGGAAATGATGCGGGCTTCGGCTGGAGCGTCCCAGACGCCTGTCACACTGACTTTGTGTCCGCCTTCATCTTCGGTCCAGAGAGTTTTGCCGAGGCGGTCCTGATTGGACGCGATAAGGCCGGACGCCGCGCCGAGGATATGCTCTGTCGAGCGGTAATTTCGCTCCAGCTTGACCACTTTGGCGCCGGGGAAGTCTTTTTCAAAGCGAAGGATATTGTCGACCTCGGCTCCGCGCCACCCATAGATGGACTGATCGTCATCGCCGACCACACAAATGTTCTGCGAGCCTTGAGCCAAAAGGCGAAGCCAGAGATATTGGCAGACATTGGTGTCCTGATACTCGTCCACCAGAAGATAGCGGAATTTCTGATGATATTTTTTCAGAATGTCCGGATTTTCCGTGAATAAGGTCAGATTGTGCAGGAGCAAATCGCCAAAATCACAGGCGTTTAAAACCTTGAGGCGGTCTTGATAAACCTTATAGAGTTTGGCGCCTTTGCCGTCGGCAAATTTATAACTCTCCTTGGAGCTGACCTTTTCGGGAGTCAGTCCCTTATTCTTCCAACTATCAATCAAAGCGACCAGGTATCGCGCGGTCCACCGTTTTTCATCAATGTCGGCAGCTTTGATAACCTGCTTCAACAGGCGTATCTGATCATCCGTATCCAAAATGGTGAAGCCGGATTTCAGACCGACCAGTTCGGCGTGAATACGCAGGATCTTGGCGGCAATGGAGTGAAAGGTTCCGAGCCAGGGAAGGCCTTCGACCTGCTCTCCGAGTAACTTCCCAACGCGGTGGCGCATCTCCCGCGCAGCTTTATTGGTAAAGGTCACGGACAATATCTGGCTGGGATAGGCGCGGCCTGTCGTCAGGATATGCGCGAGGCGACAGGTCAAAACCCGCGTTTTCCCGGTTCCGGCGCCCGCAAGCACGAGCAGCGGACCATCCAAGGCCAAGACCGCTTCTTTTTGTTCGGGATTTAATCCGTCGAGATAATCTGCCTTTTCCGACTTTCCAAATTGGCGCACAGGCATGGCCTGTTCTGAGATAGAGCGTCCAGAAGGCCTCGGCGGCGCGGGTTGAAAGGAATCATTGGCAGACATGACGAGAACATAGGAACAACAAATCGCTTTGGCTATGGGCGAACTGTCTCGATGTCAGGGCAACGCACAGAAGGGCGGTTTTTAGCTCCGCGGCGATTTTGACTTGCGCTTATACTTTCCGTGGCGGACGGGGCGGCCCTCGTCATCGACGTTCACGAACACGATTTCATCAATAGAGACAATTTCCTGTTGAGTGGATTTTATACGCACATGACAGCAGACCGTTATTGTCGAGTGTCCGACACTCACCGTTTCAGCGCCAATTTCGATGACGTCACCTTGCCGGGCCGGAGCAAGAAAATTGAGCTCAGACATGGATTTTGTTACTAGCGTCTGGGTTTCCATCTGGCAGGCGGCATAAACACCGCACTCTTCATCAATCCATTCCAGAAGACGTCCGCCGAAAAGCGTGTTGCGGGAGTTAAGGTCCCCCGGTTTGACAACTTTTCGAGTGCGGTAAATCAGAGCCATTATCAGACATTCCTTAATTCACGGCATTTATGCAAGTCATTGCTCAGTCATAACCGATTTTAAAACCCAAACGCGTAAATAAGAGGCGAGATTTTGATTGGGCGTCTCTTCCAGTCGCTTATCATCCAGTTCCCGGATGAAACGGGCAAAGCTTTGCCCGCTATTTTCAATATGAGCGTCAATAACTGCCCAGAATTCCTCCTCAAGGGCGAGGGAGGTCTGATGCCCGTAAAGCGAAACAGAGCGCTTTTTAAGACTCATCCTTATCCTTTTTACCGGATTTTTCGATTTTATGCGCGTCGAGCTTGGACTGGAGTTTTTCTGTCAATTTCGCCTTGAGCGTTTTTTGCTCTTTCTTCTGGCCATGTCGTGCCCGATTTTCTGCCGCTTGTTTTTCCTTTTTGGAACGCTTTACAGCTTTGGCGGCCTTACCGAATTTTATGACATTGTCGGACATATCAACGCGGCTTGATCATCAGCTCGGGACGGACGACTTTGTCAAACTCTTCCTCCGTGACGAAACCGAGATTGACGGCTTCCTCGCGCAAGGTCGTGCCGTTTTTATGCGCTGTCTTGGCGACTTTCGTGGCGTTATCATAACCGATCGTTGGGGCAAGGGCCGTGACAAGCATGAGAGAGCGGCCCAGTAGATCCTCAATCCGATCTTCATTCGCTTGAATGCCGACCACACATTTATCTGCGAAACTGACAGAGGCATCGGAAAGAAGCTGAATGGATTGTAGCATGTTGTAAGCCATAACCGGCTTATAGACATTCAGTTCGAAATGCCCTTGAGAGCCGGCAATGCTCATGGTCGTCTGGTTGCCCATGACTTGCGTACAAACCATAGTCAGGGCTTCGCACTGCGTCGGGTTGACTTTGCCGGGCATGATGGAAGAGCCGGGCTCATTTTCAGGAAGAGAGAGCTCGCCAAGACCTGAACGCGGGCCGGAGCCAAGGAAACGGATATCATTGGCAATTTTGAATAATGAGGCCGCGACAGTGTTCAATGCCCCATGGGCCGAAACAAAGGCGTCATGCGCGGCCAAAGCTTCGAATTTGTTTTCAGCCGTTTTGAAAGGGAGCTTTGTGTAAGTCGCCACTTCTTCGGCAAAAGCTTTGGCAAAGCCGGGTTTTGCGTTGAGACCAGTCCCGACGGCCGTTCCGCCTTGGGCCAGAGGATAGAGTTCTTTAAGCCCGTTTTCGACACGCTTTATACCCAGATCAATTTGGGCCACATAGCCGGAAAATTCCTGTCCCAGCGTGATCGGCGTCGCGTCTTGGGTGTGAGTTCGGCCAATTTTGATGATGTCTTTAAACTCATTGGCTTTGTCATTCAGCGCATTGCGCAGCTGTTGCAGAGCGGGGAGAAGCTTGTGGTGAATTTCCTCAGCGGCGGCGATGTGCATGGCTGTGGGGAAGGTATCATTCGAAGACTGGCTGCGGTTAACATGATCATTCGGATGAACCGGATCCTTGGAGCCAATTTCGCCGCCTAGAATTTCAATGGCGCGGTTTGAAATAACTTCATTGGCGTTCATATTGGACTGAGTGCCCGAGCCTGTCTGCCAGACGGAGAGAGGAAAGTTGTCATTCAGCTTGCCTTCCGCCACATCAGAGGCCGCTTCGACGATGGCCTTGGCGCGCTTTTCATCCAAATTATCCAGAGACTTATTGGCAAGAGCGGCCGAGCGTTTGATGACGCCGAGCGCGCGAATAATGGCCGGCGCCATAGTTTCAATTCCGATGGGAAAATTGATGAGCGAGCGGGCAGTCTGCGCGCCGTAATATTTGTCAGAAGGTACTTTCAGGGGGCCGAAACTGTCCGTTTCAGTTCTCATATCAGTCATTTGTTGCCTCAAATATCTATTGGGTCTCTGTGCTTGGGGTCAATCCAAGCTCGCCCAGTGACAGCTCTCATAATTGTAAGGGGACCCTGGCTCAAGGCTGGGAAAGGGAAATTATTTCTTACGGAAAGCATCCAGACTTACGACATTGGCTTCTTCGCCGTCCTTGTCGGATCCCTCGGTTTGTTTATCGGATTTGTCTGATTTTTTCTTGGTTTTGGTATCCGGCGTCTCTTTCTGAGCCGCATCAGCTTTGGTGGATTTATCTGCGCCGTCGCCATCCGGCACGGACCGTAACTTGCCAACCGTATTCGCGGCAGGGTCAAGTTCAGCCGGTGGATCAAATTGAAGGGCAAATCCCACACTCGGGTCGTGAAACCGCGAAATGGCGTGATATGGCACTTTCAGATATTTCGGAATTCCACCAAATTTCAAGGTGACTTCGAACTCATCTGCATAAGCATTCAGATCCCAGAATTGATGTTCTAGAACAATCGTGATTTCTTCAGGATATTTTTTCGCAAGGCTGTCATCAATTTCAACGCCTGGGAAACGGGTTAGAAATGTGATATAAAAATGATGGGCTCCGGGAAGACCGTCTTCACGGATGACACGTCGAATCGCGTCCCGTACCACACCCCGAAGGGCGAGTTGGGTCATCTGATCATAATTCATCAGGTCTTGGCTCATGATTATACCCTAAACCCCTGCCAATAAATATCAACTGACGTTTCACCGCAGGGTGAAAATTTCTTATTTCTTTACAGTCACCGGAGGACCTGTTGAAACGTAAGTAGAATATGGCCAAATCCAAATCCGATATTTCCGCCCGGTATGATGAACAGGGACGCTTTATCCCGCCCCATGCCAAACCGCTGACGGGGCAGGAGGGCTTTATTAAAGCCACGTGGAAGTTTTTGCGAAATCCGATCGAGGGTTTCGGTCCGATGGCCTATAATCAACCGATTGTAAGTGTTCCGAATTTCGGAAAAAAACTCCATGTTATTTCCGACCCGGAAGGCATGATGGCCGTTCTGGCCAAGGAGTCAGACAAATTCACGAAAACGGCAATCGATGCGCGTATTTTAGGACCCGCAACGAAAGAAGGCTTGCTCTCCGTTCATGGAGAGCAGTGGAAGCGGCAACGCAAAAGCGTCGCGCCTTTGTTCCGTCAACGCCATATGCAAGATCTGGCACCTCTCATAACCGAAGTGCTGAATGATTTCTGTGCAAAAATTGATCAAAACCCGGAGCTCGAGCTAAACGCCGCCATGTCGGAGCTGACATTTGATGTCTTGGCCAAGGCTTTGCTCGGTGATCCGCAAGGGCTGGATAAAGACCGCCTGAAATACACAACGCGAAATTTGATCCTGAGTGTTGGCACGTTGAGACCTGACGATCTTCTGCCCTGGCCGCGATGGGTTCCCCGGCCCATTGCGCCAAAAGGATCGCGTGCCATCAAAAAGCTCAAACAAGCGGCTGACAAGCTCTTGAAGGATAGAGCCGATACGCCTGTCAAAGATGATCTGGTCAGTCTCTTGCTCTCGGCAGAAGACCCTAAAACCGGAGAGGGTCTCTCAGCTCGCGAGCGGCGGGATAATCTGATTGGCTTTTTTATTGCAGGTCACGAAACCACAGCGTTAACCTTAACTTGGGCGTTGTATCTGGTGGGTAAGCATGAAGAGACAGCCAAGCGCATCCGCGAGGAAGTCCAGTCTGTTTGCGGAAAAGACTCTGTTCGGCACGGCGATATTTCCGCCTTGCCCTTCACCCAAGCCGTGATTGACGAAACGATGCGGCTTTATCCTCCAGCACCCATGCTCAACCGCGAATGCCACGAAGAGACTGAAATCCACGGCCGCAAGATTGAGGTCGGTGATACGTTCTTGTTGTGTAACTATGTCATGCACCGAACGGAACGCCTTTGGGAACATCCAAATCTGTTCGACCCTGACCGTTTCCTTCGTGAACCTGCTCTGAAATCGAAAGGCTCTGCCTTCATGCCATTTGGCGCCGGGCCGAGAATTTGCGTCGGCGCGGCCTTCGCAACGATGGAAGCCGTCATGGCTCTTGCAACGTTCGTACGCGATTATGACATAGAAATACCGGAAAGCTGCTATCCGCGTCCGCTCATGACCGTAACCTTGAGGCCTGAAGGCGGAGTACCCGCACGTTTGGTGAAGCGATAGACAATAGCAATGAAAGAAAAGTGGGAGGTTTCTGTTGCCAGCTACCTCCCGAAGCCCGCCTAACCGTCTGAAGGGCTAGGAGTTAAAGTCGGAATGTCCGAACTGCTTACGCAGCTAGGGCAAATTCCTCAGAATAATTGTCATTAGCAATTATAATAAATAGGCATTTAACGGTACCCATACGGAAGAAAGCTAACCCTTTTGAACGTCTGTCGATCCTATTTCGGCCCCATCAAAAGCCTTCACAGGGATGAAGGTTTATGGTGGAGCCGCCGGGTACCGCCCCCGGGTCCAGTCCGTCTATTATGAGCGCGTTTATCCTCATAGTCGGCAAGCCGACAGACATAATATAGGGATGAAAGGTGAAAGTTCCAATATCTATTCTGAAATAAAAAAACCGCGCCCAAAGCGCGGCATATCCGTCGGTAGGGTTTTGCTGCTTTACAGGCCGCCTAATTTCCCGGCGCTTTTCGCCAAAAGATAGAGGAATGTGACCCGCGACTTTTGATTGTCGCCTTTCATCATATCGCAGACCGCATCGATTGCCTGGCTGGCGGGGCCGGCCTCCAGGCCGAGTTTCTTTTTCGCAAAACCGTCACGCACGCGATTTTTCTCTGTTTCGTCGGAACAGGAGACAAGGGAGGAGTCTCTGTTTTGGAGAGCAATCCCACAATAATTGACTATTTTTTGGACATGGGCTTCGTCCGCACCTGCGTCATATCGCTTCACATCCTCTATGTAATCTGCTGCTTTGGCCATTGTGTCGTCCTCCGTGGTTGATGATATTTATGGTAAATGAACTGTTAAAGTCCGTGCAAGCGTAAATTTTTGTCACTTTTGTTACGCTTGACGAAGGACTTTTATTGCGTTCGCGGAATTAGGCTTTCATAAGCGGAAGGGGGCGCTGATTTCGGGGAAGGATATTAGTCATTCCAAATCACGAGCAAAAAAGTCTGGAAAGCACGCTTTCGATTCTGACAGAGTTGGTGGGTTTTGATACCCGAAACGGAACAGGGGACGAACCGGCCTGCGTTAATTGGCTCGCGGAAACGCTAGGCGCTTTTCACCCGGATAAACTCGTAAATCAAAAAGTCCCCAGAAAACACGGCAAGCCCGACAGTGCGTTCGTCCTCGCTGTCTGGGGCGAGCCGAAACTGGTGTTAAATGTTCACATTGATACAGTTCCCAGCGGTCAGGGCTGGCTCGCCGATCCGCTAATTTTACGAAAAAAAGCGGACCGGGTCATAGGCTTGGGGGCCTGCGATATTAAAGGCGCTGCGGCTTGTATACTTTCTGCCCTGCTGCGAGTTAAACCGCGCAATGTCGCTATTCTGCTTTCTGGTGATGAAGAGCAAGGCAGTGAAATTATGCCGGAAGTTATCAAAGCGGGGCATCTGAAAGGAATTGAAGCGGCTATTGTATGTGAACCCACAGGATGTCAGGTCGGCAAACGTCATCGCGGCATGCTCGCATTAAAGGCAGAGTTTTCAGGGCCGGGCGGGCATAGCTCTCTGGCCGATAATATAGAAGCGCCTCTCTTAAAAGCGGCCCGACTTGCCGATGCGATAGGGCAATACGGCGAAAACCATCTGGATTTTGGCACGCCGCCCTATCAGGGGCTTTGCACCAATATTGGCGGCGTGAATTCTGATGGCGCATATAACGTCATCCCGACATCTGCGAGCTTGCAATTTTCCATGCGGCCGCCGCCGGGTGATGATGTCAGTAGGCGAGAGACAGATCTGCATGACATTGCGGCTCAGCAGGGAGCAGATTGTCAAACTCTGGTCGCTTTCGAGCCATTCGCGACAAAAGACATAGAGGCTTTCAAATTTCTTTTCGCCTCTCATGATTTTGTCGATTTGCCCTATTGGACAGAGGCGGCCATGGTGTCTGAAGCTGGCATGAATGCGGTCGTGTTCGGCCCGGGCCATATCGAGCAGGCGCATCAGCCAGAGGAATGGGTGAGCTACGCACAATTGGAAAAAGCCACCGCGCTTTACGAAACGGCTCTGGCGACAGGATTGGGAACAGGGATGTCGAAATGAGCCGTCTTAGCGTCAGGGAAACCGTTCTTTCCAGCCTGTCGGCAATCGGGGCCAACCGCGAAGCGCAATTCTATGCGGAACTGTTTTCCCAGCAGGAGCCTGAGAAATTTGCACTCATCGTCATTGACCCGCGTTGTTTGAAAAACCCGCTACTCGAAACTTTGGTCAGTAATGTAAAGTTACTTTTCAATCTCGGTCTGACGCCTATTTTATTGGTAGGGGCGCTGGACGAAGACAGGACGACTGTGAAGTTTCAGTCCCAGCGCGTGGCCAAAGAGTTGGAGCAGTCGGCGGTCAGGACATCCAAACTCAATACAGCGACTTACGCTCTCATTCCTGAAATCAAATTCAAAGCGCAATCGGGATTGATCCCGATACTTGAAATGACCGAAAGACGCGGGGATATGAACCTCGTCCGTTTGGTCAATGAGATAAATCCGAACAAGGTGATTTTCCTGCAACCGTCAGGCGGTCTGGCACGGCAAGGTGAACGTATCCGCAATCTCAGCATGGCGGATGTCGCCAATCTGATTGAGACCGGACAAAATTTAACGCCCGGACAGCAGCGTTTTTTGAATTTTGTTCAAGATTTGGATGAGGCCGAGCCAGGACAGCGCGCTTACATTATAGCTTCCCCGCTAAATCTCTTGCCGGAGCTTTTCACGACGAAAGGCTCTGGAACCCTGATTAAGCGAAAAGCCGAGATTATAATCAACCATAACTACGATGGGCTTGATACACATCAATTGGCGCAATCCATAAATACCGCCTTTGGAAAAACCCTACGGCCGGACTTTTTCGAGACGCCTGTTTCTGCCGTTTTCGTAGAAGTCAATTACAAAGGCGGCGCCATTTTCACAGAGCAGGACGGACTGACCTATTTATCAAAATTCTGGGTGGGGAAACAGGCGCAAGGAGAAGGGCTGGCCCGCGACATTTGGGAGGAGTTTACGCAAAATATTCCTGTATTTTACTGGCGTTCAAGGTTTAAAAACCCTTTCAATGACTGGTATATGAAAAATTGTGATGGAATGCAGAAGAAGAATGACTGGCGTGTGTTCTGGAACGGTATTGAACCTGAAAGTGTTGCAAAAGCAGTCACCACGGCTCTGCAAGCGCCCCAAGATTTTACGGAATAATTTATGACCCTAATGATAAACAGTGCTTTTGACGGCGGAAATATTGTAGTCCACGAGGCAAAAGAGCCCGGCAATATTCGTCTGGCTATCCGCAAGGATAATGCGTCTGACTTTTATCAATGGTTCTATTACCGCCTGACGGGTGCCAAAGGGCAGGCTTGCCGGATGGTTTTGGAAAATACCAAAGACTCTGCCTTTCCCGATGGTTGGAAGGATTATAAAGCGTGCGCAAGTTATGACCGAAAAAACTGGTTTCGAGTTGAGGGCACAAAATACGAAAATGATAAACTCATCATAGAGCACACACCCGAGCAGGACAGCATCTACTACGCCTATTTCGCGCCTTACAGCGCCGAACGTCATCATGACCGGATCGCGCATTACACGGGCGATCACGGCGTCTCGCTTAAAGTTATTGGGCATTCTGTCGAGGGCCAAACGCTTGACTGTCTGGAAATGGGCGAAGGTGACACAACCATCTGGGTCATTGCGCGTCAGCACCCCGGTGAAACCATGGCCGAATGGTGGATGGACGGATTTATTTCTCGGTTGATTGAGGCCAATGACGAGGCAACAAAAACGCTTCTGAAAAAAGCCAAACTCTTTATCGTTCCGAACATGAATCCGGACGGAAGCACGCATGGTAACCTACGGACGAACGCGAAGGGCGCTAACCTAAACCGTGAATGGGGCGTTGCGACGAAAGAAAATTGTCCTGAAGTTCTGGCGACAATTGCCGCGATGGATAAGAACCCTCCGCGACTTTGCCTGGACGTGCATGGCGACGAAAACCTGCCTTATAACTTTATCGCCGGCGCAGAGGGCATTCCCGGCTATACGGAAAAGCAAGCCAAGAATCTCGAGGATTTCCTGAGCGCGTATAAAAAAGCCTCACCGGATTTTCAGACGGAAGTGGGTTACCCGACGTCCAAACCTGGGGACGCCAATCTTACCATGTGTACGAATTTCACGGCGCACCGTTATGATTGTCTGTCGATGACGCTTGAAATGCCGTTCAAGGACAATGCGAACCGTCCGGATAAAGCCGTAGGATGGTCACCCGAGCGTTGCGGCGAATTGGGCGCCTCCGCCGTCGAAGCGATGGCAGAGCTTGTGGATCAGCTTTAAACTAAGACAGTCCCGCCAGTTATTGGCGGGACAATTATTATGCGGGGTGAGCTCTCACGAACTCATAAATATCGCGGATCTTCATCATATTCACTTCGCGAGTGCGGTTGCCGATAAGAAAGCAATCTATGATGACCCAGAGGCCCAGTCCGCCCATCGTTAATAGCTTTAATATACCGGCCAGAATGTCGCCCACGAGAAAGCGATCAATGCCGAGAAAACCAAGCCAGACATTCCAGCCGAAATTCACGACAGGGTTTTGCGTTTCGTTCTGAACAATATCCATAAATTTGAAACGGTCTGCCTCTGACAAAGAAGCGGCCATGTCTATCAGCTCGCGGTCATACCTGTAACGATTCATTTCTCTCTCCCTTATCGTTTAACAATAAAGATATGGGGTGAATACGGGGCCAGCGCAAGAGCCGTATGTCGTTTTTTCAAAGATGTGGACAAGCGGTGCAGGGGTCTGCCCGAATCGCTCTGAATGTTTATAGTGAACGGATGCAGCAATATCTCGACCTTCTTTCGCACGTCATGGAAAACGGAACGGACCGTATGGACCGGACGGGGACGGGAACGCGCGGCGTGTTTGGCTATCAGATGCGGTTTGATCTGGCCGAGGGGTTTCCGATGGTGACAACCAAAAAGTTGCACAAGAAATCCATCGTGCATGAGCTCATCTGGTTTCTGGCGGGTGATACCAATATCAAATATCTGAAAGAGAATGGCGTTCGCATCTGGGACGAATGGGCGGATGAAAACGGAGACCTCGGGCCCGTTTACGGCAAACAATGGCGCCGCTGGGAAGGTCCTGAAGGCCGGGTCATCGACCAAGTCAAAAATGTTGTCGACGCGATAAAAAGCAACCCCAATTCACGCCGCCATATCGTCAGCGCCTGGAATCCGGCGGATGTGGACGAGATGGCTCTGCCGCCCTGTCACTGTCTCTTTCAGTTTTATGTTGCGCCGCAAGAAAACGGGAAAGCGAAACTAAGCTGTCAGCTCTATCAACGCAGCGCCGACATTTTTCTCGGCGTCCCGTTCAATATCGCCAGCTACGCCCTTCTGGTTTATATGATGGCGCAGGTCTGTGATCTGGACGTGGGCGATTTCGTCCATAGCTTTGGCGACGCCCATATCTATTCGAACCATTTTAAGCAGGTGAAAGAACAGCTTTCCCGCGCGCCGAAAGCGTTGCCAAGATTGAAGTTAAATCCTGACGTCACAGAAATTGACGGCTTTAGCTATGAAGACGTGAAGATACTCGGCTACGAAGCCCATCCGCATATTGCGGGAAAAGTCGCGGTTTGAAGTTAGAGTTGTCATCGGTTGATGCGAAGTCCTTAGAATTAGGCCATCGCTGGAAATTAATAACTAGATTGAAGATAGTTCAAATCGCGGATCGGCTAATTGAAAATAGTGATTCGGTTCCTTCAGCTGAAGTATGCGAACTTGCGAATTGTTTACATGACCACCAAGTAAAAAATCTGCTTTCACAGTTTTTCGATAACGTGGATAAATGGAAACCAGTTTGTAATTTATTGACAAAGTATATCAAATTATCTGAACTTAACTCGTCGGAGAATTTGGTGCTGTTTTACGCAATATCAAATTACGCGGATTGGGATGACCCGGAGCCTTGGCGCGAAATAAAAATTTTATGTCATGAACTCAGAGATGCCCGAGTTGGTGTTTATGGGGATGAAGTTGAAATAGCCACAGAAATTCATTCTATTCTGATGAGCGCAATTCAAAACTAGAATTATTTAAACTGAAAGCTGACGATTTCGTCCATAGCTTTGGCGACGCCCATATTTATTCGAACCATTTTAAGCAGGTGAAAGAACAGCTTTCCCGCGCGCCGAAAGCGTTGCCAAGATTGAAGTTAAATCCTGACGTCACAAAAATTGACGGCTTTAGCTATGAAGACGTGAAGATACTCGGCTACGAAGCCCACCCGCATATTGCGGGAAAAGTCGCGGTTTAAGATTTTTTTGCGTAAAGATCGACTGTTCAGGGAAAACTTACCTAAATTCGTTTCCGCTCTTACCTTCACTCTAATTTAGTGACAGATTTGTCTCGGGGGAAACCTACATCTATAAAAAATTTGGGAGAACGAAATGAGAATTAGAAACCTGTTAAGCGCTACAGCGATTATTGCTTTGGCAACTTCTGCGCCGGCTTTTGCGCAAGATGTTGATTTGACCAGTGAGTCCATTCGAATTCAAACGGATGATTGCGCTTTTAATGCCTGTGCGAATTTGAGTGACCTAAACGCCGAAGACGGCCTGGCAATGCTAAAGTCAATGGCTGCGAATCGTAGCGCGGCTCTAGCGGCCAAAGCTGAAAAAGCAGACATGAAAAACAACAAAGCGGCCAAGAAAAAGAATAATAAAGGTCGCGGACTGGCGATCGGCCAGCAAAATAACGACCCACAAGTTGTTTTTCTACAATTTGGCAGTGCTGACCCGACATTTTTTGCGTCTCAAGGCGGGCAACCCATCGCGGGCGGTGTTTTCCCAGACTATATATACACACAAGCAGATCGCGACTTTATTCAAGAAAGATTAGAGGCGGATTACGCGGAGTATAATTTCGAATTCACTCAGGTTCAGCCAAGCCTGGGGGACTTTTCGACTATTCGTATTGGCGATAATGATGCCAACCCGATTGATTTAGCGACCGGTATCTTATTTGGCCGCGCCGATAATATTGATTTCGGAAATGATGACCGAACCGATAGCGCGTTTGCGGATGCCAGTTTCTGGCAATTACTCGCCGAACTGGACGCCAATTTTGGAACCCAGAACCTGGCGAATTTCCTCGGATTGCCTGGACCGCTCACTTTGGAGGAAGTCGAAGAAGTTCGCCAAATTGCTGTCGTGAACCAGTCAGCCAATACGGCTGGCCATGAATTGGGACACATTCTCGGTTTACGTCATCACGACAGTTTTGGAGCCCCGGGCGATGGTTTGCCGGCGGCCCGCACGCCGGGTGAGTTCATTCCGCTCGGAGAAACAGATCAGAATGCGCTCGAGACTTTGACCCATGTCATGGCCTCAGGCGCCAGTGCCGGTTTGGCTTTGAATAGCCCTCCTTTTGTTGATCGTTTCTTTTCCGAACGCTCGGCGGTTAAACTGGCCATTAATGAGCGGACTCGTAAAATTGATGAGTCAGTGACCCAAAGGAATGGCGGAAAATTGACTTTGAACAAAGTCAAAGGCGCGAATCCTTTGTTGGACGGCGTAAATGCTGGCGGAAAACTTGATATTCGCGCCGCACTTGTAAGCGGCAGCATCACAGAGTTGGAAGAAGCGGATAGCTATTTCATTAGTGGAGATGCAGGGGATATCTTCAATTCGGAAATCATATCTTTCTCTGATGCGAATGTGGGGGACTTTGTGGTCACCAAGCTGACCCTAAAGCTCAAACAGTCAGATGGATCTTATGCTGAAGTGGCGTCCAATCAACGCACATTTGAAGGGTTTGAACCTCTGGTTTTTGACTTCACGCTTCCTGAAGACGGGGAGTACATGATTGAAGTGTCATCCCCAGATCTGGTACCTGTTGGACGCTTTGCTGATGGGACGCCTGCTTTTGCGTCTTTGGCTGCGAACGGATTGAATAGTTGGAGAACGGGCGATTACGAAATGCTCGCTTATGTCGTAGAAGGCAAACCCGGCGGCGGAAAATAATCACGCTCCGAAGCTAATTCTTGAAGCTGCCTCTCTGGGGCGGCTTTTTTTGTGCTCAAATAATTACGGACCTATTTGCAAACTGCCCTTGCCAAGCGATTGCCATTAGGCGACCTTTCTATTTCTTGGAGGATATGACAATGAAAACACTTCTTTGCAGCGCCGCGGCGCTTTTGACTTTGGCGGCGGCGCCCAGCACCTTTGCTCAGGATCTGACGACAACCGTTTCCGAGGACCATGATTACGTTCTCGACCTGTACAAGCATTTTCACCAGAACCCGGAACTTTCCTTGAAAGAAGAAAAGTCTGCCGCGCGTATGGCTGAAGAGCTGAAGTCCCTGGGGTTTGAGGTCACTGAAGGACTTGGTGACGAATGGGTGAAGCAAAAGGTGATGGAAGAAGTGGGAGAGGTTCTGCCAGGCGTGGGTGGTTACGGACTGGTTGCCGTCATGAAAAACGGGGAGGGGCCAACCGTCATGTTGCGGGCGGATATGGACGCTCTGCCTTTGCAGGAAAAGACAGGGGTGCCTTATACCTCAAATGTTGTTTCAACTGATTTTACGGGGAAAGAAGCTCCGGTCATGCATGCCTGCGCCCATGACAGCCATATGGCTATCTTGATCGGCGCGGCGCGGCAATTGGTCGAACATAAAGAGGATTGGTCGGGCACGCTTGTCCTCATTGGGCAGCCCGCCGAAGAAATCGGTTACGGCGCCTTGGCCATGCTGGAAGATGGCCTCATGGAGAAGTTCCCAAAACCGGATTATGTTCTGGCGACCCATACCTCCGGTTGGGACCCGGCCGGAAAAGTGACCTACACGTCCGGTTACGCGCTGGCCAATGTCGACTCGGTCGATATTAAAATCAAAGGCATCGGCGCTCACGGCTCGGCCCCTCATATGGGCAAAGATCCGATCGTTATCGGATCGCAAATCGTCAACGCCCTGCAAACCTTGGTGTCCCGCGAAGTCAATCCGTTGCAAGCGGGTGTTGTCACAGTGGGCTCTTTCCGCTCCGGATATAAACACAACATTATTCCCGATGAAGCAGAGCTATTGCTGACAGTCCGGTCTTACGACGACGACGTTCGTAAAACGCTGCTTGAAGGCATTGAACGCATAGCAATTGCGCAGGGGCGTTCCGCCGGATTGCCAGAGGATAAGTTGCCGGAAGTCATCATTAAGAGTGACTACACGCCGTCCACCTATAATGATCCGGAAATGACGGACCGCGTTATGAAAGCTGTCTCGGCGTCTATTGGCGAAGACAAAGTTGAAAGCCGTCCGCCAAGCATGGGCGGAGAGGACTTTTCCCGGTTCCACCGTCATGATGAAGACATCCCGACTCTTATTTTCTGGACAGGCGGTGCTGACCCAGAGGCTTTCGCTGCGGCTGTTGAGAACAAAACGCCGCTTCCTCCGGCCAATCATTCGCCTTTATTTGCGCCCATCCCCGGACCGTCCCTGAAACTGGGCGTTCAGTCCATGACGGCCGGAGCAATTGAGCTCTTTAAAGAGTAAGCCTCACGCGTTTCTTGTTGTTTGGCCACGCTCCATCCGCTGACGGATGAGCCACCAGATAACCACGGCGCCCACCATTTTGCCCCCGACACTCATTATGATGTTGGGGGCAGTTAATTGATCGGGCCTGAGAAAGCTTGCGCCGAAAAGAAACGTCGTTGTGTCAATCGGCGCCGCGAGGGCGGAGGAGAGCAAAACACGGGTGGAGAGCTTGTATTTTGTAAAAGTGAACAGGGCATAGTCCACCAGTTCTGATATCAGAAAAGCTGCCCCGCTTGCCAGAGCCAACGCGCCGCCGCTGGTGACATAGGTCAGGCCCAAAGCCAGAGCCATGGCAAACAAGACCTCATGCCCTATTTCTCTTTGCGAAAAGTCCCTCACTACCAGAACCAGGCCCGTCACGATGGTAACAGGATTAAAGGCCCACGCCGCCAACCCCGGTAAATTGACCATAGGCGCCCAGGTGAAGCTCCAATTGATGAAGGGAATCAGGAGAATGTAGAGAAGCGTATATTTGACCGAGAAAAGACTCGTCGTGGATTTGCGGCTCTCAGACTCTTCCGAAGCTGTCTCTAACGTAGCTGAGGCGGCCGAGCTTTTCTTTTCTTTCATCATGCAGCCCGATTTCCTTCGCTTTCGCTATACCTATTTCGCTCTATCGTGTATCGGCCTTCTATGTCCATTCCTCCCGAAATTCCAAGTCCTAAACTTTCCCTGATTGTGGCGCGGGCGCAGAACGGCGTTATCGGCCGTAATGGCGATTTGCCATGGTCATTACCAACAGACTTGAAATTCTTTAAATCCATCACTCTGGGTAAGCCGGTTTTGATGGGGCGCAAGACATGGGAAAGCCTCTCATTCCCGCTTCCGGGGCGGCCAAATCTTGTTCTCACGCGGGATGTAGGCTATGAAGCACCCCAGGCGGAAGTATTCTCAGATTTGAACGCTTTTGTCGCGCGGGGCTATGAACTCGCCGGATTAAACGGCGCCAGCGAAGTCATGGTGATTGGCGGGGCGCAGCTCTACCGAACGCTCATGCCCCACATAGACCGCCAATATATCACTCAGGTTTTCGCTGAACCTGAAGGGGATGCGTTTTTTGAGACGCCGGACACGGATAAATGGGTGTTAAGTGAAGAAAAAACGGGATTGAAGTCGTCCAGGGATGATTATGATTTCTCGGTCCAGATTTGGGACAGAGTTTCGCACGTATAGCCCTTGATAAGATAGCTTAAGACAGCCAAGTATATAAAAAGACTTTTCGGAGAGATTTGTGGCAGATGACAAGAACAACAGCCCTTGGGGAAAACCCAAAGGCTCCGGCGGTAAAGGCTCGGGCAAAGGTAACAACCCCTGGGGCGGGCAATCGGGTCGACCTGACCGGGATCGTCCCAAACCGGGTGAAGGGTCTGCGGATCTCGACAATGTCATTCAAGGCTTCAAATCGCGCGTAAAACGCGGCGGCTCTGGCGGCGGTCGCGGCGGATTTTCCGGTGGAGGCGGTAGCGGCGGAGACATAACGATCCCTAAATGGATATTTGTTGTCGCAGCTGTTGTGCTCTTATTGTTTACGTCAATTTTTACGGTGCAGGGTAACGAACGTGCTGTCGTGCTTCGCTTTGGCGATTACACCCGCACAGCCGGACCGGGGCTTCACTTCAAATTTCCGCCTCCCATTGAAACCAAAATTGTCCGTAACGTGACCTCGCAGCGCGAAACTCGTGTGGGTGTGAACTCCACGGCAGAAGCGCTTATGTTGACCGGTGATGAAAATATCGTCGACATCAACTTTACCGTTTTGTGGGTCATTAAAGACCTCGAATCCTATTTGTTTAAAGTTGATCAGCCGGATGACCTTGTAAAATCTGCGGCAGAAAGTGTTGTTCGGGAAGTCATCGGGAATAATGAGCTCGACCCTATCATCACGACAGGTCGTCAGGAGCTTCGCGGCGTTGTGACCGAACAATTGCAAACCCTTCTTGATGAGTATGAAGCCGGCGTTTTGGTTAATGATGTTCAGTTCCAAAAAACAGACCCGCCAGCGGAAGTCGAAGATGACTTTCTGGATGTTGTGAACGCTCAGCAAGAAGCTGAAACCGCCATTAACGAAGCCCGTGCTTATCGGAATACACAAGTTCTCGAAGCGGAAGGTAGTGCGGCCCGTCTCATTCAAGAAGCCGAAGGTTATCGTGACTCCGTTATTGCCAATGCTGAGGGTGAGGCAGAACGTTTTCGCCTGATCTATGGGGAATATGAAGCCGCCCCTCAAGTGACGCGGCAACGCATGTATTTAGAGACAATCGAAGACATTTACGGCGATGCTGATAAAATTATTCTCGACAATGAAGCCGGTAACGGCGTTGTCCCATATCTACCGCTGGACAAGCTCGGTAAGCCGGCAGGAGCAAACTAATGCAAAATGGTAAGCTAATTGGTATTGGTATAGCGCTGGTAATCCTCGTCATTATCTTGATGAGCAGCTTTTATACGGTTCGCGAAGACAAACAGGCTCTGGTTCTCCGCTTTGGGGATCCGGTTCGTTCTGAAAATGCCTATGGCGTGGAAGAGGATGCCGGACTTAAGTTCAAAATTCCTCTTATAGAAGAGGTTCGGCTCTATGACCGTAAAAACCTCGTGCTGGATCTAGATAGTGAGCCTATTCTGGCGTCAGACCAGGAAAGACTCGTCGTGGACGCCTTTATTCGTTACCGGATCACTGACGTGAGACAGTTTTACGAAGCCTTTAACACGCGCAATGTCGCGGAAATTCAGCTAAGTAATATTCTGGACTCACTTTCTCGGGACATATTAGGTAGTGTCGAAAGCTCCGAGATCATTTCAGGGCAACGTTTTGACCTGATGAACGCGATTGAAGATCGTGCCAATGCCCGCGCGACGGCAGGTCGTTTTGGTCTTAGAATTGAAGATGTCCGTATCAAACGCGCAGATTTGCCGCCGGAAAACGCCGCGCGGGTTTTTGAAAGAATGTCCGCCGATCGGCAGGAGCAATCCGCCGAGAAACGCGGTCAGGGCGAACGGGCCAAACGGACAATCAAAGCCGAAGCGGATAAGGACGTCGAAATTCTCTTGGCGAATGCACGTAAGCAGGCGGAAATCATCCGGGGTGAGGGCGATAAGGAACGAAACCGGATCTACGCCGAAGCGTATAATCTCGACCCTGAGTTTTTTGCCTTTTACCGGTCTATGGAAGCCTACAGAAAAGGACTTGGGCAGAAATCGACATATGTTCTATCACCTGACAGTGACTTCCTGGGTTATCTCGATGACCAGTCCGGGCCTCGAAATAATCGATAAATACTGGTTTGTCGGTAAATGAGTATTTCGGCCATATTGCTCATCGCCTTTGGCGGTGCGCTCGCCTTGGAGGGCGCTGTTTGGGCTATATTTCCAGGCGGTCTTCGCCGGGCTTATCAGGAATTTCTGGCACAGGCCGATGAACGCGATTTGCACATCACCGGAGCGATCTCCGTTTTTGTCGGCGTCTGCCTGCTTTTATTCGGGGTAAGCCTGCTTTCCTGACGCAATTGTTAGGATAATCGCTGTTTCTGCGGCCTTTCACCCCCTTGGCAAAACGCGCCGTACGTTTAATGTCAGGATATGTTTAAAACGCTTCTACTTTCCATTTGTCTTTGTTTTTCCTTCAGCCAAGCGGTGATTGCCGCTCCGGCCCCTGATGGCTTTACGGAGCTGACAAAACGGTTGAGCCCCTCTGTGGTTAATATCTCGACGGCTCAGACCATTCAGATTGAAACGGAGGAGGTTCCGGCCTTCCCGGAAGGCTCCCCTCTGGAGCGGTTCAATGACTTTTTCGGACGCGGAAATAATCGGGACGGCCGCGTTTCAAAGTCACTTGGCTCAGGCTTTGTTATCGATGCGGTCGGGCATATCGTCACCAATAATCACGTTATTCAGGACGCCGACCTTATCGAAGTCACATTTCCAAGCGGCGATACGTTTGAAGCGGAATTGATTGGCCGCGACCCCGCAACCGATATCGCTGTGCTTAAAATCGATACAGGCAAAGATCTTCCTTTCGTTCGATTCGGAGATTCCGACACCGCTGAAGTCGGGGAATGGGTTATCGCGATCGGTAACCCGTTTGGGTATTCAGGATCAGTCGCCGCCGGTATCATTTCGGCCCGTAACCGCGATATCTCTCACGGCAGCTACGATGATTTCATTCAAACGGATGTCGCCATCAACCAGGGCAATTCCGGCGGTCCGCTTTTTGATATGGACGGCGATGTTATCGGCGTGAATACCGCCATTTTGTCCCCGACCGGTTATAGCGTCGGAATCAGTTTCTCCGTTCCGTCTGAACTGGCGGAATCAGTCGTAAATCAGCTTATCGAATTCGGCGAGACGCGCCGCGGTTATCTCGGGGTAAGGCCGCAGGAGGTCAGCCCGACGCTCGCCCGATCCTATGGACTGGACGACACATTCGGCGCGCTTGTAACGTCCATTGTGAAAGATTCACCTGCGGAAAAAGCTGGTTTGGAAAAAGGCGACTTGATTACGGCTGTGGGCGGCCAGCGGCTGGAAAGCTCGCGCTTGCTCAGCCGCCGTATTGCCGAGGCCGAAATCGGAGAAGCCCTCGAAATTACCTATATCCGCAAGCGCCGGACGCGCACGGCCAATGTCACGATTGAAAGGCTTGAAGAGCAGGTCACCAAAGAGGAAAAAGAACGCCGTGCCGATGAGGAAAACAACGCCGAACGCTCTGTAAATGGAATCTATGTAGAGGCTTTAAGCGACGAGACGCGGGCTAAATATCGTATTGATGATCGCATTGAAGGCGTCCGGGTGTCCAAGGTCGATAGATATGCCGAGGCCAGCGGGAAAATACTGGTCGGCGATATAATCGAAGAAGTCGGATTTGAGGCCGTAGATTCCCCTAAAGCGTTTGAAGACGCCGTGGCGGCGGCTAAAGATTTTGAAGCGCCGGTGACGTTCTTGATAAACCGGGGCGGAAATTACATTTTTTACGCCCTGACGGTCACGTCCTAGCCGGCTTCGACAAATTCGCTGTCTGAATAGCCCTGGAAATAAAGGGCGGTTCTTAAATCTGTATGATTGATGGCGCAATGCGCCGCTGCGGCCACGGTAGGCTTTGCGTAATAGGCAATGCCCAGGCCGGACGCGGTGACCATGGCAAGGTCATTGGCGCCGTCTCCGATAGCCACAGCCGCCTCTGGCCCCCCCAAATTCTTCGAATAGTCTTTCAACCGTCCCAGCTTTGCCTCTCTTCCCAAAATAGGCGGTTGAACCTGACCTGTGAGCGCTTCGCCATCATCCATTAAAATATTGGCGTGGTGGTGTTCAAACCCGGCCGCTTTGGCGACCCGGCTTGAGAAGAAGGTAAAGCCGCCGGAGACGACGACCGTTTCCGCGCCATTGGCTTTCATCGTGGCGCATAATGTCTTTGCGCCCTCATTGAGGGTGATGCGGTCCTGGAAACAGGTTTGAAGATCAGAGAGGGGGAGGCCGTTTAAAAGCGCCACACGGTCTGTCAGAGCCCCTTCAAAGCCGATTTCGCCGCGCATGGCCCGTTCCGTAATGGCGCTGACCTTGTCCTTAAATCCCGCAAAGTCGGCTAGTTCGTCGATACATTCCTGTCCGATAAGCGTGGAATCCATGTCGCAGATCAGGAGTTTCTTTTTCCGTCCGATTTTTCCCTGAAGGCAATAATCTACTTCCGGATGGGCTCCTTTCAGGGTTTCATCGATCTCTTCTTTCGTCAGCCCGGCTCGGGCAAGCCCTTCAACCGCTTTCCCGTCAGACAGGATTGTCGTTTCCCTGAGTCCAAAGGCTTTAACCAAGCTTTCAATAGCAGAACCGTCTTTTTTCTTCAGGACAAGTGTCAGAATTTGGTCTATCGCGTTTGCCATAATGGGCATGCTCCAATGATATCGTCTCGGTCGATGAAACCTGTTCTGTGTATTGCAGGGCCAACCGCCAGCGGCAAGAGCGGCGCGGCTCTGGCGATTGCAAAATCTGTGAACGGTGAAATTATCAACGCCGATGCCCTGCAGGTGTATTCCGATATCCGCATATTGTCGGCGCGCCCAAGTGAGAGCGAAATAAGAACCGTTCCACATCACCTCTACGGCTATGTCAGCGGCGGGACGCATTACTCCGGAGGACATTGGGTGAGGGCAGCCATGCCCGTCATCCTGAATGTGCTCGCGCGGGGAAAAATTCCTATTCTGGTCGGGGGAACCGGGCTGTATTTCAAATCTCTTTTCGAGGGTTTGGCCTCTGTCCCCACGATTGACCCGGGCCTGATTCTCGAAATTGATAGCCTCATAGAAGGAGAGGGAATCAAATCGGTCTTGGCCGAAGCGAAAATTCTTGACCCCAAAGGCACGGCTCGTTTGCAGGGGGAAGATCCGCAGCGGCTGACCCGCCTGTTAAGCGTCGTAAAACAAACGGGACACCCGCTTCATGTTTGGCAGTCTCAGACACGTCCTGAAATTCCGGCGACTTTCGCTTTGCGATATGTATTGATGCCGCCTCGAGACAAATTATACGAGCGCATTAATTCCCGTTTTGAAAGCATGGTATCTGGCGGCGGAATGAAAGAGGCCCGTCAGGTTTTTGAAAAATACGGAGCTGACGGAACAGCGCCTATGTTAAAAGCCATTGGTCTCTCTCACCTTTTGCGGCATTTGAAAGGGGAGTTGACCTATGAGCGGTCAATAGAGCTGGCCAAGCGGGATACGCGCCGTTTTGCCAAACGGCAAATGACCTGGTTTCGTAACCAATGCGTTGACTGGAAGCATAAAGAAGAATTGAATATCAGTATGATAGAAAAAGATATTCAACTATGGGAAACGTCATGAGCCGTCGCCAGTCTCTGATATTTGCGATTATATTTTCTCTGGTGATCGTGGCGACCTTTGTCTTGGGCCGGTTCGTTTTCGATATCGATTTATCGATTTATGAGGGGAGACTGCAAAGCCTCAGAGGCTCTATCTGGGGCCTGCCCGTTGTGATTGGCATTTTCACAGTGGCCTCATTTTTCGGCCTTCCGCAATGGGCGCTTATCACTGTTTCTGTCGTAGCCTTCGGTCCGGCCATCGGCGCGGTCTATTCTTGGATGGCGACTCTCTTTTCGGCCATGATAAATTTCTGGCTTGCCGACCTGCTGGGTCGTGAGAGGCTCAGCCGCCTGACAGGGCCGCGTCTTGGCAATGTGTTGGACCGTATAAAACGTAATGGTTTGCTCTGGAGTTTTGTAGTTCGGTTGGTCCCGACAGGGCCGTTTATCCTCGTGAATATGGCTGCTGGCGTTTCATCGATTACAACGCGGTCTTTTTTAATCGGCACGGCCTTGGGGATTATTCCCAAAATTCTTGTCGTGGCGCTTTTGGCGAAAGGCGTGTTTGCCGGACTGGATGGCCGAATGATGTCGCTGGTCTTTATCTTGCTGGCAGTAGCCGCCATTGGGCTGACCTTCTGGCTGCAAAAACGTTTCGGCGTGCCGAAACCAAAAACTTAGCTTTTATCATCCAAATTTAGCCAGTCCTGCTTGGGCAGGCCATATAGCTGATCCATAAATTCGAATTGTAGGCCGGTAGGTTGATAATGGGGGCTGTTCCACATGACGGCTATGCCCGAGCGTATTTCCGGATCAAAAAGAATGAGAGAGCGGTAGCCTTCAACTCCGCCGCGATGGCCCACAACTTTGTGGCCTTTATAGTTGTAAACCCGGAATCCCATTCCGTAATGGGCGTTCGTCATTTGGCCAAAACGGCGATTGATATAGCTTTGCTCTCTGCGGGTGCGGATCAACGGTGTTTGCAAGGCTTTCTGGACATTTTCGAGCTCTGACGAGGCTCCGGGAAACTCGTCCTGCATCTGCGCCGTCATCCAGCGGGCCAGATCCTTGATTGAGGAGTTCACGCCTGCCGCAGCCGGGACGCGGTAATAGGTCGGTTGAACTTCATCAATGACTTGTCCTCTTCGTCCATGCGGCTTGGCCCAGGATTTGGACTGCAGAAGACCTTCATAGCTGACAGTCGCCGTGCTCATGCCGAAACGGTCAAAAACACCTGTTTTGACAACGGACTTGTAAGGTAGGCCGGTCAAAGTCTGCACAATTTCCGTCGCCGCATCATAAGCCACATTCTGATAAGTATGACAGGTGGCGGGGGCGCATTGATAAGGGAGCGACTCAAGCATCTGTCTTATTTCTTTTGCGCCGCGTCCGCCTTCGATTTTATCATCATAGGCATTTCTGACGATGCCGATTTGATGAGAGAGGAGATGGGTTATATCGACCTTTGTTTCTGATGGCGGAAGTTTCAAGGTCGGCGACAGGTCCATGGCAGGCGTGTCGAGTTTAAGCTTTCCTTCTCGCGCCATATTGACGAGAACATGCGCGGCGACGCCTTTGGAAACAGAGGCCCAGCGAAAGACGGTATCTGCACTGACGAGATCCCCTGAGCCTTTCACGGTTTCGCCATACCCTTTGGCAAAAGTAATCTTGCCGTTCTCAACTATCGCAACGGCCATGCCGGCCATTTCCAGCTTTGACATGATTTCCTGGGCTCTGAGGTCAAATTCCTTCGTCTCAATGGGCGGAGTCGTAGGAGCTTGCCCGCTCGCCTTCGTGTCGGGATTTGGAGTCGATGAGACGGGCGCTGAAAAGATAAGGGCAAAGAGGCCAAGAAGAACAAATCGAAATAACATTACACCTTGCGTAGAATGGTTTGCGCTATCCTGTCCAGAACAGGCTTCAGTATTTTAGCTCAAGATAAATTACTTTTAATTCATAAAGGCTTAGGCGGAAAAAATCCAAATCAAGAGAGCACTACCCAAAACCAGACGGTAGAGCATGAAGGGGAGCATGCCGATACGGCTGATCCATTTCATGAATAAAGAGATGCAGGCAAAGGCGGCCACAAAGGACAGAGCGGCCACCCAGAGTCCGTCTGTCAGGCTTGCGCCAGCTAGTTCGCTGTTAGTGGCGCCTGCTAGGCTGTATAGGGCAAACAAGCCGCCTACGCCAATGATGGGCAGGCTCATCAGCATGGAGAAACGGGCGGCTTCGACGCGGGTCAGACCCATGGCGCGCGCAGCCGTCATGGTAATGCCCGAACGGGATGTTCCGGGAATAAGGGCGACGGCTTGCGCGAGGCCGAGCCCGAAGGCGCCTTTCCAGGTCAGGTCTTCGGTTGTGCGTGTTTCTTTTCCCCAGACGTCAGAGAGCCAGAGCAAAACCCCAAATACGATTGTCGTGATCGCAATGATGAGAGGCGACCGAATAGCCTCGTCCCACCCGCCTAAACGTAAAATCGCACCAAGCAGCAGGGCAGGCGGTGTCGCGATGATCAGGTTTAGCGCTAAAACCGAGTCCGTATTGAGCCGGCGTTTCAGCAGATCCATCAGGCCTGTCAAAATGGAGCCAACATCTTTGCGGAAATAGAGCAATACCGCAAAGAGCGATCCAAAATGTGCCATGACATCGATGAGAGGGCCCTGATCCCGCCATCCCAGGATTTTGGCGGGCAAAATCAGGTGTGCCGAGCTGGAAATTGGCAAGAACTCTGTCAGTCCCTGAATAAGAGCCAGTATTGTGAGATGTAGCCATGACATGATGTGTTTCTATGCCCTGAAGGTTACGGCTTTATTAGGGCGGCGGGGTGTCCGGCATGCGCAAAAGCGGCGTAAAATTGTCAAAAATCACAGGATTTTATCTCATGTAAGCTACAAAGTAGTTTTTGAGTGCAAATTAAGCGAAAGCAAAAAATTGTTAAAAAGTATATTATTAACATATGCCTAGGGGAAAAATAACTTTTAAATTTTATCAAAATTTGACAGATTGTCGCATCTTGCTCTTTTAGGTGGTTGTGTGTACAGAGAGCCCGAATATCAAGTGAGGGCCTCATGGCTAAGTCAAACAAAATGTTGAAATTTACCCAGACTGAGCGGGACATGCCTGCAAAAAGGGCGGCGACGGAACGACGTGACGATTTTTTGGAGATTTACGGCGATTACGTCGAAGCGAAAGCCGAGGAGCAAGCTTCGCGCTGTTCTCAGTGCGGCGTCCCGTTTTGCCAGAACCACTGCCCGCTTGAAAACAATATTCCCGATTGGCTTAAACTCACAGCAGAAGGCCGCGTCAAAGAAGCCTGGGAAGTCTCCAGCGCCACAAATAATATGCCCGAAATCTGCGGACGGATTTGTCCGCAGGACCGTCTGTGCGAAGGCTCTTGCGTGATTGAGCAGTCCGGCCATGGCACAGTGACAATTGGTTCGGTTGAGCGCTATCTGACCGACAAGGCATGGGAAGAAGAGTGGATAGAGCCTATCAAGCCCCTGCGTGAACGCGTTGGGAGCGTTGGAATTATCGGGGCAGGCCCGGCCGGACTAGCGGCCGCAGAGCAGCTTCGCCTTCAGGGGTGGCAGGTCACGGTTTATGATCGTCATGACCGGGCGGGCGGACTTTTGATCTATGGGATCCCGAACTTCAAACTGGAAAAGAAAATCGTGCAGCGCCGGACGAAGCGTCTGGAAGACGGCGGAATTGAATTTGTCATGAATTGCGATGTCGGGGTGGACATCACCTTTGATAAGCTTCGCGAAAAGCATCAGGCCGTTCTGATTGCAACGGGCGTTTACAAGGCGCGCGATCTGGAATGTCCCGGGAGCGGCGCCGAAGGCGTAAGTGCGGCTCTGCCTTTTCTGATAGACTCAAACCGGCGCGGCTTAGGGGATGAAGTGAGCGGCGAGACGGCAGAAGGCAGAAATGTCGTCGTCATTGGCGGCGGAGATACGGCCATGGATTGCGTTCGGACGGCCGTCCGTCAGGGCGCAAAATCCGTGACTTGTCTCTATCGCCGCGACCATGCTAATATGCCAGGCTCCCGGCGCGAAACAGCGAATGCGCAGGAAGAGGGCGTGACCTTTGAGTGGCTCGCGGCTCCCAAATCCATTCACGATGAGGGCGGAAAGACCAGCGCGGTCCGGGCCGATCGGATGCGCCTCGGCCAAAAAGACGCTTCAGGACGTCAGAGCCCGGAAGCCATTGAAGGGGCGGAGTTCGATGTGGAAGCCGATCTTGTCATCAAGGCTCTGGGCTTCTCGCCGGAAGATATGAAAGTCATGTCCGAAGAGCTGACCACAACGCGTTGGGGAACGGTGCGGGTCAATCCGCTGACGTTTGAGACCAATCTGCCAGGGGTTTACGCTGCCGGGGATATTGTTCGCGGCGCGTCCCTCGTTGTCTGGGCTATTCGCGAGGGCCGGGACGCAGCTGAGCACATGCACAAATATCTGCGTGATCTGGAGCGCGCTGAAACCAAAGTCGCGGCGGAGTAGGGCCATGACAAAATTAATCGGAAAATGTTTGTGTGGTTCAGTGCGCGTATCAGCCAAGGGCGGCGTCACAGATGTTGAAGCCTGCCATTGCGGCATGTGCCGACGTCAAAATGGCGGCGGGGCCTATTACGGCGTGCATTTTTCAGACGGCGTAATCTTCGAAGGAGAGAGTGCAAAATGGCTTTCAACATCTGAGTGGGGCGAACGCGGATTTTGTACAAATTGTGGGTCCACAATAGGTTGGCGAAGAAAAACAGCCCGCGACCAAGCCTCCGTTTCTGCTGGACTGTTCGACGATTTCGAAGCGCGGGTTGGACTTCATATCTTTACGGATGAAGGTCCTGCTTACACCACTATACCCCATGACGCGCCTCACAAAACCAGCGCGCAAGCCATTAAATAATTCAAGGAAAGCCAGAAACATGTCTGATTGGCTCAAAGATTACGAAACGAAACGTGACGCCCTGATTGCGGCAAACGCTTATGACCCTGAACATGAACGCGCCAATTGCGGCGTCGGATTAGTGGCCTCTATTGACGGCTCGCCCCGCCGGGACGTTGTCGAGAAATCCATTCAAGCGCTTAAAAACGTCTGGCACAGAGGGGCCGTTGATGCAGACGGGAAAACCGGAGACGGGGCCGGCATCCGTCTGGATATCCCGCAGGAGTTTTTCCGCTCTCAGGTTGAAAATACAGGACATAAAGCCAGCGCGGCCAAGATTGCCGTCGGAATGATTTTCCTTCCGCGGACTGATTTTACGGCACAGGAATCGGCGCGAACAATTGTTGAATCCGAGCTCCTCAAAGAAGGATTTTACATTTACGGATGGCGCCAGGTCCCGATCAATATAGACATTATTGGTGAAAAAGCCAAAGCTACACGTCCGGCTATTGAGCAGGTTCTATTTCGCGATCCGAAAGGCCGGAAAGGCAACGCCTTGGAACGCGAGCTTTATATCGTTCGCCGCCGCATCGAAAAACGCGTCATTGCCGAAGCAATCCCGAGTTTTTACATCTGCTCTCTCTCGGTTCAGACGGTTATTTATAAAGGCATGTTCCTCGCGCAGGATATTGATAATTTTTACACCGATTTGCAGGACGAGCGTTTCGTCTCCCGCGCCGCGATTTACCACCAGCGTTATTCTACCAATACTTTCCCGCAATGGTGGCTGGCCCAGCCGTTTCGGATGCTGGCACATAACGGCGAAATCAACACGCTGAAATCCAATACCAACCATATGAAAAGCCATGAAATCAAAATGGCCAATAGCGCCTTTGGTGACCGCGCCGAAGATGTGAAACCGATTATTCAAAAGGGAAGTTCTGACTCTGCCGCTCTGGATTCCGTTTTTGAACTCCTTGTCCGCGCGGGGCGGTCTGCGCCTATGGCAAAAACGCTTCTGGTTCCCGAAGCCTATTCCAAACGCGGCGATCTGATGCCGTCTTCCTGGCGGGCGCTATATGAGTATTGCAACGCCGTGATGGAGCCCTGGGACGGCCCGGCGGCTTTGGCCGCTTATGACGGGCGCTGGGTGATGGCCGGATTGGACCGCAATGGCTTGCGTCCTCTGCGCTATGCTATTTCCAATCAAGGCATTTTGGCCGTCGGATCAGAAGCCGGCATGTGCCCGATGGAAGAAAAGGATATTGTCCGAAAGGGCGCGCTCAAACCCGGCCGCATGATCGCCGTCGATTTGGAAGAGGGCAAATTTTATACCTCGTCCCAGATCATGAACGAGCTGGCTAAAAAGCGGCCCTATAAAAAATGGCTCGAAAAAGTCATCAATCTGGATGAAAAGCTCGCCGGTCCCGAACCTGAACCTGCCTTATCGGGTGAATCTTTGGCGCGGCGTCAGCTTTCCTGCGGTCAAACACTGGAAGATCAGGAACTCATCCTGACTCCGATGGCTGAAACCGGCAAAGAATCCGTCGGCTCCATGGGCGATGATACGCCTCTAGCCGTGCTGTCGGATATTTACAGGCCTTTATCGCATTATTTCCGCCAGAACTTTTCTCAGGTTACAAACCCGCCAATTGATCCCTTACGCGAAACACGGGTGATGGGGCTCAAGACCCGTTTTCGAAACCTTCGTAATATTCTGTCCGAGACAGGCGCGCAGACGAACGAAATGTATGTGCTCGACAGTCCAGTTCTGACGACCGGTATGTATGATCGGTTCGTCAAAATGGTGGGCGATAAAATCACTTTGATTGACTGTACTTTCCCGGTTCCTGAAGGCGAAGAGTCCGGCGGACGCGCTCTGCGTGATACGCTTCGGCGCATTCGCGAAGAAGCCAAAGACGCGGTGGCGCGCGGCGTCGAAAATATCGTTCTGACGGACGAAAATACGAATGAAACCCGCGCCGCGGCGCCTATGATCCTCTGTACCGGCGCGGTTCAAACGGCTCTGGTGAATGACGGATTGCGATCCTCTTGCTCCATCCTAGTCCGATCGGCTGAATGTCTCGACACGCATTATTTTGCCGTCTTGATCGGAGCAGGCGCGACCTGCGTAAATGCTTACATGGCGCAGGATTCTCTGATGGACCGCGTAAAACGCGGATTGTTGGATATGAGCGGCGACGAAGCGGTAGCGCAATATAAAGCGGCTATCGAAGGCGGCCTTCTTAAAATTATCTCTAAAATGGGCATTTCCGTTATCTCGTCTTATCGGGGCGGCAATAATTTCGAAGCCATGGGTCTGTCCCGCGCTCTGGTCGGCGCCAATTTCCCGGGCATGACAAGCCGGATTTCAGGTATCGGCTTGGCCGGTCTTGAGGCCAAAGTTTTGGAGGCTCATGAAAAAGCCTATGATAGCGCTGTTGTGCGCTTGCCTGTGGGCGGGCTTTACAGGGTTCGCGCGCGAGGGGAGCGTCACGCTTATAAGGCGGATATGATCCACATGCTACAGGAAGCTGTCGGACGCGAAGATTATAAGCTCTACAAACAATATGCCGAGACCGTGAATTCGGCGGACCCGATACAAATTCGGGACTTGCTGGACTTTCGGACGACCTCCAAATCTTTACCAGTTCGACGCGTCCAAAGCGTCAATGAAATCCGGCGGCGTTTCTGTACGCCGGGTATGTCGCTGGGCGCCTTGTCGCCGGAAGCGCATGGCACGCTGAACATTGCGATGAACCGGATCGGGGCGAAATCCGTCTCGGGTGAGGGCGGCGAAGATCGCGCCCGCTATAATCCATTGCCAAATGGCGATAATCCGAACTCTGCGGTCAAGCAGATTGCCTCCGGGCGTTTCGGCGTGAATGCGGAATATCTCAACCAGTGTTATGAAATTGAAATAAAAGTGGCCCAAGGCGCCAAGCCGGGGGAGGGCGGTCAGCTCCCCGGTTTCAAAGTCACGGAAATGATTGCGAAATTCCGAAACGCGACGCCGGGTGTGACCCTGATTTCGCCGCCGCCGCATCATGATATCTATTCCATCGAGGATTTGGCGCAGCTGATTTACGACCTGAAACAGATCAATCCGACTGCGCGTGTGGCCGTCAAACTTGTCGCGTCTTCCGGCGTTGGCACAATCGCCGCCGGGGTCGCCAAGGCTAAAGCAGATACCATCCTCATAGCGGGCCATAATGGCGGAACAGGCGCGTCCCCCAACACATCGCTCAAATATGCGGGTATGCCGTGGGAGCTCGGTCTCTCAGAAGCGCATCAGGTTCTGACACTGAACAATCTCCGAAACTCCGTCACGCTCCGGACAGATGGCGGGCTTAAAACGGGCCGCGACATCGTGATTGCGGCGATGCTCGGCGCGGAAGAATACGGTATCGGCACGCTCTCTCTCGTGGCGATGGGCTGTATCATGGTGCGCCAGTGCCATTCCAATACCTGCCCGGTGGGCGTTTGCGTTCAAGATCCGGCGCTTCGGGAGAAGTTCACCGGAACGCCGGAGAAAGTTATCAATCTGATGACTTTCATTGCCGAAGACGTGCGCGAAATTCTGGCCGAACTTGGGTTTGAATCGCTGGACGATGTAATTGGCCGTTCTGATCTGTTGGTACAGGTTAGCCGCGGCGCGGAAAACCTCGACGATCTGGACTTGAATCCGATCCTCGCACGGGTCGATAATGAACGGGTCAAGGATACGCGTTTGCAACGCGTCGAAGTGCCGAACTCTTTAGACGAAAAGATCGTCGCGGATGCAGGCCAGTTCTTTGAGCGCGGCGAAAAAACCTATCTGACTTACGGTATAGAAAACACGCACCGCGCCGTCGGCACTCGGACAAGTTCTCATCTTTACAAAACCTTTGGCGCGGACGGCGTCTCGGATGGACAGCTTACCGTACGGCTTCGTGGCTCCGCCGGGCAGTCTCTGGGCGCGTTCGGCATGAAAGGCTTGCGCCTCGTCTTGGACGGCGACGCCAATGACTATGTCGGCAAGGGGCTTTCAGGGGCAGAAATTATCGTCTCCCCACAAGGTCACACACCGATTGACTGGCATAGTAGCGCCATTATCGGGAATACCTGCCTTTACGGAGCAACCAAAGGCCTCTTGATGGCAGCGGGCCGGGCTGGAGAGCGTTTCTGTGTCCGCAATTCCGGCGCTGTCACCGTCGTGGAAGGCTGCGGCACAAATGGCTGTGAGTATATGACGGGTGGCATCGCGGTTATTCTTGGCTCTGTCGGAGACAATTTCGGCGCCGGCATGACAGGCGGTATGGCCTATGTCTATGACGCCAAGAAACGGTTTGAGAAGGCCGTCAATCCGGACAGTGTTGTCTGGCAGCGATTTGGCTCAGAGCATTACGAAGAGGAATGCAAGAACCTTATCCGCCGCCATGCCGAGCTCACAGGGTCGGAATTTTCGGAAAAACTCCTCTCGGAATGGGAATTCGAACGCGCCAATTTTTGGCAGGTCATTCCAAAGGAAATGCTGACGCGTCTGGAGGTGCCTCTGATGGACGCGGCGGAGTAATTTTTTCAAGAGAGAAGGGTTTTAAAGACCTCACTTCGGGTTCTGCAGACAGTTGTCGGAACGTTCTCGGTTTTCTCTGGTTCATTTAAGGAACCACAGGAGAAAATCATGAGCGATCAGAATAAAACACAGACCATTTTCATCACAGGCGCGTCGTCCGGTATCGGCAAAGCCACGGCGATACGGCTCGGAAATGAAGGCTGGAATGTCGCGCTCGCCGCGCGGTCTGTTGACGAACTTGAAAAGATTGCTTCCGAATTGCCAGAGGGAAAATCGCTTGTGCTGGATTGCGACGTGACCAATTCGGCTCAAGTAGAAAAATGTTTTGAAATCGCCAATGACACATTCGGCCAGATCGACGCCGTCTTTGCCAATGCGGGGACGGGCGGCAAACCCGGCGGGTTTTCCGAGGCGCCGCAGGACAGCTGGCAGGCGATTGTCGATATAAATATTATGGGCCTCGCCAAGACGATTCAGGCCGCTTTGCCGTATATCAAAAAGGCTGAGGGTCATGTCGTGGTGACAGGCTCCGTGGCAGGGCGCCGCTATCTGGATGGATCCATGTATTCCGTTTCCAAACATGCGGCGAACGCGCTCGCATATAATTTGCGAGGTGAATTAAAAGGGTCGGGATGTAGAGTGACCCTTATCGAGCCGGGCATGGTCGATACGGCCTTTTTCGACGATGAGAAGCCCGACGCGCTAAGGCCGGACGATATTGCCAGAGCCGTAACCTATGCTGTCTCCCAGCCGAAAACAGTTGAGGTCGGGGATATGCTCATTCTGCCGGTGACAAAAGACGCTTAATAAGAGCTCTCTAAGCCTTTCTTTTATTGCGACTTATTCGCATATTTAGTGTAATTGTCGCAGTGGAAAAGCTGTGGTTTTCACGTTAAAGGACTGTTGCAATCTGGTGGCCGCATCTCTAGGTTCCGCCCGATTGTGGACATTGTGTAATCGTGAGTCCCGGACACTTTCAGGTCTCGCTTTCAGGTCGAATTTTAAGACAAGTAATAAGAGCTGTCATGAACGAGTTTTTACTGGAATATCTACCGGTTATTATCCTTTTTGCGATCGCCACGGCTCTAAGTCTTGTGTTTTTGGGTGCGGCCAAAATTTTTGCGCCGTCCAACCCTGATGCCGAAAAAATCTCGACTTATGAATGCGGATTTAATGCGTTTGACGATTCGCGGATGAAATTTGACGTGCGCTTTTATCTCGTCGCAATCCTCTTTATCATTTTCGATATCGAGGTCGCCTTCCTCTTTCCCTACGCCGTGACACTTGATCAGGTGGATTTCTGGGGTTGGGCCGTTGTGATGATTTTCCTCGCGGAATTGGCGGCGGGCCTGGCTTATGCATGGCAGCGCGGCGCACTGGATTGGGAATAGGAGAGGACTATGGCTATCCTGACACCCGAAAATAATTACGGCGAAGCGGCCCGGGACATGGGCTCGCCCGCTTATGACCCTAAAAAACATGACCCATTTTTCGATGGGCTGAGCAATCAGCTGGCCGATAAGGGATTTATCACGGCTGCCTCCGACGATCTCGTCACCTGGGCGCGTACGGGGTCCTTGATGTGGATGACGTTTGGTCTGGCGTGCTGCGCGGTGGAAATGATGCAGGCGTCCATGCCGCGTTATGATGTCGAGCGCTTTGGCTTTGCCCCGCGCGCCTCCCCTCGTCAGTCGGACGTTATGATCGTCGCGGGAACGCTCACGAACAAAATGGCGCCGGCGCTTCGTAAAGTTTACGACCAAATGCCGAACCCGCGCTATGTCATCTCGATGGGGTCCTGCGCCAATGGCGGTGGCTACTATCATTATTCCTACGCCGTTGTACGCGGCTGTGATCGGATCGTGCCTGTTGATGTCTATGTGCCCGGCTGCCCTCCAACAGCCGAAGCTCTCGTTTACGGTATCCTGCAATTGCAGAAGAAAATCCGCCGCGAAGGCAATATTCAGCGCTAGTCGTTGAGAGCGGAAGAAAGACAAGATGGAAGACCTAAGAGACCATATCATCGACCAAATGGACGATGCCGTAAATTCTGCGGAAATTGCGTTTGGAGAGCTGACGATCAATGCGCGCCGCGCTGAGGTCGTCAAGGTCATCACATTTTTGCGAGATGATCCAATTTGCAAATTTACGTCTTTGATTGATATTTGCGGCGTGGATTATCCCGCGCGCGAGCGCCGCTTTGACGTCGTCTACCACATGATGTCTATGGCGCATAATACGCGTATCCGTATCAAGGTGACGACAGACGAGGAAATCCCGGTTCATTCCGTGGCCGAAGTCTTTCCAAATGCCAATTGGTATGAGCGCGAAGCTTTCGACATGTACGGTATCGTCTTTGACGAGCATCCCGATATGCGCCGCCTGCTGACCGATTATGGTTTTGAAGGGTATCCCTTGCGCAAAGATTTCCCGCTCTCCGGCTTTGTCGAAGTCCGCTATGACGAAGAGCGTAAATCTGTGGTCTATGAGCCGGTCAACCTCCCGCAGGAATATCGGAGCTTCGATTTCATGAGCCCCTGGGAGGGCGCGAAATATATCCTCCCTGGCGACGAAAAAGCGGGGGATGCGTAATGCGGACTTCTTCTGTTATATTTTGTTTGTTTGCAGTTTTATTTTCATTGGACTCTGCATTTGCGGACGATACTTTTACGCATACTGCTATTTTAGCGGAATCAAATGATTACCCCACCATACATAGTTGTTTTCTTGCAATTAGTTTTGTCAAAGAGGTTCGGTCTAAATCTTTAGATGTATCATCTATCGAACTTTTAAAGATCGAAGGTTTACACGATGATTTTGGTCGTGCTCTTGATTTGATAGCGACAGAATCCAGATTTGCGAAGTCCTATGATGGTGTTCCTGCTTGGGTTTCTGATGCTGAAAGTGATGCTGAGATGATTAGAGGGAATCTTTCAGAATTTAAATATTGTATGGCTTTACATAAAATTGCTTTGCTTGAGTCTGAGTTGTCTAATTTGAAGATGGGCGTTGTCAAATGACTCTTGAGCCCCCCCCACTAAGCACGATCCACGCCATGGAGGCATTACATGGCAAGCACTGAAGCTATCCTCGAAGGTGATGACCGTAATTTCACCATTAATTTCGGCCCGCAGCATCCTGCGGCCCATGGTGTGTTGCGCCTTGTTCTTGAGCTTGAGGGCGAGATCGTCGAGCGCGTCGATCCGCATATCGGTCTACTTCATCGCGGTACAGAAAAGCTGATCGAGCATAAGACGTATCTTCAGGCGCTGCCTTATTTTGATCGTCTCGACTATGTTGCGCCGATGAATCAGGAGCATGCTTTCTGTCTTGCGATCGAAAAGCTCGCCAATATCGGTGTGCCTCGACGTGCGCAGTTTATCCGCGTGATTTATTCCGAAATCGGACGTATCCTCTCGCATCTTTTGAATATCACGACACAGGCTATGGATGTCGGAGCCCTGACGCCGCCGGTCTGGGGTTTTGAAGAGCGTGAGAAGCTCATGGTGTTCTATGAACGCGCCTGCGGCTCCCGTATGCACGCCAATTATTTCCGTCCGGGCGGGGTGCATCAGGATTTGCCTGAGGCCTTGCTGAATGATTTGGCTGTATGGTGTGAGCAGTTCCCGCAAAAGCTCAAGGATATTGAAACGCTGCTAACCGAGAACCGGATTTTCAAGCAGCGGAATGTCGATATCGGCGTGGTGTCCAAGCAGGACTGCTATGATTGGGGCTTTTCCGGTATTATGGTTCGCGGCTCCGGCATTCCCTGGGATCTGCGCCGCACTCAGCCTTACGAAGTTTATTCAGAACTCGATTTCAAAATCCCGCTCGGTAAAAACGGCGATTGCTATGACCGCTATCTCTGCCGCGTGGACGAGATGTATGAATCCGTTAAAATCATGCAGCAATGTCTCGAAAAAATGCCAAATGGCCCGGTTATGACCGAAGACAATAAGGTCGTGCCGCCGCGCCGCGCTGTGATGAAGCAGAGCATGGAAGCGCTCATCCATCACTTCAAGCTCTATACTGAAGGCTTCCATGTCCCGAAAGGCGAGGTTTACACCGCCGTGGAAGCGCCGAAGGGCGAGTTCGGTGTTTATCTGGTCTCGGACGGGTCGAATAAGCCGTACCGCTGTAAAATCCGCGCGCCGGGCTTCCCGCATTTGGCTGCCATGGATTATCTAAATAAAGGGCATATGCTCGCCGATGTTTCAGCGATCCTTGGATCGCTTGATATCGTGTTCGGAGAAATTGACCGATGAGTGGAGTCTCTCATGAGTGCTAGGCGTCTTGCCATAAGACAACCTGACGAGTTTTCAATCTCCGCCAAGGCGAAGAAAGAAATCGAAGAGTGGGTGGCCAAATATCCTGACGGGCGGCAGCGCTCGGCCCTGATTCCGGCGCTCTGGATTGTTCAGAAAGACGGCGACGGCTGGCTGCCGGAGAAGGCTCTGCGCTTGGTCGGCGATATGCTCGGCATGGCCTATATTCGCGTTTACGAAGTCGCGACCTTTTACACCATGTTCAATCTCAAGCCCGTTGGTACGCATTATGTGCAGCTTTGCGGCACGACGCCGTGCTGGCTGCGGGGGTCTGACGATTTGAAAGCAATGCTTAAGCGCAAAATCGGCGCGCAAAACACGCTTTCAGAAGACGGCAAGCTGTCCTGGCTGGAAGTCGAATGTCTTGGCTCTTGCGCTAATGCGCCCATGGTTCAGATTTCCAATTCCGAAAGTGATCATTATTACGAGGATTTGACCGCAGAGTCTCTTGAGGCTGTGCTCGATGATCTGGTGGCCGGAAAATCACCTAAACCAGGATCGCAGAGCGGTCGGCACACTTCTGAGCCGGAAGGCGGCGCGTTGACCCTGAAAGGTCACGCGCCTTATCACACAACCAAAATGGTTCAGCTTCCCAATGCCGATAAAAAGGCAAAGCTCAATTATTATGAATGGGACCCGAAAGAAAGACGCGCCACACGCGGCGGTTGGGTTGATCCGAAGCTAAAAGCCAGCCGGGATCCGAAAAAACGCGGCGACAATGTTGGTAAAGACTTGTCCGAAGGTCTGGTGGATGAAGAACCCTTCGCCGGAAAACCCGCGCGGGCCTCTAAAACGGCGCCGGAACGGATGACGAAAGATGAGACCGAGGCCAAGGCAAAGCAGAAAAAGGATATTCAGCTTCTCTACGAAGACGGCCCGACAGATGGTCCCAAAGATGATTTGAAGAAAATCAAGGGTATCGGCCCTGCCTTCGAGCGCGATCTGAATGAAAAAGGCGTTTATTACTATCGCCAGATCGGCGCTTGGAAGGCAGCAGACGTCAAAAAAGTTGAAGAGACAGTCAAAAAATTCCCAGGCCGAATTAAGCGTGACGGGTGGGTCAAACAGGCAAAAGACTTGGACCGTGAATTGAAAGCCGCCGAGAAGAAAGCCGGGACAAAAAAGCCTGCAAAGAAAAAGCCGGCCAGCAAGAAAACAACGGCCAAAAAGAAGGGTAAAGCATAACCATGGCAAATCTCCTTCAGGATAAAGACCGGATTTTCACGAACCTTTACGGACTTCAGGACTGGAGCCTCGACGCCGCGCGCGATCGCGGGGCATGGCTCGGCACCGAAGCGATTTTATCGCAAGGGCGCGACTGGATTATCGATCAGGTGAAATCTTCCGGTCTTCGTGGACGCGGCGGTGCGGGCTTCCCGACAGGCCTAAAGTGGTCCTTCATGCCGAAAGAAGTCGGTAAACGCCCGCATTATCTGGTCGTCAACGCTGATGAATCAGAGCCCGGATCCTGCAAAGACCGCGATATGCTCCGCCATGAACCGCATTTGCTAATCGAAGGCTGTCTTGTGGCGTCCTTCGCCATGCAGGCTCATGCCTGTTACATCTATGTACGCGGTGAATATATTCTAGAGCGTCAGCGCCTCCAGGCCGCCATTGATGAAGCCTATGCAGCCGGACTTGTCGGTAAGAATGCCTGCGGCTCCGGCTGGGATTTCAATATCTATATACATCACGGCGCAGGGGCCTATATTTGCGGCGAAGAGACAGCTTTGCTGGAATCTCTTGAAGGCAAAAAAGGACAGCCACGCTTGAAGCCGCCCTTTCCGGCAGGCGCCGGTCTTTATGGCTGCCCGACAACGGTCAATAATGTTGAGTCTATCGCGGTTGTTCCGACAATCCTGCGCCGCGGCGTGGAGTGGTGGACGCAATTTGGCCGTGACAACAATAAAGGGACGAAGGTTTTCTCGATTTCGGGTCATGTCAATAAGCCCTGCAATGTTGAGGAAGCGCTTTCCATCCCGATGAAAAAGCTGATCGAAACCTATGCCGGCGGCGTGCGCGGCGGATGGGACAATCTGAAATGCGTTATTCCGGGCGGCTCCTCTGTTCCGCTCTTGCCGAAAGAGATTTGCGATACGGTCCTGATGGATTTTGACGCGCTACGCGAAAATCAATCCGGTCTCGGAACGGCGGCGATGATCGTTATGGATAAATCCACCGATGTCGTCAAAGCGATTGCGCGGATTTCCTATTTCTACAAACATGAAAGCTGCGGTCAGTGTACGCCGTGCCGCGAGGGCACAGGCTGGATGTGGCGCGTCATGGAACGTATGGTACGAGGCGAGGCGGAAACGTCCGAGATTGATATGCTGCTAGACGTGACGAAACAGGTCGAAGGCCACACAATCTGCGCCCTCGGCGATGCGGCGGCTTGGCCAATTCAAGGTCTTATCCGTCACTTCCGCCACGAAATCGAAGAGCGCATCGATAATTACCGCGTCAATAAACCTGTCTTTGTCGAAGCGGCGGAGTAGGTATGGTTGAGAACACTCAGGATATGATTTTACCTCTTCTGCACCAGATCAATGGCAAGTTGACGAGAATTGAGCAGCGTCTCGACAACCTCGAAGACGGTCAGCGGAGCATGAATGTTCGAATGACTAATCTTGAGAGAGGCGTATCGGAAGTGAACCATCGTTTGGATACATTTCATGTTCGATTGGAACGTATCGAAAAAATACAGCACCTTACCGAAAATTCCTTAATGGAACAATCTGAAGACTTTGAAGGCCCGGACGCATGAGCGATCTACGCAAAATCAATATTGATGGCACGGAATATGAAGTGCCCGGCGAATACACGCTGATGCAGGCCTGCGAAGAGTATGGCGGCGCGGAAATTCCGCGTTTCTGCTATCATGAGCGCCTGTCTGTGGCCGGTAACTGCCGTATGTGCCTCGTCGAATGGGAAGGCGCCCCTAAGCCGCAAGCCTCTTGTGCCTTACAAGTCAAAGACCTTCGCCCGAACCGCGACGGCACGCCTGCCAATATTCGCACCAATTCCGAAGTGGTGAAAAAAGCGCGCGAAGGCGTCATGGAATTCCTGCTGATTAACCACCCGCTCGATTGCCCGATTTGCGATCAGGGCGGCGAATGCGATCTACAAGACCAGGCTATGGCCTATGGCCGCGATAGCTCTCGTTTCGAAGAGAATAAACGCGCGGTCGATGATAAATTCATGGGCCCCTTGGTCAATACGATCATGACCCGCTGCATTCAGTGTACGCGCTGCGTCCGCTTCGTCACCGAGGTCGGCGGCGTGCAGGAAATCGGCATGGCCTCTCGCGGCGAAGACGCCGAAATTACGACCTATTTGGAACAATCGCTGACCTCCGAGCTTTCCGGCAATGTGATTGACCTTTGTCCAGTTGGCGCGCTGACATCCAAACCCTATTCCTTTAACGCCCGCCCTTGGGAACTTGAAAAAGTTGAATCCGTCGATGTAATGGACGCTGTTGGCTCCAATATCCGCGTCGATAGCCGCAACGGAGCTGTGCTGCGTATTCTTCCTGTTGTAAATGACGACGTGAATGAAGAATGGATTTCCGACAAAACCCGTTTCGTCTGGGACGGTCTGGCGCGTCAGCGTCTCGACAAACCCTATATTCGCGAGAACGGGAAATTCCGCTCCGCGAGCTGGGATGAAGCCCTCGCTTTAGCAGCCGAAAAAATGTCCGACGACCCCGAAAAAATCGGCGTGATTGCTGGGGACATGTGCGACGCGGAATCCATGAAAGCGATGAAGGATCTCAGCGATACGCTGGGCCTTAAGAACATTGATTGCCGCCAGGACGGATCTGTTTTGGGCGGCGGTGCAAGACAGAGCTATTTGTTTAACACAACCATCTCCGGCATCGAAAAGGCCGATGCTGTATTGTTGATCGGAACAAATCCGCGCCATGAAGCACCTCTGGTGAATACGCGTATCCGTAAAGCCTGGCTGACTGGAAACACCGAAATAGGTATGATCGGCGAAACGTCTGATCTGACCTATGATTATGAACATGTCGGATTGTCAGCAGCTGATGTTGGCAAGTTTTCGAAATCGCGCTCCGGCTTTGCAAAAGCTTTCAAGGCCGCGAAAAACCCGGTTGTTATTGTCGGCTCTGCGGCCCTTCGTGGCAAAGACGGCGCGGCTCTACTCAATGCTATCGGCGCAATGTCCTCCAAAATTGTACGCGAAGACTGGAATGGATTTAATGTCCTCCACACGGCCGCGTCTCGCGTGGCCGGTCTCGATATGGGCTTCCTTCCGGGAGAGGGCGGCAAATCTACAAACGCTATTCTCGACGCTGCCGCGTCCGGCGAAATCGAAACTGTTTACCTCATGGCGGCGGATGAGCTGGACACGTCCAAGCTGAAAGACGCCTTCGTCATTTACCAAGGCCACCACGGTGATGCGGGCGCACATGTCGCCGATATCATCTTGCCAGGGGCGGCTTACACGGAAAAAGACGGAATTTACGTCAATACAGAAGGCCGCGTCCAACTCGGCTACCGCGCCGTGGCCCCAAAAGGGGAGGCGAAAGAAGACTGGGCAATCCTTCGGGCGCTTTCGGGGCATCTGAAACAGGTTCTCCCCTATGACAATATCCATGTCCTTCGGGAAAAACTGTTTGCCGATCATCCAACCTTCCTAAGTCTGGATACGGCGCCAGGAGCGGCAGAGGCCGCCTCTTTCGACCCAAGTAATTTGGGCGAAAAAGGAGAGTTGTCCAGCGAGCCGTTGAAAAACCCAATCGAGGATTTCTACCTGACAAACCCGATTGCGCGGGCGTCTAACGTCATGGCGGAGTGTTCTGCTGTGATTGCAGATGAAGATATTAAAGTGGCGGCGGAATAATGGCTGACATGATGACAATAATGGCAACAGGTCCGTTTTGGGGGGATTTGTCTCCGCTCGTCTGGTTTGCTCTGAAATTTCTGCAAGTTCTTGGATTTGTTCTGGTTTTGGCCTTGCTTGTGGCCGCACTTGTTCTGGCTGACCGCAAAATCTGGGCGGCGGTTCAAATGCGCCGCGGGCCGAATGTGGTGGGGGCGTTCGGCCTCCTGCAGACCATTGCCGACGCCTTGAAATTCTTCTTCAAGGAAATCGTTGTGCCGTCGGGTTCAGACAAGTTTCTGTTTATTCTAGCCCCTGTATTGACGCTCGTTATGGCCTTTCTGGCGTGGGCTGTGGTGCCCGTTGCGCCCGGCTGGGTGATTTCCGATATCAATATCGGTATTCTCTATATTCTGGCGATCAGCTCCCTCGGCGTTTACGGTATTATTATTGGCGGCTGGGCGTCCAACTCCAAATACCCGTTTATGGGCGCTCTGCGTTCGGCCGCACAAATGGTCTCGTATGAAGTGTCCATCGGCTTTATTATTCTGACGGTTATTTTCCTGACAGGCTCTATGAACCTCACGGAAATCGTCAATTACCAGGCCGGCGGATTATTTAACTGGAATATGTTCCGTCTGAACCCGCTTGGCGAGTTCGGGGTCTGGAATCTGCTTCTATTCCCCGTCATGTTCTATATGGGCATTCTGTTCTTTATCTCGGCTCTCGCCGAAACCAATCGTCCGCCGTTTGATCTCCCAGAGGCGGAATCGGAACTTGTGGCCGGTTATCAGGTAGAGTATTCCTCTACGCCTTTCCTGATGTACTTCTTCGGCGAATACGTAAATATCATGCTGCTTTGCTCGGTCATGACTGTCTTGTTCTTCGGAGGCTGGCATGCGCCCCTGGATATTGGCATTCAATTCGTGCCGCCAATTTTATGGTTTCTTTTGAAGACGGCGTTTCTGTTCTTCCTGTTTGCGATGGTGAAAGCCATCGTGCCCCGTTACCGCTATGATCAGTTGATGCGGCTGGGATGGAAAGTCTTCCTCCCGACTTCACTGGTCGCGGTTGTTTTTGTGTCCACCTTCGTCGTATTCCTCGGCGATAAAATTTAGGAGTGGCTGATATGTCCCGTATCAAACAAGCCATTCGTGGCGCCCTGTTGCTGGAATTCGGCAGTGCGTTCGTCTTGGCGATGAAATATTTCTTTCGTCCCAAAGTGACGATTAACTACCCGTTCGAGAAGGGGCCAATCAGCCCGCGATTTCGCGGTGAACATGCGCTTCGCCGCTATCCAAGCGGGGAAGAGCGCTGCATTGCCTGCAAGCTTTGCGAAGCGATTTGCCCGGCCCAGGCGATCACGATTGAGGCCGAGCCTCGCCCTGACGGATCCCGCCGGACGACGATCTACGATATCGATATGGTCAAATGTATTTATTGCGGTCTGTGCCAGGAAGCCTGCCCAGTCGATGCGATTGTCGAAGGCCCGAACTATGAATTCGCGACGGAAACGCGCGAAGAGCTATACTACAACAAAGAGAAGTTACTGGCGAATGGGGATCGCTGGGAACATCAAATCGCAAAAAATCTGGCCTTAGACGCTCCCTATCGTTAAAGCCGCCCAAAAGGAACTCAGCTGAGTCTCACTCTGCTAAAGGACTTGTCATCGTGTTAACTGCCCTTTCATTCTATTTGCTCTCGGCTGTCGCCGTCGCAGCGGCCTTTATGGTCGTGGCCAGTCGCAATCCGGTGCATTCCGTTATGTATCTGATCCTGACGTTTTTCTCTGCCGCAGGCCTCTTCATTCTGATGGGCGCCGAGTTTCTCGCCCTTCTACTCGTGTTGGTCTATGTTGGGGCGGTTGCTGTTCTCTTCCTTTTTGTTGTCATGATGCTCGATGTTGATTTCGTCGAGCTGAAACAGGGGTTTCTGAGCTACCTCCCGATCGGGGCCGTGGTTGCGATTGTCCTGCTTTTGGAAATGGTTCTGGTCGGCGGCGCTTACATGGCCGGTGAAACCCAGACCGTTGTCGAACGCGGGCAGGAACTCTCTAATCTGGAGCGTTTCGGAGCCGTTCTATACACAGAATATGCCGGTCTTTTCGAAGCGGCGGGTATTGTTCTGCTCGTGGCAATGATAGGCGCAATCGTTCTCACCCTGCGTGACCGCGCGGGTGTTCGGAAGCAAAACGCCATGGATCAAATGGGCCGAACTCGTAAAGACGGCGTAGAGCTGGTCGATATCGAGCCTGGTCAAGGTTTAGGGTAGGAGCGCATTATGACTATCGGGCTATCCCATTATCTTATCGTTGCCGCCATATTATTCACTATTGGTGTCTTCGGCATTTTCGTAAACCGTAAAAACGTCATCATCATCCTAATGTGTATCGAGCTTATTCTGCTCGCAGTGAACATCAATTTCGTCGCCTTTTCGACCCACATGGTTGAAACGGCCACAAGCAATCCGATGGCCGGGCAGATTTTTGCCTTGTTTATCCTGACGGTTGCGGCGGCAGAAGCAGCCGTCGGTCTCGCCATTTTGGTGGTTTATTTCCGTAACAGAGGGAACATCGCGGTCGAAAATATCGACCTGATGAAGGGCTAGGGACATGTATCATCTAATTGTCTTTCTGCCGCTATTAGGCGCAGCTCTTGCGGGCTTGATGGGCACGCGTCTGGGCAGGCAGCTTCTGCCGGAAAAACCCTCCATGCTTATCACAACGGCGCTCCTGTTTGTGTCCGCCGCCTTGTCTTGGGTGTCTCTCATTCAAGTGGGGATGGGGCATAAGGAACTGGAAATCACGGTTCTGCGCTGGATGGATGTCGGCGGTCTGCAGGCAAATTGGGCCTTTAAAATCGATACGCTGACGGCGGTTATGCTGGTCGTTGTGAATACGGTCTCCTCGCTCGTTCACCTTTATAGCTGGGGCTATATGGAAGAGGACGAGTTCAAACCGCGCTTCTTTGCCTATCTGTCTCTCTTTACCTTTGCGATGTTGATGTTGGTCACATCCGACAACTTCATTCAGCTTTTCTTCGGCTGGGAAGGCGTGGGACTCGCCTCTTATCTGCTGATTGGGTATTACTATAAAAAACCGTCTGCCAATGCGGCAGCGATCAAAGCCTTTGTCACGAACCGGGTTGGGGATGTTGGTCTGGCCCTCGGCGTCATGACGATCTTCCTCGTCTTTGGCTCTGTCGAGTTTGAAACCGTTTTTAACGCCATTGGAGATAATTCAAATCGCGTTCTGTCATTCCTCGGCATGCAATTTAACGCAATGGAATTGATCGCGTTTCTTCTCTTTATCGGCGCGATGGGCAAATCCGCTCAGTTCGTTCTTCATGTTTGGCTGCCCGATGCGATGGAAGGTCCAACCCCTGTTTCGGCGCTTATCCATGCCGCGACAATGGTGACCGCCGGTGTGTTCCTCGTTTGCCGCGCCTATCCTATTTACGATGCCGCGCCGATGACCTCCGGTTTCATCACAGCGATTGGCGCCTTTACAGCGCTTTTTGCGGCGACCGTGGCCTTGGTTCAGAACGATATTAAACGCGTGATCGCCTATTCAACCTGTTCCCAGCTTGGGTATATGTTCTTTGCGGCCGGGGTGGGCGCCTATAACGCGGCGATGTTCCACCTCTTTACCCATGCCTTCTTTAAGGCCTTGCTCTTCCTTTGCGCGGGATCCGTTATCCACGCGCTTCATCACGAACAGGATATGCGCCGTATGGGCGGCATTCGAAAGAAAGTGCCGTGGACCTATATCACCATGATTATCGGGACATTGGCGATTACAGGTATTGGTATACCAGGTACCTCTATCGGTTTTGCCGGTTTCTTCTCCAAAGACGCGATTATTGAAGCGGCTTATTCCGGCTCTGCCGAGAGCAATGCGGCGGCTTTCGCCTTCTGGGTCGGCTTGGTCGCGGCGCTGATGACAAGTTTCTATAGCTGGCGTCTTATCTTCATGACGTTCCACGGAAAGTTTCGCGGCGATCACCATACGCTGGATCACGCACATGAGAGCCCCTGGGTTATGCGTCTGCCACTTGTCGCTCTGAGTATTGGGGCTGTCTTTGCCGGCGCGGTTTTCTATTCCTTCTTTATGGGCAATGCCGGAGACTTCTGGCACGGCGCCCTTCCGATTGCGGCCGGAGAGCATCACGCCGCAATCGCACCGGAAAATCTATATGCCATGGCACCGGGTTCCGCGACAGATGCCACTCACGCAGAGCCCACGCCTGGCGGCCTGTTTGGTTGGCTCTTTGCCAAAGTGCATGGTTATCCGTTCTGGGTACTCCTCTTGCCGTTGGTCATGTCTGTGACTGGTTTCGTCATTGCCTGGTTCATGTATATGCGCGGTTCGGTCGAAGAGAAAATCAGCCACGTTCAGGAAACAGGCGGCGGTCCGCTCTACAATTTCCTATTGAACAAATGGTATATTGACGAGCTTTACAACGTCACTGTCGTGAAGCTTGTGAATTTCCTGGGCGATAAATTCTGGAAAGTCGGTGATGAGAAAATCATTGACGGCTACGGCCCGGACGGTGTTGCCAAATTTGCTTCAGGGGCGGCTAAGCGCCTGTCTAAAATCCAAACAGGCTATTTATATCACTATGCCTTTATCATGTTGTTGGGAGTCGCTGTGCTGATTGTCGTGGCATTCCGCGGGGTAGGAGGCTGATATGTTTGAAGGCTATCCTATACTTTCCGTCATCACTTTTACGCCGCTCGTTATTGGCGTCCTGCTGATGTTCATGTCCAAGATTTCCAAGCCGGACGCACAGGAACAACTGGCCAAAAACTCCGTCTGGGTGGCCCTGTTGGTCTCTGGCGTCGTGTTCTTGCTCTCAGTTATTCTGGTTCTGGACTTTGATACGACGAAGGCCGGCTTCCAATTTGTTGAAGACACGCCCTGGCTTGGCGGCGGTATTGAATACCGAATGGGCGTGGACGGGATTTCCATCCTGTTCATCCTGTTGACCGCTTTCCTGACGCCGCTCTGTATCTTTGCGAGCCAAACCTCAATCAAAGACCGCGTCCTGGAATATATGGTCGCTTTCCTCATTCTGGAGAGCCTGGTGATTGGCGTGTTCTGCGCGCTTGATCTGGTGCTCTTCTATCTGTTCTTCGAAGCCGTTCTCATTCCGATGTTTATTATAATCGGCGTTTGGGGCGGGAAGAACCGGGTTTATGCGTCCTATAAATTCTTCCTGTACACGCTTCTTGGCTCTGTGCTGATGCTCGCCGCGATTATCTATATTTATAACTTTAGCGGGCAGCAATTCGGCGCGCCGACAACGGATATGCGGGTCCTTATCAATGATCTGGATATTCCGGGCGGGGTGCAGACCTGGCTATGGCTCGCCTTTTTTGCTTCCTTCGCCGTCAAGATGCCAATGTGGCCGGTTCATACATGGTTGCCGGATGCCCACGTGGAGGCGCCGACAGCCGGCTCCGTCATACTGGCAGGTATTCTGTTGAAACTCGGCGGTTATGGTTTCCTGCGTTTCTCCTTGCCGCTTTTTCCTAATGCAAGCCTTCAGCTCGCGCCGATCATATATTGGATGAGCGTTATTGCGATTATCTATACGTCGCTTGTGGCTTATCGTCAGAAGGATATGAAAAAGCTGATCGCCTATTCCTCTGTCGCCCATATGGGATTTGTGACTCTGGGTATTTTTGCTTTCAACTTGCAGGGCATTCAGGGCGGTATCTTCCAGATGCTCTCACACGGGGTCATCTCCGGCGCGCTCTTCTTCCTGGTCGGTGTGGTCTATGACCGGATGCACACACGCGAAATCGCCTTTTATGGCGGTCTGGTCAGCAAGATGCCGGTTTACGCCGCCTTCTTCCTGCTCTTTACCATGGCGAATGTCGGTCTACCGGGCACATCCGGCTTTGTCGGGGAAATCCTGTCCATGATCGGGGCCTATCAGGTCAGTCCGTGGCTCGCCTTTGGCGCCGCTTTCGGTATGATCCTGTCAGCCGTTTACGCGCTGTATCTCTACCGCGAGATTATCTTTGGCGAGACCGTCAATGATAAGCTTGAGGATATTGCGGATATGACGAAACGCGAATGGATTATTCTGACGCCTCTCGCCGTCATGACAATTCTTTTGGGTGTCTATCCGTCCCTTATTACTGATATTACTGGCGCCTCAGTTGAAAATCTGATCGCCAATTTCAATGCAGCCACGGGCCAGGCGGCTCTGGCGGAGGTGCCGTAACAATGTTGCAAACACTCTCACTTTTTGCGCCCGAGCTTCTGCTTGCCGTTTCGGCTTCGCTTTTGCTGGGCTTTGGGTTTTGGGGCGGCAAAGATCGCGCGGGGTTTGCGCGTTACTACGCCATTGCGATTCTCGTTATCTTTGCTCTCAGCTCCTTCATTTTGGGACGCCCGGAAGGCATGGCCTTTGAAGGGCAGCTGATTGTTGACGGGTTCAGCCATTATGTGAAACTGATCTTGGGTCTGGCCGCCGCCGCGGCTTTGCTCTTTTCGAAGTCCTATTTTGAAACTGAAAAACTTGAGCGCTATGAATATTCCGTTCTGACGCTTTATTGCGTTCTCGGCATGTCCATCATGGCTTCGGCCAACACACTCCTATCACTTTACATCGGTATCGAGATGCAGTCTCTGGCGCTTTACGTGATGGCGGCTTTTAATCGCGACAGTCTGCGGGCTTCCGAAGCCGGTCTGAAATATTTCGTACTGGGGGCCTTGTCGTCTGGCCTTCTGCTCTACGGCGCCTCGCTGATATACGGCTTTACAGGATCCCTCGAATTTGCCGAAATCGCAGCCGCCGTGAGCGAGTCCGGGACAACGCCGGGTATTGTTGCGGGTATGGTCTTCCTGCTCTGCGGCCTGGCGTTCAAAATTTCCGCTGCGCCGTTCCACATGTGGACGCCCGATGTGTATGAAGGCTCCCCTACGCCTGTTACAGGCTTTTTCTCCGCCGCGCCGAAATTTGCCGCTATGGCTTTGATTGCCCGCGTTTTGGTCGGACCGTTTGAAGGCATCACGGAAAGCTGGCAGCAGGTGATAATCGTGCTTTCCGTGCTCTCCATGGTCGTCGGCGCGTTTGGCGCTTTGCAGCAAACCAATATCAAACGACTGATGGCCTATTCCTCGATTGCCAATATGGGCTATGCGCTCGTGCCATTGGCGGCGGGGACGATGGCCGGCGTGCAAGGTATGCTTATCTTTATGAGTATTTACGTCATTACAGTCATCGGTATCTTTGCGCTCATCCTCCAAATGCGTATTCGCAACGGCATGGTAGAGCAGATTTCAGATCTGGCAGGACTCTCGACCTCTAACAGGGGTATGGCCATCTTAATGACGCTGTTCATGTTCTCGCTCATGGGCATTCCGCCCTTGCTCGGCTTCTTTGGTAAGCTGTTTGCTTTCCTCCCCGCCGCAAATGCCGGATTAATGCCTTTGGTCGTAATCGCTTTGGTGGCCTCTGTTATTGGCGCGTTTTACTATCTCCGCGTCATCAAGACGATGTGGTTTGACGAAGAACGGCATGAATTTGTCGAAGCGCCGCAAAATCTGCGCTTTCTCAGCCTGGTCAGCGGTTTGTTGATTTTACCTCTCCTCTTGCTTCCCGGTATTTCGACGGGCGCACAGGGTCTGATCACGCGCGCGGCCGAAAGTCTTTTTTAGCGGATACCTCCTTTGAAGTTTCTCTATTTCGATGAGGTCGACTCCACACAGGATGTGGTGAAAGAGCTGACCCAGGCGAAAGTGACTGAGCCGGTTTGGGTAAGGGCGGGAAACCAGACCAAAGGGCGGGGCCGGCGGGGGCGAGAGTGGGTGCCCAAGAAGGGTAATCTTTATGCCAGCGGCCTCTACCCCTGGGCCGCAGACCCGGGGCTTAAACCTCTTTCCAGTTTTGTCGTAGCGCTCGCTCTGGCGCAAACACTTGAACATTATATCGACCCGGATTTAATCCGGTTGAAATGGCCCAATGACGTTCTGGTCGGCGGCGCGAAAATTGCCGGAATATTGCTCGAAGCCGGGGAGGGATGGTTAATCATAGGGGTAGGCCTGAACCTGCTCGGCCATCCCGAAGACGCGCCCTATCCCGTCACCCACCTTCTTGAGCATATTCCCGAGACACAACTAAACACGCCGGAGCCGATATTTGCAGGCCCTGAGCCCGTCCTGGCTCAACTCGCCCATTTCGTGACGGATGGGCTAAACGCCCTTCAATCCGGCGGATTTGCGTCTATTCGTCAGGAATGGCTCGCCCGCGCCGCCCGACTGGGGGAAACAATCACGGTCAATCTGGAGGGTGAACAGATAACGGGTCGCTTCGAAACGCTCGGCGAAAATGGAGCATTGCGATTACGGCTCGCCAATGGCACCTTGCAGGACATAGTTGCGGGCGATGTCCTGCTTTAGGAAATCAATATGCTGCTCGCCATAGATACCGGAAATACCAATACGCTTTTTGCCATCCACGACGGCAAGGACTGGATAATTGAATGGCGCATCGCGACGGATTCGACCCGGACGGCAGATGAATATGCGGTCTGGTTCCACCAGCTCCTGGAAATGCAGGGATTGAGCTTCAAGGATATTACAGACTGCGTGATTTCGACAGTTGTGCCACAATCCTTGTTCAATATGCGCAATCTATCGCGTCGCCATTTGAACATTGATCCGATCATTGTGGGTGAGGAAGGCGTCAATATTGGCATAGGCGTTCGGATTGATAACCCGGAACAGGTCGGTGCGGACAGGCTTGTGACGGCGCTTGGGGCGGTAACCCGATATGTCGGTCCGCTTATTATCGTCGATAGCGGCACGGCCACGACCTTTGATATTGTGTCGGCTGACCGTCATTTCGAAGGCGGCATTATCGCACCCGGTATCAACCTCTCCGTCAAAGCCCTTCACGAGGCGGCAGCGCAACTGCCGCGAATCGAAATTAAAAAACCCGCCAGGGTGGTTGGGAAAAATACGGTCGGCGCAATGCAATCCGGTATATTCTGGGGATATATCAGCTTGATTGATGGTCTGGTGAAACAGATCATTGACGAGGATGGCCGCGACTTTACCGTGATTGGAACAGGCGGCGTGGCGTCTCTCTTCGAAGGGGCCTCCGCGACAATTCAGCATTACGACTCGAAACTCACGATTGACGGCCTATATGAAATCTGGCGGCTGAACAGAAAATAGCCGCAAAATTAAAACAAACACTGACATCTAAGTCAGAACAAAGAAAATTTATGACAAGACATAAAAAACAGGACGATGAATTCGTCTTTTTGCCTTTGGGCGGAAGCGGCGAAATCGGGATGAACCTAAACGCCTTCGGCTTTGGCCCGGAGGAGGATCGTCAATGGGTTATCGTCGATATCGGCGTGACTTTTGGCGGGCCGGACACGCCCGGCGTGGAAATCATCATGCCGGATATCTCCTTCCTGGAGGAGCAGCGCAGCAATATCCTCGGTATTGTGCTGACCCATGCCCATGAAGACCATATGGGGGCCTTGGCCCGCCTTTGGCCGCGCCTTCGCTGCCCCGTCTACGCAACCCCTTTCACCATGTATCTGGTCAAAGACCGTCTCAGTGAATTCGGCCTGCTGGACAGTGTCGAGCTTCGGGACGTGCCCTTGAAAGGCTCCTTCAGCCTCGGCCCGTTTGATTTTGACATGATCACGCTGACGCATTCGATACCGGAACCGAATGCTCTGGTTATCAAGACCGCTCTCGGAACCGTACTCCATACGGGGGACTGGAAAATTGATCCGTCGCCGCAAATCGGCGAACCCGTGGACGAGCAGGCATTGCGTGAATTGGGCAAGGCGGGCGTCACGGCCATGATCTGCGACTCAACCAATGTCTTTACGCCCGGCGAAGCGGGGTCCGAAGAGTGGGTCCGCGAGGAACTAGAAAAGGTTATCCGCGAATATAAAGGCGCCGGCGTGGCTGTGGCCGCCTTTGCGTCCAATGTCGCCCGTCTGGAATCCGTCATGATGGCGGCCAAAGAAAATGACAGATCCGTCTGCCTCGTCGGACGCTCCATGAAACGCTTGGTCGGCGCGGCAAAATCTGTGGGTCTGTTAAAAGACATCGGCGCTTTGCTGAGCGAGGAAGAAGCGACCTCCATGCCGTCGGCCCATGTTTTATACCTCTGCACCGGCAGTCAGGGTGAGCCGCGCGCGGCTCTGTCCCGTATTGCCGCCGGGCAGCACCGTAATGTGAAATTCGGGGAAGGGGATGTGGTCATCTTCTCGTCCAAAATCATTCCGGGCAATGACAAGAATATCTTCGCCTTGCAGAATGCATTGGCGGATGACGGGGTGCACATTGTGACGGAAAAAGACCGCCCAATTCATGTCTCCGGTCATCCGTGTCGGGACGAGCTGACCCGCATGTATGACTGGGTACAGCCGGAAATCGCTATTCCCGTTCACGGCGAACGTCGTCACCTGCTGGAACATGCGCGGCTTGCCAAATCGCTCGGCATTAAAAAAGCCTACCCGCCGAGGAACGGAGAAATGATTCGTATTGCGCCAAACGGGCCTGAAGTGGTGGATATCACCCCGTCAGGCCGCCTCCATCAGGACGGAACGGCAATTGTTTCGTCATTGGATGAAGGCCTGCGTCTTCGCCGGAAAATGGCCTATGCCGGCCATGTGAGCGTCAGCCTCGTGGTTGATCAGAAAGGCCGCATCATCAGCGGTCCTGAACCCCGCATTAGTGGTTTCCCCGAGGGCAAAAACGGCGAGATTCTCGAAGTCCTGTTGGATATTGTCGAAGACGCCGCGATGGAAGGCTATGACGATCTCTCGCAAAGAGCGCTCAAGGACGAAGAGTTGATAGAAGAAAAGCTGACGTCTAAAATTAAGCGCCGCGTCAGAGAGCGGACTGATAAGCGCACAATAGTTGAAGTCATAGCCCATAAGGTGAAAACATGATTGGCCCCTTAAACCATGTCGGCGTTGCCGTTCCGGATATCGAAAAAGCTCTGACATTTTACCGGGACGTTCTCGGCGCAACAGACTGTACAGAGCCGAAAGTTCTGGAGCCTCAGGGCGTCAAATTTGCTTTCGTCAATTTACCGAGCGGCCAGGTCGAGTTGATCGAGCCTTACGGAGAAAAGTCACCTATTATCAAGTTCTTGGAGAAAAACCCTAAAGGCGGGCAGCATCATATCTGTTTTGAAGTTGAAGATATTCATGACGCCAAGGCCCTGATGGAAAAACGCGGTATGCGCGTTTTGGGCGAACCCCGCATCGGCGCACACGGCACGCCCGTGGTCTTCCTCCATCCCGGAGATGCCGGCGGCGTATTGATTGAATTGATGGAAAGTCATTAAGGCGAACTCCCATGAATTGGTTTTCCCTCTTTGTTATGTATCTCATCATCTGGTGGGTGGTGCTGTTTGGCATTTTGCCCATTGGGATAAAGGGACAGGCCGAATCAAATGATATCGTGAAGGGCTCAGAGCCCGGCGCGCCCGTTGACAGCCAGATTAAGAAGAAATTCATTATCACGACAATCGTGGCCACTATTATCTGGGCCATAACTTGCGTCGTAATCGCCTCCGGTTGGGTCAGTTGGGATATGTTTGGCGCTTTAGTAAAGCAGAATGAATATTGAGCGTTCTTTCTAGGACATAATTTTATACTCAACCGCGCCTTTGGCTTGTTGCTTGGGAAAAGTCGGGTTATGCCAAGACTTTATTAAATCGAGTTTTTTATGCGTCTTTCCAATTACTTCCTGCCGCTTTTGAAAGAAACCCCGGCCGAAGCCACGATTGCCTCGCACCAATATATGTTGCGGGCGGGGATGATTAAGCAAAACAGCGCCGGCATTTATAGCTGGCTGCCTCTCGGCTTGAAAGTTTTGCGGAATATAGAACGGATTGTTCGCGAGGAACAAAACAAAGCCGGCGCGGTCGAAATGCTCATGCCGACGATCCAAAGCGCGGATCTCTGGAAAGAGACAGGGCGCTATGACGCTTACGGTCCCGAAATGCTCCGCATTACAGACCGGGGCGACCGCGAAATGCTATACGGCCCGACCAATGAAGATATGATTACGGATATTTTCCGCAGTTATGTCCGTTCTTACAAGGACTTACCTAAACTTCTTTATCATATTCAATGGAAGTTCCGCGACGAAAGACGCCCGCGTTTCGGCGTGATGCGGGGCCGCGAATTCCTCATGAAAGACACATACAGCTTTGATATCGACAAGGATGCCGCTCGCCTGTCTTACAACAAGATGTTTGTGGCTTATCTGAATACTTTCTCACGATTGGGCCTCAAAGCGATCCCGGTCAAAGCGGATACGGGCCCGATTGGCGGGGATTTGTCCCATGAATTCGTTATTCTGGCGGAGACAGGAGAAAGCGAAGTCTTCTGCCACAAAGACCTGGTGGAAATGGACGCCCCGGGAGACGTCAACTTTTCCGACGATCTGTCAGACCATGTAGAGGCCAGAACGGCGCTCTATGCGGCCGCCGACGAAATGCATGACGCGGATGAATTTGCGAAGATACCGGAAGACAAGCAGCTCACAGCCCGCGGCATTGAGGTCGGCCACATCTTTTATTTTGGCGACAAATACTCCGGCCCGATGAAAGCGAAAGTCATGGGGCCAGACGGGAAAGAACATGTTGTCATGATGGGCTCTTACGGCGTCGGGGTTTCCCGCTTGGTCGGCGGTATTATCGAGGCCAGCCATGATCAAGACGGCATTATCTGGCCGAAATCCGTGGCCCCCTTTGGCGTTGGAATTATCAATCTGAAATCCGGCGACGCCGAAGCGGATGCCGCTTGCGAAGACATTTACAGACAACTTACTGAGGCGGGCTGCGATCCCCTCTATGACGATACATCGGATCGCGGAGGGGTGAAGTTTTCTCGAATGGACCTGATTGGCTTGCCGTATCAGGTCACTATCGGGCCGCGCGGATTGAAGAACGGCGTCGTCGAAATCAAATCCCGCCGCACCGGCGAGAAACAGGAACTGAGCCCGGCGGCCGCTATTGTCTTCCTGCAAACGGAACTCGGCTCTTGAGCCAAGAGCTTGCCATAAAGCAAAACAAACCTTTCGGCGCGATCGAGCGCCGCATTGCCATGCGCTATTTGCGGGCAAAGAAAACTCAGGGCGGGGTCGGTCTGATCGCCGCCATTTCCTTTACCTGCATCATGCTCGCTATCGCCGCGATGATTATCATCATGTCGATCATGAACGGCTTTCGCGATGATATGATACGCCTGACCGTGGGCAGTGAAGGCCATATGTATGTGGCAAGTTCGTCCCCGCAGCCCACGCCGGAGAGCATGCGGGAGATGGAAGAACGCCTCATGACCGTTCCAGGCGTCGAAGAAGCTTTCCAGTTCAATCAAAGTTACACAGGTGTCCAGGCCAATGGCCAGTTTGCCTTGGCGCAAATCATTGGTATCCGTCCGGATAATCTCAAAAATTATGACCTGATATCGCAATCCATCACGCAAGGCAGTCTGGAAAGTTTTGGCCAAGGTGAGGGATCAGAGGAGACTATCGCAATCGGAAGCCGATTGGCGGCGGGGCTAGGCCTTCGGGCCGGGGACAGGCTGATGATTTTTTCTCCTCGGACGCGCACCACCGTAACCGGGCCTCAGCCGATCCGAAAAGTTTATACAATCGGTGCGGTGTTCGAAGTCGGTCTGCTTCAGACGGACCAGACCTATATTTATATGGATTTTGAAGAGGCGACGCTCCTGTTCGACGGCGGCAAACTGTCAGGGGAAATTCAGCTCCGGCTATTTAACCCCGATATGATAGAGACACTCAAGAAACCCGTTGGCAATGCGGCTCAGGAACCTGTTTTCATCACGACCTGGAAAGACAGGAACGCCACAATCGCGACGGCCCTTCGCACCGAGCAAATCGCGATGCGGTTCATCTTCATGGTGGTGGTTGTAATCGCGGCCTTTCCGGTTCTGGCCTCCATGATCATGCTCGTGAAAAACAAATCCAAAGATATTGCGATATTAAGAACCATTGGCGCGTCTCGAGGCGGCGTCCTGCGTATCTTTTTCATGTCCGGGGCGATGATAGGTATTTTAGGAACGCTGGCCGGGCTGGTTTTCGGAATTCTATTTTGCCTCAATATTGGGGCCATTCAAGTCGCAATAGAATTCGTGACTGGGACAGAGCTTTTCCCGGAAGATGTCTATCAACTCTCCGGCGGCATACCGGCCAAGATTGTTTGGACGGAAGTCTTCGGCGTGGCGTTTTGGGGGTTTCTGATTTCTGCCGCCGCAACGCTGTTCCCGGCGCTGAACGCTTCCAAAGTCGACCCCGTCGACGCGCTGAGATATGAATAGGGGTGCGTGATATGAACCAAACCCGTCCCATTCTCTCTGTGCGTAACCTGCACCGTTCTTATCAATCTGGTCCGTCCGAACTAACGGTTTTGTCCGGCGCGGATATTGATATTTTTCCAGGCGAAATGGTAGGCCTCATCGGCCCGTCCGGATCCGGTAAGTCAACTCTGCTGCACGCCGCAGGCCTTCTGGAAAAGCCCAATGCCGGCGAAGTCTATATCAGCGGACGCGAATGCCTGAAACTCTCTGACGACAAACGCACGGCCATCCGCCGCGAAACCATTGGCGTGGTCTATCAATTCCATCATTTGCAGAAGGAATTTTCGGCCGAGGATAATGTGGTTATCCCGCAAATGATTGCCGGAAAGTCAGAGCGTGTTGCCAGAGCCGAGGCGAGGCGTCTTTTAACGCTCTTGGGCCTCGAGGCACGCATGCACCATAAGCCGTCACAGATGTCGGGCGGAGAGCAGCAGCGCGTCGCCATTGCCCGCGCTCTGGCCAATAAGCCTAAAATCCTGCTCGCCGACGAGCCGACGGGAAATCTTGACCCGGCGACGTCTTCTTCTGTTTTCCAGAGCCTGCTAGACCTGACCCGCATGGAAGGGGTCGCGGCGCTCGTGGCCACCCATAATATGGAACTCACCCAATATATGGATCGGGTGTTTACCGTACGCGACGGACTTGTCGTGCCATTGAAAGCGGCTACCCGACCTTAGCGTGCCCTGCCTGACCCCGCAGGGTCAGATTTCTCGATTCATCTTGAGCCTCAGGCGAGGGACCCTTCGCGGTTATAGGCATGGCTTGATGACTTATCCACAAAGCGTCAGGAATAAATCCCCAGAATCAGTTTGACTCCTTTGTAGAACGCTATAGAACAAAGATAGAACATCAACAGTTTTATTGGGGATAAAAATGGCAAAACAACTCGCAATGGATATCGTTTCCGGTGCCGTTCTGGCAGGCTTTGTCGGCGTCATGACAATGTGGATGATGGTCTTGGGGGGATAGGCTCCGCTTGATAAGTTTAAAACCGGAGCTGATTCCGGATTGAATGTGAAAGGAGAGCGCATGGCTGTGCGTCGTCTGGATTATGTGCCTCTCCGAACCCGTTCGCCTTACTCCATGCTGGAAGGGGCGCTTAAAATGGGGCCGCTCGGCGCCCGTTGTGCGGACTGGAATTTTCCGGCCGTGGGCCTGACGGATACGAACAATCTCTGCGGCGCCCTTGAATTTTCCGACACGATGGCCGGTTTTGGTCTTCAGCCGATTATCGGCGTGACCTTATCCATGGATATCGGCATTCCGCTTCAGCCGGGTCAAATTCGCAAGGATCCTGACGGCACGCTCGTTCTCTTTGCGCAAAATGAGCAAGGCTATGAAAACCTCATGGCGCTGTCTTCCTCGGCGTTTTTGGATGTGGAGCCTACAGATCTGGCCCATGTGAAGGCGGAGTTTCTTGAGGGGCGCACGGAAGGCGTGATTGCGCTGACCGGCGGGCCTGATGGAGTGCTCAACAAGCTCATCGTTCAGGATCGGATAGCCGAAGCGGAAAGCTGGCTTGACCGCCTGATCACCCTTTTTCCGGAGAGGCTATATGTCGAGCTTCAACGCCATAACACCCCGGACGAGGAGAAAGCCGAACCGATCCTGCTCGATTTTGCCTACGACAATGGCTTGCCCATCGTCGCCACAAACGAGCCCTATTATCTTGATCCGGAAATGCACAAGGCGCATGACGTTCTGCTTGCCATGTCCGAAGGGTCTTACGTCCTCGAGAAAAACCGCCGAAAACTGACGGGGCATCATTATTTGAAATCGCCGGAGCAAATGCTCGAGCTTTTTGCCGATTTGCCCGAGGCCATTGAAAACACGTTGACGATTGCCCAGCGCTGCGCAGTGAAGTCGGAAAAGCGTAAACCCATTTTGCCAAATTTCGGGGACGGAACTCTGTCGGAAGCCGACATCCTGGCGCAGCAGGCCAAAGACGGCCTTCGAAAGCGTCTCGATGTCATCGACATGGCCGAGTCCGAAGAGGCTTATTTCGAACGGCTCGATTTCGAGCTTGGCATTATCGAGAATATGGGCTTTCCGGGGTATTTTCTGATCGTTGCGGATTTTATCAAATGGGCAAAAGAGCAGGGCATTCCGGTCGGGCCGGGCCGGGGCTCCGGCGCGGGCTCTGTTGTGGCGTGGGCGCTGACCATTACGGATTTGGACCCGCTTCGCTACGGATTACTATTTGAACGGTTCCTCAATCCGGAACGTGTGTCCATGCCCGATTTCGATATCGATTTCTGCCAGGAACGCCGCGGCGAAGTCATTGACTATGTCCGCCGCAAATATGGCGACGGGCAGGTGGCGCAGATTATCACCTTCGGAACCCTTCAGGCGCGCGCGGTCGTACGCGATGTCGGGCGCGTCATGCAGATGCCGCTAGGGCAGGTGGACCGCCTCGCCAAGCTCGTGCCGTCCAACCCTGCCAATCCGGTGTCCCTTGCGCAGGCCATTAATATGGAGCCCGCGCTTCAGGACGCCCGCAAGGCGGAGCCTTCTGTCAGAGCGCTTCTCGATACCGCCTTACAACTCGAAGGGCTGTACAGAAACGCCTCGACCCATGCGGCGGGCGTGGTCATTGGCGACAGACCTTTGCAGCAGCTTGTCCCGCTCTACCGCGATCCGCGTTCGGATATTCCGGCGACGCAATTTACCATGAAGTGGGCGGAAAAAGCCGGTTTGGTAAAATTTGACTTTTTGGGTCTGAAAACCCTGACCGTCATTGATCGCTGCCTCAAATATCTCGCCAAACGCGACATTTCGGTGGACTGGTCGAAAATCAGCACCGACACACCCGAAGCCTATGCGCCTTTATCCGAAGGTCTTTCCGCCGGTGTGTTTCAACTTGAAAGTTCGGGCATGCGCGACGTGCTCCGGAAAATGGCGCCAGGCTCTATTGAAGAACTGACCGCTCTGATTTCCCTCTATCGTCCAGGGCCGATGAGAAATATTCCGGACTATATCGACAGGAAATTTGAACGTCAGGAAATCACCTATCCGCACCCCAAACTCGAGTCGATTTTGCAGGAGACTTACGGCATAATTATCTATCAGGAACAGGTGATGGAAATCGCTAAAACCCTGTCCGGCTTTTCTCTGGGGGATGCCGATTTGCTCCGGCGGGCCATGGGTAAAAAAGACCAGGCCGAAATGGACCGGCAAAAGTCAAAGTTCATTAACGGGGCGGTCGAGCGCGACGTGGACGGGCGTCTGGCGGGCGAGATATTCGAACTCGTGAATGAATTTGCTGGTTACGGATTTAACAAATCTCACGCCGCCGCCTATGCCATGATCTCTTTTCAGACCGCTTATCTGAAAGCGCTTTATCCGGCGGAATTTATCGCCGCGATTATGTCGCTTGATCTTGCCAATGTCGAAAAACTGGCGCAGTTTTATCAGGAAGGCAAGCGTATGGGCCTCGAGATAGAGCCGCCTTGCGTGAATAGGTCAGAGGCCGATTTCGATGTGAAAGACGGCAAGGTGCTTTACGCACTTGGCGCGCTCAAAAATGTGGGTCTCGACGCCATGCGCCATGTCGTCTCTGTTCGCAATGAGGGCGGGCCGTTCAAGGATCTTTATGATTTTGCCCACCGCGTTGATATGCGCCTGGTCAATAAACGCGCCATAGAAAATCTGGCTCGCGCGGGGGCGTTTGATTGCCTCGACCTTAACCGCGCGAGCGTTCTGGCGTCCTCTTCCATCCTGCAGGATATCGGCACTCTGGCGGCGCGGGAACGCTCCAGCGCACAGGTTAGCCTGTTCGGCGATGCTGTGCCTATGGAAGACCCGGATCTGGAATATGCGCCGCCTTGGGGCTCTATTGAAACGCTGAACCACGAACTTGGCGCTGTCGGATTTTATCTGGGCGGGCATCCTCTTGACGAGCATCTAGAAAAGGGCAGCTTGGATAAATGCACGAGCGCCGTCGATATAGGAGAACGCTTTACCAAAAGCGGCAAGGAGTGCAAACTCAACCTGGCCGGGGTCGTCCTTCGCAAACAGGAACGCCTGTCCAAACGCGGTAAAAAATTCGCCTTTGTCGCGCTGTCCGACCCGACCGGAGAATATGAGGTTTTGTTCACCGAGAGAATTTTACTGGAGAACCGCGACTATCTTAGCCCCGGCAATCTGGTTCAAGTCAAGGTCAAAGCCGAAGGCGGGGACGGCGATGTGCGCCTTTTTGCCGAAGCGATGACGGCGCTGGATGCCAAACCTCCGGCCGCCAAGATTGTCGGCATCGATATTCGACTTCGTAATGCAACCGCGGAAACACTGGATTCTCTGGAAAAGCTTCTCCACCAGCTTAAAAATGCGCCCTATCAGACGTCGGGCTATATCAAAATCACGGCTCCGCTAGATAAAACGCGCGAGGCAAGTTGGCAGCTTGCCGGGAATTGGGGCATAGATTTGAAGATACAAAAAGCGATAAAGGTCAATCAGGCGGTGGAAATTATCCGGGAAATAGCCGCTTGACCCCTTTGGACTAACGAGGCGCTTGGACGGAGGTGAGAGGTAGATAGCAGAAAGCCCGCGATCTAATGTGTTCCACGTAATTGTTTGCAATCGCTTGCCTACAATGTCGCGCTCACAGATTAAATCAGCGGGCTCTGTCACGAAAGTCTCTTCACCTTACCTGAAGTGTGTGTCGCGTCCGCTACCAGCTTAGGTACCTTCCGTTTCACCGCTTCAGTGCAGCTCCTCTTCGTGCATTTTCTAAATACCAGATTACGTAAAAATTTCAATTTTCGGTAAGAGGGTTATCCACCGAACGTGGCGATTCTATCCACATTTCGCCAATTTATCTGTGTTTAACATGGATTGGTGTCGTTTCGGGGTCAAAAATGCCAAGCGACAGGCTGAATTATCCTCTTGCATCCCTGTGCATTTGCGCTATGCCGCCCCCACTAATTCGCATGCAGGTGCGGGCGTCCGGCATATAGTCTTTCGTCCATTCCGGTGAGCGGCTCCATGGTGGGGCCACTTCACACCCTGCATATGGTCAACCGGAACAAGGAGATATCCATGGCCCTACCTGAATTTTCAATGCGTCAATTGCTCGAAGCTGGCGTTCACTTTGGTCACCAGACACATCGCTGGAACCCTAAAATGGCCCCGTATATTTTCGGCGCCCGCTCAAACATCCATATTATGGACCTGTCCCAGACGGTTCCTCTTTTGCACCAGGCTTTGAAAGAAGTCCGCGATGTCGCCGCCAAAGGCGGCCGGGTGCTTTTTGTCGGCACGAAGCGCGCGGCCTCCGGGCCGGTTGCAGCCGCCGCAAAACGCTCCGCTCAATATTACGTCAATCACCGCTGGCTCGGCGGTATGCTGACAAACTGGCAGACCGTTACGAAATCCATCTCCCGTTTGAAAGAGCTAGAAGCCATGCTCGGCGATCTTGGCGAAGATGCGGATACAGGTCTGACCAAGAAGGAAAACCTCAAGCTGACCCGCGAGATGGAAAAGCTCGAAAAAGCGCTTGGCGGTATTAAAGATATGGGCGGCAAGCCCGACCTGATGTTCGTTATTGATACGAACAAGGAAGGCATTGCAATTCTGGAAGCCCGCCGTTTGGGTATTCCGGTTGTCGCCATTCTCGATTCCAACTCAGACCCTGAGTCAGCAGACATGCCTATCCCGGGTAATGATGATGCGGCCCGTGCGATTCAGCTTTACTGCGAACTCGTTGCTGACGCTGTTCTCGATGGCATGACCGAAGCTGCGGCTTCTGTCGGGGCTGATCTCGGCGCTTCTGAAAATCCGGAAGAGCTCGCATTGAACATGGAAGCGGCCAAGGAAGAAACTCCGGCGCCTAAAAAAGAAGCCGCGGCGCCTAAAGAGGAAGCCGCAAAAGAAGCCCCTCCGTCTCCGGCGCAGGAAGCGACAACAGCTCAGCCAGCTACGCCGGAACAGGAAGCCGACGTGAAACCTGACCTGAGCGATGTGGCTGATATTGACGGCATTGGCCCGAAATACAAAAAAGTGCTTGAGGAAGCCGGCATTACATCTGTTCAGATCATGTCAGAATTGACTGAAAAGCAGATCGAAGAGCTGGAAGAAGCTCATGACCTTGGCGGTAAATTGGCTGCGGGTGACTGGGTCGAGCAAGCCAAAGCTATGGTTTCAGGTAAAAAGTCCTAAGCTTCACTTTTGAAATTTAGGGGCGGTCACTCCGCCCCTTCCATTTTTCATTTCGCGCCCCAAATAGGGGCCGAACCTTTTTATTGATTGACCCATAAGGAGACCTCCCATGGCACAGATTACAGCCGCAATGGTGAAAAGCCTGCGTGATCAAACTTCCGCCGGTATGATGGATTGTAAAAAAGCATTGAATGAAACTGACGGTGACCTCGAAGCAGCCGCTGATTGGCTTCGGACAAAAGGTATTGCCAAAGCCGATAAAAAAGCCGGCCGCATTGCAGCAGAAGGCCTGGTCGCGGTTGCGCTTGCGCCGAAAATAGGCGCCGTTGTTGAAGTTAACTCTGAAACAGACTTTGTCGCGCGGAACGAAGCGTTCCAAAGCGCTGTTTCCGAGATCGCTGATCTGGCGGTAACCGTTGATAGCACAGAAGAATTGGCCGCCGCGAAAACTGCTTCCGGCGAAAACGTCAAAGATCATTTGACGACGCTTGTCGGTAAGATCGGCGAGAATATGTCTCTCCGCCGTATGGCACGCCTCACTGTCTCAGAAGGCGCCGTGGCCGGGTATATTCATAATTCTGTTACTGAAGGCATGGGCAAGATTGGCGTTTTGGTGGCGCTGGAGTCTGCTGGGGATGTCGCAAAACTCGAAGAGCTGGGTAAAAAAATCGCCATGCATATCGCCGCGACAAACCCGCTCGCTCTGACAGTTGATGATCTGGATCAGGATCTGGTCGCCAAAGAGCGTGAAATGCTCAAAGCCGAAGCCCTTGAGTCCGGCAAGCCCGAATCCATCGTGGATAAAATGGTCGAGGGCCGTATGGTCAAATTCTTCAAGGAATCTGTCCTGATGACACAAATCTTTGTTATGGACGGAGAGCGTTCCATAGAGCAGGTGATTGCTGATGAATCCAAAGCTCTTGGCTCAGACATCACGATGACCGGCTATGTCCGTATGGGCGTCGGCGACGGTATCGAAAAGAAAGAAGAAGACTTCGCCGCAGAAGTCGCAGCAGCTGTTAAAGGCGCGTAACACCCAAAAAAGCTTTCAGGAGCTTTAATGTGAAACGACGAAATCAAATGGTTTCGGGTAAGATTATTAAACCGCGTCTCAATCGAGGCGCGGTTTTTTATTTATCTGATATCTCTCCGTCCAAAACAAACAAACACCACTGGCATGACGCGTCTCAACCGTTATAACGCTTGAAACTGAGTCACTTCGGATTTGGGTAAACAGGCTGACCATGACGACTTATAATTATAAACGCGTTCTTTTGAAACTTTCCGGAGAAGCCCTGATGGGCGATCAGGAGTACGGAATCGATACCAAAATGACCGCTCGCATCGCCAAAGAAGTAGCCGAAGCCCATGCGAAGGGGTTGCAAATTGCTTTGGTCATCGGGGCCGGCAATATCTTTCGGGGCTTAAGCGCCGCCGCCGGCGGCATTGAACGCTCTACCGCTGACCATATGGGAATGCTCGCGACGGTGATGAATTCTCTGGCGATGCAAAGCGCGCTGGAGCAACAAGGCGTCGACACACGCGTTCAATCGGCCATTCCGATGCAGACAGTGTGCGAGCCCTATATCCGCCGCCGCGCGGTGCGTCATATGGAAAAGGGGCGGGTGGTCATTTTCGCCGCCGGAACCGGTAATCCCTATTTTACGACGGATACGGCGGCCGCTCTTCGGGCCGCGGAAATGCGCTGCGGTGCGCTCTTAAAAGGCACTCAGGTCGACGGCGTCTATGACAGCGATCCAAAAAAGAACCCTGACGCGAAACGGTATGACACGCTGACGTATCAGAAAGTCCTGACCGACGACCTGAAAGTCATGGACGCGGCGGCTGTGACCTTGATGAGAGAGAATGACATCCCCATTATCGTGTTTTCATTGCATGAACAGGGCGGATTTGACAAAGTCATGTCAGGCGAGGGGACCTGCACCATAATTAAAACGTGATCCGGTCTTAAAAAGGCCGGGAGGCTGCGGTAAAGAAAGTAGAATTTGGAGATGCCCTATGGCTGATTTTAAAGTGGCGGAGTACCGCAAAAGAATGGACGGCGCGCTCGCCGCGCTGAAAAGTGAATTTGGTGGGTTGAGAACAGGCCGCGCCAATGCCGGACTACTCGACGGCATTCATGTGAACGCTTACGGCTCGGAAGTGCCGCTCAACCAGGTCGGCTCTGTGAGCGTCCCGGAAGCTCGGATGCTGATGGTCAGCGTCTGGGACAAAACCATGGTGGCCGCCGTAGAAAAGGCCCTGCGCCAAAGCACGCTCGGCCTGAACCCGATTACGGATGGCCAGACATTGCGCATTCCGATGCCGCCCCTGACCGAAGAGCGCCGCCGGGATTTGGCAAAAGTGGCCGGAACCTATTCCGAAAATGCGAAAATTGCGGTTCGAAATGTTCGCCGCGACGCCATGGATACTCTGAAAAAAATGGAAAAGGACTCCGAAATTTCCGAGGACGAGCATAAAGCGCACAGCAATGATGTGCAAAAGGCCACAGACGCCGTTATCGCCGATATCGAAAAGGCGCTTGAGCATAAATCCAAAGAGATCATGCAGGTCTAAAGTTTGGGAGTGTCGTCAACATATCCTGATCGATTTCCCGCTCATATTGCTATTATCATGGACGGGAATGGGCGCTGGGCGCAGGCCCGGCACCGTCCGCGTGTTTTTGGACATCAGGCCGGTGTCAAAACTGTGCGCCGTATTGTCGAAGATGCCTCTGAAATGGGTGTTAAGTGTCTGACTCTCTATAGTTTTTCGACAGAAAACTGGTCGCGGCCCAAAGCAGAAATCGCAGCGCTTTTCAGCCTGTTGCGCGAATATGTCGAACAGGATTTGCAAACCTTGCATGAGCGGGGAGTCAAGATACGCATTCTGGGGTCAAAAGAGGGCCTGAAGCCGGACTTGGTGACTCTCATTAATCGCGTGCAGACGACCACAGCAGATAATACCGATTTTCAGCTTAACATCGCTTTTAACTATGGCGGGCGGGACGAATTGCTCCGGGCGACAAAGCGGGCTATCGCCGCGGAACATACGGAAGAGAGCCTGACCTCTGAAGTTCTTGAGTCGTTTCTCGACACAGCAGGACTGCCGGATCCGGATCTGGTTATTCGCACAAGCGGCGAGATGCGGATCAGTAACTTCCTCCTATGGCAGGCCGCTTATGCGGAGTTTGTTTTCACGGATGTTCTCTGGCCTGACTTTAGCAGAGCCGATCTGGAAGCAGCCATTTCCGATTTTCAGCGCCGGGATCGCCGTTTCGGCAATTTATCGGCCTCGGAAGTTGCCTAGATCATGAACGCTTCTCTTCTTCCCGAATCCAAAAAAACTTGGAAAAATCTCGGGATACGTGTCACCTCTGCTATTGTTCTGGCTCTGATCTGTATGGCGCCATTCTATTTTGGGGGATGGCTTTGGGCTGTCTTGGCCGCCCTTTTCACGGTTCGGGTCAGCTATGAATGGGTAAGAATGTCTGACGCGGCCGCTACGCGTCTATCCTATATTTTGCCGATAGTTGGAATTGTAATCAGCTCTATTTATGCGGTTCAGTCTCTTTGGCTTTATGCCGGATTTGCCGTCATCATAACGGCCTGGATCTGCGCGGCGGAGCGAATGCGCCGTCATGGCGGGGCGCATTGGGCCGGGCTTGGACTGCTTTACATTTTAATTCCTTGCCTCACGATTATCGGCCTGAGAGGCAATGCGGTTGGGTTTGATACAAGCGGATTTAAAACCCTGTTCTTCATAATCGCGGTTGTTGTGTCGGCGGATGTCGGGGCCTATTTCGGCGGAAGCTATTTCAAGGGGCCAAAGCTCTCTCCGAAACTTTCACCCAATAAAACCTGGTCAGGCTTTTTCAGCGGGCTTATCCTCGCGACCCTGATCGGAGCAGTGGTGACCTTCTTTAAGACAGGTAATTTCTTCCTGGGTTTATTCATGGCGATTCCTGTCGTGCTATTATCGGTTGGGGGAGATTTATTCGAGAGCGGGCTAAAGCGCCGTTTGCAGGTCAAAGATACCGGAGAGCTACTGCCGGGGCATGGCGGGTTGCTTGACCGTCTGGATAGTTTGATGGCGGCGAGCGTTGGCTTTGCTCTGATTGTCTTGATTTTTCCGTCAATCTGGCCGGTTTAGGGCTGTGACTAAACGCATGTCGGTATTGGGGTCCACGGGATCTATCGGGGAAAATACACTTGATATTGTCGCCCGATCTCACCCCGGCACCTATAAGATTGTGGCGCTCACGGCCTGCCGCTCTGCGCAGAAACTTGCCGAGCAGGCGATCAAGTTTGACGCGGAATTTGTGGCTCTTGCAGATGAAAACCAAGGTCATATCCTGAAATCCGCCCTCGCGGGCACAAATATCAAATTTGGATTAGGTGTTGAGGCTCTTACAGAAGCCGCCTCAATGGAGGCTGATTTCACCATGGCAGCCATAATGGGTGCGGCAGGGCTCGAACCGACTCTCGCCGCCGTGCGGCAAGGCCGGCATATTGGGCTGGCTAATAAGGAATGCCTTGTCTGTGCAGGCGATCATTTCATGTCGGAAGTAAAAAAATACGGCGCCACGCTTCTGCCGGTAGATAGTGAACATAATGCTATTTTTCAGGTTCTGGAGAGCGATACCAAAGGGGTGAAGCGTCTAATTCTGACGGCGAGTGGGGGGCCGTTTCGGGAGCTATCACGAGACGCTCTGATATCTGTTACATGTGAAGACGCTCTGGCGCACCCTGTTTGGGATATGGGCGCGAAAATTAGCATCGATTCCGCCAGTCTGATGAATAAGGGCCTCGAGCTGATCGAAGCGAGCTATCTATTCAACCGGCCATCCTCTGATATTGATGTCATTGTTCACCCGCAGTCTATCATCCATTCCATGGTGGAATATATTGACGGCTCTGTTCTGGCGCAGCTGGGCTCTCCGGATATGCGCACGCCGATCGCCTATGCCATGGGCTGGCCCGCCCGCATTTCGGCCCCGGTGGAAAGACTGGACTTCGCAAGGCTCAGTGGATTGACGTTTTTTGAACCTGACCTGGAAACGTTTCCGGCCCTCAGACTCGCTCGGGAGGCTCTGGAAACAGGGGGGAAGGCCCCCAATACCCTCAACGCGGCCAATGAAATAGCGGTGGAGGCCTTTCTGTCAAAAAAGATTGGATTTTTGGACATTTCCCAGACAGTTGAGCGAACTTTGTCTTCTCTCAGCCGTGAGTCCAGTTTTAACAAATCGGACGCGACAATTGATGAAATTCTCGCCACAGATGCGAACGCTCGCCGCACTGCACATGAGCAGATTGTAAACTTGTTATAGGCTGAAAAAACAGGCAAACCCTGCGCCAGAGTTATCGTCGCTGCGCGAATGCGCAGAGCGCGGCATTTTAAGAAGGGGATCAATGGCACATCATGCTCTCAGGCTTGATTGATATCGCTATTTTTCTGAGCAGTTTCCTCATCGTCTTGTCCTTTCTCGTCTTTTTTCACGAGCTGGGCCATTACAGTGTGGGGCGCTTTTTCGGGATTGCTGTGGACAGGTTTTCCATCGGCTTCGGAAAGCCGATTGCCAAATGGAAAGCAAAAAGCGGTACGGAGTGGGTTTTTGCCCGCATCCCTCTGGGCGGTTATGTCAAATTCAGCGGGGACGCCTCCGGCGCCAGTAACCCGGACGCCGAAGCCTTGGCCGCGATGAAAGAAAAAGCGGAACGTGAAGGCGGACCAGGTGTCGAGAATATCTTTCATTTCCGCCCCGTCTGGCAACGCGCCTTGGTTGTTTTAGCTGGCCCAATGGCAAATTTCCTTCTCGCCGTGATAATATTTGCCGGCATCGGTTTTACTTATGGGAGCTATGATCGGGCGTCCTTGGTCGGAAGTGTGCAGGAAGGGAGCCCTGCGGAGCAGGCCGGAATTCAAGAAGGCGACAAAATACTTACGATGGATGGTCGGGATGCGTCCACATTTACCAAGCTTTCGCGCTACGTTGTTCTTCGGAGTGAGACTGAGATAGAGACCCGTATCGAACGAAACGGCGAAGTGATTGACCTTACAGTCGCCCCTCAACGAATTGAAGATCGTGATTTTGTCGGCGGAAAGTCTTCGTCAGGTAAAATTGGCGTTTTGATAAACGCCCAGGAGGCCGACCTCATACACCTTGAATATGGGCCGCTGGAGTCTCTCGGATTCGGCGTTTCCAAAGTCGGGGAAACCCTTTCCATGACAGGGACTTATGTCAGCCGTATCTTTCAGGGCAAGGAAGACGGCAAACAATTGGGCAGCGTTGTCAAAATCGCCGCCATCACCGGAAAATCTGCAGTTGACGCCGCAAATGCAGATAAGCCCTTTGGAGAGCGCATGCAGGACCTTTTCCTGCGAATGGTGCAGCTTGCGGCGGCAATTTCTATCGGTCTGGGTGTAGCAAATTTAATGCCTATTCCCGTGCTCGACGGTGGACATTTGGTATACTACGCTTATGAAGCCGTAGCGGGTCGTCCGCTTAGTCAAAAAAAACAGGAGTATGGGTTCCGGATAGGCTTTGCAGTTTTGCTTACACTCTTCGTCATCCTTACGATCAACGATATCGGCTACGTCAGTAGTTTCTTTTCCTAAATGGACGTGTTCATGCTTTCACTTGCGAGACATCGCCAAACAGATTTAACGCTTATATCCCAATTCCGGGTGCTACAGGCTCTTCTTTTTGCATTTGTGCTGGTCTTCAGCGTACCCGCCTTTGCGCAGCAGGCTGCGCCTGAAGCGCCTGTAGAGTCAGAAGCGCCTCAAGCTCCGACAGTCATAAAATCTATTCAAGTTTCGGGAAATCAGCGGGTAGAAGCCAATACGGTCGCGTCATATCTTTTGTTTGCGCCGGGCGATCCCTATAGCGAATCACGTATCGATACGTCCTTGAAGACGCTCTATGCCACGGGGCTTTTCGCGGATGTCGCGATTGACCCGCGTGACGGCAATATTTTGATCCAGGTCATTGAAAACCCGATTATCAACCGCGTCATTTTTGAGGGGAATAAATCCCTGAAGACGGACAAAATTACGGACGAAGTTGAGGCAGAGCCCCGTTCGATTTTTACGCGCTCTCGCGTTCAGGAAGACGTTCAGCGTATTATCGAACTTTACCGTCAATCCGGTCGTTTCGCGGCGACCGTTTCGCCAAAAGTGGTTCAACAGCCTCAAAACCGTGTTGATCTGATTTTTGAGATCACCGAAGGCCCCGTGACCGGCGTGAAGCGTATCAACTTTATCGGAAACGCAGAATATTCTGACCGCGACCTGAGAAAACAAATCGCAACCGCCGAATCGCGTTGGTATAAATTCTTCAGCTCCAATGATAATTACGATCCGGGCCGACTTGAATATGACCGGGAACAATTGCGGACCTATTACACGAATCGCGGCTTTGCCGATTTTCGCGTTGTGTCTGCTGTGGCGGAGCTGACGCCGGATCAGGAAGACTTCTATATTACCTTCACAGTGGATGAGGGCGAAGAGTATCGCTGGGGCGATATCTCCGTGGAAACACAGTTGGACGAATTGGACCCAACCTTTTTAGAGCGCTTAATTCAGATCAAACCAGGCGATATTTATAACGCCAGCCAGGTGGAAACCGCGATTGATACGCTGAACTTTGCAGCCGGCACCACTGGCTACGCCTTTGTGGATATTCAACCGGATATTCGCCGTAACCGGGAAACCAAGACAGTCGACCTAGTCTTCAACGTTGTTGAAGGACCACGCGTTTATATCGGGCGTATTGATATTGTCGGGAATACGACGACTCTGGATTATGTTATTCGCCGCGAGCTGGAATTGGTTGAAGGCGACGCCTTTAACAGAATTCTACTGGATCGCTCCCGCAATCGCGTCCGGGCGCTTCGATTCTTTGAAGAGGTGGAAATTACCGAGACGCAAGGCAGTTCACCGGATCGCGCTGTCGTAGAAGTGAAAGTTAAAGAACAGCCGACAGGCGAACTTAGCTTCTCGGCCGGCTTCTCTTCCGCAGATGCCTTCTTGGTCGACTTGTCAATCACGCAGCGTAACCTCCGCGGCCGCGGACAGTTGCTGCGTTTCGTCATTCGAGCGTCTTCAAACCGTCAGGAAATCGATCTTCGTTTCACCGAACCGCGTTTCTTAGGGCGGAATTTGGCAGCCAGTGTGCAGCTTTTTGATGTAACCATCGACTTTTTGGAAGAGGCGGGTTTCCGTCAGTCCAGAACCGGTGGACAGATTTCACTCGGCTTTCCGTTGACGGAATATACGTCTCTAACGCCTCGTTATTCTTTGCGGCAAGAGGATATTGAATTTCCTCAGCAAAATCAGTGCGCGGCCCTGAACGCTTCCAATCAGGCGGGCGGCGTGCGTCCCCAGGACCTCCAATTGCTTTCATTGTGTGAGCAGGCGGGCGGGCGGCTCTCCTCAATTTTCGGCTATTCATTCTCTTGGGATAGACGGAATGACCCAATTACACCTACAGGTGGTTTTGATGTTAGCTTCAGTCAGGATTTGGCCGGCGTTGGCGGAGATGTGAAATATCTTCGGACCGATGTTCGCGCCAATTTCTATAAAGGCCTCTACAAAAATGTGATCGCCAGCGCGACATTGGCTGGCGGCTATATTCGCGGCTGGGGCGGAGATGATGTCACTATTAATGATCGTTACTTTAAGGGTAACTTTGACTTCCGCGGCTATGACAATGCCGGTATCGGTCCAAGACTGGCTGAGGTTGACGGAGAGACCGGACAAGTGACCCGTCGTCTTAATGCTCTTGGGGGCAATGCGTTCGGCCTGGCTTCAGCCGAGGTGAGTTTTCCGGTTGGCGTACCCAATTTGTTGGGTAGTCTATTCGTAGAAGCCGGAACCGTGGGTCTGTTGGATGACAGTTTCAAATCTGATTTTGTCTCCGCCAGTAACACGCCCGGCATTGAAGTCGGAGATGCCTGTGGCGGAGTTACGGATGATGGGAATGATGCGACGTTTGTCACATGTCAACGCAGCATTGATGACCTCTCTATTCGTGCCATGCTCGGCGCGTCTATTTTCTGGGAAAGTCCGTTCGGTCCGATCCGTTTTGACTTTACCAAACCACTTCGACAGTTTGACTACGATGATCGTAAGTCATTTCAGTTCACAACCCGTACAAGGTTCTAATTATGTTTAAAAAATTCTCCCGTGCCTCCGCACTTGGCTTATTTGCCCTGGTGTCCATGAGTTCCTCAGCTTTTGCTCAAACTATTCTGGTCGTTGACTCCCAAAAAGTGATCAGCGAGTCCAAAGTCGGCAAATATGTGGCCTCACAAATCAACTCGATTGAGTCTACGGCTGCGACAGAAGTTAAAGGCAAACAAGCTGTTGTTCAGAACAAAGCCAAGTCCCTCAACTCACAGTTCGAAGGTAAAAATCAGGAAGAACTGCTGAAAGACCCAACGTTCAAGACTCAGTATCAACAGCTCCAGCAGGATCAGCAGAAATTCAAGGCAGAATACGCCAAGATTAATGAGGAAATGCAGATTACGCGTCAAAAAGCGATTATACCTGTTATGAAAAAATTCTCGGAAATCGTAAACTCTGTTGGCGCAGAACGTAACGCCGATGCAGTTGTAGATATCAACACAGCGCTATATGTGAGCCCGACAGCCGACATTACGCAAACAGTTCTGACCAAACTGGACCAACAAATGACTACAACACCTGTTGTTAGAGAGCGTTTGCCCAATAAACAGTAACAGGCCGCTCATTATAAATTTGTGAAACGGGGCCAGATTGCGCTAACACAGAGTATGTTTGACCCGCGTTTTTACAGTTTAAAAGGCCCGCTCACTCTGGCGTCTCTAATTGAGGGGCTGGAAGTATCGGTTGAGCCGAACTTCTTCGATGAAGAAATTAAAGCCCCGTCCGCTTTGGCAACTGCCGAGGTCGGGGCTTTGTCATTTCTACAGGATAAACGCCGTAAATCCGATCTCGACGGATCAAAGGCGACAGCTTGCCTTGTTACGGAACGACTGGCCCCGGCTGTTAGCGAACAGAAGATTATCCCCATTATCAGTGCGTCGCCCCGCGCCCATTTTGCCCGTATGTGCGAGAAGCTTGTCACTGCAGAGACCCATAAAACAGAACAGACTATCTCATCCGAGGCAGAGGTTCATCCAACAGCTATCATTGGTCCGGGCGTTCATCTGGCCAAAGGCGTTAAAATCGGCCCCTTCTCTGTCCTGCATCACGGCGTAAGCGTCGGAGAGAACACCGAAATCGGATCGCATGTGACTTTGTCATTCTGCGAAATCGGTGAAAACTGCCGTATCAAAGCCGGAGCGGTGATCGGCGGGGCAGGCTTCGGCGTGGCTAATGACGAGCGCGGCTTTATCAATATTCCGCATCTCGGCATAGTGCGTCTCGGCGACAGGGTCAGTGTCGGCTCCCAGACCTGTATCGACCGGGGGCAGCTCGAGGATACCGTTCTGGGGAATGACGTCAAAGTCGATAATCTAGTTCAAATTGCTCATAATGTTAAAATCGGTGACGGATCCATGTTGGCTGGTCATGTCGGCATTTCGGGGTCTTGCATCGTCGGCAAGAATGTCCAGATGGGCGGCAATGTCGGCCTGGCAGACCATCTGACCATTGGCGATAATGTCATGATCGCCGCCAGAGCCGGAGTTATGCACGACATTCCGGACGGGGAAGCCTGGAGCGGAATTCCCGCCATGCCAATCCGAGAGCATATGCGCGTGATTAACGCGACGCGAAAACTCGCCCAAAGACCGAAAAAGGATGCATCATGAGCAGCCTGCCCAAAATAAAATTTCCGCTGAATCGGGACGATGTTAGACATTATCTCCCCCATAGAGACCCGATGCTTTTTATCGACCGCGTGGTAGAGGCCGACGAAACTTCCATTCGGGCTGAATCCTTTATCAAGCCGGACGCCCCGTTTTTCAAAGGCCATTTTCCGGATTTGCCTATCCTCCCGGGCGTTTTGATTATTGAGACTGTCGCTCAGGCTGGCGCCCTGATTGTTTCGCTGAGTTCGGGTTTGGAAGAGGGGAGCTTTATTGCTTTTTCCGGTGTGGAGCAGGCAAAGTTCAGGCGTCCGGTTTATCCTGAAGAGACTCTCTCAATTGCGGCGCGAATCGACCGCCATCGTCGTGGATTTTATAAATTCTCGGGCGAAGCCTATGTTGGAGACGCCCTGGCCGCGCAGTTGCAATTTTCCGCAACTCAAATGGTCTTTGACCAAAATGACTGATAAGGCTTAGTCATGACTTCTCAAATTCATCCGTCTTCTATTGTCAGCCCCAAAGCCAAGCTGGGAAAGAACGTATCGATTGGCCCGTTCTGTATTGTTGAAGACAATGTGACCTTGGGGGACAATACAAAACTCATCAGCCATGTCAGCCTGACAGGGACAACGACTTTGGGACAAGACTGCGTTCTTTATCCCTATGTCTCCATGGGGCATCCGCCCCAGGATTTCAAACATAAGGGCGGCGCTGTTTCTATTATGGTGGGGGACCGCTGTACCTTTCGGGAAAATGCAAATGTTCATCCCGGTACGGATGCGGGGAATCCGGTTACTCGCATAGGGAATGATTGCTATTTCATGGTCGGGACCCACTTGGCGCATGAAGGCCAGATGGGCAATAATTGCGTCATCTCCAACGGCGTTCAGATTGGCGGAAATGTGACCATTGGCAATCATGTCATTATGGGCGGTTTGTCGGCAGTGCACCAAAATACGCGGATCGGGGATCACGCCTTTGTTGGCGGCATGGCCTTGGTTACGCTGGATGTCATTCCCTATGGCTCTGTCATTGGAAATTCCGCCCATCTGGCCGGGCTCAATGTGGTAGGACTCAAACGCCGGGGATTTTCAAGAGACGTCATCCGCGACTTACGCTCTGCCTACCGGCTTTTATTTGCCGAGGAAGGCACCTTTGCAGAACGGCTGGAAGATGCCGAGGAGACTTATTCTGAACATCAGCTCGTCATGGATATCGTAACATTTATCCGGGATCAGGAAAAACGGCGTATTTGCATGCCGCATACGGGCTGGTGATATGAGGCTGGGCCTGATTGCAGGGGGCGGTGACCTTCCGAAACATGTCGCTTATGCGGCGGGTGAGGAACTGGGCCGGGTCATTGTCCTGAAAGGTTTCGGAGATTCTGCAGACTTTGAACACTCCGACACTCTGGCCCTGGGTCAAATGGGCAAAATTTTCAAAACACTCAAAGCTTCTGAGTGCACTCATGTCTGCTTTGCCGGCTATGTGGATCGCCCAGACTTCAAAGATATCAAACCGGATCTCAGAGCGCTTTTCATGATGCCGCGCGCCATGAAGGCTGCGACGGACGGAGATGATGCGCTTCTCCGACACGTTTTAGGGCTTTTCGAAAAAGAAGGCTTTCAGATTATTTCGCCGCAAGAAGTCTGTGTAGACTTGCTTTTGGAAGAGGGCGCTCTCGGCGCCATCAAACTCCCTCAGTCTCACCGGGAAGACGCTCTGGCCGCTTGCCATATAGCCCAAGCCATTGGCGCGCTGGATATCGGGCAGGGCGCTGTCGTCTCGCGCGGCGTCACACTCGCCGTTGAAGCTCAAGAAGGAACAGACGCCATGCTTCAGCGGGTTGCCAGCCTTCCGCAGGCTTTGCGCGGGGCTGAAGGCAACCGGCGGGGCGTCTTGGCGAAGATGATAAAACCCAAACAGGATCAACGCGTCGATCTTCCCGTCATAGGATTGGCAACGGTGGAAAATGCCGCCGCGGCGGGTTTGGCGGGCATCGTCGCCGAAGCCGGACGCGCTTTTGTCCTGGATGAAGACTCCGTTATTGAGGCAGCCAATCGACACGGCCTATTCGTGCTTGGACTCCCGCCTTCAGAAAATGGCTGAGCTATTCATAGTCGCAGCTGAACGCTCCGGCGATGAGCTGGGCGCGGCGCTGATACGCGACCTAAAAATTTTTGATGAGTCCATTTCAATTGAAGGAATTGGGGGCGAGTCTATGGCGCTCGCCGGGACGCCTTCTCTGATGGATATAACAGGGCTCAATATATTGGGATTTGTGGAGGCCCTTAAAAACTATTCCCTGGTGCGGCGGAAAGTCCGGGAATGTGTCGATATCATTCTTCAGACATCTCCTGACGCTGTCATCCTGATCGATAGCTGGGGGTTTATGGTGCGCGTTGCCCAGCGGTTGAAAGCCGCTGGCTTTAAAGGCAAAGTAATGAAATATGTCGCGCCGCAGGTTTGGGCGATGCGCTCCGGACGTTCAAAGACACTTGCGCAGTCTGTTGATTTACTTCTTAGCATTCAGCCCATGGACGCTCCCTATTTCGAACAGCACGGGCTGGAGACAATTTATGTGGGTAATCCGGTTTTTGATGCGGATTTTTCCAAATCTCAAGGGGCGGCTGTTGAAATGAAACACGATCTTCAAAACCGGCCTCTCTTATCTGTCTGGTTTGGCAGCCGACCCTCGGAAATTGCAACGCTTGCCGAAGACTTCAAAAAGACGGTTTTATCACTCAAACAGACGTTCCCGGATTTAGTGGTTTGCATACCGGTTGTCGAAACCATCAAGGCTCAATTAGAGCCAAATCTTGCGGAGCTAGAACCTCTGAAAGATGTTCATATTGTCGGCGAAACTGACAAGTTGGCGGTGATGGCGGCTTCGACGGCTGCCTTGGCCTGCTCGGGGACTGTGACTTCGCAATTGGCTGGATTTGGCGTGCCGACCGTGGTGGCTTACCGGGTCAACACAATAACCTATTTTCTCGCGAAGCGGATTTTTAGGCCCGACCATATTTCGATCGTGAACATCGCCGCAGATCGAGAATTAATGCCGGAGTTCATACAGGATGACGTCAGCCCGCCCATATTGGCGAAGGCTGTCTCGCAATATCTGGACAGCGCCAAAGCGCGGGATTTTGCCTCTCAAGCCCTTTTAGCGCAGACCCGGTTGATGGGGGCTGGCACCGGACAAAAGGCCAGCGAAAAGGCCGCTCAGGCAATCCTGGCGGCCTTATAAATCATAGTAATTTAGGGCGGCTTAGCGCTTGTCGATAGGGACGTAGTCGCGAGGCGTTGCGCCGGAATAAAGCTGACGCGGACGACCAATACGCTGGCTTGGGTCTTCGAGCATTTCGTTCCACTGAGAAATCCAGCCGACAGTCCGGGCCAGGGCAAAGAGAACCGTAAACATGGAAGTCGGGAAGCCGAGCGCCGAGAGAACGATACCAGAGTAGAAATCAACATTCGGGTAGAGCTTCTTCTCGACGAAATATTCGTCTTCGAGAGCTATTTTTTCAAGCTCCATAGCGACGTCGAGAATTGGGTTTTGCAGGTCGAGTTCTTCAAGGACTTCGTGAGCCACTTTCTGCATCACGCGGGAGCGCGGGTCGAAGTTTTTATAAACGCGGTGACCAAAGCCCATAAGACGGAAGGGGTCCGATTTGTCTTTCGCGCGGGCGATATATTCCGGAATTTTGTCAACGGTGCCGATTTCCTGAAGCATATTCAAGCAAGCTTCGTTTGCCCCGCCATGGGACGGGCCCCAGAGACAGGCAATACCCGCCGCGATACAGGCATAAGGATTGGCGCCCGAAGAGCCCGCCAGACGGACGGTAGAGGTGGACGCGTTTTGCTCATGATCAGCGTGAAGGATGAAAATCTTGTCCATAGCTCGGGCAATGGTCGGACTGATTTTATATTTCTCAGCTGGAACAGAGAAACACATATTCAGGAAGTTTTCGGCGTAGGACAGAGAGTTGTCGGGATAAACCGTCGGCTGGCCGATGGAATATTTGTAGGAACGGGCGGCAATCGTCGGGATTTTAGCGATCAGGCGGTGAATCGCCATATCGCGCGCGGCGTCGACTGTGGTGTGCGTATCGTCATGATAAAAGCCGGAGAGAGCGCCGACTGTGCCGCACATCATCGCCATTGGGTGAGCGTCGCGGCGGAAGCCATGGAAGAAGCTTTCAATCTGATCATGGAGCATTGTGTGCTGCGTGATCGTGCTTGTGAATTTCTTGTGTTGGTCTTTATTCGGCAATTCGCCATTGATCAAAAGATAGGCGACTTCGAGGAAAGAAGAGTTTTCTGCGAGGCTCTCAATATCGTAACCGCGATAAAGAAGCTGACCCTCTTGGCCGTTGATAAAAGTGATTTGGCTCTCTGTGGAGCAAGTGGAGGTATAGCCCGGGTCGAAAGTAAAGTGGCCGGTTTTTTTGTGGAGGGCTCTGACATCGATGCCCGGGGCACCCATGGAGCCCTTCATAATGGGAAGGTCATAGGATTTGCCATCAATTGTAATGTTGGCCGTGCCTGTATTGGTAATTTTATTTTCCATTTTTCTCTCTACCTTTTTATTCAATTATGCGATTCAAATTATTTTCAGAACTCTCGATCAATCATCCGACAGGGCGCTCAGGCAATCAGAAAGGCGCCCCACGCATTCCTCTTTACCCAGCAGCGCCATCACGACCGATAAATCAGGTGATGGTTTTCCGCCCGTCAAGGCGGCGCGCACCGGTTGACCAATACGGCCGAAACCAATGTCGTTTTCGGTCGCGATGTCCGTTAAATGCTGCTGAAGCGTTTCTGCAGCCCACGCGCTGTCTTCTACCCCTTTGAGCCGTAAAGTCAAAGCCGCTAAGAGCTGTAAAGCGCCTTCGCGCTCGAGTGGTTTAGCTGTCTTGCCCTCCAAAGTGAGCGGGCGCTCCGCCAAGAGGTAATCTGCTTGAACGATAAGTTCTTTCAAGGTCTTAGCGCGGGGTTTTAACGTCGGGATAGCGGCTCTGAAGCGTTTCAGCTTTTCTTCTGTCTTATCGACTTCGTTCATAAAGGGCAGGGCGTCAGTAAACAGCTCTGACTCATCGGCCTGCGCAATATGCTGTGAATTGATGTAATCCATTTTGTCGAAATCAAGACGCGCCGGAGAGGCGTTTATGCCGTCCAGAGTGAAGACCTTGGCAATATCCTCGTCTGTAAAGAACAGTTCGTCATCGCCATGCGCCCAGCCAAGCTTGACCAGATAATTGCGCAGGCCTGAGGGTAAGTAACCCATATCGCGGTAGGCTTCGACGCCCAGAGCGCCGTGGCGCTTGGAAAGTTTCTTCCCATCTGGTCCGTGAATTAGTGGGACATGGGTCCATTCCGGTACATCCCAGCCCAACGCTTTGTAAATCTGCTGCTGCCGCGCGGCATTGATAAGGTGATCATCGCCTCGAATAACGTGGGTCACGCCCATATCGTGGTCATCCACAATCACGGCGAGCATATAGGTCGGCGTGCCGTCCGCGCGCATGAGGACAAGGTCATCAAACTCGTTATTGTCCCAGGTGATTTCGCCCTGAACATGATCCGTAAGGTGCGTTTCTCCGTCCGGTACGCGAAAGCGAATGGCTCCGGCGTCGCTGTTTTTATCCCGGTAAGGCGAGCGGAAGCTGTTTCCAGCGTTGCGGCATTTTTCGCGTTCGGCCTCCAGCTCGTCTCCTGTCAGAGGACAACGATAGGCATGTCCGTTTTCAAGCAAGGACTTTGCGGCTTTGGCGTGATCCTCGGCGCGGCGGCTCTGATAGATTATTTCGCCGTCATAGGACAGGCCGAGCCAGTCCAAACCGTCGAGGATGGCTTGCGTTGCTTCGTCAGTCGAACGGGCCTTGTCGGTGTCTTCAATGCGGAGATGAAACTCTGCCTTTTGACCGTTCAGTTTGGCATGTTTGGCAAAATAATAATTAAAAAGGGCGGTTCTGGCTCCGCCGATATGGAGAAACCCCGTTGGGGAGGGCGCGAAACGGGTAATTATTTTTTTTGTCGTCATATGGGCATCCGGCCTTTAAAAAAGGGATGTGTTGCGGGGTCTATTTCATACCGAGCGGGCGGTGAAAAGCCCTGATACGGCGCAAATTTCGTTGGCGCGCCATACAGGACTGTCTACCTTAAAAACCTTGAACTGGGCAGAGGTTCCGCCTTTTCGCTTTGATACACTGGTGATCTGCTTTGCGATAGGGATTGCGCTGTATTTTACCTTACCTTTCAGCGTGTTCGGTTGGTCCTTGGGTCTGACCATAGGCCTCGTCGCCATACTGTTATGGGTGACGCGTAAGACGGCTTTCACAGGCTGGATATGGGGCGCCTTTCTATTTGCTCTATTGCTGGGGGCCGGGCGCGCCGGATGGCATAGTCAGGCAACGCAGAGCCCGCGCCTTCCGGATTATGAACGGGCCTATGAACTCTCCGGCTGGGTCGAAGAGATCGCCGCCTCCGGCAAAGGCGTTCGCTGGATCATAAATGTGGAAGAGTTTAATTGGGCGGACGGGATGAACGCGCCAAAAAAAGTCCGGGTTCGGCTCGGACAGAAATACAACGAAGCGGCCTCTGCCGGGGACTATGTTAGCCTCCGCGCTGTCCTGTCCGCGCCTCCGAGGCCAGTCGTCCCGGGCGGCTATAGCCCGCGCCAGAGGGCATTTTTTGAACAGGTCGGCGGATTCGGATTTGCCATTTCCGCGCCAGAGGTCAGGCCGGGGGCAGGAGAGCCATCATGGCGGCGGGGGCTTGCGGCCTTTCGGTATCGCATGGCCGGCCATATCCACACTGTTGCTCCAGCTGAAACTGCCGGATTGCAAGCCGCGCTGCTCACCGGGGTGCGCCGCTATATTCCACCGGAGCACACGGACGCGCTCCGCACCGCCGGATTGGCGCATATTTTAGCGATTTCGGGCCTGCATATGGGGCTTTTGGCCGGAACAGCGTATTGGATATTCACCTTCCTCTTAGTCCATATTTCGCCTTTGTCCCGGCGCTATGACGTGCGTAAATTTGCGGCGCTACTCGGTATAGGCGCGGCAACGGGATATCTTATCTTGTCAGGGGCATCGGTGGCGACGCAGCGCGCCTATATCATGGCGGTGATCGTCTTCCTCGCCGTGATACTGGACAGGCGCGCCATATCGGTGCGCTCGGTTAGCGTGGCAGCGGCCATCACGCTGTTTTTACATCCCGAAGCGCTCCTGTCGGTCGGGTTTCAGATGTCTTTTGCCGCCGTTCTGGCCTTGGTCGTGGTCTATCGCAGCTGGCGGGATTTTACGCCGGGCGGTTCGCCGAAAGGCTGGCTCACAAAGTTACGCAACGATACGCTTTCACTGAGCGTTACAAGTTTTGTCTCCGGACTCGCCACAGCCGGATTTGCTCTGTTTCATTTTGGCCGGATAGCGCGGTTTGGCCTGGTAGGAAATCTACTCGCCATGCCGCTCTTTACCTTTGCCGTTATGCCGCTGGGTATTTTGTCTCTCGTCCTTATGCCGCTTGGGTTAGAAGATGCGCCCCTCTGGGCGATGGGGCAGGCCATTACAGGGCTTGTCAAAATTTCTACTTGGATTGCGAGCTGGGACGGCGCTCTCGTGCAGGTCAAAGCCGCGCCTGGCTGGGTGATTGCCGCCTATGGTTTCGCCTTTATCCTGCTTCTTTTAGGAGGGCTTCGAGGGCGCCTTATTGCAACAGGGCTCATTCTGGTCTGCTTTATCGGCTGGTGGAATGAACCAGTTCCATCGCTTCGTATCTCAGAGGATGGCCGCGTCGCCTTCTGGGAAAGTCAAGATTTGCAGAGGCTTATCGTCACAAGTGAACGTGCCGACAGTTACGGACGGGAGCGCTTTTCCGAAAAGGCCGGACGAGGCGAGGTGGACGCCATTGCGATGGATAAGACGGACGCGCCTTGTGACGCGCTGGCCTGCCGCTTCCAAATCAGAGGAAAACAAATTTCCATCCTGACACACCCTTCCGAAGCCAGAGTCGAATGCGCCTCGTCAGATCTGGTCATACTGACAGAACGCGATGTCGGGCCGGAGGTCAGGCGAAACTGTGCGGCCAAGCTGATTGACGGGCAGGTGCTCAGACGGGAGGGGGCATTGGATGTCTATTTAGAGAAGCGGGGCATTAGGCGCAAAGGCACAAAAAAACCGCCGGAGAAACGGCGGGTTTGGGAGTGAGGGATAAAATAGCTGAGTTGGAAACTGCCCTATAACTCTTCTCCCCGCTTGCGGGGGGAAGTACCCGCGAAGCGGGGGATGGGGGCTGTAGAGATACGCGATCAAAATTTGAAAATATCCCCCCATCGACTTCCGACTACGTCTCCAGCCACTTCCCCCCTAAACGGGGAGAAGAGAATAACTCCGCTAAAACCTAACTAATATTCCCGCAACAGGCCAACCAGAATGCCTTGAACCTCAACGCGGTCAGGGCCGAAAACTTTCGTTTCGAAATCAGGGTTTTCTGCAATTAATTCAACCTGTTGGCCGGATTTGTAAAGGCGCTTTAATGTGGCTTCGTCCTGATCGACAAGAGCTACAACGATTTGATTGTTGCGCGCCGTATTGGACTTTTTCACGATAACAATGTCGCCGTCGAGAATGCCCGCATCCTTCATCGACTCGCCTTCGACTTCGAGCGCGAAATGATCGCCATTACCGGCAAAATGCGGCGGCACGATCATGGTGTTATAACTATCTTCAATCGCGGCAATGGGCAGGCCCGCCGCGATTTTACCGACAAAGGGAATAGAGACGCCGTCATTGGCGGAGTAGCGCTCCGCTTTTTTCTCCGCCTTCTTCTCGGCAAAGGAGACGACCTTGTCCTGCATGTCTTCGGGGAGTTTCAGAACTTCCAGCGCCCGCGCCTTATTCGGCAGGCGGCGGATAAAGCCGCGTTCTTCGAGGGCGGAAATCAGGCGGTGAATACCGGACTTACTTGCCAAACCCAGAGAGTCTTTCATTTCATCATAAGACGGCGGCACGCCAACGGCTTTCACCCGCGCATCAATCAACATTAAAAGATCTTTTTGCTTTTGCGTTAGCATAACAACCCTTTCGGAATCACCTCGAACAAATCAGAAACATTCCCTATCTGTTCTAGTGTTGTTCTGCTATATGTCAAGAGGGAGCTTATTTAGCTTCAAACTCTTGTTTTAGTACTTCTATAGTTTTGGACTGGGTTTTTCTCACTAATTTTAGAGGGAGGAAGTCAAACAGATAGAAAACAATGAGGGCCACAAAGGGAGCCGAAATGAGCAATAAGGTGGCGGCCAAAAGTAATGCTGAGGCGGGACTTCCTGATAAAGATACTCCAATTAATGGGACAAGCAGATAAGATAACATGAAGACCCATAGGAAGCAGCGAGAAAGTCTCCAGAACCAATACGGTCGTTTTATCCCGACCTCTAAATTGATACTCAATCCTTCAATGTTTTCATCGTAGGAACCCGAAACGAGTGGTGGACTAAAATTTAGATTTTTACGCGACTGGTCTTTTATCAATGTGAGTTCAAAATTTTTATCGTCAAAGCTACCTATAAAGTTGCGCTTCTTTCTAGACGAAAAGGCGGATTTCATTGCGGCGAAACTAGAAAAACTATTCTCCAAGTTCACAGAAAGCCAATTTCTCATTTCTTCATGAGTAAGTTTGGATTGAAAAGTAATGTATTCAGCGCGTGGCAGTTCGCTATACTTTTTCCATCTCTTGAGAATTGAAGTCATTTTTTAAATTGTAAAGCCTTAAGCGCTCCCGCCACATCCCCCTGCCGCATTAAACTTTCTCCGACCAGATAGGCTTGCGCGCCTTGGTCGGCTAGAATTTTTACATCCCCAGGCGTAAAGATCCCGCTTTCGGCCACCAATAACGCCTCTTTTGGGGCCAGTTTGGCGAGCTTTCCAAATGTGTCGAGCGATGTTTCGAATGTTCGCAAATCCCGGTTATTTACGCCAATCAGCGTCGCGCCCAGTTCCACGGCGCGTTCCATTTCGCTCTCGTCATGGGTCTCAACCAGCGCGTCCATGCCGAGATGCGCCGCCTCGGCCATCAAATCTCGGGCGGTTTTATCGTCAATCATCGCTAAAATGATGAGGATGCAATCGGCGCCCATGGCGCGGCTCTCGGCGATCTGTATCGGGTCGAGCATGAAGTCTTTGCGCAGGAGAGGGAGGTTGGTCGCGGCGCGCACTTGCGAAAATATCCTATTGCTGCCCTGAAAGCCGGGCCCGTCGGTCAGCACAGAGAGACACGCTGCGCCGCCGTTTTCATACGCCTTTGCAATCGCGACGGCGTCAAAATCTTCGCGGATAAGGCCTTTGGACGGGCTGGCCTTTTTGACTTCAGCGATAATGGCGGGGGCAGGTGAATGGCGCAGGGCGTCAGCAAAGCCGCGCGGTGCGGGTTGGTCGCGGGCGGTCAGGCGCAAATCCTCAAGCGAGATTTCATCACGTAGCTCGGCGACTTCACCCGCTTTATAGGCCGCGATTTTAAGGAGCACATCTGGGGCGTCCATCAGCGTATTACCCATTACTCACCTCAACCAAACTTTCCAACGCCGCTTTCGCGTCTCCATTTTCAATCGACGCAGCCGCCAACTTCATGCCGTCCTCGACCGTCTCGGCAATGCCGGAAATATGGAGCGCAATGCCGCTATTGAGCTGCACGATATCGCGATAGGGCCCTGTCTCTCCGTCCAAAAGGCGGCGCAGGCTGGACGCGTTCTGCACAGGCGTTCCGCCCTTCAGATGCGCCATATCCGACTTGGCAATGCCGTATTCGAGCGGATGGATAACAAATTCGGTGACTTTGCCGTCTTTGACTTCGGCCACATGGGTGACCGTCGTTGTGGTGACTTCGTCGAGGCCGTCGCCGCCATAAACGACCCAGGCATGGGTCGCGCCGAGATCGCGCAAAGCTTCGGCCATAGGCAGACGCCAATGATCCTCACACACGCCGAGAAGCATCCGTTTTGCCCCTGCCGGATTCGAGAGAGGCCCAAGAATATTGAACAAAGTCCGGACGCCGAGCGATTTGCGCGCAGGTCCGACATAACGCATGGCGGGGTGATGGTTCGGGGCAAACAAAAACCCGATGCCTGCCTCCATGACGCATTTGGCCGCAAGCTCCGGCGACATACCGAGGTTGACGCCAAGTTCTGACAAAACGTCCGCCGTACCGGCCAGACTGCTGGCCGCGCGGTTTCCGTGTTTGGCGACTTTCGCGCCCGCGCCTGCGCAGACAATCGCGCTGGCCGTCGAGATAGAGAGCGTGTGGAGTCCTGTGCCGCCCGTGCCGACAATATCAATAACGTCGGCGTCAATATGGACGGGGGTCATATTTTCGCGCATCACCTTTGTCCCGATACGGACTTCCTGAGAGGTGAGGCCGATCATTTCCAGACCGAGCAGGAGCGCGCCAATTTGTACGTCGTCGCGGTCTTCGGACAGCATGGTTTTGATCGCGGCCTCAAACTCTTCGGGTTCGGGGCGCTGACGCATAGTCAGTTTTTTGAAAATATTTGCATCGATGGTCATGAAGCAACTTTCGCGTCAATTCCCGCCAATTTCAAGAAATTGCGAACCAGGTCATGACCATATTCCGAGGCAATTGATTCGGGATGAAATTGCAGGCCGTGTATCGGGCGAGTCTTGTGGCGCAGCCCCATAATCTCGCCGTCCTCCGTCCAGGCATTGATATGAAGCACGTCGGGCAGGCTTTCGCGCTCGACCGACAAGCTGTGATATCGCGTGGCTTTGAAAGTCTTCGGCAGTCCTTCGAACAGGCCAGACCCATCATTTTCAACATCCGAAATCTTGCCGTGCATAATATTTTTGGCGCGAATGACTTTTCCGCCAAACACTTGACCCATGCTTTGCTGGCCGAGGCAGATTCCCAGAATAGGCAGGGCGTCCGGCGCCTCCCGGAGCAGGTCGAGGCACATACCCGCTTCATTCGGAGTCTTTGGGCCGGGGGAGAGCAGAATGGCGTCCGCGCCGAGGCTCAGGGCCTCGCCCGCGCTCATATCATCATTGCGGATAACCCTAGTCTCGGCGCCCAGCTCCTGCGCGTAATGCACGAGGTTATAGGTAAAACTGTCATAATTATCGATAACGAGGAGCATTAGAAAAAATCCCCTAAAAACTCTTCTCCCCATTTATGGGGGGAAGTGGTCGAAGCGAAGTGGAGGTCGATGGGGGGGAGGTTCCGAGCGAAGCAAAATGCGGAGAGTAGCCCCTCATCCCCCTGCATTCGCAGGGGACTTCCCCCCGCATGCGGGGAGGAGAAATTAGCCTGCATTTCCCGAAACCTGATCTTATGTTTCTCCAAAACTCCCATCTCAATTCCGCTCGAAATTTACGCTGGCTTCCGCCGCGCGGAACAGAGCCGCCGCTTTGTGAAGCGTTTCTTCGAATTCGAGTTGCGGTACGGAGTCCATCACAATGCCTGCGCCCGCGCGAACGTGGAGCACATTATCTTTTACAATGCCGGTCCGCAGCGCAATGGCTGTGTCCATATCGCCATTGGAGCTGATATATCCGACCGCGCCCGCATAGATGCCGCGCTTTTCGTCTTCCAGCTCATCGATGATTTCCATAGCCCGGACTTTCGGCGCGCCGCTGACCGTTCCGGCGGGGAAGCCTGCAAATAGGGCGGAGACTGCGTCCATATCGTCCTGAATTTCGCCTTCGACGTTCGAGACGATATGCATGACATGACTATAGCGTTCGATCGTAAAACGCTCCGTCACGCGCACCGTGCCCGGCTTGGAAACGCGGCCGACATCATTACGTCCCAGATCAAGGAGCATGAGGTGTTCGGCGCATTCCTTCGGATCGGCGAGGAGCTCAGCTTCCAGGGCTCTGTCCTGCGCCGCCGTCTTGCCTCTCGGCCGCGTTCCGGCGATGGGGCGGACGGTCACAACCCCGTCGCGAAGACGGACAAGGATTTCCGGGCTGGAGCCGATAATCTGGTGATCTTCAAAATCGAGAAAATAAAGAAATGGCGAGGGGTTCATCCGCCTCAGAGACCGATAGAGCGCAAAAGGCGAGGCGGGCAGGGGCGCGGAGAGGCGCTGGCCAATCACAACCTGAAAAACATCTCCGGCGAGGATATACTCCTTCGCCGTTTTGACCCGCGTCCCAAAACTCTCCGCCGTGGTGCCGAGTTGCGGCTCTATTGACGGTGCCTCAACGGGCGCAAAGCCGCGCGAGGAAATGGGGAGGCTGAGGTCGTCCACAACCTTTTCGATGCGAGCATAGGCGTCTGAGGGGTCCCCTCCCGGATAAACCGTCGAGGCAATTATGATTTCCTGAGCGATCTGGTCAAAAATACAGACGATGCGCGGGCGGACCATAATCGCATCAGGCGTGCCAATGGGGTCGGGATTACCGCCGGGAATGTCTTCGACCTGCCGGATCATGTCATAGCCGAGATAGCCAAACAGACCTGCGGCCATAGGCGGGATGCCTTCGGGCAGATCGAAATGGCTCTCGGCCTGAAGGGCGCGAAGGGCGTCGAGCGGTTTTTCCTTCAAGGAGTTATAGCTCTCGCCGCCGTCGCGGGACACTTCGCTCTCATCGCCAACCCCGCGCCAGATCATGTCCGGGTCAAAGCCAAAAAAGCTGTAACGTCCGCGCTGCTCTCCGCCCTGAACGGATTCGAACAGAAACGCGTAGGGCTTGCCGAGCGCGGATTTCAAAAACGCCGAAACCGGCGTGTCCATATCATTGATGATACGGGTATAGACGAGCTGCGGGGTTTCCGACTCTTTCAAAGCGCCAACAAATTCGTCAGGGGCCGGATGAAACTCTAACGCCATAGGTTTAGTTTTATAAATCCTGCGCTTAATTCTCGGTCGTCAGGCCCAGAGCAGACCGGATTTGACTTGGATATTGCTGCACGGGGTTTTCCTTGATGATCGCGGCCTGATAGGCGTTCTGAATATCATTGCTGATAGAGGAGGTGGCCTGTTCCTGAAGGACTTCCAGATAGGTACCGGCAAGACCGTCCTGGCTGGCAATAATGCGCTCGAGCTTGGCGATCTGTTGGGTCATGCCTTCTGGCCCCGGACCTCTCACAACATCACCGACAGCGCCGTCAAACAGACCGACAGTCACTTGCGGGCCAAGAAACTCCGGCGGGTTGGTCCGAACCAGACCGGTCTGAGACACATCAGCGGCATCGCCAATTTCGGCTTTCAACGCGTCCAGGCTCTCGCCGCCGCGAACGCGCTCGGTCAGCTCCATCGCTTTGGCGCGCAAGGCTTCCGCGCGCTGCTCAGACATATAGGCGCTTAGCGCGTCTTCGCGAATGTCTTCGAAAGGCTTCATTTTTCTATCGATAATATCATCCACGCGGATCATGGCGTAGCCGCCCGTCGCCGTTTCAAACAGATCCGTCTCAAATCCCAAATCAGCGGTGAAAAGCGTCCGAAGTATTGTCTCATCCGTGGCAATACCTGGAATGCCTGAAAAGCCACTCATTCTGATGCCGTCCTGGGTCTGACCGCGCCGGTCAAGGAACGGATATTCCGACATTGGCACTTTGGCGCGTTCGGCAATTTCAATGAGCGGAAGGTTATCCAAACGGGCGTCTTCGATCTCGGCGGTCAGGTCATAAATCGCGTCGAGCGCTTTGGCGTTGAGGAGCTCTTCTTCAATTTCGGCTCTGGAGTCCTCGAAATCCGGAATAACGGCTGGCGTGACGCCCTGGACATAGACTGCGTTCCAGCTGCCAAGCCCGCCGAGAACGGCGCGGGCTTCGCCTTCGGAGAGTTCAAATGCGGCCTTGGAGGTTTCAGGATCGACAAGACCGTTTCTGCCGACGCTTTCATAAGTGTCTGGCGCTTCCAGGCCTAATCCGCTGGCGACCAATTCCGGTTCGGTTCCGGCTTCCAGTTGGGCGACGGCTTCTTTGGCCGTCTCTTCATCGGCTGCGGTAATCAGAGCAACGGAGCGCGTCTCGGGCGATCCGATTGTTCCGGTCGAGACGCGGTACTCAAAACTTTCCCGAACTTGTTCGGGGTCGATTTCGAGATCCGCTGCAAAATCGAAAGGCTCCACCCGTATCATGCTGAAACGGCGATATTCCGGCGCCATATAGCGGGCGCTGTTCTCGTCTACATAGGCTTGCAACACGTCGTCAGACGGCGTCTCGGGCTCCGCCACTGCGGCTGGCGTCAGCGTCAGGACACTGGCGCGTCTTTGCTCTGTCAAAAACTTGTATTGCATCGCCGCATAATTGGCCGGCGCCACCAATCCGCCTGTAATGGCCGGGATAGTTTGCTGGGACCGAAGGGAGCTGAGCGTATCATTTTCGAACTGCTTACGCGTGATGCGGGCGCGGGCCAGGGCCTGATTGAGTTTGTTTTCATCAAACTCGCCCGTCAGCTCGTTTTGAAAAGCCGGAATGCTCGAAATTTCTTTGCGCGCCAGGGACTTGTTCACGCCAACACCTAGATCATCGGCGTCGATCTTGACGACCGTATTGGTAATCATTCTTTGCAAAACCTGATTCTGCAGACCCTGGTCAAAGGCTTGCTGATTGGTTAGCGCTTCGGGCCGCTCTGAATTGATGCGTTCCAGTTCGCGGGCAAACAGCGTGTCAAATTCCTGCGTGCTGACTTCCATATCGCCGACTGTGGCCACCGCATTATTTGCGCCTGGCGTGAACATGTCATTGACGCCCCAGACCGCAAAAGCCAGGACCAGCATCCCGATAAGAATACCGACAAGTGTGTTACGAATTTTGCCGCCGATTGATTCCGCCATGAAAGGCCTCTACTGAAAGTCTGGTTTAGCGAGCAGGTCTTATCAGACCGGCGCGCCTGCACAAGCATTTTGCTGTAAGAATAAGGTGAGAGAGATGACGATTAAACCCCTGATAGCCGCAAATTGGAAAATGCACGGAAATATGAGCTGGCGAAACAAGCCCGCTGAGTTTAACGCCCTCTTGCCCACAGCCGATCGGCGCCATCTGGATGTCCTGATATGTCCGCCGGCTGTTTTTCTCGTCCCCTTGGCGGAAAAACGCGGCGGCGCGGATATCTGGCTCGGCGCGCAGACCTGTCATGACCAGGTTTCAGGCGCCCACACAGGCGAAATGAGCGCAGAGATGCTCTCTGATGCCGGGGCTGAATATGTCATATTGGGCCATTCCGAACGCCGCGCCGCGGGCGAGACGGACGCAGACGTGCGGGCGCGGGTCGAAGCGGCGGTCAAAGCCGAACTCATCCCCATTATCTGCGTCGGTGAAAGCCTCGAGCAACGCGAGGCCGGTCAGGCGGAAGAGGTCGTCGAAAAACAGCTGGCCGGATCGCTCCCAGACGACCTGACGGATTACGTCATTGCTTATGAGCCCGTCTGGGCGATTGGCACAGGCAAGACTGCCACGCCCGGGGATATAAAATCCATGCATGCCTTTATCCGCAGCCGTGTCTGGCCCACAACGCGAATCCTTTACGGCGGCTCTGTCAAACCCGCCAATGCGCAAGAAATTCTGGCCACAGAAAACGTCAATGGCGCGCTCATCGGCGGGGCCGGGCTGGAAATGGAAAGCCTTGCGGAGATTGCGAAAGCGGCGCCGAAGGGGAGCTAACCTGATTAAAATTTCCAATATTCCTGGATATTCCCAAATATTCAACTTGTATTCCTGATATTCCTGGCGACAAATTGCCCGGAACAAAAAGGAGCAAAGAAATGACTTTCGGGGAATATTTAAAGGCCCGCCGAATAGCGTTAGGCTGGACGCAGCCGGAGGCCGCCAGTCGGATTCAAATTGAACAATCCTATCTGTCCAAACTTGAAACAAGCAAAGCCTACCCCTCCGATGAGGTGTTCCAACGTTTGCTTACGGCCTATCTGGTTCAGGCGGAGGAGATACTGGCTGACTTGTCTCCGGACGAAGTTGAGCGCTTGTCCGATATTGAAATGATTAAGCACCTTCAAGTCAAGAAGACATCCAATGATAAATCAGAGTCTCGACAATGGCTCATTGCGGGGGTGTGCGCACTTGCAATGGGGGGCGCTTTACTCGGTTTGGCACGTTTGGATCGCGGCGGTGTGGTGCCTCAATATAGCTATCAATCCAAAGGCGTCATCTTACCGGGCGAAAGCTTGGATGTTTTTGCAGATATTGGGGAGACGACGGACGAGGCGGCGCCGGAGTCAGAAACACGCAACGCGAAACGGGACGCCCTGATTGCCCGTCTTGATGACCAGACGCAGTATATAAGAGACTTCAGAGGACCAGAGTTTGTCGCCGATGTTACAGGTGGCAAACGGGTTTGGCGCCTGGTCGGCGGCACCAATATTCAAACGCCGGATCGATTTGGCTGGGCCAATATTCTGGGTTTCATGTTCAGCCTCGCCGGCTTGGGGTGTTTTTTTGTGAGCTGGCGTTGGCCCCACACGTCTTCTTTCAAAATTTCAAAAAGGTAATTTCCATGCCAAACTTAACTCGCTTGATAAATCTTCGCCACGTGCTTTTTGTCGCCTCTGCGGCTGTAATGACTGGATGTACCCTGACGCCCAAGTCGTCATCTCAGGTCGAAATGACCCAATGGGATCATAGCGATCTTGATACGGAAATCCGCCAACTCATGGCCGAAAATGATATAAAAGGCATGGCGGTCGCCGTCATAGAAAAAGACGAAATTTCTCATTTGGGGGCCTATGGCTATCGAAATGTTGAAAAGGCACTTCCTCTTGAAACAGATACCATTATGTATGGGGCTTCGCTGACCAAAGCGGCCTTTTCTTACATGGTTCTTCAGCTTGTCGATGAGGGTCTGGTGGATCTGGACCGGCCGATTGCTGACTATCTGGAAAAACCCTTGCCCAGTTATGCCGACTGGACATCCCTTGAAGGGAAGGAACACTGGCGAAGTCTGACTCCCAGACACATTCTGACCCACAGTACAGGTCTCGCAAATTTGCGGTTTCTTGAACCTGATGGAGAGCTGAAATTCCATTTCCGCCCGGGCACGGAATATGCCTATTCGGGGGAAGGTTTTTATATGTTGCAGCTGGTTGTCGAAGAGGGACTGGGCCTGGATGTAAAAACACAGATGCAGCGCCGTATTTTTGACCGCTTTGGAATGAAAAATACGGATATGCAATGGCGAGAGGATTTCGCGGATAATCTTGCCGACGGATATGCCATGGACGGATCCTTTGAGCCGCATGACGCGCGAAGCAATGTGAGTGCGTCCGGGTCGATGGACACGACAATCGCTGATCAGGCTCTCATGTGGCGGGGAATGCTTGCGGGGGAGGGACTATCAGAGCAAATGCGAAGAGAATGGGTTCGAGGCCAAATACCCATCCGGACAAAGCAGAAATTTCCAACCATTCAATTTTACGAGACCCGGGACATGCGGCATGAAAAAATTGAATTGTCGGCCGGATTGGGCGTCGAAACCTGGCAGGGCCCGACCGGACTGACATTTGCCAAAGGGGGCCATAATGATTGGACCGGCAATATTGTGATCTGCCAAGAAACCGAGCAGCGCTGCCTTATCATTCTCGGAAATAGTGTTCGCTCTGAAATTGTTTTTCCTGTTTTAGCCGAAAAAATATTGGGGGAAACAGATTACCCCTGGAGCTGGACTTATCCGAACCTGCATTCCGAATCTAAATGATAAGCTCTAAATGATGGGGTCTAATGCGGGCCAGGGAGTAGTCAGGGCCGTTTTGCTTCTCATCTTTCATGGGCCCTCTCATCATTGATGGGCAATGAGCAGAAGGGCTCTTTCTTGGACAGGCCACGCCCGCTCTGAAAGCCTCGCGGAGATTGCGAAAGCGGCGCCGAAAGGGAGGTGAGGATTCTTAGTTGTTGTTGGTACAAAGTTGGTTGCTTTGGAGGCAATGCTGAATACATTTGTAAACACTGTCAGGGTTCATTTATGCTGCCTCGAAGTCCGATATATCTGGCAGTCAAAAATGAAAAAAGTACGAGGATGGCAAACCCTACGCCAAATCCGATAGTATCGAGAGGTGTTTTAACTTTAGCTAGCGGGAACCACATATGGTGAGATGGGTAGGCACATATTGCGAAGGCCAATATAAACCTGATCCAGAACCATTTGATTTTGACGAACAAAAATGCGGCAGGTAGGAATACAATTATTAAATAAATTCTTTTCCCAACCAATAAAATCCACGCCACCGCTAAGAGAAATGAAGGATTTCTATACTGAGAGGCTCTCCCAAAGAACCATTGGGCATCCACAAAGCTTGTTGCCAACACCGTCGCAACGAACCACGATAATAAAATCACCCAGCCTAAACGAAATGGTGCGTTATTAATCATAGGATTGTCTAACGGGTGCGATTGGGAAATGCGATAGGAAAAATCAACGACAGCCACGGCGCCGCAATCACCCTGAACGCCGCCTATACAAAAAAGCTTCTGGAAGTTTGTCTGTTTTAATGCGTAACCTCCTGTGAAGGAGAGGAACTATGCCGGACACCGAGAAAGTTTGCCTTGTGATCGGGGCGGGGGATGATACGGGCGGGGCAATTGCTCGTGCTTTTGCCCGCGAAGGTCTGACCGCGTGTCTGGTGCGGCGTCCGGCGCGGGCCGAGGCGCTGGAAGCTTTGGCGCAGTCTATCCGGGAGGAGGGGAACAAGGCCGTAGCGCTCCCGACCGATGCGCGCGACGAAGAGGCGATGGTTGCCTTGTTCGAAAAGGTAGAGGCCGAAATCGGGCCGATAGACGTCGTCGTGTTCAATATCGGCGCCAATGTCCGTTTTTCCATCACCGAAACCACCGCGCGGGTTTACCGCAAAGTCTGGGAAATGGCGGCCTTTGCCGGATTTCTGACGGGGCGGGAAGCGGCGAAACATATGCTGAGGCGCGGGCGCGGCACGATTATCTTTACGGGCGCCACAGCAAGCGTTCGCGGCAGTAACGGCTTCTGCGCTTTTGCCGGAGCCAAACATGCACTCCGGGCTCTGGCGCAGTCCATGGCGCGCGAATTGGGGCCAAAGAATATCCACGTCGCACATACGATTATCGACGGCGCGATTGATTCAAACTTCATTCGGGAAAACCTGCCGGAGGTCGATAAGAAGCGGGAGGCGGACGCCCTCCTCAATCCCGAACATATCGCGCAGAGCTATGTTATGCTGCATAAGCAACCGCGCACGGCGTGGACGCATGAGCTGGATTTGAGACCCTGGAAAGAAAACTGGTAAGAAAAGAGAGTTGGTAAAATGAGCAGAACCGTAGATTTCATCCTCGATTTCGCGAGCCCAAACGCCTATTTCGCCTATAAGGTTCTCCCGGAAATCGTCAGGCGTCATGATGGAAAAATCAATTACCGCCTCTGCCTGCTGGGCGGGATATTCAAGGCAACGGGCAATCAGGCCCCGATGGTGGCGTTTTCCAATGTGAAGGGAAAACTCGACTATCAAATGCTGGAAATCCGGCGTTTCATTCAGAGGCATGAGCTTCAGAATTTTCGCATGAACCAGCATTTCCCCGTCAATTCGCTTATTATGATGCGCGCGGCCATCGCGGCGGAGCGTGAGGATCGGCTCGAAGATTATATCGCGCTCGCCATGAAAGCCATGTGGGAAGACAATAAGAAAATGGAGGATGAACGGGTTTTCGAGGCCGTAATGACCGAAGGCGGATTTGACGGCCCGGCGCTGCTGGCGGCCTCCAAAGAACCGGACATCAAAGAACAGTTGATGAAAAACACGGCCGAGGCAGTGGAGCAGGGCGTTTTCGGCATTCCCACCTTTTTCGTCGGCGGCGAGATGTATTTCGGCAAGGACCGCCTTCGCGAAGTTGAGGAAGCATTGACCAAGCAGCCCGTCTAAAACAGCGGGTGCGACTTCCCGCAAATTCGTCCAAAGGGTAATCTTATCCCGAAAATATACGATTGAGCGCTTGAACTTGCGTAAGATTTACGTCTTAAAAGCGCTATGAAAAAACGTCTCCTCCTCCTGTCCGCCGCAGCGCTCCTTATGGCCTGCGATCCTGCCGCCTCTGACAAATCGGAGACGAAGCCCGATAAAGACGCGAAAGTCGAAAACGCTTTCCCGTCCACCTATGCGCCTCTCGCGTCAGAACCGACGGTTATCACAAATGCGCAGCTCATTGACGGCACGGGCAGCGAGATCGCGGCGGGGAGTGTCTATATTCAGGACGGCCGCATCGTCGCCGTGGGAGCGGACGCCGAAGCGCCGGAAGACTTCCCGAGCGAGGCGACAACAATTGACGCGCAGGGCCGCTTTGTTACCCCCGGCATTATCGATATTCACTCCCATCTCGGCAATTACGCCTCTCCCGGCGTGAACGCCCATAGCGACGGCAATGAAGTCACAAGCCCCATCACGTCAGAGGTCGATGCCGAACACGGCGTCTGGCCGCAAGACCCCGGCTTTGACGAAGCCCTGCAGGGCGGAATCACCACGCTTCACATCTTGCCGGGCTCTGCGAATTTGTTCGGCGGGAAAGGCGTGACGCTGCGCAATATTGCCTCGCGCACCGTACAGGGGATGAAATTCCCGGGCGCGCCGGAAACGCTTAAAATGGCCTGCGGCGAAAACCCGAAACGGGTTTACGGCGACAAAGGCGGTCCAGGATCACGCATGGGCAATGTGGCGGGCTACCGCAAAAACTGGATACGCGCGGCCGAGTATAAGAAAAAGCGCGATAAAGCCGCTGAAAAGGGCGATGATAAAGACAATGACTTTACGCGCGACCTCCAGCTCGAGACGCTGGCGGATGTGCTCGACGGCAAAATTCTCGTGCAGATGCATTGCTACCGCGCCGATGAAATGGTCCAGATTTTGGATATCGCGAAGGAATTTGATTACAAGGTGACGACTTTCCACCACGCGGTCGAAGCCTATAAAATCGGAGATATTCTGGCCGAGAATGACACCTGCGCCGCCATGTGGGCCGACTGGTATGCGTTCAAAATGGAATCCTATGACGGCATTCGGGAAAACGTGCCTTTCGTCCATGCCGCCGGGGCCTGCGCCATGATCCATTCCGATGATGACAACAATATTCAACGTCTCAATCAGGAAGTCGCCAAGACCTGGGCGGACGGCAATCGCGCGGGACTAAATATTCCCAAGGCCGAAGCCTGGAAATGGCTTTCAACCAATCCCGCCAAGGCGCTGGGTATTCTTGACGAAACCGGCACTTTGGAAGTCGGCAAACGCGCCGATATTGTCCTCTGGTCCGCCGATCCGTTTTCAACTTATGCCCGCCCTGAAACGGTCATGATTGACGGCGCGACTGTCTTTGACCGCGCCTCCGGTCTGAAACCGAAAAGTGATTTCCGTCTGGGACAGGGCGAGGCCCCGGCTTCGCTGATGCAAGAGACTTCAAACGCAGGAGATAAGCTATGAGTAAGCGTTTCCAGATACTCCTCACCGCCGCAAGCGCAGCTTTGCTAAGCACGCAGGCTCTCGCGCAGGATCTTTTCATTCAAGACGCAACTGTTGTCACCGAAGCAGGGCAGCAGGCGGATACGGATATCCTCATTCGCGGCGGCCAGATCGCGCAAATCGGGTCTGACCTCACCGCGCCTGACGGCATGGACGTTCTGGACGGGGCAGGGCAGTGGGTCACCCCCGGTCTGTTTTCCAGCTTTTCAACCCTCGGTCTTGTGGATATTGGTGCAGAAAGCTCGACGAATGATATTTCGGCCTCTGATGCAGACACCTCTGTCAGTGAACGCGCCGTGGATAGTTTCAACCCTCGCACCGCCCATATTGCCAATACGCGGCGGCGCGGAGTCACCCATGCGGTCGTCAGCCCGTCTCCGTCTGGCGAGTCTATTTTCGCGGGTACGGGTTTGATTGCCAACACAACAGGCGATTTTGAATCGGTCATAAATGATAGCGCTTTTGTCCATGTAGCTCTGGGCGAAACAGGGTCCAGCCGCGCCGGCGGATCGCGCAGCGCGGCCCTTGCGCAGCTTCGCGCCGCTCTGGACGACGCAGAAGGGTATCCGAGTCGCTACAGGTCTCCGACGGATGGAGACGCGCTCTCCCGACAGGACGCGGCGGCATTGGCTCCGGCGGTTCGCGGCGAAGTCCCGATGATTATCGCGGCCAGCCGCGCCTCTGACTTATTAGGAATTGTTCGCCTCAAGGAAAAATATCCCGCTCTGGATATTATCATCCTCGGCGCAACTGAAGGCTGGCAGGTCGCCGACGCGCTTGCTGCAGCGGACATCAAGGTCATTGTGGACCCGGTTCAGGATTTGCCCTCGAAATTCGAAGATCTTGGCGCGCGGTATGAAAACGTGCTCTTGCTGGACGAAGCCGGTGTGGACTACGCGATTGCAAACCTGACGTCCTTCCGCGTCACGAAACCGGCCGCTCTGGGACAACATGCCGGGAACGCCGTGGGCAACGGTCTGTCCTGGGACGAGGCCTTTGCCGCGATTACCTCTACTCCCGCAGGCTGGTTCGATTTGCCAAGCTCGGATATCGCAACAGGCCCTATTACAAATCTGGTTGTCTGGGACGGAGATCCTCTTGAAGCGACGTCTGCGCCTGTAAAGGTCTGGATTGACGGGCATGAGCAAAGTCTCGAGTCGCGTCAGTCGCTCCTGCGTGACCGCTACAATCCGCTCAATGAAAGCGATATGCCGCATAAATATCGGTAGGGCTTCCTTTCAAAGCCGTCATTACCCGATTTAATCGGGTAATCTATGCGGCGCTCTTTCAGTCTTTGGTCAGTTCGCAATTACCCTTGAGCGGGAAGATTATACCTAACGCTTAAAGTTTCAACACGACAAGAACACCGAATGGATCCCCCGGTCTAGCCGGGGGATGACGGGATGGCGTGGGTTTCGTTCTGACCTATTCAAAGACGAAAAACGCCAGCTTGTTGCCATCCAGGTCGCGAACATAAGCGCCGTAAAATACGCCCGGCACGCGTTGTCCGGGCTCGCCTTCACTTGTTGCGCCGAGCGCAAGGGCCTTTTGATACATTTCGCTTACATGCTCTTTCGACTTGGCGGGAAAGGCGATCATGACGCCATTGCCCGGCGTCGGTAATTCCTTGTCATATGGCTTGCACACGGCGATCATGGGCTCTGATTTCGACGCGCCGATCATGGCGATCCGGCCGCCGTCCAATTGCACTTTGGCGCCCTGATCTTCGAAAAGTTTGCAATAAAAGGTCTTGGCCTTTTCCATATCTGCTACGCCAACAGTTGTATATCCAATCATAATCGTCTCTCTTTTCAAAATTAATGTAGAACTTGCTTAATCTTTAACGCGGCAGTCTCAACTCAAATATTCGAGAGTGTTGGCAGTTAAAAATGAAGCCCCGACTTTAACTCTCCCTCTCCCCTTTAATTTTTCCTCTCCCATGGGGAGAGGGTGCCCGAAGGGCGGGTGAGGGGTGCAGGCTTGTCGCGGAAGAGTGCGAATTTAAAGCGGGCCTCCTCGTTCGCTTTTTCATTAGGTTTAATCTCTTTCTAATTCTGTCTTCCCCCGTTCACGGGGGAAGTCCCGCGTAGCGGGGATGGGGGGAGCGTATCACGCAGATCTTTGTTTTGTGCGGCTCCCCCTCCGAGCCGCCTTGGCCGCCCACCTCCCCCGTAAACGGAGGAGGAAAACCCCATCTTATATTCGCTCAACGGCCTGACTTTACGCCGATTTTTACAACCCCGTCCCCGCTCTCCAAATTGCGCCTATACTCAGCTTGGTGACGTTTGAAGACCGCATATCGCAACGGGAACCACTCCCCGACCTCGCGCCCCTTCGGGCGCACTATGCCTGGCTCTGCGCGCAGTTGCTCGCCGCTATCGTCCATCCTGAAGTGACGCTTTCTCTGGCGCGTCAGCTCCGCCGGCATGTCCGCGTCATGATACAGGCCTCGCAGGCCCATTTCCGGCGCCGCCAGAAAATAGCCATGCTCCTGCGCCCCGATTGGCGGGAGCGGGTGATTTCCGAACTTGGCGGCTGGAAACGGCTGAGGCGCTGGACAAAGCGTCAGGCCGCGATTGACGCGGCCCCGCCGGAGAAAACCTATCACACAATATTCCACCCTGCGGCGGACGAAGAAGAAGCTGCCCGCCGCGCCCATATGCGCGAGCTCATGAAAGCCAATGCCCACCCGCTCATCCTGCGCGACCCGTGCCGGATGGATTTTGACGGGTGGTTCAGATTGCCGCCGCAAGCTCGATTGGTAAATCCCATCGCCGACCCGGATTACGACTATGATTTTGATCCGAGGCCCATGGCCGACTTTACCGGACTGAAAACCCCCATCACCGTCTGGCCGGAAGAGTTCAGAGCGGCGGCGGAAATAAGGCCGTTAGAAGAAGAAAGCGAAGAAGCTGTGCCTCCCGATGTAGTTGAGCCCGCCGCGCCAAAGGACTGCAAGGTGAGGCGGCATATATTTTTTCACGAGGTTCCGAGAGAGGCTCCGCCTTCAGCGCAGGAGCCGATATTTTTAGAAAAACAGACCCTTTTTTTCTTCGTCCGTGCGCCGCCCCGTATTCGAGGCTCGCCAAATCCCGCCCGCCGCCAGGAGTGTCTCTTGGCGGCGCGCCTTGGCATGGGCGTAACAAACTCAGCTCTTAACAAATACGGTTAACCAAAAGCTAACATCTATTAACGACACTCGCCTTAGAATCATTTTGGGGATAGCTATGCGCAAATTTCTAATCACCTCTTCGATCACGCTCTTTATGGGCGGCACGGCTCAGGCGGCTGACCTTGGACAATATCGTCCCGGAAACCCTTACCAGAGCGTGATTGCTCCGGGCGCGGATGTCTGTCAGAGCCATTGCGCCGGGGATGCGCAATGCCGGAGCTGGAATTATGTCAAACCCGGCCCTCAGGCTTCCGGTGTTTGTGAATTCAACGCCAATGATGTTCCCCCAGTTTCAAGCGCTATATCCATTAGCGGCTCCAATAGCTTCGGAGCTTATAGTCGCGGCGTCGTGGCCGGCGGAACCAACACTATTCGTGTTGGAACGTCTCCAGCCTATCAAAGCCCGACAGAAAGCCGAACACAAAGCTCGTCCAATCGTCGCATAGTAAGAGAAGCTGCGCCGCAACAAAGGCAGGTTCAAACGGCCTCTACGGCACGCGGGGCGATTACGCCGTCGCAAGGGGAAAGCCTGACCGCTCAGCAAAATCAATATCGCCAGATGGAGGCAAAGGGTGAACAACGCCGCGGGCCGGTCAACCAGAGCGCCTCAAACGGCGCAATAGTGATGCCACAAACATTCAAATACGACCTCGGCGGGCAGTCTTCTAATCCGCGTCAAGTGGAGCAAATGCAAAGGCAAGCTACTCGGCCGCAAAACCCTGCCTCTCTGCAAAATAGCGCAGCTCAACCTTATCCGCCGCAATCATACGCGCCGCAAAACCGGGCCCCGCAATATAGAGCGGCGCCGCCTGTGCGACAGGAAGGGCCCGTCACGCGTTCAGATAGACGCCGCCAACAAGGTCCGTCCGGCCAGGGCGTCCAGAGAGCGCAGGGCAATATGGCATATCAAGCACAACCGGCCCCGCAATCCTTTCACAATACTTCCGTTCAGAACCAGACAGCAGGACAGCCTTATCCACCGAAAGGAAATTACGCGCCAGATAATTACAGGCCAGAGAGTTACAGGTCTGAAAATTACGCGCCTCAATATACTCCTCAAACCGCGCCTTTCGCGCGTCGGTCCGCAACAGACCCCGTTACATATGGGGAAACAACCTCGCCGTCTCTGTCGGCGTCCGCCTCTAATCAGACGAACCCTTCAGTACTGGCGAAAGGCTTGAGTGCCGAACAGGCCCAGCAAAGCCTTTTCGGGAAACTGAATGACGATGTGCAAGTGCCAAATTCAGGCGCAATGGTTCCCACGGATCCGGATGCGCCTATTCCGACCATGTCATCACGCGCAAGCGGAACGGTTGAACAATCCAGCCTCGCGGGCGGACCCAGTCAAAACTAGAATTTCAGGAAATTCGGGCGCGGATTTTCTTATATCCATGCCATATCGCCGCGGATGAGAGGCGAAACCACGCGAAACAAACGAAGAAAACAAAACAAAGGATAACGGAGACCAAGACGGAGTTTGCCAGAGGGTCAGCATTATATCCCAAAAGCATCAGCGTATTCTGGGCGCCAGTGATAGATGTAATCAGTCCAAGAAAAACCCAAAAGCCCATCCAGTAAAAATTTACAAGCTTATTGGGCTGTTTGAAGAGTGTAGGAGGAATAAAAAAGAGGGTTACCACGAAGACTGTGATAGTGAACATTATCAGAGCTGGCACGAATGGAGACATTGTCGTCACTTTCTTGAGCGATTAATTTAACATATCCCAAGCAAGTTTTGTTCCAATCCTGTCATTTGAGTTAATATTTCTTTCGGTTAAGCCCGTTCTTTGGTGGTTAAGAACTTAATTTTCGGGTTTTTTTCCTGCGCATAACCGACATCCCAAGCGGATTTTGCAAGGAAAACCGGCGCTCCGTCCAAATCCGTTCCCATATTGGCACTGTTCTTGTCGACGAAAGCTTTCAAGATGTCCGCATCCTCTGACGCAACCCACCGGGCGGTTTGGTAAAGAGGGGATTCAAATGTGACGTCGAGCCCATATTCGGTTTTTATCCGCTCGCGCATGACATCAATCTGCAAAGATCCGACGGCCCCAACGATCATATCCGCTCCCATCTGGGGTTTAAACAGCTGGGTCACACCTTCTTCCGCCAGACTCTCAAGGGCTTTGCGAAGATGTTTGGCTTTGAGTGGGTCGGCGAGCCGTGCCCGCCTTAAAATTTCGGGCGCAAAGTTTGGAATGCCGGCAAATTTAATCTTGCCGGATTCCGATAGGCTGTCCCCGACCCGAAGCGCGCCGTGATTGGGAATGCCGATGACATCTCCGGCATAGGCATTCTCGGCGAGCTCCCGGTCCTGAGCGAAAAACAAAATCGGGTTGTGAACCGAGATGGTTTTGTTCTCAGCCGTTTTGAGTTTCATACCCCGTTTGAACTCACCGGAACACATGCGAAGAAATGCCACCCGGTCCCGATGGTTTAAATCCATATTGGCCTGAACTTTGAACACAAATCCGGAGACTCCTTTATCCGTCGGTTCAACCTCGACCATTTGCCCGGCTTTTTTCGCGCGTTCCGGCTGAGGCGCCGGAGCAAATTCCGCGAGTGCGTCAATCAATTGAAGCACTCCGAATTTCCGAAGAGCTGAACCGAAATAGACCGGCGTCATATGGCCTTCCCGGAAAGACTGTTCGTTAAACTCGCCATATTCTTTAGCCAGTTCTTGTTCCTCGAGAAACTCTTCCAGCAAGTCATCATTGTCGAAATGGTCTTTTAGAGAGTTTTCATCCATCCGCGCGAGACTATGCTCGCCTCCGTCTTCTTTCCTGACAAACTTCAGAAACTCTCCGGTTCGCAAATCAGCGATCCCTTTAAAGCGCCGTCCGGACGCGGCCGGCCATTGCATTGGAATAACATCCAAAGCGAGCTTATCCTGAATTTCGGAGAGCAGTTCGAACGGGTCTTGCCCCTCTCGGTCCAGCTTGTTGATGAAGGTGACAATTGGAATATCTCGCAGGCGGCACACCTCGAAAAGCTTTAACGTTTGCGGCTCAATACCTTTGGCCACATCGAGTACCATCACGGCGCAATCGGCCGCCGTCAGAGTTCGGTATGTGTCCTCCGAGAAGTCTTCATGTCCCGGCGTGTCGAGCAAATTGAATATCAGATCAGAATGTTCGAATGTCATAACAGAGGACGAGACAGAGATGCCGCGTTCTTGCTCAATCTTCATCCAGTCAGATTGCGTTCGGCGCACCTGTCCGCGCGCCGCGACTTGTCCCGCCTGGTGAATAGCACCGGCGGAGAGTAGCATATTTTCCGTTAGCGTCGTCTTACCGGCATCCGGGTGAGAAATGATCGCAAAGACGCGCCGCTTTTTCGGTTCTATTTGTAAGGCATCAGACATGGTCGCGGGCATAAGGCCCCGCCGAGAGAAGCGCAAGAAGAGAGCGCTTTAACTTACAGGCATGCTTTACTTTCGTAGCGGCCTTTGCGACGAACCAGGGATGTCAAAATTAAAACAGAAACATTTTAAACGAGCCGTTCAAGCCGCTGGTTATATTAATGAAGCCTCGGGTGCGATGAACGTTCTGAAATCCGTGAATTGGGATGGGCGGCATAAGAAACGCTTTTTTGAAACCGGCAAGCTTCCATCCCCTACCTATCGCAAGATCGATGTTTCAGAGCCAAGAGATATGATCGCGCAAGCGAGGGCTTTGTGCGATTCTGACCACGTGGTATTTGAATGGCTTGATCGCCTTTGCACGACAATGGAACATACGGCCAGTCTCATTCAGACTCGCGGCACGCCTCAATTCTTTCACTATTCGAGCGAGCTTTTTGGCCGTCCGACACGTTTGATGATTGATAAACAGACTCGTGTGCTCGATTTGGCAAAACATCTCGACCATACCTTATCTGATCTGAATTTTGACAATCTTGTAATTGAGGGATTTGAAGAGTATCTTAGTGCCAAAGACTTCGCGAAAGCACTTCGTCCCAGATTGAAAAAGCATTTTGGCAAAGACGCCCCAAAAGTAATGGTGTCGCCAACTCTCTCGGCAAAAGCTGCCGCGAGTTCAAGCCGGATCCGCGTTCGCCGGGATGCGACTTTTACGTATAAGGATGTTGATCAGCTCCTGCATCATGAAGCACTTATTCATTCCGCGACCGGGATGAATGGACAGGCTCAGGAACATTTTAAAATACTTGGCCGGTCCCATGCAGGAACGACGGAAATCCAAGAGGGATTGGCTGTTTTTGCCGAAATTATAACGGGCTCAATGGATCCGCGCCGATTTGGGCGCTTGTCCGGCCGTGTGCTCGCTATCGAAATGGCAGTTCAGGGCGCAGACTTTAAAGAGGTCTTTGACTTCTTTGTGGAGCGAAATGACGACCCTTCGCAGAGTTATGAAAACACACGCCGTATTTTCCGGGGAGGGCTCGTAAAAGGCGGCGCGCCATTTACGAAAGACATGGTTTATCTCAATGGTCTGTTGCGCGTGCACAATTTCATGAGAACGGTCGTGAAACTCAACCGGGCGGACCTAATACGGGTGTTGTTTTCTGGAAAAATGGATATTGAAGACGTTCCGGCTTTAGCGCAGCTTGCGAGTAGTGACCGCTTGACACCGCCGCTTTTCATGCCGCCCTGGGTGAAGGATTTACGTTTTCTGGTCAGCTATATGGCTTATTCTTCATTCCTTAATCAGGTGAAGATGCCGGGCTTTCAGACTTATTATGAAAGAGAGTTGGACGACGTCCCAGTGGTCTGGGGCTTTGCGGATGGAAAAACGGACGCTTAAATCAAGAGCGCGTCTGTGACAGAATTCAGAAGAAACCGGCCTTTTTGAGTTGCAATAAGGTGATTGTTCTTCGCCATCAAAAAGCCGTCTTTTACTAACGTATCAACGCGACTTTTAGCTAACTCTTCTCCCCGGATCTCAGCGAATTCTTTCAATGAGATACCTTCATCTGTGCGCAAACCCATTAAAACAAATTCTTCTGACCACTCGGCGGCCGTCAAGGTTTCTCGATCAACAATTCCAATACCTGCTTTTGTGACGGTCGAATGGTAGCTGCTAGGTGTGAGGGCTGCGATAGTGGATATTCTCTGACCCTTAATAGTGAGCCGTCCATGAGCTCCTGGACCGACACCTACATAATCATAGCCCCGCCAATAAGAGAGATTATGTTTTGATTTATGTCCGGGCAGGGCAAAGTTGGAGACTTCGTAGTGATCAAACCCGGCTCGTTTTAACTGCTTCATGGCCTGTTCAAAAAAATCAGCACTCTTATCCGCGTCCACTGCACGAGACTGTCCGCGAGATTCGGCTTTGGCAAAAGCCGTTCCGGGCTCAATAGTGAGTTGGTAAGTTGAAATATGCTGAACGCCGCATTTCAGAAGCCTTTCAATATCCGAGTCTAAATCTTCTGCGGTCTGTCCGGCCCAGCCAAAGATCAAATCTGCTGAAACGGAATGAAATATGGACGTCGCTAAGTTTAGCGCAGAAACAGCTTGTTCAGAATTATGATCTCTACCAAGTGTTTTTAGCGCTGGCTCATGAAATGTTTGAACGCCGAGTGAGAGACGATTGATACCTGCGTCCCGATATTTACTCCATTGCTTTTCATCCGCGTCAATCGGGTTGGCTTCGAGGGCAATCTCTGTTTCCTTAGGTAAGCCCCACAAATCGTTAATCTTATTGATGAGCTGAGATATTTCCTTTGCAGATAAAAGTGAAGGAGTTCCGCCTCCAAAATGTATGGAGTGAATTCGCCGAGGCCCGGACCAGTCCCGCCAGCCCTGCAAGTCGGTCAGGATAGCCTGAACAAGATCAAGGTTTCCATCTTTGGACTTGTAAACATTGAAATCACAATAAGGACAAATACGCGTGCAATAAGGCCAGTGAATATAGACCGCGAGGGGAGAGGAATCAGCCATTATAGTCCGGAAACTGGTCGGCCAGAAACTTGGCAAACGCGTCCGCCCGGTGGCTTTTAGCATGTTTCTCTTCAGGCTCGATTTCAGCAAATGTCAATCTGTCGCCTTTTGCCGTGAAGATTGGGTCGTATCCAAACCCTTTGTCTCCACGTGGTGGCCAAGTGATGTCGCCTTCGACTTTGCCCTCATAAACGCGATCCTCGCCGTTTGGAATAGCCAAGCAGAGCGCGCAAATAAAACGGGCGGATCTGTCTTCTGCTTCGCCTAGTTTATTGTGAACATGCCACATAGCCATATCAAAATCTCGCCCCCCACCTTCAGCCTTAGGCAGTTCTGCCCATTTTGCAGCATAAATTCCGGGTTGTCCGTCTAGAGCTGTAACATCCAGACCGCTATCATCTGACAGAGCGGGAAGCCCGGTCGCTTCCATCGCAGCCCGAGCTTTAAGCCGAGCATTTCCGGCGAATGTGGTTTCAGTCTCCTCCGGTTCAGGGAGATCCAAATCACCAGCACTTAGAGTTTCAAAACCAAACGGCAAAAGCAAATCCCGTATTTCGCGGACTTTGCCCTCATTGTGAGAGGCCACGACAATTTTTTTGAAGGATTTCAAATCTGTGTTCGGATTATCAGTCATGGACAGCCTATAACGCTTACTGGATAAATAGCAAAGACGGACGCGCTGTGTTTGTCTGCTTGTCTTTTTTCAATTATTGTTTATCAATATGTGCATGTTAAGGAATCCCTCATCTGACAATGATGATATCAACTATGACCTTGAATTGGGTGATGGCTCAAATCATCGTGTGGCAAAAGTTCTTCGTTTTATTATATTTTTAGGTCGGTTTATTTTAGCTGTTGCGGCTATTCTAATTATCATTGCGGCTATCTGGATGGTGTTCTCAGATAATCTACAAGACCAACTTCATATGAGTATTGGCGGCGAAAACCGGCCTAACCGCTATATTTTACCTGCCATGTGTCTGGGTATGGCGATTATTGCGATGGCCTGGTTCTGGGTTTTGCATATGCTAAACAAGGTCGTAGAGACACTCATCGCAGGCGATCCTTTTGTCCCGACGAATATAAATCGGTTGAGACGAATGTGGATTGTTATCGCTCTGACCGAATTTTTTCGAATGGCAATTGTCTCTTTTCCGGTACTTTCAGTCTCAGGAAATGATGAAGCTTTTCCAATCCGAATCGGTACTTGGTTTTTGGTCTTTGTTATTGCGACTCTTGCAGAAGCTTTCCGGTACGGGGCCGCCTTGCGCCGTGACCAGGAATTGACGATCTGATGACTATTCGTGTAAATCTTGATCGCGTTCTGTTGGAGCGTCGAATGAGCTTGACTGAATTGGCTGATCGGGTCGGAATCACGCTTGCCAACCTCTCAATATTGAAAACGGGTAAAGCTCGCGCCGTGCGGTTCTCAACACTTTCAGCTCTGTGCCGAGAGCTCGACTGCCAGCCCGCAGATATCCTTGTCTACGAGCCGGAGGAAGAAGAAGGAAAAGTGGCCGCCGAATAAAGGCGGCCCCCTAGAATTTCCTTTTAAGCCGCGACCTTGTCGTCTTCAGCTTGCGTCCATTCGCCTTTACTTGCCAAACCATTCATGTGAGCCCGGTGGTCAAAAGCTTGCTGCGCAGCCGCATAATTTTCTGACTTTCCCTGCCAGGCAAATAAAGCGGATTGCTGTAGTGCGCGTCCGAAGGAATAAGTGAGTTTCCAAGGGAACCCTCCCACCTTATTCATCATATCGAGATTGCGTGTGGCTTCTTCATTGTCTTGGCCGCCAGAGAGAAAGGCAATTCCTGGAACCGCCGCGGGAACTGTGTCCTTCAGAACCTTGATCGTACGTTCAGCAATTTCTTCGCGTGAAGGCTGCTCGGCACATTTTTTACCTGCGACGACCATATTCGGTTTCAGGATTGTACCTTCGAGAGCCACGCCCTGTTCATAAAGTTCGGTGAAAAGAGAATTGAGCGTTTTTTCAGTAACTTCGTGACAACGTTCCACCGAATGATGTCCGCCCATCAAAATTTCAGGTTCGACAATCGGGACAATATTGGCTTCTTGGCAAAGAGCCGCGTAGCGCCCGAGGGCATGTGTATTAGCTTTAATCCCGCCGCGTGTCGGGGTTGAGCCGACATATTGATCCGGATGAGAAATCTCGATAACCGCGCGCCATTTGGCAAACCGCGCGCCGAGTTCATAATATTCCGCGAGGCGTTCCCGCAAACCATCAAGACCTTGAGTAATCGTTTCGCCGGGGCGTCCCGCAAGCGGAGTTGTTCCGGCATCAACTTTAATCCCGGGAATAGCATCATGGGATTTGATAATATCGACCAATTTCGTGCCGTCTTTTCCGCTTTGACGAAGCGTTTCATCAAACAAAATAACCCCGGAAATATGATTTTTCATGGCGCGTTCTGTACGGAACAACATTTCACGCCAGTCACGACGATTATCCTCGTTATTCTCAGTGTCGATTGAAGCGAACCGCTTTCCAATCGTGCCAAAGCTCTCATCTGCAGCGAGAATGCCTTTGCCGGGTTCGACCATGGCGATGGCGACTTTATTCAGGGCTTCAAGGTCCATTAGGGGTCTCCTGTTTATTTTCTCAAAATTTCGACGCCGGGGAGGGTCTTGCCTTCCATCCATTCCAAAAAGGCGCCTCCAGCTGTGCTGATGAAGGTAAAGTCTTCGGATACGCCTGCTTGATTGAGGGCGGAAACAGTATCTCCGCCGCCCGCCACGGCGATGATTTTATCGCCCTTGCAGAGTTTAGCAGCGTATTTTGCGGCTTCGACTGTGGAAGTGTTGAAGGGCGGGAGCTCAAATGCGCCCAAGGGACCATTCCAAATCAAGGTCTCGCTGGTATCCATCACATCCATAATCGCATTAACCGTGTCAGGCCCAGCGTCGAGTACCATTTCATCCGCCTCAACGCCGTTCAAATCGCAAACACGCGAGTCTGCATGAGCCTTGAATTCTTTGGCGACAACCAAATCAACGGGCAGAATAATATCGCAATTTTGTTTTTTGGCATTGGAGAGTATCTCCAGAGCGGTTTCCTTTAGGTCCTTTTCACAAAGAGACACGCCGACATTATACCCTTGGGCAAATAGGAATGTGTTAGCCATTCCCCCGCCAATGACCAAAGTGTCTAACCGATCGACCAAATTCTTAAGTAAATCAATCTTAGTGGAGACTTTGGCGCCGCCCACAATGGCCATGACAGGTTTTTTCGGCGCATCGAGAGCCTGGCTGATGTGATCCAACTCTCGCTCCATAGCCAATCCTGCATAGGCGGGTAGAAACTCAGCGATACCGGCTGAGGAGGCGTGATCCCGATGAGCCGCGGAAAAGGCGTCCATGATAAACAGATCCCCCATCGCTGCCATATCTTTGGCTAAAGCGACATTTCCTTTGGTTTCGCCCGCATAAAAACGGGTGTTTTCCAAAAGAACAACATCGCCTTCCTCCATATCCTTTGCGATATTCGGATTGATATCTTTTGCAAAACCAACTTCATGGCCCAGAGCTTTTGACAAAAGAGGAACGATAAACTCCAGAGAGTTTTCGTCGTCGGGTTCGCCCTTCGGGCGGCCGAAATGGCTTAGTAAAATCGTTTTCGCGCCGGATTGCTGTAACCTGCGTAGAGTAGGGAGGGCAGACTTTAGACGCGTGTCATCGGTGACATTACCCTTATCATCGCGGGGAACATTAAAATCCACGCGAACGAGGGCCGTGCTGCCTTTAAGTTTCGCCTCTTCAAGTCGTTGGAAATCCATTAAGCGGCCTCTTTTTGCTGCTGACCCATGACGCGAGCGACATCGATCATACGATTGGCGAAACCCCATTCATTGTCATACCAGGCAATAACCTTGACCAAATCGCCATCTAATACTTTGGTCAGAAGAGACGCAAATGTCGCAGAATTCGGGTCATGATTCAAATCAGAACTGACAAGCGGATTTTCGGAATAGCAGATAATGCCTTTCATCGGGCCTTTCGCGGCGGCGCGCACAACCTCGTTGAGATCCTCTGCGGTGGTGTGCATTTCAGGTTGAAAGGCGAGGTCAACCATAGAGACATTTGCGGTTGGGACCCGGACAGCGGAGCCTGATAGTTTTCCAGATAATTCTGGGATGACCAGACCGACAGCCTTGGCAGCGCCTGTGCTGGTTGGGATCATGTTCAATCCGGCGGCGCGGGCGCGATATAAGTCCTTGTGTGAGTTATCCAGAATACGCTGGTCCTGCGTATAAGAGTGGACGGTTGTCATAAACCCGCGGCGTATGCCAACCGCGTCCATTATCACTTTGGCGATAGGCGCAAGGCAGTTGGTTGTGCAAGACGCGCAAGAGACGACTTTGTCTTCCGCGCCGAGATCTTGGTGATTCACGCCGTAAACAATGGTTTTGTCGACGTCGCTGCCGGGGGCAGAGATGAGGACGGTTTTGGCGCCGGCGTCAAAGTGAGGCTGAACCGTTTCCTTGGAGCGGAAAATGCCGGTGCATTCCATGACAACATCAACATCCAGTCCGCCCCAGTTAATTTCAGCCGGGTCGCGGAAATGCGTCATCCTGATTCGGCCGCGGCCATAATCCATCCAGTCTTCGCCAGTCTCTACCTCGGCGCCGAACCTGCCATGTACGCTGTCATAGCGCAGAAGGTGCGATGAGGTTTCCAGACTGCCGGGTGAGTTGATGGCGACCAATTCAATGTCGTCAATCGCATATTCTTCAAGGGCTCTGGCGACCAGACGGCCAATACGGCCAAATCCGTTAATTCCAATACGGGTAGTCATGTTTCAGCGGCGCTCCTTCATTTATTAAGTAGTCGCTGTTTTGAAAGCGCCCCGCTTCTGATAAGAGGCGACTGTGAAGTCAATAATTTATCCTTGTTGAACAGCAATTCTTACGCCATTCTGGTGTAAATTTTTGCGAAGCTGAGAAATTATATGAATGACAGCGCTGACATTAAAACCGCCGCCCAATCCCTGCAATCCGCCTTGAAAAAATTGGAGGGGGCGATTGATCCATTTTTGAGCAATTATCAGCAATTAAAGTCGGATTCCACCGAATCAGAAAGCTTTACCCAGGACCGGGCGCGCCTTGCCTCTGAACTGGATGATGTGAAATCCGAGAAAGAAGAGTTGGAGAAAAAGATGGCGTCCCGCGAGAAAGAATTCGCGACTGTTGCCGCGGAATCCACACAGGAAATCAATAGCGTTATCAAAACGGTTCAAACCGCGTTGGAAGGATTGCCGTCATGACAGGCCGCGTCAGTATAAATATCAATGGCCGCAAATATGGTCTCGGCTGCGAAGAGGGCGAAGAAGAGCGTTTGACACGCCTGGGCCAAAAGCTGGACGACCGGGTCAATGCCATGGCCAATCAGTTTGGCCAAATCGGAGATTTGCGTCTTCTCGTTATGGCGGGCATCACGCTTCTGGATGAACTGGATGATGTCGGAACCTCTGTCGAAGATCGGGTCGACGCCCGCATTGGCGAAGTTAAGAAAGAGCATGCCGAGGCGGTCAAAACGGCGGAGCAGACCGAATCCCAGGCCGCTTCGAGCTTGATGGACGCCGCCGCGCGTATTGAACGCCTTGCGGAAAAGCTTTCGTCGGCCACATCGCAGTAACTCCTTCAACAGACGCATTTACCCTCTTGTTATTTTAGAGTTCTGGCCCCACATTATGCGGGACGGTCACTGCTGGTTTCGTGAGGGGCACTAATCCACCGGACCTTAAATTATCCTTCGGGAGTTGGCTCTGGTCAGATCGTGGTCTGATTAATTCCGACGCCCACTTGAACTTCTGGTTCTCGAGGATTCTTAAGCCGCCACGGACTAAGTGGGGCCGTCACATTTATTTTTCCCTTACAGATATTGTTCCGCCTCTGCTCGTTTTTACGTTCGGAATGACAGGTAAAAATTGAATTGTGCATCGCCCAAGCGTCCTTTCCCACTGCCCATCTCGGGGTCAGCTTTGGCGTTCGTCCTTGAATAAATGGACTGCCCGCGTGGTGATCTCCGCGATGGAGACCAAGGGGAATATGTTTTACGCGGCTCTCACCACGCGGCGGCGGTTTATATCGCAGCGGCCTTGTAGCGATCCTCCTGTGTCGGAGGTCGTCCGCAGTCTAAGGTCTCGGTCTCTCTCCGATCGTCTGGAGAAGAGGTTAGAGCCTCGAGCGTCAGGCACGCGCCTTGATAGACCCGGATCCCTCCCTCGCCGTCGCAAGGGCCTCTCAGTCCCACCGTCCGTAACACCAACACGCCACGCTAGCACGCCTGTCCGTGTGTCCGGAACATGGGCAGTATAGACCGGGTTCGGCACGCGGGGACCGGAATATTTATCTTTGAATAAAAACAATAGGATAAGAGAAAATAAACGCGGATCCTTATTTGAAATAGGGTTTTGTCTTCTTTCCTATAAAATAAAAGCGGAGTTCAAAAATCAACCAATGAGGCTTTGAACGCTTTTGTAAATCTCAGAAATGATGGTATCCTCAAGATTTTTTAAACGTAAATACTTGGGATGGTAAGTACGTAAAGCCACAATATTTGAATGCTCTGGAAGAACTACTTGGGCCAATTGTCGACAAGGAAAATTATTACTTGTTTTTATGAATTTCGCGTCGGGAAACTCCTGCTGAATTATCCAATCGTAATTAGGGCCTGTAATAAAAAGAATAATATTAATGTTATTCTCAATTACTTCCTGAGTTAATAACCCCTGCTGATAACTAATGATTTCTTGAACATACGGACTACGTAAAATACTTGCGCTATGTTTGGTTTTGCTCATGGAAAACTTACTTAAATTCGTCCAAAGCACTGACTGATAACAAAGATTAAATCTTTTTATTATTTTTCTATGGAAATTCCAAAATGGAGAACGAGAATAATCCACTCCATAATCAAAATTGTTATAGTGATTACGCAAATTAACTAACGATTCCTTTCCTTTGAAGGAGCTTAAAGGAGACCATCCGAAAGCTTCTTGCCCGACATATAAAATTTTAGGCGAAGCGTTTAAAAATGCGTCTGATGGTTCAGCAATAAAAGGGCCATCATATTGATCAACACTCTCTCTCACCAGACTGACTATTTTATTAGTAACTTCTGTTATCATGGCGCTTATCCCCAAAACTTGATCAATATACTAAAAGATTAAGTCTTTCACCTAAAAATAATTACCTGAAGTTGTAATATAGCAATGGTCGTTATAGGAAGATTTAAACCGCCCGAACAAACTCACTCAACCCCCGCCATCCGCGGGGTGCCCATCCTAGTTTATTTAACTTTGTACAATCCATTTCGGCTTTCTCGAAATTCGAAATAGCGACCGGCAGCGATCTGTTTATCCTTTTGTGTTCGCGATAGGCCTTTAACAGGTCATGACGATCGACGACGATGTCCGAGATGTTAAAAGCCTGATGGGCGACCTGCTCTTTGGGTAAGGACAAGATTAGACGGATGGCGGCGACCAGATCGTCGCCGTGCAGTTCCGTTCCGGCGCGCGGCTCAATGGTTTTTCCGGCTACGAAATCAGCAAATAATTTTGCCCATTTGTGATCGGAGTTTGGCGAAGGCTCGCCGTATATGCCGGTGGCCCGCAGACTGGTACCGATGACGTCAAGATTATTGAGCGCTTGTTCGACCTCCCATTTCATTTGTCCGTAAAGAGAAGTGGGAGTGAGCGGGAGGTCTTCGGTTAAAAGTGTTGATGCAGGGTGTCCGTCATAAACCGCTCTGGAGGAGAGAAAGAGGATGCGCGTGACGCCGGCCTCTTTGGCCGCTTCAAATAACTTAATTGAGCCTTCCAAATTGCGTTTGAAGAAGCCGTCAGGGTCGTCGCCTTCGCCGCCGCGATACCGGCCGGGGATATGGTCAAAGGCGCAGTGTATCAGGGCATCAGCAGAAGGAAGGCGGCCAGGAGGATTGCTTAAATCAAACGGAATCCATTCGCCATGGTCGGGTTTGGAGCGGGTTAAGTGAAGAATTTCATCTCCGCGCCTTTTGGCATCTGCGGTGATGAAGCGCCCAATATAGCCGCTGCTTCCCGTAATAAGCAGTTTCATTTCGGATTTGTCAGCGCGCCCAAATCGGGAGTCTCGCCGTTTTTAAACTGCCACCACAAATCAATGAGCGGTTTTAGCTTTTCGGTTTTGGGGTGTTCGGCCTGCCACGGTTTTTCATATTGATAATGCAGGATGTGGATGGAGTTCCAGTCCCAAAGGGCGGGTAAATTAAACCACACATATTGAAGCATATTGTAGAAGACGGGCAGGCCGTGCCAATCCGGGAAATAATGCTCCAGAAAAGTTTGATCGGTGCGGCGCCAGAATTTGTCTTCGGCGTCCAAGGCCTCAAGCATTTTCGCGTAAGTGTCTTTTGACGGGCGGGCGGTGAAAACGCCGGAATTCAACCGGTGAAAATCGACGACGCTTTCATAGACATTGGGCGCGGCGCAAAACTCCGGATACTTAAATAATATATCGCAATTTTTAAGCATCAAAGCGTCGGCGTCGATGAAAACGACAGCTTCATACTCCGTCAGTTCCCAGAGACGCAATTTCGCGAAATTATCCAGCGGCGTATGAAATTTTGGCTTTTCGCCTTTGGTAAAGGGCGCCGCGTCATGCTGCGCTTTTCGGGAGTGACGCGCATTAAAGGCATCGCTCATCGGTAAAAGCTCTATTTCGACAAGACGCATCCCCAAAGCCTGGAGCGGCTCTAGGTCATTTTTTGACACGCCGCCCGTATGCATCACCACCTTATCCGCCTCTGTGCCGGTCAGGGCGATGGAGCGCATAAGCGCCTCTGCCCCGGCGGCGTAGTCGGCATTCGTGACCAGAGTCACATAGGCGTGATCAGCATTAGGCGCGGTGGTCATTTGCTATGACACAGACTTGAGGCGTTTTCCTTCAGGGTCTGTTTCCACGCGATTGGCAATGTCCTTGGTCCAGGCAGACAGCGCGCGAACGCGGCTGCGATCCACGCGGTGGGCGTATTTTTTCGCCACTTCTACGACTTCATCGAGAAGACCTTCGGCCAAGGTGGTCGGCTCCAGGCCAAGAGCGAGGAACTGATCATTTTTCACGATAAGATCGTTTTCAGGCGCTTCTTTGCGCGGGTTGGCGATATTGGCGATTCTGGCGCCAGTCATGTCGGAAATCAGCTTGGCCAAATCCCGGATGCGATGCGTCTCCGTCATCTGGTTATAGATTTTGACGCGGTCACCAGCGGCGGGCGGCGTGTCGAGGGCAAGCTCAATACATTTCACACTGTCCTTAATATGGATGAAAGCACGAGTCTGGCCGCCGGTGCCGTGCACCGTCAGCGGGTAATCAATGGCGGCTTGAATGAGGAAGCGGTTCAAAACTGTGCCGTAATCGCCGTCATAATCGAAACGGTTGATAAGCTGTTCATGGCGCTGCGTCTGTTCGGTATGCGTGCCCCAGACAATGCCCTGGTGGAGATCTGTGATGCGCAGGCCGTCATTCTGCGCGTAGAATTGGAACAGGATCTGATCCATGCTTTTGGTCATGTGATAGACGGAACCCGGCTTGGTCGGGTAAAGCACTTCGAGTCCTTTTTTCTCGCCTTCCAGATTTTCGATTTCGACGTCGAGATAACCTTCGGGAATGGCCGCGCCGACGCTGGAATATCCGTAAACGCCCATCGTGCCCAGATGCACCAAATGCGCGTCAATTCCGGTTTCGACCATCGCTGTGAGGAGGTTGTGCGTCGCGTTGACGTTATTATTGACGGTGTAAACCTTATGCCGATCAGATTTCATGGAGTAGGGCGCGGCGCGCTGCTCGGCGAAATGGATGATGGAGTCAGGCTTGTGATCGGCAAGCCATTGTCGCAGAATCTGGTAATCCCGGGCAATGTCTATCAGGTGAAAATGCAGGCGGCGTCCGGTAAGTTCGTACCAGATGCGGCAACGCTCCTGGATGGAATCCATCGGAGTCAGGGACTGAACGCCAAGCTCCGTATCGATCCAGCGCCGGGACAGATTGTCGATAATATGGATTTCATGACCCAGATCCGACAAATGCAATACGGTCGGCCATCCGACAAACCCATCTCCACCCAAGACTGCAATTTTCATACTTCTCTCCGCGATAATTTATTTCTATCTGTGTGTTATACAGAGACCTTATATGAAGTCATGCCTCCACATCAAATTTCATATAAATGACATAGAGGGGCCGAAGATGTCCGTCGAAGAAGGCTTTACAACAGGGTTGGATCGACATTGCGCCGGACCACCGTCTTCACGGTCAGGCCCTGCACAATGATGGAGAAAATCACGATGCCGTAGGTCGCCGTCAGAATGAGCGGTTTATATTCATTATCCGGCAGAGCGAGGGCGAGAGCGACGGAAATACCGCCGCGCACACCGCCCCAGGTCAGCACGGGCACGGCGCCTTTGGCGAAATCCTTGAACGTTCCGATGACTTTCATCGGCACATAAACGGCGCAGAGACGGGCCAGCAGGACCAGTGGAATCGCTATCAAGGTGATAATCGCAAATTTCGGCGCGAGGCCAAGCACCAGAATTTCCAGGCCGATCAATAGGAAAAGCACCGAGTTCAAAATCTCATCGACCATTTCCCAGAACCCAAAGAGCGCGGATTTTGTATGTTCGGACATGGCAAAAGCCGCGCCTTTATTGCCAATCATAAGGCCTGCGACGACAACGGCGATGGGGCCGGAGAGATGATGGCCGAGAATGTTGATCCGCTGCGCCAGGGCGTAGGTTCCAGCGACGAGGGCGAGGCTGATGAGAACTTCGATCGCGTGTTCATCAATACGGCGCATCATACGATAGCCAATCCACCCGGCCAGAAGACCAAGCGCTGCGCCGCCAATCGCGTCTACGACAAACAGCTCGATAATATCCCATATACCTATCGCGGCGTGCGCGGCGTCTGCATTGCCTGTAGACCCCACCGCGATGGCGAGGAGGATGGTAAAGACAACAACCCCGACGCCGTCATTAAACAGGCTTTCGCCGGCAATTTTCGTCTCCAGCGTTTTCGGCATTTTTACGGTTTTCAGAATAGAGAGAACGGCCACCGGGTCTGTCGGGGAAATCAGAGAGCCAAAGACCAAGGCCCAGATATAAGGAAGGTTCACCCCGAAGAGCTGGGCGACGTAATAAAATCCCGTCCCGACGATGAAGGTCGAGAGAATAACGCCGAAGGTCGCCATGCTCCCGATCTCCAGCTTGGCGCTTCGGAGTTTGGAGAAGTCAACATGAAGCGCACCAGCAAAGAGGAGGAAGCCCAGCATGCCCTTCATCAGGGTTTCATTAAAATCTATCTGCCCCAGAGCGGATTGAAGCGTATCCGTCATGGAAAGCTGTGGAAACATCGCCTCGGACGCTAAAAGAAGGAATGATGCGACCAGCGCCATTACCAAAAGGCCGATCGCGTGCGGAAGTTTAATATAGGCTCGGTTGACCCAGGACAGAATGGCCGACAGCACGAGCAATAGCGCCGCGATTTCAAATATACTCAACATAAGGTCTCCCGCCCCGAATAATTTTGACAAACTACGCCTTGAGGAGTGGCTTGCAAGAAAATATCCGTTAAAAGACCCCTTTAAAACAAAGGGATTGGCAGTTGACCTTATCGCCCGCTTTTCTAGGCTATGGGTTCAACACAAACAGGTGCAACAATATATGACATTCGCATTTATTTTTCCGGGACAAGGCAGCCAGTCTGTTGGCATGGGCAAGGATTTGGCAGAGGCCTTCCCGGCCGCTCGCCGCGTCTTCGAAGAAGTGGACAACGCGCTCGATCAAAAACTGTCAAACCTGATGTTCAACGGGCCGATTGAAGATTTGACCCTGACAACGAATACGCAGCCAGCACTGATGGCCTGCTCCATGGCGGCGATGGCTGTCTTGGCCGAAGATTTCGGCTTCAAGGCCAAAGATCAGGCGTTTCTGGCAGGGCATTCCCTAGGGGAATATTCGGCGCTCTGCGCGGCCGGGTCGATCTCTCTGGCCGATACGGCAAAGCTTTTGCGGATACGCGGCGATGCGATGCAGGCGGCTGTACCTGTCGACGCCGGGGCCATGGCGGCGCTTCTGGGCGCGAGTGTAGAGCAAGCCGAGGCGGCGGCGGAAGCCGGCAGCAAACACGGCATTTGTCAGATCGCCAATGATAATGCGACCGGCCAGATTGTATTGTCTGGTGAAAAAGACGCGGTTCAGGCCGCAGTGGATGCCTGTTCTGATCTAGGAATTAAAAAAGCGATGATGCTCAATGTGTCCGCGCCGTTTCATTGCGACATGATGATGCCGGCGGCGGCAAAGATGCGCGAAGCGCTGGCCCATCAGACGATTTTAGAACCTTCTGTACCTGTCGTGAATAATGTAACGGCGCGTCCGGTGACCGAGCCAGACCAGATCCGCGAAGACCTGATCACGCAAGTCACAGGCCGCGTGCGCTGGCGCGAATCGATTGAATGGATGGCCGCCAATGGCGTCGAGACATTTGCGGAGCCCGGAACGGGCAAGGTACTGACCGTCATGCTCAAACGGATTGTGAGCGGCGTCGAAGGTGTCGCGCTCAATTCCCCGGACTCGCTCGAAGCGTTTGCCAAAAAAGTAAAAGGATAGATTATGTTTGATCTCAGCGGAAAACGCGCGCTCGTCACGGGCGCGACGGGCGGCCTCGGCGGCTCTATAGCCAAAATGCTCCACGCCCAAGGCGCGCATGTTGCCCTTTCAGGCACCAGAGCGGAAAAACTCGAAGGTCTGGCGTCGGAGCTGGGCGACGGCGCTTACGTGACGCCATGTAACCTATCGGACGGCGACGCCGTTGATGCGCTTCCGGCCCAAGCCGCGGACGCCCTCGGCGGGTCTATTGATATTCTTGTAGCGAATGCGGGCATTACGCGCGATGGCCTGTTGATGCGTATGAAACAAGAAGACTGGGATTTAGTACAAAAGGTCAATCTGGAAGCCTATTTCCGCCTGTCCAAAGCGTGTCTTCGCCCCATGATGAAATCCCGCTGGGGACGAATCATTGGCATAACGTCGATTGTTGGCGTTACCGGTAATCCGGGACAGACGAATTACGCGGCGTCCAAAGCCGGCATGATCGGGTTTTCAAAATCGCTGGCGCAAGAAGTGGCAAGCCGGGGAATCACTGTAAATACAATTGCGCCCGGTTTCATCAGCTCGCCTATGACGGATGAGCTGAATGACGCTCAAAGAGAGGCGACTCTGTCCAAAATTCCTGCTGGCGATTTGGGAACCGGCGAGGATATTGCCGCCGCCGCGCTGTATCTCGCGTCTCAAGAAGCGAATTACGTTACGGGTCAAACCCTGCACGTAAATGGCGGGATGGCCATGATTTAAAAGGAATTTAGGGGTGTTTTTACCCACATTTTAGCGGTAATAAGGCTCTGGTCACAGGTTTTGGGGTGTGCTAACCCGCCGCAGCACTTATTATTGGGGGGCACCCAATAGCAATTCGTCGCTTGTAATTTAGGGAACTCCCCTTATTTGCTAGCCGTAACCGCCGGATGAAAGCCCGGCTACACTAAAAGGAAAGTCTATGTCAGACGTATTAGCCCGTGTAAAAAAGATGGTCGTTGAGCATCTTGACGTTGAAGAATCAAAAGTCACGGAAAACGCCCACTTTATCGATGATCTTGGGGCGGACAGCCTCGACAATGTCGAGCTTGTCATGGCGTTTGAAGAAGAATTTGATATTGAAATCCCTGATGATGCGGCTGAGCACATTCAGACTGTCGGGGACGCCGTTAAGTTCATTTCTGAAAAAGTCGACTAGACTAAGGTAGATATATCGCATGAGACGGGTTGTTGTTACAGGCCTGGGCCTAGTTACGCCCGTCGGATGCGGTGTTGAGACTGCCTGGAAAGCTATACTGGACGGTAAGTCCGGAGCTTCCAAAATAGAACATTTCGACGTCAGCGATATTGCTTGCAAAATTGCTGCCGTCATTCCCCGCGCCGATGGCCGGGCCGGGGGAAGCCCCGAACAAGAAGGGGTCTTCAACCCCGATGATGTAATGAGCGCGCGCGACGCCAAACGCATTGACGATTTTATTCTCTACTCCATTGCTGCCTCTGATGAAGCCCTGAAGGATTCCGGCTGGAACCCTGTTGAGGAAGGTCAAGAGGCCCAAGAACGCACTGGCGTTATGTTTGGCTCCGGTATTGGCGGTCTGCAGACGACTTATGACGCGTCAATTACCCTCCATGAGAAGGGGCCGAGACGGCTCTCTCCTTTTGTTATTCCGGCCATGTTGATTAATTTGGCCTCCGGTCAGATTTCTATTCGCCACGGCCTGAAAGGCCCGAACCATTCAGTTGTCACCGCGTGTGCCACAGGGGCGCATGCCATCGGCGATGCCGGGCGTATGATCGCCCATGGCGACGCTGATGTGATGGTTGCTGGCGGCGGAGAAAGCTCAATCAATCGCTTGGGCATTGCGTCATTCGTGGCCTGCCGCGCCATGACGACGGGATTTAACGACACACCCGAAAAAGCATCGCGTCCCTATGATAAAGACCGCGACGGATTTTTGATGGGTGAAGGCGCAGGCGCCGTTATTCTCGAAGAATATGAACATGCCAAAGCGCGCGGCGCCAAGATTTATGCGGAATTGGTGGGGTACGGCCTCTCCGGTGATGCCTATCATATCACTAGCCCTGCGCCGGAAGGCGAAGGCGGACACCGCGCCATGAAAGCCGCTCTTGCAGGGTCTGGTTTGAAAGCTGAAGATATTGGCTATGTGAACGCACATGGCACGTCCACGCCTATGGGCGATGAGCTGGAAGTCCGCGCAGTTGAAAAACTCTTGGGCGATCACGCTAAAAATGCGTCCATGTCCTCGACAAAGTCAGCGACCGGACACCTGCTGGGCGCGGCCGGGGCTGTCGAAGCCATTTTCTCCATATTGGCGCTTCGGGATCAAATGGCGCCGCCGACGCTGAATCTGGATAATCCATCTGTCGAAACTGAACTCGATCTCGTCCCGCATAAAGCCAAGCCGATTAAAGCCAAAGCCGTGATGTCCAATTCATTTGGATTTGGCGGAACAAATGCGGCTGTCATCTTCGCGCAAGCGCCCGAATCTGATTAGACAGGGCACATGGCCCGAACATCTGAAAAACCGAATAAATTGGCAAAACGCGATAAGCGGGTCTTGGGCCTGATTGCCGTTGTGGCGCTTATCACTTTTTTTGGCGGTTTGGTTCTCGCCGCTTACGCCGCGGTGAATTACAAATATGAAACGCGCATGTCTTTGGATGAGCCCCGGGACCCGGTCGTTTTCGAAGTGCCTAAGGGCAGCGGTCTATCCTCCATTGCAACAAGACTTGAGGGACAGGATTTGGTTGAGAGCGCCTTCATTTTTAAACTCGTGACGAAAATGCGCGGCAATGAGGCGAATTTCAAAGCCGGGGAGTTTCTCCTCACCCCCGGCGATCCGATGGCGAAAATCTATACGGATTTGGCCGAGGGGCAGGCCATTCTTTATCCGGTTACGATTGCCGAAGGGCTTTCCAGTCGACAGGTTATGGCAACGCTGGATCTTGTCCCAACGCTCATTGATGATAATCCTCCGGTTCCGGCGGAAGGGACGCTTTTGCCCGAAACCTATCTTACGCCGCGGGATATGAAGCAGTCCGAATTAATTGCGAAAATGCAATCGGCTCAAAAGGAGGTTTTGGACACGCTCTGGGAAAACCGGGCCGCTGACCTTCCTGTTAAAACGAAAGCCGAGGCCATTACTTTGGCGTCTGTTGTTGAAAAGGAAACGGGCATTGGAAGTGAACGTGATGAAGTTGCCGGGGTCTTTGTGAACCGCCTTAATCGCGGCATGATGCTCCAATCCGATCCGACAATCATTTACGGAATTACGAAGGGATTGCCGATCGGCCGCCGCATTCGCCGAAGCGAAATTGATGCCCGAACAGACTGGAATACTTATCAAATGACAGGGCTACCCAAAACGCCGATTTGCAATCCGGGAAAAGAAGCCTTGGCCGCCGTGCTAAATCCGGCGAAGACGGATAATATTTATTTTGTCGCGGACGGCACCGGCGGACATGTATTTGCGACGTCTTTATCGCAGCATCAAAGAAATGTCGCGAAGTGGCGGGTTATACAGCGCCAGAGAGGGGAGCGGTAATGAGTGAAAAGTTGAACGCCCTGAAACAAAACCGGCGGGGGTTGATGATAGTACTGTCTTCGCCTTCCGGCGCAGGTAAGACAACGCTGACTCGGAAATTGCTAGCAGAAAACGAAAACATGACCATGTCTGTTTCCGCGACAACCCGCGCGCCGCGCGGCGGCGAGGAAGAGGGCAAAGACTATTATTTTCTGTCCAAAACACAGTTTTCAGACATGGTGGCGGAAGACGATTTTCTGGAACATGCCAAGGTGTTCGATAATTTTTACGGGACGCCGAGACAGCCCGTCGAGACAGCGCTGGAAAGCGGCCGGGACGTTATCTTTGACATAGACTGGCAGGGCGCGCAGCAACTCGCGGAAGCCGCCGCAAATGATCTTGTAAAAATATTCATTCTTCCGCCCAATATGCAGGAGCTAGAAAGCCGTCTCCGGTCGCGCGCGCAGGACAGTGACAGCGTCATTGCCAAACGTATGAGCAAGGCCGAAACAGAAATCAGCCATTGGCCGGAATATGATTATGTCATTGTCAATGAAGATATTGAGACGGCGATGGACGAACTCCGCGCTATTATCTCCGCCGAACGTATGCAGAGAAAACGCCAGTTCTGGCTGTCTGGATTTGTGAAAACCCTGATTAGTGGCGGGTAAAGACTTTTCTAACCCTCGGTCTTTAAAACAGGATAATGATTGAGGGGATTTTCGCATTTATTTTCGGGTTTGCACTCGTTGCGACGCTTGTCGGGGCGTTGTGGCAGGAAGATGCGCTGAGTAGTATCCTCACCAAAGCAATGATCGCTCTGGTTAGTCTCGCCGCGTTTGGGTTTTTCAATCTTGAATTCGGCGACCCCGTAAAGGAATTTATACTCCTGGTGTTCAACGCCCTCAGCAACGATTTTTACTTTCTTTTAGGCGGCGGGGTCTGCGCGGTTGCCTGGGCCTTATACCGCGACGGAACCTATCTGGATTGGTGGTCCTCGCTGCATCCTCAATCCGCGCCAACTGATTTTGCCCGCGCCGGAAAACCATCGGATTTTACAAACCGCAAATCTTTTTCTTACAGTTCGACGCTGATTGGAACCTCTACCCCCTTTCTTATGTCAGAGTTTGATCTGCGAACTCAAACCCTGGTCAAACTTGCCTATTTCGCGTTTAGCGATACTTCGGCGCGCACGCTTTCCTTTTTGGAAGGGGCGCTGGGCGCGTCTAACGGGAAACGCCAGAAAGAACTTCAAAGACTTGTCGCGGGAATAAGAGCCAGACCTGATCTTCGCCGCACAGTCCATCCGTATTGGCGGGCCATAAACGGAAACCACGCCGCGGCGAGAAAGGTCTTTGGCGATCTTTGCCAGCTCGCAAAACAAACGGGCAATAGGGATCCGAAAACGATTGAACGTCTCGTGCGGGTCGGGCTCGCCCTTCGTCTCAGTCACGAAGATATGGGACGGGCTATCGCCTTGATCCGCTAACTACGCTTTCAGGATATCCGCGAGTTTCTGAAAGTCGGAGACGGGCAGGGTTTCCGGCCTTAATTGCGGATCAATTTCGGCTTTCTCTAACCATTCTGTGGCGGTCATACCGTGTTTCTTGGCAAAGCTTTTCAGCGAAACCCGGAGCATTTTCCGCCTCTGCCCAAAGGCGGCCTGGGTGACCTGACCTAGGAGTTTCAGGTCTGGATAGCTTTGACCGTCGGCCAAAGGGTGCATCACAACGACGGCGCTGTCGACTTTGGGCGGCGGGGTGAAGGCGCGGGCGGGAATATCAAAGGCCATATGGCAATCGGCGACGCTTTGGCAAAGAACGGCGAGACGGCCATAGGCATTCTCGCCCGGCGCGGCGCAGACCCGCTCCGCGACTTCTTTCTGAAACATCAAAACCATCTGGTCCCAGAAACGGGGCGTTTCCGTGACCCAATTAATGAGCATTTTGGTGCCGACATTATAGGGCAGGTTGGCGACAATTTTTCGCGGCGCGGAAATGTTTGTGGCGATATCGAATTTCAGCGCGTCGCCTTTGATAACAGAGAGCCTGTCGCCGCTGGCGCGGCCAATATCGGCGAGGGCGGGCAGGAAACGCTCATCCATTTCGATAACGGTCACAGAGGCCGCTTCATTGACTAAAAGCGCGCGGGTCAGACCGCCGGGGCCGGGGCCGATTTCGACAACATTCACGCCTTCCAGAGGGGTTGCCAGCCGCGCGATCTTATCCGTGAGGTTCATATCCAACAGAAAGTGCTGGCCGAGTTTCTTATTCGCGCCGAGGTCATAGTCGCGCACGACCTCGGTCAGGGAAGGAAGATTATCCATGTAAGTAAGCCCGTCGATGATCGGCGATTTGGCGCGCTGTGCGGATAGCGGCGATGAGGCTATCGGCTCTCGCGCGGTTTTGTCCGGCAATGCCAAAGGCGGTGCCGTGATCAGGCGAGGTGCGCACAATCGGCAGGCCGAGCGTGATATTGACGCCGCCGTGGAAATCCAGAGTTTTGACCGGGATAAGGCCCTGGTCGTGATACATGGCCAGGACGGCGTCGTAATCTTCACGGGCCTCGGCGTGGAAAAGTGTGTCGGCAGGTTGGGCTTTACTCGCCTTAATGCCTTCGGCGCGAAGGGCGCGGGCGGCGGGATTAATAATCTCGATTTCCTCCCGGCCCAGCATTCCGTTTTCGCCGGCATGAGGATTAAGTCCGGTCAGGCTGAGACGGGGGTGCGGAATACCAAAATCACATTTCAGCGCCCCGTCCATAACGCGGGCATTGCGAATAATGGCGTCAGAGGAAAGCGTTTTAACCGCCTCTTTCAAGGCGAGATGAACCGTGGCCAAACCGACACGGAGACCGCCGCCGGATAACATCATGACGGGGCCGCGCGCATAGGGGGCGGCGTGGCCTTCGGTCAATTGTCCAAGATATTCCGTATGGCCGGGGAACTTGAAACCCGCTTTGTACAAAACATCCTTGGAGATGGGATTGGTGACAAGGCCATCGGCTTTGCCCGACAGGCAGCGAGAGACGGCGCGTTCAATACTTTCTGTAACGGCCAAAGCGTGGTCGGGATCAGGCTCACCCGGCTCTGCCACCCGCCCCTCAATAGGAAGAATAGGAAGCCCTTCGCGGAAAACGTCCGCAGCCTCATCGCAGTCCTCGATCTCGATTAAATTGTGATCAAAGCTTTCATTGGCGCGTTCCATGACGCGCGGCGTCGCCATGACGGCAAAGGCATATTCCGGATCATATCGCAGAGCCGCCCAGGCTTTTAAGGTAATCTCAGGCCCAATGCCCGCTGGGTCGCCCATACTCAGTAAGAGAGGGGCGGCCATATAAGCTAACGAACGACGACGGTAGATTTACGCCGTATATCCCGAAGCGCCCGACGTGACGCCTGAGCGAGTTGCTGTTCCATCAAACGGTTTTCAACATCATCCCGGGTCGGAATATCCTCGCCGGTGGCTTGGCGATCACAAACCATGATGGAAGCTGCGCCGTTTGGCCGGGCAATCGGATCGGACAAATTGCCCACATCCGTAGACGCCAGAATATCAACCAGTTCAGGGGTGAGTTCGCTGGCTTTCAGCTCGCCCATATCCGCCTGCTTGACGCCTTCGACAGCGTCTACATCATCTTTCAGTGTGTCGCAGGACGTCAGGCTGTCTTTCAGCGCGATGAGGCGGGTTTTGGCCGCTTCTGTTTCGACGTCGGAAATATTGACCTGTTTGAGGCGGTAAAGCGTATCGGCTTTGGACACTTTTGTTTCAATCAGGGCAACGACATAAACGCCGCCGGGGACTGTAATAGGCTGAGAGACTCCGCCAGGTTCCATTTCCGTAATAACCGCGTCAATTTCCGGACGAAGCTCGCCTTCATGAACCCAACCCACATCACCGCCTTTGACAGCGCTGGGAGCGGAAGAAAATTGCTGCGCGAGAAGCGGGAAAGGGGCGCCGCCTTCGACTTGTTCGATCATGGCATTGGCGCCTTCCATCGCGCCGTCCATTCCGCCGATTTCAGGGGTGGCTTCGATGAAGATTTCGGCCACGCGGAAGCTCGGTTTATCGGCATTGGCGGTCAGGCGGTTCAGCGTTTCATTGATTTGGTCATCTGAAATGCGGATCCGGGATCCGTATAGGCCATTTACAATGCGCTGCCAGGCAATTTCAGAGCGAACCTGATCGCGCAGCGTTTCAATGGACACGCCGGCGGAGGCCAATCTGGAGACAACTTCGTTCGGGTCCAGACCATTCCGTCCAATCAGGCGGGCAACGGATTGATTAACTTCTTCGTCGGATATTGTCTGTTCATATTTGGCAGATTCCTGCATCTGTAAATGCTCGTCGACCAAATTGCGAAGCGCCTGCTGTTGAAGGCGCTGTAAACTTTCTTCATCGCGCTGAGCCCCGGTTGTCGCCAGCATAAACATAACGCGCTGACGAAGGTCGTAGGTTGAGACGATATCGCTGTTCACGACGGCCGCAATGCCGTGGCCTGGCACTTGAGCTTGCGCCGTTGCAGCGAAGCCCGTGAGCAGGGCCGCGCCGAGCAAGAGATTTTTAAAAGTTTTGGTCATTTTGGCCGTCATAAATTTATCCAGCTTGTGTTTTCGCGCTTATACGACTTTCAGCTTTAAAGGCAATTCTTACGCTGTTTTCTTACAAATTAAGTCTAACGCGCCTATGGGGGGCGGCGTGTTAAATTTCGGTCAGATTGCAGATGTCAACTGCGCCCGCTTCCGACGGATTAACCATCCTCAATTTTAGACAGATAACTTATGCCTGTCAGCAAAACAAAGAGGGGGACCGACCACGCGGCCAAGGCGACAGGAATCAGCGCGACTTCTCCGAAAGCGCTCACCATAGAGTCGGCAAAATAGACGCCAAACCCTAGTGCCGCCCCGGTAATGAGAAGGCGAAGCGTGCCGCCTTCACGCGTAAGGTGCGTTGACACGCCCGCCGCGATAAAAGTCATGGCAATCAGCATGATGGGCAGAGCCAGAAGTTTATTAAACTGCATCCGAAAGACGAGAGCCGAAAATCCCGCCTGTTCATTTTTTTTAATTGCCGAAGGCAGCGACCAAAATGGCGGCGCCACTTTGTTATCTCCGATTTCATCGAGCTGTTTCACGGTTATCTCGGTGGGTAAGGATATGGTGTCCTGAGTTTGGGTAATTTCTCCGGGCGCGTTTTCAGTGACATTTGATAATTGCCAATAACCCTGTGTGACCAAACGGGCCTCTTGCGCGTCAAAGCGGCGGCTAAAGACGGTGCGTCCGGTCGCATCAAGCGAGAGTTGGTAAAAACTCGGATTGGTGAGTGTTTTAGACTCAGGCTCAACCTTGTCGGCGCGAATGACAGTTTGCATCGTCTCATTACCCTCTCGCAGCCAGACGGTTTTCCCTTCGGAGGATGACTGGCCTCCATAACTGTCGCTGAGCAAATCATATTGGCTCATCATGTTCGAGGCGAGCGGATTGAAAAGAAGAGACCAGATAAGCCCCAATAGCGCCGTCACCGCAATCACCGGGAGAAGAAACCGCCAAGCAGAGACGCCTGAGGCGCGCATGACGATCAGCTCGCTGCGTCGGTTTAGTCCGTAAAGGGCCCCCATAACGCCAAATAGAACGACAAAGGGAATGGTTTGTTCGATCAGTTTCGGAGCTTTTAACAGGGTTAGGTAGGCCAGCTGGAAGGAGGATATATCCGTATCACTGCCAATATTACGGCTGCCCTCGACAAAATCGACGAGCATGATGATGCCGGTGACAATCAGAAAGGCGATGGTCAGCGAGCGAATAACCCTCATCGCGATATAGCGGTTTAATGTGGCGCGGGTGAGCAGGGTTTTCATGATATAACCGCCTGATGCTCTTTGGCCTGGCGGGCATATTCACGTGCGCGTCTGGCGCGGCCAATTGATCGCACGCGTTTGCGCCTTAGTAGATAATAAGTGCAATAAGCCGTGACGAGAACAGGTATCAAATATTGAACGATATTCAGTATTCGGTCTGACTCAGCGGCCGACGCCACACCAAATCCCGAGAGGCGGATCACAAAGCCAAGAAAGGCACAGATTGCAATGCGCCGCCCATAACCGAGGCGCAGGTGTTCACCTCTGACCATGAAACATAGGGCCAGTAAAACCAAAGCAATATTATATATCGGGGCGGAGAGCCGTGCATGTCCTTCGGCGGCGAGTTCGCGTTTGAATTTACGGTTCGCAAATTCTCGCGGATCGGGCCGTAATAGCTCATGAAGAAAACGGTCAGATGTCTTTAGTCTGAGGACATTATCCATGGCCATCACATCGGAGAGATCAATGACATAATCCTCAAATTCAATGACATCCAGAGATCCGTCATCCAGTTTTTGCTGAACGCTGCCGTCTTTCAGGGTCAGGACGACCTGGGAGGTATTCCGCTGAACTTCACCGGATTTTGCCGTATGCGTCGTGATATTGTCAGGGTCCCGGGCGTCATGGATCATGACATCCTTCAATGAGCTGTCGGCCCCGATTTCCCGGGCGTAAACGGTCAGTCCCGGTGAAGGCGTTACGAAGTCACCTGCCTGCACCATTTGCGACGCAATATCCGTGCGAACTTTCAGAATTTCCGCTCGCATCTGACGAAAGGACAGCGGCTGGATAACCAGATTGATAATCAGATGGGCAATCAGGGCGTAAGCGCCAAGCCTGACCACAGGCGAGGCAATCTGCCAGGGCGAAAAGCCGGAGGCTTTGGCGACGATAAGTTCCGAGTCGGAATTTAACCGATTTAGGGCATAAAGCGCCGCCATAAACACGGAAAGCGGCATGATAATGGAAATAAGCTGCGGGAGCGCCAAGAATGTTATCTTGAGAAAAGTCAGGGCGGATTGCCGGTTCTCAACGACAAGATCAAGAGTCTGAAGGCTCTGAGTGAGCAGCGCCAAGCCGGCAAGGGCCGCCAGGGACAGTAATAATGGCCAAAGGGCCTGTGTCCAGAAATAGCGTTGCAGCAGCGTCATTCTTACTCTTGTTGTTCGACTTATATGTTAATTGAGGTACAGATATGATATTTGCACCGCTTTGCCCTTCTAATCTGATGAGGCGTAAGTTACTAGCGTTCAACAACTATATAATCCGTAATACATTTTGACGAAAATCGTCAGAGGAGTTTCCGTGAAAGTCAGCTTTACCGCCAATAAACCCGTATCATCCGGCACTGCGATCATTTTTGTCGCTAAAGATTTAAAGATGGAGGGGGCCGGAAAAGCTTACCGGGAGACAGCCCCGACGAATTTTGATGCCGCCGTAAAGGCCGCCAATTTCAAAGCCGAATCAGGAAAAATGTTCGAGACATTCGTTATGAGCGGCGACAAAGCCGTGCGCGTTATCGTCGTTGGGACAGGCGACGACGAAAAACCGGACTATGAACTCCTCACAGCGAAGGCCGTCAAACGCCTTCTGCCGGCGGGCGAAACAACTCTCACCGTGCATATGAATTCAGAAGCCACCGCAGATGATGCGGCCCGGGCGGCTGTTGGCGCGCGCCTTGCCGCTTACCGCTTTGACGCGCATAAAACCAAAGCGACCTTGACGAAAACCAAACAGATAAAGACTTTGAACATTGCTGCGAATGATGAATCCGCCGCAAAAGACTCCTATGAAAATTATCACGGCCCGGTTTGCGATGGCCAGCTCTATGCCCGCGATTTGGTCAACACGCCCTCCAATGTCTTGTTTCCCAAAGCCTATGCCGCGAAAATCAAAGAGCTTGAAAGCATTGGCCTGAGAGTTGAAATTCTAGGCGAGAAAGAAATGAAAGATCTCGGCATGAACGCCTTCCTCGGCGTGGGTGTGGGCTCCGGCCGGGAATCACAATTTGCTATCATGTATTGGGACGGCGGCAAGAAAGACGATAAGCCGACAGCGCTTATCGGGAAAGGCGTGACGTTTGATTCAGGCGGGATTTCTCTTAAACCCGGAAATAATATGTGGGACATGAAAGGCGATATGGGCGGCTCGGCGGCTGTCGTCGGCGCCATGATTGGTCTGGCAAAACGCAAGGCCAGAGCCAATGTTGTGGGCCTCGTCGGTCTCGTCGAGAATATGCCTGACGGTAAAGCGCAGAACCCCGGCGATATTGTGACCTCTATGTCAGGGCAGACAATCGACGTTCAAAACACCGACGCGGAAGGCCGCTTGGTTCTCTGTGACGTGCTGCATTACACGGTGACAAAAATCAAACCGACGGCGATGATTGACCTGGCCACACTGACAGGCGCGATCATTACCTCTCTCGGTCATGAACATGCCGGACTGTTTTCCAATAATGACAAGCTCGCCAAGCAAATCATGACGGCGTCAGAGACCACCACAGAGAAGACCTGGCGTCTGCCTCTGGCCAAGGAATATGACAAGCTGCTCGATAGCCCCTTTGCGGATATGAAAAATATCGGCGGTCCGACAGCCGGATCCATTACAGCGGCTCAGTTCCTGCAACGCTTTGTCGGCAAGGACACACCCTGGGCGCATTTGGACATCGCCGGAATGGGGATGAAAAACACCCGCAATGATCCGCGCGAGACGACATTTGGCACCGGATTCGGGGCCCGTCTGCTCAACCGCTGGATTGCGGATAATTACGAAGGCTAATGGGAGGCGTTCCAACCCATTGGTTCTACCACCTGGAAGGCAGCACAATTGAAAATGTGCTGCCGGAATTGCTTGAAAAGACGCTCGCCAAAGGCTGGCGGGCGCTCGTAAAATTACCTGAAGATATGCTGGCCGAGATGGATGACCTTCTCTGGACGTTTCGGGATGAAAGCTTTTTGCCTCATGGCCGTGACGACGAGCCGATGGCGGATTGGCAACCTATTCTCCTCAGCGCTGAAACCGAAAGCGCCAAAGGTTTTGACGCGGTTTTTTTAATCGGGGGGGCAGACATATCAGAGATGGAAGGCGTTCAGCGCGCCATGGTCATGATAAATGGTCGGTCGGAAAGTGATGTGACCCGGGAACGTGGTCGCTGGAAAGCGTTAAAAGACGCCGGAGCCGATCTCTCTTATTACCAGCAAAACTCTCGCGGAAGCTGGGACAAGAAGGCCTAACCTTCTTCAAATTCTGAAAAAAAACAAGAGAGCCTGCGAAGGGAGGAAGTTTCGCAGACTCTCCTAATTGATTACGCGGCGCTTTCAAATTGGTTCATCGTATTGTGAACCCCGCCTGCTTTTAAGGCCCGGTCACCGCCCGTCATTTCCTTGAAGTCATCGCCGAGATTGGAGCCGACTTCATGTTGATGCTTCACGGCAGAGACATTGCGGCGAATTTCTTCGCGTTGAATCTCTTTGACGTAAGCGAGCATTTTCTGCTCTCCGAAATATCCTTCGGATAGATCGTTCATCACCTTGGCCGTGCCGTGGAAGGTCGGCAGGGTAATGAGGTTATGGAAAACGCCGGCTTCACGGGCAATATCCGTCTGGAAGCTTTGCAAACGGCGGTCCGCTTCGAGACCCAGTTCGTCTTCGTCATACGCCGCTGACATAAGCTGATTATTATCAGGATATTCTCCAGCCGTGATTTTGCCTTCGGCAATCCAGTCTTCCCGGACTTGCTTGCGCAGATTCAGCGTCCAGTTGAAGGACGGGCTGTTATTATAGGTGAGCTTGGCGTGGGGCGCCTTCTCGCGAATACGGCGGACCATATTCGCGATCTGGCCTACATTCGGCGTCGCGGTTTCGATCCAGAGGAGATCGGCGCCGCCGTCATTCAGGCTTGAAATACAGTCTTCGACCACGCGGTCTTCGCCCGTGTCTTCCCGGAATTTGTAAAGACCATTGGGCAGGCGAACGGGCTTGACGAGCTTGCCGTCGAGCTGAATGGCCATTTCGCCGTCTTTAAGCTGGTGAAGGTCAGAGACAGGTTCCGTTTCAAGCCATTTTGTATATTCCGCGGCCTCGTCCCCGGCTTCGCGGCTGACCGGTATTTTTTGTGTCAGACCTGCACCGAGCGAGTCGGTCCGCGCCACAATAACGCCGTCTTCAACGCCGAGTTCTTCAAACGCCATGCGAACGGCGCGGAGTTTTTCAACGAAATCCTCGCGCGGCACGGTGACTTTACCGTCCTGATGCCCGCATTGCTTGGCATCGGAGACCTGGTTTTCGATCTGGATGCAGCAGGCACCCGCCTTGATCATCTCTTTCGCCAAGAGGTAAGTGGCATGCACATTCCCGAAGCCCGCGTCGATATCCGCAATGATGGGGCGAACATAGGTTTCAAAGCCGTCGATTTTTGCCAGAACGGCCTCGCGGTCGTCGGTTGTTTTAAGCTCAGCAAACAGATCGTTCAGATCCACTTCATCGGCTTGGCGGAGGCTCGTGTAGATTTCCTGAATGAGGTCGACCACGGCGGTTTTTTCATGCATGGACTGATCCGGCAAATGACCGAAGCGGTTACGCATGCCCGCAACCATCCAACCGGATAGATAGACATAAGCTTTGTCCAGTGTGCCTTTCTGGCGCTTTATCGCGCGCAGCATTTGCTGTGCGTGGAAGCCGGACCAGCAGCCGAGGGACTGGGTGAAGGCTGAGCTGTCGTTGTCATAAGCGGCCATATCAGCGCGCAAAACTTTTGCCATAGCCTTGGCAATGTCCAGATGCGTTTCAAACGTGTTCTGGGTTTTCAACTGGGCCAAATCCTCGACGGAAATGCCGCCCGGAACGCCGTTGGGGTAACGCGTCTGCAAATTTGCAAGTGTTCGTGAATAGGTCATATTTATTTCTCCAATATTTCGTAGGCGGGGATTGTCAGGAATTCGGGCAGCGTTTGGGCTGTCGCGGTTTGGGTGAAAATGTCGGCCGCTTCTTCGAACCGTCCATTTGTGAAGTCGTCTTCGGACAATTCTGTCTGAAGCTTTTTCATCTCTTCATTGAACAGACGGTCATAGAGACGCTTGCTCAGCGTTTCGCGAAAGCCGCCTTCCATTTCGACGCTGGCGCCGTGGTGGAGCCACTGCCAAATCTGGGCGCGAGAGATTTCAGCTGTCGCCGCATCTTCCATCAGATTGTGAATGGGCACAGCGCCTCGGCCGCAAAGCCAGGCCGCAATGTAGCGGATGCCAACTTCAATATTTGTGCGAACGCCGGCTTCGGTGATTTTTCCGGTATGCGGGGCGATCATTGCTTCGTCGGTGACGCGGGCTGACTGGCGCTTCTTATGGATCTGATGCTTGCCGGGCATAATCTCGTTAAAGATATCCATAGCGACAGGAACGAGTTCCGGATGCGCGACCCAAGTGCCGTCATGACCGATGCTGGCTTCGTGTTTTTTGTCCTTACGAACTTTTTCGAACGCCGCCTCATTGGCTTCCGGATTATTCTTAACCGGAATCTGCGCGGCCATGCCGCCCATGGCGTGGGCGCGGCGTTTATGACAAACTTCAACGAGCCGCGTGGCATAGGCGGACAAAAAGGCCCGATCCATGCCGACTTGCGCCCGGTCAGGCAAAACGAATTGCGAATGGTTTCGCAGGGTCTTGATGTAAGAGAAGATATAGTCCCAACGTCCGCAATTCAGACCTGTAATATGGTTGCGCAGAACATAGAGAATTTCTTCCATCTGGAAGGCCGCCGGAAGCGTTTCGATCAAAACAGTCGCTTTGATGGTGCCGTTCGGAATGTCCAGAACCGCTTGCGAGAAATTGAAGACATCATTCCAGAGGCGGGCCTCTTGATAGCTTTCCATTTTCGGCAAGTAGTAGAACGGACCTTTTTCCTGTTCAGCCAGTAATTTGCCGTTGTGGAAAAAGTGCAGGCCGAAATCGCACAGGCTCGCGCTCATCGGTTTGCCATCGACGGTGATATGCTTTTCTTCCAGGTGCCAACCGCGCGGGCGAACGAGCATGGTCGCGGTATCTTCGCCGAGTGTGTAAGATTTCTTTTCGGTCTTCAGAGACAAGTTCCCACTGGCATAATCGCGCATGTTCATCTGGCCTGACATCATATTCTCAAAGGTCGGCGAGCTGGCATCTTCAAAATCTGTCATGAACATCTTCGCGCCGGAATTCAGAGCGTTGATCATCATTTTACGGTCTACAGGACCTGTAATCTCAACACGGCGATCCTGAAGGACAGGCGGGCAGGGCGCGACTTCCCAGGCGGAGTTGCGCATATGCTTTGTCTCGAGCGGCTGCGTCGGCATTTCGCCGTCGTCATAGCGCTCTTGTTGTAGCTGACGGTTCTGCAAAAGGATTTTGCGTTGTGGGCCAAAGCGGCGCTCCAGATCCGCAAGGAATAACAGAGCGTCCGGCGTCAGAATCTCTGAATAGCTATCGCCGGCCTCGGCAGAGACCTTTGCCAAGACCCTGTGGCGGGGAATGGGTTGGTCGGTATTTTTAGCAGGGGCGTTCATGATGACGGTCTCCTTTGTCTGAGTTATTGGTTACACGATATTTACAAAAGGGGAGGAGAGTCTATAAGCCTTTGTAAATTACAGGTATTTTTGTAATGATTGTAAATACACAGATGTTATATCTGTAAATGTTGTAAAAAATTGGTGAGGCGATGACAGTCAAAAAAGACGAGAAATTAATGGTCGGACCGCGGCTTCGCCGCTTCCGCCAAACCTTGGGCCTGACCCAAACGCGCATGGCCGAAGATCTTGGTATTTCAACGTCTTACCTGAATCTGATGGAACGCAATCAGCGGGCGCTCTCGGCAAAAGTTCTGTTGAAAATGGCGGAAATCTACGATTTCGACATTGCCGGATTCACCGGGGCAGGGGACGCGCATCTGGTTGCCGAAATTTATGAGGTTATGCGAGATCCACTCTTTAAAGGGGACAGCATTTCGAAAAACGAGGCCGAGGACCTGGTCAATGTGAGCCCGTCCGCTGCCAAAGCTTTTCTAAAACTTTACGGAAAGCATCGGGATTCGACGCGCCGCGCCGCCAATTTGAGTATGGATCGGGACAAGGTTGAACTGCTTGAACAATCGGGCGAAGCGGTGGAGGCGGTTCGGCGGTTCATACATGAACAGAGAAATTACTTTCCGCGACTTGATGAGGCGGCGGAAGAGTTGTCGCAAGAACTGGGACTCACCAAGCGCGAGCCCCATGCAGCACTCACGGACAGACTAAAGGAAAAACATGACCTCTCGGTTCGCATCGTGCCGGTGGATATCATGCCGAAAATGCTCCGCTATTTTGACAGACATTCCAAGCGCATAAATCTGTCTGAACTCCTGCGTCAATCCGGTCGGCGTTTTCAGCTCGCCTTTCAAATTGGCATGTTGGAGCAAAGAGACTTAATAGATGATATCATCAAAACGGCGTCTCTGGGCGGCCGCGAGGCTGAAGGTCTGATGCGGACATCCTTGGCCAATTATTTCGCGGCCGCGACTATCATGCCCTATGCGCGTTTCTTGAAGGAGGCCGAAAATACGCGATATGATGTGGATCTGCTCTCTCATCGTTTCGGGACGAGTTTCGAGCAGACTGCTCACAGATTGACAACTCTGCAAAAACCGGACGCGCGCGGCATCCCTTTTTTCTTTGTGCGGATAGATGTGGCCGGAAATGTGTCCAAGCGATTTTCGGCGGGACGGTTTCATTTCAGTCAATTTGGCGGGGCCTGCCCGCTCTGGAATATACATGAATGTTTTCAGACGCCGGGGAAAACGCTGACGCAAATGATACAGCTCCCTGACGAGACAACTTATTTCTCTGTCGCAAAAATGGTCAGCCGATCAGATGGCAGTTTCAATGAACCCGCGCAGAAGCTTGCCATCGGTTTAGGGTGCGATATCGCCTATGCGCCCAGACTTGTTTACGCGCAGAAATATAATCTGGAAACGCCCAAGCCGACGCCGATTGGAATAAATTGCTATTTGTGTGAGCGTCCGCATTGCCGCCAGCGCGCCCATGCCCCGCTCAATAAAACGCTCAATTTTGATGAGCGCGCCAGAGGCATGTCGCTCTTTAGCTTCAGCGAGGACTAAGCCTGCTGGTCCGGGCCGCCAATAACCCAGTTATAGGGTTGGACCGTTACGCTGGCCGTTAATCCGGCCTTGCGGTAAGGGTCTTTTTCGAGCCAATGCTCTACGGTCTCTTTATCCTCTGCTTTGACAATGAGAAGGCTTCCCCGCATTTCGCCGTCTTCATCCAGCCACGGCCCGGCGATATGTAATGTCACCTCAGGCTCAGAGCGGAGCCATTTGATGTGGGCGTCGCGATTATCCTGCCGTAAAGGCACGCTATTCGGACGGTCAGCGGTATAGACAAGAAAATAGGTCATAGGACCTCCGTTTTGTGAACGCGGGACAAGAGTGTAATGAGCGCGTTTTGAATATCCATATCGCCCGAGAGGATATCGGCAACGACCGCGCTAATGGGCATATCGACATTCAGCTTCGCCGCCATTTCTTTCAAGGCAGGCGCCGAGGCGACGCCTTCGGTCACGCTGTTGCGGGCGCCCAGAATATCATCAAGCGACTCGCCCCGTCCCAGGGCCAAGCCGCAGGACATGTTTCGTGATTGCTCCGACGAACAGGTCAGAACCAGATCGCCAAGTCCGCAAAGGCCTGTTAGTGTTTCGGGCTCACACCCCAGAGCGACTCCCAGTCGGCGCATTTCGGCAAAGCCTCGCGCGATAATGGCGGCGTGGGCAGATCGGCCTAGCTCCATGCCCAAAACCATACCGCAGGCAATGGCGAGCACGTTTTTAACGGCGCCGCCAATTTCCGCGCCCAGCACATCGGTCGAAAGGTAAGGGCGGAAAGTCGGGGCGGCGACAGCTTCAACCAATGCTTCGCCTATGTCTTTATCTTCGCAAGCGAGGGTCACGGCCGTGGGCAGGCCTTTGGCGACGTCAATCGCAAAGCTGGGACCAGAGAGGACGGCGGGAACGACATTCGGTAGGGTTTCCTGCAAAACGTCGGACATGAATTCACGTGTGCTGATTTCGATACCCTTAGAGCAGAGTATAACGGGTTTTCCGGAGAGGGCGTCAATGCCTTTTAACTCGGCCAATGTGCGCCTTGTATGCTGGGCCGGGACAACCGAGAGCAGAGCGTCACACTCTGCCAGAGATTTCAGATCCTGGGTCGCTTTGATTTTTGGGGAAAGTCGGGCATCGGGTAGATACAGCTTATTGGTATTTTCATTATTGATTGAGTCGACGCATTCTTTTTCGAAAGCCCAAAGCGTGACGTCGCGACCGCCTGTGGCGAGGCTCTGCGCGAGCGCCGTGCCCCAGGCCCCGGCGCCGATAACGCCGAAATTCTGATATTCCGTCATGATTTTGGGCCTTTCTTGCCATATCCGCTGGCAGGGTTTGCTTTCGCGGCCGCGTTGTCGAGAGGCCAGCGCGGGCGCGCTTTCACGCCAAGCTCGTCCGTCTGGCCGGCGGCGAGTTTGGCCGCGCCTGCCAAAGCGATCATGGCGGCATTATCCGTACAGAATTTCAGGGGCGGGGCGAAAAAGCTCATACCCTTAGAAGTCGCCAGCTGGGTTAATCGTTCCCGAAGCGCTTTGTTCGCAGCGACGCCTCCGGCGACGACGAAACGTTTTGCGTTATCCCCGTGCATGTCTTTGAACATGGCCATGGCTTTGCCTGTGCGTTCGGCCAGAACGTCAGAGACAGCCCGTTGGAAGCTGGCGGAAATATCGGCTTTGGCGTTGTCGGTTTGCTCGCTCGCTTCCCAGGCGCGGGCGACGGCGGTTTTCAGGCCTGCAAAAGAGAAATCGGCATGGTCTCGGCCCTTAAAAGGACGAGGCAGTTTGACCGATTTCGGATCGCCTTTTGCGGCCCATCTTTCAACATTCGGCCCGCCGGGAAAGCCGAGCCCCATCACTTTGGCGGATTTATCGAAAGCTTCGCCCGCCGCGTCGTCCACTGTGCTGCCGAGGCGAGTATAGTAGCCAAGTCCGTTCACGGAGAGGAGCTGCGTGTGTCCGCCAGAGACGAGCAAGAGAAGGTAGGGGAAAGGGCAGGGCTCCGCCAGGCGCGGGGAGAGCGCGTGTCCTTCCAGATGGTTGACGGCCAAGAGAGGTTTATCGAGCGCAAGGGCGAGACCCTTGGCTGCGAGCAAGCCGGATATGACGCCGCCGATGAGGCCCGGCCCCGATGTGGCGGCGATGCCGGAGAGAGACTCATAACTCGTTCCCGAAACGTCCATGGCCTGTTCAACGATGCCGTCGATTTTCTGCATATGCGCTCTGGCCGCAATTTCCGGCACGACGCCGCCAAAGGGGGCGTGGGCTTCATCCTGGCTGGCAATGATGGAACTGAGAATCTCGACATCGTCCTCGCCGCGATAGCGTAGGACGGAGGCCGCCGTTTCGTCGCAACTCGATTCGATACCCAGAACGAGGAGGTCGAGCTTGCTTTGAAGCGTTTCATCTGAAAAATGAGTGGTCACGAAAGCTGGATAAGGTTAGTCGTGCCCGGATGCAACATGGTCTAACAATTGGAACGCGGGGATCTCCGCTGGCGCTCTTTCAAGCGCATCTGGTTCAGCGCCTACTAGCAGAGACGTCAGGACGGCCGGCGCAGGCCTTTCCAGTGCGGATTCTCAAAACCTCCGGCGATCGATTAAAAGGGCATTTGCGTGATTTCGGCGGCAAAGGCCTGTTTACAAAGGAACTGGAAGAAGCTCTGGTCTCCGGAGATATCGACATCGCGGTGCACTCCATGAAAGACGTGCCGACGGTGGGGCAGGAGAGTTTGGAAATTTCGGCCATACTCCCGCGTGAAGACCCGCGCGATGCGTTTATCTCCAAAAAATATGCCAGGCTCGACGATTTGCCCGAGGGCGCTTTGGTCGGATCAGCCTCTATCCGCCGCCGCGCGCAGCTCTCGGCTATGCGCCCGGATATTCAATTCTGTCTCCTGCGCGGCAATGTCGGAACGCGGCTGCAGAAACTCTCGGATGAAGTGTGTGATGCGACATTCCTGGCTTGCGCAGGACTGAAACGATTGGAGCAGGAAGACGCCATTACCGAAGCCATTTCTACCGAACGTATGCTCCCCGCTCCCGCGCAAGGCGCCATAGGTATCGAAATTCGCAAATCGGATGAGGTGGTCAAGGAATTGATTAAACCGCTTAATTGCAAAGCCTCCGAGCTGTGCATCACGGCGGAGCGGGCTTTTCTTCGCGCTCTGGACGGCTCTTGCCGCACGCCAATTGCGGCGCTGGCGGTTTGGGACGGTAAATTGATGAACTTTAAGGGCGAAGTGGTTGCCAAGGATGGGTCCGCCCGGTTTGGCAATGAGGATATCGTCGCTATCTCCAATTCCATCGAAGCGTATGATTTGGGGTACAGGCTGGGGCAAACTGTCAGAAAAGCGGCCGGCGGCCACATTGACTGGGATGAATAGCCATTTGATAAAGACGCAGACAAAAATATGGGTCACACAAAGCCTGCCGCGCGGGCGCGAAACAGCAGCTGATTACGCGCGCTTAGGATTGGAGCCGATTGTAGCTCCGGTCCTCCAAATCTCTCCCGTTACGCCTGTGCCCTCTGACCCGGACAGCCGCGCGCTGCTGATCTTTACCTCCAGAAACGGCATTGAAGCTTTCGCCAACACATGTTCCGAACGGGCTAATCCGGTTATTTGTGTCGGCGACGCCACGGCCGAGTTGGCGAGAAAAGTGGGGTTTGTGCATGTAAGGTCTGCTGAGGGCGACGCTCAGAACGTGGTGGAACTTGTATTGAAAACGGTGCCCCGCTCTCAACCTCTTCGGCATTGCTGCGGCGAACATGTGAAGGGACGCCTTGCCGAGCAATTGTCTGAAGCCGGGTACAAGATTGAACGTGCGATTTATTATTCTGCGTCGCCTGTGGATCAGACGGAGGTCAAACTCGGCGAGATTCAGTATGTTGCGCTCTATTCGCCGCGAGGGGCCTTGGCCTTTTCTGACTTGGTCAAAGGTAAAGATGTCTCTCACATGAGGAGCCTTTCCATCAGTGGGGCGACTGATGCGGCGTTGGAACCGTTAAGTTTAATGAGCCGTTTAGTAGCAGAGACGCCGGATCAGACCGCTATGGTGAAGGCCCTGCACTCCCATTTTTCAGACGAACAAGGATAGACAAGTAAAGATGACAGAGTCTGAGAAAATGGAACCAGAAGAGACGGTGGGCACTTTCGATCCTGAAGAGAGTCCGGACTTTGCTTATGAGGAAGAAGTGGGTCAAGACAGAAAAGGATTGGGTCTGATTCCGGTTCTGGGACTATCTTTATTAGCCGTTCTCCTGGGGGCTGTAGGGGGTGCTATCGGCGGAGCCTATGGGACGCATTATCTCTTTCCGCCAACCAATGCGGACGATCTGCGCGCCGCCGTTCAGCAAGATGTGGGGCAGCTAGAGACTAAAACGCAAGCCGAGATAAACGACATCCGCCAGGACCTCTCGGATCTGGAGACCCGGCTGTCGCAAACAAGTTCTGAGACCAAAATTCAGTCTTTCATCACGGGTATTGAAGAGCGTCTCCAAACGCTTGAAAATGCACCGGCGCCGAGTCTGCCGGACATTGATTCCGACACGCTCAACGCTTTGAAAGCGGCCCAGAACGAGGGGTTTAACTGGCCTGAAACGAATGAAATAGACTCACAGATTACGAACCTAAACTCGAAAACCGAAGCGTTAGAGGCCCAGATAGTAGGCCTCAACGCCCAGATTGAATCGCTTGAAGGAGACCTCGAGACGCGTGAGGCGCAACCTGAAATCGTCCAACCCGAAACCGATACTGCAAAGTCTATCGGGCCTGAATTCCCGAAACAGGCGCTATTGAATGCGGCCAAAAACCGGGCCGAGTCCCAAGGGTTTTTGAGTCGTACACTCAATAAACATGTAAGTGTTGATAGCCCGGATAGTCCGAAAAACCTGATCGAGAAAATAGAAACCGCCTATGAAAAAGGCGATATCTACACGGCGATAAAAACCTTTGACCGTCTGCCCTCCGACATTCGCTCGGCAGGTCAGGACTGGCGCGAGGTCGCAGAACGTTTACAGTGATTTAAACGGATACGAAAATTATGACAAAATATGTAATTGCCATTCTTCTTTTTATCGCGGTGCTGGCCGGGTTTTTGCTCTATGTTGGCGATGACGCTGCCTTGACACTGACCTCGACAGCCGAGGCGGGCCTGTTTCAGTTTAGCCCGATTACTCTGACCTGGCAGGCCGTTATCGTCTTTGTGACAGCGACCGTCGTTTTCACTCTTTTAGCCTGGACGCTTTTGACATGGCTCTGGCGTCTGCCGTCCCGTATTCGCTCCGGCGTTGGCCTGCGCCGCCGTAATCAGGCTTTGGACGCGATGGAAGATGCGCTGCTGGCCGGGGCGGATGGAGACTCCGTTAAAGCCCGAAAAAAAGCCGAAAAGGCGCGAAGCCTCATTGGCTCTGAAGACCTTGGCCGCATCGTAAGCGCGCAAGCGGCCGAAGCCTCGGGCGACCAGGCCGAAGCCGTGGCGCAATATACGGCCATGCTTAGCTCGGAAAAAGCCCGCGCCACGGGGCAGCACGGCCTTGCCCGTAATCTCCTTGCCTGCGGGGATTTGCCCGGCGCCATAGAACAGGCGCAAATTGCCTATGCCGACAATAAAAATGCCCGTTGGGCGTTCGATGTGTTGTTTCAGGCGCAAATGGCAGATTATCAATGGAATGAAGCGGCCAAAACGCTCGAAATGGGCGAGAGGCGTAAACATATAGACAAAGAGGTGGCCCGCCGCCGCCGGGCCGTGCTTCTCAGCGCAGAAGCGGATCATATTCGCGGAACAGGTCAAACCCAGCTCGCCACGGATATGGCCAGCCGCGCGGCGAGTGAAACACCTGAATTTGCGCCTGCCGTGGCGCTGGCGGCGAACCTGCTTAATCTGACGGGCGATAGAAAAAAGGCTGTCTCTGTCATTGAGAAGGCTTGGGCAAAACAGCCGCATCCGGCCTTGGCGATTGCATTGCAGGATATTATTGAGACTGACACACCCAAGAATCGGGCGAAGCGTATTGAAGCGCTGATCAAATCTAACCCCGGTCACCGGGAGTCGCACATGTTGGACGCTGAAGAGAAGCTGAAAGCCGGAGACGGCGTGGCGGCTCTGTCTATTTTAGCGCCTTATTTAAATCTAGATTCCGAGGCTGAAACGCCAACGGCCAGGCTCTGCCAACTTGCCGGGCAGATCGAAGAAAGTCTCGCTAATATGTCGGATGCGCGTCTCTGGTATGAACGCGCCGCGACAGCGCCGCTGGAGGCGGATTGGTCAGACCTGGATCCGCAAGGCGACGCTTTTGATTACTCCGATGCGGATTGGCGCCGCCTGACATTTACTTTTGGCGAAACGGGAGAGCTTATTCACCCGCGCCATGAAGCCGGAGCGCCGCGCCGCCGTCCCGGACTGCCAGAACCTCTGCCTCTGGAATCAGAAGCGGTCGTCAGACGTGATTTTAACGATGTTTCGCAAGAGGGGTCAGTTCAGACACTCGGGCCGGATGGAGAGGGTAAGGAAGACCTTTCCAGACGACTTGATAGTTTATTGGACAAGCCCAAATAGCTGAATAAACCTCTTCGGTTTTGCTTGGTCAATCTTGAGATTTCTGTCCGCTAGAGATAAAATCCTACCAGGCCGCATTAGCTCAGTTGGTAGAGCATCACATTCGTAATGTGGGGGTCGGGTGTTCGAGTCACCCATGCGGCACCATTCGAACTGTTTTTCGAAACTCAATTCTTATATATTTGCGTTAAAAGATTACTCTGTTCTCGGCCATTACAAGATATATTTTTGGGGCTTATTCTTCTTCAAGTGACGCGGCCAATTCGTCAAACCCACTGCGTTGGTTTATTTCTGTGATTATAGCCGGCTGATCAGCGAAATAGGCGCTCATCGCTTTGTGATCACGGATCAGAGCCTCTGTGTCTCCCATGACGATGCGCGACCGGATAAGTCGGGCCCAGCCTTGCGGATCGTCGGGATTGGCTTCCAGACGCTCCGCCAATCCTTCTACCATGGCGTTAATATCAGGAGTCTCCAGGGCGGCCGGAGGCGGCGGAGTGGGCGTGCCTAATACCGAATAAAGTCCAAAAGAGAAAATAAGGATGCCTGCCATGAGAGGCAGGGTGAGAATAGGTTTTTTCCCGGCAGTGCTGAGAGGGGTAATTAAAGCCAGAGCCGTTCCCAAACCGACAATAAGGAGAATAAGCCAGAGTGTCATGCCGGACGCCTCCCGGCTCTGATGAACCAAATTAATCCGCCAAATAAGAGAACGAAGGGCAGAGTCCAGAGCAAATAGGTGTTGGATTGTACAGGGGGTTTTAATAGGACGAAGTCGCCATATTTTTCGCGCATGAAATTGATTATCTCTTCATTGCTGTCCCCGGCTTTGAGTCTTTCGCGCACAAGCTTGCGCATATCTTGGGCGAGGGGGGCGTCGCTTTCATCAATAGACTGGTTCTGACAGACGACGCAGCGCAAGGATTGCCCAATTTCCCGCGCCCGGTTTTCCAGGGCGGGGTCGGTCGCCAATGACGCGTCAGGGGTTTGCGCAAAGGCGGGTATGGCCCAGAAAAAGAAAAGGAGGATGAATATCCGCATTATTCGGCCTCCAAAGTCTCAAGCAAGGGCTGAAAAATAGTGTTCCAGTCTTCAAAGCTAATGGCCCCGGAATGCTTATATCGTATCCGTCCATTTTTATCCGTGATAAATGTTTCCGGCGCGCCGCTGACGCCCAAGGGAATGGCCAGTTCACTATCCGGATCAAAAACAATCAGATCGTAGGGGTCTCCGCGTTTATTCAGCCAGCTCCGAGCTTTCTCCCGACCATCTCGCCAGTTCAGTCCGATAAGCCGTATGGAATCGTCCTTTGCAACATCCATCAAAATCGGGTGCTCGACATTACAGGTTACGCACCAGGAGCCCCAGACATTTATGACGCTGATTTGGCCTTGGACGAGTTCTTCGGTGAAAATCTCATCTGGATCATCCAGAGCGGAGAGCGAAAAAGACGGAAAAGGTTCATCGATTAAAGTGTTTTCCAAACGGCGAGGGTCTTTGGTCAGGCTGATGGCCAGAGCCACGCCGAGGCCGAGAAAAACAATAAGAGGTAATAAAGCGCGCATCATAAGGCTTCCCTCTTTTCAAGCTGATCGGGCCTCGACGAACTATGGGACAAAGTCCGAATGCCGATCAAGGACAGAAAACCAGCCAGGGCCATCATAAGCGCGCCAATCCATATCCAAATGACGGCGGGCTGATAATTTGCCCGAAGGATATACCCGTCTTCAGGCGTGCCTTCGCCTATCGCCGCAAATAAAGTTGCGCCGAGGCCGAAATTGAAACCGGCTTCGGTCGTAATCATTTCGCGGACGGGGTAAAAACGCTGCTCTGTTCGAAGAGTTTTTAAGTCGCGCCCGTTTTTAGAAAGGCTGACCTCGCCCCGCCGATAGGTATAGTTGCGTGTTTCGCCGCCATTTATGTCTGTCAGGGTAAAACTGTAACCTGCCACGTCAAGCGAGCCGCCCGGTTTGACCCGTCCAATCGTATCGTCCGCCCAGACGCTCATGATAACTGCGCCGGCCGTAAAGACCGCGACGCCGAGATGGGCGAGAGCAAAGCTCAGGTGATGATAACGCGCCTGTTTGGGCAGTTTGGAAAGCGGGCGCTTACGAAGAAAGGCTTTCATCGCCCCAAAGGCCAGATAAGCCGCAAGCGCCAAGCCCAAGCCGCCGAGAACAGATTTTCCAAACAGGAACGTCAGGCCTGTGATGGCGATCGCCCCCACGCCGCAGATGAGCCCGAATTTTTTCAGCGACGCCAGCGAATCTCTCTGCCATTTCAGCAAGGGCGCCGCGCCCATGAACAAAATCAAGACGCACATAATTGGCGCGAAAGTCAGATCGAAATAGGGTTTGCCAACACTGATTTTATCGCCGGTAAAGGCGTCCATCAAAAGCGGATAAAATGTGCCGAGGAAAACAGTCGCCGTCGCCGTCGCGAGGAGAAGATTGTTCAGGACTAGGCCGCCTTCGCGGGACATCTGATCAAATTCGGCGCGCCGCATAAGGGTTTTGGCGCGAAAGGCGTAAAGCCCCAGAGCGCCGCCCGTCGCGAGTAAGAGTAAAGCCAGAATGAAGACACCGCGCGCCGGATCAACCGCGAAGGCATGGACGCTGACCAAGACGCCGGAGCGGACAATAAAGGTGCCAACGAGGCTGAGAGAAAAAGCCGTAATCGCCAGCAGAACTGTCCAATGGGCGAGGTTTTGTTTGCGCTCCATCACCATGATTGAATGAAGAAGCGCTGTGCCAATAAGCCATGGCATAAAAGAGACATTTTCAACCGGATCCCACATCCACCATCCGCCCCAGCCGAGTTCGTAATAGGCCCAGATAGAGCCCATGGTGATGCCGAGCGTGAGAAAGCTCCAGGCCAAGAGAGACCAGGGTTTCAAGGCTTTGGCCCAGGCCGCGCCTATCTCGCCGGACATCAAAGCGGCAACGGCCATGGAAAAGGCCAGAGAATAGCCGACATAGCCGAGATAAAGTAGCGGCGGATGAATGGCGAGGCCGGGGTCCTGCAAGATTGGGTTCAGCCCAAGACCGTCCAAAGGAGCCGGAAACAGACGTTCAAAGGGATTGGAGGTGAAAAGAACGAAGCTGATAAAGCCGACTCCAAGCAACGCTTGAACCGCCAGAGTTCGGGCCCGTAAATTGGCCGGGAGTGGCTTGGAAAAAAGAGAGAAAAGAAATCCATAAAGTCCGAGCATCACAGTCCAGAGCAGAATGGAGCCTTCATGATTGCCCCAGACACCGCTGATTTTATACAGAAACGGTTTGGTTGTATGGGAATGGGTCGCCGCTAATTTGACGGAGAAATCAGAGGCAAGAAAACTATAGGTGAGACAGATAAAACTGGCGGCGAGAAGTGCAAACTGAATGCGAGCGGCTTTATCGGCGAATCCCATATAGGCGGTCTGTTCTTTCTGAGCGCCATATAGCGGAAGCGTCGCCTGTAATAGGGCCGTGACCAAAGCAAGGATAAGGCAGAAATGTCCGATTTCGGCAATCATATTTGCCTTATAGGGATTTTAAACGGGTTTGCCGTGCGACAAATACAGCGAGGTCAAGGACGGCTTAGACAATCGTCATCAAGCTCGGGAGAACCCAGCCATTTATCCAGTAAAGCCCTAAAGCCAAGACCAGGAAGGCCATATCAAACCCGCCCAATGGCGGAATCACGCGGCGCAATGGCATTAGTATAGGTTCGACAATGGAGCTGATAATGCCGTAAATCGTCCCCATAACGGGATTGCGTAAATTGACCACATTAAAGGCAATCAGCCAGCTGAAAATCATATAGGCAAAAAGGATGATCAGCAGGATCGAAATCACCGGCGAAATGAAGAAAACGATAAGGGAGTCAAGAAATGACATAGTGATAAGCTCTGTAAGGTATAAAAAATCTATCTAGGCAGTATTCTGTTTCAGGACAAGTTTCCCTTAAAACAAAGAGGGGCTTAACTGCACAAATGGCCTTTGACGACGGCCCCGGCTTTGCCCATGTCAATTCGGCCGGCATATCGGGACTTAAGTTGTCCCATGATTTTTCCCATATCCTTCAGACAGGTGCCGCCATTTTCCTCGACGATCTGCGCAATGGCTTGTTTCATTTCTGAGTCGGATAAAGGCTTCGGCATGAAGTTGCGGATGATTTCAATTTCCGAGCGTTCACGTTCTGCAAGCTCGGGGCGGCCATTGTCTTCATAGGTTTTTGCGCTTTCTTCGCGCTGTTTGACCATTTTAGACAGGATGGATAAAATCTCAGCGTCGGATATGCCTTCGCACCTGTCTTCGGCGCGGGCAGCGATATCGCGGTCTTTAACGGCGGCGCTGATCAATCTTAAAGTGGAGAGGCGGGCCGAATCCTTGGCGCGCATGGCTGTTTTGGTTTCTTCGGAAATTTCATCACGGAGAGGGGTGGCTGCAACGGGCATAGAGGCTTTCACATATCGTTTCGAAGTAAAAATCTAATTCAGTCTGACGGCGAAATCCAATTTCGTCGCCCCGCCTTATACTGGTTTCTGTATAAATGCCAACCCGTCCCCTACTGCTCTTATTTTAACCTATCTCTGGAAAAGCTGAATATTGAGTCTTGAAAAGAAGAAGCCGATCCTTAAAAGCCTTTGAAGTTTGGCCGCTCGTCAGGCAGGTCACTGAAATCGAGTAGGATTCGCGTTATGGCTGATATTTTAACATCTAAAGCCACAGCTATCCTTGTTTTTGAAACTGGAGATGTGTTTCACGGACAAGGCATCGGGGCCACCGGAGAAGCCGTCGGAGAAGTTTGTTTCAACACGGCGATGACGGGATATCAGGAAATTCTGACAGATCCGTCTTATGCCTCGCAAATCGTCTGTTTTACCTTTCCGCATATTGGTAACACCGGAACCACTGATGAAGATGAAGAAGCCACGACGCCTGCGGCCCGCCGCGCCGCCCGCGGCGCCATATTCAAAGCCAGCGTCACGCCGGCGTCCAATTGGCGCTCTGAAGGAGAGCTGGGAGACTGGCTGAAAGCGCGCGGAATAATCGGTATGTCCGGCGTGGATACGCGCGCCGTGACGAGCTTTATCCGGGATAACGGTATGCCCAAAGGCATCATTGCCCACTCCGAAACGGGCGAATTTGATATTGCCGATTTGACTGAAAAGGCGAAATCATGGGGCGGACTTGTCGGGGCGGATCTGGCAAAGGACATGATAGATCCTGATAATTTTGAGTGGCGTGAGGCGCGCTGGGTCTGGCCGAAAGGTCACGAAGATAAAGAAGGGACCAAAAAAGTTGTCCTTATCGACTATGGCGTAAAAAGGAATATTCTTCGCAATCTTACTTCTTCCGGTCTGAGTGTTTCCGTCGTGTCCGGCACAATGTCTGCCAAAGATATATTGGCCATGAAACCCGACGGGGTTGTTCTTTCAAATGGTCCCGGAGACCCCGCCGCGACAGGTGAGTATGCCATTCCTATTATTAAAGAATTGGTCGAGGCCGATATGCCGATTTTGGGCATATGCCTTGGGCATCAGCTCTTGGCGGCTGCGCTTGGCGGCAAGACTGTGAAAATGCCTCAGGGCCATCACGGCGCCAACCATCCGGTCAAGGATTATACGACGTCCAAAGTTGAAATTGTTTCCATGAACCATGGTTTTGCCGTTGATCGCGATAGTTTGCCCGACACGGTCGAAGAAACTCATGTCAGTCTGTTCGATGGATCAAATTGCGGCATCCGCCTGCGCGGAAAGCCCGTCTTTTCCGTGCAGCACCATCCCGAAGCCAGCCCCGGGCCGCAGGATAGTTTTTATCTGTTCGAAAGATTTGCCGAGGCTTTATAAGGCCTTCGTGTTTTCACGTAGCCAGTCGTCAAGACTTTTGAAGTTTACTTCACCTTGATCGAATAATCCGTAAATGAAGCTTTCAATATCACTGGATTCGCTCGTCAAATCGAACCCGTTAACCTGCAGAAAAACGTGCATGATTTCAAAAGAGGTCCGTTTGTTACCATCGATAAATGGATGGTTCTGCATGAAACTTTCCCAAAGGGCGGCCGCTTCCTCCAGCAGGTCTTTGTAATATCCCGTTTGAGGACGGAAAAGACCCATTTCCACCAACCCCATATCGCGTATGCCCGGAGACCCACCATAAATTTCGAGTTGAATTTCATGAATCGCCAGAACGTCGTCCAGCGTTGGATACCAACGTTTCATTTCGCCAAAGCTTTATACAGCTTGTCATAACGTTTCAGGCTTCTTTCATGGGCAGCCTTAACGCGCGGATCCATTACATAGCCCTGCTTTTCTGTCAGAAAAGACTCGACGGCGTCTTCAAGAACAGCTTGAATTTGGCGACCTTCTGATTTGGCATAGCCGCGCAAACGCTTCAATAAGGCAGCATCCATCTGCGTGGCAAACTTCTTGCGCTCTCCTTCAAAAGGAGCCGCTTTTTCATTGACCTCATTTTTACTCTGAGATGATTTCTGAGTGGAATTCGATTTGGTCATGTTCATATCCTCTGAAATGGAGATAAACATTTATCATGTTTTGTCAAGATTTGTCATGACAAATCAATCTATGGATATATCGCCGTTCTGAATAAGACTTTCAACTGTGGCCAAGATAGCGACCTTAGACGGCCGCGGCACAACGCCAGTGAGAGATGTCACATAGGCGGCGTCAGCTTTGTGGAAAATTCCGAGGTCCGGAAGAACGCTTTTCACGCGGTCATCAAACAGAGCCACCAGTTTCACCATGAAATTCGGCATTTCGGATTTCGGCAATTTCTTTGCTTTGGGGTAGGCTTCTCTTAAAATATCGGCAACTTCACTGAGCCAATAGGTTTTCCCCGCCGCCATCAATCTACGGCCGCCGGTGGAACTCGCTGTCATTGCCGCGACATGGATCGAGGCGCAGTCCCGAATATCTATAATCGGAAAGGCAATTTTGGGAGTCATGGGAAACTCGCCTTCCAGCATGGCTTTCAGAAGGCCGAGGGACGCTCCGCCATTATCATAAATATCCGGCCCCAAGACGAGACCCGGACATATCGTTGTCAGCTTTTCCTCAACACCTTGCGCTTTGGCATAAGCCCAGGCCGACAGCTCGGCACGGGTTTTTGAAACAGGATAGGCCGTCAGAGGTTTCCAGTCTGGGTCAGACCAGTCATCTTCCTTAATGATCATCTTATTCTTACGCCCTGGTTGTCCCATCATGGACACGAGCGAAGACGTCATAACAATACGTTCGACTCCGGATGAGAACCCATGTTCCAGGACGCGTTGGGCGCCCGCCCGGGCAGCTGGTACGAGGGCTTCGCGATCGCTGGGCGCTTCGAGAGGAAAGGGAGAGGCGATATGTTGTATATATCGGCAACCTTTGACCGCTTCCGGCCAGCCTGCATCTTTTTCGAGATCGGCTTCGACTAATTCCAATTTTGACGTGTCAGAGCCATTGGCGGCCAAGGCCTCGGCAATTTTTTCGCCTTTGGATTCTCTGCGAACGGTGCCTCTGACGGCAAAGCCTTTTTCTAACAGTTTGGCGGTTACATGAGAGCCAATAAAACCGGATAGGCCAGTGACAAGGACGGTGTCGGTCATAACTTTACTCTCAAAGAATTTTATTGGGAAAGTGAAATTTTATTGGGGCAGTTTTGATTGTAGATATCAATGGCTTCAGGCATCCAGGCCTCAAAGTCATTTACCCTTGTTTCCGGGCTCGGGTGAGTGCTTTGAAATTCGGGCGGCGAAGCTCCGGCCTGCGCGCCCATGCGCTCCCAGAGGCGAGGCGCTTCGCGGGGGTCATAACAAGCGCGGCTCATCAGGATTAATCCGATATAATCTGCCTCGGATTCATGTTTGCGAGAGAAAGGAAGGGCGTAGCCATATTGGCTAATGCCGCCAAAGACGCCCATGACGGCGCGCTGCGCCTCGTAATCCATACCGCCTGCGCTCATGGCGACGCCGGAGCCGACAATACGCTGCATATTCTGTTGGGCCATGCGTTCCGCCCCGTGATGGGCAAGGGCGTGGCCGACTTCGTGCCCCATAACCACGGCCAAGCCGTTTTCATTTTCCGCTATCGGAATGAGTCCGGTGTAAACGGCCGTATATCCGCCCGGCAGAGCAAAGGCATTGGCTTGGTCGCTCCGGATAACGTTGAACGTCCAATCAAACCCGGGGTCTTCGTTGGCGGCCGCTTCCGCTATTCGCCTGCCGATTTCCTGCGTTGCGTCATAAATTTCCCCTGACATCACAAGATTTTGGCGGTTATCTGCTAGAATCTGCTCATAAGATTGCAGGCCGAGCTGCATTTCCTGTTCCGGTTCCATGGTGCGTAGCTGCTGCCGACCTGTGAAAGGAACCTCTTCCTGGTTCGTGAAATAATAAATCGCCGCGCCAATGGCGAAGAGCACCATAATTGGCCAACGAAATCCGCCGCCGCGCCGAGACGATCGCCGCCCCCCAAATTGATTTCTAAAAACCATCTATTCGTCCTCAGTTCATTCACATTCTATCACATATTTTGGCTTTGGTAATACTTGTATCGTCGGGTTCATTTCTCTAAAGGGGGGCAATTTGGATTCTTACGCCGGATTCTAGACGTTCAACGCCAAAAGCGGATCTTCGTTCATGCCTAAACGTACTGATATTTCTTCCATTCTGATCATAGGGGCGGGGCCCATTATTATCGGGCAAGCCTGCGAGTTTGATTACTCCGGGGTGCAAGCCTGTAAAGCCCTGAAAGAGGAAGGTTACCGCGTTATTTTGGTGAACTCCAATCCGGCGACAATCATGACCGACCCCGACATGGCTGACGCCACCTATGTCGAGCCCATCACCCCCGAAATTGTCGAGAAGATTATCGCGATTGAAAAACCCGATGCGCTGCTTCCGACGATGGGCGGTCAGACCGCGCTTAATACGGCGCTCGCGCTGGAGGCCAGCGGCGCGCTCAAAAAACACGGCGTCGAGATGATCGGCGCGAAAGCTGACGTTATCGACAAGGCCGAGAATCGGGAGCGCTTTGCCGAAGCGATGACGAAGATCGGTCTTGAAAATCCTCGCGCGACAATTGTGACGGCGCCCGACGGGGACATTCAGGCCGGCATCGCCAAGGCGATGGAAGCGCTCGATTTTACCGGGCTCCCGGCCATTATCCGCCCCGCCTTTACCATGGGCGGAACCGGCGGCGGCGTGGCCTATAACGTCGAAGAATATGAAGAGATTATCCGCTCCGGCCTGATGGCGTCGCCGACGCATCAGGTTCTGGTCGATGAAAGCCTGCTGGGCTGGAAAGAATACGAGATGGAAGTGGTTCGCGACAAAGCGGATAACTGCATCATCATTTGCGCGATCGAAAATATCGACCCGATGGGTGTGCATACGGGCGACTCGATTACCGTGGCGCCGGCGCTTACCCTGACGGATAAGGAATATCAGCGCATGCGGGACGCCTCCATTGCCGTGCTGCGCGAAATCGGTGTCGAGACCGGCGGATCCAACGTTCAGTTCGGCGTCAACCCGGAAGACGGGCGCATGGTCGTGATCGAAATGAATCCGCGAGTGTCGCGTTCCTCTGCTCTGGCGTCCAAAGCGACAGGTTTTCCGATCGCCAGAATCGCGGCGAAGCTGGCCGTCGGCTACACGCTGGATGAGCTGGATAACGATATTACAGGCGCGACCCCGGCGGCGTTTGAGCCGACAATTGATTACGTCGTGACCAAGATTCCGCGTTTCGCGTTTGAGAAATTCCCGGGCTCCGAACCTATTCTGACAACGGCGATGAAATCGGTCGGCGAAGCCATGGCAATCGGGCGGACATTCTCTGAGAGCTTTCAGAAAGCCCTGAGGTCTTTGGAGACCGACCTGACCGGATTGAATGAAGTGGAAATTGACCCCACGGGCGAGATGGATGCGGAAGACCTTCGCAGCGCGATCAAAGCCCGACTTTCAATCCTCGCGCCGGATCGCCTTCTCGTTGTCGCGCAAGCCTTCCGCCACGGATTTACGGTCGAGAAGGTGTTTCAATATACCAAAATCGATCCGTGGTTCCTCCGCCAGATTGAAGCCCTCGTCAAAGCCGAAGAGTGGATCAGACAAACAGGCTTGCCGAAAGACGCCGAAACTTGGCGCGCCATCAAGTCCGAAGGGTTTTCGGATGCGCGCTTGGCAGAGCTGACCGGAAAATCCGAACAGGCGGTGCGTAAGGCCCGGCGGAAGGCCGGCGTCCGGCCTGTCTATAAACGGGTGGATACCTGCGCGGCGGAATTCCAGGCCAAGACGCCTTACATGTATTCGACCTATGAAAATCCGAGTTTCAACGGCGTAGTGCAGGACGAGGCGCGCGTCTCGGACCGCAAGAAAGTCATTATTCTGGGCGGCGGTCCCAACAGAATTGGTCAGGGAATAGAATTTGATTACTGTTGCTGCCACGCCGCCTATGCGATGGCGGATATTGATGTCGAGTCCATCATGGTCAATTGCAATCCGGAAACGGTTTCAACGGATTATGATACCTCTGACCGGCTCTATTTCGAACCGCTTACGGAAGAAGATGTTCTCGAACTCATTATGACCGAGCAGGAGAGCGGCGAGCTTCTCGGCGTGATCGTCCAATTTGGCGGGCAGACCCCGTTGAAATTGGCAGAGGCTTTGGAAGAAAACGGCGTTCCGTTACTTGGCACGAAGCGCGACGCGCTGGACCGGGCCGAAGACAGAGAGCGTTTCAAGGATCTTGTGGATACGCTTGGCTTGAAACAGCCTAATAATATGATTGCGCGTAACGCCAAGGAAGCCCAGTCTGCTGCGGATATAGTCGGCTACCCGCTCGTGCTCCGTCCGTCGAATGTGCTGGGCGGACGCGGCATGGAGATCGTGGATAATGATGCAGAGCTGAACCGCTACATCACGGAAGCGGTAAAAGTGTCCGGCAAATCCCCCTTATTGATTGACCAGTATTTGCGCGACGCCGTTGAAGTCGATGTGGACGTCATTTGCGACGGCGAAGACGTCTATGTCGCCGGAATTATGGAGCATATCGAAGAAGCAGGGGTTCATTCCGGTGACTCGGCTTGTTCGCTTCCGCCTTATACATTGTCGAGCGATGTCGTCGCGGAGCTTGGCCGTCAGGCGAAAGCGCTCGCGCTCGAACTCGGCGTCGTCGGTTTTATGAATACACAATTCGCGGTCAAGGACGGAACAGTTTACCTCATCGAAGTGAACCCGCGGGCCTCCCGCACCGTGCCCTTTGTGGCAAAAGCCATTAACCTGCCGATCGCGTCTATCGCGGCGAAAGTTATGGCGGGGCACAAACTTTCAGAATTTGACTTTTCGGTTCGTCCGCAAAAATATATTGCGGTCAAAGAAGCGGTTTTCCCCTTTGCCCGTTTTCCGGGCGTGGACACGGTCCTCGGCCCCGAAATGCGCTCGACTGGCGAAGTCATGGGACTTTCCGAAACTTTCGGTATGGCCTTTGCCAAGAGCCAGCTCGGCGGCGGCGTTGTCTTGCCGAAATCCGGAACCGTCTTTATTTCCGTGCGCGAAGAGCATAAGCCGAAAATGGCGGAGCTTGCCCGCGAGCTCATAGGGCTCGGCTTCAAAATCATGGCGACGGGCGGCACGACGAAATATCTCCGCGAGCAGGGCATCGAAGTGGACTACGTGAAAAAGGTTCATGAGGGTCGCCCGCATATTGTCGACGAGATGAAAAACGGCCATGTGCAGCTGGTATTTAATACCACGAGCGGGAAACAATCTCTAAAGGACAGCTTCTCTCTTCGGCGCACAGCCCTGACCCAGAAAATCCCTTACTTCACAACCGCCGCCGCTGCTCGCGCAAGTGTGGAAGCCATTAAGGATTTGTCCAAAGGCGATTATGAGGTGGAAAGCCTTCAGAGTATCGCGGCGGGGTAACAGTGTATATGAGGACGCGGCCTCGTTGAGATGGCAGGATAGGTAAAACTTTTGCCGCTAAGAAATTACCTGGTTTGTAAGGTTCTTCTCAGCCACATTATGCCGCGTGGTCGGTAAGTGCCGGGAGCGACCGGGCTTTCCTGGTTTCTTCTATCGTCGAACCTTTTATAGAATTATTCGTGGTGGGAAGAACAAGTTTGACCAATGTGCCTTTGCCAAGCTGTGACGTAATAAGTAAATTGCCATTCAAAACGTTCATCCACCTTTTGGCAACTGTAAGTCCGAGTCCCGCACCGCCAAAGGCCCGTGAATAGGAACTGTCGGATTGTTCGAGTGGTTTGAAAATCGAGGCCATCTTTTCAGTGGCAATCCCGACTCCGGAATCAATAATTGAAATAGACATTCGATCTTCTTCACGTTTCGGAATTATTTTTATTAATCCATTATTTTTATTGAATTTAACCGCATTGCTCATCACGCATTTAAGAACATGTTCAAATTTCGATATGTCTGTAGCAAAGCTCGAGTCAGTATGAACGGGCTGCCAGTTTAAGCGAATGCTTTTCTCTTCTATCCGACTCTGAAATTCCTGTATTACTTTTTCAATCATTTCATTGACGCAAACCTCTGTCTTCACCACCTCAATTTCTTCTTCTTCACGATTATCGGCCACAATGAGCATGTCATTGATCATTTCCAAAAGAGACTCTCCGCTTTCAAGAATCTTTTCTGATAATTCCTTATATTGAGGCGCATTATGGGGGCCGAACGTTTCCCGGCTCATGGCGTCCGAGAAACCGATAACGGCATTTAGCGGTGTTCGTAATTCGTGGCTCATCGTTGCCAGAAATTGAGTTCTGGCGACTTCGGCGGCTTGGGCATTCGCAATTGCGCGGCGCAGATTTTCCTCGCGCCTGTGTTCCGGGCTCATATCCGTCCAGATGAATATCTGTCCTCCATTTGCGCTTTGAGTTGCGTTCAATCTCGCCCACCTATTTTCCCCAAAAGAAAACTCCCGGCTCTCGGTAATGGCCGAGATATTTTCCATAATGGGCCGGCCATCCGGCAGAAAAAATTCCGAAAGCGCCTTTCCTGTCAGAGGCTTTTGATTGAGATGAACAAACAGGTCTCCGACTTTATGGTTAGAGGTTACAATTTTCCCGTCTTTATCGGTAATGAGTACGGCGTCCTGGGACTGTTCCAAGGCATTATTGAGATGGTCCTGTGCTTGTAATTTTGCCACTTTTTCTATCTCGAAACGCGAGCGTATTTTGGCCTGCATAATCGTCATGGACCGCAAGACTTCCCCCGTTTCATCCGCTCCGCCTTTGGGTATTTTGGCGTCAAAATTCCCTTCGGAAATAGTGCCGGCAACTTTGGAGGCCAGTTGCAGAGGATTGATTATGGCTTTGGTGAGCCAGAAAAGGGAGATAGCTGAAAAAAAGAGCGAAAAGATAACCGCGCAGGCGGTGATAATTCGCATGACATCAATATGCTGAGAGGCTTTGGCCTGAGATACCGCCATTTCATTGGAATGACTCAGCATAATGTTCTCGAAATTAATGAAAATCTTCTTTGATAATTCCGTGAGAACACGCATTTTTTCAAAGTCATAAAATCTCGGGCCATCCGAAATAAAACTGGACCAGAGCTGAATATTCTCTTTGGTTTCCTGAATGACTTTTCGATCTTCGGAATCCATGGAAAATTTATCCAGCTCCGACAGAGAGGTGTTAATGTTTTCAATGCTTTCTTTTAAGCCGGTGTGATAAATGGCGGCGCCCTGTGCCTCTCTCGCCATTTCGGTCATAATCAGACTATTCGCCCGGGAAAAATTTTCTCCGGCTTCCCGGGAAAGGATCATCATTTGATGGGGACGTAAATAGCCCGCTTCAATTTCTCGATCAACCTGGTGAAGGGAATAGAGAGAATAAAAACACAAGACAGAAATTAATGCGCACAAAGCGCCAAAAACCATTAACAGACGATTCCGGATTGATTTGAATCGAAATAAATGTCGGTAATTCATTCTCTGGAGTCCAAATTAAGCAGGCAATTATATCCTCAAGTTAGTGCCCCCACAGCGAGACGGAACCCGACACAGCCCCTTAAAGACCGAACCAATCCCGTAGAAAGGCGGGGTAAACAGAGAGTAAAAGACTACAACCAAAAGATGCGTTTTGGGGTCGTAAACACTATTCTTCACAAAAGGTTCACGGGAGAAGACCTTAATCTTATTTTGCGCTCTCGGAGATCAAAGCCTCGGCACAGGGCGTAGGGACTGGTTTGTTATATTTAATTGATGCTAGAGGGAATTATGGAAGACATTATTCAGTGGTTCGCCACAATTACTGGAATTGTTGCGGCCATCATGGTCGCATTAAACTTATCCGCGAAAATTTCAGGTTATGGTTTCATTATCTTTACGGGGTCTTCGATTGCCTGGGTAACTTTTGGCGTATTGGCTGGCGAGTCTCCGCTCGCAATACAGAATGTCGTTCTAACTGTGATAAATATAGTCGGGATTTACAGATGGCTAATCAAACCCGCTCTTGGAAAAAATCCGAAATCATAAATTTATAAGCTGCGCGACTTTAAACATCACTTGAGCCCGGCAATAAAATTTAAATCGAATATTCCTTTTTGGTCACGACGTGGCCGTAGCGCTGCACAAATTTTCGTTTGATGCGGCGCACCATATTGGTTTCTTCTTCGGGCTTCAGGCCTTCGGCGATAATCAAGGCTTCGGTGAATCGTTTGGACGTAAGCGGCTTACCGTCTTTCAGCAAATCCCTTGCCGTCACACCCGCGCACATATTCCATTCCGTACACATGTCGGATAACAGGATATCCAGATCTGATTCGAGTTCCGGATGGCGGCGTCTTTCCCAGGCCATTTAAGCTTCCCCATGTGTGGCGTCTGCGAGTGATTTGACCAGAGCGAGAGCCGCATCAAGGCCGTCTTCGAATAGTGTTTTCACAATCGCTGTGCCGACAACAACGCCGTCAGCGTCTTTGGCGACGACGCGGGCGCGTTCGGGGGTTTTGACCCCGAAGCCGACGACAACAGGAAGGTTCGCCGCCTCTTTGACGCGGGCGACCTGTTCTTTAATTGACGTTCCTTTTTCCTTGCTGGCGACATCATTAGCCCCCGTGACGCCGGTCATGGAGACGTAATAGACAAAGCCTTTTGTGCCTTCGACGACTTTGGGAAGGCGTTTGGCATTTGTTGTCGGCGTGGCGAGACGGATGAGAGCCAGATCATGTGCGTCAAAAGCGGCGCGGAGATCTGTGTCTTCTTCGGGCGGGAGGTCCACGATGATGGCGCCGTCAATGCCTGCGTCTTTCGCGGCTTTTGCAAAGGCGGCGTAACCCATATGATGGATGGGATTGCAGTATCCCATGACGATGATCGGCGTCGTCGTATTTTTGGTCCGAAACTGTTTGGCCATGTCGAGTACGGTTTTAAGGGTCGTACCGGATTTACGCGCGCGAATCCCGGCGTCTTCGATGACGGGGCCGTCGGCCATGGGGTCGGTGAAAGGAATGCCCAGCTCAATAATATCCACGCCGTGTTCGGGGAGGGCGTTCAGCATTTTCTGTGAGGTTTCGCGGTCTGGATCGCCGCCCATGATATAAGCAACGAAAGCCGCCTTGTTCTGGGCTTTCAGATCGGAAAAGGTTTGGTCAATACGAACAGTCATGAGAGGTGACCTAAAAGTTTTTAGGGCAACTGACCAGACTTTACTTTGCGGTTTAGCCCTATCTGCGCAGAAGGTTTTGGGTGTTCTGCAGAGTTCTGACGGGTTGTCTCTGATATCGTTGCTCTTGGCGCAGCTGCGGCGGCGCCTTCCGGGCATCATTATGATAGGGCTGATAGGCCGGACCGGGGGTCGGTTGATAATAAGACGGAACTTGACCAGGCTGGCAGCATTTTACGGCAGGAGGATTCGACAAAGGAGCGTGATGTTTTGCCGTGTGAGGAGGTTGCGGCTGATAAGGCGGCTGTTTTCGGTACTCTGGGGTACGGATCTCTTGCCGGGGCGGGGAGTGAGGCGGCGTAGAGACCCGTAATCCTTGCGAGGTTGAGCTTTGAAGGGATGTAGGAGACGCGGCCAGATGAAACGGTTGGGCCCTTTGGGACGGCGCGGCGTGAACCGGGCCTTGAGAAACGATTTGGCGCGCTGCATTCGCATCCAGCATGTTATTGGAAGAGGCTCCGGCACGCATGAGCTGTAATTCCATCTGAAGGCGGCTGATTTCCAGATCGTAGAGCCGCGTACAATCCACGCGTTTTGGACGTTTCCCAAGCGGCACCGTAATGCGCCCATAGACAGACATTGAGTCTCGGTCAAACATGTCGTTGGAACCAATTACCCCAAGGTCAAAATTAGGTCCGCCCGAGCCCACTGATGACTGGCATGAAATACCGCCTGAGCCTCTTACAATATCCTGTCCTGTGATGTTCGGAATGGTGGGCAGGTTAAAGCCATTTTGATTGTAAGAGCTAGAGGTACTGGGAAGGATGATAGGATTATTGGCATTATCAGGGATAACTTGAGCGGCCGCGCTGCCATAGCCCGCAACTCCGCCTAATATGATTAGCTTAAACGCTGTGCTGAGACTTTTCCGCATACTTCTCCCCTGTAACTTTGTCCGACACCGCCCAGGCGCGGCGTAATGGAATTGCAAATGTAGACAACGCGATGACTTTGCCGCGCAAACGGAATGAGCGCTGTCACGATAACTTTTTGGTTTGGGGCAAGAATGCGATTGGCATTTGATAGATATATCGGCTGAATAGGTTGCCAATCAGAAGAGTAAACTCTGACATTGGCTTTTTGAGGACTATCATAAGGATTGCTGATTTCGACCTGCGCGACGAATTGCGAATTAAATCCTTGAATTTCCTGCGTCATAGGCGCGACGCTTTGCGCAGATGCCAGAAAACCGACACTACTAAATAACGAAAGCCACACAGCTGAAAAAAGGAGCTTTATGGGACGACGCATCTGACTACCGTGGTGAGTTCGTAGGCTCCGCTTTCAAATGTACCCGAGGTTTTTGTCGCCGTAGCGTCAATATCTATCGTGGTTGTACCAATGCCGAGAATCGACACGACGACTCCCAACAAATTTGATAGAATTGTGCCGCCGGATGCGGAGTATTCCGTTTCAAATATCGTGTTCACATCTGCGGAAGGGGGGCCAACCGTGAACCCGCTCGGACTGATGATTTCAATTGTATTGCCTGGTCCGTTTGTAACGGCTGATATGCGGCCTTGCAGACCCCCGGACTCTTTGGAGGATAAAACTGTTTGGTCTGATGAGACGCCGAGTAGCCCATCATTCAGGACGACAAGCGTACAGCTATTATTGATAATGCCCCGGAAATTCACGTTTTGGTCTGTTGCGAATGCAGGGCAAGATAACATTGCTGCCGTCACCCCCATCAAGGTTATAAACTTTATTGACCTCATATAAGCCTCCCAATTTTCCTCCTTTCATCATTGCGAAGGAAACAACATAAGGTGGTATTACAAGGCGGAGTCTTAAAAAATGATTACAGTCTAAGATTGTTTTTTAAGATTCAATTAAAAATGGGATTTGACCAAAGAAAAAGACCCCTCAGGAAGGAGCCTTTCGAAAACAACTTATCAATTAATTGTGGAAAAGAACGGTGTTTACCTCGCCGCTTGTTTCACGCCTTCATAATGGTGTTCACAGGTTTTGCCGTCAAAGCCCATGATGAAAACGATCTGGCGATAATCTCTCCGGGTCAGGCTAGGCAAGCGCGGCTCATTCAAAGCTCTGTCAGTCCACGCCGCAACAGACATGGTGCGGTTGCATCCGGTCGCGTCTGTTTTGAGATATTTCGTTTCTCCCCTTTTCTTATGAGAGGGATCTTTTTTCCATCCAAGTTTTTCCATCTCCGCCATATACTTTCTGGCGGCTATATCCTGAAGTCCAATTGGCAATTCGGATTTTAATTTTTCGCAGGCGATAAGAAGAAAGCCGCCGCTGAGAGTCAGGCCTTTTTGAATTTTAGAACACCCATCCGTACGGCTTGTTTCTGTCTGACGCTCAATATTGGTCAACCCTTTAAAGAGAAGGTCGCGGGGCTGTGTGTCAAAAACCGGGGCTTTTAAACCCTTGAGGGCCGGGTTTTCCGTTAGGTTTACACTAGGGGCGGGGGCTTCAGCCACCAAATCCTGAGCTTGCGCCGAAAGTGTCGGTAAAGCGATGAGTGACGCGAGGCCCAATCCGAGTGAAAAAACTATCCTTGAAACTTTCATGGAATATTCCCCTTCTTAGGCGTCCTGTCCTGACGCTTGATCAAAAGCTATCACGCAGAGGCGATATTGGCTTTTCCTCGCCTCCGTTAAATGAGATTTGAGGGTCAACGTCAATGACTCTCACAGAAGAAAGGTAAAGAAGCGTTACTATTTCCGAGAGAAAAAACAGATTTTTCGTAACTTTTCAGTTTGAATTTAAACTGTTTTTATTTGAGTTCATCTTGCGGCAATGACTCAAGGGGATCAGCGACATTCACAGACCATTTTAATGAGTCGCCGGAATTATCCTTCGGTTCCGGCGCTGATATGTTCTCCAAGCGCGTCGGCAATGGTGAAGACATCTTTATCGCCGCGGCCGCACATATTCATGATGATAAGGCCCTCGCGGCCGAGTTCGTTGGCGAGTTCGACTGTTCGGGGTATAGCATGGCTAGGCTCCAGCGCGGGGAGGATGCCTTCAAGTCGGGCACATTCCTGGAACCAGTGCAGGGCTTCGTCGTCGGTGGCGCTGATATATTCGGCACGGCCAATATCGTGAAGGTAAGCATGTTCCGGCCCTATACCGGGATAGTCCAACCCGGCGGAGATAGAATGGGCGTCTGCGATCTGTCCGTTTTCATCCTGTAGCAAATAAGTTCGGTTGCCGTGGAGCACGCCCGGCGTTCCGCCTGTGAGCGAGGCCGCATGAAGACCGGATTTGACGCCTTTGCCCGCCGCTTCGACGCCGATGAGGCGCACATTTTTATGCGGCACAAATTCATGGAACAGACCCATCGCGTTAGAGCCCCCGCCGATACAGGCGACGACCGCGTCGGGCAGGCGGCCTTCCGCGTCCATAATCTGCTCTTTTGCTTCGCGGCCTATGACAGCTTGAAAGTCACGAACCATGGCCGGGTAAGGGTGCGGTCCCGCAACTGTACCGATGCAATAAAATGTATCGCCGACATTTGTAACCCAGTCGCGCAGGGCTTCGTTCATGGCGTCTTTTAGGGTAGCTGTTCCGGAATGCACGGCCCGGACTTCGGCGCCGAGGAGGCGCATGCGGAAAACATTTGGTTTCTGCCGCACAATATCGACCGCGCCCATATAGACGATACATTCCATGCCCAGACGCGCGGCAACGGTGGCCGTGGCAACGCCGTGCTGTCCTGCGCCCGTTTCGGCGATAATGCGTTTTTTGCCCATGCGTTTAGCGAGCAGGAGCTGGCCCATGCAGTTATTGATTTTATGAGCGCCCGTATGGTTAAGCTCGTCGCGCTTGAAATAGATTTTAGCGCCGCCCGCTTCTTCGGTCAGGCGTTCGGCAAAATAGAGCGGCGACGGACGGCCCACATAATGGGCCATGAAATAATCCAGCTCTTTCTGAAACTCCGGATCGGCCTTGGCATCTTCATAGGCTTTTTGGAGTTCCAGAATGGGCGGCATCAAAGTTTCGGAGACATAACGCCCGCCAAAGTCGCCAAACCGGCCATTTTCATCAGGGAAGGGGATGTTCTCAGGTTTACCCATGGGATTTGACCGCTTTCATAAAGGCTTGAATTTTGGACGTATCCTTTACGCCCGGCGCGCTTTCGACGCCAGAGCTAACGTCCAGAATGGGTGCTTTTGTCCTAGATATGGCCTCTCGGGCAGTGCCCGGCGTCAGGCCTCCGGCGAGTGCGAAAACTTTGGGCGTCGGGGCGCGGGCAATAATATCCCAATCGATTTTTACGCCATGACCGCCTCTGACTTGCGAGCCCTTGGGCGGTTGCGCATCATATAAAACAAAGTCGACAATCCCCGCATATTCCCCGGCGGTTTTCATGTCTTCATCTGAGGCAATAGGGACGGCCTTGATAAGACCGAAATCATATCGTTTTGAAATTTGAGCAAGTCGATCAACCGTTTCGTCGCCGTGAAACTGGACGAAATCCGGATCCAGCTCCTGAGAGATATTGTCTAAAAGTTCATCATCCGGGTTCACTGTGACGGCTACTCTCTTGGCCAGCCCTTTGCTCGGCATGAATAAGGGTTTGGCCTCCTCAATGCTCACTCGCCGGGGGCTGTTAGCCTGAATGATGAAACCAAGGAAATCTGCGCCCGCACTAATTGCACTTTGCACATCTTCAGCGCGCGTCAGACCGCAGATTTTAACTTTGGGCAAAAAAGAAAGGGAACTCATAGAGCTCCCTTATCACAGTCATTTTCTCTTACTAGTGTTCGGCGGTAATTATACCACAGAGCGGCCCTTAAAGGCACGAATGATGAAGGAAATCACCAACAGCACGAGAAAAATGACAAACAAGACTTGAGCTACGCCTGCCATTGCGCCTGCAATCCCAGTGAACCCCAATAAACCCGCAATGATGGCGAGGATGAAAAATGCGATTGACCAACCTAACATGTTGACCTCCTTTTAGTTGTTATGCCTATCAAACGTCGTCCTTAAGTCTTGGTTCCGTAAAGGCGCCAAACTGAACGATACAAACTATTAACCCTGTCGCCACACGCCAAATTAAGGCTTCTTTCCTAAAGACTGTTTCAAGACGGCCTGAAATCAAAAATGGCCCGTTATGTGAAAATGAAGCAGGGTAGGCAAACGTGGCATTAGCTCCAAGATTACAGGCGCGGCAGAGCCAGCAGCTCGCCATGACGCCGCAATTGCGCCAAGCGATCCAATTACTGCAATATTCGAATATTGAACTGGCCGAATTTGTTGAAGAACAGTTGGAGAGTAACCCCCTGTTGGAGCGCGGCACGGGGGACGAAAACCGGCGGGGCGAGCAGATTGCCAATACGCTTAGAGACGCGCTGCAGGCGACGGTGGATAAAGACGCTCCCGCTGCGGCCGCGTCTGATTTTGATGTACCCGACCATGCCGTAAATCCGGAGTCTACGGCGGCTGACAGAGGCGGGGAAGATGTCGGCGGCTCCGTTGATTGGTCGCGTAATGAAAAATCCGGGAGTTTTTCAGGGGGCGGCGATTATGACGCCGCCGCAAATGCTGCCGCCGAAATAAGCCTGCCAGAGCATGTAAAGGCGCAGAAATCTCTTTTGCGGCTAGAGCCACGTGACGGACTTATCGCCGATTACATGATCGGTCAGCTTGATGAGGCTGGCTATCTACGCATGAGCGTGGAAGAGATAGCCATAAATCTGGGGGTGGAAACCTCTCGTATTTCGTCTCTTTTGACGCAGCTCCAAACCTGTGAACCGACAGGTCTTTTTGCGCGGAGTTTATCTGAATGTCTTATGCTCCAAATTCGAGAGCAGGGAGGTCTCGATGAAGCGATGCAGGTTTTGCTCGCCAACCTGGATCTACTGGCCAAGCATGATTTGTCGAAACTCATGAAAATATGTGACGTGGGGCGGGACCGGATGGGCGCTATGATTGCGCGCATCAGGAATTGCGCGCCGAAACCTGGTGCGGTCTATAGCGGCAGCACCGCGCAGGTCGTAGAGCCGGATGTGTTTATCCGAGAAACCCCGAATGGCGGATGGGCCGTCGAATTAAATGCCGACACCCTGCCGCGTGTTCTGATTAATAATCGCTATTATAATGAAATTCAAAAAGTTGGCGGTGAGGATGAAACGGCTCGCGAATTCATTTCGGAGTGTCACCAGAGCGCCAGCTGGCTCGTAAAATCATTGGATCAGCGCGCGCGAACAATTTTGAAGGTCACAAGCGAAATCGTGAAGCAGCAGGACGCGTTTTTTGCGTATGGCGTCGATCATATGCGCCCGCTCAAACTCAAAGATGTGGCCGATGCCATCGAAATGCATGAAAGCACGGTAAGCCGGGTCACTAGCAATAAGTTCATGCATACGACGCGCGGACTATTCGAATTGAAATATTTCTTCACAGCGGCCATTCCTTCACTGGATGGCGGTGAAGGCCATTCCGCAGAAGCCGTACGCAATAAAATTAAAATTTTGATCAGCGAAGAAACGGAAAAAACTGTTAAATCAGACGATAAATTGGTCAAGCTTTTGCGCGGAGAAGGCGTCGACATTGCCCGCCGAACCGTTGCAAAATACCGTGAAAGTATGGGTATACCCAGCAGCGTAGAGAGACGCCGGATATTTAAATACGCGGTTTAGAGTACTATTTTTGTCTCGTCATCCTGCCGAAACGAAACGTAGTCGCAGGAGTTCGAGCTGTGAAATGCCTTCGCTCGAACTTCCGCGACTTCTCGCGGAATGACAGGTAAAGGGGGAAGAAAATCACTCTACCTCACTCTTATTCTTCGGCGGTAATGGAAAGAACCCGCTCGTGCGTTTGATGTAGAGTTGATAATTCTTTCGCTTCCCCATGTCCTTTTCCAGTAAATCTTTGCCGGATACATTGGTGAGCAGATAGGTCATGATGATCGGGGCGAATATTGTAGCCCAGCCCCACGGCGCTTCGCAGGCGACGAGCCAGATGCCCCACCACATGCAGGCATTACCAAAATAATTCGGGTGCCTCGTATAACGCCATAGGCCTGTATTAAGGACAGGTTTATCCTCTTCAGGACCGTCATAATCCTTGTGCTTTTTCATAAAACGGGAGAGTTGCCAGTCGCCAATGGCTTCGAACAAGAACCCGATGAGCCAAAGCAAAGTTCCCAGGACAGCCAAGAGATTTATATAGGCATTGGCGTGAATATAAATCGCTTCGTCACCTGAATTGACCACACGCCCCGCAACATGTGTTCCCATGCTCACCCAAACCGGGGCGCTGACGATCATGATGAGCAGGCCTTGCCCCCAATAGATTGAAAAAAGACTCCGCAGACGCCACGCCGCTTCATTTAATTTGGAGCGCTTTCGCATAGCCACGTAACGTTTGTCTTCGCCGTGTCCAAGGTTTCGCATCGCCAAATAAATCGTCAATCGCGCGCCCCAGATGACGGGGAGTAATCCCAACAGCCAGAGATAAGGGGTGACGGGATCGGCCAGATAAAGGCAGACCGCCCCAACACATAAAAACCCAAAGCCCCAGAAAACATCGACAAGGCTGGCATCTTTTACCGCGACGCTAATTGACCAAAGTAAAGTCAGAAGTCCAAACACCACGGCGGCAGCGTGGAAGAAATTAACAAGAATATCGGTCAGCATGGATCACCTCAGACTTTTGGGTTTTGTAGCGAATATTACGAATCACGCAATGCCATGGTTTTGCCAAAATGGCCGAAACTAAGGCAAACCGGCGCCATAACCACGCCATAGTCGATTGTTAGACAAATCCCATCATTCACGAAACGAGGGTTGGACAATGCAAACGATGAGCTTAGTAAGGAACAAGAATTATTCGCCGCGTCAGGTCAAGACATCGGTGGACGGGTTGAGACGAGAGACCGCTATGGCCAAGATTTATCTGGTGGATGATGACGAAAACATTCTGACCTCTGTGTCGATGTTTCTCGAAGGTGAAGGATATGAAGTACGTAAATTTCATGACGGGGTGAGCGCGCTGGAAGCGTTGAAAGACTCGCCGCCGGACCTGGCCGTGCTCGACGTAAAAATGCCGCGTATGGACGGGTTGGAACTTCTCCGCCGTCTGCGTCAAACCTCGAACTTGCCGGTTATTTTTCTAACGTCAAAAGACGACGAATTCGACGAAGCCATTGGTTTTAATATGGGCGCGGATGATTATATCACCAAGCCGTTCTCACAACGTCTCCTTGGCGAGAGAATAAAAGCCGTGCTACGCCGCGCCTCGCTCACCTCTATTGAAATGCCGACCCCGCAGGAAGGCGATGACAAGGTTATCCGCCGCGGCAAGCTTTTGCTTGACCCCAACCGTCACGCTTGTTCGTGGGACGGAAACCCGGTGCGCCTGACCGTGACTGAGTTCCTTATTCTGGAAAGTCTTGCCAATCGTCCCGGTTATGTGAAATCCCGAGATCAGCTGATGGACGCCGCTTATGACGATCAGGTTTATGTCGATGACCGGACGATTGATTCCCACATCAAACGATTGCGTAAGAAATTTCGCAAGACCGATAAGAGTTTTGACGGTATAGAAACCCTCTATGGTGTCGGATATAAATATAAAGAAGCCTAAAGGGCAGACGCCCTCCGAAGACAAAATACGGCCCGCGAAAGCGGGTCGGATGCGTTTGCGTGAAAGACGGCTCCGCCATAAACGTTTTGGACCGCGTCGTTCGCTTCTCGCCTCTCGGCTGACGCGCGTTATTTTTATCGCTAATCTGATTGGCCTGATTATCCTGATTTCCGGATCGCTCGCCATGAACAGGTTCGAGGCGGGATTAATTAATGCCAAAGTTGATAATTTACGCTCCCTTGCGGCGACAATTACGACTGTCATTGGTGAACAAGCCACAGGCCGCGGCGTTTCCGCAGAGTTGGATGTTACCGGAGCGCGACAAGTTCTTCGGGGCGTTAACACACCTGTCGGTTGGCGCGTCCGTTTACATGATAGGTCGGGAGAGGTTGTTGCGGACACAGCGCGCCTGGACGAGACGATTTCAGTTGGGTCGCTTGATCCCATCCTCTCTGAAATTCCGCCGGAACCCGTTCATGAACAGTGGGTCGACAAGACCAAAAACTGGTTCACAGAACGTCTGAATAATTTGCCATGGCGACAGGCCGAAAGAAATAATTTGCGCCGCGATTTGCGCGGGGATGTCCGTCTGGCTCTGTCAGGGGAATCAATCATGGGGCCGCGCTATGACGAGGAGGATAATTTAATTGTGACAGTGTCCCTCCCGGTGCAGCGCGTGCAGCAGATTTTGGGGGTCGTGACGGTAGAAAGCGATGATGTCTCCGGTATCGTTCAGGCAGAACGACAGGCTCTGGCTCCGATTATTGGATTGGCTTTTCTCGCGACAATTCTCAGCTCTTTGGCGCTGACTTTATTCATTACGCTGCCCATGCGAAAACTGGCACGGGCGGCCGAGCTGGTGACGCGAAGTTCCGATAAACGCGATGCTATTCCGGATCTTTCCGGCCGGCGTGACGAGATTGGCGATCTTTCAAAAGTCATGCGGGAAATGACGCAGGGTCTCTATTCGCGCATAGACGATATTGCGAACTTCGCCGCCGACGTCGCGCATGAGATTAAGAACCCCCTGACCAGTTTACGGTCTGCGTCGGACACATTGCGCGTTGCGCGGACCGAAGAACAAAGAAACCAGCTTATTGATATTATACAGCAAGATGTCTCCCGCATGGATAGGCTTATTACGGATATTTCCAAAGCTTCAAAAGTGGATGCCAATCTCGCGCGGGAAACAGCGCAGATATTGGATGTCGGAGAAATTCTACACAATATTACCGAATTTTATGTCCAAACCCGATCCGGGGAAGGGCCCGTTGTCAGGCATGAAAACCGTTTGCCAGACGGAGAGGCTGTTTTTATCCGGGCTTTTGAGACCCCTTTCGCGCAGGTTTTACGCAATTTGATAGATAACGCCCTCACATTTTCTCCGCTTGGGGGAGAGGTTTGTATTTCAGCCGAGCTGGTACAGAAAAAAGGCCGGGACCGGGTCATTATATCGGTTGAGGATGATGGACCGGGTATTCCGACTGATAATCTGGAAACTGTATTTGAAAGATTTTATACCCAGCGGCCCAAAGGCGCAGAATTCGGGAGCCATTCCGGATTGGGTCTGGCGATTTGCCGCCAGATTGTCAGGGCTCATAAGGGCCGTATTCATGCTGAAAATCGTATGACTTCAGACGGTCGCGCGGTTGCCGGGGCGCGATTTGTTGTCGACGTGCCGCGCCAACAACCCCGATCCAACAAATAATTATAGAAATAATCCCCCCATAATTTTGCAGTTTTTATGACAAATCTGTCATTTTCCGACTTCACAGCGTGATTTTTATTTGATTAGGTAAAATTTCGATTTTCGGAGTATTTGCTTTGATTGGATTAGTCATTGTTACGCATGGTCAGCTCGCTGTTGAGCTGCGTCGGGCGACAGAGCATGTTGTCGGACCGCAGGAAGCGGTCGAAACGGTCTGTATCGGGCCGGATGATGATATGGAACACCGCCGAGAAGATATTGCCGGCGCTGTGAAAAAGGTTAGCCGGGACAAAGGCGTCATCATTTTGACAGATATGTTCGGCGGAACCCCGTCCAATCTGGCGATTTCCATGCTCCGCGACGGAGAAGTGGAAGTGCTCGCCGGGGTGAACTTGCCCATGCTTATCAAACTGGCCGAAGCGCGCCGCACAGCGACATTGGAAGACGCGTCTTTGAAAGCCAAAGAGGCCGGACAGCGTTATATCGCTATTGCGTCCAGAATTCTGGCTGGAGATACATAAAGGCCAGAGGGGCTGAGAGTTTTGACATGAGCCAAACATCTCAAATCACTCTGAAACTGACAAATAAGCGGGGCCTTCATGCCCGGGCGTCCAATAAATTTATGGAAACGGTTGCGCGCTTTCATTCCCAGATCTGGGTGCGAAGCCATAATGATGTTTGCGCCGAACGCGTCGAAGCCGATTCTGTCATGGAGCTTCTCTTACTCGGATCAGCCTGCGGAGAAGAGATTACCGTCACCGCGCAAGGGCCGGATGCGCCCGAGGCTATCCAAGCCATTGCCGCTTTGGTAGAGAACCGCTTCGGAGAAGTGGATTAGAAAAGGTTTCTCATGCGGATTTCGGATTTGGTTTTAGGCAGTTTGGCAGCGGCCGTTTTGTCCAGCTGCGGGAGCACCTCACAACCTTTTGAACCGGCCAGCCAATATCCACCCGACCCTTGGGTTAAAGGCTATTCCAACCCGGATGACTGTCTCGGCGGAGAAAAGCTCGCCGCCCGAAACTTCGAAATGCCGGACTACCCCTCGCGGCCCTATCGAACCGGTCGGCAAGGCTGGACAATTATGCGGCTGGATGTGGACGCGGCAGGCCAGACTCAAAATGTGGAGGTCGAGAAATCCGTTCCTGACGGTATGTTTGATAAGGCGTCGCAAAAGGCAGTAGAGAACTGGACATTCGCCCCGCCGGCGGAAGGTCCGCTGGAAAACTGCCGTGTGCTCCTAAGGTACCGCGCGGGGAGTGTAACGTTAGGCGGCTAAGTTGTTACTAATTGTCCAGCGCATATGCCGAGTGCCATTTCCTCAAATTAGTCACATTCATACCGTTTTTACGCTATAGCTCTAAAACATCGAAACGACTCACGAGCTGGACGCCTTTTTATGAGCCAAAATAAAACTCCTCCGCGTAAATTTTTTGGAACGGACGGCGTGCGCGGCCTTGCCAATTCCGACAAGATGACGCCTGAAAGCGTCATGCGCCTGGGACAGGCGGCCGGGCGGTATTTCCGAAATCAGGAAAAGAAAATTGGATCGCGTCCGACCGTTTTTATCGGTAAGGATACACGTCTTTCGGGCTATATGATCGAGCCGGCTCTGGTGGCCGGATTTACGTCCGTGGGTATGGATGTGCGGCTTTGCGGGCCGATTCCGACCTCCGCGGTCTCTATCCTGACCCGAACGCTACGGGCCGATATGGGCGTCATGATTACCGCCTCCCATAATAAATATTATGATAATGGCCTGAAATTTTTTGGCCCGGATGGCCGCAAGCTTTCAAATTCCGCCGAAGCCGAAATCGAAGCCCTGCTATACGGGTCTGACCTCCGTTTGGCCAAGCCGGAAAATCTGGGCCGTGCCAAACGATATGAAGATATGCAGGCGCGTTATATCGAAATCGCCAAAGCGACTTTCCCGCGCCGAATGCGGCTTACAGGTCTCAAAATCGTGCTCGATTGCGCCAATGGCGCGGCCTATCATACTGCTCCTGACACATTATGGGAGCTGGGCGCGGAGGCCGTTATCCCCATCGGCGTGTCGCCGAACGGTAAGAATATCAATCTTGATTGCGGCTCCACTCACACAGAGCTGCTCTCGGAAACCGTTGTCAAAGAAGGCGCGCATGTCGGCATTGCCTTGGACGGCGATGCGGACCGCCTGATTATGTGTGATGAGAAAGGACGTATTATTGACGGAGATCAATTGCTCGGTCTGATTGGGTCGGGCTGGCATAAAAAAGGACAGCTTTCCAAGCCCGGAATTGTCGCAACTGTGATGAGCAATTTGGGGCTGGAACGGTTTTTCGAATCTCAAAATCTTGACTTTGTCCGAACAGATGTCGGCGACCGGCATGTGTCGGCGCGGATGCGCAAAGATGGATATAATCTGGGCGGCGAGCAATCGGGCCATATCCTGATGACGGATTTCACGCCCACAGGAGACGGGACAATCTCGGCCCTGCAGGTATTGGCTGAAATTATCCGCCAGAACAAACCGGCCAGTGAAGTGCTCAGCGTTTTTGAACCGGTTCCGCAAACATTGAAAAATGTCAGCTATTCAGGTGAGTCTCCTCTGGCATCCGACGCTGTGCAGGCAGCGATTAAGGACGCCCAATCCAGTTTTGGGTCCTCTGGCCGCGTTCTTGTCCGCGCGTCGGGCACAGAACCGCTCATACGGGTCATGGCCGAAGGGGATGACGGCACGAAAGTTGAAAAACTGACAGATGATCTCGTAAACGTAATAAAACAACAGGCCAATTCAGAGCCTGCCTGACATTTAGCGTTGAATACCTCTTTTCAAGATTCGCCAACTCCCTTAAGGCTTGGGGTTAATTTACGGCCTTAACCGCGGGGCGAGCAGGGAAGACGCCAACACGCATGGACCAAACCATCACACCCTATTTGATCGTCACGCTCGGGGCCGTGCTTCTAGCTATTCTGGCATCGCTTTTTGCGTTGCGCTTGGCTTTATCCTCGGGGCAGGCCGGGCAGGGATGGAAAGAAAAGGCGGCGGACCTTGATCGACAAGTCGGCGATTTCGATCTGATTTTCGGGGCTTATCCGGGGCTCGTCTTGGTTTGGGATGAAACAGCTAAGCCGATAAAGTTTGAGGGTAATAATCCGTGGGGTGAACCCAAGGTTTACGGGTCTCCAGCGGCGCTAGCGTCTATTTTACGGTTTTCGGAAAAAGGGAAATCCAAAGATTTGCCGTTTCGAATTTTGAACAGCCTCGCCGATCATAAAACAATTTCAAAGACAGATAATGCCCTGACCTTGCGCGGATATCTGACAGGATTGCGCCAAAGAGGCGAAGCGTTCTCCATTTCTATTTCTCTTCCGGAAGGCAACCTTATCGAAGCGGCCGGACGCGTGGCCGGGCGACAAGTTGTGCTCTGGCTCGAAGATGTGTCTATCCGCGGAGAGGATGAACGCTCTGCTATATCCCGGTTCGAGACCTCTCGGCTGACGGCGGAGCAAGACCCGAAAGCCTTCATAGATATGATGGGGCGCGCCCCGTTCCCGATCTGGCGGCTTTCCAATAGCGGCCAGATTGTTTGGGCCAATCCAGCCTATGTCGCCGCAGTCGGGGCGAAGGATCTGCGTGATTTAATCAAATCACAAATCCATCTGGATGACGCTGCGGCGCAACAGGTGCAGGAGGTTCTGCAAACCAATGAGCCGAAAGAGGATGTCAGACATCTGATTTTCAGCGGGCAAAGACGTGCGACCGCGGTCAACCTGTTTCCGGTTAATGGCGGGGTTGCGGGCATGGCGGTGGATGCGGCAGAAGCGGATAATTTGCGTGAAGCTCTGACCCGTCACATTCGCGCCCATGACGAACTGCTTAACGCAATGGATGAGGGCATCATTATTTTCGGAGCAGACCAGACAGTCAGTTTCCATAACCGGGCCTTGAGGGATCTTTTCAAACTGGAAGAAGGTTGGTTCAAGGGACGGCCCCGGCATAGCGACTGGCTAGACTACTTACGCGATAAAAATGAAATTCCGGCGCAGGCGGATTACCATTCTTGGCGCGAGAGAGAATTGTCTCTTTATACAGATTGGCCGGAAGAAATGCCTGAAGAGCTTTGGGGCCTACCGGATGGGCGGACTTTGCGTCTGGTCAGAATGCGCGACCCTCATGGCGGCATTTCTCTGCTGTTCTCTGACATGACGGATGCGATGACGCTGAAAAGCCAGCTCGGCACGTTGATCAATGTACAGAAGGCGACTTTGGATAAGCTCTCAGAAGGCATAGCTGTGTTCGGGACGGATGGACGCTTGAAGATCCACAATTCGTCATTTGAAAAGATGTGGAGCCTCAGCGAAGAGGATTTGAAAGACAATCCGCGTTTCGGAGATATCGTGCAGCTCTGTATGCCGCTTTATCACCAGAAAGCCTTCTGGCAGGATTTGGCCGGTCGGATTACGGATCCAAATCCGGAAATCCGCCGCCATGTGGAAGGCGAGATTAAGCGCTCGGACGATAAAATGCTGACTTGGCTTTCCAAGCCTTTGCCGGACGGCGCCACGCTCGTCGCTTGGGATGATGTGACGTCTGCGCGCCGCGCAGAGGCGGCCTTGATAGAGCGCACCCAGGCGCTGGAGGAAGCCGATCGGATGAAGTCCGAATTTGTCGGCCATGTCAGCTACCAACTTCGCACGCCCCTTACGACGATTTCCGGCTATGCTGATTTCCTCCAAAATGGCGGCGCCGGCGAAATGAGTGACAAGCAGAGCGAATATGTCTTTGCCATTCAGAGCGCGTCCGAAGATCTTGCAAAAATCATCGATGATATTTTGGACATTGCGGCGATCGAAGCCAATGTGCTTGATCTTGATTTAGGCGACGTGAACGTCTTCGACCTGCTCGACAAGGCCTTGGATTACGTCGCGGTCAAAGCCGATGATACGAAAATTGCGCTTGAGCTACGCTGTGACGAAGATATCGGCGTTATTCGCGCGGATGAGACGCGGTTGAAACAAGTCGTGCATAACCTACTTGGAAATGCGCTGCGCTTTACCAAACCCGGCGGGAATATTGAGCTGGGCGGCCAGAAAGCGCCCGGCGGCGGCGTCATGATTTGGGTCAAGGATAATGGAGTCGGTATTCCGACCGAGCGGCAACCACAGGTTTTCCAAAGCTTTGAAAGCTCTCGCGGCGGGGCCGGGTTGGGCCTAGCGCTCGTCCAGCGTTTTGTCGCGCGCCATGGCGGCTGGGTCGAGCTGGAATCCGCCGAAGATCAGGGGACTCACGTCACGTGCTACCTTCCCAAAGAAGCATCCACGGACGGCGCGCACCCGGAGCTCTTTGGCGGAAACGCCTAAAGCCTAGCGAATTAAATTATTACTGACTCTCGGGCGTGGTGACTTTGATACCGTCCAGCTCTTCGCTCATCAGAATTTGGCATGACAGACGGGAATTATCCTGAACGCCTTCGGCAAAGTCGAGCATGGACTCTTCCATATCGTCTTTTTCTTTCAGTTTACCGAGCCAGGCATCGTCGACATAGACATGGCAGGTAGCGCAGGCACAGGCCCCGCCGCAATCGGCGTCAATTTCAGGTACCATATTTTGTACGGCGGCTTCCATGATGGAGGTGCCGGGTTTCGCCTCGACTTCGCGTGTCGTACCGGCGTGGTCAGTGAAAAGAATTTTTGCCATGAAACGGGCCTTTTTGTCTGTCAGTCTTGGCTCTTATCTAAGGGCTTGCCATGATATTACAACCCGTTATCAGAGACGTTGTGACAAGAATTACGGCTAAAAATGAACAAGAAATGCTCGCTCTCGGCGCGCGAATCGGGGCGGCTTTGCGAGCAGGCGACACAGTGGCGCTGACCGGAGAGTTAGGCGCTGGCAAGACAACTCTTGTGCGCGGCTTAATACAAGCAGAGCTGCCTGGAATAGAGGTTCCGTCCCCGACCTATACACTTGTTCAAACTTATGATTTTCCGGAGTATGAACTGTGGCATTGCGATCTCTACCGTCTAAAGCACCCAGATGAAGTGTTTGAAATAGGTTTGATGGATGCGTTTGGAGAGGCTCTTTGTCTTTTGGAGTGGCCTGACAAGATCGGAGACTATTTGCCGGAAGAGGCTTTAAAGCTTCATATTCGATTTGAAGGCGAAGGGAGAGTTATTGAACTCGGTCCGGAATGGAGTGATCGCCATGTTTGATCGCGAGTCCTTGATATCTGGATTCCTTAAAAATGCGGGATGGGATAAGGCGCTTCGTGTGCCCATTCAGGGGGATGCGTCCACGCGGAGTTATGAGCGCTTGAAAAAAAATGGGCAAATGGCGGTCCTTATGAACGCGCCAAAAAGTGAGGAGCTGCCCGGTGAGCCAGAAGGCGCAAGCGTGGCGGTGCGTCGGAAGCTGGGCTATAATGCCCTGGCGCGTCTTGCAGGCCCGAATATGGAAAGCTTTGCCTGCCTTGCAAATGAGCTTGGGCTAAGAGGTTTTTCTGCGCCCCGGATTTTCGCTGCAGATCTGGAAAATGGGCTATTACTTCTGGAAGACTTTGGCGAACCGGTTTTTGCAAAAGTGATAGCGAAGGACGCTTCTCTGGAGACGCCGCTTTATGAGGCGGCGGTGGAGACGCTTGCCGCAATTTACCGTTCAACTTTTCCGCAGATCATGACTTTCAATGACGTCAGATGGCGAGTCCGTGATTACGACACGGCCGCGCTATTGGCTGAAACGGATCTCTGTCTTGACTGGTATGCCAAGGATTTTGGCCGCGAATTTTCGCCTGACGCTCGGAAAGACTTCTACGGGCTTTACGCAGAAAGTTTCAAATATCTGGAGGCTCATGCGCCTGGATTAGGTCTTCGGGATTTTCATGCCGAGAATTTGTTCTGGTTATCCGAGCGCTCGAGTGCAGCGAATGTGGGACTGATAGATTTTCAGGACGCCCTCTTTATCCATCCGGCTTATGACCTGATGTCCCTGATAACCGATATTCGTCGTGACGTGTCACCAGGTTTGAAGGATCATTTAATTAAACGATTCTGCGAGAAAGCAGGTCTAAAAGATGACATGGATTTCCGGGCGGCCTATTCTGTGTTGAGTGTGCAGCGAGGAACAAAACTTCTCGGTTTTCCTGTTCGCGCTGATCTGAAATTTGGGAAACCACAATATCGAGCGCTTCTGCCGCGAGTGAAACGCCATCTCAAGGAGGACTTGGCCCATCCGGCTGTCGCGCCCATCAAAGCGTGGTTTGATCAAAATTTACCAGAGGTTTTTGCATGATAGAAACAGCAATGGTTTTGGCAGCAGGGCACGGCACGCGGATGCGGCCGCTGACGGATGATAAGTCGAAAGCCATGGTTGAAGTCGGCGGGAAACCGCTCATTGATCATATGCTGGATCGGTTGTTGGAGGCGGGCGTAAAACGCGCTGTTGTCAATGTTCACGCCCATGCGGATCATTTAGAGGGCCATTTGAAAAACCGTTTGGGCGGGCCCGAGATAATTATATCCGATGAGAGGAACCAATTGCTTGAAACGGGCGGCGGCGTTGTCAAAGCGCTTCCGCTCCTCGGCGACGCCCCAGTTTTTATTTGTAATATTGACGCGGTCTGGGTGGAGTTTGCGCCCGTTCTAAAAGCTTTGATGAACGCCTGGGATCCTACTTTAATGGAAGAACTTCTGTTACTTGCCCGGCGGGATATGTCCCTTGGCCATGACGGTATGGGGGATTTCGATTTAGCCGAAAGAGGACATATCTCGCGCCGATTAAGCGAGATTTCTAAATATTATTATTCAGGCGTTCAGATTTTCAAGCCATCGCTCGCCAAACCTTTTCCTGAAGAAAAGTTTTCCCGCAATAAGATTTGGGATGAGAGCCTCAAAACATTCGGGCTTTTCGGAACGGTCATGCCGGCGTTCTGGATGCATGTGGGCGATCCGAAGGCCAAGAAAGGCGCCGAGGCGGTTTTAACGCAGGCGGCTGAAATGGATGCCAAGTTAAGCTCCGGCGCCAAATGAGTTTGCAGGGCGTTTATAATATGCCTTCGGGCGTGCCTTTTCTGCGCTCTCTCGCAGAAGGATTAATGACGGAATTTGGAGAGCAGTTATCAGATGCGTTGATATTACTGCCAACCCGCCGGGCTGTGCGCGGCCTGACTGAACTGTTTTTGCAAATTTCTCAGGAAAAAGGGCAGGGCGTCATGCTTATGCCGCGGCTGAATACTCTGGCCGATATTGACCCGAATGAACCGCCCTTCGAGCCGAGCGATGTCGCCGGACTCGTACCGCAAGCGATAGACGGTACCCAGAGACGGTTTGAAATGGCGAAGATTGTCGAGCGGTTTTACCGCCGCGCCTCTGATATGCCGCTGGACGCGGCGGCAGCGCTTGCCTTGGCGGATCCGCTTCTGACAATTCTGGATGACGCCGCCTCGGAGGAAACGCGAATTTCCGATCTGGCCGAACTCTCTGAAATTCAGGCCTTTGCGGCGCAGCATTTCCAACATGCGGCAGAACTTTATAAAATAATCCAGACCTATTGGCCCGAGCGCCTCAGAGAGTTGGACGCTTTAGAGCCTAAAGTCCGACAAGTTGAGGTCCTGGATAAGCTAACCGAGCAATGGCAGGAGAGCCCGCCCAATTACCCGGTTATTATTGCCGGATCGACAGGGACGCTCGGGGCAACGGCAAGGTTGATGGCCTGTGTCTCACATCTTCCCAAAGGCGTTATTATATTGCCGGGGCTTGATAATAGTCCGGAGCGGTCCTGGGAGAATGTGGCCGAACAGCATCCGCAAAATTCTCTCAAAAACCTATTAGGCGTATTTGGTTTGGATCGTGGGGACGTTCTGACTTGGCCGCATATTACAGGTATAAACCCGGCGCGGACGTCCAAACTTGCGGCGCGAAGGCTTCTTTTGGCAGAGTCCCTTGTACCTGTCGATAACACGGCGGACTGGCTTGAACGGATCGCCACAATTCGGCGCAATGCACCTGACACCGAACCCTTTGTGGATGCCATGGAGGGGCTATCGGTGCTGGAAGCGGCCAATGACGAGGACGAAGCCCTGACCATAGCGCTGCTCATGCGCGAGACGCTGGAGGAGCCAGGCCAAACAGCCGCACTGGTCACGCCGGATCAGGGGCTGGCAAGGCGGGTCAAAGCGAGATTACGTCGATGGAAAGTCGATGTCGATATTTCGCAAGGCGAACCCTTGGAGGAAACGCCCGTAGGCGGCTTTTTGACAGCGATTGTCGATTTGCTCGGCGATCCGGAAAGTCCTGTGGCTCTTGCCGTCTTACTGAACCATCCTCTGACGCATTTGGGCGCAGAGTTTGGGGCTGTGAAACGTGAATGGCAAAGCTTGGAAAAACGGCTTTATAGAGGAGTCCGTCCGGACACGGAGGAGATTGAGAAGAAAGATAAATCTCAGCTGATCGCCCGCTTATCCTCCGCTTTAACGCCTCTGACAAATTTGGGCGAAAATGCTTCCGTGAGGGAGTGGGCGCAGAAATTGAGAGAGGTTGCTCTAGATATTGCCTCTGCTGAGGAAGGCGATGGGGCGGCGCGCTTGAGACGCGCGTCTGGAGGCCGCGAAGGCGATGCAGTGCTTCAATCCCTTATTGATTTTGGTCACAATCTACCGGAGACAACTCCCGCGGGGCTTTCCCGCCTCCTGGCCGTCTTGATGCGGGGCAAAGTTGTGCGGCCGCCTTTCGGCACCCATCCGAGGCTTTCTATTTTAGGGCCATTGGAAGCCCGGATGTTGAGCGCGGATCGAATAATTTTGGGCGGACTGAATGAAGGCGTCTGGCCGGCAACGCCGAAAGTCGAGCCATTCCTGTCCCGGGCGATGCGAAAATCGGTTGGGCTCTCCTTGCCGGAAAAACGGTTCGGACTTTCCGCGCATGACTTCGCCGAACTTGCAGCGCATCCAGATGTGATTCTGACCCGCGCCAAACGCAGCGGGGGAAGCCCCATGGTGGCCTCGCGCTGGCTCTGGCGATTGCAAACATTGCTGCGTGGGGCGCTGGGCGCAACGCGGGCAGACTCTCTGCTCAGCGCGCAGGGCTATTACCTTCGCCTCGCCGAAGCGCTCGATAAGGTAACGCCGGATGAAATAAAGAATGCACAGATTGAACCGCCGAAACCCGCCCCGCCTGTGAAAGATCGCTGGGCCTTCGGAAAGGGGCGGCGCGTGTCCATCACTCAAGTTAAAACCTGGATCCGGGATCCCTATTCAATTTTTGCAAAACATACGCTGGGCCTCAAATCTCTGGATCCATTAGACGCCGCTTTGGGCGCCGGAGATTTCGGCACGGCTATCCATGATGGATTGGAACAATTCCTCCGTGTTCACAAAGAAGACTGGTCTAGACAGACCGAGAGCAAGTTAGTCGAGTTTTTGAAACAGGCGTTTATCGAGAGCGGATATGCTGATTTTGAAATCGCCAAAGAAACCAAGCGCTTTGAGGCAATTGCCACCGAGTTTTATATCTGGCTTCGCGAGAGGCAAGCCGAAGGGTTCGATGTCTGGGCGATCGAAAGTGAGGCGGAACATTATATCAAAGAGCTAGACTTTACCCTGAGCGGCAAAGCCGATTTGATCGAACGCCGCCCGGAAGGGTACGGCGTGATTGATTATAAAACAGGGGCCCCGCCAAGCGTCAAAGTCGTGAAAGCCGGCTTTGACCCCCAGCTCCCGCTCAGCGCCTGGTTGCTCGGCCAAGGCGGATTTAAGGAGGTGAAAAAAGGCCAGACAATTCAGCTCGGCTATGTCCGTATTAAAGGATCAAATAATGATTTCTCTCATCAGGTTTTGACCTCTCCCGAGCAAAAAAATGGCCTCTCCGCCGAAGAATATGCGCAGGACGCGATTGATGTGTTGGGCAAGCTTGTTCGCGCCTATGACGACCCTAAAACCGCTTATTATTCTCAGCCCCGAATTCAATATACGCATGATTATGGCGATTATGACGATCTCGCCCGCCGCGGCGAATGGGCCTCTCTCGGCGGGGAGGGCGAGCGATGAGTGAAGCCTATGAGAAGGCCGTTGCCGCTCAGAGCGAAGCCGCCAACCCCCGACAAACCCGCATGGTGTCCGCCAATGCAGGGTCCGGCAAAACCCGCGTTCTAGTGGATCGCGTATCACGGATTTTGCTGCAAGGGGTTGAGCCTGAAAAAATCCTCTGTCTGACATACACCAAAGCGGCAGCGACAGAGATGCAGGACCGTCTGTATGATAAGTTGGGGGAGTGGTCGATCCTTGGAAAAGATGCTCTGAAAGCAGAGCTTGAAAAACTGACTGGGACGGATGTTCACCAGATTTCCAAAGCCCGTAACCTCTTTGCGAAGGCGCTGGAAACGCCGGAAGGACTGAAGGTTCAAACCATTCATGCCTTCTGCGAGCGGGTTTTGTCGCGGTTTCCAATCGAAGCGGGGATCATGCCGGGCTTTGAGCCGATTGAGGACGCCGAAGCGGCGCGATTGTCCGAAGACGTTCGAAAAGAGCTTTTGAAAATCGCGATGGCGGATCCAGATGGGCCTGTAAATCACGCCCTGCAAACGCTGACCGTCAAAATGGCCGACCAGAGCTTGGATGGATTGTTCAGCTGGATGAGCTTTTCAGCAGAGAAGATAAGACGCTGGGAGGCGGCGGGCGGAACGCAGAGTTTAGCCAATTATCTCGGAATAGAAATTACGGAAACGAAACAGAGTTTAGCGCAAAAATTCTGGGTAGAAACAGATGCAGAAACACTGACGGAAGCCATTCCAGTTTTAAATAGCGGTCTGAAGACCGATCAAAAAGCTGCGACCCGTATCAAGGAAAGTCTTGCCAACCCCGACCCAGTCGAAGCTTTTTATGATTATTCCCAGATTTATTTAACGACCAAGAATGAGTTGAGAAAAAACCCTGTCACCAAAAAAACGAGGGAAGCGACTCAAGACTACTTTTCGGCGGACGGAGATGAGGCCAGCCGGGTTGTCTTTTGGCTGGACAAGTTTAATGCGGTCGAAGTTTTATCTTTAACTCACGCTGTTTACACGCTCGCCAGACCCTATAGCGAACTCTACGCCCAAGCTAAACGCAAGCGGCGGGGTCTGGATTTCAACGACCAAATTCTTCTTGTTCGCGACTTGCTGAGCCGAAAAGATGTGTCGGATTGGGTGAAATATAAACTCGATGGCGGGATAGAGCATGTTCTGTTGGACGAAGCGCAAGATACGTCACCCGAACAGTGGGATATTCTTAATAGCCTGTCAGACGCCTTCATTCAGGACAATCCGGAACGGGATCCGACAGAGCCGCGCACCCTCTTTGCCGTGGGGGATGAGAAACAGTCTATTTACGGATTTCAGGGCGCTAGACCCGAGCAGTTTCTGGAGGAAATCAGACAACGCGTCTCCGGCGAAGCCAAACAGGTGCGAATGTCGATGTCCTTTCGCTCGGCTCAGACTATTCTGGATGTGGTGGATAGCTTTCTTCATGAGGAGGGAGGACGCCAGGCCATGTTTGACGCCGCGTTTCCGCCCGGAGCCGATATAGAGAAACATGCCGCCCACCGCACTGATCGCGGGCAGGTGGAGTTTTGGCCGCTGTCGCTCAAACCTGAAAAGGGTGAAGATAAGTCGCCTTGGGACACAACGCCCGTCGATGAGATGAGCCAAAATGACGAGAGAGAAGTTCTGGCAAGGGAACTCGCGGCGAAAGTAAAAACCTGGCTTACAGATGATGAACCTATTTACGACCGAAATTTGAAAACAGTCCGTCCGATGGAACCAGGCGACATTCTCATTTTAGTCCGAACCCGGGGCGCGGGGAGTAATTCTCTCTATGACGCGATTATTCGACATTTGAAACGTCAGTCTGTTCCATTGGCCGGTTCGGACAGAATTAAACTCGCCGATGCGATGATTGTCAGAGACCTTTTGGCTTTATCTCGATTCACGCTCCTGCCTTCAGATGATCTTTCTTTGGGAGAAGTGCTGAAGGGCCCGATTTTCGGACTGGATGACATGGCGCTCTTGGAGCTTGCACGCGGGCGCGGGAAAGAAAGCCTCTGGTCGGCGGTTAAATCACGTGACCAAGAAATTGCGCAATTGCTCAGTCATTTTATGTATTTGGCCGGAGCGCTTTCGCCTTACGAATTTTACACCGCGGTTCTGGATCATATTGATCCCGACGGAGAAAGCCTGCGCCGTAAATTTTTCAAACGCCTTGGTCTTGAGTCCCGCGAAGCGCTGGATGTGTTCCTGAACCGGGCCATGGATCACCAGCAAAAAGGGGTTCCGAGCCTGCAATATTTCATCCGGGCTTTTGACGGCGACGAAACAGATGTGAAACGCGAAATGGACTCTGCCAAAGGGCAGGTCCGCGTAATGACCGTTCACGGCGCGAAGGGTCTGGAGGCGCCCGTGGTGATTTTGCCGGACACAACGCAAACTCCGAATTTCAAGGACACGCTTATTTCCATTGATGAAGGATTTTACCTCAAACCCTCTCAGGGCGACGTGCCCATGGCTCTACAGGAGAGTTTTGAGGCTGCCAAAGCGAAACAGGATCAAGAGCAATTGCGGCTTCTCTATGTGGCGTTGACGCGGGCCGAGAGCCGCTTGGTGATATGCGGGTTTCAAAGCGGTAGAAGCCTCGACAAGCCCCTCCAAGAGGGCAGTTGGTATGATTGGATGGGACGTGTTTTTGACGGACTTCAAACCCGTCCGCTTGAGACATTTTTCGGCGAAGGACATGTTTTTGGCGGCCCGCCTGATGCAGCAAGGGCTATAAAGCCGCCGCCTCAGACGCCACCTGTTGAAATTCCTCTTTGGGCGCGACGCCCAGCGGCAGAAGAGGAGCGTATACGCAAGCGTCTCAGCCCCTCCCATTTGCTGGCGACAGCGGATCCTGATGTCACCGAGCCGGACTCGGGAATAGGTTTGTCGCCGCGCTTAAGGGGTGTGCTTATTCACCAACTTTTGGAATTTCTGCCGACATACGAAAAGGCTCGCCGCCCTGAGAAAGCCAAGGCAGTTTTGTCGGGTTACGCACAGCTGGCTGATGAGGAAAAAGAGATGCTTTTATCGGAGGTATTCCTTATTCTCGACGATGAGGAGTTCGGGTTCCTCTGGGCAGACAACAGCCGACCAGAAGCCAGCTTGATGGGGCAGATTGCCGTTGAAGGCGAGATATTAAATTTCAGCGCGCAGATTGACCGCCTCTGCGTGCAAGAGGAACGCGTATTGATTGTTGATTATAAATCGAACCGGCGGATACCACCGTCGCAAGACGATATTGATCCGATTTATATGGGGCAGATGGCGGCCTATCGTGAGCTTGTACGGGCCCGATATGATAAAAAGGATATTATCTGCGGATTACTCTGGACGGCGCGTCCGGAATTAATGTGGCTGGACAGTAACAAGCTTGATGATGCCTTGACGAAGATAGGGTCGCTTCCTACCTACGATGAAGACACAGATTCCCTTAGCCTCTAGGAGTACAGCTCATGGCCACCGTAAAAGTATCCGATTCCAGTTTTAAAGCCGATGTGATTGACGCAAAACAGCCCGTTCTCGTGGATTTCTGGGCCGAATGGTGTGGTCCGTGTAAGCAAATCGGCCCCGCTCTTGAGCAGATTTCCGACGAAATGGGCGAGAAAATCAAAATTGCCAAAGTCAATATTGATGATGATCCGGAAACACCAGCAAAATTCCACGTCCGTGGCATTCCAACTCTGATGATTTTCAAAGAAGGTCAGGTCGTTGCGACAAAAGTCGGCGCCATGACGAAATCCAAATTGCAGGAATGGGTCGCAGAACACGCCTAGCCCTGATTAAAGACTAAATTTTCAAGCCCCCGGATGTTTTCGGGGGCTTTTTTGTGTCCGGTTTATTTGAGGGGCTAGGCCGGGAACATTTAAAGACCCGCTCCGTTGATAAGGGCAAGGAGATTAAATTATGCCCGACTCAAATTTAAACGTTATGGCCGTGGATACGGCGATTGATTCCGACGGCTTTGCCCCTGGTATTGCACAGCCCACCACACTGGACGAAATTAAAGACATCTACATGTCAGAGCGCCCGAAACAGGAGCGATTGGCCCAACTTCGGCAAATTCGTCAGGAAATGGTGGCTCGAAATTCAGCAGACAGCGAAGCTGGCTTTGACGACCTGATTGCCGAAATTGATCGCGGGATAGGTCATTTGAGCAGCAAAGCCGAAGGGTCGACAACGCCCGACTCACTGGAAAATAAAGATACCGCCGTAAATCCTGAAAATCTTTAAACCTGATACAGACAATTTTTTATATGAAATGAAAGAAAACATTTTATGCCTCAACTTCTAAATCCCAAAAGCAAATTACCGACACTGGATGTTCCGCTTGTAGAAGGTGGACGATTTGTTCTGGCGGACGCCAATCCGGATTATTTCCAACTCGTCGTGATCTATCGCGGCGTTCACTGTCCAAAATGCAAAGCTCAACTCAAGGAAATTGACTCCAAAGTCGCGGACATCCGAGCCGACGGGATGGATGTCGTGGCCATTTCCATGGATAATGAAGAGCGCGCGAAAAAGGCCGTTAAAGAATGGGAGCTGGAAAACCTTTCCATTGGATATGATCTGTCATTATTGACAGCAAAGGAACTTGGTCTGTTTTTATCCGACAGTATTTCAGACAAAGAACCAAAGATTTTCGCCGAACCTGCTCTGTTTGTGGTCAAGCCTGACGGCGCGCTCTATGCGGAATTTGTTCAGAATACGCCGTTTGGGCGTCCTGCTTTGGACGAGGTTCTCTCCGGAATGAAATTCGCGGCTGAAAATGACTATCCGACACGCGGCACGTCCGTCGCATAAGGTCGGTTAATTTTTAAGAACTTCCCCGGCCAGATATAAAGACCCGCAAATTAATATTCTTGGGGGCACTATATCCTGCTCTGTCGTGTCACGCGACAGGGCTTCTCCTGTATTAATGGCCATTTGAACCGCCTCGGAAATGCCGCCCGCGACAAATCCAAGCATATTACGACTCATGGCCAATTCTTTCAGGGTTTCCGGCGCGAGAGAGTCGTGATCCGGTATGCTGATACCGATCACGGCGCTGGCGAGGCCTTCAAACGCATCCAAGAAGCCTCCAATGTCTTTATTGGCAAGTATCCCTGTTATCAAAATGAGCGGGCGTTCGGTGGTCTGCTCCAGTTCCGCCATGGCATTCGCGACAGCCCGGGCGGCGTGCGGATTGTGCCCGCCATCCAGCCAAAGCTCGGCTCCGGCTTCATTCGCCATCTCGGCATAGAGGCCTTTTGTCAGGCTTTGCAGACGCGCTGGCCAATTCGCCTTTTGCAGTCCGGCGCTTGTGGCTTCGACGGACCACCCCATCGTCCGGGCCACCATGACGGAAAGCCCCGCATTGCGAATTTGATGCTCGCCGCGCAGAGCGGGTAGAGGCAGGTCGAGCATTTCCTCGTCTTGTTCAAAAACCAGACGTCCGTGCTGACGAAAGGCTCTGTAATCCTGTCCCCAAACTTTAATGTTCGCCTTTGCCTTTTGCGCTTCCGCGTCGAGCACAGCATTGACGAGATCGCTTTGAACGCCGCAAATGACAGGCGTATGCGCTTTCATGATACCGGCTTTTTCGCGCGCAATACCAGCCAGGTCCCGGCCCAGAAATTCGGCGTGATCGTAATCAATTGGGGTAATCGCGCAGCACGTTGGTCGGATAACATTTGTGGCGTCATAACGACCGCCAAGTCCGACCTCAATCAAGGCCACATCGGCGGCGCTTTCGGAGAAAGCCAGATAGGCTGCGGCGGTTGTGGCCTCGAAAAAAGAGAGCGGCGCTCCGGCATTTGCTTCCCGCACACGGGTCAGAACATCTATCAGCGCGTCATCCCCGATCTCCTCGCCGCTGACGACGATGCGTTCCCTGAAATGAACGAGGTGGGGGGAAGTATAGACATGGGGCTTTAGTCCTGCCGCCTCCGCCATCGCCCGCAAATTGGCAATGGTTGAGCCTTTGCCATTCGTGCCCGCCACATGGATAATAGGCGGCATTTTTTGTTCGGGATGACCCAGCTTGGCCAAGACGGACTGAATACGCCCCAGACCGAGATCGATTTTTTTGGGATGGAGAGTGCGGAGCGTGGCGAGCGCCTGTTCGACGCGGCTTTCACTGGACTCCGGATCCCCCATTTCAGGCGGCGCCATCTCAGGCGTCTTCAGTCTCGAATTCAGGCTCTGCCATCATCAACACGCCAAGAATCTGCGCCAGTGTTTTCCGAAGGTCATGACGATGCACGACCTTGTCGATCATGCCCTTTTCCTCAAGATATTCGGCGCGCTGAAACCCTTCGGGCAGTTGTTCGCGAATTGTGTCCTCAATCACGCGCGGCCCGGCAAAGCAAATCAAGGCGCCGGGTTCCGCCAGATGTATATCGCCAAGCATGGCGTAACTCGCCGTGACTCCGCCCGTGGTCGGATCGCAGAGCACGACAATATAGGGGAGGTTATTTTCGCGCAGTCTCTGAACGGCGATGGTCGTTCTGGGCATTTGCATCAGCGATAACGCCCCTTCCTGCATGCGGGCGCCGCCCGCCGCCGTAAAGACGACCAAGGGAAGTTTGTGCTCGACGGCGTAATCTGCCGCGCGGATAAACCCTTCGCCGGCGGCCATCCCTAAAGAGCCGCCCATAAAGGCAAAGTTCTGAACCAGGACAACCGTCCGTATCCCGTGAATCTTGCCGACGCCGATGGTCATGGCGTCGTCATCGCCCGTTTTGGAACGGGCCTTTTTCAAACGGTCCGTATATTTCTGATCATCTTTGAACTTCAAAGGGTCTTTCGCCACTTCGGGCACGGCGATCTCTTCGTATTTTCCGCCGTCAAAGGTGTGCCCAAGGCGGGTGTCCGGGCCAATGCGCATATGGTGACCCGCCGGGGTGACATGGAGCAGACCCGGCAAATCCGCAGAAAAGACCATTTCGCCGGATTTCGGGCATTTTATCCAGAGATCATCCGGCGTGTCCTTCTTGGAAAAGATGGATTTTACGCCAGGGGGGGTCAATTTCGTAAGCCAGTTCATAAGGAGGACTTTTGCCTTTCTTTCCGCCGAGTAGCAAGGGGCGGCTGCGGTTTAACATGGGGGAAACATCCGAACGCGGCACCCGCCCATTCCTGTCATTCCGGGGCGCGAAGCGAACCCGGAAGGTCGAGAGGTTGAATGCCTCCGGTGAGTTAGCCCGCAACCTCTCGACCTTCCGCATCTTCGCTACGCTGCGTGCGGAATGACAGGAAATATGAATTGTTCATCGCTCACACCCTTCGTCCAACTCGCCATCTCGGGTCGAGCGCTTCACGGTTTCCAGATAAAGTGGACAGCCCGCAGAGCTTCGGCTCCTGCCGGAGACCGAAATAAATATGTGTTTCGCAAGAACCAAAGCTCTGCGGCAGCGATTGGAACCGGAGCGGCCTCTTACATGGCTCCCACAGTCGCGCCGG
>JAPYSU010000036.1 GCA_029936425.1 Litorimonas sp.
CCCCCCCAGTCGACGAGGAGCCCGACGCTCCCATCGCTGACGACCTCCTGCTGCCCGTGCCTGATCGGGAGGACTCTCTGTCCTATGAACCGACCAGTCTAGCAGCAAACGACGACGATTGTTCTCTAGGACTGGGTGATACGGCTAGTGTTTGTTTCTCGGCGAGGAAAGGTGATTGCTGCCCCTCCGATCACCCACCCGCTGAGGTGGACACGGACCATTGCATGATAGGCAGAGCTATTCTTGAAGACAAAGTCTTACCCGTGTGCGAGCGCTGCACTCAACTATTCTCTGATGACGCGCGCAACACACAGATGACTGAACAACTGTCCCTCCTCAAAGCGACTCAATGGGATGAGTCTCTCCGGGGAGGAGCTCGCTATCGCTGTACCATACCACTGGGTCCAGGAATTGAAAATCTGCCCCAACATCGTGATACGGTTCTGAAGCAAGCCGAGAATCTACATCGGAAATTCAGCTCGAATTCACAGCATTGCGGTTGGGGCGAAAAGTTCAATGAGCGAATGAAGGAAGGTTTCATCACAGACAAGTATCGATGGCTGTCTGACGTCCTAACTGAATTCCCTAAATTCAACGAACTCCAAAAAAGTTACATCCCAGTAGGGGTGGTGTTGAAACCCGGGGCAATCCCCGGGAAGACTTCAGCTCGCCCCACTATGAACTTCTCGCACGCGCCAAACGCAAAGAAGTTGAGTGTGAACTCCTTCACCCCTACAGGATCTTCAAAACCCACAGTAGCGAAAATTTCAGCTACCATCAACCAACTCAGGCTGTGTCCCTTTATACTAGCCACAGATCTTTCCAGGAATTTTTGGCAGGTTTTTACCGACATGAAGTTCTCGTCCTTGTCAAGAATCCTCATACCTGCAGTAATGGACAAGGAGTCGGGTCAGCTGCTGCCAGCCTATGGCAACCCAAATGCGGTCATTACAGAAGCAGTCTGTTTTTCCGTACAATTTGGGCAACGCTTTGCTAGTGGCCTGGTGGCGGCCGTAGTGGCTCACGTCCTACGACACCCAGGCGCGATTCCAACCCCTGGGGAACCACTCTTCAACCCCGACTCACTGCAAAGAGGAGACGGACATGGACTCCATCACCCCGGCTCGGACATTCTCGACTATGTTTGTCTAAAAATTGACGGGTGTGTAATCTCCATTTATTCAGATGATATTTTCATCGGTGGTCATTCCCTACAGGCCGTTGCTGAACTGTTCACTAAAGTCAGAGCGGACTTCAAAAACCACGGTTTCACCACTAGTGAAAAATCAACTTTCCTCATCGCTCCCAACTTTTGCGATATTCCTAAAAATCGATCGATCCAGGTGAGGAATGAAGCCCCCATTATTCTGGGAGCTCAAGATGAGACTCTCTCTATTCTGGGTTACAAGATCGATGCAAGCACCAACAAACCTTTAATCAAGCTCAAACTTTATCAATCCCAAATCACCGAGCTCATCCTGGATGGGGACGAACCCTTCAGTAAAACAGAACCGCTGGTAGCGGCAGTGGCTCGTGGTGAACAAGTTTCCCGTTCATCTCGAACCCCAGAACTGTCCCGCCCCACTGAAGCTAAGTGCAAGAACGGAAATACTTGTCCGGACTCTGCCACCCAGCCCTCTGTCTGCCTTGACCTCGGCATCAAGCGGCGTGGAATTCGCGACACCACGGGTCTCGTGACTTCAGTTGCAGACTGTCACAACTTCATCGCCAAAAACTTCAAAAATGGAGTTCTGACTAAGCGTCGTCTATGTGCCGCCCTCTCCTCATTGGGTTACGACCCTGCTGGAATTTTCGTGGCTCCTATCACACTGGCGACCCAAGCCTTGTGGCGATCCTGTTGCATGGCCTGCAAGGTAATGGATGCGGGTGGATGGGATGATGCTCTCCCTCCAGCAGTGTCTGAGGCTTTCACCAAGCACCTTGTCTTTGTCTTGTCATGTTTCAGTATCCCCGACAATATCCAGGCTCCATTCCACCACTTGGTTGAAAACCCAGTAGCCATCTACCCCCTGGTCATCTCCGATGGTGGTAGCGGCCTCTCCCAAGGCCTCACCGCAGCCAGAGGTTTTGCGGCTGCAGCCTGCATTCTCAGCAAATCAGCCGACAACGAGTGGAAAATCAGCTTGGCCAGAACCAGCACCCACTTGGGAAATGAGGTGGGTAGCGTCCGCCTTGAGCTAATGGGAATATGCACGGGAACCAACCTACTTCAGGAACTCCGCGATGTATTTGCCCGCACCCCACTTCCACCCCAGGTGTCGGTTCACTTCATTTTCGGTAGTGATAGCAAATGCAACCTGATGAGGCTTCGTCTCCCGACTCACCTGCTTGACAAGTGGTCCTGTGGGAGGGTGGCCTCCGCGTGTGCAGTGTTGTTTGATTCAGAGACGGCAGTATTCCATACACCCCGGAAATACAACGCAGCTGATGTTCTCTGTAAAGGCAACCTTTCTACACACTGTTACAAGGAATTTCAGGAGAAGCTCCAGTTTCTTCGGACGGAGTTTGCTCTTGCTGATGGACCACCCTCAGCTTGGACTGCCCTCAACGATATCCCCCACATTCGTGATGCCCCCCAAAACCTCAAAGAGGAACTTCTGCCACGGAAAGCTTGGGAGGTGCTGGAAGCAGTAACCCCGGGCCAAGTGTCAGTTCTCCCTGACGCCATCGGAAAATTGGCAGTAGAACCTTCAAACTACGACCTTCTAACTGCTGCTCCACCGCCCCCGGTCATTCAGCCAACGGGGGAGTGGCTGGGGGAGATAGAGCATGTTTACAAGATGAAGTCTGTCAAATTGACGGGCGCTTCTAAAATTGCAAAATCGAATCGGTACAAGGTAGATGTTGTCCCTGAGTACGACCAAGAAGAGTCTCTCCGGCTGGAGAACCTCGCTATTCTTGATCAGGAAACTGCCGGACACCCATTCAGTCGCATTTTTATGCGATTTCAGAGCAATGTACGGAAAGCTAACCTTTGTGTGGGTCTAATCATGCAAGGCTTGACGCGTTGGATATCTCGGTCCTCTAACAGTCACAAGTTCAACAAGAGCAGTGACTTCTCGAGATGGAAAACCATTGCACAGCACCACGACCTGGCCACGGGTGGTGGTCTTATCGCTGCCGGGCATGGGTTTGCTCGCGCCAAAGAGGAGACGGCCTCCCTGCTAGCCTCGGGCAAGTACCAAGTGTTCATCAACGATACCCTCAAGTTGGTCTACGTGTTTGGACGCCGTTGGGGTCGCAGCGACTCGCCTCCCTTTCAACTGGTGGTGCTAGACCCTGGATCCCTCCAGACACAGGCCTACATCACTACATTTCACAACTGCTTCCACTCGAGTGACTATTCTTGCACCCACCTACTTCAACAAGGTGTGTATGTAGCAGGAGCTAAAAAACTGCTCGAGAACTGGTCCACTAAGGGATGTTACAGTTGCCGCCAGCTGAAACTCCAGACGGCAAAACACGACATCTCCCACATCCCCGGTTATGCCTACGAGACCTGCTATGCTCCATTCAGCGCATGCGCACTGGACATCTTCTACGGTCCCAAATGCAGTCACTTGCTCAACCAAGTCAGGCGCACTCGTGGGGCCACAGTTAAAACTTACTATCTAACTATCATGTGCCTGTACACGCGCGCACTGGCAACTACCACTCTCACGGGCTACTCTTGTGCAGATCTGCTGGATGGCCTGGTACGACTCGCAACCCAGAAGAGTACCACCTTTCGCCTGATTGT
>JAPYSU010000037.1 GCA_029936425.1 Litorimonas sp.
TATTGCTGGTGTGAGGGCTGGGTTTAATCGCAGCTGCTGCACGAGGCCGATTTCTGCCGATACAGAGGCCGTGCTGGATCTAATCGTGTGTAGTTTCCTGTCCTGTCCTGTACCGGGAAAGTGAATGGGCTGGAATTAAGGATGTTCTGTACCTGGTCAGTGATAAGCCTAGGAAAGGATGCAGTGATCCCCCCCCCCATAAACCAAGTGACCCAGGTCTTAACTAAGGCCTGGCACCTCACACACGCCTCCTCTCTCGAGTTCTGTGAGGCAACCAAGGGAAGGATCTGAGCTCTAATAGTGTACAGCTAAGTGTTCCCAGTGATATACGGTTGAGCATGCGAGTCAAGCTGTAACTCGACTTTGTCACACTGCAGAGTAGTACAGTGAATGTTAATTTTATGTTTCAGATTGTGTGGTATTGGACTTAGACATATGGGGAATGTGTTCAGAAGAATAAGAACCAAAGAAGGAAAGTCCTGCTGCTGCCCAGGCATTGCGAAACTAATCGATTGCAGCAGAAGATAGAGTTTTAAAGTAGACTGCTGTTAGTTATGTATTCTGAATATTTCCTGCAGTGATAAAGATTATATTTTCAGAATAAAGTAATGCGCGGTGAAATGCTGACACTTGGCGACTTCGTCACTGTGAGTAAGCGCAAGCTTGGGTCTTTCAAGACCGGGGGCCGAGACATGGGCGGTGCGGCTACTACTGGTGGTGGTACCCTTATCAATCCGGCGGAGAAGGTTGGCAGCAGTTATGCTGTCGTGGCATCGATCGGCGTGGAGAAGAAGGGCCGAGTCGATGTCGTAGAGGAGGTCACCGCCACCCAGAAGACGGTGGAGACCAAAGTTCCGGAGAAGAAGAACAAAACTTCGGACGACGGACAGGGAGCCTGGAAGAAGGCTTCCGGCAAGAAAAAGTCCAATGCGCCTTACGACGGACAGGGAGCCTGGGAGAAGGTTTCCGCCAAGAAAAAGTCCAAGGCACCTTACAAGAGATGTTCCTATGAAGAAGGTGCCTGGTTGGAGGAGGAGGAGCCGACCAGGACACTTGAGGACCAAACCAATGAAGTCCCTGTCCACCAGGACCAGGTCGTGGATGGCAACACCCTGCTGAAGACTCTGGTCCAGATTCCAACCGAGGCTGGGAAGCTAGCTTATGTGCGAACATTTGCCGGCGTCCCAAAAGCTGGCTACAACCAAGCCAAGGCCAGGGTGCAGCAGCCAACGGTTAAGCGCGGGTTTGTTGGTGGCGTCTCTACAGGCGAAGTCAACACCCAGCAGACTGGCAGCACTCACTCCGTCCAGCCCTCGGAGGTGGAGGGGAACAGCATCATCCAGTCCTTGGAGGATGAGAAAATGTGCTTCATCCAGCCCTCATTCTTAGCTGAGGAGATGATTTCCACTTGGAACTCGTCTGAAAAGTCGAAAGACTACATACCAGCCCAGGGGATAATCCCAGCTGAGGAGACAATTTCCACTTCGGACTTGTCTAATGAGTCCTCTTGGAACTCATCTAATAAGTCAAAAGACAACACACCAGCGCAGGGGATAACCCCAGATGAGGAGACAATTTCCACTTCGGACTTGTCTAATGATACAAATGCTGATACAAATGTACCGTTATATCCAGTGTGTAAACTCGAAATAAACTCTGAACCTGAACCTGTTGAGCCAAAGGAGATAATACCAGCAGATCAGATGATGCTAGCTGAGGAGATAAGTCCCACTTGGAACTTGTCTGAAAAGTCGAAAGACTATACACCAGCAAAGGATATCATTCCAGCTGAGGAGAAGATAACTTCCATTTGGAATTTGTCTAATAAGTCGAAAGACCACAGTAAAATTGGCTCCTTTGCAAGTGTCGAACTTGCTACTGTCGATAAGATTGAAGAAAGCAAGAAGACAAAAACTAATAAATTGTCTTTAAAAAAGCTTTTTAAATCTAAAAAACCAAAGGACAAGAAGGTGGATTTAGTGCACCGTGTAGTGCAGTTTCAACGGCAGAGTCCACGTGTGAAAAATGAAAATAAACGTGAAAAGGAGTCCCGTAGGCAAGCCAGAAAGGTGGCCCGTGAACTCATTGACCGGTTATTTCACACTGTTGTCATCACTGCAAAGGAGGAGGACACGGTGAAAGCCTCCTCCAAGAAACGGAAAGTGAGTAAATCCGCCGCACTTAAAAGAACGGCTAAGAAACTGAAGAAACGCCAGGCTGGCCTCAGTAGACCGCTGAAAATAACTGAAGATAAACCAAAGGCAATGCTACTGATGGCTGTTCCTTTGACCGTCCGAAACGTGAGACACGAGACTCCACAGGCAAGAAAACTGCGCCTGAAGCGAGTCATCAGAAGGTGGAAGAAGCTCCTGACGGCTGGAAGGTTGCTGAAAGTGGCAACTTTTGCCACCAGAAGGTTGGCGTTGTTACTGGAGGCTGAAAACCTACTGAAGAATGTCGGTGATGACCAGGAGCTTTTCCTCAGAGGAGGATCTGACGGGATTGAAATGCCCACTCAAACTCAAGGAGATTTAGCTCTATTTCTCGACTTTGATAGGCTCATCAATAGTCTGCAGTTGAAAAGTGTTAATGCGGCCTTGAAAACACTGAACCTAAAGTGTCCAAGAAAAGGAAGTAAAAGTGGGGTTCTTCGGACACATTTTGTCACGTCTTCTGCCGATAAAAGAGTTGAAATATTGAACATCTTGAGAAAACTTTTGGACCAGGCAAAAAAGGAGCGTCTGAACAACAGCATCCTGCAACCAACTCGGTCTGGAGATGTTGTACCATCCTTGGCAGAATCCTCCCTGATGACGGAGCTTAGGTTTGAAAATGGTGGCGAGAACATCTGCTACATCAATTCTACACTAAACGTGGTGCTGAACCTGCAGCCACTGACAGCCATACTTGAACAAGATGGGTGGACGGATAAACTCGCCTTTACTCTGGGTGATCACATCTCTGAGTTACGTAGTCTGCTGAACAAAGGACACGGTGACACAACCAATGCCCTAGAGGTGAGACGACGGGTGTCTCGGGATTCGAAATACGACTTTTCTAGAGGCGACCCTGAGGATGTCGTCCAATTCTTCATGGCATTTGAAAATATCCTGATCCGCGAGTTTGCCGAGCCGTACCAAGACGAACTGAAAGACATTTTCAGAGGAAAATACACCGTTGACCGTGTGTGCAAGAAATGTGGCATTTCTGACAGTGTGTTGGAAGACATGGGACCAGTTGTGCCCATTCCACTAAAAGATGGACAAACTTTGGCGAATTCATTTCGGTCAGTGCTGTGGAATGGTGACCTGATCAGAAATTGTCAAATTGAAAACTGCAATGGGAAATCTTGCACGGAGCATAAGCGATTGAGCAGTTTCCCCTCTGTGCTGGTTCTCCATCTGCAGCGGTTCAAACAAGTTGCACAAAACTGCTTTGTCAAGGACGAATCTCCGGTTCATGTGGAGAAAGTGATAACTTTGAACAACCAAAGATATCATCTCCACAGCTTCATCAAACACATCGGAAGTAAGGAAACTGGTCACTATATATGCAGTGTTTTCAATAAATCTGCGAGTACTTATACACAGTTTAGTGATCTAAATATTAATAAAGGAATTTCTGAG
>JAPYSU010000038.1 GCA_029936425.1 Litorimonas sp.
ACTTACAAAAAAGACGACGTGTCTGGTATGCTGTCGTTGAGATACCCAAGGCACTCAGGCCGCACTTCGAGGGCAAAACTAGGTTGATGAAATCCCTAAAAACAGAAAGCCAAACAGAAGCCGAGAGGCTAGTTTTAGGTATGGTGGCGACGTGGAAAACTATATTCGAAGCCAAGCGCAACGGTACAGCCCAAAGCGATGCTATTGCTGCGCTGAAGGCTCAGGCTGAAGAACTTCGCCTTAAGGGATGGGACACCTACGACATCAAATACCACCAAAGGGACGTTGCAGAGTTCTTTGAAGACGATGGCCTTATAGAAGCCGCGAAGGCACTACATGGCGAGTCCACTCAGTTTGATCTGTATATTGGGGATTACATCGCTCAGGCCAACGGCACCGCAAAAACAAAGGATATGAATTCTTCTGACCTCAGGCGTTTTGCTAGCAAGTTCCCCTACACCGACGAAGTGACCAGATCGCAGGTCATGGATTGGGTTGAGAATGACCTTATGGCTGAACAAAAGCTATCTTCGGCGACCTGCCGTAGAATAATTTCAGCTTGTCGGGGATATTGGGCGTATCTTGAGAGGCACCATAGGTTGAGCACCCCGCAACCGTTTGAAAAAGTAGTGCCCAGCGCCCCAAGGAAGAAGACAAAAGAGGACGTACAGAGGCGCAGAAAGCACTTCGGCAGGGGTGACTACGCAAAACTGCTAGATGCTTCGCAGCTAGGCCCCACGGCGCTCCCAGCCCTAATCCAGCTTGGAGCGTATACTGGCGCAAGAATTGAAGAACTTTGCTCTCTGAAGCTGGAGAACGTAACAGAAGACCGCTTTAAGGTTGAAGATGCCAAGACTTCTGCGGGGATCAGGGAAATACCAATACATGAACACATCAAAGATTTGGTTGCGGAACTGAAAAAAGATAGCATAGACGGTTACCTGTTACCTGACTTGACTCTCAATAAATATGCTGACCGATCCAACGCCATAGGCAAAAGGTTTGGCAGATTAAAAACGAAGGTTGGATATGGACCTGACTTTGTATTCCATTCTTTCCGGAAAGGCTTCGCTACTCAGCTTGAAACCGCAGGAATACCTGAAAACGTAACAGCAAGACTTCTAGGTCACGACTTCCATACGATGTCCTATGGGCTGTATTCTGGCGGGGTTAGCTTCCAAGTACTTTCTGAAGCGCTGGGCCAGATCGACTGGGAGTGGCAGCGGGGTTTCTCAGAAGGCAATTAGAAACACGCATAGCGTTGCCATAAGCGCCCAATTATGAGTCACCTGCACCCCATGGCAGCCCACCCTACCTGACAACTACTAAAGGACCTTAAAGCGGGGATTGAACCGAAGCCCGCGCTGGGCGCTCGTTGATTCTCTTGGGTCGCTACCCCAGCCAATGCGCCAAGACTGCCATCAGCGGTAAGCACAGTGCCCCTACGGCCTCATTCAATTGAGGTGTTTCTTCGTCACGTCATAACATGGGGTGCTTTTTGGCGGGCTGTCTATATGAGAAAGTAAAGAGGAAGGCCCAAAAGCCTCCCCCAAATAATACATTAGCTCCCAACTAAGCCAAAGGCGTCGAAATCACATCTTGTTTTACAACCGCTACAATTTGCTCGGGGGAATGGAAGCTCAGGATTGGGGTTTTCGCTATGGCTACAGCCCTTCTTAACCGATCGCGCGTGCCTTGGCATGCGGTCTGAGTGAATTGTTTTAGATTGTGGACCAAGGAATTGCTCAAAAAAGGGGCATGGATTTTTAGGTTCTAGATGTGCATTGGTAGACATTGGTTTTGGCTCCTAATACTGGTGGATTCACGGCCAAGCCGCGTCTCTTCATAACCTACAAAACAGGATAGAGTTTATGATTTAGTTGGATTTAGTCCTACTTAAGTTGAGCTTGAGATCAGCTAAAGATTCTAACCTACCAAAAATAATAAATTATGAGTAAGCGTTCTTAAGTGGGTAGCTTAAGTTATTACTGTAATTATTATTTATCATATAAATATCATCTATATCTTTAGTTGAATTTGTAGGCTTATTACTTGAGTTCTCTATATAGTGGGTGAGACGGTTTTCAGGCCAATCATCAACTGTTCCATCCTTGAACACTTCGCCAGTTGGCGGCTCAGGCACTTTATTATAAACTACATCGTGGGCTGTCGCCTTCCAGAAACGGTAGCAATAGATCGAAGCGGCCTTAGCAATGGTGCAGTATGCTGGATTGCCAAAAGGGAATAGGAGTGGTTCGAGGTAACCGTTGGCGTCTCTCATATGTGGTTTTGTAAGGATGTCCCTAAGCTGAGCGTCACCACCGCGAGCTAATTGAATCAATTCCTCCATAAAAGCCAATCGTTCAATCGGTGATCTACCTTTATTTGAGCTTATTGGGCTGTCTTGTAACCTTCCAAATTTGTAGAAGTTTAGGTTTCGCTCCTTCTGATAAAGCATCTCTCCTAGCACTAGCGCCCTATCGAACATCTCTAACTGGTTTCTGGCCTTGGTAGGGCTAGACATGCTATTCTGTTTAGTCCGGTTTCCTTGCTTACGGCAGTTGTCTGAGCAGAATTTTTTATTGCTTCTTTGCTTATAGGTGTTGGCACAGGATGGATTTTGGCAGGTGGCTGTTTGAACCTCACTCATAGATATTCCTTTCATGGACTAGAAACGCGAAAAGCTCCCCAGGGGGAGGAGTCCTTCAAGAAGAAGCGATTTACGCAGATTTCATAATATTAAAGGCTAGTGCCAAGCTTGCCTGTTGAGGCATTTCACAAACACGTTTACCTTCATCTATATTAATACCTTTTTTTCGGAAAAATGTATCGTGAGACCGCGCGATTGAATGTCTATGTGCCTTATTGGCAACTCATTTCTGGCATCTTGAGGGCTTTCTGATTGGTCTAAATTTCACCTAGCCTCGTTACATAATTTGGCATATTTAGTATTTTAATTGATATTGGATCAATATATAGTGAGACCTCATCTAGATTTAGGTATCAAAAGCCATCAGGCCGAGCGCAATAGTTTTACCATTGTCCAGTTTGTAAACTAGTTGAGACTGGCAGGACGTTTCAGCCTCTGCCGAGTAGTTTCCCACAGAGGCTTGGGTTTCGCTTGCAATTTAACGCGTAGCCACACAACCATGTAGGCAAATACAGTTGGAGATATCTAGTGAATAAGATCAATAAAGGCTTTTGCTATCTGGCGCTAATTCTGCTTCAGGCTCAGACACTACAGGCACAGGATTCAGAGGGCATGAAGCTCACATCTGATGGTCGCTTCCCACTGAATGATGGGCTTTGCGGTACTGTAATTTATACCTTGGCACAATCGACGATGCTAAAGAGACAGGATGGCGAGTCTATATCTGAAATGATGACTGACGCCTCAAAGAGTGACAAGCTTTTTGGCTTCGATGAAACGGTACGCGACATGACGCTTGCGGCTTATGAGCGCCCTCAACTTATCAACAAACAAAATCGGAACATTGCTGCGTCTGACTTTGCTGGTGCATGGACGGTAT
>JAPYSU010000005.1 GCA_029936425.1 Litorimonas sp.
AAGGCCGCTGCGATATAAACCGCCGCCGCGTGGTGAGAGCCGCGTAAAACATATTTCCCTTTGGTCTCCATCGCGGAGATCACCACGCGGGCTGTCCACTTTAATTGGAAACCGTGAGAAAGGCTCAGCACTTGATGGCGAGCGGGAGAAATCGCATGCGTAAAAAACAAATGAACACATTATCCTGTCATTCCGCACAAGGCCGATAGGCCGCAGATGCGGAAGGTCGAGAGGTTGTGAGCCCTCTCTAAGTCAGTCCGCAATTTCTCGATCTTCCGCATCTTCGCTTCGCTACGTGCGGAATGACAGGAATAGGAGAGGTTAGTGCATCCAAACTCAACGCCGCTTTGCTTCGCGCCCCGGAATGACAATGAAAGAGAGAGAGTAATTCTATCACGACTGACCAACAATCATTTCCGTTTTCTTTCAAACCCGTTATGACGGCCCTATGAAAATACTTCTGACAAATGATGACGGCGTACATGCCGAAGGCCTGGCCGTGCTTCGCAAAATAGCGGCCAAACTCTCTGACGATGTGTGGGTTTGCGCGCCGGATACAGAACAGTCTGCGGCCTCTCGCGGGGTGTCGCTCCATAACCCTGTCCGCCTGAGAAAACTCGAAGACCGCGTCTTTTCCGTGAGCGGCACGCCGACCGATAGTGTTATCCTGGCCATGAAAGATCTCATGCCCGACAGCCCGCCTGACCTTCTCCTCTCCGGCGTAAACCGGGGGCAGAATATGGCCGAAGACGTGACCTTCTCCGGAACGGTGGCCGGGGCGTTACAGGGGATGCAAATGGGCATTCCGTCTATCGCCTTGTCTTTGGCGCGCGGGTTTCAGGGCGCATCGAGCCTGCCTTGGGACACGGCTGAAGCCCACGGCCCGGATGTGGTGCGAAAGCTTTTGGACGCGGGTTGGCCCAAAGCCGTCGTGCCCAATGTCAATTTTCCCGACACGCCCGTCGACGGTGTCAAAGGCATTCAGATCACGCGACAGGGCCATCGGGACTTTCAAATGTCAGGCGTTGATAAAAGAGATCATCCGCGCGGCGGACATTATTTCTGGTTGACCTATGGCGCGAAGAAATCAAACCCGCCATCCGGAACGGATCTACGCGCTATCTATGACGGTTATATTTCCGTGACGCCTCTACATACCGACCTGACCCATTTCGAAGCCTTGGATGATATGTCCCGTAAATTCGGCGATTAGGAGAGGGCAGGGCTGAGCATGTTCGATCCGGGCTTGATAGATATGGTCATGCGCCTGCGCGGCAAGGGCATTTCCGATAATAACGTCTTACGCGCCGTTGAGCAGACGCCCCGCATTCGCTTTGTCGGGGAGGGAAATGCCGAGAAAGCTTACGACGAACAAAAGCTCCCGATTTCCTGCGGTCAGACGATTTCTGCGCCTTGGGTAACGGCCTTGATGATTCAGATGCTGCGGGTCAGCAAAGGCCATAAGGTTCTCGAAATTGGCTCCGGCAGCGGATATCAAACGGCTATTCTCGCGCGGCTTTGCAGGCGGGTCTATGCCGTTGAGCGGTATAAACAACTTATCAGCGAAGCCGAAACACGTTTCAAAAATCTGGACGTTCGAAACACGGTCATTCGACATGGGGACGGGCGTTATGGCTGGGCCGGACAGGCGCCTTTCGAACGTATCATTCTGGGTTGCGCCACCCGCGCCGCGCCGCCCATGCTCCTGGAGCAACTTGCCCCCGGCGGAGAAATGATTGCTGTGGTGGATGAACAGCTTATGCGCTATACCAAAGCGCGGTCTGTGGTCAGCGAAGAAACGCTCATGCCGCTCAAGCTGGATATGATCGAGCCGGGGAAATCGAGAACTTTATAAGAGACAGAAAATGACCAACCTACATCACGGCTTTAATTATATTGAACTCCCATCGACCTCGAATGCGGCAATGAAAAAATTCTATGGCACGGTGTTTGGGTGGACGTTTCAGGACTGGGGCGACACCTATGTCGCTATTCATGGTTCAGGGGTTGAAGGCGGATTTGACCAAGCCAGTGATAGAAACCCCTCTGCGGACGGGCCACTCGTTATTTTATTTTCAAATGATTTGGGCGCCACGAAATCCGCCGTTCTAGCGGCGGGCGGGGATGTTTCAGTCGATACCTATAGCTTTCCAGGCGGGCAGCGGTTTCATTTTAAAGACCCCAGCGGAAATGAATTGGCCGTATGGACACCGGCGTAAATATTATCGGATTTGGCGGTGGGTGCCATTGGTGCACCGAAGCTGTCTTTCAGACATTGCGCGGCGTAAAATCGGTAGAGCAGGGCTTTATCAAGAGCGATCCGCCCCATGACAGCTGGTCGGAAGCGGTTCGCATAAATTTCGATCCTGAAATTATTCCGCTCCCCGTCTTGGTGGCTATTCATCTTCGCACCCATTCCAGCCAGTCCAATCATACATTTCGAGGCAAATATCGGAGCGCGGTTTACGTTGTGAGCAAATCTCAAAAGACGGCCGTAGACGCCATTTTGAAAGACGAGCAGATGGAGTTTGACAATCCGCTCGTGACCCATGTCTTGCCTCTCAAAGAGTTCAAATCGTCGCCTGACGTTTTCAAGGATTACTATAAAACAGATCCGGAGAGACCTTTCTGCAAGGCCTATATCGATCCGAAGCTGACCAAACTCCGCAGAGATTATGCAAATTATTTGTCTTGAACGTCCAAGCCCAGAACGAAATCAATCACTTTCTGTTTCGGCATTTCACAGGGGTTTAACTTCGCGCCGCTCTCCAGCCGATAAAGGTTGAGACTGATATGATCGGCCCCGCCAAGTTCTTCGGCATAGAGCCAGCCGCGTTTTCCGTCAGGCGAGGCGGTTCGCGTCACCCCGTAGCGCAGATTTTGATAAAGACCTTCAAAGCTGCCAAGGGGCAGGGCGTCATATCGGGCCAAAAAACTGTCCAGGTCAGGGATCATAAGAGACACCTTAAGCAAAGCCTTGTGAAAACCCAACTTTCGTCATGTTTAAGACGGCAAGAAGCATGAGAAAGCCCTATGTCGTTCCAGCCTAAAGTCTTTCTTCATAAGCAGCGCGCCGCCCTTCATTCCAGATTTGTCTCGGGGTGGAAAAGTCAGGCGCTGTTCGAATTTATAACCTTCGGAATAAAACAGGCCTGGGCGTGTTTGTTTGGCGGGTTGATGCTGGCCCTCTTGCTCGGCACATTCCTGTTCTATCCGGCAGAGGCTGCGCTCTCGCGATATGACTTTATCACCCTGTCAGCCATTGCCATTCAAGTCCTCATGCTGGCCCTCAAATTGGAAAGCTGGGAAGAGGCGAGGGTGATCTTCGTATTCCATATCGTCGGGACGGTCATGGAAATATTCAAAGTCCATATGGGGTCATGGCTTTATCCCGAGGCGAGCATTTTAAACATTGCGGGTGTGCCGCTTTTTTCCGGTTTCATGTATGCTTGCGTCGGAAGTTACCTCGCCCGGGTCTGGCGCATTTTCGATTTTAAATTTGATCGGTTCCCGAGCTTGAAATGGCAAGGTTTGCTGGCCGTCCTCATTTATCTGAATTTCTTCACCCATCATTTCGGACCGGATATCCGCCTCGCCTTGTTCATAGGCTCAGCAATTCTATACGGTCCGGCCATGGTCTGGTTTCGAGCGGATGAAGAACACCGTCCCATGCCGCTTTTGATAGGGCTCGTCCTCGTGGCGCTCTTTATCTGGTTTGCCGAAAATCTGGGGACCTTTGCCAAAGCCTGGACATATCCCAATCAGGATGCGGGCTGGCAAATGGTGAGCTTTGCCAAGCTCGGCTCCTGGTATCTCCTGATGATCATCAGCTTTGTTCTGGTCGCGGCGATACATGGAAATAATGGGAAAAATTGATACCACCATGACTACCATTTATTCGTGTCGAATTTTCGAGAGATACTGAAAGCCGCGAAAAGGCCGTTATCAGATCCATCACTTGCGTTCAGGATAGGGCTGTCCAGCGTATCATTTGCGAACCAGCGATAGCCGCCAATGAAACTGACAGCATATCTATCCTGAATTTCAATCCAACTAAGAATATTTAAGGAGTAGGCATAAAAGCCGGCATCCGCCTCGTAAGGACTAAGGCCGGAGGTTGCAGACTGCGCATTTGTGACGCTGAAAAAACTATCATTATGCGTGTTATCGGCCCAACTGACCGTGGCAGAGGGCTGAATTGCAAATTTCCCCGCTCTGTAGAAGGTCCCAACCGACGCATCGGCGGTGAACCCATCATGGCCACTGAGTATATCCTGCCCTGCGTCAAGACGCAGACCAATCGGTCCGATTGTACTTCGAACATAGCCGCCGAGAACGGCGCTGCCGTCGACATCGTCAAAGCCGTTGAGGTTTGGGCTATCATTCGAGTCTCTTCCGCCCTGATACGCTATGCTAGGCCCGGCCCGCAGAGACCATTTTCCAAACCCTTGTCCCGTGCCAGTTTCGATTAAGCGGTAGGATAGATTGGTTCCAATGAGGTCGAAACCTTTGACATTTTGAAAGCTGAGATAGGGGAGTAAATGCGTTTCCTCATCTGCCGAACCAAGATATTCGGAATTAATAAAAACAGATGCGCCAATATAGCCCGTTCCGTCGTTCGAAGAGGCTAGCTCCGAAGGAGTCTGGGCGTGAGCAGTTGCGAAACTCATTCCGATTAAAGGGAGCGAAAAGGAAAATAGAGCGCGAGAAATACGGTACTTCATGGGAAGCTGATAAAAGAGAGTTGTGTCACAGGCGAGTGACAAAGTTGCGAGATTACAAAAAAAGCCCACCAAAAGGTGGGCTTGAAGTCTTGGAAAAGGTTTTTTGCTTTACGTCATTTTCCGTTCAAAGTTTTCAGCGATGGCTTCGAGATAGCCTTCTGTTGTAAGCCAGCCTTGCTGATCCCCAACGAGGAGTGCGAGGTCTTTCGTCATCTGACCGCCTTCGACAGTTTCTATAACAGTCTTTTCAAGGTTGGTCGCGAATTTCACAAGCGCTTCGTTGTCGTCTAGTTTGCCGCGGTGAGCGAGGCCCCGTGTCCAGGCAAAGATAGACGCTGTAGAGTTCGTTGACGTCGCTTCACCTTTCTGGTGATTACGATAGTGGCGGGTCACCGTGCCGTGAGCCGCTTCCGCTTCCATTGTTTTTCCATCTGGAGTCAGGAGGAAAGACGTCATCAGGCCAAGAGAACCAAAGCCTTGCGCCACCGTATCGGATTGTACGTCGCCGTCATAATTTTTACAGGCCCAGATATAACCGCCGGACCATTTCATAGCCGCCGCGACCATGTCATCGATGAGGCGATGTTGATATTCGCCTCCAAACTCGGCAAACTTATCCGCAAATTCTGCGTCGAAAATTTCCTGGAAGATATCTTTAAAACGTCCGTCATATTTTTTCAGGATTGTGTTTTTTGTGGACATGTAAACAGGCCATTTGCGCTGCACGCCATAGTTAAAGCAGGCGCGGGCAAAATCACGGATAGAGGCGTCGAGGTTATACATTCCCATGGCAACACCGGCTTCCGGGAAGTCATAGATTTCTTTTTCAATCTTGTCGCCGTCTTCACCTTCCCAGGTCATTTTCAACTTACCTTTGCCGGGGACGAGGAAGTCTGTGGCTTTATACTGATCACCAAAAGCGTGACGGCCAATAACGATAGGCTGAGTCCATCCAGGGACGAGGCGAGGGACGTTGCTACAGATGATAGGCTCGCGGAAAACTACGCCGCCAAGAATGTTACGGATTGTGCCGTTTGGAGAGACCCACATCTTTTTCAGGTCAAATTCTTCAACGCGTTGCTCGTCTGGTGTAATCGTCGCGCATTTGACGCCGACATTGTACTTTTTGATGGCATTGGCGGCATCTACGGTAATCTGGTCATCCGTGGCATCACGGCTTTGGATGGACAAATCATAGTCAAGAAGTTCGATATCCAGATAAGGATGAATGAGACGTTCTTTAATCATGTCCCAGATGATGCGTGTCATCTCGTCGCCATTCATGTCGACAACGGGATTATTTACCTTGATTTTAGCCATAATTACCTCTGTAAGCGGTTCGTAATGTGTGAATTTGCGCCGCGTTTAGCACCAGCGCCTTAAAGTTTAAAGTGATTAGATGGGTAAAACCACCAAAGACCAGTTGGGGAACTTGATTGAGCGGGATGAAAGCCGTCCACCGCCCTCGGTTATCCTTGTTCGGCCACAGCTCGGCGAAAATATTGGCGCGGCTTGCCGCTGCATGCTGAATTTCGGTTTAACTGATTTGCGTCTGGTGGCACCGCGAGACGGCTGGCCGAACCCCGCTGCCGAGCCAATGGCCGCAGGGGCGTTTGATGTCTTGAATAATGCGTCTGTCTTTGAAACTACCGAAGAAGCTGTGGCTGACCTCAAATTTGTGCTGGCCGCCACGGCGCGCCGCAGAGAATTAGAAATCCCCGTCATCGGGACTGATGACATCGGACCTAAGCTACGGGGCCTCAGCGAATCTGGCTTGCCGACGGGTATTCTGTTCGGGCCGGAGAAAGCCGGGCTGACCAATGCCGATACAGTTCTAGCCGATGCGATTCTCACCTATCCTGTTAATCCGGCATTTCAGTCCCTGAATCTGGCACAGGCCGTCAATATCTTCGCCTATATTTGGGCGAATTCCGTTCACCAGAATATTCCCGAAGTGTTCAATCGTGCGATTAGCGACGCGGCTCCGAAACAGGACCTCACGGGTTTGTTTGAACACCTTGAAGAGGAATTGGAGCGCGCTGGTTTTTTCTTCCCGGAGTCTAAACGCGCCTTGATGGCGCAAAACATCCGCGCCCCGTTGACGCGGGCCAAGATGACCGTGCAAGAAGTGCGCACTTTCAGAGGGATTGTAAAAGCTCTTGCAGAGGGACGCGGTAAGGCCCGCGTAGAGAGAGACAAGTCATGAAATATCTAGGCTATTTATTGATTATCCTCACGGCAGTCGCCGGGTTTTTAAAGTGGCCCTGGATATTGATTTTTGTGTTTGCGGCTGTGTCGACCTTTGCTTTCGCTAAGGTCAGGCGCGACGCTCTAAAGAACACGCCAATGGCGCCGGATCAGAATATGATTCTCGACGGAGCTTTTTTGTTCTTCGGCCAAACTCTGATTATGCTCGTGGCTTATTTGCTAGGCGTTTTTGCCGCTGCGCCGACCGGTGAGCTATTTATGAAATTTATTAGCGGACAAGGATAGCGCGCAAGTTTATTGAGGCCGGGTCTTCTTCACGCGCCGATTATTGCTCCAGGCGTCATAAGAGAAAATGGCGACCCCTACCCAGATGAACGCAAAGCAGATCGCATGGGCAAAGGTAAATATTTCTCCGAAATAAAGTCCGCAGAAAAACTGAAGCGTGGGTCCAATAAATTGTAAAAATCCGAGCGTCGACAAACGCAGGCGCCGCGCGGCAAAGGCGAAGGCGAGCAGGGGCAGGACGGTGAGCGGTCCTGAAAATAGAATAAGGGTTTGAAGACTTGGTGCCGCGAGTTCCAGCTGCAGGGGCGAAGCTTGCCGCAAATATAAAAGGAAAAAGAGCGCGGGCAGCAGAAGCAACATTGTCTCAATAAAGAGACCGGGCATCGCGCCGATTTCCACATATTTGCGGATGACGCCGTAAATCGTAAAGCTGGTCGCCAATATCAACGCAATTGCCGGGAAGACGCCGCCGTAAACCGTAAGTATGGCAACGCCGATTAAAGCCAGAATGACCGCAAAACCCTGAAGCCGCGAGAGTTTCTCACTAAAAAATATTACCCCGACGAGAACATACATGAGCGGGTTGATGTAATATCCGAGGCTTGCCTGGAACACCTGTTCCTGTTGTATCGCAAATATATAGACGCCCCAGTTAAAGGCCAATGCGACAGCCGCAAAAAGTAGGAGCAAGATAGTTTTCGGGCTCTTGAGAGCTCTGACCACGTCTCCGACCTGCTTACGAAACAAGATAATGAGCAAGCCGAAAGGCACAGCAAACAAAATACGGTAAGCTACAAACTCTGCCGGCGGGACAGTATGCGTTGCCTTGAAATAGAAAGGAAAAAGACCCCACATCGTGTAGGCCGCGATGCCGGCGAATAAACCCCGGCGCGCGAGATCTGAGGCTGTATTGTTTTGCGAACTTACCATAAACTGCGATTGTCACAGGGTCTGGGGTAAAACAATCTCTATCTTTGCAAGTCAGAGCTTTGATTTTGCAAGGCGGCGGCCTGAAAAGGCTGGTTGACTTGATCAAATCAGACGCTAAAAGCCCCGACTTATCACGGGTGAGTGTGGTGCCGCCGTTGAAATCGCTATCCGAATTGGTTGGATATGCCGAGCCACACTAAATGAAAGAGTATAAACGCATGTCTAAGCGTAATTCAGCTAAATATAAAATCGATCGCCGTATGGGCGAAAACATTTGGGGTCGCCCCAAGTCACCAGTCAACAAGCGCGCCTACGGTCCGGGTCAACATGGCCAAAACCGCCGCGGTAAAATGTCTGACTTCGGTACGCAGCTCCGCGCCAAGCAAAAGCTCAAAGGCTATTACGGCAATATTCTGGAAAAACAGTTCCGCCGGACTTATGATCAAGCGACACGCATGAAGGGCGATGCCTCTGAAAATCTGATTGGTCTGCTAGAATGCCGTCTCGATGCGATTGTTTATCGCGCGAAATTTGTACCAACGGTCTTTTCTGCCCGTCAATTCGTCAATCACGGTCATGTTCTTGTAAACGGCAAGAAGGTAAATATCCCTTCATACCGTTGCAAAGTTGGTGATGTCATTGAAGTCCGCGAAAAGTCACGCACAATGGCTTTGGTTCTGGAAGCTCTTGAAAGTGCCGAGCGCGAACTTCCTGATTATATCAGTGTAGATCCGAAAGCGATGCAGGCAACTTTCGCACGTGTTCCAAGTTTTGACGAAGTGCCTTATCCGGTTGTAATGGAGCCAAACCTCGTTGTGGAATTCTACTCTCGCTAATCTGCGAGGGATAATTCAAAAGAAAACCCGCCTCCGAGGCGGGTTTTTTATTTGTCTAAATAAGCGGAGTTGTCAGGCCCTGCTCCAGACGACACGATACGATATTGATTTGGTATCAGCAGACACGCCGCTTAATTTTTCTTCAAACAGGTAGAACCCTTTGCCTTGGAATTGGAAACGTTGCGTTCCAGTTTGGTCGTCGGTGATTTTAAAACTTTTTTCTCCAATGACTTCGCAGTTAAAAACCTCAAGTATGAAAGCTGGGCGGCACCGTTTGATTCCCAATTCCAACTCTGTCCCGGCAGGAAGGGCGTATTGAGCCTGTATACTCTGTCCGTCTCTGAGATAAGTCCGTCTGATGCTAAAAGCGTCCCAATAAGCTTTTAATAAAAAGCCACTATTTTCATCTTGTAAACGTGTGGAGGATTGGTCCAGCTTGGAAGCCGCTATGATTTTGCGGGTGTCGACAAATGCCGGCATATAGTGAAGGCTGACATAACAGAGTGTGCCGCCAAGAATAATGGAAAGGGCCGAACCAATTGTGCGCCCGAGGCCCATTGATTTCTTTTGCTTTGGCCCTGGCCTGTCAGCATAGCCGGCATTGAATCCTGAAATTCTATTTTTTTTACGCGCCGATAATTCGGCAATCCCGAACTTTGACATTGCAAATCCTGCTTTTTTGGTTCCCACAAACCATTCGCAAGATTACTCAAAAGTTGTTTCGGAAAAATTAAGTCTCTGTTAACGAGATATTATCCAGCTAGGCGTTTGTTTTAACCCCCTTATCAGCCAAAAGCGTACGTAATTCTCCGCTTTCGAACATCTCACGGATAATATCGCACCCGCCGGTAAATTCGCCTTTTACGAAAAGCTGGGGGATTGTCGGCCAGTTATTATAATCTTTTATACCTTGGCGGATATCAGGATCTTCTAATACGTTGACGCTGGCATAATCTACGCCAAGATAATCTAAAATTTGAACAACAGTTGAAGAAAAGCCGCATTGAGGAAAAATCGGCGTGCCTTTCATATAAAGCACGACGTCATTTTCAGAGACAGTTTTTGCGATCTGGTCTTTAGTATCCATGATGATATATCTTTCTAAAAGGTCTGATTTGCATGTAGGCAGACCTTTCTAAACTTCAAGATCGGATTGTCAGGAAGGTGTCCGTGTTTCCAAAGCAAGCGCATGCAACTCACCTTCTGACCCATCCATTTTACCTTTTAGTGCCGCATATACCAGCTGGTGTTGCCTGACCCGGTTAAGACCTTCAAAAGCCGAACTGACTATCACGGCTTTCCAATGATTGTTATCCCCGGCGAGGTCTATCATCTCAACTTCAGCCCCGGGGAGAGCTTCGACGATCATTTCGGCAATGTCTTCACCTTTCATAGCCATTAGCTATCTGCCCCCGCCATTAGGCCGGGTAGCCATTCCTCGTGTTTCTGACGCAAACCAGAAAGAGACACATCAAAGCCTCCGACAGCGGTAATTCTATCTCCGCCAACTTTCCCCACTATTTCCGCAGCGATTCCTTTTGCGTGGGCCGTCGACACAACGGGATTGACCGAGTTTTTCTCTACTGCGACCAGATAACGGGCCTGGTCTTCACCAAATAACCAGCCGTGAGTTGGTCCGTCCGGTGACGCTTGAAGGCTTACGCCAATATTGGAAGCGAAAGCCATTTCGCAGGCGGCAATTGCCAGTCCACCATCTGAGCAATCATGTACGGCATTTACGCGGCGATTGCGGATGAGTTTACGAATATAATCACCATTAAGCTTTTCTGTATGCAGGTCGATCGGCGGTGGAGCACCGTCCTCACGCGACATAATTTCGGATAGGTAAACAGAGGCGCCAAGCCAGCCTGTCGTCTCACCAATGAGGATGAGCGTATCGCCTTCTTTTGCGCCTTTTAAAGTTGAGAAAAAATCTAGATTCGGAATCAGGCCGACACCACCAACAGCAGGTGTGGGAGGAATGGCTTCACCATTCGTTTCGTTGTAGAGTGAAACATTGCCCGAGACGACCGGGTAATCAAAAGCGCGACAAGCTTCATTCATGCCATCTATAGCTCCAACAAACTGCCCCATAATTTCAGGGCGTTCCGGGTTACCGAAATTGAGGCAGTCCGTAATTGCGATCGGATCCGCCCCTACACAGGATAGGTTTCTCCAAGTCTCCGCGACACACTGCTTGCCGCCCTCATAAGGGTCAGCTTGCACGTAACGGGGCGTACAATCCGTTGTAATCGCGACGGCTTTATTTGTGCCGTGGATGCGCACAATAGCGGCATCTCCGCCAGATTGGCTGGAATCAATTGTGTCTGTCATCACGTGACGATCATATTGTTCCCAAATCCAGCGCTTGGAAGCAATATTCGGTGATTGAATGATTTTCACAAGGGCGTCGTTGTAATCCTGAGTTTCGTGAATGTCTTCCGCCGACAATATCGGACGCGGTTCTGATTTCACATGCGGACGATCATAATTCGGCGCGTCATCGGCCAAAGGCGCAATAGGGATGTCACAGACAACTTTTTTCTTGTGTTTGAGGACCAGGTTACCTGTATCGGTGGTGATGCCTATTTTTGCGACATCCAGCTCCCATTTTTCAAAGACGTCGAAAGCGAGTTGTTCTTTTCCCGGCTGAATAACCATCAGCATACGTTCCTGGGACTCAGAGAGCATCATCTCGTAAGGAGTCATGCCGTCTTCACGCTGAGGAACTTTATCAAGATTTAACTCAATTCCAACGCCGCCTTTATCCGCCATTTCAATGGAAGAAGAAGTCAGGCCAGCTGCGCCCATATCTTGGATGGCAATAATGGCGTCGGTAGCCATTAACTCAAGGCAAGCTTCGATTAGGAGTTTTTCAGTAAAAGGGTCACCGACTTGGACGGTCGGGCGCTTCTCATCGCTGTCATCGTCAAATTCGGCAGACGCCATGGTCGCGCCGTGAATGCCGTCGCGCCCGGTTTTAGAGCCGACGTAGAAAATTGGATTTCCGACACCTTTGGCTGCTGAATAGAAAACGTTATCTGTGCGAGCGAGGCCAACACACATGGCGTTGACGAGGATGTTTCCGTTATAACCTTTGTGAAAATTGGTTTCGCCGCCTACTGTTGGCACGCCGACGCAATTACCATACCCGCCGATGCCTGCTACAACGCCGTTGACCAATGATTTGGTTTTAGGGTGGGTAGGTTCGCCGAAACGCAGGGCGTTCATAAGCGCAATTGGTCGCGCGCCCATTGTAAATACGTCGCGCATGATGCCGCCAACACCCGTCGCTGCGCCTTGGTAAGGCTCGATATAAGATGGGTGATTGTGGCTTTCCATTTTAAAGATAATGCAATCGCCATCATCGATATCAATAACCCCGGCGTTTTCTCCAGGACCTTGGATAACGCGGTCCCCTTTGGTCAAAAATTTACCAAGGTGACGGCGAGAGGATTTGTAAGAGCAATGCTCTGACCACATGACAGAAAAAATACCGAGCTCATTGATGTTAGGAACGCGGCCCAATCTATCTAAAATGATCTGATATTCGTCTTCGGACAAACCATGTTCTTTCACGATCTTCGGCGTAATGGCGGGAAGTGTCGTCATTAGATAGACTCAATAATAGATTTGAATAGGCCGAGCCCGTCTGTACCGCCATGCAGATCGTCGACCGCACGTTCCGGATGAGGCATCATGCCAAACACATTACCAGCTTCGTTTATGATGCCTGCAATATCACGCATGGACCCATTAGGGTTATCCGCATAGCGAAACACGATGCGGTCATCTTTTTCAAGTTTGTTCAAAGTTGCGTCATCCGCAAAATAGCTGCCGTCATGATGAGCGACAGGATAAGTTACGACAGACTTGGGCTTATAATAAGAAGTGTAGCGTGTATTCACATTGCTTACGACCAGCCGTTCAGGGCGGCAGACGAATTTCAAATTCTTATTCCGTATCAACGCGCCGGGGAGGAGCCCTGTCTCAGTCAAAATTTGAAAACCATTGCAAAACCCGGCGACGGGTAGGCCGTTATTGGCTTTTTTGATAAGATCTGAAACAATTGGGGAGCGGGCCGCCATAGCGCCAGATCGTAGGTAATCTCCATAAGAAAACCCGCCCGGCACGCAGACAAAATCGACGTCTGCCGGAATTTCGCTGTCTCTGTGCCAGATTAATTTTGGGGCGCGCCCTGTGACTTTCTCTAAAGCCACCGCCGCGTCGCGATCGCAATTAGAGGCAGGGAAGACAATAACAGCAGTTTGCACGGCTCTAATCCCGAAGCTCAATGCGGTAGCTTTCGATCACCGTATTGGCGAGAAGCTTTTCACACATCTGCTCCACTTGGGCTTTAGCTTCAGTCTTGTCCTCTGTGGAAAGTTCTAATTCTATGATCTTTCCTTGAAAGGCGTTTTTGACTTCATCAAAACCGAGGTCGTTTAACGAACGGGCAATGGCGCGGCCTTGCGGGTCCAGAACGCCGGGTTTTAAACCAATATAAACAAGGGCTTTCATAAGGCGTCCTGACTACTCTTCATCATTTTTTACGACCGATAGATTGGTCACATTATTTTGGCTTTGCGGCTTTAAAATACCAAGCCGTGTGGCAACTTCAGTATAAGCTTCGGTAACTTCCCCGAGATCGCGTCGGAAGCGATCTTTATCGAGTTTTTTATTTGTTTCACGATCCCAGAGGCGGCAACTGTCCGGGCTTATCTCATCGGCGAGAATAACCTGATGTCCTATAATGCCGTCTTCATTGGACAAGGGCAGACGGCCAAATTCAATTTTAAAGTCGATCAGGTTAATACCGATACCGCCAAACATCCCCTGTAAATAGTCATTAATGCGCAAGGTCATGGCGATCATTTCGTCCAGTTCCGAAGCGTTGGCCCAGCCAAAGGCGTGGATATGCTCTTCGGCAATCAAAGGGTCTCCCAGATCATCACGTTTCAAGCAGAATTCGACAATTGAGCGCGGCAGCTTCTCGCCTTCTTCCATACCAAGACGCTTGGCCATCGTTCCTGCGGCTACGTTCCGGCAAATAACCTCGAGAGGAATAATCTCGACCTTTTTGATCAATTGCTCGCGCATATTGAGGCGTTTAAGAAAATGAGTTGGGATACCAATCTCACCCAGACGCAACATCACGAATTCACTAATCCGATTGTTCAAAACACCTTTGCCATCGAGCGTTGCCTTTTTCTGGGCATTGAAGGCAGTGGCATCATCCTTGAAATACTGAACAAGCGTGCCCGGTTCAGGTCCTTCGTAAAGGATTTTCGCTTTACCTTCGTATATTTGTTTACGGCGGCTCATGGGTCGCTCTCCCGATGGTGCAGTGGGTCGTCAGACGACTCGGCACTAATAAACTCGCCTCATAGACGGATGGGTCGTAAATCGCAATGTGTGTGACAGGATAAATATGAGGATTTTGCGTCTTGCAGTACACCACGCCTCGCCATAAATATGATAGAAGAAAAGCTTTCACGCAATAGGATTTAGACATGACACAATTTGAAGATCGCGAGCGGGGACAAGAAACCAAATTCGTTCTGGAGGCGGCCAAAGAATTCCGGGCTGCCGCAAAACGCAATAAAGCGCTTGGCCATTGGGCAGCAGAGATTATGGGCCGCTCCGATAAGGAGAAATACGCTCAGGAAGTCATCGCGGCTGATATGGAAGAAAAAGGGGAAGAGGACGTCTTCCGGAAATTGAGACGCGATTTTGACACAGCAAATGCAGATGTTTCTGATGCAACTATTCGAGAAAAAATGGCATTTTATCTCAAAGAGGCGCGCGCTGAAGTTTATGGTCTAGAGGCGTAAACCTTATAGATAACAGATAGATGTTGGGATAACCTATACTGGATTATTCGCGTCGGGGCAGGTTAAATCGATATTAGGCTGGTTCTTGAGAGCCAGCCTTTTTAAGTTGCGAATATGTATCTGCATGGCCTCGGCATTATAGTTCATGTTCACACAGCCCAAAGTACGTTTCGTATCGGCATCGATAATGGCGGCAAACCCGGTAATACCTAGCCACATATTATATTGGGGTACGATCTGACGATCGAAGACTGCGTGAGAATTCCATTCGCCTTGACCTCCGGAAATATCAATATTCACATATTCAATCGCTGGGTCATGTAATCCTGCTAATGCTTGCCCTAAACGTGGCTCAACAACCTTACAAGGCGCGCACCAATCAGCCCGAAACATCACGACATAAATATCAGGCTTCACAACGGGCGAGTAAGCAGCCGAAACGGACGACAATCCCAAGGAGAGAATCACAACTAAAACCACTGCCGAAATGATTTTCGAAAATAAAGAGATCATGAAAGTCTTTCTATAGATATCGGAAGGGTTTGTCCCCAAGCATATCCTATAAAAAAGCCCGAGCCATTTAAGAGGCCCGGGCCTGTTCCCACGGTTTAGCTCGTCATTTTTAACCGGCCGGCATTTCATTATGAGCTGCAGGACAACGGGTTGTCTTTCCGCCGACAGAGGCGCTGGACATATAAGCTTGCCCTTTGGCTTGTGCCGTCATTTTACGAAGTTCCTGAGCAATTTCCTGCGGCGCAAATGACGCGTTTACACAGCCGATAACGCGTTTCGTGCGCGCATCGACGACTGCGGCGAAACCGGGCAGGCCGACCCACTTGTTGAAAATTGGCACAATGTCATAGTCAAACGCATCATATGCGCCTTTTTCCCACTTCGCCGCATTAGAGGTGTCGATAACGACTTCTTCGGCATTTACACCGGCCATTGGCACGGCAGAGGCAAGGGCGCTGTCGAGGCGCTGACTTTGAACGTCAGTATTGTTTCTAAAGTTAACAACATATACATCTGGAGACGCGGCATAAGCGGTCGCGCCGAAAGCTGTTGTCACAAGAGCTGCACTTAAAAGAGAGACGATCTTTTTCATTTCCTAGGTCCTTTTTTCACACTGAGATAATTTTATTATTGTTATGGTCTCTGTGTAACGAACATTGGTAAATGAACGCCGAATCACGCGTTAGGGCGGTGTTTACAATGGTTTCTGTAATCGTTAATTTTTGGCGTAAGCTAATGATTTTCCTATAAAAATATTTTTATAAAAAAATGCAGTCAAGTAGCATTGAGGCTTAAAACTGACCTAAACAACTGAAGTATTAAATGAAATTAAGCCGCTTTTAACCATGAATCTGTCCTAGGCATTACGGGAAGGACCGGATTTGGACATGATAATCCTTATCTTCATTCCGTCGGGTCGCGCTGAATGAAGATTGCAGAAGAACGCGGGCCTATCTAAATACTCGCGCAAAGATCGTGTCGACATGTTTGAGGTGGTAATCATCATCGAACATCGCACGGACCTGGTCTTCGGAGAGGAGGGCCATAACGTCCTTGTCTTGCAAAATGAGGTTTAGGAAAGATCCTTCACCGGCGCTGCCTTGGGTGCGGAACATCTCCCACACTTTCATCGCATTACGTTGTACGAGATGGTAGGCGCTCTCGCGCTGTTCTCCGGCCTGAGTCAGAGCGAGAAGAAAACGTTGGCTGTTATGCAGTCCGCCTAAGCGGTCCATATTGCCCTTCATCTTCTCTGGGTAAACAACGAGGTTTTCAATAACGCCCGCTAGGCGGTGCAAGGCAAAATCCAGATGCACAGTCGTATCAGGTCCGGTGCCGCGTTCAACGGAGCTGTGTGAGATATCACGTTCATGCCAAAGAGCGACATTTTCCATGGCCGGAACAACAGCCATACGCACCAAGCGCGCAAGTCCGGTCAGGTTTTCTGTCAGAACGGGATTACGCTTATGCGGCATGGCAGAGGAGCCTTTTTGGCCTTTGGAGAAAAACTCCTCGGCTTCCAAAACCTCTGTGCGTTGCAAATGGCGGATCTCCACCGCGATATTTTCAATTGATGACGCAATCACGCCGAGTGTTGCGAAATAAGCAGCATGGCGGTCACGCGGTATGATTTGCGAGGAAACAGGTTCAATCGCCAATCCCATTTCCTTGGCGACATGCTCTTCGACGCTTGGGTCGATATTGGCGAAAGTTCCAATAGCGCCGGAAATCGCGCAGACGGCAATCTCTTCCCTTGCTTGGAGGAGGCGGGTTTTGGCGCGGAAAAACTCTGCATGGAATCGCGCGAGTTTGACGCCAAAGGTTGTTGGCTCCGCGTGAATGCCATGGCTGCGACCGATTGTGATGGTATATTTATGCTCTTCGGCGCGCTTTTTCAGCGCCGCTAGAACGCGATCCAGACCGGCCAAGAGAATATCGGTCGCGCGGGCGAGCTGGACAGAGAGGGTTGTGTCCAGGATATCGGAGGACGTGAAGCCCTGATGCACAAAACGCGCGTCTTCGCCAATGAATTCGGCCAAGTGAGTGAGGAAGGCGATTACGTCATGTTTTACTTCGCGTTCAATTTCGTCGATTTTTGCGACATCAAATTCGACGGAGCCTCCCCGGTCCCAGATATTCTTGGCGGCAGATTTTGGAATAACACCAAGTTCCGCAAGCGCATCACATCCGTGCGCCTCAATCTCGAACCAGATCCGGTATTTAGTCGCGGCAGACCAAATTTCGGTCATTTCCTTACGGGCGTAGCGTTCAATCATGGGACAGACTCTTTAGCTGAATATCTGCCGCGCGGATTGCCCCCACTGCGCCGTTAGGTCAAGAGCGTGGGTGAAGATTGATGTTTATTTTGGAGCTACAGAGTTTCTGATTTCAGCGGCGGCCCAATCCTTCGGAAGAGTTCGGGTGACAAAGAGATAGGCCAATATACTTAAGATGAAGGCTCCGAATGTAGAATACATCGCATATCGCGTCGAAATGAGCTCGTTAAATTCCAGATTGAGGAAGACGTCAATCATGGCGCCTGCGAAAGTTGGTCCGCCGCCTAGAGCAATCATGTTCAAGACGAAAAAGAATAACGCTGTGGACATAGCCCGCAACCGTATCGGAGCCAAAGTCTGAGCGATAGCGAAGCTCGGGCCCAGATACACACCTAGGAAAAGTTGCAGGACCGCGCCAATCGCAAGATGGGCGACGACCGAAGGCACCCAGAACGCAGCAATCGCTAGAGGAAGCGCAATCGCTGTCGCAAAAGCGGGTATAAATCCGTAAGCGCGAATGTCTTTCTTCGCTAAAATATCGACCAGTTTAGCTCCGAAAAACGTGCCGGCCACATAAAATGTCCCATTAATCACCCCGATCCAGATAACAATTGTTCGAAAATTGAACTCCGGATCCAAGAGGCGGAGATATTTGGTTTGAAAGCCGGACAAAGCATAGCTGGCGAAACTGGCAAAAGCGATTCCGAGACACATCCACCACCAAGAAGGGATAGAGACTAGCGTTATAACGCCGGGTTGAAGGCTCAAAAGAAAAATGGACATTGCTAATAAAATAGCGATGACAACAAAGAGCCAGCTTAGATTTCCGACGAATAAACCGGCAAGAACTATCGCTAGGAATAGGCCTGCCAAAGCAAAGCGCGGCGGCAAGTTCGATCTCCGAAAAGACTCACCTAAAGGAATATAGGCGGAGGTGGGCGTGACTTTTGTTTCCATCGCGCCGCGGCGTGGCTCTCTGATGACAACCCGAACAATGACCGCCAGGACTATACCTGTTAGGCCGAGAATAATGAAAATTCGCCGCCAATCGACTACATTTGGGTCAGTCCCTAACAAGGCCGCTGTAAAGAAATAAGCCGACATGATGCCAAGTGGGATGCCGAGGGAGTAAATACCCAAGGCGCCAGATCTTTCTTCTTTCCCATAAAAGTCAGAAATCATCGAATGTGAGGGCGGACTACCGCCTGCTTCACCAATACCAACGCCAATCCGCGCCAAAGCGATATGCAGGAAGTTCTGTGACATACCTGTCAGGGCCGTGAAGCCGCTCCAGACCGCCAATGCAATCGCAAGCAAGTTAACGCGATTCATCTTGTCGGCAAGAAAGGCCAGGGGAATACCCATAATAGTATAAAAGGCGGCAAAGGCGAGACCGATGAGCAAGCCGAGCTGTGTATTGGTTAGCTCTAAATCAGCCTGAATGAACGGTGCAAGAATGCCGACAATCTGCCGATCAATAAAATTGAACCCGTAAACAATAGTGAGCAGGAAAAGAACCACAGTCCGATATCCCGGCTTTTTCGGTGGTACATACCCCTCGGTTGAGTCGCTCATATATTTCCCCTGGTCGTTTTTCTTACCTGAAAGGAAAGCAGGGCTTCGGTCAAGTCAGAAGCGTTTTAACCGCTATTCAATTTCGTGGCTCACATCAAACCAAGCGTCTTAAAACTCACAACATTCTCGCGCCCGATAATAAGGTGATCATGAACGACAACACCCATCGCTTTGGCGGACGCAATGACTTCATTTGTCATCGTAATGTCAGATTGGCTCGGCGTTGGGTCGCCGCTGGGGTGGTTGTGAGCAAGGATGATCGCTGTGGACTCAAGAGCGAGGGCGCGTTTGATGATTTCGCGTGGGTAAACAGGAGCTCGGTCAATAGTGCCCCGACCCAGAACTTCGTCTGCGATCAGGCGATTCTTTCTATCCAAAAATAAGACGCGGAATTGCTCGACGGGCTCGAACTGCATGGCCGAGCGGCAATAGTCGAGGAGCGCCGTCCAGGACGATAGGATAGGTCGTCCAAGCACACTTTCACGCCCCATTCGAACAGAGGCAGCGTGAAGAAGTTTCAAATCAAGTGCTGTCTTCTCACCAATTCCTCTGATTTCCGTCAGACGGTGCAGCGGCGCAGCGCAAACTTCGCCAAGATTGCCAAAGGTTTTGAGAAGGTCCTTTGCAATAGGTTTGACGTCGCGGCGAGGAATGGAGTTGAACAGGAAAAGCTCAAGCAGCTCGTAATCCGCAAAGCTGTCGCCACCCGAGGCGGCGAACTTGGCCCTTTGCCGATCACGGTGGGCCAGGTAATGCGGTTTATCTTCTCTCCCCGACATTATTTCTCTTAGGCGTAAGGTGGTCGGTGTAGACCTTTTGGTGACGAGGTAAAGACTTCGGCGCCGTCTTTCGTGACGCCGATGGAATGTTCAAATTGCGCTGTCAGCTTGCGATCACGCGTAACGGCCGTCCAGCCGTCAGACAGTATTTTGACATCGGGCTTGCCGAGATTTATCATGGGCTCAATCGTAAAGAACATGCCTTCGCGCAAGACTTCGCCTTCGCCTTTGCGGCCGAAATGCAAAATGTTGGGCGCGTCGTGGAAGAGCTTGCCAATGCCGTGGCCGCAAAAATCCGTGACAACAGAACAGCGCTCACCTTCGGCATATTTTTGAATAGCGTGGCCAATATCACCGGTCGTATTCCCGGGCTTGACCGCTGCAATACCCATCATGAGGGCGTCATAGGTAATGTTGATGAGGCGTTCGGTTTTTCGGTCCGGTTCTCCGGCCACATACATGCGAGACGTATCGCCGTGCCAGCCATCCACAATCAAGGTGACATCGCAATTAACGCTATCGCCCTCCTTGAGTGGCTTATCATTAGGTATGCCGTGGCAGACGACGTGATTGATAGAGGTGCAGACGGAGTGTTTATAACCGCGATAACCGAGCGTGGCGGGCAGAGCGCCATGATCCATCGCAAATTCGTATATTTTCGCATCCAATGCGGCCGTTGTGACACCTGGCTGAACAAGCGGGGCGAGCATATCGAGACATTTGGCGGAGAGTTGCCCCGCCTTTCTCATGCCTTCAAATCCTTCCGGGCCGTGGAGTTTAATCGCGCCGTCACGGAGATCGTCGGCATCACTTGCATCTACATAATTCATTTGCGCCGTATAACAGTGGACGCGCAAACGGGCCAGTCCTAATAGCGGCTTTCAAAGGAGTGAATGATGGACAAAACTGTAACCGCCGGGGTGATACTCATCGGAGATGAATTACTGTCAGGGCGAACCCAGGATACAAATCTCGGCACAATCGCGAAATTTCTGGAACCACTTGGCGTAAGTATTAGAGAAGCGCGTATAATATCGGATAAGGTAGAGATCATTCGAGACACAGTAAAAGCGTTTTCAGACCGTTTTGACTATGTGTTTACGACAGGCGGAATTGGACCAACCCATGACGATATCACAGCCGATTGCATTGCTGCCGCTTTTGATCTTGGTATTAGTGAGCGCGATGATGCAATTGAGGCATTGCGCGAACGTTATTCCCTTGAAGAGTTGAACGAAGCCCGGCGGCGCATGGCGCGTATTCCGGACGGGGCGAGTCTTATCAAGAATCCGGTCAGCCAGGCGCCGGGCTTTCAGACGAAAAACGTTTTTACCTTGGCAGGCGTGCCGCAAATTATGCGAGGTATGCTCGAAGATATCCCCCACCGCATCAAAGGCGGGGCTAAGATTTACTCTATCAACGTGACCGCCGAAGGTATCGGCGAAGGCGATGCGGCCGAGGGGCTATCGGATATCGAGAAAGACCACCCCGGCGCCAGCCTTGGCAGCTATCCTTTTTTCAATGACGAGCTACGCGGCGTAAATTTCGTCGCGCGGGGGCGAGACAAGGACGTGCTGGCGAAGGTAGAGTCAAAATTGCACGATCTCATTTCTGCTCTAACCCCTTAAACGCCATTTTTCTCGCAAAGCCCTCACATAGAAGTGAGTGAAGTGGCGTGTATGGTGAAATTACATTTGGAATGAGCCTGCTATTGTAATTTTGTTATATTAATCACGGAGGACTTTAATGCCCAATTTTACCAAAATTACTCTTATTTCTGCTGCTGCAGCACTTTGCCTGGCGGTTCCAGCCTATGCTCAAACCACTCAAAACGACTCTGAAATGCAAGACGCCATGAAAGAGGACTCCATGTCAGGGGATCACATGAAAGATGATTCCATGGTGAAGGAAGATCGTATGATGGATGAGGACTCAATGATGAAGAAAGATTCCATGAAAGATAAGTCTATGAAAATGGAAGAACACTCCATGAAGAAGGATGCCATGATGAAAGACGACGCCATGATGAAGGAAGAGTCTATGATGGAAGAAGATACTATGAAGGGCGATTCAATGAGGGAAGATGATATGGCACCTGAAAACTCATAACGCCTCATTCAAACAATCATATTATTTAAGTTTTAGGTCAATCCTTCCGGGTTGGCCTGTTTGTTTTGACCTAAGCATAAAGATAATCACAACGACTTTCAAAAAATCCTTTGAATTCACTGATAAATAGCTTGCTCGACTCCGGCCATCCGCCTAAATCAGCGTTCAGTCAGCGGGCGTGGTGGAATTGGTAGACACGCAAGACTTAAAATCTTGTTCCGAATTTCGGAGTGCCGGTTCGATTCCGGCCGCCCGCACCACTTAAACGCACTGGTTTTCTTGAAATATGAAACGTTAAGGCCTGTTGCGCCCGAGGGAGTCATGGCTTTCCACCCAGTCGCCGCCAACCACAGCCGAAGCGAGGGATAGCTCACCCGCCAACACGGTGGCCGCACAAATCTCGACAAACTTCAGGGCTTTCCCCGCACCATAGCAATCCAAAACCTCTAGGCACTCTCGCTGGGTCGCTAAGCCTGTCCCGCCGCCATAAGTCGCGACGATGAGTGAGGGCAGAGTGATCGACCAATAGAGCGAGTCGTCCTCATTCAGCTCAACATAGGTTAGACCAGCTTGGCTTTCAGCGACATTGGCCGCGTCTTGGCCTGTTGCGATAAAGAGCGCGGCAAGTGCATTCGCCGCATGGAGGCCATTATTGCTTGTCCCAGCCAGCATGCCGCCAAGCGTTGAGACTTGCCGAGCGCGGTAGATATCTTTTGTCTCGACCCGGAGTTTTTCACGTACCAATTCGGCGGGAAGGTTGACCTCGGCTACAACTCGCGCCCCGCGTGAGTGTAACGTATTCAGATATGAATGTTTTTTATCTGTATCGATTGCGCCGGACAGAGTGTAGCGCGTCTTGAAACCACAATGCTTTAGAATCCACTGACAGGCTGCCTGAGCCGCCTTGCCCGACATATTCTGTCCGGCCGCATCTCCGGTTGTGAAATTCATCCGCAGATAGCGCATCTTGGAGACGCCATATTGTTCGATATGGCTTAGCTTGCCGATAGAGCTTGTTGAATCTGCAGCTTTTTTTACTTCCTCCAGATTGTCAGAGAGCCATTTCCCAAAATCCCTTGCCTGGCGCGCATTCTCAAAATGAAAAACAGGGGCGCGTTGCATATAGCGCTCTATTACGGTTGTGGTTACGCCGCCTGCTGCCCGTAAAACCCCCATGCCGCGAGAATAGCTGGCGACCAAAGTACCTTCCGTCGTGGCGAGGGGGACGTAAAAATTGCCCGTGGCGTACTCTCCGTTGACCTTAAGCGGTCCGGCAAGTCCGATGGGGACCTGAGTCGCGCCAAAGGCATTTTCAATATTTCCGGCAAGAGAGGCGGGATCGAAACTACTTTGACCTGTGTGGGGAAGGAAAACGGAGCGCTGAGCCTCAAGAAAGGCGCGCCGCTTCTCCATCATCTCGGCGGTGTAATCGGCTTTTTTGTCTCTGGGGATAGAAGGAGATGTCATAAGGTATCCTTCCACAAGGAAAGGGCGCAAGCAATTAACGTCTGAAATTGGCGTCCATGCAAAATGTCGCTATCGTGGGAAATTTCCCATAACGGGTTTACTTTTCGCTAATTCTGCCTAAATAGCGTTCTCAGAATTCTGCGTGGGAAATCTCCCACACCAATGAGAGGCTTAATATGAGCGACGATATTATCAAACGCGGAAAGGCCCTTGCCGAAGCGACGGGGCAGTCTTTGACGACGATTTCTCGAAAGATATTTAATGACGGCAAGACCCTGACGCGTCTGCAAAGTGGCGGATCGCTCACTACCAAAACCCATGAGCAGGCTCTATCGAAGCTTACCGTGATGGAAAGAGAGGTCGCCGCTGAATCCGGTCTCTCCTTAACCCATCTTGACCGTCTGGAAGCTGAGAGCATGCACATTATGCGCGAAGTTGCGTCTCAATGCGAAAACCCTGTCATGCTTTACTCTGTTGGTAAGGATAGCTCAGTGATGCTTCATTTGGCTCAGAAAGCGTTTTATCCGTCTCCTCCGCCTTTCCCGCTTATGCATGTCGATACGCGCTGGAAGTTCAAGGATATGTATGCCTTTCGCGATCAACGCGCGAAAGATGTCGGCATGGAACTTATCGTCCATATTAATTTGGATGGTGTAGAGCAGGGTGTGGGGCCGTTCACACATGGCTCTGCTGTGCATACAGACATTATGAAAACCCAGGGCCTGAAACAGGCCTTGGATAAGTATAAATTTGACGCCGCCTTTGGCGGTGCGCGCCGCGACGAAGAAAAATCTCGCGCGAAGGAACGCATTTTCTCTTTCCGGTCGGAAAACCATCGTTGGGACGCCAAGAACCAACGTCCGGAACTTTGGAATATCTACAATACCCGCGTCCATAAAGGCGAGAGCATGCGCGTCTTTCCTCTCTCCAATTGGACTGAGCTAGACATCTGGCAATATATTCACCGTGAGGCGATCCCGATTCCCGACTTGTATTTGTCGAAGCCGCGCCCTGTGGTCGAACGTGACGGCGTTCTGATTATGGTAGATGATGACCGAATGCCTTTGAAAGAGGGTGAAACGCCGGACATGAAATCAGTGAGGTTCCGCACATTGGGGTGTTATCCTTTAACGGGCGCTGTTGAAAGCGAAGCTGCCACCCTTCCAGAAGTTATTCAGGAAATGTTACTGACGACTACATCAGAACGCCAGGGCCGAGTGATCGACTCCGATGCCGGAGCCTCTATGGAACAGAAAAAAGAAGAGGGGTATTTCTAATGGCCCATCTCGACGACCTTATTGCCACGGATATCCAAGCCTACCTTCAGGCGCAGGAAAACAAGTCTTACTTGCGTTTTATCACTTGCGGATCGGTAGATGACGGGAAATCCACCCTGATTGGCCGGCTGCTATATGATTCCAAGCTGATTTACGAAGACCAGCTCGCAAGCATTGAGAAAGATTCGAAAAAGTCCGGCACTCAGGGTGATAAAATGGATCTCGCCCTATTGGTCGACGGACTTGCCGCTGAACGGGAGCAGGGCATTACCATTGATGTCGCCTATCGGTTCTTTTCGACGGATAAACGTAAATTCATCGTCGCGGATACACCCGGTCATGTTCAATATACCCGGAATATGGCAACAGGGGCCTCCACAGCCAATGTGGCGATTTTGTTGATTGACGCGCGATACGGCGTTCAAGAACAAACACGGCGTCATGCCTCTATAGCCTCTTTGCTTGGCATTCGTCATGTTGTCGTTGCGATCAATAAAATGGATCTGAATGATTTCGATCAGGCTATTTATAATAAGATCGAAGTCGACTTTCGGAAATTTGCAAAAGACCTTGATTTTAAAGAAATCATTTGCGTTCCTATTTCAGCCCTGGATGGCGACAATGTTATTCAACGGTCCGAGAGATCAAATTGGTATCAGGGCCCAACTCTTCTAAGTTATCTTGAAGATGTCGATGTAGAAGAACGCTCTCTCGATTCTCCGTTTCGCTTACCTGTCCAATGGGTAAACCGTCCTAATCTTGATTTCAGAGGGTTTTCAGGGACGATTGCGAGCGGTGTTATCAATCAGGGCGATGACATAATTGTTACTCCATCTGGCAAAAGGTCCCGCGTTAAAGACATTGTGACCTTTGACGGCAATAAAAAAACCGCACGGGAAGATATGGCCGTTACTTTAACGCTCGAGGATGAAATTGATATTTCCCGCGGTGATATGATTTGCGGCACAGATGCGCCCGCCGAACAGGCAGATCAATTTCAGGCAAATATTATCTGGATGGATGAAAGCAAACTCTATCCGGGACGGCAATATTTATTGAAAACAACAAATTCGAACACGCCGGCACGTGTTACAACTTTGAAGCACCGCATTGATATCAATGACTTTTCTGAAGTCGCGGCAAAAACCCTTGAGCTGAATGAAATTGGCGTTGTCAATATTAGCCTGTCCAAACCAATTGCTTTTGATCCGTATAAGAACAACCGCCACACGGGCGCTTTTATCCTTATCGACCGTCAGACAAATGCGACGGTTGGCGCGGGTATGTTGAATTTCGCGCTGCGCCGCGCACAAAATGTTGTTTGGCAGCATATGGCGACCGACAAGGCGGCCCGCGCAGATCAAAAAGGTCAGAAGCCTACACTGCTCTGGTTCACAGGCCTGTCAGGATCCGGGAAGTCGACGATCGCAAATCTCGTTGACAAGCGATTACAGGCGATTGGCAAGCATACATATACTCTGGACGGAGATAATGTACGCCATGGTCTGAACCGAGATCTGGGCTTCACCAAAGCGGACCGGGTTGAAAACATTCGCCGCATCGGAGAAGTTTCAAAGCTCATGCTCGATGCCGGCCTCATCACAATGGCGGCGTTTATTTCACCTTATAGAGCTGAACGTCAATCTATTAGAGAAATGCTGTCCGACGATGAATTTATCGAAATCTTTGTGGATACGCCTCTGGAAGTTGCTGAAGCACGCGACGTAAAGGGTCTCTATGCCCGCGCTCGGGCAGGAGAGATAAAGAACTTCACAGGCATTGATTCAGAATATCAGTCCCCTGAGAATGCTGAAATTTCTGTCAATACTGTCGATATGAGCGCGGAAGAGGCGGCTAAGATGATCGTAAATTATCTTCTGGAAAAAGGATATCTCAAGAACCAGAACGATGAGCCCTAAAGCGAATAGATAGCCGGAGCAATTACCATGGCTGACTTTGATGTTTTCAACGGTGATGCGGATGGCATCCTATCGCTTGTGCAATTGCGACTGGCTGATCCTCGTGAGGCGCAGCTCGTGACGGGGAGAAAGCGAGATATTGAGCTACTCAAACGGGTCGATGCGGGAGAGGGGGACCGCGTTACAGTGCTGGATATTTCTTTGTCCAAGAACCGGGATTCGCTTGAACGCATACTCACAGCCGGAGCCGGGGTATATTATTTTGACCATCATCATGCAGACCCAATTCCGTTGCATCGAAACCTGGAGACCTTCATTGATACGTCATCTGAAGTCTGCACAGCGTTATTAGTCGATGACTATTTAGGGGAAGCTTATCGCGCTTGGGCCGTTACGGCGGCTTTTGGGGACAATTTTCCGGAACTCGCCCGAAGAAAGGCGTCGCACCTTGATTTGCCGTTAGAATCTTTGGAGAGATTAGGTCTCCTTATAAATTATAATGGATATGGCGCTGATTTATCAGACTTACATTTTCACCCCGAGGCTCTGTTCCGCGAATTGGTGAAATACGAAACTCCTATGGATTTTTTGTCTACCAGGACATCGATTTACTCAGAACTAGAGGCGGGGTACGAAACAGATCTTGCCGCTATGAAGGCCGGCCAAGTTGAGCTGGATACCGAAACTCATTACGCTGTTATTCTTCCCGATGCCGCGTCTTCTCGTCGGATGTCAGGACTTCATGGCAATGCATTGTCTCAAGCTTATCCAGACAGAGCTCATGCCGTATTGACGCAAATCGCCGGTGGATATCTGGTCAGCCTCCGAGCGCCCCTTTCAAAACGCCAAGGCGCTGATGAACTTGCCATGCAATTTGAAACAGGCGGGGGAAGAGCCGCTGCAGCAGGGATTAACCTCTTACCCCCTTCAGAGTTGAGCGCATTTATGCAGGCTTTTCAAAACGCTTTTTAAACAGAATGTGACTTGCGCTTTACTCTTTAAGACGAGAGGGTAAGTTATGAAAAGTGATAAGATTTCTTTCCAAGGTGCCTTTGGTGATGCGCTTTCTGCGCGGCTTGATCGTCCTGAAGAGGGAGCGGTCAAAGGCTGGGTATTGTTCGCGCATGGTTTTTCCATTGGAAAAGACCTAAAACCAATCCGCACGATCTCAAAAGCTCTGGTGGAAGAGGGCTACGGTATGTTGCGATTTGATTTTACCGGGCTGGGTCAGTCGGACGGAAACTTTTCAGATACGAATTTTTCTTCCAATGTGGCTGATATATTAGCCGCTGCGAAATACCTGCGCGAAAACGAAATGCCGCCCTGTATTCTGATTGGTCATAGTTTTGGCGGGACAGCGGCGCTCAAAGTCGCTGATGAAATTCCTGAATGCAAGGCCGTTGCTACAATTGGCGCTCCTTGTGACACGACACACATCGTGCATCAATTTGCGGATCAGCTAGAAGAAATTGAAGAAGAGGGAGAGGCCAAAGTTTTGCTCGGCGGCCGGCCTTTTATTATTAAAGAACAATTTTTGGATGATATTGAAAATCAGGATATTGCCATGGAAATTGGCGACCTGCCGCAGGCTCTTCTCATCTTTCACTCACCTCAAGACGCGGTTGTCGGCATAGAAAATGCGGCGCATATTTATGAAATGGCAAAACACCCCAAAAGCTTTGTCAGTCTCGACGGGGCAGATCATTTATTACTGAGAAACTCTAAGGATGCTGACTATGTCGGACGGGTTTTGGCCGCTTGGTCCTCACGTTATATTTCTGATTAGAGCTTTAAGCGTTTTGAGAATTTTTATATATAAAAAAAGCGCCTCATAATTTAGTATGAGAACGCTTTGCATAAGTGTCTGAAAAAGCTAAGACCCAATATCAACTTTTAAAGCATCTTTAGCATCTCCAATAGCCTCCTGAATATTTCCTTTGGCTTTTTGAATCTTACCTTTCGCTTTCAATGACTTATCATCAGTGGCTTCACCAATTTTTTCTTTTATTTTGCCATCTTGTTTATTGGCTTTGGCTTTTTCATGGTCGTCGGTCATGGCTTATTTCGTAGCCTTTTTGATGGCATCTTTTGTATCGCCAACGGCTTCTTGTGCTTCACCTTTGGCCTGCTGATATTTGCCTTTGGCTTCTAGGCTTTTATCATCCATTGCTTCGCCAGCTTTTTCTTTCGCTTTGCCGGCAGCTTTATTTCCGGCGGATTTTACATGTTCTTTTTCCATTTAAATGTCTCCTTTCATTAGACACAAATACTACGTGTTTGCCCCCGCTCTCGTTCCGTTAAGACTATTTTTGTGTCCAAAGTGTAAGGGAGGGCATGATTTCGCCCGCCAAACCCGCAAAAGTGAAGGCCAAACTGGCCTCTCGCCCCTATTTTGCCGCGTTAGACGGGTTCAGAGGGGTGTTTGCTATATTGATTGCCGTGCATCACACGAATTGGTTTTCCTATCTGAATTACCGCACATTCATCAATGATGCCTTCTTCATGCTCGACATGTTTTTTGCTTTTTCCGGTTTTTTGATGTTTACCTTGTACCGGAATAACTTGCATAGCATGTATCAGGTAAAATCATTCATTGGTAAAAGGTTTGCGCGTCTCTATCCGTTGCATTTGTTCACCTTCGGGCTCTTTTTTGCTTTCGCTATTTTCAGACTGTGGGCTCACGAGGTGGGACTGGCCACTCATGATCCCGGGGAAGTTTTGCCATTTTCGCCGGAGGCCGCCAATAATTGGTGGTCTGCTCTAACGAATTTAACATTGACCCATTCAATGGGGCTGAATGACTCGTTAAGTTTTAATGCGCCCAGCTGGACAATCAGTGTCGAGTTTTTTGCCTATTTTGTTTTTGCAGGCATGATGCTCTGGGCGCCGCCGAAAAAGCTCTGGCATTTCGGACTGATGGGGGTGGGCGTTACCGGAGCTTACATGGTTTTGTACCATCTCAAACCCAATATGGACATTACCTATGACTATGGATTCCTGCGTTGCCTTGGCGGTTTTTTCACGGGCGTCCTCGGCGCTTGGGCTTATGCAAAGGTCAAAGCCCGGCAAGAGGTTAAAGAAAAACCAATGACCCCGAGGACTACGTCTGTATTGGAAGTCGCTTATCTCGTCATTTGCTCCGTCTTCATCTATTTTTCCAGCGGAGCGCTTCAATTTTTCGCGGCGCCGCTAATTTTCGGCTTTGTCGTTTTGTTCGCTTTCGACGGGGGGTATATTTCGAAATTTATGGGATTGCCCGTTTTCCGCTATCTCGCGAAGATTTCCTATTCCGTTTACATGAACCATTTTTTCCTGGCGATACTATTCGGTGTAATCGGCACGCGGCTGTTTCCTGAAATTGTTAGCGGAGGGGACGGGTCAGGCTTGGTCGGCGACCTCTACCTGATACCTTACTTGGCAGCCGTGGTCGTCATGTCCCATTTCACCTATCACCTTATTGAAGTGCCGGGGGGCAGGTGGATTGGCAATTGTCTCAAACCCATAAAGACAGCGGCGGGAACCGCAGCCCGCACTTGAGTTTAAAGCCGGGCTGGTCTAACCGCTTGCGCACTTCATAAGGACGACGCAATGGCCTCTAACCGCTATAATGATTTGGATCAGCTAGGGCAAAATAATGCTCTCCCGCAATCGCCTGATGAGGCCGTATTAGAGCGGGTAAAAAATCCCTGCCCTGAGCCTTATATGGTGCGTTTGGTCGCGCCTGAATTCACCTCTATCTGTCCTGTGACAGGTCAACCGGATTTTGCCCACTTGGTCGTCGATTATTGTCCAAACGAATGGATTGTGGAGAGTAAGGCCTTCAAACTTTTCCTGGGAAGTTTTCGTAATCACGGTGATTTCCACGAAGCCTGCACAACGGGTATCGGCCGCCGCCTTGTCAAAGAAATTGAGCCGACATGGCTGCGTATCGGCGGCTATTGGTATCCCCGCGGCGGCATCCCGATTGATGTATTCTATCAACACGGCAAAGCGCCAGAAGGCGTCTGGATCCCGGATCAAGGGGTCCAGCCTTATCGAGGGCGCGGGTAGACCTTCTTCAGTCACTTATAACAAACTTGGTTGGAAAAGTCAGGCGTAAGCAGGTGCTTTACGCCTGACCTTTACTCCGCTAACCCGTAAATTGCGCCCAATATAGTATGTGAGCAGATAACCACCGAGGAAATTTTATGCCGGTTCACCCCCCTGTTATGATTATGGGAATGCATCGCTCAGGAACTTCCTGCTTGACAGGCTGCCTGGAACAGGCCGGATTATATCTTGGGAATGTTAATACCGAGGCTGGCTTTAACAAGAAAGGCAATCGAGAAAATAGAGATATCATGACGCTTCATGATCAAATCCTGAAGCGAGTAGGAGCATCATGGGATAATCCGCCAGATCACTTGCCCGACTGGACTGCCTCAGAAATATCGAATTTGGAAACTCTCCTCGAAGATTATGATGGCAAAGAAAAATGGGGCGTCAAAGACCCTAGAAGCCTGTTCACTTTAAAAGGTTGGAAAAAGGTGACTGAGCCAAAGTTTGTAGGAACTTTCAGGCATCCGAAAGAAGTCGCGGACTCATTGGTTTACAGAGCAAAGTCTTGGGCTCAGCCGATGGAAATCGACAAGGCTTATGGGCTTTGGGCTTCTTACAATTCGAGACTGCTAGAAATCCACAACGACCAGCCATTTGATATTATTCGTTATGATATTGATTTAGTGAGTTATCGTAAAAAACTCACCATGATTATGGACAATCTAAATCTGGATGACGGAGCCTCGAATGATTTTCGGGATGAGCGATTGCACAATCAGCAAGTTGATGAAGAAATCGTTCCGTCAAATTTAAAGTCTATTTGGGAGGCGCTAAATGACATCGCCATCTAACTCCGACAAGCCTCTTATTAGCGTTATAATCATTTCTTATAATATGGCGAGAGAGGTCCCGCGTACGGTAAAGTCTTTTCTGCCTCCATATCAGAAGGGAATCTCACATGATGATATAGAAATCATTGTTATGGAAAATGGGTCGAACGCTCCTGTTGACCCAGACATAGTTCGAAGCTGGCCGGAATGTGTCCGATATATTCAAGTGGACAATCCGAAGCCTTCACCCGCCAATGCACTCAACCAAGGCGTAGCTATGGCAAAAGGGGAGTGGGTTTGCCCGGTGATTGACGGCGCGCGGATGATAACCCCCGGCGTGATGCACCAGTCTCATACACTTATGAAGGCGCATCAAAACCCTGTCATTGCAACGATTGGCTATCATTTAGGGCATAAAACGCAGCAGGAAAATATCTTGGAAGGGTATGATCAGACCAAAGAGGATGCTTTGCTGGAGTCAATCGGCTGGCCGAATAATGCGTATAATCTGTTCAAAATTTCCAGCTTAGGAGGCTCTGCAAAAGGAGGGTGGCTCTCAAAAATTGCAGAAAGCAATGTGCTGATTCTCAAGAAAGATTTTTATCTTTCTCTCGGTGGATATGATGAAAGTTTCGATACTCCTGGAGGCGGGCTTGTAAATCTAGACTTCTTCAAGAGAGCCGTGGAGGATGAAACCAGTCAATACATCATGTTGTTGGGAGAGGGGAGCTTTCATCAGTATCACGGAGGCGTCACGACATCCCGGGCCGTCAACTTGCCAAGCCTGGAAAATAAGAAGAAAACGACTTGGGAGCTGTATTCTGAAGAATATATAGGTATCAGAGGCGAGCCCTATAAAGTCCCTCAGGAGGTTCCATTTGTTTATGGGAGAGCAACCCCAGTTGTGCGGACGCAAACGATTGAAGCTGCTTTATATATCAACTCTCTACAATTGTAAAAGTCTGGTTTTATCTCATGTGTCCAAGAAGCGGATTCGGTTCAAAGCCAAGAAGGTCTTCTTAATATTAAGTTGAGAAAATACGTCTTGAAGCCAAGATGTTTGCCTTCAGTGTTAGAGCTAGACCCTCGCATCTTTGTATAATAACAAAGTCCAAATTTTGATCGGACAGGTATTATCTAACCATGCAATTTGAAACAACTGAACTTGTTGATGTTTGGCTCATTAAGCCTAGACGGTTTTCCGATGACAGGGGCTATTTCAGCGAAACTTTCAGACAGGATTTGTTTCAAGATGCTGTAGGTAAAAAAGTCAATTTTGTTCAGGACAATTTCTCGCGCTCAAACCAAAAAGGAACTTTGCGGGGACTGCATTTTCAGAATCCGCCCTTTGCGCAGGGTAAGCTGATACGGTGTACGCGCGGTCGAATTCAGGATGTCGCAATTGATATCCGGAAAGATTCAAAAACTTACGGACAGTCTGTCTCTTTTGAACTTTCTGAAGGAAATGGGCATCAGCTCTGGATACCGGAAGGATTTCTTCATGGGTTCTGTACATTGGAAGACAATTGCGATGTTGCCTACAAATGCACCAATTACTATTCTTCCGAATGCGATGCAAACATTCGTTGGGATGATCCAACACTGAATATAAAGTGGGACCTGGATACCGACAAGGCCGTTGTGTCTGAAAAAGATAAGACAGCGCCCTATTTCAAAGAGTTCACCTCGCCCTTCTAAAGGGCTATAGAGGTTCTTACTAAAATTCATTGGAGACAATATGAAATTTCTCGTCACCGGCGGCGCTGGCTTTATTGGCTCTGCCGTTATCAGGCAGGCTATCATGGAAGGGCATGAGGTCGTTAATGTCGACAAATTGACCTATGCTGCAAATCTCAACAGTTTGAGAGAAATTACAGACTCTCCACTCTATCATTTCGAAAAAGTTGATATTTGCAATAAGGATGAGGTCGACCGTGTTTTCTCTGAATACGAACCACAGGGAATCATGCATCTGGCGGCAGAATCGCATGTTGACCGTTCTATTGATGGCCCGGATGCATTCATGCAAACGAATATCATCGGGACGTTCAACCTATTGCAAGCGGCCAGAAAATATCGGGACCAGTTGCCGTCAGAGGCGGCCGATAGCTTTCGGTTCCATCATGTTTCAACCGATGAGGTCTACGGGGACTTGAGTGAAACTGATCCGGCTTTTGAAGAAACGACCTCTTATGACCCGAGTTCGCCTTACTCTGCTTCAAAGGCAGCTTCAGACCACTTAGTCAGAGCCTGGGCCCGCACTTTTGGTCTGCCTATCTTGATTACAAATTGCTCGAATAATTATGGTCCATACCAGTTTCCCGAAAAACTCATTCCCGTTGTTATTTTGAAAGCTTTGCATGGCGAGCAAATTCCGGTCTACGGCAAAGGAGATAATATCCGGGACTGGCTTTATGTAGATGACCATGCAGACGCTCTTTTGGCAGTCTTACAGAGAGGAACGCCGGGCGAGACGTATAATATTGGCGGTAATAATGAACGGTCCAATCTGGAGCTCGTCACCACGTTGTGTGGGATGATGGACGAAAAACTTTCGAGACCCAAGAAAACACATGAAGGCTTGATAGAGTTTGTAACAGACCGTCCAGGTCATGATCGGCGTTATGCAATTAATGCCAGCAAGATCGAATCAGAACTCGGCTGGGTTCCAAAAATCACTTGGGATGAAGGTTTTCAGAAAACTCTGGATTGGTATATTGAGAATGAATGGTGGTGGCGACCTCTCGTTAAGGAGGGCGCTTTTGGGAAAAGAATTGGGCAAAAGTCCTAATTTATGTCGCATCATATTCTTGCATTCGGAAAGACGGGTCAGCTGGGTCTCGCGCTGATTGATCAGGCCGATCGTTTTGATGTTTCGCTAAGTTCTATTTCGCGTGGGGAATGTGATCTGGCACAGTCCCCGGCCACTCTTAAACTGTTTTTAGAAGCGCAGGAGCGTCCCGAGGCCATTATTATTGCAGCTGCCTATACGGCTGTTGATCTGGCTGAAACAGAACATGAGGCTGCCTACGCCGTTAACCAACGCGCGTCCAAGGTGATTTCTGAATATTGTCAAAAGCATGATATTCCGATGGTCTTTATCTCCACAGATTACGTTTTCGACGGTGAAAAAAGTTCACCGTATTTGGAAACAGATAAGGTTGCGCCGATAAACGTTTACGGCGCCAGCAAATTGGCCGGGGAAGAGAGCGTGAGTGGGTCAGGATGCCGTCATGCGATCTTGCGGACATCTTGGGTTTTCGATGGTCAAGGCAAAAACTTTTTTACCACAATGATGAAACTAGGCGAAACAAGAAGCGACTTAAACGTTGTAGCAGATCAGTATGGTCGTCCCACTTATGCCGCCGATTTAGCAAACGCTGTCTATCTATCGGCGAAAGCGTTGATTGATCGCAATAAAAGCGCTGAAGGTGTTTTTCATATCAGCGGGGCTGGGGACGTTACAAATTGGGCTGAATTTGCAAAGCGCATATTTGACCAAACAGAGGCAATGCGTTCGCATAAAATGACCGTAAATGCTATTCCGTCTTCTGAATATCCCTCTACAGCGAAGCGTCCCGACTATTCGGTGATGGACACTTCGAAATTTGAAAAGATACATAATGTCGTTATGCCTAACTGGACAGATGGCTTAAACCGCGCCATTCAGGAATATGTTAGCAACGCGAAGGACTAAGCAGCATGAAACGTAAGGGAATTATTCTCGCTGGCGGAACCGGAACTCGCTTGCATCCAAGCACGATTTCAGTCTCGAAGCAGCTCATGCCGGTTTATGATAAACCGATGATTTATTATCCGATCAACATCCTTATCCAAGCGGGCATTCAAGAAGTTTTGATCATCACGACACCTCACGATCAGCCCGCATTTAAGAATCTTCTGCAGGATGGCAAGCAATGGGGGATGGATATACAATATGCCGTCCAGCCTAGTCCTGACGGATTGGCGCAAGCCCTGATTATTGCTGAAGATTTTCTCGACGGTTCCCCAAGCGCGCTGGTTCTGGGGGATAATCTGTTTTTCGGTGACGCCTTCAATATTTCAATTGATGATGCATCTAGGCACTTATCGGGTGCGACGGTTTTTGGATATCGGGTGAAAGATCCCAGTGCTTATGGCGTTGTAGGTTTCGATGACAAGAAAAACGTAATTTCCCTTGTTGAAAAGCCTGAGAAACCCGCTTCTGACTATGCTGTGACGGGACTTTATTTTTATGATGAACATGCCAGCGAATATGCAAAGCAAGTTACGCCTTCAGCTCGTGGAGAATTAGAAATCACGGCTCTTAACCAGATTTATCTGGACCGAGGCGAATTGCGGGTCAAGTTACTTGATGATGGGACAACTTGGCTTGATACGGGAACCCACAAAACCCTTTTACAAGCCGCCCAATTTGTTAGCGTGATTGAAGAACGACAAGGGCGGCGAATATGTTGTCCGGAAGTGACGGCTTATGAGCAGGGCTGGATAAGCCGAGAAGAACTTTTATCCCTTGCTGCCCCCCTGGAGAAAAGTGGTTACGGTAAATATTTGTTGAAAGTTGCCAAGGAAAAGTAATCAGTGAGATAGGTTCACTCAGTAATGCTGAAATTCTTTGCTGGCTTTAGCGTCATATTTCTTGTTCTCCTCTTCGGAGCAGGCGCTGTTTTATATTGGCCAGAGAAAGCCTATCAACCATTTCAAGTTTCAGACGCTTATCAGAAGCAGGCTGATAGCTTCACGGTTCCGCCGATGCCAGCCGATTGGGTTTGGTCGAGTTTTATGGCCGAAGACAAGACTAAGCTTCGTTGGGGCCAAACAGGCAATTCCGGCACGGCAGATGTAACCCTTCTCATTATTCCTGGTTACACCGCTACCTTGGAAATGTATGGCGAACATATTGATCTACTCGCTGAACGCGGATTCCATGTCGTGGGAATCGACTTGCGCGGGCAGGGTGGATCGGAACGATATTTTAAGGAGCAGCCTGAAAAGCTTTGGGTTGGAGATTTTTCAATATATTCGAACGATCTGGCTCTTTTCATTCAATCGCATGACTATGGACCGGAACGCACGGTGATACCCGTCGCAATTTCTTTCGGAGGCCATGTAGCACTTCGTCTTGCTGCAGAATATAGCGGCATGGTTGATGGACTTGTATTACTGGCCCCTGCCATTGAGCCCAAGGCCGGCAAGTACGAATTTGATCAAGCGCTCACGTTAATGAACGGGATGCGAGCATTGGGTCTGTCCAAACGTTATGTATTAGGCGGAAGTGACTGGAAACCTGTTGGCCAAGATTATTCGGTTGCAGGAATAGAATGGTGTAGTTCCGAGGTGAAACGACTGTTTCTTCGAGATGCAATATTTACAAATAATCCGGAACTTCGAGTCGGGGGCGTCACGAACCAATGGGGCGCAGAATTTTTTGAGAGCAGTCAGTTTATAAGACAGTCCGGAATTTTAGAGACTATAGAAATTCCAGTTTTGATGTTTTCAGCAGATCAAGATGATTTTGTTTCAACAGCTGCAAATGAAGTCGTTTGCGAGGAGGCTCTGGCGAATTGCAAAAATATTGGTTATCCGGGGACGGGACATTGTCTTCCTCAGGAAACTGATAATGTAGTTTTCGATATTTTGACGAAAATAGAATCTTTCGCACTGGAACTTCAATAACAAGCCTGTCACCACCAGAGATTAGACTTTAAAGAAATCAGGCATATTGCCGGCAAAACCCGTATCTTTGTTCTGTGAGAGGCCGTTGCGGTCCCGTCCTTTGCCAGACGGCTTATCTTTTGAAGAAGTCTTTTTATTGGACGTTTTCTTCTCAGAGGGTTTGGCGCCTGATTTCGGGCTTTTCTTCTTGCTGTCCTGCTTTGAAGACGAAAAGTCTTCCTGAGCCACTTTACTTTTACTCGGGGCTTTACGGCGAGAAGGCTTCTTCTTTTTTTCTTCTTTTGCTGTACTTGAAGAATCAGAAGTTTTTCCAGTCTTCTCTTGGTCGGAATGTTTGGAGCTACTGCGTTTTCGGCCCGAACTCTTATCGCCATGGCGAGATTTACGGTCACCCTTACGCCCGCGGCCTTTTTTGCGCCCACCGCCTTTCGGAAAATCTTCAATTCCCGGCACATCAATTTCTTCGATTTCATCGACTTTTAAGAGATTAAGAATATCCTGGTAATTACCTTCATCTAATCTGGCCACAAGCATGATAGTGTCACCCTCGCGTCCTGCTCGGCCTGTCCGGCCAATCCTGTGGATATAGTCCTCGGAGTGATTAGGAACGTCATAATTAAAGACGTGGCTGACACTTGGAACATCCAATCCACGGGCTGCCACATCACTGGCAACCAGGTATTTAATTTCGCCATTTTTGAATTTGTCCAGAGTCTCAGTTCTGAGGGACTGGGACAGATCACCGTGAATAGGTGCGGCTGATTCGCCATGAACTGTAAGTGATTTCGCAACAATATCGACATCACGCTTGCGATTGCAAAAGATGATCCCGTTATCAACATCCTCTCGTTCCATAATCCAGCGGAGCGCCGTCCGCTTTTGCTTGTGGTCAGAAGAAGGCATACGAATAATGCGTTGACGTACTGTCTCTGCGGCCGTCGACTGACGCGCAATTTGAACTGTCGCGGGTTGGTGGAGAAACTGATCAACCAAACGCTTGATTTCATTCGGCATTGTCGCCGAGAAAAATAGAACCTGACGCGTAAACGGCGTCATTTTGAAAATTTTCTCAATGTCCGGAATAAAGCCCATATCCAGCATACGATCAGCTTCATCAACTACGAGCGTTTGCACGCCCGTCATGAGAATTTTGCCGCGCTCGAATTGATCCAAGAGACGCCCCGGCGTCGCAATAAGTATATCCACGCCTTTTGAGAGTTTGCGGTCTTGTTCGGCAAAGCTCACGCCGCCGATTAAGAGCGCCATTTCAAGCTTCAAATATTTTCCATATTGCTCGACATTTTCTGCAACTTGCGCCGCGAGTTCCCGCGTCGGACAAATTATGAGGCATCGAGGCATTCGAGCCCGCGCTCGGCCTTTCTCCAGCTTGTGCAGAGTAGGGAGAACAAATGCACCTGTTTTACCAGTGCCCGTCTGGGCAATCCCCAGAACGTCGCGTTGTTTCATCGCGGCCGGAATAGAGCGGGCCTGAATAGGAGTCGGCTTTTCATAGCCCATATCATCGAGAGCCTTCAGGATTTTCGGCGCGAGGCCTAGCTCCTTAAAGGTAATCGTGATTTCTTCGTCCGCTGGGACTTCTTCAATATCTTCGGAGGCGCTCAAACAGTGTCAACTTTTCGACAAATAATGGCGGCTATATCCGCCCGTTTCTTCTGCGCGCAACATATACAGGGAAAGCCCTACGTCAAGTCGAGTCATCCGCTTGGATTTTAGTCCGTCAAAGTGCGAACCGAAAGAGACATGCTTGGAAAATCTGTGTCTCTTTTTAGCGCTGCATTGAGGCGCCTATGATAAGTTTCCCGCGGAATTTCAATGCCGCCCAAGCTAGCCAGGTGCGGGGTCAAGAATTGCGTATCCAGGAGGGTGTATCCAGCTTCGCGTAAAGCTTTCACCAAAGCCACTAATGCCACTTTGCTTGCATTTGTCTTAGTGGAGAACATGCTCTCGCCAAAAAAGGCGCCGCCCAAGCTAACGCCGTATAGTCCGCCGACAAGATCTTTTTCCTCATAGATTCCGACTGAAAAAGCGCACTCAGCTTGATGAAGTGCAACATAGAGATGCTCTAGCCCCTCACTGATCCATGTGCTTTCTCGGCCTTTATCGGGCGCAGCGCAGGCCCGAATAACAGAGACGAAGTCGTTATTGTATCTTACTGTCCAATCAGAATTGCGCATGAATTTCTTTAAGGAGCGGCTTACATGTAGGCCGTCTAGCGGAATAATACCTCGCAGGTCCGGATCCATTAGGAAGACTTGTGTGTCCGATCGGGAATCCGACATAGGGAATACGCCCCGCTGATAGCATTCCAGCAAAGCGGCGGGTCCGAAAGTGTTCATGAAATTATATTGCGCTGATTAGATTTCAGCTCTGCTTTTAGTTTGCGGACATTTCCGGCGTATAAAAATCCGAACGAGACCGCTCCGTCTCTCTCATGCGTTGCATGATGAAGGCGGTGAGCCTGTACGAGACGTTTTAGATATCCGCCTTTGGTATGAATAAAGAAAGGCCACCTTTGATGCACCAAGCCGTCATGAACCAAGCCATATAAAATGCCATAAAGGGTTAGTCCCAAACCTACCATCCAGAAGGCTGGATATCCCATAGAGCCGATAATGAATAACGAGGCCGCAATAATACTAAAACAAACGGCATAAAGATCGTTTTTCTCAAAGACGCCCTTGGTTTCAACGTGATGGCTTTTGTGCCAGCCCCAGCCCCATCGGGAATGCATAATGTATTTATGAATGAACCAGGCGAAAATTTCCATTCCGACCAAGCTCGAAATCACGATTAAAGTCGCGGCATACCAGCTCATGATGCATTCTTTTCAAACTTTCGGGACGGCAAACGCCACCACGGCTCATGCGGAAAGAGGTGATGTTCATGATGATAGCCGAAGTGAAAACAGGTGAGCAGTGAAAGCCAACGCGGATAGTTGTTCGTCCGGGCGTTATGATGATCTACAAATTCATCCGCGTGCCGGTGAGTAAGATACGTCCCAAAATAAAAGAGTTGAATAGAAGATAAAATAGCTGGAATGGCCCACATCACAATCGTGTTGAGATAGGTCGCCCCAAATATGAATATATAGGCGAATGTAAAACCAGCGAGAATGAGAAGCTGACTCCATCCGAAATATTGTGTGAAGAATTTTGTATACCAAGGCCAAAACTGATGAGGATTCTCAAGGTTAAAATCCGGGTCGCCGTCTTGCCCGGAGTTGTCATGATGGGCGTGATGGGCCGCCCGCATTTTCTTCCAGTTAAACCCCGCATAGATAAACATAATACCGGTTCCAAGTACGGCGTTCACTTTTGGACGGCTGGGCGCAAATGAGCCGTGCATTGTGTCATGTGCGACAATAAACATGCCTGTGTAGAGCCAACATTGAAGGGCTATCAAACCAAGTGTTTGCCAGAGTGGAGCGCTTAGAGAGTGGAAAAAAACACTGTAAACATGCACTGCAGCCCATGACGCAACGACTAGGAGCCCGAGAGGAAGCCCCCAATTCAGACGCTGGGACTTTGCCTTGTCAGAAGCTGATTTCACGCCTACGTTCACTACACTCTCATCATTTTATGCGACAATATTGATGATAAGCCTAATAACACAAATGCGGAGATAAATATAACGCTCCACACAGGCCAGAGAGACAAGACCGACTGTCCGCGTGCCAGCAGACCGTAATATGCTTCTATCACCCAGTAGTTTGGCGTGGCGATACCGAGGCTTTGTAACCAGCCTGGCATCATGAAGCGCGGCACCATGGACCCGCCGACAGCCGAGAACAATAAAACAAGAAAGGTGGAGATTGTGTGCATTTGGGTTTGAGTTGCGCAAAGCGCTGCCGTGAAAAGCGCAAGGCCAGCCGCTAACATGGCTGTGCCGAGAGACGCCACCACAAGTCCCTCAAGAAAAGGCAAAATTCGAACGCCGAAGAACAAATTGGCGACTGCAATAATAACAATGGCTTGCAACACCCCTATCGACGTTAGAAACAAAAACTTTCCGGTCAGCATGGCCAGCGCCCCGCTCGGACCCACCATTAAGCGTTCTGATATGCCGGAGCGTCTTTCATCAATGGATATCGAGGCGCCTTGCATGGCCGCAAACATAAGAAATAAAATGGCCGTGGCACCAATATAATAGGTGACGGATTTATCCGCAGGGCCGGCGACATTGGATGTTTCGGGAAGGGCCGAAATTGTTGTAAAAATATCCTGACCTGTCCCGCTTTTATCTGCCAGAATTTGTCGAATTTGGCCTTTTACTACAGTGGCGGCAACCTTGCGGCTTGGGTCTTCCACAATCGTCAACAGTGGCAGCGCAGCGCTTTGAGGAGAAATCAATAGACCTACATCCGCTTGGCCAAGTTTGACTTGTTCCTTTACGTCCTCGCCTGACCAGCTCTCATATTCAACTATGTCAAAAGTGGTTTCATCGCGAAGAGTTTCCGTAATGGCTGTGACGGCTGGATCATCTCCGATAGCTGCAAATGCCACTCGCAAATCCAGCGACCCTCCGGACGCTGTTGAAAAAATCGCGGCGAATATCGCAAAAATAACCCCGGGTAGGACAAAGGCTAAAACCAAAGCCCCTTTGTCACGCCAGAGTCTGAGCCCCATGGTCTTGAGAACAGCATAAATCACTTAAGCAGACCTTTGTGAAACTCAATGTGGTGCATGAGCGCTGTTAGCCCGGGCCTATAGACGGATATTTCTCTGATGGTATCGTTCTGTCCTTGCATAGCCTTCATAAACTCAGTCATAAAAGCAGCCTCACCAAGAGGTGTGGATGCTGCCCAAATCTCTTGTGACACTAGTTGTTTAAACCCCAACGGGCGCAAGACTTCGAGTGTTTTTGAGGTGGGAGGTACGCCAAACCGAAGAACAACATTTCGAGTTTCTTCAAATTGTCGAGATAAAATGTTTAAAGGTGTATCAAAAGTTAGTTTTTGCCCCTGAAAGAGCAGTAAAATCTTATCACAAAGCGTTTCAGCTTGATCTAGTTCATGTGTAACAAGAATAACCGCTTTCCCTTGCTCTGCCTGCCTGCGGGCTAGTCTGTGTAACTCGTCTCTAGCCGGAATGTCGACTCCGGCCGTAGGTTCATCAAAAATAACGAGAGCCGGGTCGTGCATGATGGCGGCGGCGACATTGATGCGCCGCTTCATACCGCCGGATAAGTTTTGAACGAGACTGTTGGCTTTGGGGGTTAATCCGACCGCATCTAGCGCTTTCTCTGTGCCTTGAATACGCTTAGATGATTTCACGCCAAGCAAACGAGCGATGACATCAAGATTCTCTTTTACGGTAAGTTTAGGGTACAGCCCGATGTCCTGAGGCACCAAACCGATTTTGCGACGTCTATCTTGTCCCCGCTTTATGGCTTGTCCCATTATGGAGATCTGACCTGTCGATTCAACACGACCGCAGAGTGCTTTTATAAAGCTTGTTTTTCCTGCGCCGTTCGGGCCGATTACGCCGATTAATTCGCCTTTTCTAACTGACAGGTTCAAACTTTTAAGAGCCTGAAACTCTCCATAAGTGACACTTAGGTCTTTAACCTCAAGTGAGGGCGTATCGGCATGAGACATCACTAGACGTCATTTAAGAATGCAAATTGGCGGTCAATTACAGCTTCTAGCAAAGCAGAGTTCTGCAAGCCTGCGCGGTGTAGGGCGCCTTTTGCCGAGGAAAGGTAGGTTTTCAGAGTTTGCTTGGACTTCTCTGAGCCCAGCAAAGCCAGGATTGTTGCCTTGCCCGCATCTTTCCCGACAGATTTCTGCGCTTGCGTGTCATCCATGAGACTGTCTTTCAAATCGTCCAAAAGCTGAAACCCTTGGCCAAGGTGATAAGAAAAATCCTTTAATTCCTCTTTTTGACCAACAGTTAGCTCCGTTAAGATTGCAGCGCTGTAGATTGTAAATTCAAACAATGCCCCGGTTTTAAGGCGGTTTAATCTCTCGACATCCTGAAGGTTGGTCTGGGTGTCGTCATTTGCGAGGTCCGCCATTTGTCCCGCAATTAGCCCTGTAGAGCCAACTGAATAAGATAGTAAATCTACAAGAGCGATACGTATTGCAGGATCAATATCTCTTAAACGGGCGAGAACTCCAAAAGCACGGTTAAGAAGTGACGTCGCGCTCAAAATCGCTGTGCTCTCGTCAAATGCAATATGGGTCGTGGGATTGTTTCGGCGCAAGGCGGCGTTATCCATGCATGGAAGATCATCTAAAATAAGAGAGGCGGCATGTACCATTTCGGCGGCGCAGCCGACATCTATTGCAGCCTGACGCTTTGTGATGTCCTTTGTAGCGCCTTGTGCAATCAACACACAAAGTAAAGGACGAAACCGTTTCCCCGGAGATAAAAGCGCATGACGTTGGGCGGCATGAAGTTTGACGGGCCACGTTTGGTCAGAAGGGATAAGGTCGGAGAGTCGGTTTTCGATTTGTGCCTGAATTGGGCTTAAATCTTGTGGGTCAGCGATTTCTAGAACGTTTGTAGACGGTTTATTCACCCGAGTCTCCCTTTGCGCAACGCTTATCAGTCACCGTTTTGCAAGGCAATCCGCTTCTCATTGACCATTTTGAGTAATTCTGCCGCAGCTTGGGCATCACAGAGGGCTCGATGATGACTTTTCAAATCAATTTCAAACTCTTGGCATAGGTTTTTAAGGCTATAAGAGCGATATCCCGGATAAAGTTTACGCATTGAGGAGCAAGTACAAATTTTAGGATGGCGAAATTTTCGGTCGATCATTTGATATTCGGTGGAAATAAACCCGTAATCAAAATTTACGTTATGGGCCGCAAAAATGGCGTCCCCCATGAATTCGGCGAAACTATCAGCAATATCTGCAAATAATGGGGCTCGCGCGACCATGGACTCATCAATACCTGTGATGCGGGTGATGTTCGGAGGAATCGAACGTTGCGGGTTAATGAGGCTCTGCCATTCATCAATAACCTCTCCGCCGCGCATTTTAACAGCGCCAATCTCGGTCAGTCGGTGGAGCCCGGGCCGCCCGCCTGTGGTTTCAACGTCGACAACGACATATGTTTGATCGGGATCAATATGCCAGCCAAGTCGAAGAATTTCGGCTTTATACCCCGCAGATTTCAATTGTCGTAATCTCGTGAGTTGATTTTGTCGCAAGACATCGCCTTCTGCTTTGATTTCAACAAAACGCGCTTCTCCGTGTTCAATGAGCATAAGGTCGGGGAATCCGCTTTTAGTCGACACATAATCTTCCGCCATCAACCGTAAAATAGCTGCCAGAGATTCCTCCGGGGAATGGGTCATTAGGGCTTTAATCCTATCCAATGACCTTCCGCCCCAAACGAAAACACCATTATCCTTTTTGTAATGGCGAGTAAGAGTTTTCAGAAGTTTAACTAGGCTTGCCGATACATTCGACAAATCCGCGAGTTTCTTCTCAATAGACGCTTTGTGGGTCTCATAAAAACTGCCTGTTTTTAGGCTGTCAGGAAGTCTCCAGCTGCGCTCCTCCGTCTGTGAATGAATTTCGTCCCAAAACAAAAGTCCAAAGAGCATTTGCCAAGGACGATTTTCAGTCCGGTAAGCTTCTATTCCTTGTTCTTTGAAATGCCTAAGCGCGGCTTGTTCGGGCGTGTGGCGAAAGGCTTCATCCAAAAACAGGGTGTCGCTATCTCGCAGTAGGTCTGTTACGACGCTTGTGCGTTTCTTTTCAAATTTACGGGCGTAAAAATCTTCGGCAAAGGCGTGTTCCTCATCACTTTCCGGATTTTCGATCATCTGCTCAAGCCGCTGGTCAACCCAATCCCTATCTCCATCAGCGTTTCGGGAATATCGAATGCGCACAACACGCTCGTTACACAACCCGCTGTCGGACCGTTCATATAATGAGAGTGCGGCTTCAATATCGCCTTGCCGTTCGGATAACCCTCCAAGTTTTTGGAGGAGTTTTCCCCGTTTTATGGAGACTGGCCCGTCCACAACCTCCGGCCAGCTATCGACTGTTTCAATCAAGGTATATATTTCGTCCTCATTTCCATCTCGAAAACTCTGTAAGGCAGACGCATAAAAATAGGCTGTTTGGGCGTCTTTCAGATCGCGGAACTTGAGTTTCGCGGCGTCAGACCGGGCAGGACGGACAAGGCCCAGCTCTTTTAAGGTTTTGGTTTGAAGGCTGGTTTCTATCCGGCCGAAATATAGAAATAAGAGGTAGTTGAAAGCTTTTAACCTCGATTGAACAATATAGCCGTCAGGAATGTCGAGTTGATCATAATCTGTCTGATGACAAGCAATGTCTATTAACCGCGCCTTTTTCCAAGAACGTTTGAACTCCGTTTTGCAAACTCGGTCTAACATCAAATGTGTAAGCTCTGGCTTGGTTAAAGTGCTTAAATAAGACCGTGTATCTCTCCTCTCAATAGCTCGGACGAATCCCCTTTGCCCTAAAAGTTTAAATTGACCCGGAATATCTTGAATTTCTGAGTAATGCAGGTGGTAAAAATTAAAAACAGTACCTTTGCGTCCGGCAATGCGCGCATAGGCGCATTGTGCCTGAAAAGGCAGTGCCTCGAAATCTCTGATAAAATCCGTATGTTCAACGCTCATCAAATTCGTATGACGCGTTCCTACATGCGTCAGCATATCGCAAAAGGTTTTATGATAATAGTATTGGGGGAGTTCTTTAACCGTCCAAACCTTCCCTTCGGAAGCACGGCGAAACCGCCTCTGCTCCGCGCGAATATAACTATGCGCTTTCAAACCTGGTTTACTCCTCAAATTCATACAAGGTTTATCAACTTACTTGTCCACAGCCCTAAAATTACAGCCTCCCCAAGAACAAATGTGGAACTTTCTTGTGTATTGACGGATGATATAAATCAAGACGCATTTAGATTAAATTGCATAGGCTTTCGGTGAAGCGCAGGTGTTAAAGGGGCCCCTAAATATTGCGACCTGTTGGAAACTGTGATACCTGCCGCCGATGCGATGCCCATTTTGCTCCTCTGAAAATACGCAGGTGAAAGACAGCCGACAAGCAGAAGATAACTCTGCGGTCCGGCGTCGTCGTCTTTGCGCGCAATGCGGAGGGCGATTTACTACTTTCGAGCGCGTTCAACTTCGCGAATTAACGGTCATAAAAAAATCCGGGCGGCGTACGCCTTTCGATAGAGATAAACTGGCTCGTTCTGTGATGATCGCGCTTCAAAAACGTCCTGTGGAAACTGACCGGGTGGAACAAATGATAAGCGGCGTCGTTCGACAGCTCGAAAGTATAGGGCAGGCGGATATCACCTCGGATCAGATTGGCACCTTGGTTATGGAAGGATTGGCGAGACTAGATGATGTAGCTTATGTCCGCTACGCCTCTGTTTACAAAGACTTTCGCGCCACTCAGGATTTTGAAACCTTTATTGAAACTGAGAAACTCCAACCCGAGACAGATCAACCTGACTCTGAAAAGGAGTAGTCTGGTTTGCATAGACCCCTTGTAACCCTCAAACTCGCCACTTCCATGGACGGCAAAATTGCTCTGGCAAATGGACAATCCGAATGGATAACTGGCGACGCGGCTCGCAAAGAGGGACGAAAACTCCGCGCCCGACACGACGCTATTGCAGTCGGATCTAATACGGCCATTACGGATAATCCCCAACTGACAACACGAATTGCGGGCGAGCCGGATCCAGTGCGCGTGATTTTTGATTCACAATTAAGAGTATCACCAAATTCCAATCTTGCTCAAACGGCTCGGACAACTCCTACTTACATTTTGACGCGTTCGGACGAGGGAGGTGAGGCTCAAGCACTCAAAGACTTGGGAGCTCAGTTGATCAGTGTACCTTATAATGATGGGTTAAGTCTCACGCATTCTCTGGACAGTCTCTTTAATCTCGGAATCCGAACGCTTTTATTGGAAGGCGGTGGAACGCTGGCAGCTAGCTTTTTACGAGGGAACTTAGTGGATACAATTGAGTGGTTTCGGGCGCCCGTGATACTCGGAGCAGAAGCAAGGCCAGCGATCGGTAATCTGGGTCTGGCGAATATCAATGCGATTTACAGGTTTGACCGCACAGAGCTGAATGAAGTCGGTTCGGATATATGGGAGCGATACGCCTTGAAAACACACGATTAGGCGTCACATAAACCGATATGTTTACAGGAATTGTCACAGATATTGGCCGCGTTGTTTCAATTGACCGAGATCAGAGTGGATCGCGCTCTGAATGGGGTGATACGCGCATGGTTATAGACAGCCATTATGACTGTGACACAATTGCGATAGGGGCTTCTATTTCTCACGCCGGCGCCTGCATGACCGTCGTGGAAAAAGACAAGACAAAACAGGGCTGCCGCTACGCATTTGATGTCTCGGATGAGAGTCTGGATAAAACGACTCTTAAATCCTGGACCGTCGGGCATGAAATGAACCTTGAACGCGCCATGACGGCTGCGGATGAGCTAGGCGGACATCTGGTTACGGGACATGTGGATCAGATAGGTGCTTTACTCACCCGAGAACCGCTCGCAGGCTCGCTCAAACTGGTTTTCAGTGCGCCGCCGGATTTAATGGCCATGATTGCACCGAAAGGCTCCATCACCATTGATGGCGTATCGCTGACGGTTAATACGTCTGATAAAACTTCCTTCAGCGTTAACATTATTCCCCATACCGCAGAGGTAACGACCCTCGGCCAATTACAGCCAGGCGACAAAGTAAATCTGGAAATAGACCTGATAGCCCGCTATGTGGCGCGTTACTTGTCGCAAATGAAAGATAAATCGTGACTGACCTGAACACTGCCACATTTGAAGAAGTTTATAATCTCGCCACGCCCGAGGAAATCATCGAAGATGCTCGCAATGGCCGGATGTATATTCTGGTAGATGCTGAAGATCGTGAAAATGAGGGCGACCTTATCATTCCGGCGCAGTTTGCGACGCCCGATGCCGTAAATTTCATGGCAAAGTTTGGGCGTGGTTTGATTTGTCTGGCATTGGAAGAGCCTAAAGCCCAGGCTTTGGGACTGCGCAATATGAGTGCAGAAAATCAATCCCGTTTTGAGACGGCCTTTACCCAGTCCATTGAAGCGCGCGAAGGTGTGACGACAGGTATTAGCGCTGGCGACCGTTCACACACGATACAAACCGCAATCGATCCTGATTCACGCCAAGATGATATTGTCTCTCCCGGGCATATGTTTCCTATCATTGCCAGAGACGGCGGCGTTTTAGTCCGGACTGGCCATACAGAAGCGTCTGTCGATATTTCTCGAATGGCGGGTTTGAATCCGTCAGCGGTCATTTGCGAAATAATGAATGACGACGGAACAATGGCCCGTCTACCGGATCTTGTCGGATTTGCCCAATTTCATGGCTTAAAAATCGGAACAATTGAAGATCTTGTAAAATATCGGATGAAGAAAGATCATTTCGTTAAACACATTGCGTCTTCTGAATTCACCTCTCAGAACAATGATTCATTTCAAATTCATGTTTACAGAAACTTTTTGGATGGATTGGAACATGTAGCCCTAAGTAAAGGTGAGCCAGATCCGAACAAAGAGACTTTGGTTCGGGTTCACAAAGTCGATTTTGCGGGAGACATTCTTTATGAAGACAGCCCGCGCTCAGGTCTGATCTGGGACGCTATGAAAGACCTAGGGGCCTATGAGGGACACGCGGTTCTCGTTCTCATTCGTGAAGGGTCGATTAATACTCTTTTAGAGCGTCTTGGGGCTCACAAGTCTTCCATCGATCGAAAAGAGCAGAACATTCGTGAGTATGGCGTTGGCGCCCAAATTCTGGTGGACCAAGGCGTAAAAAAGATGCGTCTTATTACAAATACCATGCCAAAACTCATCGGACTTGAGGCCTATGATCTTGAGCTGGTTGGTATTACCCCACTAAAAAACTCTAAGGTCTAAAAAAGATGAATATTCTTGTCATCGAAGCCCGATATTATGAGGGTATATCCGACTCACTTCTGGAAGGGGCTTTGGCCGTTTTGCAAAAGGCAGGTGCCACAATCACAAAACTCACTGTTCCCGGCGCGCTCGAAATTCCTCATGCTATTGCTTATGCGGAAGCCGGGCCTCAAAAATTCGATGGCTATGTTGCTTTGGGATGCGTTATTCGCGGTGAGACCACCCACTATGATTATGTGTGTCAGGAATCTGCGCGTGCATTGATGGACCTAGCCGTCGATAAGGCTTTGGTCATAGGCAATGGGATTATAACTGTTGAAAATGAGGATCAGGCTTGGGCAAGGGCGAAGTCTTCGAAAAAAGACAAAGGCGGATTTGCCGCAAATGCCGTTTTGAAAATGATTCGTATTCGGACCGCTCTTTCCGAGACGGCAAAATAATGGCCGGAGCAAACCCGAAGCATCGTCGCGCCGCCCGTATAGCCATCGTTCAGGCTCTGTATCAAATGGACGTTGCCAATGCGCCGTCCAAAGCTGTCGTTAGAGAATTTCAGAATCACCGCTTCGGCTATAGTGATGAGCCAGGGATGGTGCAGGCAGACGAGCCGTTCTTTGAAGAGATTATCGAAGGGGTCGTTGTCTCACAGGAGGCAATTGATAAAAAACTGAGCTCGCTTCTCCCTGAGAAATGGCCGCTTCGGCGCTTGGATCTGACTTTACGTAGCCTTTTAAGAGCGGCGGCTTATGAAATGATACGTCGGCCAGACATTCCGGCTTTGGTCATAATCAATGAGTATGTCTCAATCGCATCAGACTTTTTTGATGGCAAGGAACCGGGCATGGTGAACGGCATTCTCGACAAAATCGGAAAAGAAGTCCGGGCCACTGAATTCGGGCTCATTGGCGACGCGCCGAAACAGAGTTGACTTTGAACGAGTTTGACTGGATCGAAACTTTTCTAAGGCCTCTCGCAGGTCCTGAAGGTCTCAAGCTTTTGGATGATGCGGCAATCTACTCTCCGCGTAAAAACCAAGACCTCGTACTGACACAAGACACGCTCATAGAAGGCGTCCATTTCTTTAAAGGGGAGTATGGCGCCGGAACGGCCAGCCGTTTGATGGCCGTAAATCTGTCCGATCTTGCCGCAAAGGGAGCCCGGCCGATTGGATATCTTTTGTCTGTTGCTTGGCCAAAACATCTCACGCGGACTGATTTACAAAACTGGATGAGGGCTTTTTCCAAAGGCTTAAGGGCGGAGCAAGACCGATTTGGATACTCCTTGTTTGGGGGCGATACAGTGAAAACAGATGGCCCAATGTCAATTAGCGCCACCTTTCTGGGCGTTGTACCGAAAGGCAAAGCTGTTTTACGTTCTGGCGCGAAAGCCGGAGACGACATCTGGGTGACAGGAAATGTTGGTGATGCTTATTTGGGATTACAGTTAGCTGAGAACGCATCTGGGATGTTAGCAAATAACTCTGAACCGGAAGACCTTTGGGTTTGGGAAGAAGCCTTTCGACATCCAACCCCTCGGCTATTATTTCGGAAAACTCTTCGAAATGTCGCCACGGCGTGTGCTGATATATCTGATGGTTTGTTGTCAGAAGCCGGGCATATTGCCAAGGCCAGTCAGAAGCGGCTGACTATCAGTTTGCACGATATGCCTCTGAGCAAAGCTTCCTCAAAGTGGTGTAAGGCCCAAAATTATGAAAAAGCGCTCATCAGACTTGCGACCGCCGGAGATGATTATGAGTTATTATTCACCGCAGATCCCGACAAAGAAGACTTGGTGAAAACAGGAGCGCAAAAGTTAAACTTGCGTGTCAGCAAGATTGGGACTGTTTCGGAAGGGCAGGGCGTTGAGTGTTTAGATATAAATGAAAAACGCCTGAGTATAGAAAAATCAGGCTATTCTCATGACTAGCGTCCACCGCCCGGGCCGCCAGGCCCGCCGGGAACGTCTTGATTGCCGCCTCCGAGGCGGTCTGTTGGAATGCGGCCAATCGTACCGAAGATTTGCTCAAGGACTGATAATTCGCGTCCCCGAGTGGGTGTTTTGCGGTTCACATAATCGACATACTGACCGTCTTCGATGCCGTATTCAGCCACTTTGGTGACATTGCCATCAACGTTAAAAGTAATAGCCGTGATGTTTCGGTCTTCAATTTTAGGTCGGAGATAGGCGTAACGTTGACGAACGCTGTTCATATAAAACCAGACGTCTTCATCAAGATCTTCGTCAAAAGTGCTTTTCACTGAGGGATTGCCCAGCCGGGCCAAGACACTCGCCTTCGTATCCGTTTCCGGATTCACTTCCTGAGGCTTAGCTTCGGTTGGCACATAACCATGTGTCCGCAAAATAGGGTTGCAGGCACTCAGTGAGAGCATCAGAGCTCCGAAACATGCTGCTTTAATAAGATTCGAGGTCATATCGTCACTTTTACTTCTATCTGAACGCGCTAAGACCTAACCAAAGCGCTGCCGACTGGCAAGACAGATACTGTGTTAAACAAAGGTTAGAATTATGGGCTTTTTCACTCGGTTGTTTGGACGTGATGACGCGGCAAAGCGTGATGCAGCCTCTCTTTATGCCAAACTTATGCAGCAATCTCGAAATCCTCAATTCTATGGAGAGAATCGCTTTCCAGATAGCTATGATGGGAGAATTGATGTTCTGACGCTCCATATTGCAATTGTTTTGGAGGCGCTTCGTTCTTTTGACGAACAAGGGCAGCGCCTTTCACAGGCCCTATTCGATGAGATGAAAGACGATTTTGAAATTGCCTTGAGAGAAGAAGGCATATCCGATGCAGGCGTGAAAAAGCGTATTAAGCCTATGATTCGACTTTTTTATACGCGGGTGAAAGACTACACCGAATCCCTACCGATGGACGGAATAAAATCGGTAGCAGCCAATCTGCACGAAAAAGACGGCTTTAAGATGTCCAGCACATTTCTTGATGAGTTGCAGCTATACAGTGTGACCTTTCGGCAAACCTTGTCCGATAAAACGCTCGGAGAAATCGCCTCTTCTCAATTTAATTTTCCAGACCTTTAAGCCGTTCAAAGTGATTTTGGATTAAAGATTAGGCATGAGCCATCGCCTTGGCTATAGCAGGGTGAGAGAGTAAAGGGACTTTATGCTAGACGGTCTGATAGTTTCAATTGATGCCATGGGAGGCGATGATGCCCCTGAGATAGTCATCGAAGGCATCGAATATTTTTTGAAGCATGCGGGAAAAGGTCGCCGTGCGCGTTTTCTGCTGCATGGGGATCAGCGGCGACTGGAGAAGCTGCTCAAAAAAAACGCACTGACCCGTGAACGATCAGAGATCTGCCACAGCCCCACCGAAATTTCTATGGATGAAAAACCCTCGCAAGCCCTTCGTAAAGGCAAAGGTACGAGCATGTGGAACGCCATACTTGCTGTCAAGGAAGGGCGAGCCAATACCGTCCTGTCCGCAGGAAACACAGGGGCTTTAATGGCCATGTCCATGTTGCAATTGCGCCGTATGCACGGAATACAACGACCGGCTCTGGCGGCAAACTGGCCTCGACCGGAGGGCATCAGCGTCGTTCTGGATGTGGGCGCCAATGTCGAAGCGACTGCGTCGCAGCTTGCTGAATTTGCGGTTTTAGGCGACGCTTTTTATAGGGCGCTTTTCAAAAAAGAGCAGCCTTCAATTGGCCTTTTGAATGTCGGTACTGAAGATCAAAAAGGCCATGCCGTAATAAAAGCTGCTCATGACCGATTGTCCGAAAGTGATATTGGACTGAACTATCAGGGCTATGTTGAGGGCAATGATATTTCTTTCGGAAATACTGACGTCGTTGTGACGGATGGCTTCACCGGAAATGTGGCTCTGAAAACGGCTGAAGGAACCGCTAAACTCATCGGAAAGTTGTTCAATGAAGCCCTTCAGGGTAATCCCTGGTCAAAATTTACAACTATGTTGAATGCTGTAGCCCTGATCAAACTAAAAAAACAAATAGACCCGCGTAGCGTGAATGGCGGTGTCTTTCTAGGACTGAACGGTATCGTGATCAAAAGTCATGGCGGTACCGATAAAATTGGTTACGCGAATGCTCTGAATGTGGCTATCGGATTGGCGGAAAGCAACTTCTTGGAAGAAATCGAACGTGAGGTCGAGCGCCTCCATGACGAAGACGACAATATTGGATTTATTAAATGACCCGGCGTGCCGTACTTAAAGGGATTGGGGGGTATCTTCCCGATCATGTTCTCAAAAATGCGGATCTGGATGAGGCCCTGGAAACAAGTGATGAATGGATTCGTGAACGAACTGGAATTCAGCAGAGACATATCGCTGCGGAAGGACAAACGACCTCTGACCTAGGGTATCAAGCCGCTCTCAAAGCTCTCGAAGATGCGGGCATTGGGGCTTCAGATTTGGATTTGATCGTTGTTGCAACATCTACACCTGACTATACCTTTCCTTCGACGGCGACGATAATTCAAGAGCGACTTGAAATGAATCACGGCGCGGCCTTTGACCTTCAGGCGGTGTGCAGCGGATTTCTTTACGGAGTGAGCGTCGTTGATGCGATGATACGATCCGGGGCTGCAAATACCGTTCTTTTGATCGGGGCGGAAACTTTCTCTCGTATTTTGGATTGGGAAGACCGCTCGACCTGTGTTCTGTTTGGAGACGGAGCAGGCGCTATGATTTTTCAGGGAGAGGAGGGGACTAATCACGGTATACTCGATCACTTTATCCGCTCGGATGGTCGATACCGCGATATGCTCTACGTTGACGGCGGACCCTCCAAAACCCAGACCGTGGGTAAGCTGCGTATGCTGGGAAACCAGGTTTTCAAACATGCGGTGACCGAAATTGCAGATGCGATGAAGTCCTGCGCAGATAAAGCCGGCGTGCCTATATCCGATATTGACTGGTTCGTTCCGCACCAAGCCAATCAACGAATCCTGAACGGTGTTGCCAAAAAACTTAAGATTGAACCTTCACAGGTTATTTCAACAGTTGCCCTTCACGCGAACACCTCGGCGGCTTCGGTTCCGCTGGCGATGCTGAGCGCCGTTCAAGACGGTCGTATCCAGCGCGGAGATTTGGTTATGCTGGAGGCGTTCGGCGGCGGATTTACCTGGGGCGCAGCTCTTTTACGTTATTAATTGGGGCCAGCTAGAGTTAAAATGGAATAAACCGTCTGAATATAAAGGCTTTTTCAATATTTTGCTTGCACCGCGGGGGGCGGATTTGCTTTAAGGGGTTATGGTAATGGACACCCAAAATCCAGGAACAGTCACGCGCGCCGATTTGGCCGAAGCGGTCTATCGGGAAATTGGGCTGTCCCGTTCGGAAAGTGCAGAACTAGTTGAATCTGTTATAAATTATATTTGTGACGCCCTGTTAAAGGGCGAACATGTAAAACTGGCTGGATTTGGCACTTTTTCTCTTAGAGATAAGAAAGAACGTATTGGACGGAATCCCAAAACAGGTGAGGAAGTGCCTATAACTTCCCGCCGTGTATTGGTTTTTAAACCGTCACAAGTTCTACGAGAGCGTGTCGATTCGTCATTGAGCCCAAAAAAGTGATAGACTGACTTTCGATACAAACGATTCGGTCATAAGTAATGCAAGCCAAAACCACTAGGGCATTCAGAACAATCAGTGAAGCGGGTGAAGAACTCGACCTTCAGCCTCATGTCCTACGTTTCTGGGAATCCAAGTTTTCTCAGATAAAGCCAATAAAACGAGGGGGCGGACGTCGCTTCTACCGCCCTGAGGATATCGAATTTTTGCGGGGTATAAAGATTCTCCTTCATGACGAAGGTCATCCCATCAAAGATGTTCAGAAACTTATTCGGCTCAAAGGCCCCGGGCGAGTTCTGGAATTAGGTCAATCTGTTCAAAAAGCATCACGGCAGAAAAAAGTCGAAGATACTGTTCTGGTCCCGGAGCGAATTCAGAAACCTAACCAAAGTGATGACTCTGATCCCGTTCGGATTCCGCCGGACCAGAGTAATACGTCGGTGTCGCAACCCATTTCCGATGAAAGCCCTAAACCTGAAACGCATTCTTCCTCTGAGACCTCACGTTTGACCAAAGGAGAGATTTTGCAGCGCCGTGAGGATCTTGAGGACGCCCTAAACCGCCTCCAAACACTTAAAAACAGGTGGTCCACTTTCCTGCCGCAGGGGAATTGAGCCGTATTGGCCTGTTGCCAAACTCTATATGGCAGACTATATGCGCGCTCATCAAAGATCGTCGGAGTATAGCGCAGTCCGGTAGCGCACTAAGCTGGGGGCTTAGGGGTCGCAGGTTCAAATCCTGCTACTCCGACCATCTTTGTCGTTTTGCCAACTGTGAATTTGTCGCAGAGTAATCCTATTCGGGCGGTTTTATATGTCCCGTATGTCAGTGAAAACCCAGCACCGTTCCATTGCGATTTGGCTTTTTGTCATGATCCTGCTTGTGACGGCTATAATCGTTATCGGCGGAGCCACGCGTCTGACGAATTCAGGTCTCTCTATTACAGAATGGGCCCCGATCCGCGGAGCACTTCCGCCTTTATCTGAAGCGCAATGGATTGCCGAGTTCGAAAAATATAAGAAAATTCCGGAATTTACAGCGGAACACCCCGACATGGATTTGGCCGGTTTCAAGTTCATCTATTTCTGGGAATGGAGCCACAGACAACTCGGTCGTTTGGTTGGGGTCATTTATGCCTTACCGTTTTTCTACTTTCTCTTAAAACGAAAAGTACCCAAAGAGTCCAAATTGGGATATTTGGCCGTGCTTCTCCTTATTGGTCTACAGGGCGCGATTGGATGGTGGATGGTCCATAGCGGATTGCAAGAAGGCATGGTCTCTGTGAGCCAATACAGATTGGCAATCCATCTAGGTATGGCGTTTCTTATCCTCGGAATTTTGTTCTGGTTGTTCAGGGGACAAATTGAACGTCCGCGCTCTTCTTTATCTTTTACCGGTGAAACTTCATTATATTCCCCTTTGGCTGCTCTTACCGTTGGTCTGGTTTATTTACAGGTACTGGCCGGAGCTTTTGTGGCGGGAACGCAATCCGGGAAAACCTACAATAGCTGGCCCTTAATGGACGGAAAATTTGTTCCAGAAGGCTATGGTATGATGTCCCCGTTTTGGCGCAATATATTTGAGAACACAGCGGCAATTCAATTTAATCACCGGACTTTAGCTTACATCATTCTGGCCACACTGGTTTGTTTATGGGTATCTGCTGTCCGTCAAAAAGCCCGTATTGGGGCCTTGATAGTTTTTACAGCACTTTTAATTTGGCAGGTCTGCTTGGGTATATGGACCTTATTGTCTGTTGCGCCTCTAAATTTATCCCTGCTGCATCAGTTTAGCTCTGTTCTGGTCTTTCTTTGCGCCTTATGGGTGTGGAGAAGCAGTAGAAATGTTACGGTATTATAATACCGTTTTTCTAACATATTGTTTTGCATGGTTATTTTGAGCGAGGTCTATGAACTATCTTGTTGACGACTTGTATAGCCTCCAGTAGTGAAACGCCCCTAGACGGCAGGTCTGTCTTGTCGAACAAAGAGGATATTATGAAAACGACCCAGTTTTTGAAAACTGCTGATATTGAGAAGAAATGGATTCTCATAGATGCGGAAAATGCTGTTGTCGGTCGCCTGGCTACATTTATTGCCATGCGTCTGCGCGGTAAACATCGCCCTGATTACACACCCCACATGGATTGTGGTGACAATGTCATCATCATCAACGCGGAAAAGGTGGCTTTCACAGGAAACAAACGTAGAGATAAGAAATATTATTGGCACACCGGGCATCCCGGCGGCTTGAAAGAGCGTACAGCGGATAAGATTCTAGACGGACGTTTCCCGGATCGCATCATGCGTAAAGCAGTTCAGCGTATGCTGCCAAAAGAGAGCCCGCTAGCCCGTAAACAATTGTCCAATCTGCGCGTTTACGCCGGCTCGGACCATCCCCATACAGCTCAGGAACCCGAAATCATCGACTTTGCGTCCATGAGCCCTAAAAACGTGAAGGGAGCCTAAGACCATGGCTGAGACCCAAACACTTGCCGATCTGAAAAACGTCATGGACGGCACAGCCGGTGGCGATGCCGCTGCTGCAGTAGACACTTCTGCCTTGCCTGAACCGAAAATTGACGAGCATGGCCGCTCTTATGCGACCGGCAAACGGAAGAATTCCATTGCCCGCGTCTGGATTAAACCAGGTAGTGGTAAAGTAACCGTCAATGGCCGCGACCAAGAAGTTTACTTCGCACGTCCGGTTCTGCGTCTTGTTATCCATCAGGCTTTTGAAGTTGCTGATCGTGTGGATTCATATGATGTTGTCGCAACCGTTAAAGGCGGCGGCCTTTCCGGTCAGGCCGGTGCCGTGCGTCACGGTATCACCAAAGCGTTGACCTATTATGAGCCAGCTTTGCGTCGTCCGCTGAAAGCAGCCGGATTCATCACACGCGACTCACGTGTTGTTGAGCGTAAGAAATACGGCCGAGCGAAAGCCCGTAAGAGCTTCCAGTTCTCCAAGCGCTAAGCATCAGCTTATTAAGACCTTACAAAGCGAATCATCGCAATGTTTTAAGCGCTTCGGGAGACCGGAGCGCTTTTTTTTATGGGATGCAATTATGTCGAATATCAAAAATGTGGCTGTTCTCGGTGCGTCGGGATATACGGGCGTCGAGCTTATCCGCCTCTTGCAACATCATCCGTTACTAAAGATCACCGCCCTGACCGGGCATAGCCGCGCCGGAGAACGTGCCGGAGATGTTTTTGGTAATATTGCTCATTTGGATTTACCTGATTTACAAGATTGGAAAGATGTGAGTTGGGACGATATTGACGTGGCATTTGCTTGTTTGCCTCATGGCGCCAGTCAGGAAACAATTGCTGAAATTCTTCCTCATGTAGAAACTGTGGTGGATCTATCCGCTGATTTCAGACTGCGAGATCCAAAGCTTTATGCCAAAACATATGGTCGTTCGCACGACTTTACGGATATCTTGGAACAGGCTATTTACGGGCTGAGTGAATGGGCCGGAGAGCAACTTCCCGGCTCAAAGCTAATCGCTTGCCCGGGCTGTTTTCCGACCTGCACCCTTTTGCCTTTATTGCCACTTTTGAAAGATGACCTTATCGAGTCGGATTCTTTGCCTGTTTCCGCAATCACGGGTGTGACAGGGGCAGGGCGCAAGGCCTCGCTGGGGCTGAGTTATACAGAACTGGCGGAAGGTGCTCATGCTTACGGCGTGGGCAATCATAGGCATGCGCCGGAAATTGATCAGATTATCAAACGCGTCAGCGGACAAGAGAGTCAAGTTAGCCTCACGCCGCACTTGGTTCCTATGAATCGCGGCATGATTACGACCACAGTCGTAAGGTTAAAGAGCGGAAATTCTGTCAGTGATTTGAGGGCGTCGTTAAAATCGGCCTACAAGGACTCTAAATTTGTGTCGCTCCTACCTGAAGGCGAAGTGCCTCAAACGCGTCATGTCCGCGGATCAAATCGCTGCCATATAAATGTGTTTGATGATCGAACCTCCGATACGGCTATTGTCATAGCAGTGATAGATAATTTGACCAAAGGGTCTTCCGGACAAGCCATACAAAACTATAATCTGTCGCAAGGCTGGGACGAAGCCCTTGGCTTGGACATGGTTGGTTTTTTCCCGTAAATGAGTCATAATTTAGATGACGTCAGACTGAAAGCCGCCCATATCGAATTGTAGATATTCGATGAGCTAAGGAGCGCCCGTGCCACCCAGTTTTTTTCATACTTTAAAAATATATTCTTCGATACTTATCGGCATTGTAGGGCTAACTGCTTGTAGCTCTATCAAGGCCCCGAAGATTGATTTGATGGGCGGTTCGGCTTTTGATGAAGATATCCAGAATATTGATTCATCCATCCCTTCCGTTAACGAAGCCCCAGATGTGCCGACAGATGTTCGCTCAGATGCAGATTGGGATATGTCCGCAACAAGTCTGATGGAAGTCCGGGATGGGTTTTCTGTCCCTGAAAAAGTGTACGAACAGCCATCTGAAGAAGAACTGAAAGAAAATTTCCAAGAGTTGAAAAATCAGGCTCAGGCTTACAAGGCCGACGATCCCCAATAGGACAAATCCGTGATCGAAACCAAAGACTTTTATCGTATCCAACGCCTTCCGCCTTATGTTTTTGCGGAGGTCAATAAGCTCAAGGCTGAGCTTCGCGCCGGTGGCATGGATATTATTGACTTTGGGTTTGGTAATCCTGACCTTCCAACGCCTCAACATGTGATTGATAAACTGGTTGAGACTGTGCAGAAGCCGAAGACGACGGGTTACTCCGCCTCGCGTGGCATTAAGGGGCTCAGGCAAGCTTGCGCACGTTACTACAAGCGTCGGTTTGATGTCAGTCTTGACCCCGAAACTGAAGTTGTTGCGACGATCGGTTCAAAAGAAGGCTTTGCCAATTTGGCGCAAGCGATCACAGCGCCAGGCGACATAATTTATGCTCCCGATCCTTCCTACCCCTTGCACGCTTATGGATTCGTGATTGCGGGGGCCAAGATACAGGGCATTCCCGCGATTACTGCATACGAATATTTGGCAGGTGTAAAGGAAGCTCTGGTCAAGGCGGAAAAGCCGCCTATGGCCATTGTCGTGTGCTTTCCCTCCAATCCTACGGGACATGTGGCGGATTTGAGTTTTTACGAAGAAATTGTTGAGATAGCGAAAGCCAACGATATTATAATTCTGTCCGATTTGGCTTATTCCGAGATCTACTTTGGGAAGGCCCCGCCGTCTATTTTTCAAGTGCCGGGTGCCAAAGAAGATATCCTCGCAATTGAAACCACCTCAATGTCCAAGACCTATTCCATGGCGGGGTGGCGAATCGGGTTTGCTGTCGGATCAGAGCGATTAATCGCCGCGCTAGCCCGGGTGAAATCCTATTTGGACTACGGTGCGTTTACGCCAATTCAGGTGGCGGCCTGCGCTGCGCTCGACGGTCCGCAAGAATGCGTTCATAGCGCTCGCGAAATTTATAAATACAGACGTGACGTTCTTATAGACAGCTTCGCTCGTGCAGGCTGGGATATTCCGTCCCCGGAAGCGTCGATGTTTGCCTGGACGCCGCTGCCTAAAGGGTTTGAGGACATGAAGTCTGTCGATTTCTGCAAACTGCTTATGAAAGAGGCCGGTGTGGCTGTGGCCCCTGGCAACGGGTTCGGAGAGAATGGCGAAGGCTTTGTCCGAATTGCTTTGGTTGAGAATGAGCAGCGCATCCGACAGGCCGCGCGAAATGTGAAACAATTTCTCTCGACCCACAGAGAATTAGCCGCTGAATAATTACTAACCGTTTTAGCTGTGTTATCAAAACGCGACCCATGATTTGAAAAAGGGACAGAAATGTCAAAAGTTGGATTTAATGCTGGATTAGCTCTCAGGGCGGCTCTGGTGACCGAAAAAGCGGCTATTGCTGCCTCGAAGCTGGCCGGGCGCGGAGATGAAAAAGCTGCAGACCAAGCCGCAGTAGATGCCATGCGCACCGATTTGAACGCGATGGAAATCAAAGGGCGTGTTGTGATCGGCGAAGGTGAGCGTGATGAAGCGCCAATGCTTTATATCGGTGAAGAAGTCGGTTTGGGGAAGGGGGCTGAAGTTGATATCGCGCTTGATCCACTGGAAGGAACGACGCTAACCGCAAAAAATATGGCAAATGCCCTCGCTGTCATGGCGTTTGCGCCTCGTGGCGGCCTTCTATATGCGCCGGACACTTATATGGATAAAATCGCAATTGGCCCTGGATATGAGGCTGGATTAGTCGATTTGGATAAAAGCGTTGAGGATAACGTGAAAGCTCTGGCGAAGGCTAAAGGCGTCAGTCCGAAAGATATTACGGTTTGCGTTCTCGATCGGGCGCGTCACGGCAAAATTATTGATTCGCTTCGCAATATGGATGCCAAGGTCAGCTTAATCAGTGATGGGGACGTTCAAGGCGTGATTGCGACAACCGATTCTGAAACCCAGATTGATATGTATATCGGGCAGGGCGGAGCGCCTGAGGGCGTATTAGCCGCCGCCGCCTTGCGCTGCGTCGGGGGTCAAATGCAGGGACGCCTACACTTCCGGAATGACGACGAAGTCGCTCGCGCCCGCCGTGTGGGAATTGATAATCTGGAAACAAAATACGACCTGTTAGGGCTCGCTTCCGGGCCGACTATTTTTTCCGCCACAGGCGTAACGCAGGGCTCGCTTTTAGACGGCGTCAAAATTTCAAACGGCCGCGTTCACACACATACGCTCGTAATGAATTCCGTTGACAAGGCAGTTCAAAAACTCCGTTCTTTCCGACCCGTTTAATGTCCGGGCACAGCCCGCTTTTAGGCGTTGAAAGCTCTGTAAAGGGCAGGAAATGGATCAGCCGCGCTGAGCAAAGTGACGTAGAAGCTATGCTTTTACGCTCTGACATTTTGCCTTTAACCGCGCAATTATTGGCGGGGAGAGATGTCACCTCCGAGAAGGTCGATGACTTCCTAAACCCCCGCCTCAAAAAGGCTATGCCTGATCCGTCTGCGCTTGCGGATATGGATAAGGCCATCGCAGCTATTTTTGCTGCCATCGATCAAAATCAAAAAATTTGTGTTTTTGCGGACTATGATGTCGATGGTGCTACCTCTGCTGCGCAGCTCTTAAGGTGGGCCAGGGGGATTGGACAGGAATGGGAGCTATATGTTCCGGATCGACTATTAGAGGGATATGGTCCATCTGCCCAGGCTTTCGAGCAACTCAAGACCCATGGAACTGATTTGGTCATCACAGTAGATTGCGGCGCCGCCGCGACCGAGGCTTTAGAGCATGCCAGCGAAATCGGCCTGGATATTATTGTCATTGATCACCATTTGATGGGGAATAAGATTCCGGACGCGCTGGCCGTCATCAATCCGAATCGCGCTGACGACACGTCCGGTTTAGGACATCTAGCGGCGGCCGGGGTTTGTTTTCTGACCGTTGTTGCCTTAAACCGAGAGGCAAAGCGACGTGGACTTTCTCCAAAAACAAAACCGCTTGATCTTTTGGGGCTCGCCGCATTGGGGACGATTTGCGATGTAGTCCCTCTTACCGGGCTAAACAGAGCCATTGTCGCCCAAGGTTTGAAAGTATTATCCCGAAAAAAAGATCCCGGCATTGAAGCGCTCGCAGATATTGCAAAACTTTCGGCTCCTTTTACGACTTCAGATGCCGGCTTTGGCTTTGGTCCTAGAATAAATGCTGGTGGCCGGATTGGTGTCTCGTTCATGGGGGCGGAAATGCTTTCCACCGAGAATGCGCAAATCGCCTATTCACATGCCGCTGAACTTGACCGGGTAAATACAGAACGCCGCGCCATACAAACACGGATACAAACAGAAGCGATGGATGAAGCCCTCAAGCTCTCAGAGGATTCTCCGATTCTAATTGTTTCAATGAAGGATTGGCACGCCGGTATTATTGGGATTGTGGCAGGGCGAATCAAAGACCGGCTCGATAAGCCGGCAATTGTAATCGGGATCGATTCCAATGGAGTCGGGAAAGGCTCCGGGCGATCCATTAAAGGGGTTAATCTTGGAAAAGCATTGTCTAAAGCCAGAGAAGAAGGGCTTTTACTCTCTGGCGGAGGCCATGAAATGGCCGGAGGGTTAACGATCGACCCCGATAAGATAGAGGCTTTTATTAACTTCATGACATCAGAGCTCAACAAATCATTTGCTCAAGCCAAGGACCACAAAGCACTAAAAATTGACTCTGTCCTTCACCCCAGAGCCGTCTCTTTAGAAACATTGGACGTATTAGAAAAAGTCGCGCCTTACGGAGCTGGTAATCCAACTCCCGCTTTTGTTTTGCCGGATATGCTTGTAACATTTTCTGAACTTTTGCGCGGCGGCCATGTCAGGGTGAACGCAAAAAGTCGTGATGGCACCTCACTGCGCGCTATAGCGTTTAGAGCAGACGAATCCGGCCTCGCTGACATGCTTTTGTCGAGCGAAAACCATCCTCTGCACTTGGCGGGCAAGGTTCAACGCAATGAATGGAGTGGCCGTATCTCGGCAGATTTTCATATTATTGATGCAGCTAGAGCGAATATGTAATTTTTTTGGTGCTCTGTGTCTTTTTTGTAAAATATGACTTGCACCCTCTAGCGCTCACTTCTATATCGCCCGCACACTGATAAGCGGTCCCTTCGTCTATCGGTTAGGACGCCAGGTTTTCAACCTGGAAAGAGGGGTTCGATTCCCCTAGGGACTGCCAATCAGTTTTTCCTAACTAATCTTCGCTGATAAAGCGCTTTTCGTTTCCTTTCCTTTTGGATAAAGGAAATACATGAAAAATTTTATCCTTAGTTTTGCCCTCGTTCTTTTTGCTATAGAAAGTGCTTTCGCCCAGACCAACCGCGGTGACGTCGTGGATTTTGGAGCGCCGGTTCCTCTCATAATTCAATCCGAATCAGGCACGCATGAATTCCAAGTCGAGGAAGCCAAAACCCTTGAGCAACAGGCTCGTGGTATGATGTTTCGAGAAGAAATGGGCGAAGACACAGGAATGATCTTCGAGTTTGCTGAGCCCAAGCTTGCAACGATATGGATGAAAAACACGGCTATTCCGCTTGATATTCTATTTGTCCGTTCAAACGGAGAGATTTTGAAGATTGAGCATATGGCTCAGCCATATAAATTACGCAGTGCTTCGTCCGAAGCAGTCGTTGCCGCGGTGGTCGAACTCAAGGGCGGGCGTTCCAATGAATTAGGCATTCGTCCGGGCGATACCGTCCAACATGCATTTTTCCAAAATTCTGCACCATAATCGCTTGAAATCTTCAGCAACGGCTTTAATAGGCACCTCACCGTATGTCGGGGCGTAGCGCAGCCTGGTAGCGCATCTGTTTTGGGAACAGAGGGTCGCAAGTTCGAATCTTGCCGCCCCGACCACGGTATTTCAATAAATCATTTCAATCGTAAGTTTTTCCTAACGGTATAGGGCTATCACTTCTCCTGCCTTTGGAGACGAGTGAATATGTTGCAATCACCACAGCCCGTACAGTCGGCGGCGCCAGAACAGACGGATAAGCGTCTGGAGATTGGCCGCATTATGACAGTGGGGTCAGCTACGGCGCTTATTTCAATCAATAAGTCTTTGATTCGGAATAACCAGCTTCATCAAGCTCAAATCGGTACAATCCTGAAAATTCTCACAAGTGACTCTATCGTTGTCGCTATGGTGTCGTCTCTAAAAATCGGTTCTGCTGATGAAGAGGGCATGAATGACGGGTGTTTGGCTACTCTAAACATACTAGGCGAGATCACGACGAATCAAACAACGCGTGAGACGAAATTTTTTCGAGGCGTCCGGTCTTTTCCAGTTTTGAATGCTCCGGTTTTTAATATGTCGCGCTCTGATTTGGAGCTTATTTTTGCGCGCGAAAATACGTCTTGCATAGAAGTAGGACGACTGCAGCAGGATAACACGATTGTTGCAAAAGTCAGAACGGACGATCTTCTCTCCAAACATTTTGCGATAATTGGTTCAACGGGGTCCGGTAAATCCTGCACGGTGGCTTTGGTTCTTCAGGCTATATTAGACCAGAGCCCTCAGGGACATGTTGTCTTGTTTGATCCTCATAATGAATATTCCAAAAGTTTTGGTGACCGCGCAGAGGTGATTGATGGCGAATCTCTGGACCTTCCTCTCTGGATGTTTGATTTTGTTGAAACCGTAGAGTTGTTAACCAGTGAAATCGAAGACCAGGCGAGGGAAGAGCAGGAAATCCTCCATGATGTTATTCTAAAGGCAAAACGTCTGTTTGACCGGGCACGGCGAAACAATGACGTGTCTTCTCAAGTGAAGTTGGATGACATCGAGTCAGAATTGCAACGCGCGACCCACATCACGCTCGATAGTCCCGTCCCTTACCGTATTAGAGATGTCTCCAAGCTGCTTGATCATTATATGGGTAAGCTTGAAAACAACTCTAACCTTGCACCGTATAAGCGGTTGAAACGCCGTATTGCGACGCTCGTTGCCGATCCGCGATACAAATTTATCTTTAAAAATCAGGCATCTCCAAGACCTATCGAAGAAACAATCGGTCGGATTTTCCGTATACCTGTCAACAATAAGCCTATTTCAATATTGGACTTCTCCGGTATTCCATCAGAGGCCTTAAATATTGTTGTCAGCGTTGTGAGTCGATTGGCTTTTGAACTTGCGACCTGGTCGGAACGAAAAATTCCAATTCTCTTAGTGTGTGAAGAAGCTCATAGATATATCCCTAGGGACAAATCGCTCGGATTTCATTCGACCAGACGGATTATTGGACGAATTGCGAAAGAAGGCAGGAAATATGGCGTCTCCCTTGGTATTATTTCTCAGCGGCCTTCTGAGCTAGAACCTTCTACTCTGTCGCAATGCTCGACTATTTTCTCAATGCGTTTATCAAACGAAGTGGATCAGAATTTTGTAAAAGCGGCTGTCCCGGACGGCGCAGCGGAGTTGCTGTCATTCCTACCGTCTCTCGGCACAGCCGAAACTATGGTTTTCGGGGAATCCGTTAATCTACCCATGCGCGTGATTCTGAATAATTTAACAGCAGAATATCGGCCTCATAGTTCCAGCGCTAAATTTACAGAGCTTTGGCAGTATGATGCGACATCTCCAGCCTTTATGGAGACCGTTTATGAACGCTGGCGGACAAGAAGCCTGAATTCGGGTAATGTGCAATCGCATCCTCCGTCAAACCCTTCTTTTAATACTCCGCGCAAGACGCAATTTCATTCCGCACAGCCCACTCAGCCACGCTCAAGCCCGCCGGCGCAACCGAATATACCAAAGTCTCCTCGGCAGGGTCAGGGACTAAGCGCCATAGAACGACAGCGCATCCTGGAAAAGGCCACAGCAAAACCGCAAAGTCTTTCAGAGGTCAAATCTATGCTGACCTCTGCCTTTAATCGGGATATATGATTTACAGAGCGTCTTGATCTGGTAAGACGCTATGGTTGTTTCAAAACGGATTTGTGAACATGTTTGCCAAGATTTATCAGCCAAACCCCTCTGCCATGACTTCCGGCCGGGCGAAAACGCATCATTGGTTGCTTGATTTTGAAACAAAAGGGTCTGTTTTAATTGACCCATTGACAGGTTATAAACGCTCCGTGGATCCACGCTCTCAGGTCGAGTTGAAATTCGAGACAAAAGAAGAAGCGATTACATACGCCAAGAACAACAACATACCGCACCGCGTCATTGATACGCGTCCAACAGATCGTATTCCGCGTTCTTATGCTGATAATTTCAGCTATGATCGCAAATTGCCTTGGACACATTAAACTTACAGATTAAGAGACAGTCCGCAGATTGGGGATCCATAGCTCAACTGGATAGAGCAGCCGCCTTCTAAGCGGCAGGTTGCAGGTTCGAGTCCTGCTGGGTCTGCCATTTTTCCGAACCTTCGCTTGTAAATACCTGTTTTGTATAGCATTTTTCATTTCGCTTTCATAGTGTTTTGTAGGTTCGGAAACTCCGTCTTGCCATAAGCCTGCTCTGCGAGGCGTTTTTGATTCGCAGCGCGAGTGTATTTCGTCGCCATTGCCGAGGTCTTATGACCAAGAACGGCCATAATCTGGCGGTCGGTGCAGTTATGCTCTGCCATGAGTCGCCCTCTCGCCTTACGCAAGCCGTGAGCGCTGCAATGGGGTAGTCCGATTAATGTCGCAGATTTGGAAAACCATTGCTGGAAGCTCTTGCGGGTGTAGTGCGTCCCGCTCTGGCAAATAATAAACGTCATATTTCCCCGCGTCGGCTCCAATACCTCGGCAAAATCAGGCGTGATAAATAGCTCTAGCCAATCCCCGCCCTTAACGGGCTTTACCCGCAAATATCCATTTCTTACATTCTGCCAGCCGAGATCAAAAAGGTTGGCACCGCGTAAGCCTGTATAGAGAAGCAACTCAAAGGCCAGCCGTTCATTTGTGCCGATTTCGTATGAATCGCGATAATGTCCAATCTCTTCATCCGTCCAAGTGTGGAAGCCTTCCGTTTTCTTTGCTTTGGGCCGGCTTACGCTTTTCATCGGGTTGAGCCTCATTTGTTCGCTCTCAACCGCATATTCAAACACAGCGGAAAGGGCCGTATGAAGTCGCCTAGCTGCTGTTATAGAGCGCCCTTGTTCTTCCCGTATGATTTTCCGCAACACGATAGAGTCAGCCGAGGCGAAAGGCATATCACCCCGCCGCCGCCCTGATTTGCCAGTGGAGTCGCAAAAGGCGTCATAGCGCTTTTTATAGGCTATCTGCGTTCCTTCATCTCGATTTTGCTTAAAGGTCGGGTCTGTTATATAGTCGTTTATAAGTGACCGCATTGACCCGCTCTTTACGTGTCTAGGCTTGGCGGCTTGGCTTGGCTTGCCCATTGCTTTGAGCCATGCGGCCAGAAATTCGGGACTTCCCGGCTCTCCCGGCAGTTGCGCCGAGGCATAGCCCTTTTTACGAAAACGCCACCTGATTTTCCCGTGTCGGTCTTTCTCGGGGTAAGTGTTTGAAAGGCGCTCTGGCATAACGCTAATCCCATTCGCCTTGCGCTTCTTTCCCATCTCCCATATCCTCACTAGCTATCAAAACCCCGTAAGGCGTCCGAATCTGAACGTTAGTCCAGCCCGCCGCCTTGGCAGCTTCCATAGCATTAACCAAAAACCGTTTGGAAGGCTCTTTCTTGGTCTTACGTGATATACGGGAAGGGGAGGTCATTGGTTATTTCTTGACCGGAACGGCCGGGCGAGGAAACCAATAGAGAGGGCAACCGATAATCGGCACGGCAGCTTTGGGCCTCTGCGTCCAAAATCCGCCATGGGCCTCAATTAGTTCTTTTGCGTGTTCACTAAGCTCGTTCTTTATTTTTCCGCGCAAATCTCCAACCCATTGGACAGAGGTGTCTCGCCAACCAACTTTTTTATATCCGCCGTTTCTGGTGGTAAACTTTACTGGAGGGCAAAGAACAAAAATCCGCGTTCCGTCTTTCGGCGCTGTCTGTATCGGACGCCATTCGATTTTGCCAATAAGATGCCCTTGCTGTTCTATCCGCTTAATTATTTGGTCGGCCTCTGCATTATAGCCGAGGTATCGTCCGTCTCCGGTTTCGGGCGTGTCTCTCTCAATATCCCACTGCTTGGAGTGACCGTCCATTTCAGCCATAGCACGGCCAATGGTTTCTGAAAGCGTCATTCCATCTCTCCATCTGTCATTTGGTTAATCCCTTCCCAAATAGCGGGAAGTCCTGCGTTTCTTAGATTGCGGTTTGTCGCGTCTATAGCGTCTGGAAGAGGGCGGTCTTTTATCTCTCTTTGGCGCTGGGATAGTTTCTGTTTGAGGGTCATTAGAGCTGCTCCCAGCCAAAGAAACGCATCAAGGTTCCTACGGCAAATGAGAGCGCGATGAACCCGACTAGTATAGCTATTACTATTGGCCTGTTAATCAACAAAACGATAGGCCCAAAATCGTTTTTGCTAGGTCTTCCAAATCTCGTGGATATGACATTACTCTCTCCTATGCGGCCTTCTGGCCTGTTATGCGGCTCGGACGTTGCTTGTCCGAGTGTGCGCTCTTTCGTTGCTTTGCTCCGTTCGCCACGTTTCAACGATAATCATTGCGGCTTCACGCTTAGCTCTAATTCGATAATCAAGCTCCGCACATTCGCGGGTTTGTTCTATCGCCTCCGTATATTCCGGTTGACGCATGGCCCATTTTTCACTCGCGGCCGCGCTCTTCTCAGGGCTGTTGGCGACAAGGTTGGCGAGAACAATCTTCTCCATCTTTTGCGAAAATTCATGTCCGGCCCGCGTATTGGCGTAAGTCCCATCAGGGTCTGCCAGTATGCGAAGGGCTTCGACTAGCTTTTGTTCGGTAATCATCTGTTAGCCTCTAAAATGGAATTTCATCGTCTAAGTCGCCATAGCTATCATTCCCGCTATTTCCCGCGTCCTGATTAGAGCTATAGTCTCCGCGTGTGTTTTGGCCTCCGCTTGATTGAGGGCTATCCAGCATCGTCAGAGTGCCGCCATAGCCCTGCAAAACGACTTCTGTGGTGTATTTGTCGTTCCCATCGCGGTCTTGCCATTTACGAGTCTGCAATTTGCCTTCGATATAGAGCTTAGAGCCTTTTTTCACGTAGCGCTCAATCACGCTGACAAGCCCGTCACTGAACACGGCAATGTTATGCCATTCCGTTTTCTCTTGCGCTTGGCCTTGCTTGTCTTTCCATCGCTCTGATGTAGCGATAGAGAAATTGGCGACCTTGCCACCATTACCGAAATTCCGAATTTCGGGGTCTTTGCCGACATTTCCGACTAAAATCACTTTATTGACTGATGACATTATGCTGCTTTCTGTATTTTTTTGATTTCAATTCCAGGAATTGCATCTGGTCTATCGGAGCCACGCAAGATTGCGTTAGCAGCCGAGATAATTGCATCTTGAACGCGGGGATGGTCTGCGAAGTGAATTGCCGCTGCTTTCGGGTCAGACAAGACGGCTTCGTAAGAAGTGCGAAGGGACATGGTGCGAGCACCGCCCTGATAGCTTCCCGCGCGACCGGAATTTTCAGCTTGTGCTTTCGCTAGGTCAACCGCCTTGGCGGCCTCCTCCGCGTCCCGCTTCACATCCTCGCCAATAAGAGCATCCTTCGCCAGCTGTTCGGCTATGCGGGCTTTCTCTGCGGCCTCTTGTTCTGCCTTACGGCGGGCTTCGTCGGCAATTCGTTTTTGCTCGACAAGATAGGCTGTCATGTAACCCTTACCCGTCTTGTGAAGCTCTCCTGCTTTCTCCTTGATGGGGCGAAAGTCATCATCGACTTTTCGGCCTGCAACAAGGTGAGGTTCCTTTAGGGCAACGCGGGATTTGTCAGCGTCTTTCCCGACCTTCTGAATTTCCTTCAATAAGTCATTGAGCTTTGCCGCGCTTTCATCGTCAAGAGTTACGCCTTCATAGTCTGATAGATTGCTCTCCAGCTCGGTTAAAGGTTCTTCATAATCAGCGGCGTCCATTGGGCCATTGTTAGATAAAGTCATGCTGCTTGCTCCATATTTTTCGGCTCTTTCGCAGCCGTGATTTCAGATTTGTAAAGGCCGCGAATATCGTTCTGCCAGTCAGCGGGAAGCTGGGCGATTGCATCTTTAGTCTCGGCTTGCTCACCCCATATCGTAAGGGCGTCTAAATCCCCGCCTGCCGCATAAATATCACTTTGCAGGTTAGAGAAGATTTTCCGTGTTTCAGGAGTTTTACTTTTGCCATTCTTTTTAGGCTGCGTTGCGGGGCTAGCCTGAACAACGGCGCCATTGTCGGTGCGCTCAAAGTCAGCGTCGTCTTTGTCCCCCGTTGGGATTAGCAGAAGTGACCGCAAGAATTGCTTTAGAGCGTAGGATTGCGCCGAGCCATAGGCTTGAGCGCCCGTCCGCTGAACCTCAACGCTCCTGAATACAGGCGGCAAGAATTGACCGCTCGTGTGGTATGCGGTAATCTCAAAGGTAATCCGAAGCCACGAACTTTCGCCATTGCGGCCCTTTTTCATAAATTCGGTAACAACGCCTTCCTGCATGTGAAACAGAAGTCCGGCTTCGGCGCAGATGGGGTTAACTAAAGAAAGGAAATCGTCAATCGATGCGAAGTTATATTTATCAAACTTGTTCTCATTGTCCTTTCCTACCTTGCGGATTTTACCCATTGCGCCCGCTATCGCGGTCAGTATTTCTCCGATAGGCTGGGGATTACTGTCAGCCTTCTCGCTCATTGCTAATTCAGTGTTGTTACTCATCTCTCTTTCCTTCCGTTATACCCGCGCTCATTCAAAAGCGTTTGGGCGAAATAGTCTCTGGTAGCCCTAGGGCTTTCCATTGTGATTTGCTTAAGGGACTCGGCGGACAGAACCGCGCTCATGGGAACGCCTGATATGCGCTTGTCGTAATTGGCTATTCCGCGTGGGTAGAGGGATGTCATTACCAAACTCCGATTATGGCTAAGGTGATTGCTGCGACAAAGAGAAACGAAACCTTTCCGTTGTCCTCAAAGACCATAGACGCGCTCACGCAAAGAAGGCCGAGCATAATTTTTGCGGCAATCTCAATAAATAAATCCATCATCTCTTTCCTTCTTCATTGGGGGATGGGGGAGTGGGGAGTGGCATCCAGTGGGTGGGCTTAACGGTCATAGCCATTGTGCTTAGACCGCCAACTGTATACCAGCCTTCGCCGCCCGCTCTTTTCTCATACCGTTTGTTGCAAACGCGACCCTCTCTTCGCCGTGTTTTTTTGTTATATTTAGCCAATCCGTCAGTGTAAAAATCAATGCTATCGGCGTCATGTCCGCCAGCGCACGAAACTATCCAAAGGTCTACTACCGTTCCATCTCTCGGAGCTGTTTCAATCGGTTGCCATTCACTCATGCCACACCCCCCATCCGAGGTTCGGAGTCTTTGGGGGTGGCTTTGGCGAGGGCGGCTTCGCAGGCAAACACCATTTCGGCGGTTATATTTTCCGCCAAATAATCGGAAAAAGTTGCGTCACGCTCTGACTCTGTTGCTCTTATGTCAGCGGATGAGGAATAGTCTATTTGAACGCTCTTGTAGGCTTCTCTTGCTCCTTCGAGCAATGAAGCAACGCCTCGGCAAGCCTCCACCAGTTCATCATGACAGTTAACCGCCGTGACGATTCTTTGGGCGTTGGCTTCGGCGTTCTCAAATGAACAAGAGGTTCCGTAGTCGTCTACCGTGAAAGATAGCCGGCAAATCACTTCCCCCCATGAGTCTTGAATATACTCATGATCACCAACAGCAACCCAAGGCCCTTTAGTAAACTCTCCCATTACGCTACTCCCATCCGCATCTTGCAGGCGTCCATGCTTGCGATGAACTTGTTGCGATTTGTGAGAATTGAGGTGTTTTCGATTAGAGCTAATTCATGCCCAAAAGCCGCCTCCATAAATCCGTCAATAGCCGCGTAAACATCCCAGCGGCAATCAATACCGATAAGCCCGTCTGTGAGAGCGTATGCATTCAATTCCGCGTCATAACCTCCGATGGCCGCAAAGACAGCGGGGAGCGTTCTAGCAAAGCGCTCATGCGCTATATAGTGGTGACGGACGCCATCGTTACAGGCTTGCATACCGTTATTGATAATGCCGTAAGCTGTTTCAATTGCCGTAATAGCGTCTTGCTCGGCGGCGGGAGTAACTGGCTCTGTGCGTCCGTATGGCGAGGCGTTCCAGTTGCGGTTTTCAAAAGCTAAACTCATTCTCATATCTCCTATGCCGCATTCGCGATTTGAGTGGAGACGATTTCAAACGGCCCGCCATTACCCATCTCGGTTGCCAAAGCCGCAGCCTTGTCGCCAGAGCGCTCGATTATGATTTGTGGGAAGTCGAAAAGCCGCAAGTCTCGGTCAGTGCATTGACCTTTGTCGAAAGTTACTTCGATAATTTTGATGGCCATAGCTCTGATGGTTTCGGTATCGTCAACCTCGCAAGCCTCTCGAACCTTAGCAAGAAACCTGTCAACTGCCTCAGTCACGCTGTGCGTGAATTTTTCTTTAACAGATATAAGCGTTCGCCCTGAGTATCCGTGCTGATACTTTTCGATTGAAATTCTAAAGCATGGGCGGAAACTCTCTTCTGCAAGAAGACAGCCCGCCAAAACTCCACCAGCCCTTGGGAAGGCGCTCTCTGCTAAGCCTTCGGCCTCCTTCAACGCCCCTGAAATCAAGTTAATGGCGGCACCGTTCAATTCTGGCGTTTCGTGATGTTCTGTCATTCTCATATCTCCGGCATTGCGGTTGTGTGTATGAGAATAGGTCTATACGAATTTTTCGTATACGTCAAGCATAAAAACGAAATTTTCGTATTTGATTTGCAGAAGTGAGCAAAGTCAGGGCAGGAATTGGGTTATTTAGGAATCAAGTGTAGCTACAGCCTTATGAACGCTGTGAACCATTTCTGCCGGGATAAGGATTTCCTCATCTGGGTTTAGCTGCAAGAGATGCAGGCTTTTCTCGGTTCTCTTTATATATTGCTTGATGGTGTAAAGGCGTTCGCCGTTCTTCTCGTATTGGACAACAACAAAATCCCCGCGTGAGATAGGCCGCATAGGGTGAAGGCAAACGATTTCGCCTGCGAAGTATCGCGGCTCCATACTCTCGCCAACCACATAAACCGCATAGGCGTCAGTTACGCCCTGTAATGATAAAGGCCGCATCGTTTCGCCGAATACCGCCCCATTATCTGCAAAAACCCCTTCCATACCACCCCTTGCTCCTCCCAGAATGGGAAGTTTTTTCCCATCAAACAGGCCTTCTATGGGCTGCGTCTTATTATCCGTGATGGGGATGCCTATCAATTCAGATGCACGCGAGGGTGGCAAGTTATAACCTCGTGCGAGTGTGAGCAGACCCTCTCGCAACCCTATCGGGAGAAAAGGCTTTTTATATTTGTCTTCGTAATACTGGTAGGATGACTTCACCTTACCCAAAGCCTTAGCCATTTCTTCCACGGTGAGGCCGCAGTCGTTCCTGAAATTTTTAAGTTTCTGTCCGACTGGGGTGGTCATGCGCCTTTATCGCCCCATAGCAAAAAACATTCCATATTAAAAAATGGGTTGATTTCATACGAAAAATTCGTATTAATGATATCCATGACATACGTGGACACCATTATTGAGGCTTTTGAGGGGGCGAATGAGCTTTCCCGAAAGACTACTATTCCATCAACGACAATTAGAAGCTGGCAGTCAGTCGGGAGAATCCCGCAGAAGCATTGGCAGGTTATTTTGACGGCGGCGGAAAAGCATGACGTTCCCGTAACAGCGTCCACCTTTATCGCGGGGGTCGCCGCATGAGCCTCTTTCACGACATAACCCTTTGGGATGCAATTATCGGCATTATTGGCTTTGTCTTTCCGGCTCTCTTTTGGGGAACGGTCTTTGTGATGTGGCTTAATCGCCCTCGGAATGAATACGGGGGGAAGTGATGGCAGGGAGACGTTGCACATGCGTTACGCTAACTCTTAGGGGTGATTATTGGGTTCCACTTTATGGCCCTGACAGTGAAGCCCTTCCAGAGGCTGCTGAGATACTTGAGGTTCTTGGTGGTAAGAACTTTTCCATTCCTTCCCATGCGCTTTGGGGGCAAGCAAAAAAACTAAAAGAGCACGGTATTACAGTTCATTGCGAGTGGGTTTGCTCATAACCCGCCTTTCTCACATATCAAACACAATCCCCACTACTGTGAGGCGAGGAGCGGAGTCATTACCGTTTCTCGCCAAGGTTTTCCCCATGCGTGGTTTTATTCCTTTCTTCCGCGCAAAACTTGACGGGCGGGGGCTTGTAAGGTCGCTCCTGTCCGTCACTTTCTCTTTTGCCAAGCGGAGGGCCACATACCCTCAGTTGAACCTTAGCGGGGGAGGTCGCTTGGCGAACCCCGCATCTTTATACCTAGCCTTCTTTCCTGAGCGGTCAGATTATAAATCTGCGTCAGTGGCAGGGCTTTCCGAAAATCAGAAAGAAACAAAATTTCACCTTCCCGCCTATCGCTTACCAGGGCTTCGCGGGTCTGTGTTTGGTCTGTGTCTCTCATCATCATGTGGTAAAACTAGATGACGGGACAAACAATGACACTACCAACTCTTGAGGGATTTGCTCAACATCTTGAGGAATTGCTTACGCGCGACCAAAAAGCCTTTGCGCGCAAATGCCGTGAAGTCTGGAACAAGAGCGCAAAGGAAATGGCGGACGACCTAGCCCTGCATGGCTACCACATTTCCGAAGGTAAATGCCTCTACATCCGTAACGCAACTCGCACAATCCCGAACAGGGACGTGAAGGCAATTGAATACATCATGGAGCGTAAGGCTCTGATACTCGAAGCGCAATCCATAGATGCAGAGATAGCAGAAGCCGAGGCGTTCCTTGCCCGCAAACGCGCCCTGAAAGCCTCACTATGACCCTGTGGGAACAGTTCAAAAACTGGAGGGCAGAACGCCTTCTGAAAAAAGCAAAGTCCCTCACACAAAGGGCTTGGCGACTGATGGGAGTTTATAAATGAGCGAAACAATAAACGGACGCACAGTAGAGCGCCAAGGCGATACAGTTGTCACTTACGCCCCTTGGATGGCTAAATATATGGGAGCGCTGCCTGCGCCTAAGCCCGTCCACGGAAATTCCAAAGAGCATAAATCGCGATACGAAAGAACGCATGAAGCGTTGAAGGCTGCTATTCGTGACTAAACCCTTCAACACGATGAAGCGCAAGCCTATCACAGCGCCAGAGATGAAGGTTATCTTCCTTCGTCAATATCCTGTTGTCATGGGCCGTGAGCCTAAGCGCAAAGCCCGGTGGACTAAGAAGGCTATGCGCGAATGGATATTTAATCACGGCTATTGCGAATACTCAAATGAGCCAATTCGCGGGCAGGCGTTTGACTTTGACCATAAGATTCCCCGCGCTTTATTGGAAGAGGGGGATGATGTCGTTTGGCAGCCTCTCTTGAAAAAGTGGCACAAGATTAAGACAGCTCAAGACCAGAAAGATATTGCGAGAGCTAAGCGCCGAGCTGGTGAAACGGGCCAATTAAAGCGCCGCAAAGCCAGAGGCTATTCCCTTATCCAAGGCCGATCTGAATTTCAACAAGCGCCAGAGGGCCACAACCACTTTTACAAGCCGGAAGGTCACAAAACCAAATGGCCTAAGCGGAAGGTCGGACAATGAGCCTTCACAGATACAACACCGCCAGAGACGCTAACGAAAAAGAGATTGTAGAAGCTCTTAGAGCGTCCGGCATTGTCGTTTACCCTCTCGATAAGCCCTTAGACCTCTTATGCGGCTATAAAGGCCGCACAGTGCTTGCTGAGGTCAAAATGCCACGTAACAAGCGCGGTGAGCCTAAGGCTTACACAGCGGCGCAGAAAACGTTCCTAGAGACATGGACGGGCGGTCACGCTCTTTTGGTTTCAGTTGATGACGCCTTGAACCTTGTAAAGCATTTGAAGGGGAGCGCAGCATGACATCTCCTATTATCCGTGAAGTTACTATTGGGGATTGTCGGCTTATTCAGGGGTGCAGCGTAAACATTGCGCCAGCCCTTGGCGCTTTTGACTCAATTGTAACTGACCCTCCCTATGGAATGTCATTTAAGTCAAACTATAGGCGTGTGAGTCACAAAGCGATATCTGGAGACGACCAGACAGGGCTTCTAGAGTTTGCCTGCGGGCTACCATACAAACACTCGGCTTACATTTGGATGCGCTGGGACAATTTAACAAATGTTCCAAGGCCTAAAAGCCTAATCACATGGGTAAAAAACAATCACTCTATGGGCGACCTTGAGCATGAGCATGGCCGCAAAACGGAAGTCGCTGCGTTTTATGCGGGTGAGGCGCATTATTTCTCAAAGCGGCCCAACGATGTTGTTTTCGCTAATCGAACAGGAAACGACCTCCACCCCACTCAAAAACCCGTCTCTCTTATGGAGCAGAATGTTCGGTGGACTTCAGGTCACGTATTTGACCCCTTCATGGGAAGCGGCACAACAGGCGTTGCTTGCGCCAAGCTAGGCCGCAAATTCACTGGCATAGAGTTAGACCCCGATTACTTCGACATAGCCGTTGAACGCATCCGCAAGGCTTACGAACAGCCTGATATGTTTGTCGCCCCGCCTAGTAAGCCCATAGCGCCTATTCAGGAAGGATTTGACCTATGACCCTTCCCACGTCCCTAGCCTCAGCTCTGTCACAAATAGACAGCGCTTTAAGATATATTCCTGCTCCGAATAAAGGGGAGGTTTCAGGCCCTTTGGTGAACGCGAAAAAGTGCATGGAAAGCGTTAAAAACAGCTTGGAAAACTACGCCGAGAGCTTGTCTTTTGACGTGAACATTGATAGAACAATAGCGTCGGAAACGGATGCGACAACACCCGTCCCGACTAAGCAAAATAACCTCGCGAAAGGAGGTCAAGATGCCTGATAAATCACATAAGCACGAATCCGATTCAGGGCAAGGCGAAAGCCTTGATGAACTGTTGAGACGGCTGAGGCCTTACCAGAAAGCACGGCAGAAAAAGTTTGAAATCTTATTTGCTTTAGTCAAGCCCATCTTTGCTAAATTTGGGATAAGTGTTTCTAGTGTTGGCGGAAGCTGTCCTTTGCAAATCGAGGGGCGGTTTGATGGTGTCTGCTATTATTTTCGAGCGCGAGGAGAAGAGTTTTCCTTTACCGTTGCTGCAACACAAGAAGAGATATTCAATAGTCCGATTTATTGCTTCTCACAGCAATACGGTGATTGGCCAGACGCGGGCCACATGTCTAGATTTGAAGGTCTATTGCTTGTCGGATATTGCGTAAACCTGGCCCGCCAAGCCCTCTCCAAACAGGAGGGGGATAAGTGAGCGATATATTCATAATAGGCGGCGTTAAAATCCGTATAAAGAAAATAGGCTCACGGTTTTATATTCAGCATAAGGGCCGGTTTTTCTGGCACGATATTTATGACCAATACGGCCTGTTTTTTCGCGGCCCGAGCCTAAGTTTCAAGACGCGAAAAGAAGCCGAAGAGCGAGTCAAAGAGGTCTCTTTTGAACACACCCTCAATTCCAAAGAGGGGGAAGGTAAGTGAGTGATAAACCGACCAAACCCCTAAATTACGCCGAGCGCACCCATGTGAGTGAAGCGCTTAAAAAGGCTCTTGCTTCTATGGGCAAGCCTAAGACACGGAACTCCAAATAATGGGGGCCGCTCTTTCAATCGTCACAGATGAAACGGTTGCCCCTGTTCACTCGTCAATGGCGGAGCAAGCCTTGCTGGGAGCTATGCTGCATTACAACGAATTGGCAGAAGGTATTCGCGTTTTCTTGACGCCAGATGATTTCTACAGCCCTCTTCACGGCGATATTTACCGTATCATTCTGGAAGGCACAAAGCGCGGTCAGCCCGTTGATATTATCACGCTTAACCACGCCCTTCGCAAGAGCGAATACACCGATGAAGTGGGGGATGACTATGTGGCGTCTCTGTTAGCCGAGAAACCGCATAAAGAGGCCGCGCCGCAATATGCCCGCATCATAGCCGATTGCTCTATGCGCCGCAAAACACAAGCCCGCGTCCATGCCTTCAATGAAAAGATTGACGAGCAAGAGGATTTAAACGCCAATATTCTGGTGAGCAATTTTGCCGATGAATTAAGCCTAATCGCCAAGCGCGGAGTGGGGCAGTCGGCCTTTGTCAATCCCGCCGAGGCTGGCCATGCTCTGCTTACGCAAGAGAAGCCCGCCCAAATTCCAACGGGATGGAGAGCGGTTGATGAAATGGCCATGCTTGACCGCCAAGCTATCACCTTGCTTGCAGGTCATACCTCAATGGGTAAGTCAGCCGTTGCGGTTGATATAGCCCGCCGCGTTGCCCGCATGGGATATCGTGTGGATTTCTTCTCAATGGAGATGAACGATAAACAGGTTGCAGCCCGTATGATGAGCGCGACAATGGCCGAGGGTTCAGATGTGAACAATCCGAGGGGCCTAGCCTATTTCAAGCTTATGCGCTCTCACGGCCTGAGTGACGCGGCCAAGGGACTAGCGCAAGAGACGCTTAAAGACCTGCCCGCGCTTAACCTTGATTGCACCCCCGGATTGACTGTCTCCGATATTGGAGCGCGTTTGTCAGAAGATATTCGGCCCCTGGATTTAGTCATAGTCGATTACGTCAATAAGGTCTCTCTCGATGATATGAATCAGAAGATGCGCCATGACCTTCAAATTGGCGAAGTGGCAAACCGTTTGCGGGATATGGCGAAGGCGAGAGATTGCGCTGTTCTGCTTCTCTGCCAGTTAAACCGCAACAGCGTTTCACGCGACCAGAAGGCCCCTGAATTGTCTGACCTGAAAGACAGTGCGGTCTTAGAGCAAGCCGCCGATACGGTCTTATTCTGTCACCGTCCTGAATACTATTTGGAGCGGAAAATATCACAGATTGAAGCCTCTGGTGAACAGCCGACACTCGATGACCAAGTGGCCTTGCGAGAGGTCAAAAACCAACTCTATATCATCTGCGCCAAGCAACGGATGGGGCCAATCGGTCAGCGTCAGCTTAACGCGCATATGCACTACAATTACATTACGGAGCAGAGCGCATGAGCGAAAAGCCATTTTTCTGGTCGTGGCAGGACGCCATTACGGAGTCCGACCTGAAGGCCACAACGCGCCTTGTGTTGCTCACTTTGGCCACCTTTATGAACGCTAAAAACACGGCTGCGCACCCTACACAAGAGGAGCTTGCAAGATGCTCCGGCCTGTCAATTCGTGCGGTCAAATCCAATTTGAAGTTAGCTATAGATGCGGGTTTTTTGGAGGTCTCAAAGCATGGTTTTGGGGGTCAAAAATGGGCAAATAATCAATACAAAGCCGTCATGCCTACACCCTCAAAAGGTAGTGCAGCAGGTGCACCTGATAGCGAAAAGGTAGTGCAGCAGGTTCCAAAAGGTAGTGCACCTAACGACCAAAAGGTAGTGCAGGAGGTGCACACTAATAACCCAGTTAATAACCCAATAATAACCCAAACGCGCGAGGGCGCGGTAAATCAACCAAAACAACCACCCGAAAAGCCCTTACCGAAAGAACGGTTAAACACCGGACTAGAGGTATGGGAGGCAAGTTACACCGAATTTATTGCGGCGCTCGGCAAATCCAAGGTTGCCGTGAGCGCGGATGCCAAGCGGTTTTTGCGAGTAGTGCGGCTCCGTGAGGATAAATCGCCGAAAGCTATTGGCGCGGCGGTTGCGGCGCGATGCCGTGACGAAAAGAAAAACAATCCAGATGCGGAGAAATACCGCAAGTCCCTCGCCACAATTCTCGATGACGGCCTGTTTGAAACGTATTTCGAGCCAGACGGCCCAAAGGTCGAGTTTGAGGATGGTGTTGCCCGTATGCGCCGAGAAGAGGCGGAAAACGAGGCTTGGATAAAATCCCAATACGAAAAAACGAAGGAGACAGCACAATGAGAGACCTTTGGACGAAGGAGGGAGCCATTGCCGTCAAGGCACAGATTGAAAGCTATTGGCTTAAGAGGGGGTTTGAGGTCGAGGTGAAGGTTGTCGCCAGCGAGTTCACGTCGATACTCCGCAAGGCCCGCTTTGATGTTCGCTCAAATCTTGTGAACGGTCTGCCAAAGGAGCTTCGCCGTGCAGGGTAGGTCAGGACTTCCCGCAACAGGTTTTTGCCATGATTGCTCTGCTGCCGTTGAAGGACAGTTTAGGCGCTGCCGAGATTGCAAACTGGCACAACGACGAAGGGTCAAGCGCGAAGGGATGCGCAAGGCGCGGGCCACTCAAAAGCAGATAGCCTCTATCGCGGAGAAGCAGAAGAAAGCCAATGAGATAACAAGGGCAGAGCTTCGCCGGCGTATCCGCGAAAAGAAAATCCAGGGCCTAGAGCCGAAGGTTAGGACAAAATACCTGACACTTAAGAAACAGGCCCGCCGAGCCGAAACGTATGGCCAAGGCGTAAGGGCAAGACATCTAATCGAATACGCCAACCGAATAGCGGGCCTTACCCCCGTAACAGAACCGAAAGGAAATTGGGCATGAGTGACAGTCACACTACCGCGAAAGACCAAATAGACCTCATGCAAGACGGGCACGTTAGTGAGGAATTAGCCAGATGGTGTTTCAAGATATCTTACGGAGTTTCAAAGGCGGTCACTAAAATGCCTTTGTCAAAGTCCGATAAAGTAAGAGCGCTTCGCTTGTCCGCTATCATGATTTTGAACCTAACGGCGGAGGATCGGTGATGCCTTGCACACCAACAACCCTGCCAAACGGCATGACCGCTATTGTTTGCACACGATCCCGAAAATGCAAATGCGGAAATCGAGCAACCCAGCTTTGTGACTGGAAAGTCCCTCATAAAAAATCTGGAACGTGTGACGCTCCGCTTTGTCGCCAATGCTCGACGCCACCCGCCCCAAACAAAGACCTTTGCCCGAAACACTCCGCCGAATGGCAGGACAGACTAACCCCACCAGAGAAGGACACCCAATGACCCAAGCTAAAACTAGAAAGGTCAGTTTGGTCAATAGACTTATACTGTGGGGTATTAGTCAAACGGACGTGACTAAGCGTATTTCTATCACGACTTTCAAAGGAACGCCCATTTTGAGGCGATATTGTTTTTTTATGGATGACGAATACATGCATAAAGGCCAGATAAGAAATAAGCTTCCCTGGTGGTGTCCTTTCAATCTACTTCTTCATTGTTGGAGGGCAAAATCTGGTTCAGAAGAATTTCACGACCATCCACGTTGGTCTATAACTATTTTGCTTCGCGGTAAGATAATTGAAAAGACGCCCTGGAGCTTAAGGTTTTTGCGTCCGGGCAGTGTTGTTTTTCGGAGTAGAAAGGCCATTCACGCCTTTTACTTAGCGCCTGAGTTTCGCGGAAAAACGTGGACTTTATTTATAGTTGGGCGGCGAAAACACCCGCAAAATACCTATACCGTTCACCCGCAAAAAGCCACTTAAGGAGTTTGATATGACCCAAGAGACAGAGAGCGTTGAGGAAATGACCGCAAGTGTTTTGCGACTGTTGGAATTTAATCTCAAATCAACACCTGTGACGCTTGAAAAAACCACAAACCTAATCACCCGCCTATCCAAAGACCTTGCAGAGAGTGAGCGGGAGAAGGCGACGATGAACGGATGGTTAGATGCTATACTTGAAGACCCAACTGTATTCCTCGGAATAAAAAGAGCCATCCGAGAATCCCGCCAAGCCCTGAAAGGCGGTGAGGGATGAGCGATAAGTGTTCAGACTGCCCGCCAAAGTATTGGCCCATAGACGAGACCCGTTGCCTTTCGTGTCCGTTAAGACCGAGGCCAGACAAGAGCAATAAGGACAAGGCCACTCCTATTTATTCACAACAGGGAGCCAAGTCATGAGCGATAAGATGGATTTCGACAAATGCCCCGAATGTGGCGCTCCCGATAATTTTTGCATGTGTTTAGACGATGAAGATACCTGCGAATATTGCGGTGCGGAACTTGGAACATGCGGTTGCGAGTATGTGGATTGCGGAATGGGGCCGGATGGGCAGTGCAGCAAGGCGGGTTCTGAGGAGTGCGATTGGGATTGTGGGAGGACACGACTATGAGCGATAAGATGGAGAAGGCTTTTCAGAACTATGAAAGCCTAACACTTACAGCAGCACCCGCAGATACTAGCACCCCTGCGCTGCTTAAATTTATTCTAGCCTGTGAGCAAAACGCCTTCAAAGCTGGTCACCAAGCCAGAGCGGAGGAAAGCGGGTGTTCGTGTGATGATGTAGATTTTGGAACGTATACAGAAACCGTTTTATTAGCCGAACATCCTACAATGAAAGGTTATTTTGACAGGCGGGAAAAAGAGTTTGGAAAACGCAGTCCGGGAGTTTGTGTGGATGCCTGTCTCGCGCTGGAAGTCACAAGATTGTGGAATGAAGGAATTGGGACGCTGGGATGCTGTTGTGGGCATAATAAAGCCCCTTCTTTCATCAACATTTTTCCCGACGATATGTCAAAAGCTTTGGCTCTGGGATATGAAATTTATCGCTTTCCAAATGACCCTGAACGTGAAGATACGGTTGTTCCCAAGTCTGTCCTTCGCAAAAACCCCCAAAGGAAACATAATGGCTAAAGCAAAGCTATGGTATATCGTAAACGTGCGGTCAGGGCGGGAGCTATTCTTGCATGAGCTATTCGTTAGCACAGGGTTTGATGTTTACTCGCCTTTCGAGACGAAGTTTCAGGCCCCTCGGTCACGCAAGGCACGAGCAGAGCGCCAAGCCTCTCGCCCATATGCAGACCCGCTATTCAAAGGCTATCTTTTTGTTGGAACGGATAGGGATATTGACGATGCTCTTATGGGCATGGCTTATATCATCGACAGACGCGCCGATGCCTATTCATTTATGGTGCATAGGGACGCACCAGTTGTTTTGACGTGTGATGACATGGAAAAATGGCAAAAGTCTCTGTATGAGGCTCACAGCGCCCGCAAACGCATTGTATTACGTGGTTATGACCCGCGAAAGGACGCCCGCAAGAACCAAAAGCGGCTTTATGGTCAGGAGGCTATCACAATCCCGAACTTTACGAGGGGCGAGAAGGTCAAGTTTATCACTGGCGGCTTTGAGGGCTTAGGGGCCGAAGTCACAGAATGCGGGGATGAGGGGATTAAGGTTATGACCAAGTTTTTCGGCGTTGAGCGCGAGATTGTGGTTGACCCGTATGAATTGCAAAAAGCGTCTTGACCTATATATTGCGGTATGCTACGCGTAGCGTAACTGGATAGCCGTCTGCGACCACTCGAACGAATGTAAGGCATCGCTACCAAACTGCCCCAAGGGTCGATAATCGGCTTTTCCGCGTGGCAGCTTTGGGCTAAGTGCGGCTTAAAATTATTCCCTATTCGGATTTGTAAGCGTTCCGCTCTCGAGCCATTCAATCACACGCCAGTAGATTTCAGGTATCGTTTCAATCTCGCCGGAGCATTGGCGCAACACGGTTGAGCGGTTCAATCCAACAAACCGCCCCCAAGAGGAAAGATTGAAGCCTAAAGCCTCAATCCTTTTTTTGTATTCTTTGTGGGTCATGTGGCTTTAAACTTTGACGGCATGTCGTGCAAAAACGAAATATCAATTTGACATCCATCGGGGACGAGGGCGTTTCTTATCGCGATTCGCTTGGTGGTTAATTCCCAGGCTTTCAAATGACGCTCAACATAGAAGGCGGCTTTTGCAGATTTTGCATTAGTGTGCATTCTAGCCTTTTTATCGAAGCGCTTTTCTAGCCACCTTGCGCGAGCTACTGATTTATTTGCTTGTGTGAGCTTATCCATTTTCGTTCTCCGTTTTGATTGGCTTGATTGCCTGAACAAGTATCTTATTTCACACCTTGTTGCGGGATGCAACACCTAATTTACATTATTATTCATTATTTTCACCGAATAGCAGGCGCTCTACACAATCAATGAGCCTAGAGCCTTTAACCTATGAGAGTGTCCTGCTTCTTATTTCCCTTGCTCAGGCCGCTTCTATATGCAAGAATCCAGTTGTTATGACGTGGAGAGCATACTGGCTAACCTTATAGCAGGTCAGGGCTTATCTACCGAACCAAGGGTCGTATCGTCCTGTTTCCGCAGGGTTAAGATACAGCCCCTTTTCTTATTCCCCGCATTCCTTCAACGCTAAAAGCGGATAGGCGTAGTCTCATCTAACCCTGCCAGTGCGTTGCGGGATAAGCATACATTTGGACGCCAAGGGTTAGTATCCGCAATTATTCTATGGAGGGACGCATGCGCCAGTCTGTTGCAAGAATTGGCCGCGTTCGGATGAAGGCAGGCGGCGCTGATGTGCGTGTGCTTGATGTTGCAAAGCGCAACGAGGTTCAATCTGCATTGGTCAATGACGCCTCTTACTTAGCTGATAGCGGCGATAACCTAAGTGGCTATGCAATAGTGACTTGGGGTGAGGGCATGGCGGCGGGTGTCGCATTAAAGTTCATTGAAGGCTCAACCGTTGAGCAAACATCAATCCCACACTTCGCGCAAAGCAATATCGCTCGCGTTATGCGGGCTAACTATCTCACAGACTAGGAGGTCAGCATGGACGATAAGCAACTAAGACTAGAAGCCATAAGACTGGCCAAAGGCGATATCAGCAAAGCCGAGAGCATTGTTAACTACGTGGAGCAGGGATGGCTTGAGAACAGGTCGCCTCTTGAGGCCGCGATAGGTCAGATAGCGGTTCAGGGTCGTGACTGATAATTCCACTGAAGAAACAGAGGCTAAACAGAGAAGTTTGGCGAACCTTAAGCCGTTCAAGCCCGGTCAGTCTGGCAATCCTGCCGGAAGGCCAAAGGGGGCTAGGTCTAAGCTATCGGAGAGCTTCTTGAGTGACGCCTTAGATGCATGGGGAAGGAACGGCAAGGTAGCGCTTGAAGCTATGGCTACTGATAAGCCTGGTGACTTCGCCAAGATGATAGCGGGTATTATCCCTAAGGAAGTGGATATGGAGCATAGCGGCTCTGTTTCGGTAAACCCTGTGCAAGCGCTCATGGAAGAGATTGATGGGCGCACCCGCTCTAAGTGATGAACTGGTAAGCCAGTGGTCAAACAGAGCATGGAGGCTAAACAACCTCTACCACATTGAGGACAAGATGGGGCAGGTGGTTCTGTTCAAGCCAAATAAGGCGCAGACCAAGCTCCTAGAGGAGATGCACTATCTGAATATCGTGTTGAAGGCTCGGCAAATGGGTTTCAGCACGTTCATTCTGGTTTTGGCTTTGGACTGCTGCTTGTTCAACTCGCATTTCGCGGCGGGTCTTGTGGCGGACACCCTGGATAACGCAAAAAATCTATTGAAGCGCATCAAGTTTGCGTATGACCGATTGCCGGAGCAAATCAGAGCGCTCAAACCTATTGAGGCAAATAACGCTACAGAGTTAATCCTGTCGAACGGTTCAAGTGTTGAGGTGGGGGTCTCTCTCCGCTCTACGACCAAGAATTTCCTGCACATATCCGAATACGGAAAGATATGCGCCAAGAACCCTGAGAAGGCCAAAGAGGTCAAGTCCGGCGCTTTGAACACTCTGGCTCCCAAGCAGCTCTGCTTTATTGAAAGCACGGCAGAGGGCAGGGCGGGCGACTTCTACGATAAGACGGAAGAGGCAAGGCGGGTTAAGGATAGCGGCCGCGAACTGGCCACACTGGATTACAAATTTCATTTCTTCCCTTGGTTTGAAGACGATACCTATCAGCTTAACGAGACTTACCCTCTTACGGATGAGAACGACAAGTATTTCGCCGCATTACTGGATGAACACGGCATTGAGCTAAGCGGCCCTCAAAAGTGGTGGTATGCGTCTAAGGCGAAAGAGCAGGGCGATGATATGTGGAAGGAATATCCTTCTACGCCTGAAGAGGCTTTCGCTGGCGCAAAGGACGGAGCTTATTACGCTAAGCAACTAAGAGCGCTTCGACAGCTTGGAAAGATTGGGCAGTTTGAGTTTGAATCCCGCACGGCTGTGAACACGTTCTGGGATTTAGGCGTGGGGGATATGACCTCGATATGGCTTCACCAGTCGATTGCCGGAAAAGACAGATTTGTCGGATATTACGAAAATAGCGGTGAGGGCATAGCGCACTACATTGACTGGCTCAACAAATGGGCTGTGATGCGCGGAGCTGTCTTTGGTCAGCATTATGGGCCGCACGATGTTGAACACCGCAAGATGGGGATTGTGGCAGAGTCCGTTAAGGATATCGCCAAGAAGTTGGGCTTTGCCTTTGAGGTTGTCGAGCGCTCACAGGACAAGCAACACACCATTCAGAACGCCAGAACGAAGCTCCCGCAATGTGAGTTCGATGAGCTTGGTTGCGACCAAGGCATTAAGCACCTCGAAAACTACTCACGCGAGTGGGATGAAAAATACGGCGTCTGGAAATCAAAGCCGCGTCACGACGACCATTCACACGGAGCAGACGCCTTTGCGACCTTTGCTGATGGATATCACGGCCCGAAAAAGAAGGCTTATGACGGCCCTCTTGTGCCAAATCAGGGAACAATCTCATGAAGACAGAGACCAGCCCTGAGCGGGGCAATGAAGAAATGACAACGGAGGAAATACTCTCCTTCGCACAGGCGTCATACGATTCAGCAAACACATATATGCAAGCGGCCCGTTCTGAGGGCGATGAGCTTCTAAAAAGATATAAGCGCCAGCCTTATGGCGATGAGCTGCCGAACCGCTCACAATACGTCTCAGGCGATGTTGCGGGCACGGTTGATTGGGCTTTAACAGACCTGATACGCTTGTTTCTCTCGGGCGACCAGATTGCAGAGTTTACTGCCGAAGTTCCGGGTGATGAGGCGGCGCAGAACGCGCAGCAAGAGACGGATTACACCAACGCGATATTCCTCCGCGATAATGACGGCTACCAGAACCTCCGCAATTATCTGTTTAACGGACTGCTTGGAAAGCGCGGCTATCTTTCTGTTTATTGGGAAGACCCAAAGCTAGGCGATACAGTGCAAATGACGGGCGTGTCTCCTGAAAACGCCGAGCGCTACCTGCAAAAGAACAACATACAGATAGACACCGAGACCGCCGTTCAGAATGAAGACGGCACATTTGATTTTGAATATGCCGAGGTGCGTTATGACGGCTGTATAAAAATTCAGTCGCACAACATGAATGAGGTGTTAGTCGCGAAAGGCTTCGAGACGGAAGATGACGCAGATTACGTAGCTCTGCGCATTCCTGTTTCGCGCTCTGATTTGGTCAAAATGTTTCCCGACCGCCGCACCGATATTGAGGAAATAGGGCAGGACGAAGATGAAGAAGAAACGGTTACAGATTACGACAATGAGCCGGAAGAAATAACAGGCGTTAACCGCCTCTATGCCCGCGCCAATGACCGCTTCCATCTATTAGATGAGTTTATTCGCCTTGACCGCGACAGAGACGGAATTGCCGAGCTGGTCAATGTCAAGCGCGTTGGCAATGTTATCCTGTCTGTTGAGGATGTGGATATGCAGCCGCTTGCCTCATGGTCAAGCCATCCTGAGCCGGATGTATATTTTGCGTCCAGCTTGGGCGAGAAGGCCGAGATAAGCCAGAGACAGCGCACCGTTACAATGCGCCAAGCCAATGACAGCGTGAAGCTGGCCACCATGCCGAAATATTTGGCGAATACCGACACGGTAAACATCAATGCATTGCTTGACCCATCAGCGGGCGGCGTTGTCCCTGTAACGGGAATTTCTAAAGACGGAGACGTAAGCAAATCCGCTAAGCCGCTTCTGATGAATGACGTGTCGAAGGCCGCGCTTGCCATGCTTGATGTAGAAGAAAAAGAGCGTGAGTTCAACACAGGCATTAACCGCCAATCACAGGGCCTAGACCCTGACAGCCTAACAGACACTTATTCCGGCATGAAGTTGTTGCAGAACGCAGCCAGCGCCCGGAAAGAATATATCGCCAGAGAGGCAGCAAGGGGTCTTGAGCGCGTTTTTACGAAGATATCCGCTCTTATCCGCCGCCATCATAACTTTGAACGCGAGATGAAGACCAAGACGGGCTTTGTCACGTTCAGCCCTATGTCATGGTTAGACCGCACCGCCGTTGATATTGATATCGGGGCCGGCACAGGCTCACGCGATGCACAGCTTGGACAGCTACAGGTTTTGGGACAGCTTCAAAGAGAGATGGTAGAGGCGGGACTTCCCACAGTTGACCCGCAAAAGATATACAATCTGGCGTCTGAATTTGTTGAAGCAGTGGGATATAAATCCCCTGACAAATACTTTGTTGACCCGTCTAAATTACCGCCGCCAGAGCCGCAGGAGCAGCCGCCTGACCCTGCAATGGTCAAGGCGCAGAACGATATGGAAATAGACCGCCAGCGCCTTCAGATGGACATGCAGAAACAGCAATTCGAAATGGCAATGGAGGAACGCAAGGCGGCAACGCAGGCTGACCTTGACCGTATGCGGGCGGAGTTTGAGGCCCAGATGGCGCAGCAAAAAGCCAATAACGAGGCTCAGCTAGCGCTCATCAAGGCCAATTCACAACAAATACCGGATTTCAGACCGGGCGGAAGGCTTGACCAGTGATAGATAAGAAAAAGCTCATTGAAGACGTCGAGATGGGCCAGAAGGTGGCTCGCGCTTTGGATATAAAGCCCGTTCACGACTATTTTGAAAGCGTTGAGCGCAGGCTTGTCGAGGCTCTTATGGCTACGCACCCCGGCGATAAGGGTCATGCAGAGCGCGAGGGGCTTGTGAGCCAAATGCGCGCCGTCAAACAATTACACAATTCGCTTAAGAAGACTGTAGCCGAGGGAAAATCGGCAGAGAGTATCTTAAGCGCGTCCGCGCCGGATGATTGAGGCGCACCCAGTCCATAGGTTACAAAATGGAAAATCCACTAAATGAACTCGTTGAGGCTCTCGACGGGGAAGAAGAAGTTGTTTCATCTGAAGAAAGCGAAGGCGTTGAGGGCGAGTCCCTTCAAGAGCCGGACGGCGAAGGAAACGAAGAAGAGCCAGTTGATAAGGCAGAGAACGAGGATGAGGCAGAGGCTCAAGAGCCGGACGCCGAGGACGAAGACTCCGACCTTATTGAGTGGGGAGAGGGTGAAAACCTAAAACAAAAATCACTTCAAGAACTCATAGAGTTTTATGAGAACCCCGAAGTTGATTTTGACCAAGCCCCACAAGTCCAAGAACGACTTGCAGAAGTTCAGCAAAAAGAAACGCAGTATCATCAAGCCTTGGAGTATGTCGCAAAAGACTACTCCCAAATGCAGCAGCGACTAGAGCAGGCCATCATGACCTCGCCCCAGCCGCAAATGCCTGATATGGGCCTGATGGAGCAAAACCCCGGCGAATATAACCGCCAGCTTGCGCGTTATCACAACCTGAACAATGAGCAGCAACAGCGCCTAAAGGCATATGAGGAAACCCGTCAAAAGCATGAAGCCGCCCAAGCCGAGGTAGAGAGAAACAACGCTCAGCGCGAAGTCTCTTTACTTAAGAAAGCATGGCCGGAGATTGCAAATGACAAAGCGGTTTCTGAGTCGATGTATAACCTGTTGACCACTCAATACGGGGTTAGCCGAGAAGACATTGATAGTGTTGATAACCACCGCTTTTTTCTAATGGCCAAAGACCTGTTGGATTACCATCAGGGCAAAAAAGCCGGAGAGAAAGCCACGGCAACGCTCAAAAGCAAATCAGCCCCTCGGCGCGTTAAGGGCCGGAAATCAGGGGGCGTGAAAATGTCTGCCTTGGACACCTTAAATCAGAAATCCGCAAGCGGTGCGAAAGTCACTGAGGCCGAGGCCACAGCCGCGCTGTTAGCTGCCATTTAGGAGATTTAAACCATGGCAACGACTTATACAAACACACTCGCCACGCCTGACCAGGTTGGCAAAATTCAAGACGTATCCAACGCGATTAACAACTTGGACAAAGACGAAACACCTTTCATCACGGCTATTGGCCGGGGCGCTAAGGCAAAGAACGTCTATACAGAGTTCGAGACCCGCAATCTTCCGACTTACGGTGTAGATACGAATATCGAGCAAGGCCACAAGGCGGTTCCATCCGCTAGCGTCCAGCCGACATTGCAGGGCAACTATCAGATGATATTTTCTGATACGGCCTCTGTTACGACAACGGCGCAAGCTCAGGCTCAGTATAACATCAAAGAGAAGCTGGCCGACCAGATTCGCTTGAAAACCACGGCCATGAAAATCGCCATGAACAAGCGGGCGCAGGGGAACTATCCTTCTCAAGAGCCTGCCGCAGGCAACAACAATGTTGGCAAGTTCGCAGGTGCATTGGCTTGGATGACGGGCGATAATGTAGCGCGCGGCGCAACAGGCGCAGACGGCGGCTTTAACGGCACGACCAAGATTGTTTCTGCTTATACAGCTGGCACAGCCCGCGCTCTGACCGAGGAGATTTTCCTGAATACAATCAAGGAAATTGCTCGCGGCCGCAAGATGGCCAATTACGATGCCTTTATGAATGCGGATAACCGTTCTTTTGTCTCGCGCAACTTTACAGGTATCGCGGGCCTCACTCAGAACGTGGACAATCCGCGCGTTGATATCGGTCTGCAAGGCTCTGTTGGTTTCATGAAGACAGACTACGGCATTGTGACCATCCACTATGACCACACCACGCCGGATGACGCTATTCCTATCATCCAGAAGAAACTCTGGAAGCTCCGCGATATGGAGCCTTGGAAGACGCAAACCCTCGGCACAACTGGCCTCTCTAAAGAGAAGCAGGTTTGGACGTCCACAACCCTCGAAGCAACTAACCAAGCTGGCTCCGGCGCGGTTGTTGATATCGACGTATCTTAATCCTTTTGGGGCGGGTTTTCTCGCCCCTTTTTAACTCTTGGAGAAATCTATGACAGAGACAAAGAAAACCGAATCCAAAACGAAGACATATGAGCTTCGCTATGGGAATATCTACATGCCGGACGCCAATGGTAAGTTGGTCAAGCATGAAGTCACGCGCGATGCGGATAATAACCCCGGTGAGCCTGTTAAGTTTGAGGTTGACGCGTCCCGCAAAGACCTGATTGACATTCTCAATAAGCGCAAGAACGTCAAGGCTCTGTAATGAGCGAGAGCGCACACAATATGAGCGCTGATGCTTTGGCGCGGGCTTTGGACGGAATCACGTTCAGCTCGCGTCATACAGGCATTAAGACGAAATATCTCTATGACGGCATGACGGGCTACGCCACAACGCAGCGTTCGCAGCGTGTTGACCCGATTGTCGCCTATAACACGAAAATGAGAAATGAATTTGCGCGTAACCGCTCTGCGGGATTGTCTGACAACGGCATAATGATGCTGACAAATGTGCCGATTACGGTGCTTGACGAAATCAAGGTCAATTACGGCATTGACTACACAAATGAAGACCATCTGACATCTCTGATGGGCGTGATTGAGCGTGAATATCCTCACTTGAAAGCCTGCACCCTAAACATTGCCGAGGCTGCAAAATGACACGCGCCGACCTCATTAATTACGTCAAACGATATGCCTTTAACCGCACAGACCTTGACGACATGATGGGGGTTTATATTTCCCTCGCGGAATCCGAAATGAGAACGGGCGCAAGTGTCGGCCAGCCGCTTCGATTAAACGCCTATAAGGCCCGCACAACGCTTACCCCTGTTGACGGGGTGATAGTCCTACCAAGTGACTACGCGGCGCTTATACGGGCATCTGACGGGACTTGTTCGCTATATTACCGCACACCCGAGACGGATTACATGACCAAAACCGAATTTACGGTGATTGGCAGTGATATCCACACATCGGCCAAGTCTGTTGTGCTGGATTATTACAAAGATTTTGAGCCTCTTGTCGACGATGCAGACACGAATGTTGTGCTAGCCAAGTTTCTGCCTGTCTATCTGCACGGCGTCTTGCACCAGCTTTATATGAATATTGATGAGGCGGATTTAGCGTCTACGCATCTGGCCAAGTTCGACAATGCAATTCGCGCGGCAAATGCCGCTGATAACGCCTCGCAAATCCCGCTTGAAGGCATGTCCATACCGCTATGATAGTTTTAACCCGCGTTGCAGAAAAAGAGCCTATTCAAAAGGTGTGGAAGTTCATCAAATCTTATGTGCAAACGGCGGTCAATGCCTCGCGCAAGTCACACGATATGGAAACCGTTGCGGATAATCTGCTAAGCGGGAAGACAGAGCTTTGGGTGGCGTGGGATACCGAAAAGAAAGAAGCCAAGGGTTTTATTATCGCAAAGCCAGACCCCGTAAAAGGCGAATACAGAATTGAGCTGATAGGCGGGACGCACAGAAAGCGATGGGCGGAGCGCGTTGAAGTGTTGGCCGACAGGGCCAGAGCGCTAGGCTGCAAAGAAGTTACAGGCGATTTTACCCGCGCCATATGCCGTGACCTGAGCATGTTCAGCGTGACGCATTACCACGCAAGGTTAGCGGTGTGAGGCTTACTTCGCCAATCGGGGCCAAGGCTCCGCTTTTAGATATAATCAAGCAGCTCAACAGAATATTTCAGGCAACAGGGCCAGACGCACCGAGACGGGTTTTCTCCGTTGACGCGGTTGGCGATTTGCCCCCTGCGAACGACTTTCGGGACTGTATCGCCCACATTCGCGGGACAGGGCTTGTTGTCTCGGACGGCACGAGCTGGGTTTGATTTCCCACACCTAATTTTCGGAGGCTAATATGGCGTCTACTGCATCCCCATTACTCCGCTTGGAATTACAAGGGGCGGGCGAAAACCTCAACACTTGGGGCGCTAAATTAAACGCAAGCGCTCTGTCATTGCTAGAGCAGGCCATTGCCGCAACAAGCGCGGTTGTTGTTGATGGGGCTACAGAGCTTACGTCAAAAAATTACGACACGGATGAGGCGCGGTCTGCCGTCATTAAAACGACAGGGACGGGCGGGACGCTTACCGTTCCCTCTACTGACAAAGTTTATATCTTTATAAACGGCTGTTCAGGCGATTTGGTCATTACGGCGGGCGGAAGTAGCGTGACCTTGGGGCCTGGCGTTAGCCGCACGGTTGTGATTGACGGCGGGGAGCCATTGATTGTCTCTTTGGTTGACCAAAACGGCGAGAAAATAACAAATATGGCGGCGGGCACAGAGTCGGGTGACGCTGTAAATTATAGCCAGCTTACCGCCGAGGCAGGTCTTCGTGTTCAGGGCGATGCAGACACTTTAGAAAGCGCAAACAGCTACACAGACCAAGAGATTGCAACCGTTGCTGCGGGGGCCTTGACTCCCGCACAGCAAGAGGCTCTTGCAACAGTTGATACACTGATAACCGATTCAATCGGCACGACAGGACAGGTGTTTGTTGTTGACGGCGCGGGCGACCCGGTCTGGGGCGGCGGCGCTGGCTCAAAAGTGGACGCGGACTTGTTGGACGGGCAGGAGGGGGCTTATTATCTTCCCGCCTCTGACTACACGGCCTCAGACGTTCTGACTAAAATAAAAACTGTTGATGGGCCAGGGTCTGGCTTGGACGCAGACCTGTTTCAAGGGGAGGGTCGCAATTTCATCATTGGCGTTTCGGACGTTAACTATGACGGTAGCGCCAGCTTCTCAACAATGCCACAGGGTGTATTTTGCTGGGACTCAGCTAATAAGTCCGGCTACCCCGCATTTTTTGGCCCCGTTTTGTCTGTCAGGTTTAACAGCAATAGACAATTCCAGGTCATGACGGATTTTGAAGGTGATGTTTTATATTTTCGGTCTGGACACAGTGGGAATACAGGCGGGACAGGGACAGGATGGTCACGGTGGAATGAAATCTGGCACGATGGGAGCGGTGCTGAATTTCTTCTCTGGCTAGCTGAAGAGTCTGTCTCAGCTGTAAGAACAGCTAGCTTTACATTCACACTTGATACTCTCGTTTACAGCCTCGACAGCAGCGCCGGGGTCTTTAACGTAACACTTCCTCCAAGCCCTTCGATAGGAGACCAGGTTTATTTCAGGGACGGGGCGCGTTCCCTAGATGTAAACCCTGTCACGGTTTTACGAAATGGCAGTAACATTGAAGGCGTTGCCGAGGATTTGACCTTGGACGTAGCCGGAGCTTCCGGCGTTCTCACTTACATTTCAGCCTCTCGCGGCTGGTCTTTCACTTACTCATAGGGGGCGCATATGACAGTGCTTAGTTCATTGATAATTGGCGGGGGCGGAGTTGCCGATGCGGTTTTCCAAGTGGAAAGGCTCGCAACAGCCGATGCGGTTAATTACACGATAGCCCGCACTGCTGGCTCTGCTTTCAGCTTCACGGCGGGAAACATTATGACCTGCGATGAGGCGGGGGATTATGTTTTAAACTTTGACCTTTGGGGGCCAGTTTCAGGAAACATCTCTCTTTATAAAAACGGCGCGCTTAGCGAGTCTAGGCTTATGCTTTTAAATGCCTTTAACAGCATATCTTTCGCAGCTTCGGCCATTGCGGGGGACACTTTCGAGTTGAGAAATACAAGCGGCTCTACTTCTACCCCCGCTCCATTTGTTCTGAATTGGATAAAAGTCTAATGACCCTGAAATTTGCTAAAATATCGGACGTTAGCGCGTCACCAGAGCTGGCTTATGCAATGGTGACGGGCGTTACGGAAAACCCATCAGACGGCCCGCAATGCCCGCCAGAGACGCAAGTCGGTTATAGATGGGATGGGGGAAGTTTCTTCCCGTTTGACTTCGACGCAGAGATTTCCGCTATCCAGACGCAGGCCAAGAAACTTGTTGCGAAAGAATTTTCAATCAATCTCGAAAACCTTTTATTCAATGCGCCTGAGCGTGTCGAACAGGTTTGGGGAATGGAGAGGGATTGGGCGTGGTCAGTTCTTACGGATGATGAGTTCGCAAACATAAATGCCAAGCACCTTTTAAAAACCGCAAAGCCCTTGGCAGAGGCCACTTGGACGAAAGAACAGCTCGGCATGAAGGTTATGGTTGCGGATGCTACATTCCGGCATACAGCGAGCATTGCGGTGTTTCACCGCCGCCGAGTTGAAGAGCTAATAGACAACGCAACAACCTATACGGAAATATTAGGCATCATTCAGGCCGAGCGCGATAATGCGGCGGTTACATTTGCCTCCATCGCCTCGGACATAGAGACATTCAAAACAACCGCGCCGACGCTTATCACAGAAGCCATCACGCGGGCAACTGGCCCCTAAGCCATGACATTTGTTCCGCTCGACATTCTGCCGGGCCTGCGTTCAGATGATACGGAGTTTGAAGTCGGTCAGACAGGCTGGACGGATTGCTCTAACGTGCGGCCTTGGCGCGGACGCGGGGAAGTCATCGGCGGGTGGGAAACGGCTACACTTGGGATGCTGGACGGCGTAGCCAGAGCTATTCACGTTTGGGACGGGCCAACACAACAGCTTACCGCTATTGGAACGCATACAAAGCTTTATATCCTTGTGGACGGGGAGCTTATTGACATTACGCCGGATGACTTCGTGCCGGGCAATCAGGACGGCCTCGGCGGGAATGGTTTCGGAACGGGCGCTTACGGCGTAGGAGATTACGGAGAGCCGTCACAGATAGACTCCTTCGCTCTTACGTGGTCACTGGATAATCGCGGGACAACGCTTGTGGCCAATCCTAGAGGCCAAGGCATATTCATTTGGGATGAGGGCGATGCGAAAGCTACGCCGCTTACCAATGCCCCTACTGAATGCACCTATATGCGCGTCTCGGCGCAACGGCAGATTATCGCTTACGGGACGGAAGAAGAGGTTTCAGGCACCTTTAATCCCCGCGCTATAAGGTGGTCAGATATTCTTGACCCGACAGACTGGACTACAGGCACAGACAACAATGCAGGCGAGTATGTTCTGGAAGATGCGGGGCGGTTAGTCGGCGCGATAGAGGTTGCGGATGCAGCTTTGGTCATGACGGATAACGCGGTTTATCAAGAGGACTTTCTCGGCAATCCCGGCCAGACATACGCTTACCGAAAGCTAGGCGATAGGTCCGGCCTCGCAGGGCCAAACGCAATGTGCGAAATCGGCGGCGTGGTTTACTTCATTGACCGCTCATTCAAGCTATGGGCAGGGGCGCTAAACACGGCTCCCATCAGAATTATCAACCCCATATCAACAGAGCTAACCGATAGGCTAGACCCTATTCAGCGCGACAAGATATTTATGTCAAGCCTGTCTCAATACCGCGAGATTTGGATTTTCTTCCAATCGAATGACGCGGATGATGTTGACGGTTATGTGGCTTACAATGTCGAGACCGATTTATGGTTTAAAGGCGACCTCGCCCGCTCTGCTTTCAAGGACGCAACGCCCGCGCAATATCCAATGGGCATTTCCCCTAGCGGCAATGTGTTTATTCACGAAAAGGGACGCTCTGCCAATGGCGGGCCTATCCCTTGGTTTGTGGATTCAGGCGATATTACCCTCGCAATGGGGCAAAGAGCTATAAAGGTTCGCGGCGTTAGGCCGGACTTTGCCGAGCAGGTGGGGGCGGTTAATCTTACGCTATTCGCCAAGCCTTACCCGCAATCCACTAAAGAGGCGCGGATTACCCTCAACATGCCGCCTGATAAGGAAAAGGTGGATTTTCTCTATAGCGGATTGTTCTCGCAGTTCCGTCTTTCAGGAAACACGGCTCCGGCGCGTTGCCGATTTGGCAAGCTCACTTTCGACATAGGGCAGGGCGGGCGAAGGTGACAATCGACAAGCTCATAGAGCTGATTGACGCCTCCATTGAAGATAACCCGTTTTACAGCCGAGAGGCGATACTATCCCTCATTCAATCAGGTGAGGCGCAGCTTTGGAATACGGATAATTCTATTCTGGTCACAGAGCTAATCAAGAACAATCAAAGCGGAGCGCTCTCCATTCAGGTCGTCGTTGGCGGTGGAGAGCTTAGCGAAATCATCCCCGGACTCACCACGCAAGCCGAGCAATGGGCCAAATCACTTGGCGCTAAAAAGGCGCGTTTCGATGGCCGCCCCGGATGGGTGAGGGCCATGCGCTCCTACGGATATCACGAAGTTTCGCGCACAGCGGAAAAGGATTTGTAACTATGCCAAGTAAAAAAGAAAAAACCAAAAGCCAGCAGCAGTCAACGACCACGCAAACGCCAAACGTTGACCCTCGCTTGCGCGGTGTGGTGAACAATCAGGCTGATATTATCTCCCAGCTTCAAGGGCGTGATGGTAGCGAATTTGTAACAGGCGCTTCGCCCTTACAGCAAGGCGCGTTCAGCAGAATTGCGCAACGCAATGGTTTAAGCCAAATGGCACAAAACGCGCCCAGCACGACATCTGGCACCCCTAACATCACGTTCGATGGAAACGGCAATGCTCGTCCGACAAGCGGTGGCATGATGCAAATGGCGCAAAACAGCACAGTGAAAACGCCTAACCCAAATCAGCCCGCTCGTGACTTTAGAGACCTGCCAAACGGCTTTGCGCTTGGCGGACAGATTGCAGCGGATGTGGCGGAACGCAGCGCGAATACAGCGCAGGCTGTAGAGCCTTATCAGGCGTCTATAGCGGGCGCTGCGCAGTCTGGCCCCGTAACAGGGTTTTCCGGTGCTCAGGGCGGGCCAGCACAGAGCTATGACGCGGCAACCTCACAAGCTGCACAAAACGGCCCAGCGCAGGGCTATGAAGCCCTTGCCGCTCAGGCGGCGCAAGGGGGCGCGGCTCAAGGATATGACGCGGCTACAGCTCAGGCAGCTCAGGGCGGGCCAGCACAGGGATATACCGCCTCTACATTTAACGCAGCTCAGGGCGGGCCAGCCTATACGTTTGGCGGGGCTAGAACGAGGGCGCGGACTTACGATGCGGCATTGGCAGGGGACGCTGCACAGGCTGAAAACGCCGCTGTAGGGGCCGGAGGAAGTGCTAATGCTCAGTCTTTACTTGACAACCTCCAAAATTATCAAAACCCCTACACGCAAGATGTCGTGGACGCCTCACTCGCAGACTTTGACCAGAATGCCGGACGCATTAGGGCGCAGCAAGCTGCTCAAATGGCGTCCAATAACTCTTTTGGCGGGTCACGCTCTGCTGTGCTTGAAGCCTTAACCGAAGGCGAGTTGGCAAGAGGGCGAAACAGAATTAGCTCAGACCTTCGTTCGGACGGATTTAACACAGCAGCAGCCCTGTCAGGTCAAGATGCCGACAGACGCCAAAGCACGTCAATTACAAACGCCGGACTCGCCAATGCGAGAGCGCTAACGCAGGCTGAACTCGATACAAGAGCCAACCTTTTTAATGCGGATGCGGTTAATCGGCGCTCTGAGTTTGACACCTCGGCTTTAAACGAGGCAAGCCAGTTTAATACGAATGCGCGGAATAACGCTTCCAACCTCAATGCGCAGCTTCGCAACACGGCTGGGATTGCGTCCATTAACGCCCTTAATGAGCGTGATGCTTTGAACATAAACAACCGTCAACAGGCGGGCCTATTTAATGCTGGAGCCTTGAATGAGGCTTCACGTTTTGGCGCAGATGCTCAGAACCAAGTAAATTCTCAAAACCTCGCCAATAGACAACAGACGGGGCTATTTAACGCGGGCGCTCTGAATGACTCGGCTCAATTTGGCGCAGAGGCTCAAAATAGAGTGGATTTGACAAACCTCGCCAACAGACAGCAATCCAATATCTTTAATGCGGGCGTGACGAACGATGCAGCCAGGTTTGGAGCAGATTCGCAAAATCAGGTAAATCTGCAGAACACGGCTAACCGCCAGCAATCCGGTCTGTTCAATGCAGGGGCACTTAACGATGCCTCACGCTTTGGCGCAGACGCACAGAACACAAGAGACGCGCAAAATATTGCCAACAGACAGCAAGGCGGATTGTTTACAGCGGGCGCTCTGAATGACGCAAATTCGCAGGACGCGGCCTTTAGGCAACAGTCAGGTCTGGCTAATCAATCTGCCCTGAATAATGCCTCGCAATTCAATTCAAGCCAAGCCCAGCAGAACAGGCAGTTCAATGCAGGCCAGAGCGACAATCAGCTTAACCGCGCTTTGAGTGCGGCAGGCCTTATGGGCAATCTGCAAGGCCAGTATAACGACAGCGAACGCGCCGATATTGCGCAGCTCTTGCAAGCAGGCGGCATTCAGCGCGATATTAATCAGCAGGAAGCGGGGTCTGATTTGGCTTTGGCGCAACTTCTGTCACAGCTTACAGGCCAGCTTCCGATTAGCGCTGTCTCTGGCCAGACAGTTAATTCCAGAGGGACAAGCAATTCCACGACTAAGGAAAGCAACCCGCTTGGCTTTGCAGGCTCGGCGCTGTCTTTCTTCGCTTAATTCAGGGGAAACAATATGTTCAATAAGAAAAGATTTTCAGTGGGCCGCATTGGAGCGCTTTTAGGTGATATATCCAATGGGGGCGGCGGCGCAGGGATTCGCCAATACGACCAGTATGCACAGGCGCAGGCGCAAGAAGAAGAGAGAAAGCGCCTTGAACAAGAGCGGGCGGCGCGGATGAATGAGTGGGCCAATCAGGCAGGTTTTTCACCAGAACAACGCTATGCAGCAGCGGTCAATCCCGAGGCGTTCGGAAAAAGCCTTTCTACAAATTATGAGGCTGCAAATGTATCAGGTGGGGACAGCCGCTACGTAAACGGTCAGATGATGACCGCGCCTAAACTTTCCAACAACGGAAATCAGTTCTTCACGCAAGGCGCTAACGGAACCCAGCAAACGGGCGACTTTGGCATGACTTATGATGAAGGCATTACCTCACAGAACAACCTCGCCACACAGGGATTACGCGGGCAGGAACTAAACGAAGATGTTCGCTCAAATCAGGCCAATGAAGCGCTTACAGGATTCTCTAATCAGACAGGGCGCATGAATGCTAATACGTCGCGATATGAGGCTATAAACCCAAATGCAGGCCCTATGAGCGTTAGTGAGCAAATTGCACTCAGCAAGTATCAAGACGAACAGGAGGTGGCAGCTCAAGCCGAGACAGCTGCTAACATCAAGAAAGGCCAAACTTTAGGTAATATCTCACGGCTTAAGGAGGGTGGCGAGCTAAGCGATGCCTTCCGTACGCTTTACGGCAAAAGTAGATTTATCCCTGGCAGCAATATTCCCGGTTCTAGTCGTGCTGATGCTCGTGCAGTGATTGACCAGATTACGTCAGACCTAACGATTGAATCTCTCTCTGCTTTTAAGGGCGCTATCTCTGAGAAGGAAATGGCAACAGCAGCAGCGGCAGCTACCCGTTTGCAAAACCCGATTTCAGACGCAGAGGCCATTAAAGCCTTGAACGAAGTTGAGCAGGTTCTGGCTAAAGTAGAAAGCTCAGGCGGCTTGGTGCAATCTGGCGGGGGCCAAGAATATCAAGAGGGTGATGTTGCTGAAAACGATAGGGGCGACAAACTCGTCTATCGCAATGGGCAATGGGTTAGGATGTAGGGCTGATAATCCAGCGAATGCACCCGGCCACAAACCATAAAATCAGGCCTGCGAGGGGGATAGAGGCCAAGAGCGCCAAAACACCCCAAATCAAAGAGCTGTCACTAGTGAGGGCGAAATAGGCGGTCATTGCCGCCATTGCCAAAGCGTAAAGGCTCCATAAAGTCCACAGGATTATGGCCACGCGCATTAATCTCGAAGAGCGAGCCTGGCTAAAGGCTTGGCGCAGCGGATTCATGACTGATAAAGTCTTTCAATCTCGCTAGGCGTCCACTTATCTTTATTCAGGCGCGGGCCGTAATATTTGATAACCTCATAGGCATCAAAATATTCACCACTAGGCGGCGTTTTGTAGGTTGATATTACCGTGCTTGAGCCGGGCTTGTGGATATTATTAACTGTGCTTGGAGATGAGGTAGAGGTCGCCGTCGCATTGAAATTATTAAACCCGCCTGAATTATAAGAACTACCTGTCACAGACGTTGTAGTGCTTCCTGGTGTGACAATTTGCGAAAAGCGTGACGTATCAAGAAAGCTCTCTAGCGCAAAATATCGATGTCCGGCCTCTAAAGTCGTCTCGGCGGCGCGGAGAAAGGCTTTATCATTCGCTGTTGCGGCGTCAACAAACGCAGTGCTTCTCATGTCTATTCGATGAACATTAGAGCCAAGCTGGGTGGTCTTTGTTGTCGTGCAGGCCGCGAGCAATACGCAAGCCAGTGAAACTACAATATTTTTCAAAATTACCTCCGCTAAGGCTGGAGATAGTAGCCCTGAATTGCGTTTCAGGTCAATAGGAGCAGCTATATGTCAGGATTACCGCCCGGCTTTCGTGTTATTGATGAGCCAGAAGATAGAGACAGTGGTTTGCCTGAAGGCTTTCGGCTTGTCGAAAATAAGGCTAGTCAAGAGCCGTCAACGCGGGATAATATCGCAAATGCGGCGCGAGGCATAGGCGCTTGGCTAGATACACCTGTTCCCGGCGCAAAGTTTATGGGCCAGTTCGCAGGTGATACAATTGAAGACCCCGTTAAGACGCTTGTCACAGACCCCGCCAAGGCAATTCGGGACGTTCCTAAGAACACTTATAATGCAAACCGCTCTGCCGTTAAGGGTTTAGCGCAAGTTGCTCGTGGGGACTTTGGCGGCGCTAGAGACAACGCGCTTTCATCTTTAGGTTCATCCCTTCAGGCAACGGGCGGGGTGGCAGAGGGGGCAGGCATATTCCCTGCATTTAAGGGCGCAGGCAAGGGTGCTTCAAGGCTAACGGGCGAGATGTCCAAACTGTTGCGAGGGCCATCCGCTCGGCAATCTGGCGACCCTGTAGCTAATCTATTAGCGGCTGTTGCCCAAAAAGAGGGGCGGTCTGTCTCCGACATGAAGACAGCCGCGCAGAACGTTCTAGATAACGGCGCAACGCCTGATGAAATGCTCTTTCAGTCCTTAAACCTACCTCAAACGGCGCAGGGCCTTGGCAACAGAGGCGGGGCCAGCCGCGATATTTTTGCGGACGCCGCGAAAGCGCAGCAGAAAGGGCAGGCGGGGCGCGTAGATAACATCATTCGCAATTCGTTAGGCTCGCCCGATAAAGACATGACGATGGACAGCATTATGGCGCGGGCCCGAGAGCAGTCAAAGCCGCTCTACGCCGCTGCTATGGGCGAAAACGTCAAGCCGAATTTGGGAGAGCTGGCGAAGGTTCCCGCAATTCGCGATTATATGGCCCAAGCGCAATCAAAAATGGCAGGGCTCAATAAGGCGGATATGACCGATATGGAGCTGCTCCATCAGACGCAGCAAATGATAGGCGGGAAGATTGGCCAGACATCTCGCGCAGGGGATAATTACGAGTCCGGCCTACTATCTGATATGCGCAATCAAGTCATGGATGCAGGAAAGGCGGCGTCTCCAGATTACGCAGCCGCCACGGCGACTTTCCGCGACGGAGCAGAGCTTAGAGAGGCCTTTGAGGAAGGCTCTAAGGTCTTTAACGACAGAACTGGAACGGAGTTTGCGGCCAGAGCGCAGGCTATGACGCCGCAACAGCGCGAAGCGGCCACAGCGGGCGTTATGCGTGCCGTTCAAACGAAACTGGATAACCCCGAAACCTACGGAGCTATTCGCGCTGAATTTAGACGCCCTTCCTTCAGATCCAACATGCAAGCTCTTGTCGGGCCTGAAAAGGCAGATGAAATGGTGTCTCAATTGGAGAGACAGGCGGAACTCGCCGAGATGGCCAATAACGCAAATTATGCCCGCAACTCCAAGACCGCGCCAACACAGCAAACGATTGCCAATGTCGAAGACGCTTCCCGCTCACAAGCAGGGCAGGCTTTGGGCCGCTTTGGTCAATTCATGGCAAATGACGGCTTAAGCCCCTCACGGCTTCTCTCGCAGGGCGCAAACAAGGTGAACGGCGTTCTCAGCAAGGTTGACGACGCCACGCTGACAGAGGTGTCACGCATCCTGACTATGCCTGCCGATGAGGGCGCAAGGCTGTTACTCTCTATGCCTATGCAGGAGCGCCAAGCGGTTGAAGGGCTTCTTGCACAAGCAGGGCAGCGCGGGCTTGCTGTTGTAAATTCTGCCAGAAACTTACCCGCCATGACAGGCCGTCAATCCTTACGTCTCGGCGCAGGGGCGGCGGCGGTGAACGCGACTAACGGAAGCCGATAGAGCCATGAGCCGACCTAGCCCTATAAACTTTAAGCCGGAAGATGACCCAATGACTCGCGCAGAAGTCGAGGCCATGATGACGCGGCCCCGCCCCATCAACATGAACTGGGGGAAGCTGCTGCCATTGATAGCTATACTTGTGGGATTCGCCATTCAGACCTTTTTAGGCGTCTGGTGGCTCTCCAAAGCAGATAGCCGAATTACGGCAAACTCCCAAACAAGCCAGCAGGCATTGAGATTATCACAGACGAACTCGGAGATACTTTCGACAATCAAGTCTGACATAGCCTCCATAAATACCAGCCTGAAAGTCTTGGTTGAAGCGGATGGCCGCGCTCAAACAGAGCTGGTTTATCGCAGGGGGTGGATGGATCAGGTTAACGAGGACATTCCGTCAATCAAGACCAGACTGAATGAAATGGATAGCCGCTTGACCCGCATAGAGTCGAGCCAACAGCAATAGGAGCCTATATGTCCGCCCTTATCCCTGACTGGAAAGCCGCTCTAAAGAGCTATTCGTTTATTGGCTACGTTGTGGCGATTGTGGTCTATACACTTCCCGCAATTCTGCTTTACTATTTCGATACTCACACAAACCCTTATTATTGGGGGTGGCTCTTACTGGCTGTTCTGGTGCTTGGTCTTATCGGTAGGTTCATTAATCAGCCCGACTCCCACAAAGGGCGGCGCAGGGTCATCATAGTGTGGCTTGCTCTTGCCGTGGCGGGGTTTGCCGTTCCTGCCCTTGCATCGCCCTATTGCCACGGAGAACGCTCTGTAGCCGCGTCTGAGAGCGCGGAGTTTGACAGTCTGGCCGTTCCTCTTATTGGCAAATGGGAGGGCCTTCGCTTAACGGCTTATCACGACACCCTCGCAAAGCCGCCCATTTGGACGGTGTGCTTTGGCGCAACTCGGGTCTATGGCCGTTCTGTGCGTCCTTATGAGGTGTTTACAAGAGAAGAGTGCGAAAGGTTTCTAAGCGCCGATATAGACAAGCACAGGAGCGGATTTCATAAGTGCGTTAGCCGAGAAACCAAGCGGCGTAGATTCCCCGTTACCCGCGACGTGGCTTTCACTTCCCTCGCATACAATATCGGAGTTTTTGCAACATGCCGCTCAACCGCCCTTAAGAGATTGAACGCAGGAAACGTCAATGGCGCGTGTGATGCAATGACTTGGTATGACAAGGCGGGTAATGTCATTTTGCGCGGCCTAGTCCGACGCCGTTCCGAAGAGCGGGAATATTGCCTTATGGAGCCTAACCCCGCCATTTCCTGACAGCCCATTTAAGCGGCCTCACGATAAACAGCCTTATTAGGCTTATTGAGGGGTCTAGGGCGTAATGGGGTTTTTTGTAGTGCATGGGCTTAGATGCTTGGCGGGGTAGCGGCTACGATTGTATTTCTTCTGCCAAACGCTCTCGCATGTGCCGCAGGTCACCTTTGATTGGTTGCGGGTGGCCCGCTCCACATCTACAAATTTCCCGCAAAGCGTGTCGCACATATCACCGCCTAGTGAGAGTTCTTTCAATCTATGAGTTTTCATTTCTCATTCTCCATAAGCAGTAATAGCTTTAGTTGTCTCAATTCAGGGATTTCGCGAGCAGATTTGTATTTAGGGTCGCGCTCCCATCGGCATACTTCGTTTCGTATGTTCTGATTTTTGCCCGTCAGTCCCACAGCCCTCCCCAGTTCAAGAGGGGAAAAGCCAAGAGATAGGCGGGCGGCTTTAACTTCGGATGGGGTCATGCGGACTCCTTCCAGTGCTTGAAGCTAACGGGAGTTTCGGCGGGTAAAAACTTGCGTTCACGGCTAAAGGCCATCTCGACATAATAAACGCCTTGAACTTTGCCGATTTGTCGAATGTGGTTTTCCTGGCCTTCGATATAGACCTTGTGGTCAAGAGCCCAATCGCTGTCATGGACTTTACAATAATCGGCTAGGGTTTTGGGGGCCGGACTCGTCATTTCATTTACTCCTGATTGGATAGGGCAAGCCCTGATTAGTCTTCGATTGCTTCAAGCGTTTTTATCGCAGCTTTATAAGACCACTCCATGTTTCTGATTGAGCCACTGTCAATCTCGTGTCCGTTTACACAGACGGCATATTCGCCGCCACCGTGATTGATAAACTCTACGTCTTGGCCTTTGATGGATTCTTGTTTGATTGCGGTCATTCTATTTGCTCCTAGTTGGATGGGGCTTGCCCCGTTGTTGATGATTTATATATAGGGCTATTGCCCTACACTGTCAACACCTTTCTCAATTTATTTTCACGGAGGCTGATATGAACCCTTACATCATCTTGGGCGGTCTGGTCGGTTCTCTCCTTATGGCGGCGACCGCAAGCCTGTTTTCCTATAATCAAGGGAAAAAGGTGGAGCGCCTCAAGTGGGAAACGGCCAATGTCGATACCCTGAAAGACGCCAATCTCAGCCTTTCAAGTTACCTCGCCATACAAGCGCAGGAAGCCGCCGAAGCACAAGAGCGGGACATTCAGACAGGCAACACCATAGACCGCGCCGAAACGCGCATCATTGAACGCATCAGGGAGGTTCCAGTTGAGAAAGTTATCAGAATTGGCAGTGATTGCCGTGTGGATTATGGCATTGTCCGCCTGCGGAACGATTGGGCAAAGGGAGATAGTCTCGGCTCCAGCGACAGAAACGCCGAGGGCGGCAATATACCCCTCGACGGCTCTCAAGCGCTGCCCCGAAACCTTATCAGAAATCAACCTAAGTGAGACGGAATGGAACGCGCTCGATGCTTCGACGCAAATTTCACTTCTTATGCGTCAGGGTCAGCAGTGGATTATTGAGTATTTTCGTTGTGCTACCCGCCACAATCTTGGTGCAGATGTATATGAAGAACAGCTTCAAAAAGAGCCTGAAGGTGAGTGACGCAAGGCGGAAGTTCTAAATGAGTCGTGCCGCCATTAGCATGGTGACGGCCCGCAGGATTGCAGGCGTCTGGCCCGATGCTATATCCCTGCCAGATGCCATGAAGCGGGCGGGAGTCAAGAGCAAGTGCCGCCGAACGCAGCAGCGTTACAGGCGGATTGCAGAAAAGATGTTGGGGGTAGAATTGCCCTCGCACAATCCGCAGCTCACCACGGCTGTTCTCGGCGAGGACTGCCCCTCATATCTTGACCATAAAGCGCTCAAATCCGCTAAGGCTTTCGTCATTACCTCGGCGGTCAACAACACCACATTGAATGATAAGTTTTTCGATACGCTGGAATTATTCGCAAAAGAGAAGGCGGCGCAGCTTGTCGTTATCCCTCAAAAATATCGGCATATGACCTTCACCGATAAGACGGAATATTTCTGGCCAAAGCGGGTGCATGAATACGCGATCCACAAAGACGTGATAATCAATAAGAACCTAACGCTCTCCTCTCTCAATATCGTGGCAACGGCGGTCAATCCGCTTTCAGGGCTGGAAGCCAATTCAGGCGCTCGGTCTGCTGTTTACGGAGCCACGCAGGTCGCGCTGCAATGCGTAGCGACCCCCGGCAAATCCTTTCCCAAACTTATGGTAACGACTGGCGCTTGCACGTCCGCAACTTACACGAAAACCAAGTCAGGCGGGAAGGCTAAATTTCACCATTCATTCTCGGCGCTTTTTATCGTGAGGGTAGGGCAGATATTCCATCCGATACACCTTCACTGGGATGGGAAGGGCTTTTATTATCTTGATGAGTATTGGACGCCAAATGGCAAGAAAACGGGAAAATCCGCCAAGGCGCTTGTTCAGGGCGATTCCCATGTGGAATATGCAGAGCCAAAGGTTCTAAAGACCCGTAAGCGCTTCCTAGGCCGCGTTTCAGTCTCGGCGCTAGTCTGGCACGATTTACACGATAACGCTTATCAGTCCCATCATAACACCGTTTTTGACGCGGTTAAGCTAGCAAGGGCGGGAAAATTTCTTGTAAAAGACGAATTACAGAAGTCAGCCGATATGCTCAATACGTTCGGAAAGGGTTATGAAAACCTGATAGTCGGCTCAAACCACAATGACCACCTTGACCAGTTCTTAAACCGTTTCGATCCAAAGAAAGACCCTCACAACGCCGTATTTGCGTGGGAGCTATCCGCGAAAACAATCAAGTCCGGTAAGCCTGCTTTAGAGACCTGGATGGAAGGCAAGCTCACCGTCTCCCATAAATTTCTATCCCGTAACGAGCCGTATCTGATAGTGGATAATGATGTCTCGCAGCATGGCGATAAGGGCATTAATGGAAGCCGTGGCAGCGCCAAAGCCTTCGCCAAACTCGCCACTAAAACAGTCGTAGGACACTCTCACACGCCTTGTATTGAGAAGGGTTGCTATCAGGTCGGTGTCTCAGCGCTTGGCATGGAATACGCGCAAGGGCTTAGCTCATGGGCCATCTGTGACTGTCTCATTTACGCAAACGGAAAGCGGGCTTTGATATTCCAAAGACGCGGCAAAACTATAGCGGATTATGTATGAAATATTATCCAAGAGAAGATGGGCAGGGCGGCGTTCAAATCGTGGTCTGCGATAAGCACGGCCAGTCACACACGATAGATTTTGACCGAAGGGGCTTTGTGCAGTTCTTTAAGGCTATGGCTCGGATTTATTGGGGGATTGTGTAGGCTTTAGACTCTCTCCTTACATGCCCCGAAGGCACTTAATCCTGTGATGCAATAGCTCTAAGAGCGGCGGCGCAAATGGCGTTGTAAATGCTATTCCCATACCCAAAAACCCGCTCTCCTTTGGGTGGGTTTAAAATTGCTCCGCATGGTTTTCTGTTATTAAAAAATCCACGAGCATGGCCATCATTAAAAAGATTGTTTAGCAAAAACCCCTCCGGCACAAGCGTCATAGAGGCGTCTAATGAGGCAGTGTATTCAGGCAATCCCTCCATTAAAGGGTCATTAAGCCAAGCTATGCTTTCGAGGGAGCGGCCTGTCTTTAGGTGCATTTCCATTACGAATATCTCCGCGTCCATTTCCCGACACGGCCCATCAAGCGCTTCAACACGGTCTGCTAGCTCTAAGAGCGTTTCTTTATTGGGCATTTCTGCCCCCTTGTTTTCCAAAGCAGGGGCATAGGCCCTCAACAACGCCATGTGTCTTGCATTGAGTTACGGTGCGGTCTGGTTCGGTAGCGTAATCAAATGCTATGGATGCGGCGCTAGGGGATGTCCTCCTAACGTCTCCAAAGTATTTAGCTATAGCGGCGGTCAATGTGGTGTTCTGGCTTTCTACGTCTCCGATTACCGCCGTTTTCTTTTCTTTATTGGTCATAGTCTATTCCTTTTGTTCTGGCTTAGTGGAATTTTGCATTTTGGATATGCTTTTCAAAAGATATGAGCGAAATTCTTCATGGGCCGAATGGTAGGCATCGTATAGGCGGAGGTAGCATCCCTCCAACTCCGCTATTCTTTCCCCTTGTGAGGTGAGGGTGGTGATGGCTTCTTGGATTAATTGATCCTCTATCTTGGCTTCAACCTGAAGAGCGCAGTCTCCGCGCCTTATTCCACAAAAAACCCCTGCACAATCATTGCTGCAAGTCCGGGAGCACTCGTCATAGCGTGAAGATAAGCCCTGTAATTTCTCTATAAGTTCTTTATAATCATCCGAACAGCCTTTTACGCTTGTTTTAGATGAGACAGGTGTTTTTGGGCCTTCGGGGTTCTGTGTGTCGGTCATTGGGATTGCTCTTTGTCAAGGTTGGCTCTCAAGCGATTTTGAAGCCAGTCCATAGAAGGCTGAACCTCTTCGCCGTATGAAAAGCCCTCGACTATATTCCATGCCTCCTGAATGACTTCCCGCAAACCTTCTATTTCCTGCTTTTGAGACCTTCTCCCCTCTAAAAAGCACACCATCTGGGCTTCAGCCTCATCATGATATACGCGAGTCTTGCTTGAATACGCATTCCACGCCTCTAAGTCATTATGTGTTAAGTCATAATGTGTCATGTTAGGTTCCTTTGGTGGGGGATAGGTTCGGAAACAGGCCCAGAAACCTACGTAAACACGTGGGGTCGAAAACGAGGTTCGGAAAGCCTAAGGCATTGAATATGCTGGATTGATTAAGTCCTGCTGGGTCTGCCATATCTTGCCTTTTGATATATTATTTAAAGTGCGCATCCAGAAATTCTAAAAAAGCCGGCCAGTCTTCCTCGACGACCCCATGCGTTCCGGGCCGCATCCAGAAAGCTAGGTCATCTTGAGGTCGGTAATCATCTAATCGGGCCGCGGACAGGCCTTGGCTTCCATATTGCGCCCAGGAAGGAGAAGCTGCTCTTGCAGCATTGAAAGCGCCAGCGGGGTCCGACCAAACATCGCGGCGGGCGTTCCCTAGCAGAAGAGGGCGAGGCGCAATCAGAGAAAGAAGGAAATGTGAATCGACGGGTAGCGACTCCTTTTCGTAAGCGAAACTTGCGAAATTCGATGTGAACCAGTGAGGGTAATTTTCTAGGACCTGCGCTATACTTTCTCCGGTCTCGTCCCGTAAAAGCGAGGCGCCGCCCGTCCCGGACTGATGTGCGATAACGGCGTCGATTGACGGACTTACAGCGGCTGAAATAAGCGCCGTCTTTCCATATCTGGAATGTCCATAAGTAATGGTGGTATGGACTTCTCCGTCGGCTTTAAGGGCTTCAGCGAGCCAAACAGAAAGACTTGACCAAACCGCCAAAACACCCGGTTGATTTTCAACATTGGTGAGAAACAGGTCTTCCAAGATAACTGGGGCGCGCTCCGCTGAGTCGGGTATAAATTCCGAGGGGAACATGACGGCCACACCATAGCCATGCTGAAGAATCATTTTGTAAGGTGGGACCGTAATATATCGTCCAAAGAAATAGCTGAAGATACTTGCTATGGGACCGCTATCTGAACAGTCGAAAAATTCTCCAATGGGGGGAGTCACGCCTTGAATCGGAACAACAGCCGTATTCGGACAAAAATTCTGAGTGATGATCATGGGGTCATTCAGAAAGTCTGCACGTCTTATAAATACGATATGGAAAACTTTTCTGGCTTTGCCGAAGCCTGCCTCAACTTCCCACTCTGTAATAATATCCCCTTTTGTAAATACGTCGCGCGCTATTTCTTGCTTAGATAAAATAGTGACGTCTGAGAGTGCCGGGATTTTGCCATATATATTTTCTTCCAAGCCTTGAATCATTTCCGCAGAGGATTCCAGCTCTGGTAGCTCGGGATAGGCTTCAGGCTTTAGCGGAGCCTGTTTCATCATGAGGCGAACTCCGCTGCATGACATCAGCAATAATATTAGTGCAATCGAGAAAAGCGCAAACCAAAACCGTTTTAGCTTGAGCAGGTGCCACATTAGCTTAGGTGTTGTAGAGCGTTTTCTATGTCGGCTTTCAAGTCATCGACATGTTCCAATCCACAAGCAAACCGAATGAGAGGGCCGGGAAACTTTTCCCCTTCAGATCGGCGTAATTGCGGGTCACATTGAATGGCCAGACTTTCAAAGCCGCCATAGGAATAGCCGATACCGAACAGATCGAGGGCATTGATAAAAGCTTCAACCTTTTTAGTCGATGTTTTCTGAGCGACGACGCTAAACAGGCATCCTGATCCCGTGAAATCCCGTTTCCAAAGGTCATGATTTGGATGAGATTCCAAGGCGGGATGAATGACGGACTGTATTTCCGGCCGTGTTTCCAACCATTTTGCCAATGAAAAAGCTGTAGCTTCCTGTTGCCGAAAACGCGGAATCACGCTTCTGAACCCCCTAAGGATTTGATAAGCGTCATCCGGTGAGGACGAATTTCCCAAAAGCCTGGCTGTTTTGGATATTTCTAGGGCTGTTTTGGAATCGGCTGAAACTGTTGCGCCAAACATGATATCGCTGTGACCGCCAAAATATTTCGTAGCGGCGTGACAGGATATATCGACGCCAAGTGACAATGGCGATAGAACGATCCCTGCGGACCAGGTATTATCGATAAGTGTTTTAACATCCTTTGCTTTGGCGACCCCGGCTATCGCAGGGATATCCTGTATTTCAAAGGTGAGGGAGCCAGGGCTTTCAAGGATAATCAGCCTGGTATTATCTTGGATAAGGTCTTCTATACCAGCGCCAATATGTGGATCATAAATATCAACGGAAACTCCAAGTGTCGGCAGCATTTGAAGACAAAAGCCTCTTGTCGGGCCATAGGCAGAATCTGTCAGCAAGACATGATCTCCGCTTTTGACTTGGGACAGGATAGGTACTGTACAAGCCATTAAACCAGAAGGAAACAGCATGGTTCCTGCACCGCCTTCCAAATGAGTGAACATGTCGCTTAAATGATCGTGAACTTCTCCACCATGCCGTCCATAGCCTCTGACATCAGAACGATAGAGATCTGCTGCATCATCAAATAAAAGCGTGGAAGCCCTTGTTATGGACGGATTTACGGCTGTACCCAATCCAGCTTGGGGCCGTCCCAAATGCGTAAATTCAGTTTCTTTCCTCATGATGTCTCAATTGGATAATCTGAAGCCCCATATTCCGCCCAAGATCCCGTGTAAACCGAGACGTTCTCTGATCCAAGGCATTCAAAAATAAACGCCAATGCAGCCGCTGTGACGCCTGAACCACAGCTTGTTATAATGGGTTTGTTGAGGTCTATATTATTGTTTTTGAGGATCTGGCGAATTTCACTATTTTCAAGCAATTCTCCTTGAGAGTTTTTCAACTGGCCTAGTGGTAAGTTGATTGAGCCCGGTATATGCCCCGATCGCAAACCCTCTCTTGGTTCTGGCAACTCGCCGCAAAAACGCGCTGCAGGGCGGGCGTCTATGATCTGTGTAACTGTTCCTATAGCATCTGAAACCGACTCTATTGTTACCCCTTTGACAGAGCTGGCGGAGGTTTCATATTCGCTTGTGGATGTTTCTTCCTGGTGGTGGGACGCAATTTCATACCCTTTGGCTAGCCATGCAGGGAAACCGTCACGTAAGACCGACACTTTTTTGTGTCCAATCGTCTTGAAAGACCACCAGACGCGAGGGCCTGAAAAATATCCTTGCTTATCATAAATAATGATATGATTTTCGGGTTTGATGCCCAGTTCCTCAGCCATATTTTTCATGACATCTTTGGGTGGATAAGCGTCGCCAAGAGAGGTTTTGGATTTTAAGTAACCAAGGTCGAAAAATCTCGCGCCCGGAATAACTCCGTCCGGCAAATCATCCTTATTTCCCGGAACGCCCCAAGTAGCGTCCAGAATCCGAATGTTTGAATGGGATAGGTTTTCAGACAACCATGTGGCGTCTACGAAATAAGGGACGTCTTCGCCGTTTAACATAACCAGTTCGGAATCGGTAAATTCCGCTCCTTTAAGAACTCTGGGTTATAGATTTTTGACTGATAACGCTGTCCATAGTCGCAAAGTATAGTCACAATCGTATGGCCCGGGCCCATTTCGCGCGCCATATGAATCGCTCCGGCGATATTGATGCCGGATGAGCCCCCAAGACAAATACCTTCGAGTTGGTTCAACTCAAAAATTATTTGCAAGGCTTCTGTGTCATCAATCTGATACGCCTTGTCGACTTCGATTCCTTCCAAATTGGCTGTGATACGGCCTTGCCCAATACCTTCTGTAACTGAGTCGCCATGACTCTCCAGCTCGCCATTTTTGAAATAAGAATACATCTTGGAGCCTAGAGGGTCAGCCACACCGATTTGCACCGATGGTTTGAGACTCTTCAAAGATAATGAAATGCCGCCTAATGTACCGCCTGTTCCAACCGCGCAGATAAAACCGTCGATATTTCCATCTGTCTGCTTGAATATCTCTGGTCCGGTCGTGTCGATATGGGCCTGACGGTTTGCAATATTGTCAAATTGGTTAGCCCAGAGCGCGCCGTTCGGTTCCGTTTTAGCGAGTTCTTCAGCCAAGCGCTGTGAGGTATGGATATAATTGCCTGGGTTAGAATAGGGGACCGCGTCTACTTCTATAAGTTCTGCACCCAAGAGTTTCACAGAATCCTTTTTCTCTTGGCTTTGAGTGCGGGGCATCACAATTTTGCAGCGATAGCCAAGAGCAGAGCAAACCATCGCAAGTCCAATACCGGTATTTCCGGCTGTACCTTCAACAACCACACCGCCGGGGCTCAATTTCCCTTGATCTTCGGCGTGACGAATTATGGACAAAGCGGCGCGGTCTTTGACCGATTGGCCGGGATTGAGAAATTCAGCCTTTCCGAGGATGTTACATCCCGTCATGGCAGAGGCTTCCTGTAAGCGAATAAGCGGCGTATTCCCGATGAGGTCCAGAACAGACTGGGCAATCATAGCGATCTCCAAAAATCAGTTACATTTGAGATGCCTGAACGAGTAAGTAAAATCTACCGCTTTATCGATTTTGTTTGCAAAACATACGAAAAACGCGAGATTCAATTTAGTCCTTGTCAGCATCCTCTTCTGGGGTCACGTCAACAACTTCGCCAATGGGGCTTTCTTCGACTTCCTGTATTTCGAAGCCGTCTAAAAGTTTGGCTCGTTTGGGAAGAATGTTGTCTTCGATTACAGATTCGACACGTTCTTTTGCATTGAGTCTAAGGTCCTCATAGAAAAGATTGGAAGGAAGGGTCCTAAACTTTCCGCCAACTTTGAGCGGGCGACGAAGCGAACGCGATCGAGGCTTGTCCACCAAGAGCAACCCATCTTGACATTGCGCGCCGGCCTGGCGCGGGAGCGGGGCTGGACGTGTATCAAGATCAAGGCCCTCTGCCGCTACGCCGCCTTTGTGTAACCGCGCAGGCGCGTAGTCTTCGCTCTGTGTCCAGAGTAGCGGATTAACACAGATAAGTGCCTGTCCCTCCACCGAACTATATTCCTCTCCATCATGAACCAAAAGCCTTGAGCCAAAGCGTTCAGCAATATCTTCCTCATTGGGGGCAAAGGCACCGAAAGCAACTATACAGTGGGTTTGATCTGATGATTGACAGACAGGAATACCTCTTAGCGGCCCGTCTAAAAGTTTTTTCGTCAAAGGGTAGTCAATGACATAGGCTACGGCGAGCCGGTTTAAATTTCCTTCGTTTTCGGGGCCTGAAAAGAAATCCTGCAAAAGCCGCTCCACATGACTGGCGCCTTGATTATGTCCAACCAAAACTATGGGCCTTTCAGGCGGGGAGTTTTCGAGAAACCTTCTAAAGGCCCTTCGGACATCCTGATATGCCAAGTTTTGAGCCATGCGCGCGTCTTCGCGCTGGGTCATGTAAGCATAGAGCGACGCTTGTCTGTAAAAGGGGGCAAATAAACGCCCCGCATCTGCGTAGGGCGTCACATAGTTTGGGCGTACAATGCGCTCCAACTTACGTTTCCTTTTCAGATCGTCGCTTGGTAGATTCCAATGTTTGCCGCCGCGGTACACGCTCGGGACAACGACAAAAACATCTCCCTTTGAAGGGTGTTCAAAACTGTCTTTGGATAAATCCGGAAGGGATAGCCAAGAGTCCTTTTGACTGTAGTCAGGTGGGGAAGGGCGTTTATAGGTTTGAAAGGGCTGTCCGGGGTCTTGAATATGCTGAAAAATATCGTCGCGATAAAGGAAGACAAGAGTCAGGACAGTTAGTAGCGAAATAAGTATTAGACTAATTAAGGCGGTTTTCATGCGCATATAATTTCCCTTTCTTGTCCAAGGCCTATAACCTAGTTTGTGCGAGCCGTAGAGGGTAATTACCATACAGTAACGCAGGAAATACTGGAGAGAAGGCTATGACTGAAGACTCAGTCGAAAAACCTAAAAAATCTATTTTCGCGTCACGTTTCCGGGGACGGAGTAGGCGTGCTCGATTCGCATTTCTAAAATTTGTCCGCAACCGCCTTTTAACCGGCGTTATTGTGGCCTTGCCAATATTCGTTACAATTTGGGCGATTACGGCCTTCATTCAGTTTATCGATCGAACAGTTTGGAAGTTCCTTCCTGCCTCTATCAACCCTAAAATTCAGTTCGGATATGACGTTTGGGGCTTGGGACTCATTATAGCAATATTGGGTCTCATTGCCCTAGGCTCTCTGGCCTCCAATTATTTTGGTTCAGCACTGCTGCGTCAAAGCGAGCGGCTATTATCTCGAGTGCCTGTGGTGCGAAGTCTTTATTCTTTTGTGAAGCAGATAGTTGTTATCGTAGCTGAACAGAGAGACAAGGCCTTTAGAGAAGTCTGTCTGATTGAATATCCTAAAGCCGGAATTTGGGCGATCGGCTTTATCACGACAGATTTGCAAGGTGCAGCGATGCATAGTCTGGGGCCGGGATATGTTTGTGTTTTCGTCCCGACGACACCGAACCCCACATCTGGTTTTCTTCTTTTTTCAAAACGCGAAGACATTAGAATTTTGGATATGACGCCGGAAGAGGGAGCTAAAATGATTATCAGCGGCGGCATGGTCACCTCTAATGATGAGACCACGGAATATAATACAAAATATGTAAAGCCAAAAAATCGGCCGAACGAAGACAGAATATCTGACGACCCTGTCTAGTTACTGTTAGATTTAGCCGGCGCGCATGAGAGCGATGCCGTAGTCCTGTTCAAAAAGAAAAAGTAAATCCCTTGCCGCTTTTCCCCGGACAGATTTGAGTTCCGGATCGTTTTGAACCAGAAGCCGCGCATCCTGAACGGCTGTTTCCAATAAGGACTTGTGTTTGTCGAGATTAGCAAAGGCATAATCAGGAATGCCGCTTTGCCTTGCTCCAAGCAAATCTCCAGAGCCGCGCAATTCCCAGTCTTTTTCTGCAATCAAAAATCCATCTTCGGACTCCCGCATGATTTCCAGTCTCGCCTTTCCGCTGACAGAAAGCGGCCCTTTATAAAGGAGCAGGCAAGAGGATTGTTTATCAGACCGGCCAACACGTCCTCTGAGTTGGTGCAGCTGCGCAAGCCCAAACCGCTCGGCATGCTCAATCACCATAATGGTCGCATCTGGTGCATCGACGCCGACTTCAACTACTGTTGTTGCGACAAGAACTTTGTATCGTCCAGCCTTGAAATCATTGGAAATTTGTTCTTTTTCTTGTCCACTCATTCGACCGTGCAACAGACCGACTTTATCGCCGTAAATGGCTGTCAACTGTCTGTGGCGGTCTTCGGCGGACGTCAGGTCTATCAGCTCACTTTCCTCTACGAGCGGACAAACCCAATAGACTTGGTTACCATCCTTTATCTGGCGTCCAATCCCGTCAATAACATCATCCAAGCGTTGGAGGGGTAATATTCTGGTCTCAATCGGTTTTCGGCCTGCCGGTTTTTCATCAAGCTTGACACTATCCAAATCGCCATAGCTTGTCAGCGCAAGTGTTCGCGGAATAGGCGTCGCCGTCATAACGAGAAGGTCAGGCGACTGACCTTTATCGGACAATCGAAGGCGATCTCGAACCCCGAAACGATGCTGTTCATCAATAATCACGAGCCCTAAATCTTTAAAGGCCGTACTGTCTTGGAAGAGCGCGTGGGTGCCCACAACGACGTCAATATATCCCGCTTCAAGACCAGAGTTCAGAGCGTTTCTGACTTTGCCCTTATCCCGGCCTGTGATCGCCTGCACCGTGAGTCCGGCAGGCTCCAACATTTGCTTCAAGGTCTCAGCATGTTGACGTGCCAGAATTTCTGTTGGCGCCATCAAAGCCGTCTGCACGCCCGCTTCCGCCGCATAGGCGGCCGCCAGCGCGGCAACAAAGGTTTTTCCCGCTCCGACATCACCTTGCAGCAAACGCGCCATTCGAAACGGCGATTGCATGTCTTTTTTGATCTCTTCAAAGGCACGAGACTGGGCACTGGTCGGCTTAAAAGGCGCCCCATTCAAAACGTCCTGGACATAGTGACCGTCATGTCGAAATTCCCGCCCATGTGCGCGCCTTGTGCTTTCACGCACTAAGGCAATGGCAAGCTGTTTGGCAAAAAGTTCGTCATAGGCAAGGCGGCGGCGAATCGGACTTTCTGCTTTTATATCAACAGCATGGGACGGGTGATGGAGTGTTTTTAAACTCTCCTGAAACCCAGCCCAATTTTGCTGGGAAGCAAAAGACCTATCTAGCCATTCTCCCATTTCCTGAATCGTTTCAAACACGGAGAGGGCGGCGCGCACAGTCTTGCCCGCCATTTTTTGAGACAGACCTGCCGTCAAAGGATAAAGCGGCTCTATGGCGGGCATAGAATCTGCCTTCTCTGGATCAAGAACGTAATCCGGGTGAGTCATTTGAACTTGAGCGTTGAAACTTTCTGTTTTCCCTGAAATCAACCTTTCTGTGCCTTCCGGGAAAAGCTGTTCCATTTGCGGTGCGCGGGCTTTGAAATAGATGATCTCCATTTCGCCCGTTTTATCATAGACATTGATTTTATAGGGTCGATTACGGTTAGTTGGCGCTACGTGTGAGCCGACTGTCACCAGAAATGTTCCGATCTCTCCGGCAAGCGCATTGGCTATGCCGGGTTGATTTGACCGATCAATGGCGCCTGTGGGCGCCGTCAGGAGCAAATCCTTGATACGCCCGCCCATGGCGCGTTCAATTAAAGGGGCCGTCTTGGGACCGACTCCTGATAGGGTCTGAATATCCGCAAAAAGAGGAAATAAATGCTGAGGTCGGATGGCAGACATATGACAGTTTTGGCGCGACAATTCGGATGAAGCAAGACCGCATTGTCACCGTGACAGGCTAGATTATTTCCGCTACAGCGCCGGCATGTTGGATGCCCGCCGAAAACGCCTCGTATACCGCGCGAATTATCGCGGCTTCAAAGAAGCTGACCTCATATTGGGCGGATTTACCAAGGCGCATATCGAGACGTTATCGGACGACGAAGTTACAATGTTCGAAGACCTACTTGGCGCGAAAGATCATGACATTTACGCGTGGATTTCCGGCAATATGCCAGTCCCGGCCAATTATGATACGCCGCTGCTCTCCCGGCTGAAACAATTTGATCCCTCCAAGTAAATGCAAATCCAGCTAAGCCGATATACGGGGCCTGAAAAGTCTCTGACTGCCGCCGGATTGCCCGAAGGCACCGATGCCTTGGTATTCTGTAAGGCGGTAAAACAACGCGGCGGGCGAGGGGTCTTTATCGCGAGGGATGCTGCACGCGCGGCTTCTTTTACGGCGGCGTGCCGTTTTTTTGCTCCGGAAATTGTTGTCCTGAATGTACCCTCTTGGGACTGCCTCCCTTATGACAGGATTTCTCCGAGCCGCGCCTTAGCGGCGCAACGCGCAGCCGCCCTATACACACTGGCGACCTTATCTCCTGACACTCAAATGATTATTGTCACAACGGGCAGCGCCGCTATGCAAAAAGTTCCGCCCCGGTCCGCCCTGGCAAAAGCGGGCTTTCAGGCTGTGGCGGGACAGGCTTTGCCCAGAGAACAGCTTCAGTCTTATTTGGATCATAATGGATATTCGCGCGCCTCAACTGTGATGGAGGCCGGGGATTATGCAATTCGGGGCGGTATTATTGATATATTTCCGCCGGCTTTGAAAAACCCGATTCGCCTTGATTTTTTCGGAGATGAGTTAGAGAGCATTCGATCTTTTGATGTCTCCACCCAGCGCACAACGGATAAGCTAAAATACGTACAGCTGGCACCGGTCAGTGAAGTGTTTCTTTCAGAAGATGCCATAAGTCTGTTTCGTACAAGTTATGTCGCCGCTTTTGGGGGCGGCATAAGCCGCGATCCAACTTATGCCGCAGTCAGCGACGGCATCCGGACACAAGGCATAGAACATTACTTACCGCTCTTTCACTCTCACACGGAAACCCTCTTCGATTATGTTGGTCCTCAAGCGATTTACGCTTTTGATGGGCTCTTAAATGAAGCCAGAACGGAGCGATGGGACACGATTGAGGACTTTTACTCATCTCGAAAAGAACACGCTGAAGCGCGCGATTCAGGCTCGGGCAATCCGGCGAAATCAGCTGGTCTCTACCGACCGCTAAATCCAGACAGACTGTATATTAGTGAAGAAGAGTGGGGAGAACTTACCACACCTTTAACCGTTCGGAATCATTCGGTCTTTCGTCCGGCAGATGCCGAAAACCTGATCGACTTTGGCGGACGTGTTGGACGCAGCTTTTCCCCGGAACGCCGAACAGAAGGGGCAAATGTTTTTGAGGCCGTTAAAGACCATATCGACACTCTGAAAACTGAGAAACAAATAGTGTTGATTGCCGCCTGGTCGGAAGGATCGCTCGATCGTTTGGGCAACGTGTTTGAAGACCATGATTTTCCTTTGCCGAAAATGGAACGCGGGCCAGAGATTTTCGACAAACCTAAAAGCACGGCCTGGCGCACAGTTCTTCCGATAGAGCAGGGGTTTGTAATAGACGGCCTGACTGTCATTTCGGAGCAAGACATTCTAGGCGACCGTTTGGTCAATCGCGGACGCAAGCGAAAAGCCAAAAACTTTATCTCAGATGCGACGGCCATGCAGCCGGGGGATTTGATTGTTCATATTGATCATGGTTTGGGTCGCTATCTCGGCCTGAATACTTTGCAGGTTCAAAACGTTCCGCATGATTGTCTTGAGCTTGAATATCATGGCGGGGCCAAACTCTTTCTTCCGGTGGAAAATATTGAGCTGCTGTCACGTTATGGCTCGGCCGCTGAAGGTGCGGTCCTGGACAAGCTGGGCGGTGTAGCCTGGCAATCTCGCAAGGCCAAAGCCAAGAAAAAGCTGAAAGACTTGGCCGCAGGCCTGATTAAGATTGCCGCAAAGCGGGCCATGCGTACTATCGAGCCGCTCGACATTGATTCAGGCACATACAATGAATTTGCCGCACGTTTCCCTTATGTGGAAACCGATGATCAACTCAGCGCGATACAAGATATGTTCACAGACCTTGAGAGCGGGCGCCCCATGGATCGGCTCATTTGCGGAGATGTCGGGTTTGGTAAGACGGAAGTCGCTCTGCGCGCTGCATTTGCTGTCGCTATGAGCGGTCGTCAGGTGGCGATAATTGCTCCGACAACCATTCTTTCACGCCAGCATTTCAAAACGTTTTCTTCCCGATTCAAAGGTTGGCCCGTTCGCGTCAGGCAACTTTCGCGTCTTGTCTCGACCAAAGACGCCACTGCAACTAAAGAAGCTCTTACAACAGGTCAGTGCGATATTGTGATCGGGACACACGCGTTACTCGCTAAAACTATCAAATTTGCAAATCTAGGGTTGGTCATTGTCGACGAAGAGCAAAGGTTTGGCGTCCAGCACAAAGAGCGTTTGAAAGCACTTCGGGCAGATGTTCACATGCTGACCTTAACGGCAACGCCTATTCCGCGAACTCTGCAAATGGCGCTATCAGGCATACGTGATCTATCGCTCATTGCGACTCCACCGGTCGACCGTTTGGCAGTTCGCACCTTTGTGATGCCATTTGACGAGATTTCAATCCGCAAAGCCTTGCTTCGGGAGCGTTATAGGGGCGGGCAGTCTTATTTTGTTGCCCCGCGAATCGCTGATATTCCGCGTATTGAAGAGTTTATGAAAGCGTCCGTGCCGGAGGTGCGCTACGTGATCGCGCATGGACAGATGGCGGCGGGTGCCCTCGAAGATATCATGAACGCTTTTTACGACGGTGAATATGATGTGTTGATTTCCACATCTATTATCGAAAGTGGTATCGATATTCCGTCTGCCAACACAATGATCGTGTATCGCGCGGATCGGTTTGGCCTCGCGCAGCTTTATCAGATGAGGGGACGGGTCGGGCGGTCAAAAATCCGTGCTTATGCCTATCTCACCATGCCCGACGAGCATGTCGCCACCAAAGAAGCTCTACAGCGGCTGAAAATTCTGCAATCTCTCGATACTTTAGGCGCGGGCTTTACTTTAGCGAGCCATGATTTGGATATGCGCGGCGGCGGAAATCCGCTCGGTGAGGAACAATCCGGCCACATGAAAGAGCTAGGTGTCGAGCTTTACCAGCACATGCTGGAAGAAGCGGTCGCGGAGCTACGAGATGATGAAACGGTGAATGATCAGGGCTGGACACCACAAGTCAATGTCGGCGTTGCCATTCTCATCCCGGAAGACTATATCTCCGACCTCAACCTGCGCCTCACAACCTATCGCCGCATTGCGGACATAGAAGACGATGAGGGCAGTAACGCTTTGATGGCCGAGTTGATTGACCGATTTGGACAGTTACCGGAAGAAGTCAGATCCCTCTTCGAAGTTATGCAAATCAAACGTCTATGCCGTAAAGCTCATGTTGAAAAGGTTGATGCGGGTCCGAAAGGACTGGTTCTGACCATGCGTCATGCGGATATTAAAGACCCGTCCGTTATAATGAACGCTATCACCCAGAATAGCGGGTGGCGCCTTCGACCGGATCAAACGATACTGGTCATGGGTAATTTCGAAAATGCAAAGCCTCGGGTCAGAGGCACAAAGCGGGCATTGGAAGCATTGATTGCGTAGAAACTAATTGCGCTACCGAAAAAAATCAGGCGCTTTCTTCGAGATAGTCCCCTGAATTCCTATTCTCTAGGTCCAGAATGACCCGTCCGATTGTCAGATCGCTAGACTCGTGAATGAGAGCCTCTGCGATAGTATGGTCAATGGCGAGAGTGAGAGGGGAATTCGGCGTCCCACCTTCAAAAGCCGTACACGCAACCAGCCCTTTGACCCGTTCAAGGACTATTTTCGCGTCGTCTTCAGTCGAGCCCGGGAACATCAGTAAGAAACGATCATCGTCGTAAATTGCGACAGAATCCTGCATACGAACGAGGTTTTTGAGCATATGTCCGAATTGCATCAGGGCATTTTCTGCATATTCGGAGGAAACGTCTTCTGAGCAATACAGGCGGGGGCGCACCGCCATCAGAGTAACGGGCTGCTTGATTTTATGATTGGCTCTAAACACTCTAATAGCATGTCTTTCAATGAAAAGTTTTGTAAAACAGCCACTCTTCTCGCATATCGAGCTGTGATCCCCTAGAGATTCGAATTCCTCTTTCAAATTGTCATGAAGCCGATGATAATTGGCAAGTTCTAAAATACGTCCGCTTATCTCTTTTACATCCGACTTAACATTTACAATATCACGCGCGCCGTGATGTTCGGCTTTATCAAACTGCGCGAATTCACCGTCCTTCACGAGGAAAAGCGTCGGAACATGAAAAAGCCGCGCATTGCGCCGCATGGTTTCAGAGATAGACAGCGCAGGTTCCGGGTGCTCCAACGCGTTCATAACAACGGCGTCAAACTTGCTTTCATGAAGATAATCAAACGCGCTAAAAGAGGTGAACGCCGCGACTGTGTCCACATTTCTGGACTGGAGAGCGTTTATGATGACCATGAAGCCGGGGGAAGCTTTCCCAATAAACAATACGCGGAAGGGCGGGTGTTGCCCGTCATCCTCAATAACTACGGTCTGCCCAAAGTCTTTTTCAAGCGTTTCCACCCGCAACTTGATTTCACGCTCCATTGCGCCAAGACGGATAAGGGAGTTGACGCGATTGGCAATTTGGGAGGCATGGACAGGCTCAATAAGCACTGTGTCAAAAGCTGTCTGAGGTTTGGATTGAGGGGCAGGCAATACCCCTATAACCGGAATTTCGTGCGGCGTGTAATGAGATTTCAAAATTCTTAAAACAGCCTCTGTTTTATCAGGAAATTTTGCAAAATGAGAGATGATCGCAGCAGGCGCTCGTTTAGGCGTGGCTGAGAGCGTCTTGCCATCATAAAATGAGATTTGGACATCATACCGAAGCCCGCGAAGTTGGACCGCGAGCTCTTTAATTTTTTCGACCGAATCAGTGGCAATGAGTATGCGCGATGACCTCGCTATCCGAGAGCCTGACGCAGTCTCGCCGGATAGTTTCGTCAGGTTTTGCGCAGAATCGGACATAGCCATAAACTATGCCCAAATACTTTCTTCTCTCTTAACCTCGCTTAGGCCAGACGTAGATATTACCAACCGCAGGTCCGGTCTTTATTCTGCTCTTCCAGGTAAGACTGCAAAGGCTCGAAATACTCAAGAATCGCAGACCCGTCCATTTCGCGAGAACCAGTGAAAGCTTCCAGTGCGTCCGGCCAAGGTTTGGACGCGCCCATTTCCATCATCGCATTGAACTTCTGGCCCACTTCCTGATTTCCATAAACCGAACATCTATGAAGCGGTCCTTCAAATCCGGCGGCCTCGCAGGCGGCTTTATGGAACTGGAACTGCAAAATATGAGCGAGGAAATACCGCATATATGGCGTGTTGCCAGGAATATGATATTTCGCGCCCGGGTCAAACGCATCCGCCGGGCGAGGGGCAGGCGGCTTCACGCCTTGATATTCCTCGCGTAATTCCCACCACCCTTCATTATATCCGGCCGGGGAAATTTCGCCGGAAAAGACTTTCCAGCGCCACTGATCAACCATAAGACCGAAAGGCAAGAAAGCGACCTTGTCCATCGCCTGACGCATTAACAGCGCGAGATCCGCATCTTCGCCCGGAACGTTTTCTTCGTCGAGCAATCCAATTTTAACAAGGTAATCAGGCGTAATGGACAGAGCTATCATATCGCCAATGGCTTCATGAAAGCCATCATTTGCGCCGTTTCGATAAAAAACGGGTTGGTTCTTATAGGCCCGCTGATAAAAATTGTGTCCTAGTTCATGATGAACCGTAGAGAAATCTTCTCCGGTGACCTTGGTGCACATTTTGATCCGAATGTCGTCTTTTTCGTCTATGTCCCAAGCAGAAGCATGGCACACAACTTCCCGATCCTCGGGTTTTGTGATGAGAGAGCGCTCATAAAAGGTGTCGGGAAGCGGTTCAAATCCCATTGAAGTAAAGAACTTCTCTGCCGTCTGAACCATTTTCAGAGCGTCATAGTCATTTTCTTCAAGACGTTCCGTCGTATCCACCCCTTCAGCCGCTCCTTCAGGTGCAACCGCTTCATAAACATTCCCCCATTGCTGCGCCCACATATTGCCAAGAAGGTCTGCGCGGATAGGTTCGTCCAGAGGAACGACTTCATCGCCATATTTGTCGTTTAGCTCAGCCCGGACATTACAATGCAGCTGATCATAAAGCGGCTTCACTTGATTCCAGAGACGGTTGGTTTCAGCGATAAAATCATCAGCATCCATATCATAACCGCCGCGCCATAATGCGCCTGCGTCTTCATAACCCAGCTCTTGGGCGCCTTCATTGACGATTTCCACCATGCGGGCATAATCGTCTTTCATGGGTGGCGAGATTGTCCGCCAGCCTTCCCATATCGCCTTTAGTTCCTCTGGGTCGTCAGACTCAGCCATAATATCGCTGGCCTCCGTTAGGGAAATCATTTCGCCTTGATACTCAAACTTTCCCGTTCCGTAGGCTGCGTTAAGGCTTGTCATGATTTCTGAAAGTTCTTTGGCCGCTCCAGCACGTTCAGGGGCAGGGAAGTTTGAAGCTCGTTTTAGACTATCAATCTTCCGGCGCATATCATCCGGGAGTGCAAGGTCATTAAAGCGTTTCGCTTCATTTGCGAGACGGGTATCTAAAAGGGCTGATTGCTCTGAGGCTTTTGAGGCAAGCCAATTGGTGTCTTCAGTAATGAAATTGTTATTTACCCAAGCAACACGAGCCTCATATTCATTGAGGGTTGATTTTTCCTGCTCGGCCATTTCGAGGAATTCTTTCGCGTCTTGAACGGTCGGCTGGGAATTTGGGCTCGCCGCCTCAACCATTTTGTCTACGTTCTCAGATGAACTGTCGACAGAGTCACCACATCCGGCAAGGGTGAGTGCCAGTACGCTGGCGGCAGATGATAAAAACAGCTTCATATTGTCCTCTTATATTTTTGCGAAGTTTAGTGTTTAAACGGGGCAAGTCCAATCTTACAATTAACCTTATTCGTAACCCCTCTTGCGAGAAGGTCAATGATGTCGATGAGCTTGGCATTATATCATTATTCGACGGAGCCTGAATATGACATCTAAAACCGGACTTCTTCTGGTTAATCTTGGCTCGCCTGACGCTCCAACGGCAGAAGCGACGCGTCGATATTTAGCCGAATTTCTGCATGACCATCGCGTTATAGATACGTCTCGTTGGATTTGGTGTCCGATTTTACATGGGGTAATCCTAAGAGTCCGTCCGTCAAAATCCGCGAAGGCTTACCGGTCTATCTGGAATGAACCAGAATTTTCGGACCAAGAAGATCTGACCGACACGGCGCCTCTGGTGCGAGTCACAGAGGCTCAGACAGCAGGCGTGCAAGCCATATTCGGCGACACAGTTCATGTCGAAACTGCCATGCGTTACGGCAATCCTTCAATCCCGTCCGCTCTAAACAAACTCACAGCAAGTGGCTGTGCGCGGATTGCTATTTTGCCGCTTTACCCACAATTTGCCGGCGCAACGACGGCATCGGTTTTTGACGGAATCGCAAAAGCGCTCAAGGGGCGTATGGATATCCCAGAAATTCGCTTCCTTAGAGACTATTATCAAGAAGAGGGTTTTATCAAATGCCTGGCGAATAGTCTGAAAGATCATTTGCAGACTTTGAACTGGAAACCGGAGGCCATTCTCGCCTCTTACCATGGCCTCCCGCAGAGCTATGTCGACAAGGGTGACCCATACCAATTAGAGTGCTTGAAAACGACGGAGCTGTTGCGACAACATACCGGTTATTCAAGGGACTATCTCTATTCAACCTTTCAGTCGCGCTTTGGTCCGAAAGCCTGGTTGCAGCCTTATACCGACAAGACATTGGAAAAACTGCCGTCACAGGGCGTAAAAAACGTCGCTGTCATGATGCCGGGTTTTGCAGCAGACTGCCTTGAGACCTTAGAGGAAATAAAGATTGAGGCGCGGGACAGCTTTTTGGAAGCAGGGGGAGAAAACTTTACGGCTGTGCCTTGCTTGAACACTCGAGCTGACCACATTGAATTCTTAGCCAGCCTCGCTAAAGAAAAGCTGTTAAAGGGATGGCTTTAATTTTTTGAATATGTCTTCAACCGTATTTTCTGGATTGAGGATATATTCGCTGGAAAGAACTGCGTCGGCCAAGGCCTCATAGCTTTCAGCTCTGGCTTCTAGCAATTTTGGATAGGATTCCAACACGGCGTCTTGGTCTGTTTGTCCAAGATTTTGGTCAAAGTAATTTTTCCAAATCAGGGGTTTGGGCTGCTGGAAATATTGAACCTTTAATCTTTTAAGTGCCGCTTCGCTCGCCTGGATATATACGACGTAGTGCGTTTCACATAATAGTTGGAGAACGTCATCTCCCGTATAGATAACGCTTCCCGTGGTATCGAGTATAGTATTGCGTTTATTGAGGGATAACGCTTTTCGAGTTGCGGACGTTTCAAGAGCAATCGACCTTTTTTCTCGGTCTGAGTAACCTTCGGAATAGGGCTGCCCCTGCCATTCAGCAAAACTAGCCATGTCGTCATGCCCGAGTTCTTCCCAAATCAACTTGTCGACTTCAACGAGCTCAAAATCAAACCGCTCAGCCAATCGCGTGGCTGTATAACTTTTTCCGATATTCGACATGCCGATAAACGCCAGACGCAATTTTCCGGACCTAAAACGGCTTTCAAATTCTGATAGGTTCAGTTTCATCTCTATCCGAGATAATCGGAAAGCGCGTCAAGCGTCGGGGCAAGAGACGTCACGCGTTTCTTCTGTTTCATGGATTTTGCTAAAGGCTCTGGCAGCTTAATTTTAGTATCAATTATGCGCTCGACACTATCAGCGAATTTTGCCGGATGCGCTGTTGCGACGGTCACCTTTATGAACTCTCGTTCAACATCTTTCGAGAACGCCTCCATAGCCAGATGCCCCACAGCTGTATGCGGACACATAATATATCCGGTTTTATTGAAAATCCGTCTAAGGTGACGTTCTGTTTCTTCGTCGGAGAAAGACGCGCCCCAGCAAAGTTCTGACACCTTATCGAAATCTTTGTCTAGCAGGTCCAGAATACGTGGAAAATTGTTTGGCCGCCCAATATCCATGGCATTGGAAAGTGTCGGCACAGAGGGACGTGGCCGATATTCGCCGTCTTCTAAGTAATCAACAAATGGGTCGTTTGAGTTGTTACCAACAACAAAACGATCGATGGGGGCGCCCATTTTCTTGGCGATGATACCGCCCGTCAGATTCCCGAGATTGCCCGAAGGAATCGAATAAACGAGGGATACTCCGGGATGGGCAGCCTTAACCTGCAAGGACGTCCAAAAGTAATAAAAGCTTTGAGGAATGACGCGGCCGACATTTATCGAATTAGCCGACATCAAGTTATGTTTTTCGCTCAAGACTTTGTCAGCAAAGGCGTCTTTGACAAGTTGCTGGCAATCATCAAAGCTGCCTTCCAGGCTCACGGCTTGGACGTTGGAATTATGGCCTCCAATAGTACAAAGTTGTTGTTCCTGGACTTTGCTGACGCCGCCTTCGGGGTAAAGTATGACAACCCGAATACCTTCTTGGTCTAGAAATGCGTCTCCAACTGCGCCGCCTGTATCGCCTGAGGTGGCCACCAAAATCGTGCGGGTCTGGCCCTTGGTTTTCATCAACTCTGAGGCAGAGCGTCCCATAAAGCGGGCGGCAAAATCCTTAAAAGCCAGGGTCGGGCCATGGAAAAGTTCAAGAATATACTCATCCGCAACCTCAGTCATGGCCGTGTCCAGCTCGGCTCCTTTAAATGTTTTCAAAGGAAGAGGAAAATTATACGCATCTTCACATAACGACTTTAAAGCCGCTTCGCTAAAAGCCTTATCAATGAAGTTTTTGGCAAGTTCAGCGGCGCAGGCCCAGAAGGGTAGCGCGCCCAATTTCGCCGTCTCTTCTGACTTATAAAAAGGGAGATTATCTGGCATCCACAAACCGCCATCAGGCGCGAGAGAGGCCAGTAACGCCTGACCGAAGTCAGCTTTCTCATCGTGATTAAGATGGGAATGATAAGTCATGTAGTTTTACTAAAGGAGTTTGGGAGGGACGCAAGGATTTCCCGCCGGTTGGGCAAACCTCGTTTTTATAAAGGTTGAGTTCGAACCATATGGGCCAAAATATTAACCATAGTCGCATGAGCAGGTGTGTCGCCCGTATTCGTCAGGCTGTGTTCAAAGTCGCCCCGATAGCGAATCGTCTCGCCTGCCTTAGCAACCCAGCGCTTTCCCCCGATCTCGACAGTGACTTCACCGGAAAGAATACTCAGATTCTCGACGGACCCGGCTGGGTGAGGCGAACTTTTAAGTACGCCGCTCGGTTGCGCCTGAAAATCATACCATTGAACCCATTGAACTGTGTCGATCGAGCCGATTATACGGAGTTCACATAAACCATCTTCGCTTTTCAGAAGTGGAATATCCTGCACAAACAGCTTTTCTATGAGAACGTCTTGATCTTCATCAGCCGATACCATGGCCTCGACACTGGTTTTCAATGCAAGGCTGAGTCGGGATAGGGTTGCCAAAGACGGGTTGGTCTCATTTTTCTCAATCTGGCTGATCATGGATTTCGCGACGCCAGACATTTCAGATAATTCGCCGAGCGATAATTTATCGGCGGTTCTTAAGCGGAGGATTGTCTGACCTAATTTTTCGGATAAAGCATCAGTTTCCGGGCAATATTGTCTTTTTTGTCTGGCCATGTTCTTTCCTGGTTCGCCCTCACGCCTCTGTGATGACTTTGCGAAAACTATTTTCCGCTTGGACTAGATTTTGTTCACTTCGTTCTATATATAGAACATTCAAACAAGGCAAGTGAGTAAAGCCAAGTGCATAATCACAAGCTTTAAACAAAGGCGGAAGACATGCGATACCTTCCTATACATATAGATACGAAAGATGTGACCCTTCGTGTTATTGGGGGCGGCGAGGCGGCGGAAGCCAAATTACGTACCCTGTTAAAAACAGAAGCGCGTCTCGAAGTTGTTTCCGATTCGATCAGCGCCGAAATATCGCGTTGGTCAGAGGATGGGCGTCTGGTATGGATTCAGAAAGCTTTTGATATATCTGACCTAGACGGCGCCAGACTGGTTTATGCGGCTACAGAAGATGATTCTCTGAACGCAGAAATAGCGGCGGCCGCGCATGAACGGGGAGTACTTGCAAATGCGGCGGACCAGAAGTCTGCCTGTGCTTTTATTACGCCCGCCTTGGTAGACCGGTCGCCCGTGCTGGTCTCAATTGGAACGGAAGGCACAACGCCGGGACTTGCCCGGGCGCTGAAAGCCGACTTGGAAAAACGCCTGCCGGCGGATCTGGGGAAACTCGCTTTACTCACGAAAAAACTTCGGGCCAAAGTGAAAACACATTTGCCAGACCTGTCAGACCGTCAAACCTTTTGGGCGAGAATATTTGGTGGGAAGGACCTTACGCACCAGCTGAGAAGCGACGCCAAGACTTTCACAGAAACTGTTGAAAATGCATTATTAAATCAATCAACGGTGAAAACAGGGCAAGTGGCGCTCGTAGGGGCGGGTCCGGGTAATCCTGACTTGCTGACCTTTGCCGCGCAGCAGGCCCTTCACGGTGCAGACGTCATTATATATGACCGACTTGTCAGCCACGAGGTCTTGGAGTTAGGGCGCCGCGAGGCTGAGTATATTTATGTTGGCAAGACCCCCAACGGCCCGTCCGTTACCCAAGACGATATCAATTCGATATTGGTTGATAAGGCCCTTAAAGGTTTTCATGTTGTACGCCTGAAAGGCGGAGATCCGCTTATTTTTGGACGCGCTGATGAAGAGATTTCTGTTCTTCATGACGCCGATATTCCTTTCCGTATTGTTCCCGGTATTACCGCCGCGGCCGGAGCGGCTGCAGAAATCGGAGCGTCTCTGACGACGCGCGGCAAAAACTCTTCAGTCACCTTCCTTACGGGCCATGACGTCAAGGGTTACGCCAAGCAAGATTGGAAGACGCTTGCCAAGCAAAATTCGCGAGCGATTGTTTATATGGGCGTTGGAGCGTCTAGATTTATTCAAGGGCGTTTACTTATACACGGCGCCTCTAAAGACACACCTGTTACAGTGGTCGAAAACGCAACCCGCCCGAACCAGAAGGTTGTAAGCACACAACTTTCATCAATGGCCGATGATATGGCCAAATCTCAAATCAAGGGACCGGCGGTTCTGATGCTTGGTTACTCGGCCAATAAAACTGAAATTCCTGATATTTTTAAGGCTGTTTCATGAGCTCTGCAAAACACAAAGGGAAGGGACCTCAGTCCCTTACCGCCAATACTTTACGAGATGGGCTCAGTGTCTGGCTCACGCCGGAATTTGAGTGGTCCATGAAATATGCGGAAGCCCTAACGACCGAAGATGATGACGTGATCGAAAAGATGGAAGCTTTTGGCGTAAAAAGCGAACACGCCAATGATGTCGTCGCGCCTTACTTCATTGATGTGGAAGTGGAGACGGGCCTTCCCGTCCGCTACCGCGAAAAATTCCGTGTCAGAGGCCCTAGCTATGACACGGCCACACTTGTTCCTCTTGATATTCAAAAGGTCTAATCATGTATCGTTATGACGAATTTGACGCCGAAATGGTGTCCTCCCGCGTGGCACAATTCAGGGGGCAGGTTGAACGCCGTCTCAACGGCGCCCTGAGTGAAGCCGAGTTCCGACCTCTGCGTCTAATGAACGGACTCTACCTCCAGCTGCATGCTTATATGCTACGGGTCGCCGTGCCATACGGGACGCTGAATTCCGAGCAAATGCGAAAGCTTGCCTATCTCGCGGATAAATATGACCGAGGATACGGCCACATTACAACACGTCAGAATATGCAGTTTAACTGGCCAGAGTTGACCGATGTGCCTGATATGCTTGAAGAATTGGCGAGCGTGGAGATGCACGCTATCCAGACATCAGGCAACTGCATTCGCAACGTAACGTCTGATCCCTATGCCGGCGCAATAGCCGATGAAATCGAGGATCCGCGCCCAACCTGTGAAATCCTGCGTCAGTGGTCAACGCTTCACCCGGAATTCTCCTTCTTACCCCGTAAGTTCAAGATCGCTGTTACAGCGTCTGAAAAAGACCGTGCGCTCATCCGCGCCCATGACATTGGTATCGAAATTATCAAGAATAAACAGGGAGAGGTCGGATATCGTATCCTTGTTGGCGGTGGTTTGGGCCGGACGCCGATTATCGGTCAGGTTCTCCGTGAATTCCTACCGCGCGTAGAGCTTTTGCCTTATTTGGAAGCCACTTTGCGCGTTTATAACCGCTTTGGACGCCGCGATAATAAGTATAAGGCCCGGATTAAGATCCTTGTTCAGGAAACAGGGATAGAGGATTTCCGCAATTTGGTCGAAGCGGAATATGCCGACCTTGTTCCCTTGGATATTTCAGTTTCGCCGGAAGAGGTGGATCGCATCCATCGATACTTCACGCCCCCAGAGCACAAGGGCTTGCAAGACATTAAAATCAAAAGCGATGATCCCGGCTTTTCCCGCTGGCTTAAGCACAATGTTTTGCCGAATAAGGTTCCTGGCTATTCGATCGTCAATATTTCTCTGAAGCCGAAAGAAAGAGCGCCGGGGGATGTGACCTCTGAGCAAATGCGGGTCATCGCCGACTTGTCCGACGAATTCAGTTTTTCCGAGATACGCACCACGCATCAGCAAAACCTTGTTCTTCCTCATGTTGAAACGTCCGAGCTTGAAAACGTTTATAAAAAGCTTGTCGCCGCAAAAATGAACGAAGGAAATATCGGCCTCATTACGGATATTATTTGCTGCCCCGGTATGGATTTTTGTTCTCTTGCGACAGCCAGATCTATTCCTGTTTCCCAAGCCATAGCAGAGCGATTTTGGGACGCAGAGCGGCAAGCCATGATCGGCGAAATGCAGATCAAAATTTCGGGCTGCATCAATGCCTGCGGCCATCACCATGTCGGTCATATTGGCATTCTCGGCTTAGAGAAAGCCGGCGTTGAATTCTACCAGGTAAAGATCGGAGGCGACCCTTCCGAAAATGCGGCGCTTGGCCAGATTACAGGTCCAGGCTTTTCGCAGGAAGAGCTTATCGACGGGATCGAGCGCATGGTCGATCACTATATTGAAATTCGCGAAAACGAAGAACGCTTTATCGACACGGTGCGCCGCGCCGGTGTCGATAGCTTCAAAGAGGTCCTCTATGTCGACTAATCTTTTGATAACGGGCGGGCAGCCTAAACCGCCCCCGCCAGAGGAAAACATTCTCTCAATTGAAGACTTTGCCGGTCATAATAGCGCGGATATTTTGCGCGTTGGCGGCGATGAAAGTCTCGAAAATGTCGAGCCTCACCTAGAACGTGCCAAAACAGTTGTTGTGAACTTTCCGGCATTTACGGATGGCCGGGGATTTTCATTGGGACGGCTTCTGCGTAAACGCGCGGGGTATGAAGGAAAACTCATTGCTGAAGGCCCGCTCATTCCTGACCAATATGCTTTCGCCATGCAATGCGGTTTTAACGCCGTAAAGCTGGAACAGAACCTATTTGAGCGTCACACAGAAGGTGATTGGTTCAAGGCCTTGGATCAATTTGATCTGACATATCAGCGGGGATATGCCGTGCCGTCCGGGCCTGCCACCAGCGTTTTGGATGCCCGCCCGACCGGGTTTCGAACAACCGAAAACTCCAAAGACCCATATCATGGGCTTTCCGCGGAGAGTGCATTAAAAAAAGCGATTGAGGCCTATGGGGGACAGATTGTACTGGCATCCTCTCTTGGCGCGGACTCTGCCGTGCTCCTTCATATGGTCTCTGAAATCGAACCCGACCTGCCGATCATCTTTCTCGACACGGGAAAGCACTTTCGGGAAACCTTGGCGTATCGCGATATGCTTATTGACGATTTGGGGCTGACAAACTTCCAAAATATCCGCCCTGATCCGGCAGAAGTAAAATCTGAAGATCCGAAAGGAGACCTTAATCAGTCTGCCCCGGATGCTTGTTGCGATCTCCGAAAAGTGCGGCCTCTGGATAAGGTGATCCGTCAGTATGGCGCCCGCATTACGGGACGCAAGCGATACCAGACACCGCAACGCGCGGACATGCCGATTTTGGAACTTGGCGGAGAACAGGTGAAGGTCAACCCGCTTGCCTATTGGAGCGCGAAAGACGTGACAGCCTATATGCGTCGTCACGACTTGACTCCGCATCCGATGCTTGCTCTTGGCTATCTCTCGATCGGATGTCAGCCTTGTACGACCCGGGTCTCCGCCGGCGAAGATCCAAGGGCAGGGCGCTGGCGCCATTCCGACAAAACCGAATGCGGCATTCACTTTGTAGATGGAAAATGGCAACCCATTCCGGTCAATAAAACCTATGAGGTGTTTTAGGGTTTTTGTCCTAATCGTTTAAGAGTGACGCGATTGAAGCACTTCAATTGCGTCCGTCAATGAGAGTCCCTTAGCCCGCAAGAGTACAATAAGGTGATATAACAAATCGGCGCTCTCACCTAAGAGGGCTTCGTCGTCTTCGGCGACCGCGGCGAGGGCGGTTTCGACGCCTTCTTCGCCGACCTTTTGCGCGGCGCGGCGCAAGGGCCCCGAAAGTAATTTTGCGGTGTAGGAATCATCCGGGGAGGCGCCAACGCGGCCTTTGACCACTTTATCGAGGTGCCCCAAAAAGCCCACTCCGCTGGCCCCGTGATCACCGAAACAGGACACAGTGCCCCTATGACAAGTTGGCCCTTCCGGGTTTGCCATCACCAGGAGTGTGTCATTATCGCAATCGACCGTCATGGAAATCAGATTCAAGTAATTTCCACTGCTTTCGCCCTTCGTCCAAAGCGTTTTGCGAGAACGACTATAGAATGTGACCTGATTAGTCTCATAAGTCTTAGCAACACTTTCCTTGGACATATACCCTAGCATTAGAACCTGAAGCGTTTGAGCGTCCTGTACAATCGCTGGGACCAGGCCATAACCTTTGTCGAAATTAATATGTTCTGAGATGTTCATCATAATCTTATCGCTATCCCGGAGTTCGAGAGGTCTGACTTCAAGGTTGGAATGGATATAATATTTTTATGAAAGACGCTGGCGGCGAGCGCGCCGTCTACATTGGCCTGCTCAAATACATCTTTGAAATGGGAAATTTCACCTGCTCCGCCGCTGGCAATGAGAGGTACGGCGCACACGTTCCGTACGGCGGCGAGCTGTTTAATGTCATAGCCCTTGCGGACGCCGTCCTGATTCATACAATTAAGCACGATTTCGCCCGCTCCGCGTTCGCAGGCCTCTTCTACCCATGACAGGGTTTCGCGGCCCGTTTCACGTTGCTTATTCGGGTCGCCTGTGTGAGAGCGGACCCGATAGGTTCCTTTATCTTCAAAACTATCAATTCCAACCACAATACATTGCTGGCCGAAAGCGTCGCTCATTTCGGTAATGAGGCTCGGGTTCATCAGCGCCGGAGAGTTGATACTGATCTTGTCGGCGCCTGCGGCCAACCTGGCGCCAGCGGCCTCAACCGTTTTAATTCCGCCCGCAACACAAAAAGGAATATCAAGGACTTGTGAAACTTTCTTCACCCAATCCGGACTGACAGATCGGTCATCTACTGACGCTGTGATGTCATAAAAGACAAGCTCATCCGCGCCCGCGTCGCGGTAGCGTAGCGCTAAATCCAGAATGCCGCCAACATCCTCATGATTCTTAAACTGTACACCTTTGACGACGCGTCCTTCGCGGACGTCTAGGCAGGGTATTATACGTCTCGCTAACATGCCACTGCATCTGAAACCGAGAACTTGTTCTCGTAAAGTGCCTTACCGATAATGATTCCGTGAGGTTTCAAGGCTTTAAGCGCCTTAACATCTTTGATCGAGCCCACGCCGCCAGAGGTAATCACGTTTAAAGTTGGGTAATTGGACTGAACCTCTTTATAAAGATCAACATTCGAGCCGCCCAGAACGCCGTCCCGGCCAATATCCGTAATCAAAACCGTATTAAGGCCGGATCCGGAATAATCATCCAATATTTCCCAAAGGGATCTCTTGCCCGCTTCCAACCACCCCCGGGTTGCGGGGAAAGGCACGCCATTCTCGTCCAAATTCACGTCCAGAGCGACAACAATTTTAGAAGGGGTGACTTCATTCAGCCAGAATTTGACCATTTGCGGATTCGTCACGGAGAGAGAGCCGACCACAACCCGGTCTATACCGCCGTCAAGAAGCCGCTGAATCTGCGAAAGGTCACGGATGCCACCGCCGGTTTGAACCTTGAGCCCGCTTTCTGCGGCAATTTTCATAATCAAATCAGACTGAGATGACTTGCCGTGCTTCGCGCCGTCGAGATCTACAATGTGCATTCGCTCTGCGCCTTCTGCGGCAAAGCGTTTAGCGACGTCGATAGGATCCTCGTCGTAATCGGTACGTTGATTAAAGTCGCCTTTGTACAGGCGGACGCAGCGTCCATTTATAAGATCAATAGCCGGGATAATCATGCGGGCAGGTCCAGAAAATTCTTCAATATACGTGAACCCGTGGCACTACTGCGTTCCGGGTGAAACTGGCAACCCCTGAAATTGCCTTGCCGTATAATGGCGCTGAAAGAACTACCATAATCGCATTTCATCAGCGTGTAATCGCCGACAGGGGCAGCAAAGGAGTGAACGAAATAAGCATACTCATCCTCATTGATTCCTTTTAATAACGGATCCTCTTTTACGGTTGAAAGCGTATTCCAGCCCATATGCGGGCTTGGATTATTTTGGGTGTCCAGGGCTCCGACATGGCCTTTGACAACTCCAAAGCCTTCAACTTGCTGATCTCCTTCTTCCAATGTTTCAAATAAGAGCTGCATTCCCAGGCAAATACCCAAAACAGGTTGCTTCAATCCCCGCACCACGGGGACGAGATTTCGATCTCGGATTTTTTCCATGGCATAAGGCGCACTGCCAACACCTGGCAGAACAACGCGCTCGGCCTGTTCTATGCGACTAGCCACAGCCGTAATTTCAGACTCAACGCCCAATCGCCCAAAGGCAAAAGCGACCGAAGAAAGATTAGCGCAGCCCGTATCGATTATAATCAAACTCACGCAAGCATACCTTTGGTCGACGGCATTTCTGACGTGCCGGTTTTGGCAAAGGCGGGACGCAGCGCGCGGCCCACGCCTTTAAAACAGGCTTCAACAATGTGGTGGGAATTATCACCCTGCACATCAATATGAATCGCCGCGCCAAGGCTCTGCGCCAGACTTTCGAAAAAGTGCGGGCACATTTCGACCGGGAATTCACCAATATGATCTGTCGGGAAAGTGCCTTTAAAAACAGCCGCCGGACGACCTGACAGATCGATAGCGACTTTAGCCTGAGTCTCATCCATCGGCATCACAAAACCGTACCGTCCAATACCGGCCTTGTTTCCTAAGGCCTGCCGCAGAGCCTCTCCGAAGGCGAGGGCGGTATCTTCCACCGTATGGTGGGCATCAATTTCCAGATCGCCCTTACAGGTAAGACGCAATCCCATCCCGCCATGTTTGGCGATCTGTTCTAGCATATGATCGAAAAAACCTAGCCCGGTTTCAATTTCGACCTTGGACGTGTCATCAAGATTGACGCGTACGGCGATGTCGGTCTCTTTGGTTGTGCGAAAGATTTCTCCAACACGTTCAGCTTTGTCATCGGCGACGACACCAAAGGCTTTCAGGGCGAGTGTATTTTCCGCCGGAGAACCAATGGATATGCGCATGCGGCCAGTTGTTGATCGATAATCGCGAATTTTAATAGCTCGCTTGCTTAGTTCTCTGATTAAACCTTCATCCTCTTTCACTTCTAAGAGCAAAAAGTTTGCTGCAGAGGGATAAACGGCTTTCACGAAAGGCGATTTTTTGAGCTCTTTCGCCATACGTTCGCGTTCTTCCAGCGTTTCAGCCAAACGCTCAGCATGAACGCCCATTGCGGCTGGGGCGAGGGCGCTCAAAATTGCATTCTCAACAGGCCTGGCAATCGGATAAGGCGGTAAGACTTTAAGCATCAACTCAATCACCCGCTCATCTGCAATTGCGCACCCGCCGCGCACTCCGGCAAGAGCGTAAGCTTTGGACAGCGTCCGTAGAATAACAAGATTGGGATAGTCGGTTATATCGCCAATAAAGCTCTCACTTTCAGAAAACTCGATATACGCCTCATCTACCACGATAAAGGTGTCGGGAAATGCTGTCGCCAATTCCAATACAGAATTACGAGCAATTTCATTGCCGGTCGGATTGTTTGGCGAGCAAATGAAAATAGCCTTGAGCTTTTTCGTCTCCGATGCGGCTTTATGAATACCCTCTACATCCCAATCATAGGTGTCAGATAGCGGCACTTCGATAGTTTTGGCGCCCTGAATATCCGCTACAGTTTTGTAGTAACCAAAGGTCGGAGGGCATATCAAAATACTGTCCTGACCGTCTTCACAAAAAGTCCGAAGCAGGATCTCAATGCCTTCATCTGCACCTCGCCCGACCAGTATGCGCTGGGGCTTTGTGCCGTAAATATCGGCCAAGCGCTGACGCAGAGCAGGCGGTTGTTGCTCAGGGTAGCGGTTATAATTCCCGACCCCCGTCACCGGCGGAGGCGCATAAGGATTTTCATTCGCATCCAAGTGTAAAGCGTCTGTGCTTCCGCCTCGAGCAGAATAGCTGTCAAACGCCAGCACCGCTTTGCGGGCAATTGAATATGGCCAGTCAGTTTTAGTCATTAAGCGTCTCCAATCGTAGTGAGACGGCCCGTCTATGGGCTTCCAGTTCTTCCATCGTCGCGAGTCTCTCCACGGTAGGGCCGAGGTTTTTTAAACCCTTTTTGGTCAGGCGTTGCACGCTGATATATTTGATAAAGCTTTCCAGGGTGACGCCGGAGTAAGACCGCGCCGCGCCATAAGTCGGTAGGGTATGGTTCGTACCGCTCGCATAATCACCGACAGCTTCCGGCGTCCACGGACCAAGAAAAATTGACCCTGCATTGCGAATGTTTGGCACCAGCATTTCCGGATCTTTCATCTGGATTATCAAATGCTCAGGCGCGTAACGATTGACGATATCGACTACATCGGCTCGGCTCTCGGCAATAATCATGCGCGCATAATCCAGCGCTTGCTCTGCGATTTCTTTACGCGGCAGACTTTGAAGCTGTTCCTGCACCGCGTCTTCAATTTCTTGCGCCTTGTCCGAAGAAGTCGAGACGCAAACAACTTGTGCAAGGGTGTCATGCTCCGCTTGGCTAAGCAAATCAGACGCCACGAATGTCGCATTGGATTTCCGCCCTGCTAAAACCATGGCTTCTGATGGCCCTGCCGGGAGGTCAATACCCGGCCCGCCGGGTTCCTGGGCGGCTAGGGATTTCGCTGTGGCCACCCAAGCATTCCCGGGACCAAATATCTTGTCACATTTTGGGATGGTTTCCGTGCCGTAAGCTAATGCGGCTATGGCCTGCGCGCCTCCGCATGCATAGACGGCGGTAACGCCACATCGATAGGCGGCAGCCAATATGGCTTGGTTAACTTGACCATTCTTTGCGGGCGGCGTCACGATAATTCGGTTGCGAACGCCTGCGACTTTGGCGGGAATAGCCAGCATTAACAGAGTTGAAACAAGAGGGGCCGTTCCTCCCGGCACATAAAGCCCCGCCGTACTAATCGCGCGTGATTCCCGACGGCAATAAACACCCTTCATAGTCTTTACGGAGATATCCTGGGGTTTTTGAGCGAGATGAAACTGCTCGATATTGCTCTTGGCTGTTTCAATGGCTGTTTTATCTGCGTCGGGCAGGGCCTCCCATGCAGACTCCAGCTTTTCTTCTGGAATGAGGAAGGACTGGGACGAGACGCCGTCAAATTTCGTCGTGTAATCTTTGACCGCTTTATCACCGTTGGATTTAACCCCTGCCATTATCTCTCGTACAGATGCAACGAGCTTGTCATCCGCAATAGCCGCGGGGCGGGAGAGGGCGTTCTTACGCATCTCTTCCGATAAATCTGACCAGTAGAAACGCTCCATGACTAACTCATCATCTTTTCGATCGGTAAGACCAAAATTGCCCGGGCGCCTAGAGCTTTTAAATCTTCAAGAGTTTCCCAGAAAATATTTTCTGTGCAGACAGCCTGTAGCGCAACGAGATTGTCTTTGCCTGCCAGAGGAATAATTGTCGGAGAGTCCGATCCCGGAAGCAATTCCGTAATAGCCTCGACCTTATCCTTGGGCGCATTGAGCATAATATATTTCGTTTCAGAGGACTTGATTACGCCGTCAATGCGGCTCATCAATTTGCTAAGAAGCGCTTGTTTATCAGAAGAGAGCTTACGGCCAGACTGAATCAAAACAGCTTCACTCTCCAATATAGTTTCAAATGCAATGAGCCCGTTGGCTTCGAGCGTTGCGCCCGAAGATACCAGATCGCAAATAGTTTCCGCTATTCCGATAGACGGTGCCAATTCGACCGCGCCTTTCATCTCAACAGATTTAGCAGAAATACCGCGCTCTTTGAGAAAGTTTCCAAGCACGCCAGGATAGGTTGTGGCGATGCGGGTTCCGTCTAACTGCTCTGTCTTGCTGATGTCCCCATCGCTTGGAGCCGCTAGGGACAGTTTGCAACGCGAAAAACCCAGACGCATAGTGATTTCGGCGTCCAGTCCTTCACGACTGACGAGTTGTTCTTCTACAAGAACATTCTCTCCAACAATACCAATATCGGCGGCGTCATTGGCAACAAAACTCGGAATATCATCGTCGCGGACAAGTAAAAGATCGATTGGCATGTTTTTCACGCGGGCGAGCAATCCGCCGCCGCGTATCGCAAAGCGCAAACCACACTTTTTCAGAAGTTCGAAGCTATCATCAGCCAAGCGCCCCTTTTTTTGAAGAGCAATTCTCAAACGATCGGTCATGTCTCTACTTTCGATTTTTCGTCGGCTATTTTGTCGAGGGCATAGCGATAGCCACCATGAGGCTCATCGCGTAAAAATCTGGCGACGCGGCCAATCGTTGTTGTGCTGACACCTGTTTTGGCTCGTATATCTCGATAGGAGAGCTCGTCTTGCTCTAAAAGCTGAGCAACGGCCCAGCGCTCCGTCATAGCCCTGCGTTCGGCGGGCGTACAGAGGTCTGTCAGAAAAGCCGCAACGGCCTTGTCCGTATCCAATTTCGCCAAAGTTTTTTCAAGTGTCTGCATGATGTCTCACTGTGCTATCGTGCTAATACAGACACACATAAAGACTGCAAGAGTAAAATGCCAGTAAATATGTAAAAAGGTCTAATATCTGTCTTTAGTCAGGCTTACAGATGAAAGTGGACTGCACAGGCACCCCTTGATCAAAAGGCGGAAACACGGAAAGGCAATTCCACCCTGATTCGGACAGGATTTCTTTGAGATAGGCAACTCTATAGCCACTCATCTGACCGGGTTTTTCAGGGTTCCACTCCATATATTGAACGCCAGATTCGGCTTGTTTTTTCAAATCTCTCAGATGCGATTCAGGGAATGAAGCTAAGACACCTTTGTCGCCGCCTTCCATTTCGAACGCGGCGTGACCTTCTCCCTGAATACACGCCGTGAACACTAGCCAGCCATTAGAAGCGATAGAGTTTCTTGCGAGATCAAAAGTCTTACGGGCCTCATCCGGGTCCTGATGCGTAATGACGGAGAACATCGTGATAATATCATATTCACGGGTCAGAGACCGATTGAGGGACGCAAAATCATCACCGCCTTGAGGATTGTAATAGTTGTTTTTTTGATTTGCGTAGAGAAAATCAAAACGCGGGTCACTGATCTCATTTTGTAAATATTTAATGAGGTCAGCGTCCAGCTCAATACCCGTGTAATGCCCGACCTCCATGTCATTTTCCAATATCGTTCGAACCATTCGGAAGCCGCACCCAATATCCAAAACGGATTTTTTGGCAAAGGATTCTATGCCGAGCTTGGAACACACATAATCCAAAACCATTTTACCCGTTTCGGCGGGCTTCCCAAGTTTTCGGACATTTTTGGAGTTCTTGCTGGGTTCGTATTTTTTGTTATCTTTCGCCATGGGGGTATCCAAAAACCTATTCATTTTCTGTCGCATCACATGTGCTCTCAATAGACTCAATTTCGGCTCGATACGCCTCAATCACGAACCGGTCGGATAAATCCGGATTTCTATTTTCTCTCATTTCTCGCATAAATTCTAATAACTTATCGACATTTTGAAAATTCACTGCACAAGGTTGAGTTTTTAAGAGGTTATTCTGTTCTCCGGGATCGTTTCGGATGTCAAAGTAAGAAACGAGATCCTCAAATCCTATCTCGGTTCGCCTTCGGTCTAATTCCTGAACCAAAAGTTTTTTGCCCTCTTGGTCTATCGCTGTAAAATTATAAGCCTGTTTTCGGTCATGCCCCCCTTCGTTGTAAAGCATCTCGCGGCTTTCATAGGAGAGATCATCAAACACTTTATAAAAGCTCAGACCGTCTAAATCCTCTGTGGATATATCCTCGCCCGCAATGTCGAAAAATGTTGGAAACAGGTCAGCAGAATGGACCAACATGTCAGTACGGCTCGTCGGAATGTCGTATTCTCCTGGATGAGAAGACCATATCATGAGCGGGATACGGACGCCGCCCTCATAAAGACTTGATTTCCCTCGATACCATCCCTCATTCGTTCCGACAGGCCCTTGGTAAACATCATTTGCCGTGCCGTTATCTCCCATGAAAACAAAGACGATGGGCCTTTGAGTCGATTCGCTCAATCCGGATACGAGTCGTTCAAGCTCGCCATCGAGCGCCTCCAACATGGCAAATACGTATTTGTCTGCCTTCGGGTCTCTTTTGACCCCGCCGTGAATTATGCTGTCAGGTATTTTTTCCGGTAGATTGTAGCTATGCAACTCTCTCGGTGGAACATGCAGAGGGATATGCGGGATCACATAATTTACAAAGTAAAATTGAGGCCCTGAGGCCCTAGATTGAAAATCATTTAAAACCGCATCTGTGATCTGCACGGGTTTGTATTTTTCTCCCCACCCAACATCCTCACCGTTGACATACCACCGATATTCGGATGGAAAGTAGTTGTAGGTATAATACTGTCTCGGGTTGCCCTCGAAATAATCGAAACCTTGTTCACTCGGATTATTCAGATTGTCTGTTTCATTCTCACCATAACTCAAATGCCACTTTCCAAATGCGGCGGATCGGTAACCGGCTCCGGTTTCTTTTATTTTTTCCGGAATAGTCGTTTCCGTAAGAGGGAGTTTGGGAAGTTTGGAGTACACATCATTTGCGCCGTGACGGTACGAATAGCGGCCTGTCAAAATTCCGGCGCGAGTCGGTGTGCAATAGGGATTAGCATAGGCCCGTTCGAACACTAACGATGTTGAGCACCGTTTTTCCATATTCGGCATGAGTTTCAGATCATTCAAGCAGGGTCCCAAGTCTGCCCCCAGATCATCCGATGTGATGTAGACAATATGCGGTTTCAGGGATCGCTTAGCGGGAGCAGAAGATGAACTGGCGGTTGAGCCAACATCATCTACATCTGACGTATTAGTATCTTGATCCGTACAGCCGCAGAGACTGAGGAATAGCGCAAAGCAGGGTATTGCAGCAACAGAAGGTTTCATCGTCTCATCTTTAATACGATCTAGATTTATCTCAGCTTGCATTTTCCCATGAGCCTGTAAACTCATAGAGAGGGATGATTGCTTGTTTCTGTTTTGGAAAGTGGCGGGCGGGGAGGGATTCGAACCCCCGATAGGCTTGCACCTATGCCGGTTTTCAAGACCGGTGCATTCAACCACTCTGCCACCCGCCCACGGGTGTAAATTGAGCGTGCGCAGCGCTTAGTCAATTTTGAAACGCCGTTCAACCCATTTGTCAGAGATGAGGTGAGAAAAGGTAAAAGAATATTGTTCCGCTCTAATTCAGAGCAATGTGAAGGCTGAGTGACGGAAATGTAAGGAGCTTATCTGGCATTTTTCTGTCACGGTGCGGTGGATCGCAAGGTGAGGATGAGGGGATTAACCAAATCCTTACCTAGAATTTTGATAAGGTATTCACGGTAATCTCTAACCCAGACTTAAAGCTGTTTGTCTAAATATAGGTTCAATGAAAATAGTCAGAGAGGCAAAACGTCCTAACTGTTTTCAGCCATAGAAGACGGGTCACCCTAGTTATTTACTTTGGTTTGGCCGACACAGTGAAAGTGGGTACAGAGAATGAAAACGGTAAGACAAAAGAGACTGTTAAAGATGAGCATATCTGCGATAATGATGATGACATTGAGTGCCTGCGCCTCAACTAACATCGTCAAAGTTTCTGAAGCGGCCCCTATCACTTACAAAATGGAACAAGGCGTCACCAAATATGCCTCTTTGGAAATGCCCTCTGCGCCAAACAGCCTTCAACATCGTCGTCCCTCAACATTACAAGACCTGCCGTCTCCTTATCTGCCTCAGGCAACCGTCCCAAGAGGGCCGAAATTCAATCCGCACGACGTGGATAAGGATCTCTATTCACATCAGAAAATTGGCCAGCCTTATAAAATGGCGGGTTCGACCTATGTGCCAAAGCACGACCCTAAATATGATAAATCCGGTCTAGCCTCCTGGTATGGCCCAAAATATCATGGTCGCCCAACCGCCAGCGGAGAGATATTCAACAAGAACGATCTCACGGCGGCCCACAAGACATTGCCAATGAATTCAATGGTTCACGTTGAGAACTTGACAAACGGCCGCACACTTACTGTTCGGATTAATGATCGCGGCCCATTTGTCACAGGCCGTATTATCGACTTATCCGAGGCTTCCGCAAAAATATTGGGTTACACTCAAGACGGCACAGCGCGGGTTCGAGTTCGATATATGGGCCCTGCCGATCCTAACGCCGCGCAGAAGAGTGCCCAATCGCTACCTCCCGTTTTTGAGGATCCGTCTTTAACGGTCGAGGCTCCGGCTCCAAAGTCTATGCCCTTTTCAGGCCCTCAGGATACTGCACCAATGATGCCGAAGGAATATCATGAGCGCGATTATTTCGATATTGAGCGTTCTCCAGACGCGCAAGAATATAATTCACCGATTGCGCCTTCCGCGCCTCAACTTGCGCCGGAAGCCGGACTGCCAGACTCAGACGGTCAAGTTACGCTGACTATTAAAGGCCCTATCCGCATGGCGAAAAGTGAAAACAGCCAGGCGAAATTTATTCCGGCCGTTCACTACAGCAGCAAGAAAAATAATAATTAAACATCTCTATCTGGCCGCAGCCCGGCCTTGCGATTATCAAAAAGCTGTGTGAATAAACTAGGTGTCCTTCGGGGCACCTTTTTTGAGTCTTCACCCAAAGATAGGGGCGAAGAATTAACCGGGATATTTGGTCTTCATGCGTATTTTTTCGTCTCTTCTGCTTACTACTTTCTTCCTTCCTGTCGCGGCGCTCGCCCAGACCTCCTCTTCGGGGTTTCAAACTAACGCCCCTCATGCCGTTATCTATGACTACAATAGTCAGGAAGTTCTTTTCAAAAAGGCTGCCGAAAGACCTATACCTCCGGCGTCCATGACAAAAATCATGACGGCAGTTATGGTTTTTGAAGCATTGGAGTCCGGCGAAATCACAATGGATACAGAGTTTCCGGTGAGTGAAGAAGCATGGCGACGCGGCGGTGCAAAATCCGGCTCCTCTACAATGTTCTTAAAATTGAATTCTATGGTGCGGGTCGAGGACCTCCTACACGGCGTTATTACGCAATCTGGCAATGATGCATGTATCGTTTTGGCTGAAGGCTTAGCGGGCTCAGAAAGTGCTTTTGCTGCGCGCATGACGGCTCGGGCTCAGGCACTGGGAATGAACAGCGCAAACTTTGTAAATTCCACCGGGTGGCCTGACCCCGGCCACGAAATAAGTGCATTGGACCTAGCCAAATTGGCAGATTATACGATTCGCGAATTTCCGGAGTATTATAAACTTTATGATATACGCAGCTTTACCTGGAACGGGATCAAGCAGGGGAATAGAAACCCTCTACTGGGCCGGTTCACAGGCGCGGATGGTCTGAAAACGGGTCATACTGAAGTTTCCGGATATGGACTCGTAGGATCTGCTGAAAGAGATGGAGAACGCCGAATAGTTGTTTTGAACGGAACCGAAAGTATGGCCGAACGTCGCGATACGGCCATATCCCTCATGACAGCCGCTTTCACTCAGTTCAAAATATATGATGTCTTTAATGCATCAGAACGAATCGCTGAAGTTGATGTCTATATGGGCAAGGCCTCCAAGGTCGGCGTAAAGGCAGCTGAACCTGTCAAAGTCGGGTTGGCTCGGATCAATAGGTCAGGACTCAGGTCCGAACTTCACGCGAAAACAGCAATTGCGCCTGTAATGGCAGGCGATGAGATTGGTGAAATCATAATTTATGATGGTGAGACAGAGCTCAAAAAAGTTAAGGCTGTGGCCGCCGAAGACGTCAAAGAATTGTCAGGAGTGGGGAAAGCCTGGGCCTCTCTGCTAAAAACGATCAGGGGCTAGGACATGGAACGCGGACAGTTCATTACTTTTGAAGGCGGTGAGGGCGCCGGAAAGACAACACAGGCCAAGAGACTTTGCGAAGCTTTACAGAGCGCGGGAGTCGAAACGCTTATGACCCGTGAGCCCGGCGGCACTTTTGGCGCAGAGGCCATTCGCGACCTGGTTTTAACAGGGACCGAAGAACGCTGGTCAGGCATGACTGAGCTCCTCCTAATGTATGCTGCGCGCCTGGATCACGTTGAGAAGCTTATCAAACCCGCTCTGGCCCGTGGGGTTTGGGTGGTCAGTGACAGATTTGCGGACTCCAGTCTGGCTTATCAGGGATATGCCCGCGGACTAGGCCCGGATCGGGTCAAGGCCGTGCACGCTGCAGTGATGAACGGCTTTAAACCCGACCTTACAATTCTTTTCGATATTGATCCGATACTTGCTCAAAAACGCGTAGAGACACGTGGCGAAGAAATGTCCCGTTTTGATAGGGAGGCAATAGATTTTCACAACACATTGCGAGAAGCATTCTTGGACATTGCCAATGATAATGCCGAAAGGTTTTTCACACTTGATGCCGGCGGAAGCCGAGACGCCATTCACAATCGAATCGTACATGCCCTTTCAACGCGGTATCCTGAGCTGGCCGGAAAATTGAGCAGTTCGGAGAGCTAGGTGGCGAAAGGGTTTGAGACTGAGGACTTACCGGAATCAGATCGCGCGCCGGGATGCCGTCATCCCCGTGAGACCTATGAGCTGCTTGGTCATGGTGAGGCGGAAAGAAAATTCATCCACGCAAAAGAATCAGGCCGCCTCCATCACGCCTGGCTGCTCACTGGACCGCCTGGGGTCGGAAAAGCGACTCTAGCCTACCGTATGACCCGGTCACTTCTAGGCGGCAAATCCTTGATGGAGGATAGCCTCAATATTCCTTCAACTGATCCGGTAGCGCAGCGTATTGAGGCGAGGGGACACGGTAATTTTTTCGTCGTGAACAGACCTTGGGATACAAAAACAAAAAAATTCAAACAGGACATTCCTGTCGACGCTATTCGCGCGATTAGTGGATTCCTACAAGGGACAGCCTCTGAGGATGGGGGGTGGCGTGTCGTTCTTATCGACACAGCAGATGATTTGAATAGCAATGCAGAAAATGCCCTGCTGAAAATGTTGGAGGAGCCTCCACAGCGAACCGTGATGATCTTACTCTCTTCTTCACCGGGGCGTTTATTACCAACTATCCGATCAAGATGTCTGAATGTTCCGTTGAAAACGGTTTCAAAGTTGGAGATCAAAGAGTGGTTAAACAAGCAAGGCGAGGCGTCACCGGATCTTATAGAGGCCTGCGCGGTGTTGAGCCGTGGCGGTCCTGGCAAGGCGGTTGCCCTAGCGCAAAATGCCAAAGAAGTTCTGATGCCTTTAAAAAGGTTCCTTGCATCGTTAGCCGGGGGTCAGGACAGTATAGATATGTCTATTGCCAAGTCGCTGGCCCCACAAAATTCAGCTGTCTCTAGAGCTTTATTTTGGGATGTTTTGGAAGACTCAATACAATATTGCGCGATGCATTCTCAAACAGGAATCTGGGAAGGGGCGTTCGAACCACCCAAACTGACAAAGAATTCTGATAAGTGGATTTCCGCTTGGTCAACAATACGCGACCAAAAATCCGTAGAGACAGCTATCAATACTGACAAAACAGCGACCATGCTTAACACACTAAGCGCGGTAAGGGCGGCCTGATGTTGATAGATAGCCACGTCAATCTCCATGGAGAGAAATTTGCAAATGACTTGCCGGATGTCATCGAAAGAGCAAAACAGGCTGGCGTCAACGGACTTCTGAATATTTGTTGTAACATCAAAGATTTTGAAGCAACACTCAATGTTGCGAAACGCTCAAAAGGCATATGGGCAAGTGTTGGCACGCATCCCCATGATGCCAAAGACAATCCTGACATAACGGCGGAAGAACTGGTCAAAATGGCAGAGCATTCAAAAGTCATTGGCATTGGTGAAACCGGATTTGATTTTCATTACGGATACAGCTCCGAAGCCGAGCAAATCTACAATTTTCAGGCTCACATTGATGCGGCCCGAGAACTTCAAATACCGCTTATAATCCACACCCGCGAAGCTGACGATTTAATGATGAAGACGCTAGACCGGGAAATGGCAAAAGGGGCGTTTCCTGCTCTTATGCATTGCTACACATCAGGCCCGGAACTTGCAAAAGAAGCGGACGCAATGGGATGTTATTTCTCAGTCTCCGGCATTGTGACATTCAAGAATGCACATGACGTACGCGCCATCATAGAAGTCATGCCGGAAGATCGCATCATGGTAGAAACGGACTGCCCTTATCTGGCCCCGGTGCCCTATCGCGGGCGCCGTAATGAACCTGCCTATGTAAAAGAGGTCTGCCAAGGGCTTGCGGATGTCAAAGGGTGGTCTTTTGAAGAGACGGCTAAGCGAACAACTGACGCATTTTTCAATCTCTTCCAAAAAGCAGATAGAGCAGATTTATGGGATTGAGAGCCGTCATTCTCGGATGCGGATCCTCTGGCGGCGTACCGCGTGTCGGTGGCGACTGGGGATTTTGCGATCCGTCAAATTCAAGAAACAAGCGCTCCCGCTCTTCGCTTTATGTTGAGTATTGGGATGGCGAGGACATGCCGGCGCCGGTAAACCGTACGGCTATCGTAATTGATACGAGTCCCGATCTTCGGGAACAATTCCTAGCGGCTGATATCAAACGACTCGACGCCGTTGTCTTTACGCATGAACATGCGGATCAAAGCCACGGTATTGATGACTTGCGGGCAGTTGCTTATCGGATGCGGACCCAAATTCCAACATACATGGATCAAAACACCAAAGACCATGTCCATTCACGGTTTAACTATTGCTTTGAAATGCCCGAAGGCCGGGTTCATCCGCCCATCCTAAAACTTCAGCCTCTGATGAAAAATGGCGATCGGGTTCAGATAGACGGACCGGGAGGAACACTGACGCTCGATGTTTTCCAAGTAAGCCACGGCCCGACCACTTCTCTGGGCTTCATCTTGGACGGCCAACTTGGCTACGCGCCGGATGTATGGGACGTGCCGGACGAAGCGATTGAGGCTCTGGCCGATGTTGATACATTCATCGTTGATAGTCTCCGCTATAATTCACATCCAACACATGCCAATACGGATAAGTCCCTGTCTTGGCTGGCCAGAGTTCGAGCGAGACAAGGTATACTGACCAATCTGCATATTGATATGGATTATGAGACCTTGAAAGCCGAACTTCCGCCCATGGCTGTCCCGGCCTATGACGGAATGGAAATTATTCTCCCTCTAATGGCGGTTCAAAAGGCGGCCTGAGACCCCAAAACTGTAGTTCCCATTTCCCGTCAACTCGTGTCAGTTTCGATACGCTTCCGGTTTTTATTTTCCGGTCTTCAACTCGCAGAGATAGGGCATCCAGCAGAAAACGAGCTACCCCGTTACTGGTCACAACCAATGTCGTTTGCGCCTCTAATGTAGCTATAAATTTGGCCCAATGGATTCGGTAATATTGTGGGTCTACATTCCATCCCGTCGGAACAACGGTGTTATCTTCCCAATCCTGCAGAGCCTCCTCGCCTAGTCGGGCTATGACCTCTGTCTCCGGCTTTCCTTCGTCTGGTCCGTAGTCGATTTCACGGAGGAACTCGGCATTTTGAATTTCAATATTCTGGTTTTGGCAAATCGCCTCTGCGGTCTGTATTGTGCGTTTTAAGGGCGAGCTAAAACAGGCGTCCAATGACGTATTCCTAAAGGCTTCGGCCAAGGTCGCGGCTTGATCTTTCCCGCTTTGCGAAAGGGGTAAGTCGGTTCTCCCGCCGACTCGTAAAATTTCGTCGCCCTTATCAAAGGTGTTGCCATGTCGGACAATATAGAGCGTCTTGCTCATAAATGCGCCAGGATAGCTTCGGCGCGGCGCAAGTCTTCGGGCGTATCAATGCCAGAGATGTCCACTTCCGAGGGATTGACTTTGACGCAGCCAATGGACAATCCATTTTCAAGGCAACGTAGCTGCTCCAGCCCTTCCAATTGCTCCCAATGGCCTAGCGGCAATGAGACGAACTTTTCCAATGCCGACTTGCGATAAGCATAGAGCCCGATATGGCGGCAGACCGGGGAGAGGGGGGAGGCGTATCTCAGAGCCTCTTCTTTCCGGATAGCCGGAAGGATATTTTTGGAAAACCAGAGCGCTTTGCCGTGTTCATCCGAAACAACGCTTGTGCCGCTAAAAGGCGTTTCAACCTTATCGGACCTCATCTGGTCAAGCGCGTCCCAATCCAATTGAATATAGGGTGTGGCAACATCAAAACCGGGTTCTTTTTCGAGAAGGTCTAAAACAGCGATAACATGCTCTGGCGGCGTAAATGGCGCGTCTCCCTGTAAATTTACAATGATATCAATTGACTGGCCCGATGTGTTCTCAAAATTTCTTACGGCTGCCAAAGCGCGATCACTTCCAGACGGCAGCTCCGGGTCGGTCATGACATATTGAATTCCAATTTCAGCGCAATGGGTGGCTATTCGCCCATCATCCGTCGCAACCAGCGCAACACAATCCTTTAGATCGTCCGCCGCTTTTTGAGCATTCCGGTAAGTACGCTCGACCATTGTCTGGCCGCCCAGCATGGCCAGGGGTTTGCCGGGAAAACGCGTCGAGGCGTATCGGGCGGGAACTATAATCGCGCTAGACATAACCGGCCGCTAAAAGAGATTTCAGATCCACCAAGGCGAGGGGCTTTCCGCCCTGTACGACGAATGCATTTCCAATACGGCGGGCCGTGAATTCATCTACCACCCTTCCCATCCTTTGCTCTTTCGAAACCGTGAATGGGCTGGGGGTCATGATGTCCGTCGCGCTCATTTCAAACAAATTCGGCCCCATGGCCCGGCGCAAATCACCATCCGTTACAATCCCGATCAAAGCCCCGTTTTCATCCGTAATGCCAACACATCCCAATCCACCTTCTGTTATCGCCAGAACGGTTTCGGCCATATCGGCTTTATAATCTATCAGAGGGTTTCCTGCTTGAGTGCGCTCCATCCAATCCGAGACTGTCTGTAAGCGTAAGCCAAGCTTACCGCCCGGGTGGCGCCTACCGAAATCTTCTGATGTGAAGCCCCGCTTTTGCATGACAGAAACAACCAAGGCATCTCCCATGGCAAGAGTATTTGTCGTTGATGTCGTCGGGGCCAGTCCATTCGGGCAAGCTTCGGCCACTTGCGGAAGGAGGAGGGCGGTTGTTGCGGCTTTAGCCAGGGTCGATTCAGGTCGAGAGGTTATCGCGATAACTTTGACCTTCTCTTTTTTGGCGTAGTTAAGGACATCGAGCAGCTCTCGACTTTCCCCGGAATTTGAGAGGGCCAGGAGTATAGAACCTTTGGCAATCATGCCGAGATCGCCATGACTGGCTTCGGTTGGATGCATGAAAAAGGCCGGAGTTCCGGTCGAGGCAAAACTTGCCGCTATCTTCTGACCGACATGGCCTGATTTACCGACGCCGGCAACGATGAGATAGCCATCAGATTTTAAAATAATATCAACAGCTTGAGAAATAGAGCTCGTGTCAATGGACTCTAATAGAGCGGTCAAGCCGTCACGTTCCTGGCGCACCACATTACGGGCAAATTCTGCGATCTCTGTCGACGTATTCATAGGGCACCTATAGGCGGTTCGGGGGGCAGAAACGAGTAAAAACTAAAGAGCTAGAATTTCAGCCTTTGAATTTCAGTCACTTTGGCCACATCTTTGGTTCGATCATAGAGTTTCGTCGTCGTCGAATTTGAATGATTTGCCATGATACGGGCGTCCTCCAGACTGCCGCCATTATTTAGATAGGTTGTAATGCCTGTCGCGCGGAAGCTGTGGTTGCCGATATCACGGTGAATTCCTGCGGCGAGGGCGCGTTTACGCACCATTCTCCAGGACGAATTACGGTCAAACGGTTTGCCTGTGAGATAACCGCCGCGAGCAGTAGAAGACTGAAAAATCAATTCATTAGGCTGATTCATTAAGCCGGTTGTCTGGAGGTATTCATCCATCATTTCCTCTAAATCCGGATGAACGGGCATTTCGTGCCGTTTGGAGCCTTTTTCTTCCCCCACAAGCCATCTCTGATCGCCTCTGAGTTCATAATCACGTACTTTGAGCGATAAGGCTGCGGAAATCCGAAAAAAGGAATAGACCATGAGGCCTATCAAAGCACGGTCGCGCAGATCTTTCTGAGAGCGACGCGGAATGCTGTCCAATATCTGACGGACCTGTGTGGAAACTATAACCGGTGTTTTTCCTGTGCCTGATGTGGTGCGCGGGAGTTTCACAGCCTTGGCCGGATTTACGGAAAGAACGCCTCTGACGACGCAGGAGTCCAGAAACATTCGGACGGCCGATAGATATTGGCGCAAACTTGATTTTTCATAGCCTTTTTCAATCTGCGCGATGTTGAACTGCTGTACATGGACGGGCTCTATATCGAGAACGTCGGTTATGCCCAGGCTTTCGCAATGTTCAAAAAACAAACGCAATCCATTGGCATAAGCATGATTGGTATGTTGGTTGATATTGAGCGAAAAGAACTCGGCATAAGCCGAAACCATTTTCGTGCCATTGCGAACCACAAAGTCCGGCGGCGTCATATCTTGTCCGGTTTGAATTTCCTGTTTTGAAGAGGCCATAGAATACACACTCACGCTACCGCGGCCTTAGGGGCCTGTTTAATACAACATAATCTGCATTATGTTGTATTAAAGAATGGTGTATTTTGGTGAGTTTTTTAGAACTTTATCGTTCAGCGAGTAAGGTTTAGGTGAAGACAAATTAGAAGACAACGGCTTCATGCCAAATTATGGTGTCATCATATCCCGTTCCATTTTCATGATGTCCTGCATTTCGGGCGTAGCCATTGGCAAGCTGTCCAAAGGCGATAGCCCGACAATCTTGCGTTCAAGATTCATCAACTCTAATTCGAGTTCGTCATATTTAACCCGGCGCTTCAATGATTTTAATTCACGCATAAGGGCATGTTCATTCGCACTTAAATGGTCAGGTTGGGACTCACGGCGTTTTGCCTGAAGCGCCCTGATTTTATCCTCAACTCTAAGGCTGCTAAGGATCGCCTTATTCTGTCGATATTGTTGCGGGTTAACCCTTCGTTTTCTTACCATAAATAAGTCTCTTCTTCCGCTGATTTTGCCCCCTTCCCTTGGCGCTTATATGTTATTCTTATTTCATTTCCTTATCTCTCAATTCTTTCGTTTTATTGTGGGTTTTGTCGGAGAGGGCTGTCTGCGGGGTGTGAGTATCGAACGGGGAACGTTAAGCTATATATGGTTTTTACGACCTCACGCTTACGGGTGTAAGGCGTAAGACCCGCAGTGATAGAATCATCCGAACGCGGCTCTGCGAAGCAGAGATAGTAAGGATGCGGCCCAGCTAAATAATATTTTTGCCATATCCGAACCCTTCGGTTTCGGCGCTGCATTGTATTTGATGCCCCGCATCAAATACGGGCATTTCGCGTCCCGCTGACGGCCAAGGGTCTCAGTCGTGGAGCCCATGGCGCTCGTCAGGCCGCCCGGCTCTCAAGGCGTTACCCTTCATCCCCCAACGACAAACATCCTCCGATTACCAGTCAGTCAACGTGCACTTAACCTGCCCACGCGATCGATACATTTTTCAGTCAATTCGAAAGCGGGGCCTTTAAGTCCGTCGTTCAAATCAACGAGGTTGACTATAGGCCGGAAAAGCAAAGTGAGGATGGGTCTCCAAATTATTTTGTAAGGGGTTGAAAGAGTTGAGGGTTTTAAAATGATAAGTGAGGATGGTTTTTCTAAGTCAGGTCATCTTCCCCCGTTTACGGAGGAGGAAAAGACAAGCATTGTAAGCCTACTCAGGCCCAATAGTGATGAGAGATTTCGTCATCAGCGCGAATCTTTCTCGGTGTATCTCGCCGTCTGGAAAGAAGGTTTTGACCAGGCTGGCATTTATGAGCGAGAGATGATCAATCTCGTCAATCGCCTCCTCTATGGGTTCCACCCTCTCGCTATACCCAACGGCGTATTTGTTGATGAGGCGAATACGGGTCGGCGCCGGAAGCCAATGCAAAAACGGCACGCCAAAATGTGGTTCCAGGGGAAACCAGAGATTTGGCGTTTGCATGTAATAGCGTTTGGCAACGCGCCGGGATTCCGACGAAAATTTGGCCATATTTGCGAAAGATCCCACATGTTCAATGACGCTGTTAGAGTGGGAAATGTCGAACTGATTATCGGAAAATTGTGACAAATCACAACCATCCCCGACCACTTGAACAATATTCAAATCGGAGCTCTTTTGAGAGTAATCCTCAAGCTCGTCTTCAAAATTGACGGTGGTAATAATGACATGTTCCCGAAGGTCTTCGGACAGATAATCCCAATAATCCCGGCGCCCGCCAATATCGATAACTGTTACAGGATCGGAGACTTTCAGCGCCTCTCGGATAAGGTTTTCAACCTTTTCAAAGCGTTTCTTCCGAAACTTATACCTGATCGTCTTTGAATCTGTCGCATCAATACGTTGCATGAGCGCCTCCCTGAGGAAGGGCTTAGCCGTAAGATTTAAAAAAAAGGTTTAAGACCAAGCCTCTTATCGAGAATTTGGCTTAAACCTTGAATTACGTTTCAGACGCTGCGTCGTCGGCCTCGGACTCATCTTCGCTTTCGAGGACACGTTCGACAGACACTACTCTCTCACCATCACGGGTTTTAATAACCGTAACGCCGCGTGAGCTCCGCGAGACAATTCGGATATTCTGGACCGGACAGCGGATCAGAAGCCCGCCATCTGTCACGATCATGACCTGATCATCTTCGTCAATTGTGAAGGAACGAACCAGTTTCGCGTGGGGATCGCCTTTTTTACGGTCCAGATTTTGAGCCGTCACGCCCTGCCCGCCCCGGTTCATACAGCGATAATCGTAAGAAGAGCTGCGTTTGCCCAAACCGTCATCCGCCAGAGTGAGCAAGAATTGTTCACTGGCTTGCAGATAGCCTAAGCGTTCCTCGTCGAGAGACGTTTCAATTTCGACGTCTTCCGCGGCCTCTTCAGTCTCGTCTTCGCCTTCGTCAGACAAAGCCCGGCGCATGGCATTGGCATGTTTCATATAGGCGCGGGCTTCGTCAGTTTCGATATCGACATGACGCAGAACGGCCATTGAAATGACCTCGTCTCCGTCCGCCAGTCGGATGCCGCGCACGCCGGAAGAGGTCCGGCCGACAAAACGGCGAACATCGGTAACGCGGAAACGAATGGATTTTCCGAGGGCCGTCGTCAGCAGAACGTCGTCTTCCTCATTACAGAAGCGAACATCAACGATTCCGTCGCCCTCATCCGGTTTCATGGCAATTTTGCCGTTGCGATTGACGCGCGTGAAGTCGGAGAGTGAATTTCGGCGCACGCCGCCGGAACGCGACGCAAACATGATATCCATATCTGCCCATTCGTCCTCGTTCTCGGGCATGGCCATGATGGAGTTGATGGTTTCCCCCTGCTCCAGAGGCAAAAGGTTGACTAAAGCCTTGCCGCGTGTTGCGGGCCCGCCCAGAGGCAGTTTCCAGACTTTCAGCTTGTAAGCCATGCCGGTCGAGGAAAAGAACAGAACAGGCGTATGTGTATTGGCCACGAAAACGGTGGTGACGACATCTTCGTCCTTCATGGACATGCCGGAGCGCCCTCTTCCGCCGCGGCGCTGCGCGCGGTAAGTATCGAGCGCCGTGCGTTTGACATATCCGCCAGACGTCACTGTTACGACCATATCCTCAACCGCGATGAGATCTTCATCATCAAAGTCCAGTTCGCCTTCGATAAACTCGGATCGGCGCGGCGTGGCATATTTCTCTTTAACTTCAATAAGTTCTTCGCGAATGATTGTCTGAACGCGTTCGCGGCTACGTAGGATTTCCAGTAGATCCGTGATAAGCGCGGCGAGCTTCTCGGCTTCGTCCGTAATTTCGTCCATCCCGAGCGCTGTGAGCTTGACCAGACGCAGGTCGAGGATCGCTTTTGCCTGCTCCTCTGTCAGCTGGATTGTGCCGTCCTCCAGCAGTTTGGAGCGCGGATCAGCAATGAGCTTGATCAGCGCGCCCATGCCCTGCGCGTCCCAGGTTCGGGACAACAGGTTCTCGCGTGCCTCTTTCGGATTGGCAGAGCCGCGTATAATCTTGATGATCTCATCGATATTGGCAACCGCGGTCGCGAGGCCGACTAGGATGTGCGCCCGGTCACGGGCCTTGGCGAGATCGAACTTCGTCCGGCGAGCAATTACTTCTTCGCGGAAACCCAGAAACGCTTCCAGCATTTGCCGCACATTCATCTGCTCCGGCTTACCGCCATTCAGGGCGAGCATGTTGGAACTGAAGTTCTGTTGGAGTTGCGAGAAGCGGAAAAGCTGGTTCAGAACCACATCAGGGACGGCGTCGCGTTTAAGTTCAATGACAACCCGCATGCCAACACGATCGGATTCGTCGCGAACGGCCGAGATTCCCTCAATGCGTTTCTCATTAACAAGCGCCGCTATCTTCTTGATCATATTGGCTTTGTTTACCTGAAACGGAATTTCAGTAACGATAATCGCCATGCGGTCTTTACGGATTTCTTCAAATTCTGTTTTGGCCCGCACAGTGACAGAGCCGCGCCCTGTCAGAACGCCCTGTTTTGCCCCGCTCCGGCCCATGATAAATGCGCCGGTCGGGAAATCCGGTCCTGGAATAATGTCCAGCAAGTCCATATCGGAGAGGTTACCGTCTTCCATCAAGGCCAGCGTGCCGTCGATGACTTCTCCCAGATTATGCGGCGCGATATTGGTGGCCATACCGACCGCGATGCCGCCTGCTCCATTCACGAGCAAGTTCGGGAAACGGGCCGGTAGAACGACAGGCTCGGATTCTGACGCGTCGTAATTGTCCTGGAAATTGACCGTATTCTTTTCGATATCCGCCAAAAGAGAGGCGGCCGGCTTATCCATGCGAACTTCGGTATAACGCATCGCCGCCGGCGGATCACCGTCCACAGAACCAAAATTGCCCTGCCCGTCGAGCAATGGCAGGCGCATGGAAAAATCCTGCGCCATTCGGACAAGTGAGTCGTAAACCGCGCTATCACCATGCGGGTGATATTTACCAATAACGTCCCCCACGACGCGGGCGGATTTTTTATAAGGCTTTTCCCGCGTGAAACCGTTCTCATGCATGGAATAGAGGATACGGCGATGAACCGGCTTTAGCCCGTCTCTCACATCAGGGATCGCCCGAGAGACGATAACGCTCATCGCATAATCGAGATAGGAGCTTTTCATCTCCTCTTCGATGCTAATGGGGCTCACCCCTTCCGGCCAGGGCGGAGGGGCCTCATTATCGGGCGTTTCAGGAATGTCGTTATCGTCGCTCAAACTCTGATCTCCCCATAAAAATCAAGCCGCTCGAATCGTGCGGCTTTTGTCCTCTTTTTATTAGCAGTCAGGAGGGCTTACAGCAAATTATTAGAGCGCTTTTCCTCAAGCTATAAATTTAAATCGATTTAAGTTTAGAGGGCAATGGAACATATTTGCTATCAAAATCGTAGCAAAGATGAAAATTAACTTTGGAGCCATTTATGACCCTATCAAAAACCCTTTTATCAACTGCAATTATTGCGTCGCTCGCGGCTTGTTCAGGTAGCGATCCAGACACAACAACCGATAACATGGACACGGATATGGCAACAACCGAATCCACCATGTCCATGGACGATGACGCCATGGATGGAGAGATGGATGATATGGATATGGCAGATTCCATGGAAAATGAGCGCGGTGAAGTCATGACAAGAGATATTATGAACCCTGAGGGCGAAACTATCGGCACCGTCACCCTCACCTCACTCGGCATGAGTGGAACAGAAGTAAAAGTTGATGTCAGCGGTCTGGAGCAAGGGACACATGCTTTGCATTTCCACCAGACAGGTAAATGCGAAGGTCCTGATTTTGCATCTGCCGGTGGGCACTTTAACCCAACGGATAAAGAACATGGTTTCGACGTCGCAGATGGCCCGCACGCAGGTGATATGGAAAATATAGACGTTGGGATAAACGGCGAAGGCGTTTTCACAGTCACCAATAAACGGGTTTCAATTCGCAGCAATGACAGCGAACTCCCCGCCCTACTTGACGCAGACGGAGCTGCCTTGATGATTCATCAGAAAGCAGATGATTATACCAGTCAGCCAAGCGGCGCAGCAGGTGCGCGTGTGGGATGTGCTGTCATCACTTCCTAAACTTCAATCATAATTGAATTCTGATATGGCTCGGTGATTATTCACCGGGCCATATTTTTTGCCACCATTTCACATCCGGTGCGGGCTCTGACACTTCAAAGTAGCCGCCTTTGCCGCTTTCTTCGATACGGGTGCGAATATCGCCCGTTGACCAACCTGTCAGGTTCGCAAGCGTTTTGACTTCTTCATCTTTGCGGTCATTTACGTTTTGCTTGTATTCCTTCGCGGCTTCACATTCCATGTCTCCTTCATATGCATGACGAAGAATATACCGGCCCTGAAAATTGTTTCTGTCGCCAGTCGTCTTGAATTTTAGATCTTCGGGAAAGCTTTCTGCGTCATAACGCACATGTAGCCGGGTGACGAAAACATCTTGCGCAGCGCCCGGAACCGGACGGCGAGGCCTTATAGCAGGGTCATTTACGCCTTCATCCATCCAGAAAACGCCGAGCTCCTGCAGTTCATCGCGGCTCAGGGGATCGGCGGCGCAAGGGTCGCACCAATTCATATCCCATGCATATTCCATAAAGACGCCGTGGCCCCCTTCCCGCTCTGCCGCGGTAGAATACATATCTTTATAGAAATCGCCGAAATCATCTTTGACAAAAATCGGCAGCTCCTTCTCCGAAGGGATTTTCACCGTGCGGTAATTTGTGGTCTCGACTTTACCGTTGCGGGTCAGGGCATAGACAAATAAATCCTGGTCTCCATTGGCATTGACAGTGCCAAGGCGAATAGGGAGCATAAATTTAGGGCTTTCATATGCCACCGCGATAGGACGGAGCATCTCGCCGCCCTGCTTGGCTTTTTCTTCCAGGTTCACCTTGGCGACAAAGAATTTCATATCCTGTTTGATGTAACTCCCGAGTGTTTTCTCGGCGCCTTCCGGCACTTTATAGTCGTTTTGATCAAGCCAGGTCTGAAGGCCGTCGCTCTCAGTCGCAGAGAGGATGAGGATGTCATATTCACCGACTGAAAATTGCTCTTCGATAGTGACGCCCAACGCTTTCGCATCTTCGGCTTTGCGTGTTGCCGTTACTATAATCGTATCACCATCTTGCATTGCTTCCGCGTCATAAAGGCGGCGCTCACAGGGGTTGTTATCAAAATATTCGACGAGCCGCGGAGATGTGTAGGCATCCAAATGCTCCAACAAAGCCGGGTCTGAAATATGCACCTGTTCTTTCGTGATGACAGTCGGGACCGGAATAACCATTGCAAATTCAGTCGGGTCGCCCAGATAATCATTGGTCATGGTGATCACTGTGCGGTTGCCGTCCCGGACAAGCGCCACTTTTGAGCTGGAATTGAACAAATCCGTGTCGGCCTTGGCGACATAGAAGCCGCAGAAGGCGTTGGCTGACGGCGCGAAGGCGATGAGACCAAGCGCTGCGGTAGCAGTTAGGATATGTTTCATGGGTAGCTCCTGTTTAATATTCAAATTTCTAATCTAAATTTCTGTCATCCTGCGCGAAGTCGCAGGAGTTCGGGCGGTCTTTAACGTGGATTCGACATATTCACTCTCGGTCCTCCGCGATTTCGCCCGGAATGACAGGGGTGTTGACAGTGTCGGCCATGCATAGCGCTCTGCCTTGAAGATTTTATCAATTATCGGGACAAGCGGAGCCGTGAGAATGAGCGAAAGAATTATACCTCCCGCATTATAAAGCCCGAATTGTATAGTGAACCCGACCGCCGCCACAATGGCCGCATAAACCAACCGCCCTGCTCTCGCATCCGGTGTCGTTTTTGGGTCGGAGATCATGAAGAAGGCAAAAACCAACAGAGCGCCGCTCTGCATTTGGTGGACAGGTATCGTTAAGGGATCGCCGAGCCAGAGTGCGCGGCCGCAGACCAGCAGCCCATAACTGCCTAAGAGCGCGAGACTTATATCCCAGCGTTTCGCTTTGCCTGTCACCATACCGCCGAGGCCAAGCAGGAGAAGTGCAAACAAGGGCGCCGCTCCCCATTGTCCGGGAGATATCCAGGCGGACGTAAAGAGAAGTGAGAGAATGACCAACCCGAAATTAGCGGGGTTGAAAATATGCTTGCCGTTCCAGCGCAGAATATATTTCGAGGCGACGGCAAGAACGCCTGCGGCGATAGAAAGAGTGAGCGAACCAGTGCGTAAGAGAAGGGTTAGAGAGAGGGCCGATATTAGAGGGCTGCGGGGATCAAAACGTCGGCCCACGATCCGGTCAGCAAAAGCCTGAGTGACGAGGGTAGAGCCGACGCAGCCCGCAACATGCCACCATGCCAAATCGAAACCAAAGTGGAACAAGCCAAGAAGTATAAGAGAAGTCAGGACGCCAATCTGGTAATGGCGCGGGTCAAGGGAAACCGCCGTCCAAATTCTTTTCCCCTGTTCTGTGACCACTTTAGACCCTTTTAAGCGTTACAATATAACTACACCTTGAATTGTGGCAGAAAAAAGGCGGGTGGACAAAAGATTAAATGACAATTGAGTCATTCATAGAGTTAGTAGAAGCCCATCAAGATCGCTCAATACTCCGAACTCTGATGACAAATCCTTCTTATAAAGCATACCCGCATCACCATCATTGGTGACGCCGATAATTTACGCCCCGCCTATTCGCCAATATCTAAACGAAATAGACGCAGTCGGGCATTCAAGAGCTAAAGACTAAAACGGGATCTCGTCGTCTAGGTCGAAATCTTCTTTCGGGCCTTCCATGGCTGACGCCGAGCGAGAGCCGCCGCCTTGATTCATATTTCCATATCCGCCGCTATCCTGATTATAGCCGCCGCCGGATGAGCGTCCGCCGCCCCCGCCGGAGCTGTTTGCGCTGTCGAGCATGGTCAGCGTGCCGCCATAGCCCTGCAATACCACTTCGGTCGTGTATTTATCATTCCCGTCGCGATCTTGCCATTTTCGGGTCTGCAGCTTGCCTTCGATGTAAAGCTTTGAGCCTTTTTTGACATAGCGTTCAATCACGCCGACAAGACCGTCACTAAACACGGCAATATTGTGCCATTCGGTTTTTTCCTGGCGCTGCCCCTGCTTGTCTTTCCACTGCTCTGATGTCGCAATGGAAAAATTGGCGACTTTACCGCCATTGCCGAAAGTTCTGATCTCGGGGTCTTTGCCGACATTCCCGATTAGGATCACTTTATTGACTGAGCCTGCCATGTTTCACCTCTTGACGTTTTTGTTCTATATATGTTCTAAAGCCTTGGGCGCGACTCTGCAAGAGCGCCCGGCACCTGACTTGTATTGAAGGGATGGGCAACCTAAGTCCACAATGAGGCGTAGAAAACCTGTTAACTCTTCCGATAATTGGACGACTTCATGGCCATGCTAAAATCCATTCAGGTTCGCGGAGCCCGCGAGCATAATCTAAAAAGCGTCAATGTGGATTTGCCGCGTGACAAGCTGATCGTGATTACAGGTTTGTCCGGATCGGGCAAATCTTCCCTCGCTTTTGATACGATTTATGCCGAAGGACAGCGGCGGTATGTCGAAAGCCTGTCAGCCTATGCGCGTCAGTTCTTGGAATTGCAGGGCAAGCCGGACGTCGACTCTATCGAGGGACTATCCCCTGCCATTTCGATTGAGCAGAAAACGACTTCCAAGAACCCCCGTTCGACAGTTGGGACAGTCACAGAGATTTACGATTACATGCGCCTGCTCTGGGCGCGGGTGGGCGTCCCCTACTCTCCGGCAACGGGATTGCCGATTGAAAGTCAGACCGTTTCGCAAATGGTCGATATTATTATGGCGCTGCCCGAAGGCACGAAACTCTATATCATGGCGCCCTTTGTCCGCGGCCGAAAAGGCGAGTTTCGTAAAGACCTCGCCGAATTTATGAAGCAAGGCTATCAGCGGGCCAAAATCAACGGCGAGATCGTGCGTATTGAAGACGCCGAAGCGCTTGATAAGAAATATAAACACAATATAGATATTGTGGTTGACCGTGTCGTCGTCCGCGAAGGGCTTGAAACCCGCCTGGCTGATAGTCTCGAGGCGTCTTTGCGAATTGCCGACGGACTGGCCGCGGCGGAATATGCGGATGATCCGGAAAAACGTATTCTCTTTTCCGAAAAATTCGCCTGTCCCGTCTCCGGATTTACCATATCCGAAATTGAACCACGACTTTTCTCTTTCAACAATCCTTTTGGAGCTTGTCCCACCTGTGATGGTCTGGGGAAGGAATTGAAATTCGATGCGGGTTTGGTGGTGCCGGATGAACGCAAATCCCTTGCGGGCGGCGCCATTCTGCCTTGGTCAAAAAAGCCCGACGGTCTCTATATGCAGACCTTACAGGCTTTGGCGAAGCATTATGACTTCAAGGTCGATACCCCATTTGAAAAGCTCTCCGCCAAAGCCAGAGACGTCGTCCTGTTCGGGACAAAAGGCACGAAGGTCGATTTCCATTATAAGGACGGCAAACGGTCCTATAAAACCACCAAGCCCTTTGAAGGGGTTATTCCGAATTTGCAACGACGATACCGGGAAACGGAATCGACTTGGGTCAGAGACGATCTCGGCAAATATATGTCGGATTCACAATGTGATGCCTGCGGCGGAAAACGTCTGCGACCGGAATCCCTCTGCGTGAAAGTCGCCGGAATGGATATTTCCGAACCCGGCGATATGTCCATTCAGGACGCTTATACGCGTTTCCAAAAATTAGGCACGGAATTGTCCGAAAAGGACATGGAAATTGCCGAGCGAATTCTCAAAGAGATACGCGATCGGCTGGAGTTTTTGAATGCTGTCGGGTTGGATTATCTATCGCTCGGGCGCGGCTCAGGCTCTCTCTCTGGCGGTGAAAGTCAGCGTATTCGCCTCGCCAGCCAGATTGGATCCGGTCTGACAGGCGTTCTATATGTCCTAGACGAGCCCTCTATAGGTCTTCATCAACGGGATAATTCGAGGCTTTTGGAAACGCTCCAGAATCTTCGGGATCTGGGCAATACGGTCATTGTTGTCGAACATGACGAAGAAGCCATCCTGACGGCTGATTATGTTATCGATATGGGCCCTCTCGCCGGCATTCATGGCGGCGAAGTTGTTGCCTCTGGCACGCCAGAACAAATCAAAAAGTCCAAAGATTCCCTGACCGGGAAATATCTGACCGGTAAAAAGGAAATTGAAATTCCGGCTAAACGGCGCAAACCGAACAAAGATAAAAAATTATCCGTAAAAGGCGCTACGGGCAATAATCTGAAAAATGTCGACGCCGACTTTCCGCTTGGTTTGATGACCTGCGTCACCGGTGTGTCCGGCGGCGGTAAATCCACGCTGACGATTGAAACTTTATACAAAGCGGTTGCCAAACGCCTGAACAAATCCTCTGTCCAGCCTATGCCTCACAAATCTATCGAGGGCTTAGAACATTTGGATAAAGTCATCGATATTGATCAGTCCCCGATTGGCCGGACGCCGAGGTCGAACCCCGCCACCTATACGGGGGCCTTTACCCCTATCCGGGATTGGTTTGCCGGGCTGCCCGAAGCCAAAACCCGCGGTTATAAACCGGGACGTTTTTCTTTCAACGTTAAGGGCGGAAGGTGTGAAGCCTGTCAGGGCGGCGGCGTTATCAAAATTGAGATGCACTTCCTTCCTGATGTCTATGTCACCTGTGATGTTTGCGACGGCGCGCGCTATAACCGCGAAACACTCGAGATCAAGTTCAAGGGCAAGTCCATTGCTGACATTTTGGACATGGATGTCGATGAGGGAGCAGATTTCTTTAAAGCCGTCCCGACTATTCGGGACAAGCTGGTGACGCTGCAGCGCGTCGGACTCGGATATTTGAAGGTCGGGCAGCAGGCGACGACACTCTCTGGCGGGGAGGCACAACGCGTGAAGCTCGCGAAAGAGTTATCCAAACGCGCGACAGGCCGCACGCTTTATATTCTGGACGAGCCGACGACAGGCTTGCATTTTGAAGATGTGAACAAGCTGCTCGGCGTTCTGAATGAGCTGGTCGGCACCGGCAACACCATGATTATCATCGAGCACAATCTGGACGTTGTGAAAACTGCCGACTGGATTATCGACATTGGCCCAGAAGGTGGCGACGGCGGGGGCGAAATCGTCGCAATCGGTACGCCGGAAGACGTGGCCAAAGTCAAGGAAAGCTGGACCGGACGTTATCTCGGCCCGTTATTGGAGCGAGACGATAAACGGAAATCCCCTAATGCCGAGGCGGCGGAGTAAATTTTCTATTCAAATGCCGGCGCGGGGTCGTCACTGTGCCACCAGCGTACGGCGTAAGCTGAGACGCCGGCTATCCAGAGAATCCACGCGGACAGGGCTGCCGCCATCATTGTCATGGCAACAATGCCCAAAATCATATAAAGTGGATTTGAAAATCGGTCGATCGTTGCTTCGATGATTGGACGCGGGTTTTCTCCGCCAAACCCAGACATCGCCGTCAAGAAATCCGGATTACCGGACACCAGCAACATGCCAATTAAACTGACCATATAATAGCCGATATACCCGCCAATATAAATGACCAGATAAACGCCGAAAAGAGACCAGAAGCGTTGTTTAGTCACATTTCTTGCAGCCAAAACGTGTGTTTTCCCGTCAAGGGCGGTTAAGGCCGCTGCAGGTGCAAACCTTATGGGATAGACGATCAATAAGACCATCAAAAAGAGAACTCCGAAGAATGGAAGAATTGCCATCATTGGAGCAAACATCATTCCTAAAAAACCAGCTACAAGGATGATTGCCAAAAGCCCCAAAACATAGACAACTAAATAAAGAGCATAAAACCCAATCTGCGCTAGAAGGTTTCGTCCTGTGTGAATATCTAGCCTAATGGGAATCCGCGCAGGCTCCGCCCCTAATAAGTATTTTCGGTATAAGGCGCTTTCTCCCATCGAGGTGGTGACCATTAAACCGACCACGAAAAGGAGAGTTGGGAGAGCTATCTGCCCGATGGCCGCCCAGAGGGCAATACTTACATCCTCTGAGGGTTGGCCGCTCATAGTTTGCTGGTTCACACGCCAGGACGCTTCTAATATATCAGCATAATGCGGGAGCATTAAAGGTTGGCAGATCATCAGCACGACCAATATCGCGGCGCTATGCCAGACCCAGAGGCGAAGAGCATACTCCTTACCGCCCGACGTATTAAACCATGCTCCGGCGGCCTGTCCGAAATCAAACGGAGTGGTTGGTTTTCTCGGCTCTATTTTCATGCTGTCCCTCCTGCCATGCGACTCGCTTGCCACATTGCATCTAGGGCAGTCCTGCCTTATGGCCTCGCCCATGGTCAAGGCAGTACATATTATCGGCGCGGGATTAGCAGGGTCAGAGGCGGCGTGGCAGTGCGTTTCGCGCGGCGTTCCCGTCATTCTTCATGAAATGCGTCCAAAGCGCATGACAGAAGCTCATCAAGGCGGCGGTTTTGCAGAGCTTGTCTGCTCAAATTCCTTCCGCTCGGATGATAAACACGGCAATGCGGTCGGCGTTTTGCATGAGGAAATGCGGCTTTCAAACAGCCTGATTATGGGCATGGGCGATATGACCAAACTTCCAGCGGGCGGGGCGCTTGCTGTTGACCGAGACAAGTTTTCCGAAGCTGTGACCACAATTTTGCAACAACACCCATTGGTCACTGTGGAATACGGCGAAGTGAAGGGCCTTCCGCCGAAAGAATGGGGCAATACGATTATTGCAACAGGCCCCCTCACCGCCCCTGCGCTGGCGCAGGACATTCTGAAAACGACGGGCGAAGACAGCCTCGCCTTCTTCGATGCGATTGCACCGATTGTTTACAAGGACAGTATTGATTTTGACATTGCGTGGATGCAATCGCGCTACGACAAAAAGGGTCCCGGCGGAGACGGGGCGGATTATATCAACTGCCCTCTCGATAAAGATCAATATGAAACTTTTATCGACGCGCTTATCAACTCCGATCAAACGGAGTTCAAGGACTTTGAAAAAGACACGCCTTATTTCGAGAGCTGCCTGCCGATTGAAGTCATGGCCTCACGCGGCGCGGAAACCTTACGCTGGGGACCGATGAAACCTGTCGGCCTGACAAATCCCCATAATCCGACGGTAAAAGCCCATGCTATCGTGCAGCTCCGTCAGGATAATGCTCTTGGCACGCTTTATAATATGGTCGGCTTTCAGACGAAGATGAAATACGGCGCGCAAGCCGAAATCTTCAAAACCATACCCGGCTTACAAAAAGCGGTCTTTGCGCGACTAGGCGGCATTCACAGAAATACCTTCATAAACTCGCCTAAGCTATTGAATTCACAGCTCCAACTCAAGGGCCGAGAAGATATTCGCTTCGCCGGACAGATTATGGGCGTGGAAGGCTATATCGAAAGTGCCTCCTTTGGATTGATCGCGGGACGCCTCGCCGCAGCGCAGGCCTTGGGACAATCAATGGATATGCCGCCGCGTACAACCGCACTCGGCGCTCTGATGGAACATGTCACAGGCGGATTTATGGACGGGCCGAAATCCAAGTTTCAACCAATGAACGTCAATTTCGGACTGTTTCCACCGATGGAAGAAGAGATTGTTTATAAGTCGCCGGACGGAAAGCGGTTGCGCGGCAAGGACAAGACTCGTTTCCGTAAAGGACTATTGGCCAATCGAGCGCTTAACGACATTTTGCCATGGGCGAAGGCGTAAGGATTACTCTGATATCGGTCGAAGGACCTTGAATTCCTCATCTGCAAGATTGACCAAAATGGCTTTCCCTTCCGGAGAGACCTTAAATACACCATATCTGGCGTTTTCATAGGTCTCGGCTGTGCCGTTCTCGAAATAGAATCTGGGCGCGCCGAAAGTCAGACTTCGGTTTGTGCGCGTGTAATTGAACCTTGTTTCATTAGACCCCATTGGAGCCTCTGACGCTAAACCTGAAACAGTCGCGACATCATTATCGTCCAATGACATGATAAAGGCTCCTTTCGGAGGGAGTTCGTCTATCTCCATTCCGTCCGGCACGCGCTCCTCGGCATATCGGAGTTGCATATAATCGCCGAGCATGAGCGCCCGTGGATCGACGGGCTGTAGATCCAGATAGACGGTCTGTCCTTCTGTCCGCACCTTATTCAGAGCCATGATTTGACTGCTAAATAGCCAAGCTATGACCGTTGTGGCGGCAAGTATGATAAAGAGGCGTATAATTTTCATGCCAAGGCCTCCTGCGCGTGATGCCGGTTCACAACATACCAAATGGCCAGAAACACCAAACCTACCACCATTAGAATATATGACTTTGTTCCAAGTGAGATCGAAAGTTCGTAATAGAACATGTAGAGGTAGTAAATTTCCAGCAGAATACCGAGAATGGCGAGGGTTCTATTTCCCAGGACATATCCGGTCAAAATCAAGAGGAGCGCGCTCGCCCCGCCAAAGGGAAACAGCCCCATGACAATAAAGAGCGGTATCAAGACGAAAATTGGGGGTCGCCAAGCTTTGAACGCCGAGTTGGTGACATTCAAATAGACTATAGCCGCGGCTGCAATCAGGACACCCGCGAAAGAATAAGCATAGCGCGTCCATTCCAAACTTTCTATCGGGCTTTCAATCCCAAACACACCGCCGAAGCCAAACGACATTGAGGCAAAAACCGGATAGATCAGAAGCGCCGAAGCGGCCGCGGTTAGTAGCCGTTTTTTCAAAACATGAGTCAAGAAAATCATGGCAAGGGCTGTCGCCAAAGCCACCAGAATAATCTCGAAATAAGCCATTTCCAGTTCATAACCGAGATAAAAATAGAGTGTGCCCAGAGCGATAAGTGCAGACAAAAACTCAATTATAACGTCCCTGACAAAGGTGATATTCAACACTACCAAAAGGAGCACTGCCGAGACAGGTACTCCCCAGTTAAAAGAGGAGTTTTCTTCAAGCGATAGCCCTATTCCGCCAACAATCATGGCGGCCCCTACCATGAGGAAGGTATTCAACAGATGCCGAAGATATCCCTGATTTGACTTATTTCTTAAAATAAGGGCGCCGATATAAAGCGGCACACCCGCTATAAGCAAGGCAAGGCCAAAATTATCAAAGTCCAAAACAGACGAGAAAATCAGTCCGAAAAAAGCCAGCCCAAACCCCGCCGTCACCATTCCGGCTAAGGCCAAAAACGTCTCAATATACCAGGGATTTTCCTTTGATTCGATATCCTGCTGTAGAGATGATAATTCTGTCTCCGAAATTGACAATATTTCGGAGGCGCGCGGAAGCGACACTTCACGCGGGGCCTCACCCTCATCGATAGGCGCGCTTACCACATCATGAGTCAGCCGCATGTAGTGTTTGAATAAAGCGCCGAGCAGAACGGTTAGTCCAGTGAATATCAGGAAAACCAGCAATATGACGCCTGAATGCCAGCCTGAATCCTGAAAAAGTTTTATGACGATTTGAACGACTATAATCGTCATTGCAAAGGTAGTGATTGATAGTTCGGCAAGAGTTGAACGGACTTTGTATAAGTAAAGCCCCACACCGAGCGCGCCGAGAAAAGCCATTAAGCTCAAGCCGTAGGATAAGGCCTTCAATTCTGCCGCTCGCCATGGCCAGAATGTCGACGTAAAGGCTGTCACAAGCAATCCCGCCGTAATGGATATGAGGAAAATACGAAACCAGGCACCCCTCGTCCATGGATATCGAGGCCGAATAAATTGATCTATTCCGATCACGCTAAATATAGCGAGGAGCGCAGAAACCAGAATGAGCATATCTGCGGCCAGAGGATGACCTGCGATATAAAATCCGGTCTCGGCATAGGCGAACATGGCCACGAGCGCGATAACGATCCAAACCGCCCAATGTGCCAGATTACGCGAAACCGCTGCAAAAGGCAGGGTCATTAATGCCCAGAGGACAAAAGGGGTGTGGAGCAAAGCCGGCGTTTGATAGACTTGGCCGAAGACTGCAAACGTCACGCCGACCAGAACGGTTGCAGCGATGCCGAAACTCTTCCCGGCAAGACTGTCCAGGCCAAGGACAATCCAGAGAAAGACGCTTAGACCGATTCCGCCGCCAACAAGGCCGAATTTCAAACTGTCTGATAGGCCGAACCAGTTATGCGCAAAGAAAAAGATAATTCCGGCGAGTATATGCCCAATGGCCAGTGCAAAGAGTGTGCGGAGCGCCCATCTGTCCCACCAGAGCCCGTCTCGAAATATTTCCAGAGCGGAAATATATTTCTTAGACGACAATTTACCCCTATGGGCTAGTGGCCGAAGAATATCTGCATCCACTCTTTCTGACGCCATTTAAAATTCCCGCTCCGATTTATATCAAACTCTGCCCCTCAAAACAGAGATTAGCAAGCGGGTCTGTTTGGCAAATGGCGTAAAGGTAACCGCTTCGGTTTTGGGATCAAATGCCTTGCGCCCCATTTTCTTGAGGTATGGGCCTATGAGCGAAGTATATGCGACGGCCGGAAAGGCTTCTGTTTCCAATTTATGTATCGAGTTTCTGGCAGATTGATAATTCTCGTCCGCGGCTTCGCAGAGCGACTCAAAAGAAAGGGCGCTTAACATGCTTCGATGGTAATAAGGGTAAGCTCTCGCCAACCCCGTGAGGCCCCAAGCCATTCCCGCATCAACAACGCTTTCCTGCGGATCAATTCCAAATAGCTTCACAGCAATTTTCATTAATACCCCGGAGGTATTGGCGCAATATTCCTGAGCTTCGGAGAGGGTCTCAAACGGCCTCGGGTCAATGTCTCTTTCCCGGCCGTCAATAAGCTGGTCGAGCCAGAAACGAGGCACGTCATATTCCAGCAAAAGACGGCGAAGCGGCGTTGTGATTTCGTGTTTGCGAACCGCATCGGTTTCGTAAATTTCGGTAATGGCTTCACGCCACCACTGATATCGGATTTGTCCAATCATGGGCTCGCTTACCAATTCAGGCACTTTTGCAAGTTCAAGATGAAACGCATAGAGCAACATTAAACGCTGCCTTGCCTCTTCTTCGGCAAAATAGGCAGCCCTTACCCGATCCGGATCGGCCTTCTTAACCCGGAATAGAACCTCTTCATGCAACTGAAATGTCATCAAAAATTATTCCAACGATTTGCGTTCTCGCGCGTAATGCTAATCATACCCTTGTAGTCAAAATCCATAAGCCCTACACAAGAGGGTATAGTAATTTCAACACGGAAGAGAGAGCCTTTCTATGATTAAATCAGCAAAAATCGCAGCGGCCACAGCCGCTCTTACAGGATTTGCCTCGCCAGCCTTCGCGGATGGCGGACATATGACCATGTCAGGATTTGAGCAAATCGTTCATTTCCTGTCCAGTCCGGTACATGGAACTCTGACGGTCGTCGCTTTGGCAGGCCTTGGCTATTTTGCCTTTAAAGCCCTTCGAAATCGCGCATAAGGAGATTTTCATGTTACACAATTTAATTTCAAAGTTTGACGACAAAATCGAAGGCGCCTCTGCTCACTGCGATATTCCTTGTGGTATTTATGATGCACGTATCGTGACCTATTATGCGGTTTCCACGCTGCGCCAGATGGATATTCTTTTGGGGCTTAAAGACAAGGGTCTTTCAGACACGGCGTTCGCCATGCAGGCAGCTCGGAACACGGCCAAAAAAGAAGAGATGGCCGAGAACACCAAGCATCAGACCCGCATCATCTGGGGTGATTTCATGAAAGGCGACAAGCTAAAAAAGCATCCAAATGCTCATGAGCTGGCGCACAACATCATGCTCGCCGCCTCTGCCTGTAAGCAGGATTTGCACCGCGAAGACGGCGTAAAATTGGTCGACGCCTGCAATGAATTTGCGGAAGTTTTCTGGGACATGAAAGGCATCAAGACGAAGAAGGTTGTTTGTCCTTACGAGCCTAAAGTCGAGGTTGTCGAACCCGACCTCTAGGCCCGACTTCATGTTCCGCCTGATCCGCGTGGAGGGGGACAGCATGTCCCCTACTCTGGTAAATGGCGATTACATACTTATCAAAAAAGCCCGGTCGCGGATAAAACCGCAGCCGGGTTTAATTTATGTCATAGATCATCTCCGATTAGGCCAAATCATAAAGCGCCTGAGCAGAGTCAATGAAAAAGGCCTTTGGTTTTCCGGAGACAGCCCAGAGTCAACTTCGACAGAAACTCTAGGGCCAACCCGCCCGAATGATATTACCGGGCGCGCAGTTTTAAAAATATCACCCAAAAGCGTTCGTCTGCTTTAGGCGTCTGCCGGCTCTGGATTTCCTGTATTGACGCCGCGCTTGAACTTCAAAATCAGCAACAGGGGTGAGGCAACAAAGATTGACGAGTAGGTTCCGACGAAAACGCCCCAGATCATGGCAAAGGAGAACCCGCGAAGGCCCGCACCGCCGAGAAAATACAGCGCAGACAGAGCCAGAAGCGTGGTCATGGAGGTCAGAATGGTTCGGCTCAGCGTGTCGTTAATAGAGAGGTTGAGAAGTTCAGGCAGAGGCATTTTCTTATATTTACGTAAATTTTCACGGATTCGGTCATAGACGATCACAGTATCATTAAGCGAATAGCCCACAATTGTTAGAATGGCGGCAATAATTGAGAGGTTAAACTCAATCTGCGTCAGGCTGAAAACACCAATAGTCAAAATAACGTCATGGAACAGGGCCAACACAGCGCCGAGTCCGAACTGCCATTCAAAACGGAACCAGATATAAGCGAGCACCATAAAGAGAGCGAGACCAACAGCCAAAGCGCCTTTCGTCCGCAATTCACCCGAAACTTTGGATCCGACGACGCCCTGGTTGTAGACGCTGAATTCCCCGACGCTTTCCGCCAGCCCGGCTTTGACTTCATTAAGCGCGTCTTGCTGCGCCGTCGCCCCGGTTTCCTCGGTTTCAGGCTGTAGAGGTATACCGACTCGCACAAATTCATAATCAACCCCTTCCGTAGAAGGCGGCGCGATATTTTGCACGGTCGCTCCGGTATAGCCGAGATCAACCATCGTATCACGAATGCCGTCGGGATCAGGGGCTTCGCCAAAATCCAGCTCGATCACGGTCCCGCCGGTAAAATCAATACCGTAATTCAGCCCGCGCGTGGCGAAGAGAAAAATGGAGGCAATGATTGCCAACACAGACAGAGCTCCGGCAATCGTTCTAAGGTTGATAAATGGGACTTTGGGTTCCACAGGCAGGAACCGGACAAGAGAAATATCCTTCATGAGTCTGCCCTTCTAAATCGGCAAAGTTTTAGGACGTGAGCGGCGCAACCAAGTGGCGGTCAGCAAACGTGCAAAAATAACAGCGGTAAAGACGCTCATGACAATACCAATTGCGAGCGTCACAGCGAATCCCCGGATTGGCCCAGACCCCACAAAGTAAAGAGTCACAGCGGCGATCAATGTCGTGATGTTAGCATCCAGAATAGGCGCGAGCGATCTGCGATACCCTGTTTCAATCGCATTGACAGGCGGCCTTCCCTGGAAGACCTCTTCCCTTATCCTCTCGAAAATCAACACATTGGCATCCACAGCCATACCGATCGTCAGAATAATACCGGCTATGCCCGGCAGAGTTAGGGTTGCACCAAACAGTGAAAGCGAGGCCGCGATAAGGACAATATTCACTGTCAAAGCCAAATTCGCAATTGTACCAAAACGGGCGCCGTAAGAGAGCCACATAAAGGCTGCCACACCGATAAGACCCAAAATGGACGCAATTTTACCGGCCTGAATGGAGTCATTGCCGAGCTCGGCACTGACCGTCCGTTCTTCCACAATAATCAGTTTTGCAGGCAATGCCCCGGCGTTGAGAAGAAGTGAAAGCTCTCGCGCGCTTTCAATTGTAAAGCTACCTTCGATAAAGCCGGATCCGCCGGGAATCGCGCCATTAATGCGGGGGGCCGTTATGATTTCTCCGTCGAGAACAACGGCAAATCTCTGACCAACATTCTGAGCTGTAAGATCCCCGAACAGACGGGCGCATTTGATGTTAAAGTTGAAGTTAACAATCGGGTAGTTCCCTTGCGGATGAAGCCCCTCTGATGAGGATTTCAGGCACTCACCCGTAATGCGCGTCCGTTTATCTACGATCAATCCGCTAAAACCATCCTGCATAGGAAAATAAGCCGCGCCTGGAGGAACGCGACCCGCCTCGACAGCCTGTTGGATCATGCGTTCGCTGTCAGATTCTTTTCTGACCATGTGGAATGAAAGGTTGGCCGTTTTGTTAATACGGTCTTTAATTTCGTCAATATCCTTAGCGCCCGGAATTTGAAGGAGAATGCGATCATCCCCTTCTCTGGCCAAAGTCATTTCTGTTGTGCCTGTCGGATCAATCCGGCGGCGCAGAACATTGATTGACTGGGCGATCGTACGGGTCTGAATGGCTTCAATATTGGCGTCCGTAATTTCGACGCGAAATCCCTTGTCGCCGATCTGTTCGACAGAGGTCGTCCGGTCTTGATTAAGGGCCGTTTGGTCAATCACTTCGGATTGGGAGCGTAAAACCGTTAAGGCTGCCGGCATATCTGCAGCGTCGCGCAAGCGTCCGACGACAGCATTGTCTTCAACCCGAATAAACTCAGCCCGAATCCGTTCGTCGGAAAAGCCGATACGAATATTTTCCCGTTCATTATCAAGGGCTTGCTCCAAAACGCTCGTCAAATCGACTTCGAGCAGCATATGCGCCCCGCCCTGAAGATCGAGACCAAGATTTATCGTGCGCTGCATCGGGGCAGGAAGGTTCTCCCGCACATTCGAGGGAAGCGCGTTTGGCAAGGCAAATAAGAGGCCCAGCACAACTGCGCCCATTATCATTATGATCTTCCAGCGGGAGAAAAACAGCATTTATCAGGCCCTAAAAAGACGCCGCGACACTGCGCGGCGGGATATAAGCATTATTTCTTGTCGTTTGCAGCGACGGTCCGGTTTCTAACGTCTGCAATCATTGTCCGAACCACTTTTATGTCATTTTCACCAAAGGTCACGGTCAATTCATCTTCATCGACTCGTTTGACTTTTCCGATAAGACCGCCATTCGTGACGACCGTATCGCCTCGGACGATCTCGGATAAAAGCTGCTTATGTGCTTTCACCCGTTGGTTTTGCGGGCGAATAATCAAAAAGTAAAAAATCAAACCGATTAGGATAAACGGTAAAATGGACCCAACGGCTCCACCTAAGGCCCCACCCGATGGTGCGGATTGCATAATCAATGCGAACATATTGAGTCCCCAAATTAAAATTGAACGCTCAAAAAAGCGTCGTTCATCTGCGCCTATATAGGGATATCAATATTGATTGCAACGCAGAGCGGCGGCAAAACTGTAATGCCTGATGGTTATTCACATATTGAAGAAGCTTTTAGCGATCCAGGCAGTGACCCTCCGGCACTTTCAGCTTTTGCCCAGGCTTGAGCACATTGGGATTGGAAAGACCGTTAGCATCAACCAGTGCGCCAACTTTCACACAGCTACGTTTTGATATGCTGTAAAGCGTGTCCTTTGGTAAAACGGCATATATTGTGTCCGTTTCGGCATGAACAGGTAAAACTACCCGTTTCACTTTCGGGTCTTTTGTCTCAACCCGGTTCTCCGCAACAATAGTTTCTGAAGCTGTACTTGCTTGCGTCAGAGTCCCGGAATTTTTCGGTATAGTAAGGGATTGCCCGATCTCAATCTTGTTATCAGAGATATTATTCGCCTCCTGAAGGGCCTCAACTTTCACATTGTAACGTTTGGATAGATTATAAAGTGTGTCGCCCTGTTTTACTTTATGAGAAAGAGCTTCATTGGCACTCGCCGAGACTTTCTGGGCGGGTGTGGCTTGCGGCGCGGATTGGGCCGGCGTTGCGCCGCCTCCTACGCCTTGATATTTTCTGACGCGGTAGGCTTCTTCTATCACGCGTTCAATCTGAGCATCGGATGCCGGTGCTCCGGCTTTGACAGATTCCGCTTCGGACGTTGCAACCGCGCCGCCATAGATGCGAGGTTTAAATCGATCATCTTGAGCTACATTATCCTGCGCCGATGAGGCTGTCGCCGTTAAAAGTATAGACGCGGATGTCGCGAAAAGTAAAAATTTACGCATGAGCTTGCCCTCTGAAAAGCATATTTAATCAGCGCCTTATGAAGAAACAGGGTTAAGAAAGCGTTTTCAATCCTTAAATCATTTATAATTTAAGCCTGCAAACCTGTTAAGACTGCCCCTCCTCCTCTTCCAGTTTTTTCTCAAGAAGTCTGACCGAGAGAATGGAGATTTCGTATAATGTATATATTGCCAGACCGAGCACAATCTGAGTGATCGGGTCGGGCGGCGTCACAAAGGCGGCGAAGACGGCAATACCGAAGAGAGCATATTTACGGGCTGATTTAAGCTGTTTTGAATTGACGATCCCAACCCGGCCTAAAAGAGACAGAATAACGGGAAGCTGAAAAGATAAGCCAAACGCCAAAAACAAGGTCATGGCCAGACTCAAATAATCACTGATCTTTGTCATCAGATCAATGCGTTGCCCTTCTCCTATGGCTTGCTGGTTTAAAGCGAATTCCATCACGTAAGGAAAAACAAAATAGAATACGAGGGACGCCCCCAGAACAAAAAGCAGAGGAGATAGAATTAGATAAGGTAAGAACGCGCCGCGCTCATTTCGGTAAAGGCCTGGGGCGATAAAACGGTAAATTTGATAGGCAAAGACAGGAAAGGCGAGAATAATTCCGCCAAAAAGGGCGATCTTAAGCTTCACGAAAAATGTTTCGAGTGGATGGGTCGCAATCAAGCCAAGATCAATTTCAGGAAAGCCCGCCTTGAATTGAGCGGCGTTATATTTGAGCATTGCTTGCTCAAACGGCCACATCAGACCTTGTATGATTTGCCTTAAAAACGGAATACAGACGACACAGCCAATAATCAGAGCCAGCACGCATCGAATGAGTCGAGAGCGAAGCTCTAACAAATGATCCATAAGCGGCGCCCGGCTTGCGTCCACTTCATCATCTGTTTCAATTGCCTTCGTGCCGCTCACTCGGAAGACTCCGGCCGTGTCTCGGGACGGGACTCTTCAGATTCGGGCTTAACTTGCAACTCAGGATTTGTTTGGGATTTGGGATTTGATTTCGACTTTGGGTCTGCGGAGCTTCGCAAATCCCGGTCAAGCGCCCTCATCTCTTCTTCCAAATCACCGGTCAGGGATTTTACAGACCCCATTTTCTTAAGGTCTTCCAGTTCTTTCCGCATCTCGGCGATTTCATCTTCGGCGCCCATTTCATCGAAAGCGTCTTTAAACTCTTGCCCCAACCCTCTGATCTTCGCCATGATATTCCCAAAACTCCGCATTAGTTTTGGCAAGTCTTTTGGTCCGACCACGATAATGGCCAGGAGCGCCAGCACAATCATTTCTGCGAAACCAAGCTGCGGAAGCATTGGAAAGCCCCTATAGGTTCAGGCTATCATGCCCGGTAAACGGTTCGGTCGGCGAGATTATTTAGACGTTTTCTCTTTCTTCGGAGTTACGTTTATGGCGTCCTCCGAAGCGTCTTTTTCTTCCTCTGAACTGTCTTTCAGCCCTTTTTTAAAGCTGGTAATACCCTTGCCCATATCTCCCATGATCGAGCTAATCTTGCCGCGCCCGCCAAAGACAAGCACTGCAATTACAAGAATTATCAAAATCTGCCAGGGACCGAGAGCCATACCATATCCTTTATTTGAGACTTAGCTTAACGCTCTACGAGGTTTGGCGCAACAAAGGGAATCTGTAATTCAAACAAAAAAGCGTTAGACGAATTGGTCTAATCGTCGTCCTCTTCGAGGAAATCCTCGAAGAAATTAGGGTCTTCGGTTTCCATTTCAAGTGGGTCTTCGTCTGTATTAATATCATCCATCATTTTTGGCTCCGGCATCTCAAAATCTTTTGGAAGACGAGGATCAAGAAGTCCGGCAGATCTAAGGTCATCCCGTCCGGGCAAATCCGTTATTGTTTCAAGATTAAAGTGGGCCAGAAACTCGTCAGTCGTGCCATAGGTGACTGGGCGCCCCGGCGTACGGCGCCGTCCGCGTAATCTGACCCAGCTGAGCTCCATCAGAACGTCAAGTGTGCCCTTGCTGACGGCCACGCCTCTGACGTCTTCTATTTCGGCGCGTGTTACGGGCTGATGATAGGCAATAATCGCCAGCGTTTCGAGAGCGGCGTTAGAGAGTTTCCGAGGCGCTTCTTTTACGTCTGTCAAATGATGTTCTAGATCGGGCGCAGTTTGAAACCGCCATTTATCGGCCACCCGGACCAAATGAACGCCGCGGCCAGCATAATCTCGTGTCAGACGGGCGAGCAGAGCGCCGACATCGGCGTCATCCGGCATTCGATCTCTAAGGGTTTGCGTATCAATGGGCTCTACTGCTGCAAACAAAAGCGCTTCAAGCAATCGGAGATTCGCCTCAATCGTTTCAACATTATGGGGTGTCTTCAAACGGTCGCTTATTTGGACAATGCCGCTTTCAATGCCGTACTTGGCATTTTCCACTCTATCGGATGAATTTGACATCAGGACCGCTCTCCCTGTCTGGAACGAACAAAAATAGGCTTAAAAACCCCGGATTGACGAAGTTCGATATCGCCCTCTTTTGCAAGCTCCAGGCTGGCAAGAAGAGAGCTGGCTTTGATGGAAGCCGTTGGCACCTCTACATCAAGTTCCGTAACTTGAGGTAAAAGCCCGTCCAAAGCGGTCCACTCCTCCAGAGACGTTCCGGAATTTTGCAAGGCACGACGCAATCTTTCTCTGGCGGCTTCCAGACTCAAAACTTTTGGCTTTGGTAAGGTATGATTCTTAAAGGCAGATCGCGAACGGGACGTCCCGTAGGCTTGCAGGAGATCAAAGATTTCGGCCTCATAAAGTGGAGAGGTTCGGGACCGAAGGCCCTCAGGCATACCTCGTTTATGAACGCTCTGACCCATTTGCGGCAGTCGGAACAACCCTTCGGCAGCCGCCCGCATCGCTGCAAGCCGCTCCAGACGGAACGCGAAATGCGCTGCCATTTCCTCGGCTTCCATGGTGACTTCGCCCTGATCGTCCTTGGGCAGGATAAGTTTGGATTTCAGATAAGCCAGCCACGCCGCCATCACCAGATAATCAGCCGCCAGTTCAATCCGAAGGTGTTGAGCCGACTTGATAAAGGCTATATATTGTTCTGCAAGTTCCAGGATCGACAGACGGGCGAGATCGACTTTTTGCTTTCGGGCGAGCTCCAATAAAAGGTGCAAGGGACCTTCGTAACCATCAATGTCGAGGATGAGGCCCTCCCCTTCGTCAGACGCATCCGTCGCGGCTTCGAAGTCCAGGTCTTCCTGAAAGTCTTCGGCTGTCATGATAATTGGCCCATTAGCTCAGCGAATTCGGCTTCAGCAGACTTTCTGTCAAATTTCACGAGGGAGTTCGTGCAATTTTCTGCAACTTTCGCGCGGCGGTAGCTGACGCCTTCAAGCGCCGCGGCGCCTTTTACCACTTGAACCATGTCTTTCATTTTGCCGGAGCATTGAAGCGCAATGTCGCATCCGGCGGCCAGAGCCCGCTCCGTTTTACGTGTTAGAGAGCCATTGAGAGCCTTCATATCGAGATCGTCACTCATCACCAGCCCGTCAAAACCGATAGCGTCACGAATAAGGTCTTTCATAGCCTTTTTTGAAACAGTGACAGCTTTTTTGGAGTGATCCAGATAAACCGCGTGAGCGGTCATAGCCATGGGCGCCTCTCTAAACGCCTGAAAAGGAACAAAATCACTAGCCTTAAGGGTATATAGATCAGTCGAAATTTTCGGCAGAGCCTTGTGGCTATCTACTTCTGCACGGCCATGACCGGGTATATGCTTAATGACCGGCGCCACCCCTCCCATCATGAGCCCAGCCATGCAGCTATGGGCCATATCTATGATAGGGTCTATTCGAGTTGAAAAAGCCCGATCCGATATAATCGGGTCCGCTCCGGGCTGCGGCAAATCCAATACAGGGGCGCAATCCGCCGTAATACCCAATTGACGCAGATCGTCTGCAATCAGGCGGTAAGCCAGAAAAGCGGAGCGTCGCCCTTTTACCGGTTCAATGTCGTAAAGGTTTCCGAATTTTGAAGCCGGCGGATATGCTGGCCAGTGGGGCGGACGCAAGCGCTGCACCCGGCCGCCCTCTTGATCTATAAATATAAGACAGTCCCGACCGACGCTTTCACGCAACTGGGCACAAAGCTTTTGAACCTGTTTTGGCGTTTCAATGTTTCGGGAAAACAGAATAAAGCCCCACGGGTCGGCATCCCGGAAAAACACACGCTCGCTTTCCGTCAGAGACGGACCGGATAGACCGAGAATGACGGAAAGAGGGTTCATTTTATTTGGTTGTCACGAAACAGGCTTGTCCAGATCCTTTGAAGGAATTGCAAAGTGAATTTGCGGCAGATTTATCTGCCAATCCAGCAACCCGTGTGCGGTAGTAAATCCCCTTCTCGTCCAGATTGACGCGTTTGATATCAACATAGACGCCGCCCGGAAGAAGTGATGCGAAGCGCTGCTCTAATTCATTCCAGACCTTTTGGGCGTCTGCTTCTGAACGGACAGAGGCTACCTGAACAACAAACTCGCTTCCGCCGGTTCGAGGCTGAGGGGAGACAGGGGCCGGTTCAGGCTCAACTTCTATTTGAGGCTGAGATTCGGTTTCGTTCGAATTTGCCTCCGAAGTATTGGACGGTGGGTCCAGCTGTATATTCGCCCCACTTGGCGGGATATCCGCGGGTTGGTTTTTTGGAAGCGTGATCGGCACTTCCGGTGACTGCGTGTCCGTGACCGTTTCTTCAGGAGGCTGACCATTCATGACGTCAAAAACCCCGCGATCCTGATCCGGAGCCTGAAGCCCCTCCTGATCCTCTGGCGTCACTTTAAAAGGCGTGTTTTCTGCTGTTATCAGGGGCGGCGCGTCGCGGTCCCGTGTTCCGGGCTGATAAAATTTGAGAAGCAAAAAAGCGATTGCCAGTAGGACAACGGTACCGATTATAAGCTTTATCAATCCCTGACGTCCGGAACTGTCCCGTACGTCAAAAGGCGTAAGGGTTTCATCCTCTGTCATCATGTCAGGGGAAAACTGATCTTTGTTCGATGTCATTTTGTTCCCTTCCCCGTTCCTGAACGGCTCTGTCCGAATCATACGCAAGCCCGTTGGAGTTTGGGCCAGCCGGATGGAGTTTTAAAGCCGTGACTGTATAAAACCTGTCGTTAACCCTTAGTAAAATGGGCTAATCGGGTAAAATTATGACACAATAGTATTTTTGTTCGGCTCTTTTGGCTTTAACGTCACGATTTCTTCGGCGGTTGTAGGATGAACCGCACAGGTTTTATCAAATGTTTCCTTGGTCAAACCGGCTTTCACACAAATTCCCAAAGCCTGTATCATCTCTGCGCTATCATCGCCCAGAATGTGAATTCCGACAACCTTTTCTTCTTCTCCGGATGTAATCAGTTTCATGAAAACTCTTTGAGACTTTTCGGCCAATACGTTTTTCATCGTCCGGAAGTGGGTGCAGTAAACCTTTACATCGTCACCGAATTTTTCGCGGGCTTCAGGTTCAGTCAAGCCGACGACACCAATAGGAGGGCGTGTAAACACTGCGCTGGGAACATCGTTATGATCATAAGCGGTTTTATTCTTTTTAAAGACAGTTTCGATAAATGCCATGCCTTCGCGAATAGCCACAGGCGTCAAATTCACCCGGTCAGTAACATCACCAACAGCATAAATATTGGCTTTGGATGTCTTTGAATATTTATCGACTTTGACCGCGCCGTTCTCTGCGATTTCAACGCCTGCATTTTCGAGACCGAGGCCATTTGTGTTCGGTTTGCGTCCTGTCGCCATGAAAACCAAATCCGTACCGATTTTGGAGCCGTCATCGAAAGTCACGATAAAGCCGCCTCCGGTTTTCTTGATGCCCGTAGGAGAGGCATTGAATTTGATCGTTATACCATTATTTTCCTGAGCAATCCCAACCTCATCCCGAATTTCCGGATCAAAGCCACGCAAAAGGCGCCCGCCACGATAAACCTGAGTTGTTTTGCAGCCAAGCCCGGAAAAGATACCGGCAAATTCACAGGCAATATATCCCCCGCCGATGATCAAAACCCGTTCAGGCAGCTCGTCGAGAGTAAAGGCATCGTCGGAAACAATTGCATGTTCTATTCCAGGCATTTCCGGGGCCCAAGGCCGCCCCCCTGTGGCGATCAAGATCGTCTTGGCCGTCTTTGTCTTACCGCTCTTAACGAGTTTGACTGTGTGCTCATCCACAAATTCGGCGCGTTCGCGGAAGACCTCAGCACCGTTTTTTTCCAATAAGGTTGAATAAATACCTGAAAGACGGGAAACCTCTTTTTGAATGGAATCCCGTAAGGCCGGCCAATCAAAACTGACATCACCGATATTCCAACCATATTTTTTCGCGTCCTTGATGGCGCCTCCAAAGTCAGCCCCATACACCAGATATTTTTTAGGAACGCAGCCGCGAACGACACAGGTCCCGCCAGGAAGACTTTCTTCGGCCACCCCCACTTTTTTGCCAAGCTGGGCCGCTAAACGTCCGGCCCGGACTCCGCCGGACCCCGCGCCAATAACAAATAGGTCAAAATCGTAATCACTCATAATATTTCTCTCGGAAATCGTTCTGTTCTATCATGTATATGTAGGAAGCGATTGGCCTAGTTCTTGGCCAATTCCATAACTTTCGCGTGATCGACCTCTCCTATTATGATCGTATCCGCCAGATCAATAAAAAGGCCGTGCTCCATCACGCCGGGAATGGAGGAGAGCGCTTTGGCTGTCTCGAAAGGCGACGCAATATGTTCACATTTACTATCCAGTATCCAATGTCCCCCATCTGTGACCAGTGGACCACTTCCGTCTTTGGCCTGGCGGAGAACTGTTTGGGCTTCCCGGCATCCCGTGTCTTTCAAGGCTTCATAAATTTTATCCGCAGTTAGAGTCAGCCCAAAGGGGTCTACCTCTATCGGGAGAGGGAAGGCTCCGAGGTTTTCCACCATTTTGCTCGCATCGATGATCACAACCATCTTAGCGGATGCATGGGCAATAATTTTTTCACGCAAAAGGCAAGCTCCGCCGCCTTTGATGAGTGAAAAGGCCGGGTCTACCTCATCTGCGCCGTCAATCGTCAAATCAATTGAGCGTATTTTGTCCGCTGCGATGAGAGGGACACCGGCTTCTTTGGCGCATTCTGCGGTTCGGTCAGATGTTGGGATGCCTTGAACCCGTAATCCTCCGGCCACTTTTTCACCAAGCTGCTCGATAAAAATCTCAGCTGTTGATCCTGAGCCCAGCCCCAGAACCATACCATCTTTCACAAATTCAAGCGCCGCCAAGGCGGCATTTTCTTTCGCCACATTCATGCGGATTATCCTTTTGACTCTTTTCGTTTTGCTTTCGCGGCGCGGTAACGCTCTGCCCATTCGGGCTTATGCACCTGCTCAGCCCGGGCAATGGCTAAAGCGTTATCCGGAACGTCTTTGGTAATCACGCCCCCGGATCCCAGATACGCCCCCTTACCAATTGTGAGAGGCGCCACCAGAGATGAATGCGTACCAATAAAAGCCCCGTCCTTCACATGGGTTTTATGCTTGTCAAAACCATCATAGTTACAAGTGATCGTGCCGGCGCCAATGTTAACCCCTGCCCCAATCTCTGCGTCCCCTATGTAGGAGAGGTGATTGATTTTGCTGCCTGTTCCGATTGTTGCCTTTTTGGTCTCAACGAAATTGCCAACCTTGGTGTCACTATGGAGAACTGTACCGGGACGAAGACGGGCAAATGGCCCGATTTGAGCTCCCTCCCCAATTTCGGCGCCCTCAATGTGACTGAAGCTATGGATTACGGCGCCGGATCGAACCGTTACGCCGGGGCCGAATACGACATTGGCGTCGACTGTGACATCTTTTTCCAAAACGGTGTCATATGAGAAAAAGACGGTTTCGGGATGTTTCAAACTCACACCGCTTTGCATGGCATTCTCACGCATGACCTTTTGGAATGACGCTTCGGCATTGGCCAAATCCGTGCGATCATTGACGCCTAGCACTTCATTTTCATCTGCCGTTATAACTTCGGACCGTTTGCCAGAGGACTTCAATATTTCAACAATATCAGTGAGGTAGTACTCATTCTTCGCGTTATTATTCCCAACTTTTGAGATTGCCTCAAAAATGGATTTGCAGTCTCCGGCCATGACGCCGCTATTGCAAATATCAATTTTCAGCTGCTCTTCCGAGCTGTCTTTCGCTTCGACAATTGCCTGGAGAGATCCATCCCCCTCAACGATCAGTCGGCCATAGGAACCCGGATCTGCGGCCTTGAAGCCCATGACAACAAGGTCAGCGCTGTCCTCCAACCGGTCAAATACTTTTGATAATGTTTCTGGTCGGATAAGGGGCGTATCGGCGTAAAGCACGACAACCTGCCCCTCAAAGTCTTCTAAAGCTTTACGAGCTGCGTCAACGGCGTGGGCCGTTCCTAGCTGAGGCTCCTGTACCGCGATATCAAACCCCAGTTTTTCAGCCGCGGCTCTGACGTCTTCATTTCCTTCACCGACAACACAAATTGTCTTGTTAACACCGGCTGTCGTAGCCAGAGCGCCGACCCATTCCAACAGCGGGCGACGGCCAACCGGATGCAGAACCTTTGACATGTTTGACTGCATGCGTGTGCTTTTTCCGGCGGCGAGAATAATGGCGGCACGATTTTGCATAAAATCCTGGGTGTTTGACAATTACAGGGTTTCTACTATCGCATTGGGCTTAGCGAAAGTTCGGGGACACTGCACCCGATAATTTTAGTTTAACTGAGGTCTTTCTCTCATGACGGTCATGATATCAAAGAATTCGGCTTCCGGGACAGTCGCCCTGCCCTATAACAATTTCATTCTTTGTCTCGATCTGGACGGTACGTTGGTCGATACAGCGCCTGACTTGATTCGAGTTACAAACGAGACCATCGCCCTTGAAGGACTTCCACAGACACACTTTAAAACCGCTCGACGGGAAGTCGGCTATGGTTCGAAAAAATTGATTGCCAGCGCGATGAAGCGGGGAAATCATACCGTCTCGGAGGATCGTTTGACAGAATTGCAACAATGGTTCCTTTCCCGATATGCCGAGACGCTCACCGAACATAGCCGCCCCTTTCCCGGCGTGGTCGAAACGCTGAGGCATTTAAAACGCGGGGGCGCAACTCTCTCAATCTGCACGAATAAGCCGGGCTATCTCGCGCGCCCCCTATTGGAAAAACTCAATTTAACCAAATACTTCAAAATCATTGTTGGCGGTGATGAAGCACCCAAGGCCAAACCTGACGCCCGGCATTTACTGCAAGCAGCCGGCCCGAACCGAAAAGGAAAACGCATTGTCATGATCGGAGACAGCTTTCCGGACATTCGTGCAGGACATAATGCCAAAGTACCCACAATCCTGATGAGATATGGTTATACGCCTATTAATGCAAACCGCCTTAAACCGACTTATGCGCTCAATAACTTCAGAGATATTCCCACTATTTTGTCAAAACTCTAGCTTAATATCGGCGCATAAAAAAACCGCCCCATAAGGGCGGTTTTGTTCAATCAAACTTTAAAAGAATTATGCGAAGTTTTCAGTAGATTTCGTTGGAACGCCGTTCACCATATTAGAACGAACATCTGTACGGGCAGACCGCATAGACGCCAAAAATCCGCCCTGAACCAAGTTGATACGGACATCATGACCGCGTTCAGCCCAGTAAGCTTCGATTTGTTCTTTTAATTTTTCAGCGCCTTCGCGCGTGCAATAGTCACCTTTCATGGTATCCTCTTTCAGTTTTTATCTATCAACAAACGAGTTATGGGTCTCATTCGCTGACTGTTGAATCATCATCCGTGAACTGTAGATAAGCATTGACGCCATTCATTCAAGAAAACTTATAGGTTTTTCTTATAAATTCTTTGTCATCTTAATACACTTAAACGCACAGCCCTCATTTAGAACGCGCCGAAATAGACATATTTTCCAAACAAGCAAGTCCTTCACAGTGAATTTAGCCTCGTTTAACCCTAATTAATGAGCTGTAGAGAGCTCTTGCAGGCGAGATTAAATAAACTTAACTTATAAACACAGTCTATAAGCAGTTGGTGGCGCGATGCCTAATCTACATTCGAGAATAAAACAACACCGAAAAAAGCTCGGATTGTCGCAGGCAGACATGGCGGATCGATGCGGGGTGAGTCAGCCAACCATCGCGAATTGGGAGCGCGGAGGACATATTCCTCGTAAAGACGCGCTCGAGAAAATTGCGGATTGTCTGGGCGTCGACTCGGTTTGGCTACTTTCCGGTGAACTTCCAGCAGGCCGAAGTCCTGTCTACCAGCACCTGAACACCCCGATTAGGCACATTCCGATTTTTGAATGGACAGCAAATGCCAAGTCTTTCGCAAATGCCCAGCCCACACGCTATCTTAGCCTGGCGATTGAGCTCGAGGAATTATTCGCTCTAGATTCACTGGATCATAAAGAGTTCGCCAGGGACTCCATACTGATTTTTGATAAAAAAGCAAAACCCGCTGCAAATGCTCGGTTTTTAGTTCAAATCGGTAATATGCTTTCGCTAGTGGATGGAGGCGGGTTGGAAAACCCTGATTTGAAGCCTATTGGACGGCTCATTTATTCAATTCAATCACATTAGAGCCACTGGCAGGGCTACTTCCGCCGTTCTGCCGGATCGGACATCGCTTCCATATTGGCATCAGCCTGACGAATAGCCGCCTCCAGACGGTCTTCTGCAGTTTGCAGATTCTTTTTCGGATCTTGGTAAAATGCCGTGAGCTTCATAATTTGAAGGAATGTCTTGTTCAAGAAACGACCCCAAAATTTCATCGGGCGGTCAAAGTCAAACAGCAAAATCACGCGTTCTTCGTCCGTATCATTCCAGACTTCATGCTCAAATGTGTCATCAAACACAAAAATTTCGCCCTCTTTCCAGGCCGTAATGGTGTCGTCGACGCGAATTCGGCATTTTTCACGATCTTTTGGAATAATGAGGCCAATATGCGAGCGAAGAATGCCTTTAGTGACCCCTTTATGCGCCGGAATATGATATCCGGGAGCAAGTATGGAGAACATGGCGGTTTGCAAATTTGGAACGCGCTCAAGTATTTCAGCTGTTTTAGGCGCCAAGGATGCATTTTTTTCCAAACGCTCTCCAAAACCAAATAGAACAAAAGTCTTCCAGTTTTGCTCTTTGGCTAGCCGGTACTGATCGGGTGAGATTTCCTGAAAACCCGGTATGGCTTCGCGAAATTTCAAAACCTCTTTGGCCTCGCCCTGAATCGTTTTCCAATTATCCGTAAATTCGCTCAGAAACGGAAAATAAGAATTATCGATTTTCGGCGTATCCGGAACAATGGATTGCCTTGACTGGAAGGCCGCAATTTTCCGGACTAGCTTCTTCCCGGTCTTTTTAACAAAGGCCCGCCGCGGATTAGAAAGGTTTTTCGGTTTATCGACTGTCTCTACCATAATGAGCGCCGCTTAACCCGAAACGGCCGCATCGTCCATCATGTAATTCCGTGTAATCGGTGCGGCATGCACATCTTTGGTAAGCTGAATCTGGAAATTCATATGATTGCCGTAAAGGAATGAGAATTCGCTTATAACAAGATAGAACTCCCACATACGGCAAAACCGTTCGTCAAACATGACGGCGATTTGTTCTCTATTGGCCTGAAAGCGTTTGTTCCATTTAGCCAATGTATAGGCATAATGCAGACGTAATATTTCACAGTCAGTCACCCACAATTTAGCTTTTTCAATTTCAGCAAAAGTTTCTGAGAGCGCCGGGGAATACCCTCCCGGAAAGATGTACTTGCGAATCCAAGCGCCGGTGGTCCCCGGCCCGCCTTTACGGCCGATTGAGTGCACAAGCGCTATACCGTCTTCGGTAAGAAGACTTTTGATTTTTGAGAAATATTCTTCGTAATGGGCAACACCAACATGTTCAAACATGCCTACGCTTACAATACGGTCAAAATTTTGATCCAAATCGCGATAGTCGACAAGCCTTAAATCTACTTTGTCTTCCAAGCCAAGCTCTTTCACCCTTTCTCGGCCAAGAGACAACTGCTCATCTGAAAGCGTCGCGCCGACAACCTTAACGTCATAGCTTTGAGCAAGGTAGATTGCCATACCGCCCCATCCACAGCCAATGTCCAGGACGGTTTGACCGGGTTTGAGGCAGAGTTTCTCAGCAATATGCTTCTTCTTGAGCCGTTGAGCCTCTTCAAGGGTGATATCGAGGCTCGGCCAATAGGCACAGCTATATTGAAGGTCTTCGTCTAGGAACAAGCGATAGAAATCATTAGACAGGTCATAGTGATGCTGCACATTCGTTCGAGCATTTGATTTCTTGTTTCGCTGATGCAGTTTTTTAAGTTTTTTGAGCGTCCGGTTTAAAACCTTTTGAATGGGGTGACTGCGCAGGCCCCCACGGTTATGAAGAAAAACTTTCAGTAGATCCCGAATGCCGCCCTCTTCGCAAATCAATGTCCCGTCCATATAAGCCTCGCCGGCCTTCAATTCGGGGTTTAAAAACAGTGTTCGGTAAAGAGTTTTATCCGTCAGACGAATGGTGGCCCGGGGCTCGCCTCCGGGGCCATGAACGTGATGGTTCCCGTCCGCGTCTATGATTGTTAACTGGCCGACTTTTACAAATCGGGACATCATGGAATTTAGTAGTCTCATCGCATTTGTATAAATGGACTAAATCTAATGAACACGCAATTTATCGTGAATAGACTTATCCACGAAAGTGAATGGCTTATTCCGCCGCTTCCAGCTCCACTTCTGCGCAGGACTGATATTTCAGAAATTCTGCAATGGAATCGGCCGCTACGGCAGACGCCTTACCATCAAAAAATTCGAAAGTTTCTTCAAATGCAAAGTTTTGTGCCGGAAGGTACTTATCATGCGTAGCCTCTGCTTCGCGTATAGTCTCAATCAAATTTTCCACACCATTTAGCACAGGTCCCGTTGTCCAGCTCATGTAAAAGGGGTTTCCGGCCCAATCGGCCTCGTGGCTATTGAGGAAAACAGTTGGACGACGACGTTCCAAAAATTCATAAACTTGAGAGCTGACATCGCCCAAATATATATCGGCGCTGCGCGTATAAGTCATATCGACACTTTTCGTGGAGCCTAAATCAATATGAATATTAGGAGCCTCATGAAACCGCTTAGGGAGGCTCTTACGGTATTTGACACGTTTATGCTCAACAGATGTATGGAGCTTACGTTGGAATAGCATGATGTGCGGCGCAAAAATCAGATTAATATCCGGCGCATTCAAGAACGCCTCAAGTACGTCCGTCCCCATTTCATACCAAGACGATAGATGCGGATCGAAGTGAGGGTTATAAATGACAATCGGATTGTCATTCTCGAAGAAATTCATATTTGCAGGCGTGTGAGGAACGAAATCAAATTTTGGATAGCCACAAACCGCGTAATTACCTTTGCGGATAAGTCCTCTTTCGAGATGACGTTTTTTGAGCTTTTCTCCAGGAACTAACACAAAGTCGAAATCCCGAATCGACTCTTTTTCAGTCACAGAGCGGTCCCCTGCCCCATGGTGGGTCAAAATGAATTTGAGATGATCCAAGCCAAATTGCGATTTTAGGATCAATGATGTAGATTCCGGTACAACGAAAACATCATATTTTCTAAAAATATCCAGATTGTTTTTCAAAATTGCAATTCGGCGGGCTGGAGCAACTGCATTGGCCGCTTTCAGAACGCCCCGATCCGCTTTTCCGACTTCAAGGTCTATAAACCCGGTCTTTTTAACCAGTTCCGGTCCCAAACCAGACTTAACAAGCTGTGTTTGTTCCTCTGTCGAGGCCAAAACGTCAATATCCAGCTCCGGATACCTTAGAAGCAATTCCTTCAAGATAGGCGCCGTATGAGCAACCTGGTGAGGAACCTCATGATTATAAATAAAACCGATTTTCAGGCTGGGAACTGCATCTGCATATTCTGCCATAACTCTGGGATCCCCCGTGACACTTCTGTGACTACGGTTTAAAACGAATACAGTTTCAATAAAGTTTAAAATTCAGTCTTTATTATCCTTAAGACAAATTTTTAACTTCAGGGTCAAAAGGCAAGAATCCTTCTCCCTTTTCCAACCAATATTGAATTTCAAAACCGCGCAATTCTGCCAATACCTCAAATTTCTTCGACGGATCTATAACTATTGGAACATTCACATAGTCCAATACCGGCAGATCCGCTTTGCTATCCGAATAGAAATAGGTATAGGCGCCTTGCGGCGCAACATCTGCAAGAAGGGCTTTGACACGATCCAGCTTTGCTTGCCCGTAACAATTTGGTGATTTGAATGTGTCTTTAAGTTTTCCGCTTTCTGTCCAGTCCAATATTGTCGAGACGTAATCGGGTATATTCAGATGATGCGCAATCGGCTCAACAATCAAATCTACGGCAGCGCTCGCCAGGACTATGTGATGTCCCTGGGATTTGTGATATTCCAAGGCCCGGCTCCCTCCCGGCCTCAAATTCTGAACCTCCTTGCGAGCAAACTCTTCTGCAATCGGCAGTAATTTAGTTCGGTTATAGCGCTGCAAACTCCATCGCATCATAGTTTTTTTAACGGCGCCTCTAGGGATTTTCCCGCGCTTATACTGCCATTGGAACATCAGTGTGCTGAGCAAAAGAGGCAGCCATAAATAGGGTCTATAGCGAACCGTGCGCCAGACAAACCTTCCCCATGTCCCTCTTTTGGTGAGAGTGTAGTCTAAATCAAATATGGCTATGATAGGTAAGTCAGTCTGTTTGGACGTCACGATCTTCCAAGCCTTTCAAAACCTGCCGCGTTAAAATAACGACCAAAATCATACCGACGAAATAACCCGCGACAACCGCCAGAGCCGAACCAATCTCTCCAAAATATTGGGTAAAGATAAAAAAGGTTATGACATAAACAATCAGTCCCAAAGCCCGGGCGTAAATAGCTTTTTCCGGACGGTTGGCGGCATAAAAAACAGGAAATAACGGCGCGACAGCCGCGAAAAGAGCGGCGCCAATGACCAAAACGACTGCTAAGGGGACAACGCCGCCATATTCCGCGCCAAGCGTTCCTTCTATGATGAATGGACCAAAAACAGCGACAATTCCCGCTAAAAACATTCCGACGGCTAATGAAACAAGGCTCGCACGGGTTACCAGACGCAATATGCGGCGTCCCTCACCTCCGCTGACGATACGTGCCAGTTCAGGATATATGACCTGATCCAGTAATTTTACGCCTTCTGAGAGTAATTTGGCGATTTCCTCCGCCCACTTATAAATAGCCACAAATGCCGGCCCGAATGTAGCCCCGACCAAGAGTATAGGCAGTTGATTGACACCAGCCGCAAGAGTTGAGTCTATGTTGGATTTCCAGACAAAACTCCACAGTCCGGGCCTGGCCCTGAAAAAACCGTCTTCGGCCTTTAGGACGGAACCCGCCAATCGACGCTTTAAAAGCTCCACAAATCCAAGAGCAACTTTGAACACATAACCTGACACCGAAGCGACATACCACACGCAGAGAAAACCTATCATTCCCCACCCCATGAAATACGCGAAAATTGCTCCCAGGAGTCGTATGCCCGGCATGACGATTCCTGCGAAAGCCAAACCGTTAAATTTATCAAACAAGCGTAATATCCCGATGGGCGTCCCTGTAATCTGAAATAAAACGACAGTTGAATAAGCTATGACGAGTGGTTTGAGTGTCTCTACGTCAAATCCGCCGCCCTGTGGGGCAAGAGTGGGATAGGCGGCAACAATGAGCGCATATAGTTCGAATAATATAATCGCCCCTGCATAGGCTAATATTGCTGATAAAACATCGATTTTAATGCCGAACTTGACCAGACCCGCTAATCTCTTCGGATCTTCATTGTGAACGTCATCAGAGCCAAAACGGATAATAGATTGCCAGCTTTGAAACGTCGCCACCTCTGCAAAGAAGAGCATATACCCATGTAAAAAGATAATCGTCCCGAAGCTTACCTGATTATCGAGCGCTTTTGCGGTAATGAGCAAAGTCGCCAAACCCAGGACAACACCAAGCCCTCTTGCCCCCACAAGCAGGCCTGTATTAGCCGCAATCCTCTTGCCGACAGTTTTATCAGATCGAATGCCTAAATCAGGAGTTTTCATCTGAAAGCTCCCTCTTTTTTAAAATCTCACTGACCAATTGGTGGTCGGAGACTTTGTCAACATCTATGGCGGCCTCGGCGAATGGAAGCAGAACGGGTTTTGCCGATATCCCTATTTTCTTACCCGCCTCATCAAAGGCGCCCTTAAGCGATAAACGACCCACCGCATATCTGAGACCCAAGCCAATTCCTATTTTTCGGGCGAGTTTAAGCGGTTGCTTCCTCAGATGTTGGGCCTCTTTCCAAAATTCGAGCGCGGCAAGACCCTTTTCATTTGAGATAAAAAACAGGTTACATCCCGAGACCGCTTCATCGGAGAATCGTAAATAAGTTCGTTTCGTCTTGGGGTAGGCGTCTTGGATGACGGCCTCATTGGCTAAACCGACGCAAAAATCTGCTCCGCTGGCAATTGAGCCATTAACAAAGCTGGATATCATTTCAGCGCTTAATAATGGGTGGTCGCCTGTTGTCATAAGGCAAGGAAAGCTTGCATTTTTTAAAGCAATAAGAGCGCTGTCTGCAGGGCCCTTTCCGCTTTCCTTAATTGACCACCCCTCGCCTGCCTTTGGATAACCCGAAATCATATAAGGCCGGGTAAGTTCCGCCGTCTCGAGCGCCCTTTCTACCCAGTCAAGCATGGGTCGACCCAAAATCGGGGTTTCGACTTTGTACTCAACGTCGAATTCGGCGCAAAGCGGATCGACTACGCCGGCCCTCTGCCCCGCTAATACTAGTGTTGTTACCTGCTTCATGAGACGATATTTTTTTCGTACATTCTATAGGTTTTATAACGGGTTGCAGCGGCTTCCTCACAGATTCCGATCATCCCTTTATTATCTTCCAATATCCAGGACAGTTCGCAATGGGTGAAGCCCTTTTCTCGGCCCGCCGCAAACACCGTCTCGCAAAGCTGGGCAACCAAAGCCAGACCTTTGCGCGTATTTTGATGGGCTTTCCGGAGGCCCATCAGTGGAATTCGGGCCTGTTTTACACCTGAGACCTTCAACCGCCAAACGAGTTTTGCCCATCCGAAGGGAAGAAGCTTCCCCTCCAGGCCCTCCGTCAACGCGTTTAGATCCGGAACCATCCATATATAAGCGGCCGGAATATCGTCGATATAACCAATCCAGAACCCATCTTCGAAAATAAGCGGTTTTATTTCCTTGGCCATATGTTCGATCTGATCATCACTAAAGGGTAGAAACCCCCAATTTTCTGACCAAGCGTCATTAAAAATATCCATCACCAAATCAACGTCATCCCGAAAGCTCTTCTTATCGAGCTTTCTCCACTTAATTGATTTGTTGGATTGGGCGTATTTCAGAAGGGACTGAAGAAATTTTGATCGTGGATAACCCGCCGCCAGCTCAGCTTGATACGCATACATATCGACTGCCTTAATGAGTCCAAATGATTCGCAATAAGTTTGATAATCCGATCGGCCGAACGGCATCATCATGACCGGGGGCGTGTCGAAGCCGTCAATTAACAGACCGCACTCTTCATTTACGCTCCATTGCGAAGGACCTACCATGCGGCTGCGTCCGGCAGTCCTCAGCCATGTTTCCGCAGAGGATAAAAGGGACTTTGCGACAGCCGGGTCGTCGAGGCAGTCAAAATAGCCAAAAAACCCAGTATTATCGTCATATTGCGCATCGTGTTTATCAAGAATAAAGGCCGCAATTCTTCCAACAACTTGATTGTCAGCAACGGCTAGAAAAATCTGACGATTCGTCGGCGCGCCGGGGTTTTTTTCAGGATTTATCTGCTGCTGCCGTTCAAACCGCAGCGGAGCCCGCCAATTTGGAGAGTTTTTATAGAGGTCATAGGGGAAAGACAAAAACCGCTTTTCGTCCGACGCAGTTGAAACCTCAATAATATCAATTTGAGTAATCACGAAAATCCCCAAGCTTGGAAAGCAAGTATTGGGCTTTTGTTCGGCTTACTTTGACAGGTCAACCAAATTGATGACGATATCTGTTCCCGTCAAAGGAACATCAAAGCTCGTCTCTGAATATTTTGGTAGACGCAGGGCTTTTATCTCTGGGTTTCCGGATAGGCCATATGGCTCTAGGGGTTTGAAGTTCCATGCCTTTTTAAGGCGGCGGTCTCCGTCAATATCATGATAGCCAACAACCGCATAAGACCCCGGTGTGGGCACATTAATGCATAACTCTTGAGACCCTTGCTCAGCTGGAACACGGATTCTTCTTAATTTGCCACTTTTTCTGAGAAAGTTATCCTCGCCAAAAAGCTCAAGTTTTAGAATCCCTTCTTTGGTGACATTATTCACAGTGACGCGAATTTGAAGGCCATCCTCTACACAATAATCGGATTTATCACTTTCGTAGAGTTCAAGCCCTAACTCTTTGCCGATAGCCGAAATTTCGTCATCCGGCTCTTCCTCATCATCCACTTCACGGCTTTGAGCGACCGCACTGGTTGAAAAAATCACGAATATTGTAAATATTACAAAGATTTCGGATAAAAATCTGTGAAGTAAGTTTGCTTTCACGGTCTGCCCTTATTAAGCCCTAATTTCATAGTGATGCAGTCGGTCTGAACACAGACTGAATATGGACAGCTTACAGAAAGAGTAAAGGTCTAACTACAGAGATGATGGGCAGGCTGAACCTATATCTTTTCAAACGGGCCTCCGTGAATATCGGTGGGCTGGTCGTTTTTGCATGTTGTGTCCTCCTCTTGGAGAGACTTTTGCGGATTTTTGAGATTGTATCGAATTCCTCAAATCCAGCCGCTGACGCGACCCGAATGATCTACAATCTTCTTCCGCACTATCTCGGCATGGCAGTTCCCATGGCCTTACTACTGGGAACAATTATAACTATAGACCGGTTTTCACGCTCAAGTGAGCTTACTGCCGCCCTGGGGGCCGGTGTCTCGCTCTTTCACATGACGAAACCTTTTGTCCTGCTGGGCGCCTTCCTGGCCTGTTTGACGATTTTTATTGAAGGCTACCTCCAACCCGTAGGCCGGTATAATTATCGGCAGCTGGTCAATGTCGTAAAACAACAGAGTTTTACGGCGGCTCTTCGCGAAGGGACTTTTACAACGGTAGGCACCCGAACTTTCTTTGCCGGAACAGACCTATCCGGATCCGCCATAGGCCCCATCTTTATTTATGAATCCACAGAAGACGAGGATGGAAATCAGCTCGGATTTCGTATGACAACGGCTAATGAAGGACGTCTGGTCGTACAAGAGGATAGTAACGATCCCGTCTTGCAACTTTCCTCTGGCCGCTATTATCAAGTTGAAAATAATGAACAGTTTGATGGTGATTTGAGCTTTAGCAGTGCGGACGTGACCGGAGCGGCTTCCGTTATTGAATACCGCGCCCGCGGCGATGATGAGAGAGAGCTCACATCGGTTGAATTATTCAAAAACCGTAAAGGCACTTATCTCGATACGCTCACCAAAGAAACCAATAACGCCGCCTTACACTTGCGCGTTGGCCGTGCGTTTTTATTAATCCTTCTCCCCTTCATTGCAGTTCCTTTTGGCTTAAATTACGGGCGTAACCCGTCTTCTGCCGGTATTTTCATAGGTGTCGTATTCTTGGTTTCCTTGCAAAAGGCCTTGGAATTCGGACAAGGTTTAGGCGCTTCAGCTAAAATTCCGCCCTGGCTCGGTATTTGGTCCGTTATTACTGTAGTCACAATTTTTGCAGCCTATATATTTTGGAAAAGCGCTTATAAAATGGGCCAGCCTCCACTGACATCATTTGCCATGCAAGTTGCACATTGGCAGAAAGAGGCGCGTTCTGCTGTCTCCCGTGTTCGGGGGAAACTCTCAGGGGCCGACAGTGCTTAAATTCGGTCTCTATCTCTCTAAAACCTTTTTGTTTACCTGGTTAGGAACCGTATTTGGTATGTTGGTTCTGATTGGCCTGCTCGACAGCCTGGCTAATGGAGCTGATATCGTTGCCAGCGGAGAAGGCTTCAAAGGTACTTTTCGTTATATGCTGTTGCGGGCCCCGGTTATTTTTGACCGAATATTTGTTTTCACGCTCGTGGTCGCTATCCTCCTGGTTTTCGTCAAGCTCATCCGACAACATGAATTAGTGGCTTTATTGGGTTTTGGAATTTCCGCGCCAAAACAAATTCTACTGCTTGCCCCTATCGTATTTGGGGCTAGCCTAGTTTCTATCACTATTATTGACTTTGCGATGGCGCCCGCTGTCCGGGCACTACAGGACTGGGGAATTGGGGAATATAAAGTCAAAAATATTACTTCCGAAAACCCCTTATGGCTTGAGGATGGACAGGATATTGTCCGCGCAACGGAAAGGATCAGCTATACACGTCTGGGAGATATACAAATCTTTGAGCGAGGGGATGCCGGAGAAGTCAAATCAGTTCTTTGGGCGAAAAGCGCAGATTATGCAGACCCGAATTGGTCACTTCATGGCGTCAGAATATTAACAGTGGCCGGATCTGATGGCGAAAAACGTAGCGCTCTTCGAGACCCCTCTCCGCGTATGTGGGAAACGAGCCAAACACCTGAGTCTATTGCCCGCCTCGCGGCGGAACCGCGCGATATTTCCATGTCCGAGATGAGAAACTTTATGATGCGAGGGAATTCAGGCTCTAAACCCCGCTTTGCCTATAGTTTTTGGCATGCTCACCGCCTGACCCGCCCATTGGCCGCTTTGATCTTGCTCTTATGCTGCGTACCTCTCATGCAACGCACTGGAAGAGAGGATACAGGGGATAAAACCCTTATTGTCGGTATTACTATGGGATTTATCTTCCTGATTATTGACGGAGCCATGGCGACTTTTGCAACGTCCGGCGGTATCGGCGTAGCGACCGCCATAACCTTCCCACTGGCTCTATTCGGTCTGTTTGGAGCTTTTATGCTTGTCCGGACCGAAAGCCTTTAGGGTGAGCTTATGTCAATATTGGCCATCTCTAATGCGAAAGCCCGATCTGTTGCAAAGCAAGGGTCAGCCCTTTCATTAAAAACGCTGCCCGAAAATAGTGAGCACTTTATAAGTCAGGATCGCAGTGATCTTATGCCCCTCATGGAAAAGGCCCGTGAACAGCGCACTCGCCATATTCTTATTGAGGGCGGAGACGGTACCGTGCGGACGGTCATGACGGCCTTGTTAAATAGCTATGATATGAATGACAACCTGCCTGCAGTTTCCATTTTACCAAGCGGAACAACCAATCAGATTGCCAGGAATATCGGACTGAAAGATCTGACCGACTTAAGGACAATCCAGGACGGCAATATTAAAGCTCACTCAATCTCTTTGGTTAAAATAGACCGAGTTAAACAGGATAGAAGTCCGACAAATCCACTGTATGGGTTTCTGTTCTCAACGGGCGCACTCCCTCATATCAGCCGATTTGCGCAGGAAAAACTAAACGGAAACGGAGTCGGCGGAGGCACGGCCGTCGTCGGCGCTGTTCTGAAAGCGGTGACGGGCGATAAATCCCGCCTCATGCCACCTGTAAAGCATAAAATGAAAGCTCGATTAGGCGGTCAGACTCTCTTTAAACATAAGGGAGTTGCCCTCGGGACTATTATGACAACCTTACCTTCCCTAATGCTGGGACTGGATCCATTTTGGGGAGAAGAAGACGCGCCTTTGCGGATGACCTGGGCGGAGGCCGATAGCCGAAAACTTGGCCGGAATGTGGCTGGCCTTTGGATGGGTCGAAAGCAAGACCGCGCGCAAGATGGGTATTATAGTCATAATATCGACCGGTTGACTTTAAAAACAACTGCACCCGCCACACTGGACGGAGACTTTTTGGATTTTAGCGAACAAAAGCTTCGTATTTCTGCGTCCCGCCCCGTCACCTTTTGGCGGGCAGGATGAACGATTCGGTTTTAAAGATAATCCGTTCCGAAGTCCTAGACCCTCCCGCCAGAATAAATGACGTATTGGACGCAATCGAAGAGCAGCACAAAGATAGAGTTCTTGCATTTGTATATTACGGGTCTTCATTAAGAGAGATAAGCAATCCTGATAAGATGCTAGATTTTTATGTTCTGGTTGACAGTTACCGCGCGGTTCACGGCAAAGGGCTGCGTGCCCTGCTAAACCGCCTCATTCCTCCGGCCGTCTATTATATTGAACGTGAGGGGAAGGATGGGGTTCTGTCGACCTGTAAGTATTCAATTCTTAGTCTGAAAGAGTTTGAACGCCGCTGTACGGGTAAAGTTCTCCAGTCCCAGGTTTGGGGGCGTTTTTCTCAACCCTGCATACTCCTGCGAGCCAAAGACAATTCGATTTCCGAACGCGTATGTCAGGCTCGGGTCAATGCTGTTCAGTATATGGCCAGCCAGTCCGCGCCGTTAATTGCGCCAAAAGCCTCGGCAGCGGAAATATGGGGACGGGGTTTCTACGAGAGTTACCGAACAGAGCTAAGGCCTGAAAGTTCTGTTGGACGTTCACAGGAAATTGTCGAACGCTTCTCCGAAAGATACGCCTTTTTGACAACAGCGCTTTACGGTCAACCGGATCAATCTGGTCAGTATAAATTATCAGAAGAGAATAAAAGCAGAGTAAAACGTCTCTGGTTTTGGCGACGCATCCAAGGCAAGCCGCTTTCGATCCTCAGAATATTGAATAGCGCGGCCACATTTGAGGGCGGTCTGGATTATGTGCTCAGAAAGCTAAAAAATCATTCAGGGGTGGATTATCAGCCGACACCTTTCCAAAGAAAACATCCGGTTCTCACCTCCCCCATTATGGGGTGGCAACTTTGGCGAAAAGGCGCGTTTCGCTAGGATTTACTCCGCTGCGAGTTTAGCCGCCATATCCTGCATCATTTCCTCTTGAGCGTTTTTGAGGTTGCCAAAGGCTTTCAGGAGTGTGTCGATATCTTCTTTGGTGTGAGCAGCAGACAGGCTGATACGCAGCAGGCTTGAACTTTGCGGGGTTCCCGGCGGCACGGCCAGATTTACATAAACGCCGTTTTCAATCAGCCAATTCCACTCCATGGCGGCAACCGCTTCATTAGGACGGCGTATCGCAATAACCGGGCTCGCCTCTGAACACAGATCATACCCCATTTCTTTTAGTCCTGCATGAAGCTGTTCGGAGCGCTCTTTGAGATTGGCGCGCAAATGTCCGCCTGACTTGACCTTTTCAACTGCAGCGCGGGCCGCAGCGATATTGGACGGCGTCGCAGAGGCCGTAAACATATAGGGCCGCATGATTTTCCGCGTAATTTCAAATTCTTTGTGTCGAGATGCACAAAAGCCGCCAACAGAAGCCAGGCTCTTCGAGAACGTTCCGGAAATAAAATCGACCTTATCCAGGACGCCCTGTTCTTCCGCAATCCCGCATCCGGTTGGGCCGAAAACGCCGTAGCTATGGGCTTCGTCAATATAAAGATATCCGCCATGGCGATGTGTCACGTCAACAAATTCATCGACCGGGGCAATGTCACCAAACATGGAATACATGCCCTCAATCACGACCAGAGCATGCCCGCCCTCAATATCTCCATGCCGGGCAAGGCGTTTATCCAGATCTTCGGGTGAATTATGACGAAAGCGGATTGTCGACGCTCCGGTCAGACGTGTCCCGTCAATAATGCAGGCATGAGCATCGGCATCCATGAAAATTATATCTTTTTCGCCGGCAAGCGCCGCAATAGCCGCAAGGTTGGTCTGGTATCCCGTGGTAAAAACGACGCAGCTTGGCATCCCCAAATGATCAGCCAAGGCCTTTTCAAGGTCTACATGCTCGGCATAGGATCCGTTGGCAACGCGTGAACCAGTTGTGCCTGTGCCATGAGTTTCAATCGCTTTCTTAGCGGCAGAAACGCAATCCTCGTCAAAGGTTAGGCCTAGATAGTTATTTGTTCCAGCGAGCAAAATCTCACGATTTCCGATTCGCCCTCTTGTCGCGTCAAGTATATCGTCAAACTGCACGCCAAGTGCGTCTTGTCCGATTTTCATCATCATATCGACGCGTGTTTTGAGCGGCGTGTATTTGTCAAAAAGAGAAGACATCGTCCGTCCTATTCCGAAGTGAGTTCTTTGATGGCGTTGACGAGCTCTCCCACAGTTTTGATATCGCTCACCATCTCCATAGGAATAGAAATATCATAGTGATCTTCAAGGCCCATCACCAAATCAAATACCGCGACAGAATCGACTTCCAAGTCAGACATAATCCCGCTCTCCCGATATATCGGACGGTTCTGGGGATTATAAGGCTTAAGGAGCTCGCAGACTTTAGCGAAAATCTCATCACGATTTGGCGAAGATGTCATAAATTATTCCGGCGCATCATAGCTTTGAACGGTTTTTGAAATGGCCTCAACCATGGGGGTGGGATTCGAAACCAAGTCGTTACTTTGCCAGTGCTCATAACGGAACTCAGCCAGTTTTCCTAGAGACAAGTGCCCTATAGAAAACAGTCGTAAAGTCAAAGTCGTAATAGCGGCAATAGGATAAAGTATGAAGAGTGGAACCGGAAAAGCGCGCACAGACCTGTTAAATGCGTCCTCTCCGTAATTGGCCAGCTCCGGCATGCTTAAGGCTTTGACAGTTGCGGGCGAAACTGACTTGTTGTCATATTCTCCCTTCAATGCTCTCGCTATCAAGTCGTCAACCAAGTCATGAACATAAACCATAGCGACGGATCGGGTTTTCCAACCCCGGCCGCCTGCGACCAGTAAGAAACCCCGTTTCATTAAATCAAATATTGGCTTTGTCGCCTTATCGCCCGGACCAAAAACGGCAGGCGCCCGAATCACCGCCAGTTTTCCGGAAAATTCGGCCTTTACAGCCTGCTCGCCCAGTTTCTTTGACTTAGCATAGAAACTTAAGCCCGGCTCTCGGGCCGTCATCGACGAAAGTAGTATCAAGCGAGGAACGTTGGCGTTTTCAGCCGCTTTCGCGACGGCCTTGGCTCCGTTCACATTTACGGACTCAAAATGTTTCCAGGAGGGCGCCTTTACCAAACCAGCGAGGTGAATTACGCAATCTGCGCCTTTAGCCCAGCCGGACAAATCGGTTGCCAAATCCCCTTCGATAACCTCAAGATTTTTATGTGAAAAACCTGAAAGGCCGCCGGGACGACGTGCTAACGCCTTCACTCCATATCCATTATCCAACAAGCCTTTAAGAAGGTGTTGTCCAAGAAACCCCGTTGCGCCGGTCAGCGCAATTATTCGAGGCATTGGTGACTAAGTCTCGGATTGGACAACGCGGATCGACTCTGCGTTCTGAAGGTCAATAATCCCGCCAGACGCAAATTTTTCCTTCACCCGGGCACGGGATAGTTTGCCTGAACTGGTCACAATCATTGTAGATTTGGGAACAAGCTGAAGTCTAACGGGGACGCCGACTTCCAACCGGATTGCCGCCGTGACAGCCTTGAAAATTTCATCGAGAAGACTCTGGTCCCGTGTCCGGCATTCCAGCAGAAGCATGATTTGCTTCTCATCCCCTGCGCCGCCAATCGCAAAAGCACAGGCGCGGCCGCAACGATGGGGCGCGGCCGCTTGAGCCGCCCATTCTATATCCTGCGGCCAAATATTGCGGCCATGCCAAAGAATTAAGTCTTTTGAACGACCTGTTACGACAAGCTGATCATCCAGCCAGTAACCGAGATCACCTGTATCAAGCCACCCTTCTTTGGTGAAAGCAGCTTCTGTAGCCTGAGAGTTCCGAAAGTAACCCGGAGAAACACTAGGGCCTCTGAGGCAAATCCGACCGACTTTTGACCCGGTCAGAACATTGTTTTTGATGTCGCGAATCTCAATCTCATGATCCGGTAAAACCGTGCCGCAGGCGACAAATGTCCGGCGGGCAGCCGCTGGAGTGAGCTCGGAAGCCGTCACCGCCTCGGTCGTGCGCTCATAGCGGTCCATATCAATCGTATGCTTTTTCAATCCCTGTCCCAAAGGCGCAAAACTTGCCGCCAATGTGGTTTCCGCCAAGCCATAGCTCGGTGTGAACGCACCCCGTTTGAAACCCATGGGCTCAAACAGGTCTTCAAATTCGGTTAAAGGCTCAGGACGCACCATGTCTCCGCCAATACCGGCGGCGCGCCAGCTAGAAAGATCAAGCTCTCTGTCTTCGCGCCAACGCCGGACGCAAAGCTCATACCCGAAGGTGGGAGAATAGGACAATGTGCCTTTATGGTCATTGATAAGCTGTAGCCATGTGATCGGTCGGCGGGTAAAATCCTGAGGGTCAATGTAATCGACTGTGAGCTGGCTCATCATAGGGGCGAGCATGAAACCGATAAGACCCATATCGTGGTAAAGGGGTAACCAGCTGGTCGCACGGTCTGTTTCATTTATTTTCAAGCCATGTTTCGTGATAGCATGACAATTGGCCGAAACCGTTGATTGAGTGCCAATAATACCCTTTGGAGAACTGGAGCTGCCGGAAGAATACTGAATATAACACAAGTCTTCGCTGTTAAATTTACGTAGTTTATCTCCTTTTGGAAGCGCCTCGACATCACTAAAGGTCAGAACCGGTATTGCTTGGTCGTTCAAGGCCGAGCTCATAATAGGTTCCATCGAATCAGGCGTAAACAGCGCGTGGAAGTCGCCGGTATCGGCCATCCGTTGCAGCTGTCTTTCATAGCTTCCGCGTCCGCCCAGGGTCACGGGCAGCGGCAGCGGCGCCGGAACCAATCCTGCATATTGACAGGCGAAGAAAAGAACAGCGAACTCTGGCGTAGAGACCGCTGCCAAACCAATGCGGGAGTTTTTAGGCGCAAATTTTACGAGCCGATAAGCCAGTTCGATAGAGCGCTCTCTGAGCTCTCTATAGCTTAAAACCGTCTTCAAAACCGCTTTTCCGTCAAAATAATTCAGACCGGTATTACCTTCGGCTGCATAATCCAGCCCATCACACAAAGTCTCAAAATCGCTATGCCGTATCGGCTGACCGCGATGAGTAGGTGTTGGAGAAAGGTCGTTGGCGGCAAGGGCTCGCGCTGTAGTGTCTGTCATATTCTTTTCCGCTTTTAACGCGCTTTGTTCTCTACAGGAACATTTAAGGTCGCTTCGTCAAAAAACTGTCAATAAGGGTTTGACCCTATGAGGTAAATATGTCCCTAACACACCCATAAACAGCAGTTTCTCACGCTTTGATACAAATTGTGACATAACTGTAACATAAAAAACACAGTTTTTCGTCATTCCCTGCCAGATACAGTCGGATCAAATCATTCTTTCAATAATTCAGCCGAGATAATTCTCGGCTTCATTAAGATGCAGAATCAAGCTTCTTCGTATAGTCAGGTTCGCCGGGCCAGATGACAATTCGGCGGGGCAGTTCTTCATCTGACACCTTGGCTTCGCTTTCGACTTGATTGCGGACACTCATACCAGCCTCATGTATGGTTTCCCGAGAGCCAGAAATTAGATGATGCCAGTCCGGCAAATCTTTCCCTTTGGAAACAAGGCGGTAGGCACAAGTTTCGGGCATCCAGTGAAGCTGATCAACCGTTGCCGCCGTCAACGTGACACAATCCGGAACAATGGATTTACGATTCTTGTAATCCTTACAGGCACAAGTCTCAGGATTAAACAAATGGCAGGACACATCTGTCACATAAACAGAACCGTCATCTTCATCCTCCAGACGGATGCAACAACACTTTCCGCAGCCATCACACAGGCTTTCCCACTGTTCTCGGCTCAATTCGGCCATATTTTTGGTTTTCCAAAAGGGAAGATTTGATTTAGCAACCATTCAGGCCCCTTACACTATATGGAAGATATGCCAACCTACCGCGCAGACATTAACGTCGCCAATGACAATCGCCAGCGTCGCAAACGTAATATCTGGGTAGCTGTTTTAGTGGTTATTTGCATCCTCATGACCGCGTCTTATTTACAGGCCCGTCATTATTTTCTCGATGGCCTTCCTAAATTGCCGGATAAAGCGACGATGTGGGAATTGAATTTGAAGCCTAATATCACGCTACTGGACAAGGACGGACAGGTAATTGGGCATCGTGGCCCCTATATCGGGGAGCCTCTCAAACTCGACGAGCTTTCCCGATATACGGCTAATGCCTTTCTCGCGATCGAAGACGAACGTTTTTATCAACATACCGGAATTGACAATAAAGCTATACTTCGCGCTCTGCTTACCAATACGTCAACTGGTGAAAAATCGCAGGGCGCCTCCACCCTCACCCAACAGCTGGTTAAAAACATGGTCCTCTCGCCTGAGAAAACCTACCGGCGCAAAGTGCAGGAAATGCTGCTCGCCCGCGACATGGAAGCCCAGTTGAGCAAACCGGAAATCCTTGAACTCTATATAAATCGGATCAATCTCGGGCCTCAAGTCTTTGGAATTGAAGCGGCTTCTCAAAAATATTTTGGCCACAGCGCCCGAACCTTGAGTCTTTCGGAAGCCGCCCTCTTGGCCGCTCTGCCCAAAGCGCCAAGCCGGTATGATCCTACCAGAAATTTTGATAGCGCCCTCTCCCGCTCTCATTTGGTTTTGCAGCGTATGACAGCAAACGGGTTCATTTCGCCAGAGCAGGAGTTACAGGCCCGGAAATCTCCTCCTGTTATGGTTGAAGACGCTGATCCTCTACTAGATCCTGACGTGATCGGGTATGTCTTTGACTTGGTTACCGATCGGGCGAATGAACTTATCGGCGAGAAGAGACAGGATCTGATTGTCCGGACAACTCTCGACACACAAAGGCAAAAACAAGCTGATGCGGCCATAAAGAAAGTATTAGAAACGTCAGGAAAGGCTAAAAATATAAGTGAAGGCTCTCTTATCAGCATTGAAAATGAAACAGGGGCCGTCCGAGCTCTGGTTGGCGGCCGTGACTACGCCACATCAAAGTTCAATCGAGCCAGTCAAGCAAAACGGCAGCCCGGTTCTGCGTTCAAAAGTATTGTTTATGCCGCTGCCATGGAAGAAGGCTTTACTCCGGGCACAATACGTATTGACCAACCTATCGAAATCAAAGGATGGGCACCGGAAAATTATACGCGCCGCTATCGCGGCCCTATCACTTTGAGAGAAGCCCTCAAGCTGTCCATCAACACGGTGGCGGCTCAGGTCGGATCTGAGATAGGGCCTACCAAAGTCGTGAGTACGGCCAAGCGTTTTGGAATAAAATCCGAAATGCGACCAGAATACTCTATTGCTCTGGGAACCTCTGAAGTTAACCTTTTAGAGCTGACCACGTCTTATTCGGTCTTCGCCAATGAAGGGCTCCTCAAGCCTTCCTATTTCATTACCGAAATCACTGATACGGCCAAGCGCTCAATTTACACGCGCCGGGAGGCTCAACCTACGCGCGCCTATGCTGTGCCATATTCTCGGCAAATGACAGGCATGCTGCGGGACGTCGTCGATTCCGGCACTGGCTATGGCGCGAAATTAGGCAATCGACCCGCTGCTGGAAAAACGGGCACGTCGCAAGATTATCGCGATGCTTGGTTTGTCGGTTTTACTGCTCAATACACGACTGGGATTTGGATGGGCAATGACGACAATAGCCCGACCCAAAAAGTGACAGGCGGGCTTCTGCCCGCCGATGCCTGGAAGGCTTTCATGCTCGACGCTCACAAGGGCCTCAAGGTAAGGCCTCTCCCAGCGCCGGATCCCACACCGGATGACCCGCGCGTCCAAAGGCAGGTTGCGTTTTACGAATCACTCTCCCAGGCCTTTGAAAGAGAGCGAAATATGGCCAATGGCGTCTCGCCCTCCTCTGGCCAGTTTTCAACGGCTGGCCGATAGGCCTTTTTCCTTTCTGATAATTAATCCCCATCCTAACGCTTAGGTAAAGATTTAACTGTTATCTTGGCTTTTCAGAGCAGGGAGATTGGGTATGTCTAGCGACATGAGGGTCAAGCAGTTAATTTTATCTTTGGTTTGTTTTTTTTCTCTGAGCGCGTCCGCCTTTGCGGTCGATAATAAGGTCGGCGAATTTGACGAAGATGACGGCACCTATGCCATCTATCCTGTTTCAACACCCGAAGAATGCTCGTCGCTTTGTAAAGCGGATAAAAAATGCCGCGGGGCCGTGACTTATCAACCCGATGTTTCCAAACCCGAAGCTCAGTGCCGTCTCAATGATGGGTTTGGTTCAAACCCTGTATTTCCGTCTATTCCACCGGAACCACTTGATGTTGATGTTGCTGTCGCGGATTTGAACGCGTATCGTGCAGAACACGGATTAGGTCCGGTCAAATTGAACAACAAGCTCAATTTAGCCTCAAAGGTCCATGCCAAGGATTTGGCAAAAGCCGGAATTATCTCCCATACTGGAACAGACGGATCCACGCATGGCGACCGGGTACAGCGCCAAGGATACTATTTCTCAATCGCTGGCGAAAATGTCGCTACGGGTCAGAAGAGCTGGGATGATGTGTTTCAAGCCTGGAAAGATAGTCCCGGGCATAATGAAAACCTATTGCGCAACGATGTCGTCGATTTTGGCATTGCCCTCGTCTATGAACCTCGTACGACCTATTCCACATATTGGGGCATGGTTGTTGCCAGCCCCTTGGACGGGAAAAGCTACAAGTCAGCTGACGCGCATTAGCGTCAGCCCGAATCAAATCTACGTCTAAAGCAGCTTAGTAGCCGCTCGCCTTTGCGAAATCGTCCAGATGGTAATTTCCGTCGCCTAGTAATTCCTGCAACACACGGATGCGTTTGAGAAAAAGCCCGATATCATACTCGTCCGTCATACCGACCCCGCCATGCATTTGAATGCCTTCGAGCGCAGCGAGCTTGGCAACCTGGCCCAGTTTTATTTTGGCCATACCCGCCATCTTGGCCGCATTTTTGTCGCCATCATCTTGTGCGGATAAAGCCGCAAGCACAGCAGAACGGCAAAGCTCTAGCTCGGAATATAAGTGGGACGCGCGATGTTGAAGGGCTTGAAACTCTCCGATGATTTTGCCGAATTGTTTACGCTCCTTGATATACGCCACAGTATCTTCAAATGCCTGCGATCCGGCCCCAAGAAGTTCTGCGGATAAAACAGCGCGTCCGGCCCCTAACACTTTCTCGAGCACGTCTGCGCCCTCACCTTCGGCGCCCAACATGGCCTCAGCGGTGACTTCGACACCGTTGAGTTCAACTCGCCCGGCGTTATGGCTGTCCACCATAATCGTACGTTCTACAGAGAGGTTCTCAGCGGTTTTCTCAACAAGAAAAAGGCTCAAACCCTCCCGGTCTCCAGGCTCGCCGCCCGTACGGGCGACAACGATATGAGCGTCCGCGACATGCGCGTCGAGTACCATGACTTTACTGCCGGTAATCTTGAAACCGTTTCCGGAGCGTTCCGCACGCGTTTCAGTGCCAAGCGGATTGTGCTTTGCGCCTTCATCAATCGCAAAAGAGACAATCGCGTCTCCCCCGGCAATTTTTTCCAGCCAGTTTTTTGAGAGATCGCCGCCGCTATTTTTAAGCGCGCTTGCAGAGAGAACCGACGTCGAGAAGAAAGGCGTCGCGCTCAGATTACGGCCCATTTGTTCGGCCAATAATCCAGCAGCCATCACGCCCATATCGACGCCGCCTTGATCCTCAGGCACTAAAACGCCGGCAAAGCCCATCTCAGCCATCTCTGACCAGAGCGCTTCAGAATAACCTTTCTCGTCCTGGCTATCGCGAAGCTTTCGAAGTTCCGCAACGGGCGCTTTGTTCTTGAAAAAGCCCTCAGCTGTTTCGCTGAGCATTTTTTCGTCTTCATTTAGGAGGAGTGCCATAGTTACGCGCCTGGAAGCTGGAGAATATGTTTGGAGATGATATTAAGCTGGACTTCAGACGTCCCGCCCTCAATGGAATTCGCTTTCGTACGAAGCCAGTCCCGGGCGAGTTTTCCGCCTTCGGATCGTTCGCCTTCCCACTCCAATCCGTCATATCCGGCCGCATCCATCATTAGCTCGAACCGGCGCTTATTAAGTTCCGTCCCATAATATTTCAGCATGGAGCTGTCCGCGCCGAGCGACGCGCCCGCTTTGGCCTCGCTAAGCTTACGCTGCATTGTGAGTTTGAAAGCCCATTCGTCAATTTCTGTTTCTGCCAATTTTGTGCGAAGCATGGAATCAGCGAGTTTTCCGTTTTCGAGACCGATTGATCCCGCCGCGATCTCGTGCAGAGGGCGCGTCACGCCCTCTCCTGACCCACCAATCATTTCGCGTTCATGGGTCAGCAAATATTTGGCAATAGACCAACCTTTACCAACTTCGCCGACCAATTGTTCTTTTGGTACTTTGACATCCTCAAAGAAAGTTTCGCAAAAAGCGGACTTTCCGGAAATGAGCGAGATTGGCCGCGCGTCAACGCCTTCGCTCTCCATATCGAACAAAAGAAAAGAGATTCCCTCATGCTTGCGGCCTGAATTATCTGTTCGCACCAAACAGAAAATCCAGTCTGATTTATCCGCATAAGAGGTCCAGACTTTCTGGCCATTGACCAGATAGTGATCTCCTTTGTCCTCGGCCTTGGTCGCGAGCGAAGCCAAATCTGACCCCGCATTGGGTTCGGAGTATCCCTGACACCAACGAATTTCTCCTCGCGCAATTTTCGGGAGGTGTTCTTTCTTTTGCGCTTCATTTCCAAATTTCAAGAGCGCCGGGCCGAGCATCCAAATGCCAAAACTGGATAACGGGATACGCGCGCCAATACGGGCCATTTCCTTGCGCAAGACAGCTTCTTCAGCGCGGCTAAGGCCCGCGCCGCCATATTCTTTCGGCCAAGTAGGAACCGTCCAGCCTTTGGCAACCATTCGTTCCAGCCAAATCTGCTGCGCCTCGCTCTGGAAAGTCCAGTGACGACCGCCCCAACAGGCATCATCTTCTGTCTTCATGGGCACCCGCATTTCTTTGGGACAGTTTTCTTCAAGCCAAGCTCTGGCTTCGAGTTTAAAAGAGTCGAGATCAGACATGATGAGCCTCAAGCGCTAGGGTTTACGTGTGACATTTAGAAAGCACACATTTGGGTGACTACGTGTTAGACAGCAGGGCGCGCTTTGACCACTAGATGAAACTGAATAATTGCCTCACGCAGTGCGAATGGCAATTGAGGTTTATAAAGAACACTCCGCTCTAAGTTTAGACCCTTGTCGAGATTCAAAATTATGTAAAGCTTATCGACTGTCTTTGGGCAGTCTAATAGTAAACTCTATATTATCATATAGGGGAGACGCTATCCCTGCTTTGCGAGCATTGGAGGAAGCTCTGGCTTGGAGCGTCATCAAACTTAATCCGTATTTATGCGGACTCGTGCCTGCCAAATTATTACACCATTTCAACGACTTATAATTTTCTTTCAGAGATGCGTCCTCCCCCGTCCCAAGCAAGCTATGTTTCTTATGTTCCGGACACACGGACAGGCGTGCTAGCGTGGCGTGTTGGTGTATCGGACGGTGGGACTGAGAGGCCCTTGCGACGG
>JAPYSU010000039.1 GCA_029936425.1 Litorimonas sp.
GCCTTAGCTTTAAGTTAAAAACCCAACTTCTCAAAACCTTGTTCGGTCATCCTGACGGGCTTTGCCACTTAGTAATAGGGGACGTTTTGGTCTCATTCTCTAAAAAGCTAATAAAATCAACATGTTGGAACCAAAAAATAGGGTATCAGGATAGGGCGGTTTTGCCCTGTCTTGATACCCTATAGATTGGGTCAAATCTGACCGTTTTTTTTCTTCCTGTAGTACGTCGCGCGACTGATTCCTAAAGCCTCCCAAGGCTGTCTCTTGCGCTCTGAATCAGCATGGGAACGTGCGCCATTCTCGCGCCTCTCTTGCACTTTTCTGATCTTGTCGCGCTCAAGTCTGCGAGTCTTTGCAAGCTCTGGTGAAATGATCGTTTTGAGCTTCGCTTGCTCTTCTTCTGTGATCTCGAAAATTTCGATTAGCTTGGCATTTTTAGGCGTATACAGCGGTACGCATTCTTTGCCATTAAACGTCACACGCTCGCCGTTGTTGTACGCTTCGACTTTTGCTTTCAATGTGCCAAGCTCTGACTCTTTCAGCTTCCAATCCGGCGCGATTTCATGAGCGAGTGAGTGGGCAGAACTGAGCAGTGTATTGCTATTTATCTGACCACTAAGACACATGAAATTGAGCAACCAAAGCAACGACACCATGCGAGAACCAACCGCGACACCGCCCCTCATCTCGAACAAATCGCGCAAATCGTGCAGTCTGTCCCAAGCCAATTGATTGCGACTGAAGCTTTTGAGATTGCCAGTTCTCCCGCCCTCAATAACAGAGAATTTCTTTTTTGGGGTCTTTTTGGCTTCTTCTCTTTTCTGCTTCAACTCATCGCGAGTGAGTGGCAAGACAGCATCAGCTAAAGCGTCAAAAGAGTGCGTAGAATCGTCAAAATAGACGACTCGGCATGTTTCCCCTGACTTCTGGTTTACGCTTCCCACAACACGTAAAACACGGCTTGCATCGCGTGCTGCCGGATCAGCGCCAAAGTCTTTGAACATGTCGCCCAAGAATTGCTGGGAAAGATTCCAGCGGGGCAATGCACGAGCTGGCAATGCGTAGTCATATAACCATTTCACCTGAAGCCCACGACCAGAGAAGACAATAATGGATGGCGCGGGTATACCACTATCCTCGCAACGCTGAAGCAATAGCGGAACCATTGCCTCTGGCGAAACGTCCGCATATTTACTGCGATAAGTGTCCAGGTCGATGAACGACATTGGGATGCGAAGAAGATTGACAAGCAAGCGAGACTTAAACTTGAACTCGCACTGAGAAATCCAGATATCGTCATATTTGGAGTCAGCGATAGTTGCCATTGTCTCGGGTAATTCGCTGGATATATGGGTTCGCTGGATAGTTTTTGAAGTATTGGCGGGGCGGAAAAGATAAGAAAAACAGCCGTAGCGGTGATTGTTTAAATACAATCCCGCCTCATCTAAGCCGTTGATTTCAAAGAGATTTTTGGTTTTTTGATTAGTCAGCACATCGCACCAGACCCGTGGCGGTCTGATTTAGTGCTTGACTTAAAGTTGACTTGTGTAGTATCATAGTTGTCACCTGTTAAGTAAGTAGAAGTCAGCCCCGCGAGTCCGCCACAGACTCAAGGGGCTTTATTTTTGCCCGCTTGTTTTTATTATGAAAAACTAATGCAGGCTCCCAATCTCCGAATCTAACACAGATATATATATAAATCAAGCAAAATAAATCAGCTCAAATCAAGTCCTGTGCTCTTCTTCTTCTGTTTTGTCATTTCTTTATTGTGCGTGTCAATTGCGCTACGCACTCTGTCAAGTTTTCGTTCTCGCTCGACAGCTTCTCCAGCTCTTTTGCTGTTTTTTCGCAATAATTCATCAAGAGTCTCATGTCTTCCCGAAGACTCTGCAATTCGCTTTCGTTTTTCTCTATATATTCTGTCAAAGTACGCATTATTTGATCGTCTATTTTTCCCATCGTCTTTCTCCTTTGTTGTTGTTATTTCATCGGCAGGCACACGTTCTGACCTTCTAATTCCCCCACGCTTTCGCATAAAATCAGGTCTGAGCGGGTCGGATGTTTTGCTACCAATGCCATGTCTTGCATGTAAAGCGTAGCGCCCGCGCCTGCTAACATTCCCAAGATCAAAACCATTGTTATTGATGCTATGAGTGTTTTGATTGGTCGGGTTCTTTTGATAGCGCTTTTCGTTGTCGATTCGACGCTTTCCATGTAGCTCTTCGTAGATGCTGCGAGCTTCTTTTGCTCGTTCTTCGCGTGCTCGCTCAGTTCTCTCATAAACTGTTGCACTTCCGTTTCTCGCGTAGTCATGCGATTTGAATCCTTCTTCATATATCACCCCCTTTAGTCGTATGTTTTTGCCTCCTTTCGGGTCGGCTATGCTTATCATGTTTTTGTATTCTTTAACCACTTTTAGGTTCTCACGCTTCAATTCTTCCAGCACATCGCGGCGGTTTGTGACAAGTCCCATTGCGTACTTCTCAGCCATTGCATCATTGATTTCCGCTATGCGTTCTTTGCGATTTTCGGGAAGTCTTTTTGAAAGCGAGTAGGCTCTTTTTTTCTCTGGATCATTGGGGTCAGAAAAGCCATATTCTGCATTTATCGCGTCTTTCCAAGCGTCGATTCGTGGCATGTCTGCGCTGTGATAGTAAGCATTCAAGCGGTTCCCTGTTCTCAGCTCTTCGCCTGCTACGATGAAGTGAAGCTCGGTTCTGCCCTTGTCTTCGTGTTTCACCCAAACGCTGGAATACTGGTCGGGGTCGAGACCCGGAAGCAAAGCACGCTCAAAGTCTTCGATGATGGATTGCAGGGTGTCATCGGGTAGGTTCGACTCTGCGAAATTTAATGAACCAGACGTATAGCGTCCTGCGTGGTTTCCCTCGCCCACAATCTGGCACCAGTCGGATGCATTGCCTTGCATTAAAACAGGCGCAACGGCGCGCTCTGTGCCCGTGTGGTCATGCTCCGACATGAGATACCCGACGGCTTTTTTTGCGTCTCTGCGCGGGTTCTTTGACCCTTTCCCGTGTGGTGTGAAACTAACCAACATCGGACACCTCCGCCACGGCCTGGCCGATGGTGTGATGGTCGCGGATCTGCTCAAGCTCGTCTTCCATGTCATGGAGTGCAGACAGCAGGCGCAAAGCGTCGAGATGCTCGCCCTGTGCTCGCATCTGGTTGGCTGTCTTCGTCAGTTGGTTGAGATTGTTGCCAATGCGTGCCAGCTCTCTGACAAGCTCTGGATCAACTTTTGGCGTGGGCTTCTTGCGGGGTTGGTAGC
>JAPYSU010000040.1 GCA_029936425.1 Litorimonas sp.
ACCCTGGATATCGGCTCCTACCGACTTGGAGATACAGCGTCGTCTTGGGATCGAGCGTGTACAATTATCTTTCGAACATCCAATCCATTGGGGCCTTTTTAACTCCTTCGCCGCTGCCTTATGCTTCATCGGGTTGAAAACTACGTACAGTCTGTGGATTCGATCGGTTTTACTTGGCTGTGCTGTGTTGGGCTCCGTTCTCTCGGTGTCCAGTGGTGCAATTATATCAATTCTCCTTCAGATGGGGATCATTGCCTGGGCGTATATATTTCACAACCTTCATCGCAAGTGGTTGATATTATTAATAACTATCCTTGCTGCATATGTTTCGGTCGATCTGGCATCAAACCGGACTCCTCTTCAGGTCTTTATGAGCTACGCAACTTTTTCTGCACATAGCGCTTATTGGAGATCAACTATATTTGACTGGGGGCTGCTTAATATTCAAATGCAACCCTTTTTCGGTTTGGGCTTCAAGGACTGGCTCCGGCCCGAATGGATGCATACACCTAGCATTGACAATTTTTGGCTATTGATCGCCATGCGCTTCGGCGTTCCGGCATTTTCCTTTCTTATTTTCGGGTATGGTTGGGCACTGCGGCGGATCAGTCAGCGAAATTTCGATCACCTTCCAGCAATTAAGGCCCACCGTCAGGCCTGGATAATCTGCGTCATAGGGCTGGGCTTCGCATTGACCACGGTACATATCTGGGGCGCAATCTACAGTTTAACGTTTTTTATCGTCGGTTCCGGGATGTGGCTTGTCACCACTGGGACCAAAGGGGCGGTCACTACCCCTGCAAAGGTTGGGCCCATCATCTCCCCCCGAGCACCGAACCTGACCTACTGCCGCACGGACTCGACGCTTGCGTATTCCAGACGTCGCAATAGATAACAACGCTTACCTCTTTGAGAGGCGCATCAGATCAACTTACTGAAAATAATTATATTTTTAGCTTTATCGACGTTTCTATAGAAAATCGAAAGACTCCTCTCATAAACCCTCCTAGCCCATATGAGGTGGTCAAAAAGTATTTAGAGAGGCTGGAGAGTAATGGATGGAGCTGGAAAGCAAAGCCTATATGCAAGATTGCTCCACCAACAGAAATCAGGGTTTCTTTTAGTACTGCTTCTAAGCGCACTTACTAACATCCTGACGCTGACCGGATCTGTTTACATGCTTCAGGTTTACGATCGTGTCATACCAACGGGTTCAGTCGTTACCCTATTTGGTTTACTCATTATTGCAGTCACGCTGTATGGTTTTTTTGCGCTCTTTGACATGCTGAGACAACGGATTCTGACTCGTATATCTCTAAGAATTAACCTCGATTTAGGAGAAGAGTGCTTCCGCGCCTGGATACGCTCCGGCCCCCGCAAGCACCCCAATGATGACGAGCCTTTGCTCGATCTCGGCATACTAACTAAGTTTCTGTCGGGACCATTAGCAATCAGTGTATTTGATCTTCCTTTCGTGCCGTTATTTTTGCTGTTCCTATTTTTTATCCACCCTTGGTTAGGAGGCGTTGTATTCGCGGCGCTTGTTCTAAGTGCTTTGGCTGCGTCGACTGCCACAATGACAGTACGCCCGATGCATGCTGCAGCACAACGACACCAACACAATCTTCATGAATTTTCAGACAAATCCCGACATGCAGCGGAGGCATTAAGTGCAATGCAGATGCAACGGCATGCCGGCAAGCGATGGAAAGTGATGCATGACAAATTCCTCGCATTTTCGCAAAAAACAAGCTTACCGTCTGAACTACTTTCGACGGTAACTAAGACTTTGAGAGCCCTGCTTCAAACGGTGCTTCTAACTGTTGGCGCAATGCTGGTTATCCGTGATCAAATTACCCCGGGGATGATCATGGCGGTCCTGATTTTGTCGGGTCGTATTTTGACTCCAGTTGATCATTTTACCACCAGATGGCGCGAGGTGCGTCACGCCTATATTTCACACCGCAAACTTAGCAGGTTCCACAACCTTGAGAGTACGCCCGCTAACCATGGGCCCGCAGCCATATCAAAAGGGCAGATAACCCTCCGTAAAGTAACAGTATTTCACCCCCATAACGTACGCGGTTTACATAACCCACCTTTACAAGGTGTTTCCCTCGACATCCCTCCCGGCACACAACTGGGCATCATTGGTCATTCCGCCACCGGAAAAACTCTACTAGCAAAAGTTATCTCCGGGGCTATCAAACCTGATTTTGGTGACATCTTCATTGACGGTGTTCCATTGCACGCCTTCCCTCCAGAGGCCTTGGAGCGCGCCATTGGATACCTCCCACAGAACGCAGCGCTTTTTTCGGCAACCGTGTTTGACAACGTTTCCCGATTTGACCCGAAAGCCACCGCTGCTGATGTGACCGCCGCGGCAAAGCTGGCAGGTGCACATGAAGCGATATCATCGCTTCCACATGGTTACCAAACCCATGTGGGAGAACGTGCCGAAGTCCCGTTGTCGAGCGGCCAAATACAGCTGATCGGGCTGGCACGATGTTTCATATTTCGTCCTCAGCTAATTATCCTAGACGAGCCATATACTCACTTGGACACTGCCGGAATATGCGCCCTGGATGAGGCTATGGTACATCTAAAGCGTGAGAAGCGCACTATTATCGTGATGTCGCACAGCCGCGATTCATTTAAATCCATGGATAAGATCCTGACTTTACAAAACGGTAGGTTGAAAAATCTAGACCGCCCAGATCAAGTTAAAAGCCGAAAACACCCCACACGCATTAATGCCTTACCTCAAACCCTAGTGCAGACCCCTCGAAAGGCCGTTATCCCCAATTTAGCACGCTCGCCACACAGCCCACATAAACAATGAGGTTTCCACCTTGGAAAAGGTGGTTGAACGGTATTGCCAAGTTGTTTGCACGGATTTGCAGCACTGGACCTTTCGCGGTTTGATGCCGCTCCTTTGATAGCATTTACTGCAACAAAGGAGACTGACTATGGGACTGAAACGCACGGACGAATTCCGCGCTGATGCGGTGCGTATCGCGCTGACAAGTGGGCTTACGCGTAAGCAGGTGGCTAATGATCTGGGTATTGGAATGTCGACGCTGAACAAGTGGATCACGGCGCACCGAGACACAGATTTGGTTTCGAAAGAGGATTTAGAGCTCGTCAAAGAGAATGATCGACTTCGACGTGAAGTCCGGCTTCTCAAGGAGGAGAGGGAGATCTTAAAAAACCGTTCCGGGTTGTGGCCCGCCTGTGCGCGGTAGAAACAGCCTG
>JAPYSU010000010.1 GCA_029936425.1 Litorimonas sp.
GTCCAGAACCGTGTCGTCAGGCGTTTCGGATTGTATGAGTTTCTGATAGACCCAGCCGTCTTTCGGCTCACAATTTTCACGGCTGATAAACCCGTCATGGCGTCCATTAATTTCGGACTTACAGACAAAAGGGGGAGGCGATGTGCGGGGATTAACGTCCAGCGAATAACCGAAAACGTCTTCAAACACGGAAGCGACCCTGCTCTTGCTGATATCGTTGCAATCGCGGTTCAGTCCGGCAGGCGCGTCTTCCTTCTTGTTCAGATAGGTTTGGTCCTGGAAGTAGACGTGCAGGTCTGCCGCCACTTCCGGCCCCATAACTTTGAGCCCCGCCTGACGCATCGCGCCCCAGAGGAGGTAATGTGGCTGCACCTTGCGAGGGTGGCAGGCGACGAGACGAATCGGGTTCCGAGAGGCAATCGGAGTTTTCTTCTCCGCTCGATAATAGGCCCGCCAAACCCGTAAGTCATCAAATAACGCCCTGTTGAAAGGTATGTAGGCCCCGGTTTCGCGAACTGTCACGCCGCGAAAGGACCATTTCAAATCTGACGGTTTCATGGGCGGTAATGAATTTAACGGACCCTGATAACGCTGACCGCGGCTCCGCTGTCGTTTATTTGTAATAGGAAGCTACCGAGGGAGGCTTTTCTAATATTTGCCACATTCGGGTCTGATTTGGACGCGCGTGGAATTCTAATCCGTTTTGTGCTCGTCTGCTCCCAGACTTGACCGTTTTCCAGGAAGAAGCGATTTTTCTTATACCCGAATTCCTGAACCTTACGAATGTTAACCGCAATTTCTTCTACCTTTGCAGGTTTAATATCGGCTTTCACACTCTGTGAGGCGGGCGCATCGGCCTGAGCGGATTGAACAGCCCCCTCTGAGACGGGTTTAGTTAGCGCGCTTTCCGACTTCTTGCCCCCGCCGCCGAAGAGTTCTCCCAGTTTAGGGAGGGAAGGAATGCTGAAACCAAAAGAGTCCCGCTCTACTTCTTCAATCTGTGACTTGGAGACCGTAATAAGTTCCCCGCTTTGCTGGGCTTGTTCAAATTGGCCGACCGCGGCATCATAACACGCAAGACGCTCCATTGGATCTGTTTCACTTTTACAGGCGAAAACCGCTGATAATTCATTTGCTTCTTTCAGATTTGAGTCCTGGGCGGCTGCACTTTGGGCGAGGCCTGCTGCACAAATGCCAAAGCAGAGCAAGCCGGAAAAGAAGTGACGTGAGGGTTGGGTCATCAGGATTATCCTAGGGTTTGAACAAACAATTGGCTGTTTTTACAACAGATTCGTCGGAGGTCATAGTCATCGGGCAGATTTATTTGATTTATGTAGGCTCAATAAAGACGTCGTTAATCTTCATTTAATGTATATTGAACAAAACGCGGTCAATAGGTGACAATTTTGCAACACTTAGGGAAAAAGACGAATATTTCTGTAGTTTTGTCCATGTTCTCTATTGAGTGTTCCTGATTAATCATTTTTAACGTCAAGTCATGTGCGGAGCCTACCGCAATATAAACAAAACCAGTTCGAAGGGGTTCATTAATGAACATTTTAGACAAAACACGTCTGTTACAGACCTCCATTCTCAGTACGCTCATCATGGGCGCTGCTGTTCCTGCATTCGCGCAGGTCGCGCCTCCAGCCGAGGCAGATGATGAAGCGCCAACAACAGCGGAACAGATTGAAACTCAAGATGTTGCTGACGAAGAAGAATTTGAAAGTGAAGGTGACGAGGTTGTTGTTACGGGTTCACGCCTTCGCCGTAACGAATTTACGTCTGCTTCGCCTTTACAGGTTATTGACGGTGAATTGTCTCGTGACCTCGGTCTTGTGGATGCAGCTGATTTGCTGGGTCAGACAACGGTTGTTCAAGGTCAGCAAATTACGACAAGCGTTTCAACGTCTGGCGGCCTTCTTTCTGACAGTGGTCCAGGGTCTGCGACAGCGTCCTTGCGAGGTCTTAACCCTGGTCGTACTTTGGTATTGGTTGACGGCCGTCGTCTTGCGCCAGCGGGTGTTCGCGGCGTTCCAAGTGCGCCAGACCTTAACCTGATCCCAGGTACATTGATCGAGCGCGTTGACGTTCTTCTCGATGGCGCCTCTTCCGTTTATGGTTCAGACGCCGTTGCCGGTGTTGTGAACTATCAACTTCGCCGTAACTTTGAAGGCCTTCAGCTTGATGCTTATGCAACAATGCCTGAACTGCCTGGTAATGCGGGTCACCAAGAGGTTTTCTCTGCGACTGCTGGTATAGCTGGTGATCGCGGCTTTATGAGCCTGGCTGTCGAGCATAGCCGGACAGATGGTTTTAACGAGCGCGCCCTAGCGGACTTCTATTCCCCTTACGGTGGTGGATGTTTGAGCCGTGTAACGCGTGGTGCTAGTGGCACAATCTATAATCCTGATTTGTGTTCTGGCGCCTTTGGTGCGGGTTCTATCAGTAGTTCTGGTTTTGGCTTTTTGTCATTCCAGGATGGTGCGAACGTTGATGGACTTCCGCCGAACTTTGTCCCTGTTCCAATTACGGCTGGTCTAATTCAGCCTGATAACGTTGCCGGTCAGGGCCTTCTCCTTTTCCCAGAAGAACTTGATGCAGCATTTACACCAGATTTCCAGCGGACGTCCATCTTTGCCTATGGTGAATATGAAACTGGTTTTTATGGCGACATGACAGCCTATTTTGAGGCTTCACACGCTATGCGTGAAACCGAAACCAATACTGCTGGACAGGGCGCTATCGAAATGCCGGCGGATTATTTGTTCAACTCATTCGGAAACGCGTCTACAGTTTTCTTCCAGTCCCGTTTTATCAATGATACAAACGTGGCTCAAACCCGTCTGATTGGTGGTTTGAAAGGTGAGCTTCCATTCATGGAAAAAGCTGGTCTGGATAACTGGAATTACGACACATATGTCAGCTATTCAAAGTCTAGCGGTCAGGATAGTGTCTCTGGTATTCCTTTCTTCCCTCGTCTGGAGCAGACTATCAGCAATACGCGTTTTGATGCGGATACAGGTGAAGCTGTTTGTGATGCGCGCTCCATTCCTGGTGAAGGACAGGTCGCAGAATGTCGTCCTCTGAACTTCCTCAGCCCGACATTCCTGTTCAATGGTCGCTTTGATGATCCTCTGGACACGGAGTACCTTTTCCCGAACCGTTTGACCGATACTGTAGTAGAACAAACTGTCTATTCCGGTTATGTCAGCGGTGATTTGTTCGAAATCCCATTTGGTGGTACTGTTCAAGTTGGTTTTGGTGGTGAACACCGTACAGACCGGATTGAAACAAGAACCTCTCTTGCAGGTGACTTCCTTGGCTTCTTCAACGATCCAGGTTCAAACGGTGAGCGTAAACTAAGAGAAGTTTTCGGCGAAATCGAAATTCCTTTGGTTGTTGACCAGCCTTTAGTGGATTCTTTGTCTCTAAACCTTGCAGGTCGTTACACAGAAGAGTCTAACTTTGGCTCTGCGGAAACTTACAGCATTAAAGGTGTTTATGCTCCGACAGACTGGTTGAGCTTCCGCGCCACTTACGGCACATCTTTCCGCGCACCTAACCTAGGTGAGCAGTTCGGCGGACGTGTCACTGGCTTTGCTAACCCGAATGATCCTTGCCGGACACCAGGTATTGCGGTTCCGTTTGGTGATTATGATAATGATCCAAACACACCTGAAACCCGGGAATATGTCGCTGCTTTGGATACACGTGATCCAGCCGTTATTCAGAACTGTCTGAATGGTGGTGGCCCCTTTGGTCTTGAACCAACGGATCCCTTCTCACTAGGTATTCGTGGTCTTGGAACGCAGAACCCTGTCTTCTTGGGTGCACCAACACGTATTGCAAGTGGTTCCAACCCGGATCTATTGCCTGAGACGTCAGATGCGATCTCCATTGGTGGTACATTTGACCAACGTTGGACTGACCTCTTTGATTTCCGTCTGGCGGTTAGCTATTTCGAAATCAAAATTGATGATGAAGTCGACTCTTTAACAGCGAACACAATTGTTAACCGTTGCTACAACTCACCGGGTTTGACTGACCAAACTTGTCAATTTGTTACACGCGACCCTCGCGTCGCAGGTGATCCGGGTTCAGGTGAAGTCAGCTTCGTTTCTGCATTGAACCAAAACCTTGGTCAGCAGGTCGTCGAAGGTATCGACTATAATGCTGAGTTTGGATTTGATTATAAGCCATCCTTCCTCGACTCCGCTTTGGATTACAGACTTATTGCTCGCGCAACTCAGTCTTTGACCCAGACAGAAGAGCAGTTTGTGGTTGATGGTATTCTTCTTGATAGAAACTTGGGTGAATATGGTAACCCAGAATGGCGTGTCACAGCGACTAACACTCTTCGTTACAAGGATTTCTCTTTCTTGTGGCAGACTCGTTACATCGATAGCCAAGTTGAGAATTTCCTGAATGAAGATGAACCTGCAACTGGCGGTGTAGCTGGTGACGTAGACGTTGATCCTGTGACAACATTCTTCAGTAACTGTACTCAAACTGAAGGCGCTCGTAATTCAGCTGGAGACTTCAATTGCTTCCAGTTTGACGGGTTGGATGATTACTTTGTCCATAGCGCGTCAGTTACCTACTCAAACGATACACTTGTTCTTCGTTTCGGTATCAACAACGTCTTTGATACGGCTCCGCCATTGACAGACAACAACAACCTCGCAAACCTCGGCGGTCTCGGTTACGATATCGGCGGACGGACATACTTCGCGAACATTTCGAAGAAGTTCTAGGTTGAAATATCACTCCCCTCGCGGGAGTGACCATTGCTTCTCTAAGCCGCGCCCTCCGGGTGCGGCTTTTTTCATGGTCTACAGCAAGGTGACAGAAGTCTGTTTGTGTGAAGGATGACTTCACGAGAGTATCTTCATCAAACAAAGAGTTACTCCCCTGATAGAAAATGATTGTCACCTGTTGATACGGTTTTGAGGGAGCAATTATTCTTCAATGCACTACAGCGATAAAATGCCGTAGCGTAGACGTGCCAGGCTGCAATTCTGCCTCAAAGTCATTCATTCAAACCATAATTTCTCTGATTGAGGAGCCTCTACGATCACAAGCCGACCGCGCTGAATAACACACACAGCTTCCACCTTATACTTGAGATGAAGGATTATAGCTCTCGACTTTGTCATCAGAGTGGAAGGGCCTGAGCGCATATTTAAAGCCTCAGGAGGGAGTTTCGGTGTCCGAGCGCCAAATAAACCTTACAAAGCTAAGTGTCATTTGGAGGGCTTATGATATCCTTCATTTCGCTCAAGCGGCAGGTCTTATTAAGGGGCTAAACTGTTTTGCATATCCAATAAAAAAGGGCGCCTAGACGCCCTTCTGTAAGATTATTTTTGAAACTTAAGTCTTAAAGCCTTGAGCCTTCTCTTACTTTATCTCCGGTAAATCCGCTTTCATTTCCTGTCCCACACGGCCTGCCTCGCGGGCGCGCAGGGCCGCTTGAACTTCGGGGAGGGCGGTAATTTTACGCAGAGCCGCAATGTCGCTCTGCATTTGCGCGGTTCCGGTGAAGAGTTTTTCGATTTGCTCGGCCGGGGTGAGGGCGCGCGGGAAGCGTTTCAAACGAATTTCCTCCTCTGGTTTAATCTCAGCAAGCTCCTTGGCCACTTCAATCGCTTTCATAAAGCCGCCAAGCTCATCAACTAGCCCTAGTTCCTTGGCCTGCTCACCTGTCCAGACACGCCCTTTGGCAATCTCCTCGATGCGGGAGAGGGGTAAATCGCGCCCCAAAGCAACGCGGCCTGTAAAGTCCTCGTAAATATCCTCGAGTTGACCGCGATAGGCTTCGCGCTGCATGTCTGTAAAAGGTGTATCCGAAGAAAAGGCGCCGGCGTAATCACCGCCCACGGTTATCCCTTCGACATTATATCCAACCTTGGCGAATGTATCTTCCAGAGCAATCTTGCCTCCGTACACACCGATGGAGCCGGTTATTGTAGTTGGCATGGCGACAATTTTATCTGCCGTTGCGCTGATATAATATCCGCCAGAGGCCGCATATTGTCCCATGGAAATCACAACAGGCTTGCCAGCTTCCTGCGCGCGTTCAGCCGCGGCCAGAATTTGATCTGACGCGGCCGGAGATCCGCCCGGAGAGCTGACTCTGAAAACAATGGCTTTGACATTCTTATCTTTGATCGCGTTATCAAAAGCTTCGGCCAGCGTGTCCCCGCCTATGGTGACAGAGCCGCCAAACGGACCGCCAGAGGAGGAAGGCCCCGGTAATATCGGGCCTTGCCCGCCGATATAGGCCAGGGTTGGTCCGGTTAGGGGTGAGTTAGCCTTATAACTTTGAATGGGGATCATCGCCGTGTCTTCGCCCCCGGCCTTGAGTTTAACGTAAGTTTTAACGGCTTCTATATGGCCGAGTTTGTCGACCATTCCCGCCGCCAAGGCGTCCTCGGCGCTATGCGGCGCAGTGTTCAAAACCGCTTTAACGGCGTCAGCATCCAGGTTTCTATCGTCTGCGATATGCCCAACCGCTGTATCATAAAGGCTCGTCAGATAGCTTGTCGTGGCATCACGGTGTGCCTCGGTAAATGTTTTTTGCGTGTAGGTATTGACCGCATTTTTATATTCGTAAAATTGTTCGAATTCTGGATTGGCACCGAATTTTTCCATCACGCCGCCGAAAAATTCTGTTTCCGAGTAAAGGCCGGAGACCGCAAAACCGGTTGTGTCTTGTATCCAGAGCTCATCAGCTCCGGCGACTGTCATATAGGGGAACAGAGTGGGTGATTCGAATCCTTGCGCGTGGGCAATGACAAATTTCCCGCTGGTTTTAAAATCTAAAATGGCCAAGCGCAGCTCCTCGGCACTGGCCGGCGCAAGGCCTGTGCTGTCGGCGCGGATGAATAATCCCTTGATTCGGTCATCCGTTTTGGCGCTGTCCAAGGCTCTGACAATGTCCACAACCCCGTTTGAGGGTCCGAACAAAGTATCGCCAAGCCCGTGATCCGGAATTCCGTCACGCATATCCAGGCTCAGAACCTGATCCGGCTTTGGCGCCATGGCCTGACCCGCCGCCCCAAGCAGGCCAAAGCCTACGAGTATGAGAATCAGTAATATGAAGAAGGCAATGAGCCCGACGACAACGCCGATAACGGTAATAAAAAACTGACGCATGGGGGAAATCTCGAATAAGTTAGAGTGTGTTTTCTAGACACTATAATAGTAGAGATTGAACAGTGACAAATTATTTGTTGTTATTCGATAAAATAATCACAGTTGGCGGCGAGTTTGACGCTTTGAGAGCCTTAGCTGAAGAAAGAGGCAAAATCCCGTTGCAAAATCGATTTCCTCCTCTTAGAAGGCGCACTTCTGGTCGGCAGGGTCTTTTTATGGGGCGTAGCCAAGCGGTAAGGCATCGGGTTTTGATCCCGTGATCGTTGGTTCGAATCCAGCCGCCCCAACCACCGACCGGCTTCCTTAAATTTCATAAAACTTTCTTGTTTCGGCTTGGAACTTAATTCCGTGACTGTGTGTTGCTCTTGTGGATTTTGTGCAACTGACATATTGTAATGTTATCACAAGAAAATTATGGTTAATATCAACAGGACGTTATTTTAAAAGTCGTAAAAAAAATCGATTTTGACCGTAATGTAACCATTGATTAAGGTCTGAGGCGCGTGTAAGCGAACAGTCCAAACCTGCGTTAGCCCCAAAAAGAGGGCGCGGAAATGAATATTGGAGGACATGCGTGGTGATTTCTAAGGCCGCTCGTAAATTGTTAATGGCTGGTGCCGCTCTGGGTCTCGTGACCGGCGGCTTGGCTGTGACGGCTACTGCCCAAGACAACTCACAAGATAACGCTGTTCAAGCCAGTGACCCTGCTGAAACCTATTCCAGATTATTACAGCATATTGCTGACTTGCAGGTCAGCACAGATCAGCGTCGGCTCTATCTCAATCAACAAGAGGAAGAGATAGCTGCGCTTGAGCAACAAATCGCAACACTTGACGCAACGAAAGCGTCCGTGCGGCCCCTTGTCGTCGAGATGGCGGCGGAAGCTGAAAAGGAAATGGTCAAGGACATTCCTTTCAAGATAGTGCAGCGCTTTGCGCGTCTGGATCGATTGAAGGAAGATTTGGCCGAGGAAGGGTCGCCTATTTCCAGCCTGTTCCGGCAAGCTATGAATTTATATGAATTGGAAGTGATTTCTGGGAACTCGATTGAGGCCTATGGCGGGGAGCACCCGACCAATCCCGGAACGCGTTTGGCGGCTTGCGATGAAGATTTAAACAGTAATGCCTGTGATTTACCGGATGAGATTCGCGAAGAACTTCCGCAGGATGCGACGCGTATCGAGCGCCCTGATCTCAGAGACAGCATTAATGACGGCGCATATGTGCATTTTGGTCGCCTTTCTCTAATTTATTTGCAGCATGACAGTTCCGAAGCCTGGCGTTGGGATCAGCCCACAGAGGCTTGGGTGGAAATGTCTGGCTCGGATGTATTGGACGCGCGTCGTGCCGTCAGAATTGCGCGAGGCGAAAGCGCGCCGGGGGTCATTCTCTCTCCGATCCGCATTAACGGATAAAATGAGATAATCAGAATTCAGCCGCTGTCAGTGGTAAGAATAAAAATGAAAAGCAGACTTGGAAGGACACCATGTTAAAAACTTTAATTGCCAAGCGTCTTATGCTTGCCAGCGCAGCGGGGCTCATGATGGCCGTGCCGGCGCAGGCTCAGCTAGAAAGCGCTCTCAATGCCGCAAAAGCTTCAACATCGGCAAGCGCCGCGTCGCAAAGACGTGTCGAAGAAGCGGATGATGCAGCTGATACTGCGGCCCGTGAATATCGCGCGGTTTTGCAGCAGAAAGATAATATCGCGCTATTTGTAGCGCAGCAGGATATCTATCTTCAGTCTCAGAAGTCAGAGATTGAATCGTTGCAGCGTCAGCTGGGAACCGTTGAGTCGATCAAGCAGGGTATGGCGCCCATGATGCTACGCATGACCGCGCAGCTGGAGGACGCCATTAGTGAAGACCTTCCCTTTAACCTCAATGAGCGTACCGCGCGTATCCAAGATGTGAAGCAGGTGTTGTCGGATCCGGATGTGTCCCCGGCGGAGCAATATCGCCGCGTTCTGAACGCTTATAAGATTGAGGTTTCTTACGGGCAGGGCATTGACAGTTATGAAGGGGCCCACCCAACACGCCCTGGCAATGTTGTAAACTTCATTCGCTTTGGCCGGACGTCTCTCGTCTATGTTTCAAAGGATGAAAGCGAAGTTGCAAAATATAATCTGGAAACGGGTGAGTGGGATGTATTGGCGGGCGCAGATGCTCTTGCCATGCGTCAAGCCATTCGTATCGCCAGAGGTGAAGCTGCTCCAGGCATCGTCTACGCCCCCGTAATCATTAGAAATTAAGCCGAGGACTTTAGAACAATGAATATGAATATGAAATTTTTCACAAAAGCCACGGCGGCCGTCATCGGCTCTGCTGTGATGCTGTCTGCCGTTCCGGCTACAGCTCAAATTGGCTCAGTTGATGAGCTATTGAATGACGTTCGTCAAAATGCTGCTCAAACGGAGCAGGAAAACCGTGAGCGTGAGGCTAGGTTTCGTGAACAACGCGATCAACAGCAAGCGTTATTGGCAGAAGCTCGCGGAGAGCTTCAAGCTCTTGAAAATCAAGCAGCCGCCGTTGAGCGGGCTTTCGCTGGCAACCAGGAAACTATTGACGGGTTGAAGGCTGACCTTCGCGCCGCCCAAGGTGATTTTGGTGAGGTTTTCGGACTGGCCCGCGGTAAAGCTGGTGAGTTCAAGGCTTTGCTTGATAGCTCCCTGATAACAGCGCAATATCCTCGCCGGACTGAAATTCTCGGAGAGGTTTCTGAATCAGAAGCGCTTCCAAGCAGCCAGGATTTGAATGCCATTTATGAGTTAATGCTTCAGGAAATGCGGGCGCAGCGTGAAGTTGCGACTTTCCAGGCTCCTGTTGCCAATGTGAATGATGGGGCTGAGCAGGCCGTAACCCGGGTGGGTCCTTTTGCTGTCTTTACAGCGGATGAAGGTAACTTCCTTGATTACAGCGCTCCGACCGAAGAAGGAAATGAAATTCTTCTGAGCAAATTGCCAAAACAGCCTGGAGGTCAGATTCAATCTGCTGCTGATGCTGTTACGAATGCTTCGGCTGGAGATTTGGTCTATGCACCGCTTGATCCAACTCGCGGTGAATTGCTGAAATCATTTGAGCGTGTGCCGGATGTTCGTGAGCGTATTTCATACGGCGGAACAATTGGTTACATCATTCTTATTCTTCTCGCGATTGGTGGTATTTTCGGTATTCTGAATATTATCCGTCTCTTCCTCGTGAAAATGGCTGTTTCCGGTCAGAAGCGTAAGGCGCAACCCTCCAAGTCCAATCCTTTGGGCCGCGTTATGATGGCGTATGACTCTTCCAAGACAAAAGATGCCGATACGGTTGAATTGAAATTGGACGAAGCCATTCTGAAAGAATCGCCCAAGTTTGAATTTGGTCTGAACCTTCTGAAACTCTTTGCCGGTATCGCACCGCTTCTGGGTCTCTTGGGTACCGTTACAGGTATGATCAAAACCTTCCAGGCCATGATGATTTACGGAACAGGCGATCCACAATTGATGGCTGGCGGTATTTCCGAAGCTCTTGTCACGACGATGTTGGGTCTGATTGCGGCTATCCCGCTTCTCATCCTCCACAGCTTCTGCTCCTCCCTTGCCCGCTCTATCCAGGGCACACTTGAAGAGCAAAGTGCAGGTATCGTGGCGCGCCACGTGGAAACCCGCACAGCCGGCGGAACTACCGCTGTCTAGCTAAGTCTTCCGGGGTCGCGGGAGTAATTTCCGCGACCCTCTAAGTTTTTAAGTTTTAAACATCTCAGGTGTTCTTTTATGTTTGCTAACGTCTTTAACGGTCTTCAGGAATTTCTTGCCGCTGGCGGACCCGTTTTATTCTGGATTATGCTGGCGACCCTGGCGATGTGGACCTTTATTGTAGAGCGTTTTGCCTATTACCTTTTCGCGCACAAACCGATGAAGGAGCGCCTTCGGGCAGAATGGGACGCACGGTCTGATAAAACATCCTGGAAGGCCCACGCCATCCGCGATGAGATGGTTAGTCAGATCAAAGAGCGCACAGATACAAATGTAGGCATCATCAAGACACTGGTTGCCCTGGCCCCGCTTTTAGGCCTTCTGGGAACTGTGACGGGCATGATCGAGGTTTTTGATACAATGGCATTGTCGGGGTCTTCAAATGCGCGTCTTATGGCCGGCGGCGTGTTCAAGGCGACTATTCCAACTATGGCCGGTATGACTGCCGCTCTCTCCGGACTTTATTTCTCGACCGTCTTGCCACGGATGAGTTCCCGGGAAACGGCCCGATTTGCTGACGACCTCCAGGTCGAATAGCCCAACTAATAAGAGGATTTTATGAGACGCGGACGTAAACATAATTCCGACGAAGCAGATGTCGATATGACCCCGATGCTGGACATCGTGTTCATCATGCTCATCTTCTTCATCGTGACCGCTACTTTCTTGGACGAAGACGGCATCGATTTGACGCAGCCTCCGCCCCCACCTGACGATATACCGCCTCCGCCGGATCAGCCGCGTGCGATTACAGTCTTTGTGGATGCACGGAATCAGTGCTCTGTGGATCAGCGCAGTACGAGTTGTGACCGCGTTACTCTCGCCGTTGAACGGCTTTTGGCGGACAAACCGGGCGCCAGTGTTATCCTGAGAATGGATGAACGCGCCAAGCATGAAATCTTGGTGGAGTTGAAAGACGGATTGGATGCGGGCGGACGTCCGACAAAAATCGAAATTATTGAAGCAAACGCCGGCGCTTAAATCTCCGGTGATTGTCAGGCACGATTGTAACATAGCCCTTTTTGCAAAATTGCAGGAACCTATTTGCATCTGCCCCGTAAATGTGATAAGGTAACATTATGTCAAGACGCAGTAGAGTATCAGTTCCAGAAGAAGATACAGAATTAAACATGACTCCTATGCTGGATGTTGTTTTTATTCTCCTCATCTTTTTTATTGTAACCTCTGTTTTTGTAAAAACGCCGGGCATTGATCCAACAGAACCTGTTGCGACAACTGATGTGGAGTGGAAACCAACTATTCTCATCGCCGTGAATGCGGCGAATGAAATCTGGATCGATAAACGGCCTTACGGCATTGAGGAAATCCGCCCTGTTGTAACGGCAATTCGCGATGAAAGTCCGAAAGCCCAAGCCATTATCAAGGCGGATCAGGACGCAGAAGTTGGGACTGTTATGGCCGTTCAAGAGCTCATGCAGGAACTGGAAATCAATACACGCGTCGGTACTGAGTAAGGAAGGACGTTATTATGGGTAATGCATTAAGATGGTTGATTGGGATTCCAGTTGCCGCAATCGTGACGGTTGGACTCTTCATTCTTATGACGGTTCTTATTTCGGCTGAATTTGAACCTGAAGAAAAGGTAGATACGGCGACTTTTGAAATTAATCCGAAAGTTGAAGATATCAAAGTTATCGAGCGCGAAACGCAAATCGACCAAGTCAAAAAAGTTGTGACGCCTCCGCCTCCGCCTCAGATTGAACGGGCACAGGCCGATAAGCCAACGGAACGCATTGCGTCCCTCGAAGGCGCTGTTCCTGAGTTTGAAACACCGAAAATTGATCGGGGCGACTTTAAGATCGCAGTTTCAGACCGTGACGCGCAACCCTTGGTTCGTATCCCGCCGATCATGCCGACCCGCGCGGAAAAGTCCGGCCACTGCAAAGTCCGATTTGATGTAAGCCCTGAAGGCCAGCCTTTTAACGTGAACGCGACCTATTGCACCTCCAGCGTATTTGAGCGCGCGTCTATCAAGTCCGTCGAAAAGTGGAAATATAATCCCAAGGTAGTCGATGGCCGCAATGTTGCCCGGAGTGGGGTGGAAAGCCAGATTACTTTCCGCCTGACTGATGAGCGCGGGAATATTATTCCTGAATAGACATATTGTCGGTCTAATTCTAAGGCCGGGTTCAGAAACTCGGCCACAAGTTATTGAGGTTAAATGATACCTCCTCACACGCCATCCGGATATTTTGACCGGTAGCGAATTATAGGTGAGATATTAAAAAACGAGCGTATGCTTAAGGAGTTTGCTATGAGCCTATCTTTGACAAAAATGATACGAAATGGCCTTAGTGCCAGTGTGTTTGCCTTGGCATCAGTCACAATGGTAGCCGCTGTTGCGCCCATGACAGCCCACGCTCAGGATAACGAGGAAAAACCCGAAGAAGGCCGTCAGTTCGGCGCGGAAGCCGGGGCCTTGGTCAGCGAAGCCAATGAACTAACGAACGCAAATCAATATCAACAGTCTATTGGTAAGTTAAATGAAGCTTTGGCTTTACCGGATTTGAACCCTTACGAGCGTTCCATCATTTATCAAATTCAAGGGACAAATTACTACGAACTCGAAAATTTCGGTCAGGCGATTCAGGCCTTCGAAAATGCCATCAGCGCAGGCGGTCTTTTGCCGAATGAAGCGTCAGGCCTACGGGTCAATATCGCACAGCTTTTGATCGGGAACGAGCAATTTGCCGAAGGCGCAACCATGCTGGAAAACTATCTGGCTCAGGGCGGCGAGGAAAAACCCAAATATGTTGAATATATTACTCAGGCGTGGGTGCAGGCCGAAAACTACCGGAAAGCTCTGCCTTGGGCTGAAAAGTGGTTCAATAACGCCAGCCCGAAAGAGCGTAAGCATTTTGATCTGTTGAACTTCCTTTATAATAATCTTGGAATGCCGGGCGAGCAGGCGGATATTGTCAAGCAGATGATCAATCGCTGGCCTCAGGAGAAAGAACTCTGGGAAGCCTGGGCGTCCATGTTGGCTAATGGCGGACGCGAGCAGGAAGCGTTTGAAGTTTCCAAAATGCTCTATCTGGGCGGCGCCTTAAATACAGAACAAGATCTCATGAAAGTTGTTCAGTATTACAGTTTTTATGAAATGCCCTTCCAGGCAGCCGAAATTCTCGAACGCGAAATGGAAGCGGGACGTATTGCGAGAGACCCAGATAAACTTGTTCAGCTTTCCAATCTGTTCCGTCAGGCGAGAGAATATAAGCGCGCTATTCCAATTCTTGAACAGGCCGCGGCGTCCTCCGGAACAGCGAAGCTTTACGCTGACCTCGGCGAGGCCCTTTATAATGAAGGCCAATGCCAAAAAGCGGAAACGGCCTTTAAAGAGGCGATCAACCGCGGGTATGACTCCGGTAAATCCTGGATGCTGATTGCAACCTGCCGCTATGAAACCACACAAACACAAGAACGCCTGACATGTGCCATGTCTCCTGAAGAGATGAACAATGCGCCGATTACCCGGAGCCGTGCTTCTGCCATTGACGCTTTTTCAAATGTGCCGGCCTCTTCTCGTGAAAACCGGAATGCCAAAAAATGGATTACTTTCATTCGGGCCGAGCGGGACGCGCTTGAGCGCCGCTGTGAATTTGAAGCCAACATTGAAAAAGAGTTGTGCTTCCAGAAAATCAAAGGCGCTTACGACAATGAGATCTTTGCGGGCGAATTTATTCTCGAAGATCAAAACTGTATGAAGTTCAAGCCGGAATATGATGCCAAATATATCGTCAAAACGACTGGCTAACCTTCTACACATTTCAACTCAATAAACCCGGCCTCAGAGCCGGGTTTTTTTTATTTGATCAAGTGAGAGTCAATCTTTTGCAGCTAATCCCACACAGGCCAGAGCGAAAGCATATTCCAAGGCCGTTTCTTTCAGAGAGTCATATCGCCCGCTTTCGCCCTGATGACCGGCGTCCATATTGGTTTTAAGCAAAATCGGGGCGTCTCCATTTTGATATTCCCGCAATTTAGCCGCCCATTTCGCCGGCTCCCAATAAGTAACACGGGGGTCCGTGAGCCCCGCCGTGATAAGCGCGGGCGGATAGGCCTTATTTTCTATCTGATCGTAAGGAGAGTAATCTGCGATGAGATCATAAGCTTGCGCGTCAAGAAGCGGATTTCCCCATTCCGGCCATTCCGGAGGCGTGAGAGGAAGGGTTTCATCCGACATCGTATTGAGGACATCCACAAACGGCACTGCGGCAATAACGCCGGCAAACAGATCCGGCGATTGATTGAGGGCCGCGCCGACCAACATGCCGCCGGCCGAGCCGCCATGGGCTACGAGCTGTCCTTCAGATGAATATCCTTGGCTGCACAATCCTCGGCCTACATCGACAAAATCATTAAAGGTATTCATTTTCTTTTCGAGCTTTCCGTTGAGATACCACTGATAGCCTTTCGACATGCCGCCCCGAATATGGGCAATGGCATAGATAAAACCTCGGTCGACGAGCGAAAGGATGGTTGTCCGGAACGCGGCCGGAATCGTGATGCCGTAAGATCCATATCCATAAAGAAGCAGAGGCGCGGTGCCGTCCATGGGCGTATCGGCGCGGCTTAAAAGTGTGACAGGTATCTGCTCGCCGTCTCTCGCCGTAATATTGACTCGCTCTGTTTTATAGTCAGACGGCTCATGTCCGCTCGGCACGATTTGGGTTTTGACCAGAACGCGCTTCCGCGTTTCCATATTATAGGTGAAGACCTGTGACGGTGTCGTGGGGGAGGCATAAGAAAAATAAAGCCGGTCCGTGGCATATTCATAGCCGGACATGAGGCCGAGGGAGTAGGCAGGCTCCTCCATCATGATGGCATGTTCTTCTCCGCTGCGCATGTCCCGAATAACGAGACGGGGCAGAGCGTTTTCCCGCTCAAGCCGGACAAGAAAATGTTCAAAGGCTTCTAGTCCGAGAATGAGTGTGCCGGGCTTGTGCGGGATAAACTCGGCCCAGCTCTCGGACGGACCTCTTTCTTCGACCACCATTACCTGAAAATCGACGGCGTCATCGGCATTGGTCAAAATATAAGTTCGCTCGCCCTGATCGTGAAGGCTATATTCGAGGCCCTCTACACGTTCGGCGAAACAGAGAGGCGGCGCCTCAGGATTATTGGCCGGAACGCGCCAAATTTCAGACGTGGTATGATTGTGCGCGCTGATTTCAATATTCGCCATGTCATCGGACGTGCCGACGCTGACAAAAAAGCCGGGGTCGCTTTCTTTGTAGATAAGCTCGGGTTTTACCTCTTTGTTGAAAATATCCTGACGAAAAACCGCATAGGGGCGCTGATTTTCATCGCGCTCGACCCAGTAAAGGGTTTGAGAGTCCTCCGCCCAGACCAGCGCGCCGGCGGCCTGATCAATTGAAGTGACAAATGCCTCTTCCTCTAATTTTTCCTTACTTCCTAGCCTACGTAGGAAAACTTTGTAATTTTCGGACCCTTTGCCGTCCACGCCATAGGCGAGCCAATTGTGGTCCGGACTGTGGGATACGGAGCCAAGATCGAAATAGCCGGGGTAGTTTTTCGAAAGAGCTTCCGCGTCCAGCACCACTTCCGATTTCTTTAAAATGGCATCTGTTAAAACGACTGGGACTTTGGGGTTTTCCTGCCAGACCCGGGCGTAAATACCGTGCTCGTCTCCGGTGCGGTAATGATGAAAATAGGCCCAATTTCCGTCGGGCAATGGGGTGCTGGCCGCTTCCGGCTCCAGACGGGCTTTCAATTCCTCGAATATGCTGTCTTTCAACTTTTCATAAGGGGCTAAAAGCGCTTCGGTATAACTGTTTTCGGCCTCAAGATGCGCTCTGATGCCAGCATCAAGTTTCGACGGGTCGCGCATGACCGTTTGCCAGTTCTCATCCTTCATCCAGGCGTAATCATCAATGCGGCTCCGTCCGAGCTGATCAATGGTTAGTGGACGTTTCTCGGCCTTGGGCGGAGTTGCAGAAGATTTGAAGATTTGAGGCATATAATCTGTCCGTTTTTTTTCTTTCCGCCTAGCCAATGGCATGAATGGCATCAACTGCGAAGCATGTTCTGAAGGCAGATTTGGCAGTGATATCCGCAGAGAAAAAAAGTCACGCTTGGTTAACGGGTTTTGACTAGTCTGCCGGGCAGAGCGTCCTGCGGCAAGGAGTCTGTGCCAGGACGCAGGAGAGTTTTCGTTTATGGTATCCATGCCGGCACAGTCACGCAAAATGCGCTCAGACCTGCCCCCGCTCAAGGATTCGGGGAGCCTGTCCGGTGAGGGCCCGACCCTGCAAGAAGTTGTCTCAAAGCCGGATGAAGGAAATACGCGCCGCCAGCTTGCCAAACGCTTGGCAGACGTGATTTGCATTCCCGCCAGTCAATTGACTCCGCAAGAACGGCATATGGCCGGAGATGTTCTGGTAGAGCTTTTGCGCGATGCGGATATTGATGTCCGCGAAAGTGTTGCCAAGCGGCTGGTTATGCTGAACGAAGCGCCGCGCACCATTCTGGTTATACTGGCAAAAGACGATATTCGTGTTGCCAAGCATATTCTCGAAAACAGCCTGTCCCTGACAGATAGTGACTTGATCCAGGTCGCCCAGAAAGTGTCTGCCGTGCACCGCAAGGTTATCGCGCAGAGACGCAAGCTTTCGGACTCCGTAGTTGATGCGCTTGTTCAGTTTTTGGAAGAAGACGTTGTTGAAACCCTTTTGAAAAATACGGGCGCCGAATTTAGCGAAACCGCCTTGCAGCGAATTTTGACCATATCGCGGAGCCATAATCCTTACGTCAATTTGCTCAACCGCCGCGAAGAGCTTCGGCCAAGTCATGGGCTGACCATGTTCTGGTGGGCAGACCGGGCGACCCGTCGCCGTATTCTCCACCGGTTTGCGGTCACGCGATCTGTTTTGCAGGAGAGCTGCAATGACTTATTCCCCGAGGCCGCCAAAGAAGGCTGGCAGGATGCGGGCGTCAGAAAAGCTCTGCAATTCGTGGAGCGTCGTCAACGCAATCGCGCCGCCATTGCCCGAAGTGATTTTGACAGTCTGGAAAGCGCAATAGATATTGCCGCTCAAAGTGGTTTGACGAAAACACTGATTGAAGAAATTTCCTATATGTCCGGTATTAAACCGGCGACAGGCGCGCAAATTTTGACCGATATGGGAGGCGAAGCGCTTGCCGTGTTATGCAAATCCACTGGATTGAAACGCGACATGCTCGAGAAACTCTGGCGCGCCGTCTATCGTCCGCCAGAGGATGAAATGGAACAGCAACATCCGCATCTGACCCGCGTTATCGAAGCCTATGATGTGATCTCAACGGATAAGGCGCAGACAGTTTTACGCTATTGGAACTGGTCACTTACCTCGTCCTTGAATGAAGATGTTCTGCGATATATCAAAAACGGCGTGATTCCCCGCGAGGAAGAACACGGCGCCGCCGCGATCACAGCCGCGCTGGTTTTTGGGCATCGTAAAGGCTGACCCAGACCTAATTCCTGCGCCTTTGTGATTAATCCACAAAACATTTACATAACCAAGCCCTGTTTGTCCTTTAAATGAGGAATGTGGCCCTTTAAGACCGTGTCTGAGTGTAGATGGTGACATCCGAAACATTTGGGCGAGGGAGCGCTATACGGCGTGATAAAACATAGTCTCATATTAATAGCTGCCTTATCCGTCACATGGCTGACGCTGTCAGGCTATTTCAAGCCCATGCTGCTGACTTTGGGCGTTATCTCGATTCTCTTCGTGATTGGTCTCACATTGCGTATGAGTATCCCTGACCGGGAAACGGCCCCCTATCTTTCTGTCCCGAGAACGCTTGCTTATTTTATCTGGCTTTTCAAAGAGATTATCAAAGCAAATGTTCAGGTTGTACGCGCCGTGCTTAATCCGGATATGCTTGTCTCCCCGACCCTGACAAAAATTCCGCTCTCGCAAGAAAATGACCTCAGCAAAGTGATGTTCGCCAATTCGATAACGCTCACACCGGGAACGGTCAGCGTGATGATGCAGGAAGACCATATTCTGGTTCATGCCTTGCTGAATGAAATGAGCGCACCGGAAGATTTTCGCGAAATGGGGGTACGGTCTGCCAAGTCGGTTGGAGAAAATATAAATCAGAGCGAGCAGGCGGGTTCATGAGCGTTGCACTGGGGTATATCTTCCTGAGCGCGGCATTTCTGATTGTCGTTTCCATGGTCATGATGCTCGCACGTCTTATCGGCGGGCCAACGCTTTATGACCGCCTCCTGGCGCTGAATTCTTTCGGAACCAAAACCGTTCTTTTTCTCTGCGTATTCTGTTTCATTATCGACCGTCCCGACGGGGTGGATATCGCCTTGCTTTATGCCTTGATGAATTTCATCGCGACGATCGCGGTTCTCAAATTTTTCAATTACAAGGCTCTAAATGTCCGCTTGCTGGCCGATCCGGAAGGGGAGGGCGAATAATGAGTCTTTTCTTGATGATTCTAGCCGCCGCCCCCGCCGTGGCCGAAACAGCCGGACAGTCAGGCCCGCATATTGACTGGCTGTTTTTTCTGAGGTTCCTTTTAACGACAGCCTCTTTGGCAGCAGGGATATTTTTTGTTTTGGCTGGCACATTTGGCGTGCTGCGCCTCCCGGATTTTTACACCCGTTTACATGCGGCAGGCATGACGGATACGCTTGGGGCAGAACTCATTCTTTTGGGATTGATAATCCAATCCGGCGTCTCCCAAATGTCGCTCAAACTGATGCTGGTAGGTTTCCTTCTTTTGGTGACCAGCCCGACGGCGACACATGCGGTTGCGCACGCGGCTTATAAAGCCGGTTTGAAGCCTGTTTTGGGGCGTTATCAGGCTCCGTCTCTGGACGAGGACAGCTAGATGTTCGCCGCCGCCACTTTCACGCCTCCAACGCTGTTATTGGACATCAGCCTGATGGCCATTCTGGTCATTGTGGCCGTGTCTATCGTGAGGATGCGGAGCCTGTTTGGTATCGTTATGCTGCAGGGCGTTTACTCACTCGTAAGCGCCGCCTGGTTTGTCAGCCTCGATGCGGTTGATGTGGCCTTTACGGAGGCGGCAGTGGGCGCAGGTGTTTCAACCGTGCTCATGCTTGCGGCCATGCTGCTGGCGGACCGCAAATCCGCGCCTGTTCCATTGTCAAAACAATGGGGCCCCTTGCTCATAGTCGTATTTGTCGGTCTGGCGATGTTCTATGCGATTGGCGATATGCCCGCTTATGGCGATGCAAATTCTCCGGCGAATAGCTATGTCGGGATGGACTATATGGAGCGAACCGCCGAAGAAATTCACATTCCGAATGTCGTTACGGCGGTGCTCGCCAGCTATCGGGGCTATGATACGTTCGGCGAGGCGGTTGTTATTTTTTCGGCCGGGTTGGGCGTTTTGCTTCTCTTGGGCCTGAATGGAAATGCGGGCCGCTGGAGAGCGGAATGTCAGGGGACGCGCGTCTCTACGCCTTCCGCGCCTTCTGCCAGCACAAGCCGGACATCTCCTGCGGAAGCGCCGAAGGGAGAGGCTGCCACAGCCAAAAGTCCGCCGAAAAAAACGACCGCCAAAAAAGCGCCTCCAAAGAAAGCGTCTCCAAAGAAAGCGTCTGGGGCAAAAAAGACACCGAAAACGTCAGGGAAGGGCAAGTAAATGGCTGATCCCAAGACTGATATGAAAACTGAAAATCTGGAACCCCGTGATCCGCATGTCGTTCTGCGCGTCATTGCCAAATTCCTCATTCCCTTGATTGCGCTCTTTGCTCTTTATGTTCAATTCCACGGCGATTACGGGCCAGGCGGCGGATTTCAGGCTGGCGTTATCATGGCGTCTTCCGTTATTCTTTATGCTTTGATTTTCGGGCTGGATGCGGCCAAGCAAGCCTTTCCGCCAAGCTGGATCCGCATCGGAATGTCACTCGGCGTTCTGATTTACGGCGGGACAGGTGTGCTGGCCTGGCTACTCGGCGGTGAGTTTCTGAATTATTCCGTCCTCGCCCATGATGCCAGCCATGGTCAGCATTACGGCATTCTGGCTGTTGAACTCGGTATTTTAATAACCGTGACAACCGTCATGATTGCGATTTTTTACGCTTTTGGCTCTCGCCAACCTGAAACGTCCGAGGAAGATTGGTAATGATAGCCGATATTTTCGAACAATATAATTATGCGATCGTTATCATCCTGATGATGACGGGGCTGTATGTTGTGTTTTCTTCCCGCAACCTTATCAAGAAACTGGTCGGTCTTTCGATATTTCAGACATCGGTTTTCCTCCTCTATATCAGCATCGCCAAAGTGGCAGGCGGTCAGCCGCCGATACTGGTCGGCGATCATGGAGGCCATGGCGGAGCTGAAACAGAGGTTCTATACTCCAACCCGCTTCCGCATGTGTTGATCCTGACCGCTATTGTGGTTGGTGTTGCGACATTGGCTATTGGACTGTCGCTCGTCGTGCGGGTTCGCGAAGTCTATAAAACCATAGAAGAAGACGAGATAGACGCTTTGGATTATGCCTATAATCTTGAAGGCACGGGGGAAACCTCTCCGGCTCCGGAAACAGGAGCGAAACCATAATGGATCTGAGTCTTTACATGCCGGAATGGCTGCTGACCCATGGCGCGGCCTTTCTTATCGCCCTGCCGCTTTTAATGGCCGCGATTACGGCCATTTTGCCGAGCCGAAAGTTTGTGTGGTGGACGACGAGTTTTATTACCTTGATTTTGGCTGTGACAGCCCTGGCTTTGGCTCAATTCGAAGTCGCCAATGGGGTGAGTATTTATGAGATGGGCGGGTGGGCCCCGCCTCACGGAATTTCGCTCAAGATTGACGCGCTTTCAGCGCCGCTGCTCGTCCTTATTTCTGTCATGGCCCTGGTCACTATGTTTTACGCCATGCCCGCCACGCTGGCAGAGATAGAGCCCAAGAAACGCGCGCCTTATTATGCGGCTTTCCTGCTTTGTATCGCCGGCCTGCTGGGCATGGTCGTGACAGAAGATGCGTTTAATGTTTTCGTCTTTCTCGAAGTCAGTTCGATTTCCACCTATGTTCTGGTGGCTTTAGGCGCGAGCCGCGACAGACGGGCCTTGGTAGCGGCCTATAATTATCTCATTCTCGGCTCTATAGGGGCCACGTTTTTCGTCATTGGGGTCGGGTTTCTGTATATGGAAACCGGCACGCTCAACATGGCGGACATGGCCCGTATCCTGACGGAGCTGGACGGGGGCTCTCGTGTCTCCATGGTCGCTTTTGGATTTATTATTGTCGGCCTGGGGCTCAAGCTTGCCATGTTCCCGCTGCATACCTGGCTGCCGGGGGCCTATGCTTATGCGCCCACGCAGGTCACGTCTTTCCTCGCGTCAACAGCAACCAAAGCCGCGCTTTACCTCTTGCTGCGTTTTACATTCTTCGTTTTCAATCCGGATTTCGCTTATGTCGATGCGGTTCTGATCTTCCTGATTTTTGGACTTGGTATAGTCGGAATGATCTTTGCCTCACTGCAGGCCATTTTCCAAACCGATGCGCGCCGTATGCTAGCCTATTCATCGGTCGGCCAGGTCGGCTATATGTTGCTCGGGATCGGTATCGCCACAACTGCCAGCCTCAGCGCCGCCTATCTTCACCTTATCAATCATGCCGTTATCAAAGGCGGATTATTCCTGGCGCTCGGCGCCATGTGGTACCGCTTCGGTATTACGCGCGTTGACGATTTCAGAGGACTGTCCCGGACTATGCCCTGGACGATGGGCGCGTTTACGCTTTGCGGCTTCTCGCTCATCGGCGTTCCATTTACCGCCGGCTTCGTCTCCAAAGTCGCTTTGGCGCAGTCCGCCGCCGCCGGAGGCTATTGGTGGGCCGTCGGCTTCATCATGATTAGCTCTATTTTGGCGGTTATCTATATTGGACGAATTCTGATGATTGCCTATTTCCGCGCCCCACCGGAAATTGACGGAAAACCTTGCGTTCGAAATGAAGCGCCGATGATGATGCTTCTGCCTATGTGGGCGATGGCTGTTCTGTCGATTGCCATTGGGATGAATATTTTCGGCGCGTCAGATATACTTGTCGGGGCGTCGGAACGAGCCGCAGAATTGCTGACTGGAACACCTCTTACTGGAATAGGGGGGTAAGGTCATGGTTCTGACTCCTGAATTCGCTCTACTTCTATTGCTCCTTATTCCGCTTGCTGCTGCGGTGCTCATTCCCCTCGCCGGGAAAGCGCCCAATATTCGCGAAGCAATTACCTTTGTGGCGGGCTTTGCTCTGCTCGGCGTTGTTATCTATCTCTGCCGCGAGGTGGCCTCCGGCGGACGCCCCGAGCTTTATCTGGGACGTTTTGCGGGGGCCTTTGAAGTCAAATTCGTTCTGGAACCTCTTGGCGCGACCTTTGCCGCGATTGCCAGCTCGCTCTGGATCGTCAACTCCGTCTTCACCCTGGGCTATATGCGCGGCAATAACGAGAAAAATCAGACCCGCTTTTTCATGTTTGTGGCCATCGCCATTGCCTCGGCCATGGGCATTGCCGCGTCGGGCAACCTCATTACGCTGTTCATTTTCTACGAAGCCCTGACCATTTCAACTTTCCCGCTCGTTTCGCATAAAGGCGATGCCAAGGCCCGGAAAGGCCTGACGATCTATGCGCTCATTTTGATGGGCACGTCTCTGGCGCTCTTGCTGCCGGCCATTATCGGCACGCAAGTTATTGCCGGCACGACCGATTTCCAACTGGGCGGCGTCTTCCCGCCGGGAACCTCCTTGCTCGCAACCTCTATCTTGCTTTTCCTCTTTGCGTTCGGGATTGCCAAGGCCGCGCTTATGCCTGTCCATCCCTGGCTGCCCAATGCCATGGTCGCGCCGACACCTGTTTCCGCGCTTCTCCATGCCGTGGCCGTCGTAAAGGCCGGCGTGTTCACCATGCTCAAAGTTGTCGTGTTTACATTCGGACCGTCTCTGGCGGCTGACACACCGGCGTCCACAACCCTGTCCTGGGTGGCCGCGATATCCATTGTTTTGGCTTCTGTCATTGCCTTGCGTCAGGACAATCTCAAAGCGCGTCTGGCGTATTCGACGGTTTCGCAGCTCTCCTACATCACGCTCGGCGCGATGCTGGCCACGCCGCTGGCGATTTTGGGCGGCGGCTTGCAAATCGTCATGCATGCCTGGGGCAAGATTACGCTATTTATGTGTGCGGGTGCGATTTACACCATTTCTCACAGAACAAAAATTTCGCAATTGGACGGTCTAGGCCGGACTATGCCCTGGGTGTTCGGCGCGTTTCTGGTAGGCGCCGTCTCCATCATCGGCATTCCGCCTGCGGGCGGCTCCTGGCCGAAATTTTTTCTAATGGCGGGGGCGCTGGATAGCGGCAAGGGCATCCTCATTGCGGCATTGATAGCCTCGTCCATTTTGAACATTATATACTTGGTTCCGATTGCGGTTCGCGGATTTATGAAACCCCCGGCCGATATCGCCGCAGACGCGATTATTGCAGAGGAGCAGAAGAAACATCTCTGGGTGATTGTGCCGCCTGTCTTCACGGCCTTGGGCAGTGTGATCCTGTTCTTCTTCGCCGGAGATATGGTTGATTTCCTCACGCCTATTCTGGGAGGCCTGTCATGAGTAAGGACTCCGCAAATCCGAATGTTCAAAAACATGCAGCGGATGATATTCATCCGGCGGCCAAACCATTTCTGTTTTTGGTGGACGACAAGTTTAAGCGCAATTTTCTTTGGCTGCCGCTGGCCGGGATTGTTATCACGACAATATTGGGCGTCATGCACCCTCTGAAACACCCTGCGCCGTGGGATATCATTCCCGGGTCCTGGGCTGTGTTCGGATTTCTGGCCTATTCCTTTATTGTCTTTATGGCGCGTCCGCTCTTCAAGCTGCTGAGCCGGGATGAGGGATATTATGGGGAAGGCGGTTTGCCCGATCCTTTTGTCAGCGCGGAAGGCCATGACGAGACGAGCCACGCCGAGACGAACAAGGCGGGGGACAAGTCATGATTGATCTGATGAATATCAATCCGGGTCTCTGGATTATCCTCGCCGGACTTGTCTGCGCCTTGTTTCCAAAAACGGACGCAACCCACTATATCCGGAAATTCTTTTTAATCGCCGCGCCGGTTTTTGCCGGTTGGCTGATATTCCAGATGCATTCTCTGGAGCCTGAATATATTCGCGGCGTTCTGACATTTGGCGGTATAGAACTTACCACGCTGCGGATTGACGGCCTGTCCCTGGTCTGGGGTTATCTCTTCTGTCTCGCTGGATTGATTAACGGAATTTATGGCCTGCACGAAAAATGCCGTATTACGGACAGCTCGGCCCTGATTTACACAGGCGCCGCTGTGGCCGGCGTTCTGGCCGGCGATATGATAACCCTGTTTGTTTTCTGGGAATTGACAGCCATTTCTTCTGTCTTCCTCGTTTGGAAAGGCGGAGAGGCAGCTTATGCCGCTGGACTTCGTTATCTGGCGATCCATGTCTTTTCCGGCGTCCTGCTTCTGGCCGGGGCGGTCATGGTGGCGCAAAGCCGCGGCGGGGATTTCACCTTTGACTTCATCGGATTGAACACCCCCGGCGGATGGCTGATGATGATTGCCATGGGCATTAAATGCGGCTTCCCGCTGCTCCACAACTGGATGCAGGATGCCTATCCCAAAGCCTCAATTACGGGAACGGTTATCCTGGCGTCCTTCACGACGAAATTTGCAATTTACGCTTTGGCACGCGGATTTGAAGGCACGGATATTCTGATATGGGTCGGCGTTATCATGACCTGTTTCCCGGTTTTCTTTGCGGTGGTCGAAAACGATCTTCGCCGGGTTCTGGCCTATTCGCTGAATAACCAGCTTGGCTTTATGGTCGCCGGTATCGGTATTGGCGGCGCGCTCGCCATGAACGGCGTTGTCGGACAGGTTTTCGTTCATGTTATCTTTAAAGCCTTGCTATTTATGTCCATCGGAGCGGTCATGTACCGGACCGGCACAGCCAAAGCGTCCGAGCTTGGCGGTCTATTCCGTTCCATGCCGTTTACGGCGGTGCTCTGCCTCATCGGGGCGGGCTCCATCGCGGCCTTCCCGCTTCTTGCGGCCTTTGTCACGAAAGCCATGATCCTCGCCGCCGCGCTGGAAGAACATCTCTGGGTGCCATTCGCCATGATGCTCTTTGCCTCCGCCGGTGTGATGGAACATTCCGGCATCAAGGTGCCGCACTTTACCTTCTTCGCCCATGACAGCGGACGCCGCGTTAAGGAAGCGCCTTGGAATATGCTCGTCGCGATGAGCCTCGCCGGGATACTCTGTATCGTTCTGGCCTGGCCGTGGGGAGGTTACCAGCTGCTCTACTCCATGATGCCGTTCCCGATGGAAGAGGCCTATAAGCCTTATACCTGGGATCATGTCGTCTTTCAGCTACAGCTCCTCTTTGCCGCGATTTTCGCCTTTACCCTGCTCAAGCGCTACGGCGTTTATCCGGCAGAGCGACGGGCCGAGATTATCGACTCCGATTGGGTTTATCGCCGTATGGGGCTGAATGTAGCCCTCTGGAGTTCGGCCATGTGGGATCGATTGAATTTTCAGATTAACAGGTTGCATAAGCGCACGATCGGCCATGTCGGGCAAAAGCTCTATCAAATGTTCAGTCCTGCGGGCGCCATGAGCGAGGCGGCGCCGTCCGGCCTCCCGGCGGTCATAGTGGGAGGCATATTATTCGTGACCCTGATCGTTATCTATGTCCTCGGCACCTAAACCTCCAAAACCGGAAAAACCTTCAGGGGACGACCTGTCTCCTGAATTTCTTTTGACACAAACCACTAAAATTGCGGCCGCTTATCTGTCGAATAATTCGGTAGAGGCTGAGGCCATCCCAGACTTGCTCGGCTCAATTTATGAAGGGTTGGTCGGAGCCGCGAGAGCCGGGGAAGACGGGCAGGAGGCAAAAGCGCTTGTTCCGGCGGTGCCGATTGAGGAATCGCTCAAGGATGATGTGATTATCTGCCTGGAAGACGGGAAACCCTATCAGTCTCTCAAACGCCATCTCCGGGTTAAGTACGGCATGAACCCCGAGGAATACCGCGAAAAATGGGGCCTCCCCGCGGATTACCCCATGGTCGCGCCGGCCTATGCCAAACGCCGCTCCGAACTCGCCAAACGGACGGGATTGGGGAAAAGCCGCCCTTGAGATGACACCCTAATCTTCTACGAAGATTCCTGAAATTTCACTTCCACCCAAAGTCGAATCGGAAGCGATTCAAAAAACGGGGCCTTTTTGGGTCAATTCCTGAAAATATGGTTAACAAATGGTTGCCGCCGGGACTCGCTTTTTCGATAAAGACTCCAGGATCGGAATAAGGGCCGGTTCGGGGGAGAGTTGAGTGATAAAGGGTAACGCATTACGCCATCAAATGGTGCTTCCACAGCAACAGAAGATTTATGACTATTGGCGCTCCAAATGCGTCGGCGGTCAGCTCCCGGCTCGGCACGACATTGAACCGCATGTGATCGGAAAACAGCTTCCCACAACGACTATTACCGAAGTGTGCGAGGGCGCGCAGCGTTTTCGCATTCGTCTGGCGGGGACGGGGTTCTGGAATCTGTTCGACAGCGAAATTCAGGGACGACATATTGATGAATTGCCGCTTGGGTGCCGCAAGGATTACTGGCAGCGCGTTCTTCGGAATGTGGTTGAGAATAAACGGGCATATGCCGGAGTAACCCGGCCCGGCACGCCGAACGGATCGCATCTGGCGCAATTCTGGATTCGGATGCCCCTGTCCGAAAACGGCGCCGACGTAAACATGATCCTCGGTTATGACCATTTTGTCAAAATGCAGCGCTCGTCCCAGTCAGAGTCCGATCAGGATAAAATTTTTGCCTAAATTCAATCTCTTAGGAGATTTCCCACGGCCTTTCCAATGACCGGATGTTGACATTTTGTTCTTTTATATAGGAATATAATCCTCACTTATGATTTTTGGGCTATACTGCCTTCAGTCATGACCGGAGGATTGAATGAGACGCCCACCCCATCCCAAAATTATAGCCCGTCAAACCCATCAGGCGGGACTGGCCATTGCGGCTGTTGCGCTTGAGTTTGGCATAGCGGAGCCGGATTTGATCGATCCGCCCTGCGCGAGTCCGCATTTGCGGTTTACGCGTCAGCTCGCCATGTATCTGACCCATATAGTCTATGAGCTGAACCCCACCCATATCGCCCGGATATTCCTGAAAGACCGATCCACTGTCGCCCATGCTTTGAAAGTTATCGAAGACTGCCGGGAGGACGCCGTACTGGACATGAAGATTATTCGTCTTGAAAATTTCCTGCGCCAATCTCCGAAAGCCGTCGAGACGGAGGCCGCTTAAATGCTGAGCCCCCATCAAATACAAATCCTGCGGCGCCTCCTGCATCATAAGGCCATTATTTCTCTAAATACGGGCTGTGACGCCATGCCGGCCCGGCCCTTGGGCGATAAACGTAAACGTCCGGTTTTCTGGGTGCCCGTCAAGGACGTGCAGGCCTTAGAATCCTACGGCGCGCTGGAACTACATAAGGACGGATATTGCGTGGCCAAAACGGCGGAGCGCAGGTTGAAACATGGACGCGACGGGACGGCGACGCAGCAGCATTACGATCTGGAAGAACGCGAGGTCTATGTCCAAGGGGGCGTCAAACGAAAAGCGGCCGTCAATGCGCGCCTGACGGTCCTGGACCGCCTGGCGCGGCGGACGGATTATGACGGCCGCCCGCTGCTCGACGCGCCTCTGGTAGAGGCGGGCAGACATTTTACGCGGGACTATCATGCCTCGGGTCACGGCCTGACGGCCACGCAGCGTTATGACACAGCCGGGGTAGAAGAAGGCGGAAACTGCAATCGCGCGGAAGATCAGTTCATTCGCGCCGCCGATGCCAAAGCCCGGGTGCAGGACGCCAGAGACGTGATGGGAGCGGGACTGGATGTGGCCGTCGTTGCGGTGTGCTGTCTGGATCGGTCGCTGGAATCTGTCGAACGCGCCGAATCTTGGGCCAGTGGCAGCGGTCTCACAATTTTGAAGCTCGGTTTGAAAAAACTCTCGGCTCATTACGGTACGGTCGCGGGAATAAAACGCGGCTCATCATCGCCCAAGTCCAAATCTAATCCGCCTCCTTCTGGAAAGACAATTTCCTATGCCCCCTCCAAAACATACGCCGATAGAAAGTGATGCTCTGCTTTTCGAGGCCGCCGCGCCGCAAATGGCCATATGGCGATTGCTGGAGGAGATGACTCTGGCGGCGGAGCAAATACGAGAGGAGGGCAAAGACCCTGCGGCGGCGCGCCAGACAGCCGAGACCCTCGACAAAATTGCCCGTTCCATGAGCAGCACATTGAAATGCCTGTCTGATTTACAGGCGCAAAATGACCGCATTCGGAATGCGGATGCAGAGAAGAAGTTCACGCGTTATGAAGACCTTCCCCCGCCTGACCCCGAAGACCGAAGACGCTTTCTGGAACGGCTCGATCATCTCGTCGCTCAAATCGAACCTCTCTCCGACGAAGATGCTGCTGCTCGTCTGGAGTCTTTCCAGAAATGACCCTTACCAGTTTTTTAAAAACTGGGAAATCTGGCAACGCGGCGATCAACGGAACGAAACAGACTGGCTGATTTGGCTCCTGCTGGGGGGACGCGGCTGTGGCAAAACCCGCACTGGGGCCGAATGGGTGCGTTGGAAAGTGTTTGAAACGGGGCGCATCGCTCTGGTCGCGCCAACTCTGGCCGATGCCCGCGAGGTCATGCTGAGCGGGGAAAGCGGATTGTTCAATATCGGATATCCGAAAGAACGTCCCACATACTCGCCGTCCCGTCGCCGCCTGGACTGGCCGAATGGCGCGGTGGGGTATCTGTTTTCCGCCGAGGATCCGGATAGTCTGCGCGGCCCGCAATTCGGCGCGGCCTGGGCAGACGAATTTTGCGCTTGGAGCTACCCTGAAGAGACACTTTCCAATTTACGGTTCGGACTGCGCGTTGGGGAAAGGCCGCAACTTGTCATCACGACAACCCCGAAACCTATCCCGGCGCTTAAATCCCTGATGTCCGTCGGCGGGCTCGCGGTCAGCCGGGCGCACACGAGTTCCAATGCGGCAAATCTGTCTCCGGCCTTTCTGGCGGCGATGAAGGAAACCTATGGCGGCACGCGGTTAGGACGACAGGAACTGAAGGGCGAAATCCTGTTTGATCGCGAGGGCGCGCTCTGGTCGCAAACCATATTCGAGACCTGCCGTTATGAAGGCGCTCTTCCTCCGCTGGAGCGGATAATTGTCGCCATTGACCCGCCCGTGACGTCGGGGGCGCGCTCGGATCAATGCGGCCTCATCGTCGCCGGCGTGCAGGGGCGGGGGAATACGGCGCGGGCCTATATTCTACATGACGGCACAGTGCAGGGCTTGTCCCCGACGGATTGGGCCAAGACCGCCATCTCGCTATATAAGGGATGGGACGCCGACTTCCTCCTTGCCGAAGTCAACCAGGGCGGGGACCTGGTCAAAACTATTCTTCACACGGTCAATCCCTATGTTCCGGTCAAAACGGTGTTCGCCAAAAAGAGCAAGACTGGCCGCGCAGAACCAGTGGCTCTACTCTATGAACAAGGGCGCGTTTTGCATGCGGGCCGCTTCGACGCGCTGGAAGCCGAATTGCGTTTAATGGGCACGGCAGCGACCGGAGCAAAGAGTCCGGATCGCGCCGATGCGCTCGTCTGGGCGGTGACGCATTTATTAATCGAGGGCAAATCGGAACCGGGAATTCGCCGAATATGACCCTGAAAACCTCAAGGTTTACTAGAAAAACCCGACAACTCTTAAATCCTCCTTAACTCTAATCCTTCATAATTAGGCCCAAATTGATTGACGATTTTCGAAGGCTGTGGGGAGACGAAAATGAATTTGAAAGCCAAACGCGACCTGAAAAACGAATTGCAGGCAAAGCTGGATCGGACGACATCCCAGTTAGGGGAGCTTAACCGCGAATTGGCGGAGCAGATGATTACGCTCGCGGCTCAGACGAATGATACAGCCCCGCTAATTCAAGCGGTTGAAGCGCTCAACAAAGCCAAAACCTATTATAAAATTGACTCCGCTCCGAAAGAAGCGCTGATTATCCAATGCGCTCTGGCGGATACGCTGTTGAAGCTTGGCCAGAAAAACCGCGACCGAGCGGCGCTGGAAAGCTCTATCGAAGCTTATCGCCGGGCAATTACTCTGGCGTCACTCGTCGGCGATGAAACCCGCCGGCAAGACCTGAAGGTCAATTATAAACTCGCACAGACCCTGACCGGACGACACAAAAAAATTCCATCCCTGTTTAAGGTTGCGTAAAACCGAAGTTTTTCAGGAGTTTGCAAGAATTATGAAGAGAATGATCCGCCCTTAGCGGTTCTGGGGTATAAACAACTTATCGCCGGAATTGCGCGTTAAACAAAACGCGCCGCCCGAAAGGATAAGCCCCATGTTTAGTTTTCTCAAACCCGCTGCGGGTCGCAGCGGTTTTTTTTCTGCGCCGCAAGCACAGCCGTCCGACACAAAAGCCGCGCAGCCTCTTATCGCTCTGCAGCTTTGCTCGGAGGCGCATTGGACGCCGCGTAATTTCTCTGCCCTGTGCCGAGAAGGCTTTGCGCGCAATCCCATCGTCTATCGCTGCGTCCGCCTGATTGCCGAAGCGGCGGCGAGCGTGCCTTTAAAACTGGAAGGAGACATATCGGCCTCAGAGTTTTTGACGCGCTCGCCGATAATGTCCAGCTCGACCGAAACGCTCGAAGCTTTTTACGGTTATTTGCAACTCTCCGGAGAGGCCTATCTGGAGGCGCGAATGGTGGGCGGGGCGCCCGTTTTTCTTTCCGCCCTAAACCCCGGCGCCGTGACGGCGCTCCAAACCCGGACGGGCGCGGCAGCGGCCTGGGAGGTCGAAACGGCGGAAGGCGGAAAACGCCGCTTACGTCTTGATCCGGCCTCGGGCCGGTCTCCGCTCCTTTTCATGTGCCTGTTCAGCCCGCAGGACTCTGTCTCGCCCTTGCAGGCGGCGGCGCAGGCTGTCGACCTACATAATGAAGGCGGGCGATGGGCGAAGGCGCTGTTGGAAAATTCCGCTCGTCCCAGCGGCGCGCTCATTTACAAAGGCGTGAGCGGATCGGAGCATCTCACCGAAGATCAATTTGAACGCCTGAAATCCGAATTGGACTCAGGTCATGCCGGGGCGCGTCATGCGGGTCGACCTCTAGTGCTGGAGGGCGGCCTTGATTGGAAATCCATGAGCCTGTCGCCAACCGATATGGATTTCATTCAGGCCCGCCGCGAAGCTGCCCGCGAAATCGCGCTCGCTTTTGGCGTGCCGCCCATGCTGCTCGGCCTGCCGGGCGACAATACTTACGCCAATTACCGCGAAGCCAATCAGGCCTTCTGGCGGCAGACGATTATCCCGCTCGTCCGCAAAACATCGGATGGCCTCCAAAGCTGGCTCCGTCCCTGGTTTGACGACGCTCTCATAATTTCACCTGATCTGGAGAAAGTGCCCGCTCTGTCCGAAGACAGGAATACGCTCTGGCAAAGGCTGACAGCGGCTGACTTTCTTTCCAACAGCGAAAAGCGCGCCCTTGCCGGACTTTCGCCGAAGGGAGACACCGCATGAACCAGAACAAAGCCTATTCTTTCAATCGCACGGTCACGCTCGGCATGTTGATAACCCTGTCCATTCAAACGGCGAGCGGTCTGATCTGGGCGGGCGGGGCCAATGCGCGGCTTGAAGCCGTGGAGACACAACTCGTGCTGCGTCAACCCTCTCTGGAGCGTGTTGCTCTGCTCGAAGGGCAGATGGATATGATACGGGAAAGTCTTGGACGGATTGAGCGGCAAGTCACTCTCAACGCCATTGAAGCGGAGCGCCCGAAATGAGCGCCTCCCTTCGTATCAGCGGCTATGCCAGCCTGTTTAATCAGACGGACTTATCCGGCGACGTCGTGAGCCAAGGCGCGTTTGCCGCTTCGATACTTGCGCTGCCTGATGGACGTTTGCCGATGCTGTTCGGGCACGAAACGAGCGCGCCCATTGGAGTCTGGGACCGGGTGGTGGAAGATAGAACCGGACTCTTCGTCTCGGGACAATTAATCGGCGGTTCGGGAGAGGCGGGTCGAATAGCCACCCTCATCCGCCAAGGCGCGGTGTCGGGCCTGTCCATCGGGTACCGCGTTCGACGCTCCAGCCGTAATCAAACCGGGCGCCTCCTGACAGAACTGGATTTGTGGGAGGTCTCGGTCGTGGCTTTCCCCATGCTCCGCAGCGCGCGGATTACCCAAATTGACGATCTTTCACTCTCACAAAAAGGAAACATGGCTTATGCCTGATTTAGAAACGAAGCATTTAAAAGCTGATTTCGCCAAAACATTTGAGGCGTTCAAATCCGCCAATGACGAAAGACTGGCGGCGCTGGAATCCAAATCCTCGGATGGGGTTCTCGACGAGAAAGTGTCCCGCCTCAATGCCGCGCTGGACGCGCAATCCAAACAAATAGACAATCTGTCGATGAGCCTGTCCACCCCGTTGCAAGGCGGACGAAACAACAATGAGGCCAAGTCCGCTTGGTCCTCCTTCATCCGGACAGGCGACGCGCAGGCCCTTGCCTCGCTTGAAGGCAAATCTCTCTCCAGCACGGATGGGGAGGGCGGCTATATCGCTCCGCCGGAAACAGAGAGCCGGATTGACCGGGCGCTGACGGAAAGCTCGCCTTTCCGCTCTATCGCCTCCGTTCGGCGTATTGGGGCCGGATTATTTAAAAAGCCGGTCTCTTCCTCCGGCGCCGCGTCGGGCTGGGCCGGAGAAACCGACGCCCGGATCGAAACGCAGGCCCCGCAGCTCGAACTGCTCGATTTCCCTGCGGGCGAGCTCTACGCCATGCCTGCTGCGACGCAGGCGCTATTGGATGACGGCGTGGCCGATGTCGATCAGTGGCTTGCCGATGAGGTGAGGGACGTCTTTGGGGCGCAGGAAACCGCCGCCTTTGTTAGCGGAGACGGGGTCAATAAACCGCGCGGCCTGCTCGACTACGTTCAAGCCCCGAATGGCACGCAGAGCTTCGGCGAACTCGGCACTGTCAGCACGGGCACGGCCGGAGCGTTTGAGGCAGGCTCTCCTGTCGATGCGCTGCTTGATCTTATCTATGCGGGAAAGAGCCGGTACCGGGCCGGGTCGAGTTTTGTCATGAACCGCCGGACCGTAAATGAGATACGGAAATTCAAGGATGCCGATGGCAATTATATCTGGCAGCCCGCTGCGGAAGCCGGGCAGCCTTCAACTCTGCTCGGCTACCCGCTGGTCGAGGCGGAAGACATGCCGGATATATCCAGCGGAAACGCCGCCATTGCCTTTGGCGATTTCCGCCGCGGCTATCTGATCGTGGACCGTCAGGGCGTGCGCGTCCTGCGCGATCCCTATTCCGCCAAGCCTTACGTTTTATTCTACACGACAAAACGCGTCGGCGGCGGGGTGCAGGATTTCGACGCGATTAAGCTGCTCAAAGCCGCGGCGTAAGTCACGCTAGCTATACCCTGTCATTCCGCACGCCGCAGCGTAGCGGAGATGCAAGAGGTCGAGAGATTTAGAGCTTAATCAAAGGCAGCATCCAGTCTCTCGGTCTTCCGCGTCAAGCGCGGAGTGACAGATACTTTCAATTTTTCACAAGGTCGCCTTTCGGGCGGCCTTTTTTATTTCCATCATCAGGAGGACATTTTGATAACCGATATAACGCCCCCGCCCATAGAGCCGATCACGATTGAGGCGGCGAAGCTTTTTCTGCGTCTTGACCACAACGAAGAAGACGCGCTGATTAACGAGCTCATTCAGAGCGCGCGCGAGCAGGTCGAAACGCTTTGCCGCCAAAGCCTGATTAAACGTCCGCAGCGCGTCACCTTTGCCCCGCCGTTTAGCCGTAGTCTCTATCTGAACATTGCGCCGGTTCAATCCGTAACGGCGATGACGCTCCACTTGGAGAATGGAGAGGATGAAACCGTGCCCTTGGATGATCTCAAGATCAATCTGCGTGCCACGCCTGCCAATATTCAGAAACAGACCTTAGGACTTTGGAGTTGGCATCACCGCCCCGAAATCAAAGCAATCACCGTAGATGTGGTCGCGGGGTACGGCGAAAGCATTGACGATATTCCCATGCCGTTGCGTCAGGCCATGCTCCTGCTCATCGGGCAGGGTTATGAACACCGCGCGGGCAAAGACATGCCGGGCATTCCGATGATGGTCGATGCCCTTGTCATGCCTTATCGGAGCCTGAAGCTATGATCGGGCAATTACGTACGCGGCTGGGCCTCTACGCGCCGTTTGTCGTCGCGGACGATCTCGGCGGAACCATCACCACCTGGAGCTTTCAGCACGCGCTCTGGGCGGCAATTAAGCCAAAGACTCTCTCGGAAACGCGCGAGAATGGACGGCTGAGTATTACGCAAAGTTACCTCGTCATCATCCGCTACCGCCGCGATTTCCCGGAACGTGCGCGGCTCATTTGGGGCGACCGGATATTGCGCGTCATTGCCGCCTCCGATCCTGATACGAGAGGCGAACGGCTTCACCTTATTTGCGAGGAGGAACGGCAATGAGTCAGGAAGCAATAGCCAAAGCGGTGCATTCGGCGTTGTCGCAAAGTACCGCCATTCAGGACGCTCTTGGCACGCCGCCCCGTCTCTATGACAGCGCCCCCGAAGATCCCGTTTTTCCCTATCTCAGCTACGGCGCGATGCGCCGCGAAGATGTCGGCGGGGACGAAACGCAGCTTCATTTACATCAGATGACTCTGCATCTCTGGTCGCGATATGCGGGGCGGGCGGAAGTTCTGGCTTTGCTGGCTCAGCTTGAGGCGGTGGTCACGGATTTGGACGGCCTCGCCGGGCATTTACTGACAGGCAGCCTCGTCAGCGCAACCCCGCTTTATTCCGACATCTTGCGCGCGCCGGATGGCCGAACCCATCACGGCTTGCTGCGCCTGTCTTACCTTGTTCAAGCCCCCTAATTTTATCGAAAGGAGCCTTCCATGAGCGCTCAACGCGGACGGGATATGCTCGTCAAACTCAAACAGGAGGATGAGAGTTATGTCACCCTTGCCGGCTTGCGGACGAAAACGCTCCGCCTGAATGCGCGGGTCGTCGATGTGACGGACAGCGACTCGGCGCAAGGGTGGAAAGAACTCCTGCCCAATGCCGGGGTGAAATCTGCCGAAGTCTCAGGGCAGGGAATATTTCGTGACGCGGCGTCTGCCGCGCAGGTGAGACAAGCCTTTTTTGAGCAAGACAGTTTGGAGTTACGGTTCCTTTTGCCGGGCTTTGGCCAGATTGACGGCGCGTTTCTGATTTCGACCCTGACCTATTCCGGCAGTTACCAAGGCGAGGCCGGGTTTGATATTACCCTGATGAGCGCCGGTGCGCCCGTGTTCAGCGCGCTATGAGTCCGCATTCCCGAACCGTCCAATTGGGCAGAAAATCTTATTCTCTTCGTTTCACTCTGGCGGCGCTTCTTGTCCTCTCTCGCCGCTTGGAGTGTCCGGGGCCAAAGGCATTGTCCCGCTGCCTGCAAAGCCCCGATCGATCCGTGCGACTTACCACCGCGCGGGTCATGCTGGCCTGTCTGCTTTCCCCGGAAGATCTGACTCCGGGGAAGGCAGACAGAGTCGCATTCAAGGCCAGCGAAACAGAATTGGCAGAGGTGATGAAGGTGATGGCGGACATGATTGAGGAGGCGTTCGAGAATGTCTGAAACAACGAAGTGGCCGTTTGAGACCTGGCTCCGATTGGCAGTTTTACAGATGGGCCAAACGCCTGAAAGCTTCTGGTCAATGGATGTCGCGGACTGGCTGACGCTCTGTAAAAGAGAGAGCGGCAAGGCGATGTCATCCGTTGATTTTGACGCCTTACAGAAACAATTTCCTGACGCGGAGGTCACAGATGACGGAGACAGATAGAGCGGCTCGGGCCGTCTCTGATTTCGATATTGAAGGGGCGGCTGATGCCGCAAACGACATGGCGCAGGCCTTCGAGAAAGCGGGGGATCGCATTTCAAATGCTCTGGAACGCGCCGCCCGAAAGGGGGAGTTTTCTTTCTCGAATTTAGCCGAATCCATTACGCGGGATCTGGCCAGATTGGCCGTGACAGAACTGATTTCAGACCCGCTTCAATCCGTGTTCAACTCTGCCATTCAATCTATTTCAGGGCAGGGCAGTTCCGCGAAACCTTCTCCCATAAATGTCACGATGAATGTGTCTGGCGTTAGCTCCCCGTCGGAGTTCAAGAAGTCGGAAACACAGCTCGCGGCAGGTCTGTCGCGGGCGTTAAATCAGGGGCGAAAGCTCCTTTAAAATTTTCCATTCAATGAGATAATTATGACGGAATTTCACAATGTCCGCTTTCCGATGTCGCTTGCCTTTGGGGCGAGTGGAGGGCCGGAATTTACCACACAGATTTCGCAGCTCTCTAGCGGGCAGGAATATCGTAACGCCCCACATGCTCTGCCGCGCCGGAAATTCGACGCAATCGCAGGGGTTAAGTCAAAGGAACAGCTTGCTGAATTAATACAGTTTTTTATATACCGAAAAGGACGGTTGCACAGTTTTCGCTTTTCCGACCCCTTTGACAATTGCTCCTGTTCTATAGAGAGAACGCCGTCAAACCTCGATCAGACCCTCGGGCAAGGCGATGGAATGACAACCAAGTTTCAACTTGTCAAAGACTATGGTGGTCTCGCGCGTCCTATCACAAAGCCTCTGGAAAATTCGGTTTTGATTGGCGTTGATGGGCAGTCGGTTTCACCGCCCGATATTGCCATAGATTACCTGACGGGGATCATAACTTTCGTCTCGCCGCCGACCCCCGGAGCCGTTCTTACAGCCGGCTTTTCTTTTGATACGGTCGTGCGGTTTGATACCGATTTTCTTGATATGACCTTGGAGGATTTCGGCGCCGGGCAGATGCGCAGCCTGCCTATGGTGGAGCTGCCTTATGCGTGACCTTTCTCCGGACTTAATTAATTCCCTTTCTCAGTCCGTTACGACTTTTTGCATGGCTTGGAAACTGGAGCTGAAAGACGGACGCGTCTTTGGATTTTCAGAGCATGACCGCGACCTCGTCATTGACGGCGTGACCTATTCTGCCGGGTCGAGCCTAACAGAATCTGAAGCTGAACATCGTCTTGGCTTTGCCTCTGACAATGGCGCGATTGAAGGCGTATTGGACGCGGCCTCAATTTCAGAAAGCGATATCACGGACGGTATTTTGCAAGAGGCCAAACTGTCCCGCCTGAAAGTCAACTGGCAGGACCCGACGCAATTTATTGTCATCTCCGTTGGCGACTTGGGACAGGTCACGACTCGCCGGGATCATTATGAAATTGAGTGGCTCGGCCTGTCCCATAAGCTCGGCCGGTCGACGGGCCGCGTATTTTCAAAAAAGTGTGACGCCAGCTTTGGCGACGCGCGTTGCGGGGTGGACGCGTCGCAATTTCCGGACGGAACAGTTTGTCCGAAAACCCTTGAGGCCTGCCGCCATCAATTCGGCAATGTCATTAATTTTCGCGGTTTTCCCTTTTTGCTCGGTGATGACGGCCTTTATTCCGGCCCCAAGGAAGGCGCGCCCAAGGATGGCGGCTCACGTTATAAATGAACGACATTCAAAGGCGCGTCCTTACAGAGGCCAAGCGCTGGCTCGACACGCCCTATCAGCATCAGGCGAGTGAATGCGGGGCGGGATGCGATTGTCTGGGCCTTGTTCGCGGGATTTATCGCCGCCTCTATGGCGGGGAGCCTGTCGCCCCGCCGCCCTATACACCCTATTGGGCCGAACAATGCGGCGAAGAGACGTTGCGAAAGGCCGCGCGAGACTGGTTGATAGAAATCCCGAACGCCCAGGCCCGCCCCGGCGATGCCCTGTTATTCCGCATGAGCTTGGACGCACCTTGTAAACATATCGCCATTCTCTCTGCGCCGAACATTATCACTCATGCCTATTGGGGCCGCGCCGTGGTGGAGAGTTTTTTCGTTCCCTATTGGCAACGCCGTTGGGCCCACAGTTTCCGTTTTCCTGAGAAAGGTAACTATGAGTGACAGCGTTTTGGTCTTGCAAATATGGATTTTACCTTTAAATATATCATCATGATACATTTAGTTTAGGCATTTAATATTATGTGGGACCCGGCTACAGCGACAAGCGAACTTAATAAATTAGGGAATATGCTTAATCTTGATTTGGTTTTAACTGATCATGCAAAGGAACGACTCGATGAAAGAAACATTACTACAGGTGACATTCTACATATAATCAGAACAGGATTTGTGTATGACGCTCCGCAGCCTGCCTCACGCGATTATTACAAGTACGCAATAGAAGGTAGATCGCCGAACAGTAACGGGCGGACGATAAAATTAATTATAATCCCTGATGTCAAAGCTTGCGGTGTCAAGTTGATAACAATCATGTGGAAAGATAAAACATGACAAAAATGAGCAAAGTGAAAGATTATAAATACACCGAATGCGGTCTTGATAATGTGATCTTAAAAGATATGCCTTATCAAGAGGATGATGATGGCAACATTATTTTCCGGATACCTGCGGTTAACCTACTTCACGCAGTCATCGCTTTCGGCATTGTAATGTCGGAAAGTGGAATGCTGCCTGATGAATTAAAGTTCATTCGAACAGAATTAGGCTTAACACAGTCTGAACTCGGCGAGAGAGTACAGAAAGATGGTCAAACTGTTGGCCGGTGGGAGCGTGGAGATAATCCAATTGACCAAACAGCAGAGGTGGTCATTCGAATGATGATAATAGAACACCTAGAAGGTATCGGGTTTTTCAATCTCATCGATGTGGATGAAAGCGAAATGCGTGTTGAGAATTTAAGCAGAAAGTGTATTCCATCTACGCGAAACGATCCAATTAAAATTAGTCCAGATGGAAACAAAGGGTATCGCTTAGTAGCCTGACTTAATCACTAATAAATCCGTATAATTATTGGGCCCGCCTTTGGCGGGTTTTTTTTTTGGGAAATTATAATATGACCACACTTGCTGTGACCGCCGCCAATATTGCGGCCAATACCGCCGCTCAGGCAGCCACCGCCTTTGCGCTTTCCACGGCCAACCGCGCCATATCCCATATTTTCGATAACCGCGTCTTGGAGGGCCCAAGACTGGAAAGTCTGCATGTGCAGACGTCCCGGGACGGCGCGCCCATGTCGCGTGTCTATGGACGGGTGAGACTGGCGGGACAGGTCATCTGGGCCTCGCGCCTTCGCGAAATACGGACGGAAGAAGAAGTGCAGAGCGGGAAGGGCGGCGGGCCAAGCCGGACAAATTATAGCTATACGATGAGTTTTGCGGTGGGTCTCTGCGAAGGCGAAATTCTGGGCGTGGATCGCCTCTGGGCTAATGGCGAACCTCTGGAGAGCGCTGGACTAACAATGCGCGTTTACAAAGGCACGTCCGATCAAATGCCGGATCCGATTATCAGCGCGATAGAAGGCGAAGGCATTCCGGCCTTTAGAAATACGGCCTATGTCGTGTTTGAAGACTTTCCTCTGGACGGGTTCGGGGCGCGGCTGCCGCAAATAAACGCCGAAGTTCTGCGGGTTCCCCCGATGCAGGCGGGGCAAAAAATGGAAACTCTGGTCAAATCGGTGAGCCTGCTCCCCGGGTCGGGCGAGTTCGCCTATGCGGCTCAGATTATCGAGGAAACACCAGAGCCAGGCATCACCCGTCCGATAAATATGAACAATCTGTCCGGAAAAGCAGATATTCTGCTCGCTCTGGATCAGCTCGAAGATCAGCTGCCCAATTGCCGCCATGTGTCGATCATTACCTCCTGGTTCGGAACGGATTTGCGCTGCGGGGAATGTGAAATTCGGCCCGGTGTGGAAAGCCGAACCCGCATAACTCCGGAGGCGCAATGGCAGGTCGGGATGAACGCGAGAGGCCAAGCCTATCTGGTTTCGTCTGATGAAGAGGGCCGCCCGAATTACGGCGGCACGCCGTCTGATGAGTCTATTTTACAGGCTATCCAGACGCTCAAACAGCGCGGTTTCAAAGTCACGCTTTATCCGTTCATTCTGATGGACATACCGGACGGGCCAAGCCCGTTTCCCTGGCGGGGACGAATTAGCTCGAGCGACGGGACAGACGGCCATGCCGGAATAGCGGAACAGGTGGCGCAATTTTTTGATGGGCCAAATGGCTTTCGCAATTTCGTTCTGCATTATGCAAAGCTGGCGCAGGAAGCCGGAGGCGTGGACGGGTTTGTGCTCGGCTCTGAAATGCGGGGCCTGACGACTTTGCGTGGAGAGCGGGCGGGCGGTAAATCAACTTACCCGGCTGTTACGCATCTCGTGAGCTTGGCGTCGGAGGTGCACGCGATAATTGGGTCTGACGCCATGCTGACCTACGCCGCCGATTGGAGCGAGTATTTCGGACATCACCCTCGGGATGGGAGCGGCGATGTCAGCTTCCACCTCGACCCGCTCTGGGCCAGCCCCGATATCTCGGCTGTGGGAATAGACGCCTATTTCCCGCTCTCGGATTGGCGGGAGGGCGCGCACCTGGATCAGAATTTGGCGCGTTATATTTATGATTTGGAGTATCTTCAAAGTCAGATTGAAGGCGGGGAAGGCTATGATTATTTCTATGGCTCTGATGCTGACCGGGACGCGCAAATTCGCTCTTCGATTACCGATGGCGGGGCAGGAAAGCCCTGGGTGTTTCGGTATAAGGATATTCGAAACTGGTGGTCGCAGCCGCATTTCGACCGCATCGGCGGCGTCGAGGTTGCGCAGCCCACGGCATGGCAACCGCAATCCAAACCCGTAATCTTTACGGAAATTGGCTGTCCTGCCGTCCATTTCGGCGCAAACCAACCCAATGTCTTCTATGATCCCAAAAGCAGTGAGAGCCGTCTGCCCTATTTTTCCAATGGGGAGCGCGACGATTTCATTCAAAGGCGCTATCTCGAAGCCTTCATTTCCTATTGGGACAACCCGGCCCATAACCCCATCTCCCCGAACTATCCGGGCCGGATGATTGACACGGACCGGACAAGTGTCTGGACATGGGACGCGCGTCCTTTTCCTGATTTTTCGGCCCGTGACGACGTCTGGTCGGACGGAGAAAACTGGGAAAAGGGTCACTGGATTACGGGCCGGGTAGGACTTGTCACTCTGGCAGATATTGTCCGCGATATCGCCGCTCAAAGCGGTTTGGTGGATATAGACACTCAGGGACTGAACGGGCTAGTTCAAGGCTATCATCTTGATCGGCCCATGAGCGCCCGCGCCGCGATTTCCGCTTTGAGCGAACTATACGGATTCAGCCTGGCCCAGCGGGCGGGGACGGTTGCTTTCTTCTCCCTTGGCGAGGGCGAAGTACAGATACTCACACCCCACGACTTGATGGACAATACCGACGGCCCGGTCACGCGGAGCCATGCCGATCCGGCTGAGAGCTTACGAGATGTGAGATTGCATTTTATCGACGCTGGAACGGAGTATCAGCTTGGCCTTGCCTCCGCGCGTGACCGGCTATCCGAGACAGAACGAATTTTGGATATAAATGCGCCCGTCGTCATGGACCGGAGCTTTGCCAATTACCTCTGCGATAATTTGATAAAGCGGATAGAGACGCAGAGCGAAAGCCTGCGCTTTTCTTTGTCGCCGCAAAACATGACATTAGAAGCGGGCGATCGCGTGAGGCTCTCGGAAATAGGCGATGTCTGGCGGATTGAAACACTTGATGGCCAAAATGTGCAGGCAAAGCGCGATACGGGTGAGGCCGTTCTGGCCAATTCCGGCGGAACCCCTGATGTGAACACGCCCATTACCTATCCCGGCCGGCCCATTCCCATTGCGCTTGACTTGCCAGCTCCCTTCACCGGGCTCGCCGTCGGAGCTCTGCTCTCGCCGTTTAGCGATACGGTGATAGAGGTGACAGGCGAAAGCGTGGATCTTCGGGCGCCTCTGCGCCTCGGCGCTTTGCTGACTGATATCCCGCCGGGTCCGACCGCTTATTTTGACCGGGCTGCGGAATTTGAAATTCTCATGGCGGGCGGCGGGCTGAGCAGTAAATCTGAAGAGGCGGTGCTGGCTGGCGCAAACCGTTTTGCGGTGGAGACGCCCCGCGGCTGGGATATATTGCAAATGGCCAATATCACGCTCATCGGGCCGAACCGCTATCGCTGCGGCGCAGTTCTGCGCGGCGTCGGGAGCGAAGGTTATAGCCGAGAAGGGGTGTCTGCAGGCGCGCGAATTGTCTGGCTGAATGCGGGGATAGAGACTTTGAGCCTCAATCCGGAGTATATCGGGGAGACCGTGTCTTTGACCGCGACGGCCGCTGGACAACAAAGCAATCCGGTGGAACTCAGCTATGCCGCAAGTCATATCAAACCCCTCAGCCCCGCGCATCTCAGTGTCCAGAAAGAAAACGGACTCCTTAACCTTAGCTGGATACGCCGGAGCCGCGTGGACGCGGATAGCTGGCTCGGCGAGGTGCCCCTAGGCGAAGGAAGAGAAAGATATCGCGTCAGATTGTGGAGCGGTGACTCCCTGGCGGAGGCGGCAGAAGTCACAACGCCCAGCTATCAATCCGCCGCTACAAACATCACTCATATAGATGTCGCCCAGGGTTCGGATTTGGCGGGCTGGGGCGCATCAGCAAAACTTCTGATTTCCCCCATCTAAGCCATTGAAAACGCCGTCGTCCCGCTTACATTCCTAACATGGCAAAAAACCCTTATACTTTATTGGGGGTGAAGAAAGACGCGAGCAAGGCCGATATCAAAAAAGCCTATCGGCAACTGGCGAAAAAACTTCATCCTGACACGAATAATAACGACCCCAAGGTTGCGGAGCGCTTCAAGGAAGTGACGGCGGCCTATTCCCTGCTGTCCAATGACGATATGCGCAAGCAATATGACACGGGTCAGGTCGATGCATCCGGACAGCAGCAAAATCCCTTTGCAGGCGGCGGAAACCCGTTTGGCGGGGGCGGGCCGCAAACCGGCTTTGGCGGTTTCGGCGGCTTCAACCAGAGATCTCGCCGCGCCGGCGGCCAGGACGATATGGCGGATCTGTTCTCCTCCCTCTTTGGAATGAATATGGGCGGCATGCAGGGCGGAATGGATCGTCCGCCCATGCGCCCCCAGAAAGGCGCGGATGTTCGCTATAAAATGCAATTGCCGCTCCTGACGGCGCTGGAAGGCGGGACGAAGTCCCTTCAGGGCGGGCTGAAAGTGAAATTGCCTGCCGGGGTGAAAGACGGTCAGGTCCTGCGCCTGCGTGGTAAAGGACGCCCGGGTGTCAATGGCGGACCGGCTGGCGACGCCAAAATCGAGATCAATATCAAGCCGCATAAAAACCTGCGGCGCGAAGGCGATGATCTTCATCTGGACTTGCCCATCACCCTGTCAGAGGCGGCCAAAGGCGCGAAAGTGGACATTCCCATGCCGCAAGGCACGGTCAAGCTGACTATACCGCCCGGAACCAATACAGGGAAACGCTTCCGCCTTTCCGGAAAAGGCGCGGCCAAAGGCGATCTTTATGTGACAACGCTTATCAAATTGACCGACGCCGAAATTTCCGCCTTGCCGACCATGGCCAAAGACTGGCCGGATATGGGCGGGGCTGACATTCGTAGCGGATTGCTCTAAGCAATAAACGCTCGCCTGAATCACATATTCAGATGTTATTCAGGCTTATATTGTTAAACAGGGCGCATGATGACGTTACGGTCCATAATGATTGCTGCGACAGCGCTTTTCTTGAGCGCAGCGACAGCTATGGCGGCGCCGCAAGCGCCGGCCCATAAGGCCCTCCAGGCGTCCCAACCCTATTCGCAAAGCGTTTCTGCGGACGCGCCGTCTTATGTTCTATACGCGCAAAACCGGATTTCAGCGTCCAAGGCGAAATCTATTGCCCTCAAACGGGTGGATGGCGGCGAATATGTTGATCTGCGGCTCGTGGGGAACACATATATTGTCCGGGTCAGAGCGCCAGGCGGTCGAATTATTGATATTCGTATTGACGCCACGACTGGCCGGGTGAAATGATATTTTCGGCTATAGCCCAGATTTAGCGTTCTTTTTTCGATAGGTTTTTCATGCGTATTTTAATTGTAGAAGACGACCCCGATTTGTCCCGCCAGCTCCGCACGGCCTTAAAGGATACCGGCTATGCGGTGGACGTGGCGGATAATGGCGAAGATGGTCATTTTCTGGGGGATACAGAACCTTATGACGCCGTCGTTCTGGATCTGGGCTTGCCGCAAATAGACGGCGTTTCCGTGTTGCAGAAATGGCGTGCAGACGGCAAGAAATTCCCGGTCATGATTTTGACGGCGCGGGATCAGTGGAGCGAAAAAGTCGCCGGGTTTGATGCGGGCGCGGATGATTATCTGACCAAGCCTTTTCACACCGAAGAGCTCTTGGCGCGCTTGCGGGCCTTATTGCGCCGCGCTTCGGGTCATACAACAGATACGATTGAGATTGGCGAATTGTCCATCGACAACCGCTCGGCGCGGGCCTTCGTCAAAGGCATGGCGATTAAATTGACCAGTCACGAATTCCGCCTCCTCGCCTATATGGCGGCCCATCGGGGGCGCGTTATCTCCCGAACGGAGCTGGTCGAGCATATCTATGAACAGGATTATGACCGCGACTCCAACACCATCGAAGTTTTTGTCGGACGGCTGAGACGCAAAATCGGCACTGACCGGATAGAGACAGTCAGAGGACTGGGATACCGTTTGGTTGATCCGGCTTCTGAAAAGGCTGAATAAATTCAAGTCCATACTCTATTCGAACCTAACGCCTGCGCCTCAGGATTAAAGGGCGAAGGTTTAGATAGTTTGTTGCGGCATTTTTTTCGCCTTAGACTTTTTTCATGACCGAATCCCGCCAGCCCCGTTCCCTCGTTACCGGACTTGTCCGGGGCGCGGCAATGTGGGCCATTCCTATCCTTATCCTCTCGGCCGTGGTGCTGACCTGGCTCTACCGCACAACCACATACCGCATTTTTGATGACCCGCTCGACAGCGCCGTGACGTCTTTGATCGCCTCGGTGGATGTCAATGATAACGGCGTGGTCGCCTTGTCCCGTGAGCCGCTGGATCCCCGCTATCAACGCGCTCTGTCCGGGCGTTACTGGCTAATAGGCCGGGTAGGAGAAAAGGTTCGCGCACCTTTGCTGCCTTTGGCCGCGTCACGCTCTCTTTACGGCGAAAGCCTGACCCTGGATCCGCCCGTGCTGCGGGAGCTCAAATCCAATATGGGCGAAGCCGTTCGGGCCTCAACTCAGGGGGTGGATACGGGGGAGACTCTGCGCATCGTGGCGCGGCAGGTCATTCTGCCCGGAACGGACCAGCCGGTTATAGTCCTGGCCGGGGCGGATAAACGGGCCGCCACACGCGATATTCAACGCTTTGCTTTGACGGCCATTGGGCTCATGACAGCGCTCTGTCTGGCACTAATTTTTGCCGTCTTTACTCAGGTTCGAGTCGGCCTTAGCCCGCTTTTTACGCTGCGAAACAAAGTTGCAGATATACGGGAAGGTAAAGCGGCCCAGGTTGAAGGCATTTACCCGCCTGAAATCGCGCCTCTTGCTGAAGAGCTAAACAGTCTGATTATTCATAATAAAAATATTGTCGAGCGGGCCCGCACCCATGTCGGCAATCTGGCCCATGCGTTGAAGACCCCTTTGGCTGTGCTGCAGAATGAAGCGCAGGGCGGAAAATCGACGCCCTCCAAACTGGTGACCAAGCAAACCGAAATTATGCGTCAACAGGTGGACCATCACCTTCGCCGCGCCCGCGCGGCGGCCAGAGGGCAGGCAATCGGTGTCACCACGCCGCTGGAAGAGGTCATCGAGCCGCTGACGCGCACTCTACCGCGTATTTACCGTGATAAAGACCTCTTGATCGATGTTGAATCCGAACCCTCCCTTGTCTTTCGGGGGGCCAAGAGGGATTTGGAGGATATGGTGGGAAACCTTATGGATAACGCGGCAAAATGGACGAAAAGCGATATCAGGCTGCGGGCGAAAACCGATGAAGAGCGCCCGGATATGATACGCATTACGATAGAAGATAACGGCGCAGGTCTGGACCCCAGAGAATATGAAGAGGCACTCAAACGCGGGGCGCGGCTGGACGAAGCCACGCCCGGCAGCGGATTGGGACTGGCCATCGTCGACGACCTTGCCCGCGCCTATAAGGGGCTGATTCATCTTTCCCGGTCTGATATGGGGGGCTTGCAGGCAGACCTCATTCTTCCCAAAGTGGGTACGTCATGACGAAACCCCCTATCGCCCTCGAAGACAGAGAACAGCACGGCGCGCGTCGTTTCTCTCCGAGCTCCGGACGCAATAAAGACGTGATCGCGGAGCATCTCAAAACCCTTTTACCGGCTGAAGCCCATGTCTTGGAAATAGCGTCCGGAACAGGAGAGCATGGCCATACGGCCTGCGCGGTTCGCGAGGACATTTCCTGGCAATATTCCGACCCTGACGCTGACTCCCGCGCGAGCGAGGATGACTGGCGGCGGGACTATCCCATGCAGCTCCGTCCCGCGCTTCCGCTGGATATGACGGCGCCCGAATGGTGGGGTGGTTTGCCCAATTATGACGCGGTATTTTGTGCAAATATGATCCACATTGCGCCGCCCGCGGCGTGTGAAGGCCTGGCGATAGGCGCGGCCCATATTCTCAAGTCACAGGGCCTTATTTGTCTCTATGGGCCGTTTCTGAACGAAGCAGAGTCTGCGCCGTCCAATCTTGAATTCGATAAGAATTTAAAGGCCCGCCATCCTGATTGGGGCGTCCGCGAACAAGCCTTTGTTAAGCATATCTTTGCAAAGGCCGGGTTTAATAAAAGCCGCTTGATCGAGATGCCAAAGAACAACCATATTTTTGTCTTTTCTCGCCATTGAGCAGGATGAAAGGCGCTTTCCTCAGTTCATGACTTTCTTGTCATGTTTTGGACATGTTCCTGAAAGTCAAGAGCTCCTACGGTGGGAGCCAAGTTGGAGGAATCGTTGAGTGTCTTTACAGACCCTTTTTACATCACGGAAATTGGTTTTAAGTCTGACAAGTGCGCTCGCTCTTGTCTCGGCTTCGGCATGGGCGCAAGACAGCTCTTCTGATCAGCTGAAGAGCACTCCGGCCATAAGCGGTCAATTCCCCAAAGCGGATCAGAAACCGGACGAAACTTTTACCCCGCTTCGGGATCAAGCTACCTCCAAGGAGGCGGACGCGCTTCCGCGTTTATCCTCCGAGGGCGTTATCCCCGCCGCGCCCGATGCGCGTGCGCCCAGCCTTTCCACATCTCGAAATCGGATGGACATGCCGGTCTCCTCTCTGCCGTCCATTGCGGATTTAGTGGAAAATGTAAGCCAGTCTGTCGTCAATGTTATTGTCAGAACCGAAAGCGGCGAAACGACGTCAGAAGGCCAGGGCTCCGGTTTTATCATTTCCGATAAAAACGAAGTCGTTACAAATTACCACGTGATTGAAGGCGGGGACTCCATCAATATCGAATTCAATGACGGCCAGATTTATCCGGCGCGCATCCTTGGAACCGATGAGGAAACAGACCTCGCTCTGCTTCAGATTAAAACCCAAAAAGAGATTCCGCATCTGTCATTTAAAAAAGAGGGTGACGTAAGAATTGGTGATTGGGTTGTGGCCATTGGTAATCCTTTTGGGATTGGTCAATCCACCAGTCTCGGCGTCATCTCGGCAATTGGGCGGGAACGCGTCGATAGCGGCAATTATGTCGATTATATTCAGACCGATGCAACCATTAACCGGGGGAATTCCGGCGGCCCGCTGTTTAATCTGGACGGGGAAGTTGTTGGCGTGAACTCGGCGATTTATTCTCCGACCGGGGCCAGTGTCGGCATTGCTTTCGTTATTCCGCATACAACCGCCGAAGAGATCGTCAACTCACTTAGAGCGGACGGGCGGGTCAGGCGCGGTTATCTCGGCGCGGCCCTGCGCGATGCGGAGTTTGAAATTGAAGGCAGACCCGGCATTTTCAAAGCGGGCGCTCTGGTCAATGACATTGTGCCCGGCAGTCCGGCCCAGCAATATGGACTACAAGTCGATGATATTCTGTTGCGAATAAACGATAAGCCCGTTCGAAATTCGGTCGAAGCGACCCGCGTTATCGGGGACATGCATCCCGGAGACGTTGGCCGGTTTATCTATGAACGGGACGAAAAAACCTACGCGCTCAATATTTCTATCGTCGAAAGACCTGATAAGCACGAAGTTGAAACGGCCAAAGCGGTCACACAAGGATTGCCGCCGCCCCCGCCAAAAGAGCCGGCACGCGGCACAATCAATATCGATACAGGTCTGCAAGTCCTTGATATCTCTTCCGAATTTCGAAATGCGATCCAGATGCGGTCGGATCAGGTGGGGATTTATGTTGAATCCGTTACGCCCGGCAGTCAGGCTGAGGCCGCCGGTTTCGAGATGGGTATGGTGCTGTTAGAGGCCGAAAATGAACCTTTGGCCGAGACAGACGTTCTGCGCACAGTGGTTCTAAATGCCAAATTGGATGAAAAACAAAGTATCACCTTACAGGTCCGTCTGAAAAACGGACGAGAAACTTATATGGTTTTGCCATTTTAAAACCATATTTACCGCAAAGAAACTGCCATAATTTTACGTGAAAGTCTGGGGGACCAAGTGGAGAAAGAAATGAGAATACTCGTTGTCGAAGATGATGAAGTGGCCGCTGAATATGTCCGCAAGGGACTGATGGAAGCCGGTCATGTTGTTGACCTCGCCCCTGACGGGGATTTAGGTCTCGAAATGGCCAAGGCGGCTGATTATGACGCCCTGATACTTGACCGTATGCTGCCTAAGCGGGACGGGCTGGAACTGCTCGGCGATCTACGCGAAGACGGGGATGCGACCCCGGTTCTGATCCTCTCAGCGCTTGGCGAAGTAGACCACAAGGTTGAAGGCCTGCGGGCAGGCGGTGATGACTATCTCGCCAAACCCTATTCCTTTACGGAACTCCTCGCCCGCGTCGAAGCGATAGGCCGGCGATCCGATCCGAATGCGGCCGTGACAAAACTCAAGGTCGGCGATCTGGAAATGGACCTCCTCGCCCGCACGGTTCGCCGCGCCGGACAGAAAATTCTGCTCCAGCCCCGCGAATTTCGCCTGCTGGAATGTTTGATGAGAAATGCCGGCCGGGTTGTGACCCGGACCATGTTGCTCGAAAAAGTCTGGGATTATCACTTCGACCCCCAGACCAATGTGATCGACGTCCATATCTCCCGCCTGCGCGGTAAAATTGACAAAGAGTTTGATGAGCCTTTGCTTCACACTGTTCGCGGCGCGGGATATCGCTTGCAGGTCTAAGGGCCGATCTTTAAGCGTCACCCAAAGTTAGAGGTATTGACTTGATTGACGCCGTTCAGAAATTATTGCGGAACACATTGTTCCGCCTTTCCCTTTTGGGCGCGACGCTGACGATGGTCAGCGTCGCCGCCGCATTGGGGCTTGTCTATTATTCCATGATCGAGTCCGAGCTCCGGAGAGTGGAGCAGGCCAATATTGACGAGATTGCAGAGCTCCAAAACCTTTATGATGAAGGCGGAGCCGCCCGTGTCAAAGCTGCCAAGGCCGCAGGCATAGTACCTCAAAACCTCTCTCCTGAAACAAGCGAGTATAAACAATTATACGACCGCGGCGGAATCACGGCTGTGGAACGCGCAGTCACGGTGCGCGGGGCAAGTTATGAGGCTCTTTATTTTCTACAGGCCCGCCGTCAGTCCCAAGTTCTCATTCGGGGTAATATTCTCGGTCAAGGCGACCTTCTGGCCAGCGAAGCCATTGCTCAGGATGATGTGAACAGTCGCGGTTATTCTAAAATTCAATTTCTTTACTCTGATCCGAATTCCGACTCAGAAGATTTTATTGATCGCCGGGCGCGGGGAATTGTCGGAAATTTGAAATTGGGAGACGATAATGTAGCGGCCATCATCGTGGGACGTGATGTCGAAGCCATCTCGCGTACCGGTGACAGAATCCGCTCAACCCTTGTCCCCGCTCTTTTACTGGCGGCAATTCTGGGGTTGATCTCTTCCTGGTTTGTCTCGCGTAGTTTTGCTGCCCGGGTGGAAGCCTTTAACCGTCTGGCGACGGATGTTCGGGCGGGACATTTGGATCGACGCGCGCCGCGAAATTACTCTGAAGACGAGATGGACCTTCTGGCCGAACATTTGAATTCCATGCTCGACCACATTGACCGCCTGATGCAGGCCATGCGTTATGCTGGGGATTCGATTGCGCATGACCTTCGCTCCCCGCTCACGCGGTTAAGGACCCGGTTGGAAAGTGCTGCCGTGGAACTGGGCGATACACCCGAAGCGGATATTCTGTTTTCAGCTGCCGAGGATGCGAGCGAGCTTTTGACGACATTCGATGGTGTATTGCGGATTGCCCGGTTGGAAGCCGGGGAACGTCGGGAGCTGTTGCAGCCGACGGACCCTAAACCCTTACTGGATGATTTGGCCGAACTTTATGAACCGGCTTGCGAAGATGCAGACCTCATATTTTCCGCTGATATAGCGAAAGGTACTGATATTTTGGCGGATAGAGGGCTTTTATCTCAGGCTGTTTCCAATCTGGTTGAGAACGCCATTAAATATACGCCCAAAGGCGGACGGATTCATCTTGACCTTCACAAGACGCGAAATGGCCGCGTCTCCATTTCCGTTACAGATGATGGTCCAGGTATCCCGGCGGTGGATCGGGAGCGAGTGAAAGAACGCTTTGTGCGTCTCGATAAGAGCCGCACATTACCAGGGAGCGGTCTGGGTATGGCGCTTGTCGATGCCGTGGCCGATCTGCACAGAGCGGAATTTATTCTCGAAGACGGGTTTAAGGACCGCGGAACCACTGGACTGAAAGCGAGCCTCATTCTCCCGCGGCGCCGTCCGGGATTGGACAAAGAGGGCGGGAAATCCAAACCCGCTGAGCCGGCCGCCTAAGCAGCAGAATCCGTATAAGGATTAGACAGTCGAGAAGTTTCTGATTGAGGGCTTTTTTGACCGTTCTGCGGCGGAGGCGGGGCTTTGCGTATGGGCGGCGCCGCCGGATTGGGCTGAGCCTGCTGGGGCGGCGCAGTTTGGGCTTGAGATTGCGGCTGGGCTTGAGATTGCGGCCGGCTCTGTTGCGAAGAGGGGTTTTGTTGACCCTCTCCTGTTTTGGATTTCGACGCTTCCACCGTGGCCTGACCGGCAGAGAGAACATCCGCAATGTCATTTGCAAGCTTTGTGATCTCGCTACCGACTTCGGTCGTCTCGACTTTTTCTTCCACGACCGGAGGCTTGATTGGAAGAGTGAAGGTAACCGTAGTGCCCTGACCCACCTTGCTTTCAATATTGAAGTTACCGCCATGTAGCTCGACCAGCGACTTGGAGAGAGCCAGCCCCAGACCGGTGCCTTCATGTTGACGGGAATGCTGACTGTCGATTTGCTCAAAGGGCTGGGCAAGCCGTTCAATATCTTCCTTGGATATTCCGATGCCCGTATCTGTAATCCGGATAATTAACCCGGCGGATTTAGGCTCAACCGCAATCGTTACGACACCGCCCTCTGGTGTGAACTTAATCGCATTGGTCATAAGGTTCAGGAGGACCTGCTTCACAGCGCGCGGATCCGCTTCGACTTCTTTGGCTGGTTTTTCATCAAAGACCAGTTTCAGCTTGTTTTCGTCTGCCCGGCCCCGAACAATGCGGACGACCTGTTCTATCATGTCATTGATTTGAAGTTCTTCGGTATTGAGCGTCATCTTACCGGCCTCAATCTTGGACATATCCAGAATGTCATTGATAAGGCTTAGAAGGTGCTGCCCTGAGAACAGAATGTCGTTGACATATTCCTTGTAGCGGGGGTCTCCGAGGGGACCGAATAATTCTTTCTGCATGATATCCGAAAAGCCGTTAATCGCGTTTAGAGGCGTACGAAGTTCATGACTCATATTCGCGAGGAATTCGGATTTGGACTGGCTGGCTTCTTCGGCGCGGATTTTTTCCTGCTCATAATTTTCAGCAAGTTCAACAATGCGGATTTGTGATTCCCGCAGAACGCTAATGGTCTTTTCTAGCGCGTCCTGGTTGACCTGAAGTTCTCTTTCCCGTGTCCGAATAGCGGTGACTTCCGTCCCGATACTCACCCGCCCCCCATCGGCCGTTCGGGTCTCGGAATAACGGATCCAACGTCCGTCCTGTAATTCCATCTCATTACCTTCAGGGCGCTCCGTAACGCTGAGAACGGTTTGCATGCCGTGATACTCAACCGTGGCGTGGTCACTCCCGACCTGCAGCTGTCCGGGGCGGAATCCGAAAAAGTCCTCGAAACGCTCGTTCCAAACCAAGAGACGGTCCATCTGGTCCCAGATAACAAAACTGTCCGTCATGGATTTCAGCGCGTCAAAAAGTCGGGTTTCCGCGGCCTGGAGTCTGGCTTGAGCGCCGCGCATTTCCGTAATGTCGAGCGCCATGCCGATAATGATCTTGGCTTGATCAGAGCCTCTTACAGAAGGCCGTCCGCGGCACGCCATGTAAATAGGCAAATGCGCAAGTCCCAGTTCGATATCGAAATCGCCGTTGATATGGCTCCGCCGAATGGCGGCGAATAAACGCTCCCGATCTGACGCCATAAATAGACCCAGAAACTGCGACATTGAAATCGTTGTGTGGATTTCCGGCATATTGAAAACCTTGGCCAGAGACGGGCTGAGATAGGCCGTATTTTTCGCCAGGTCGATCTCCCAGACCCCGCCTTTGGAGTTATCGACGGCGGCTTGATATCTTTGCGTTGAGACTTCGTCTGAATTTTGTCTTTCGCGAAGAATATCCATTTGGCGCAGGAGCTGGCTCGCCATCATCCAGATGAGCCAGCCCATGCCCAGAAGGAGCAGGCCAAAGAGGATAAGGTTTTCTTTAATGCCGGAATCAATGCCGCGGGGCTGAATGTCGATGACAGACAGAAAGGATTTGGGAACTCTTGCCGTTCCCAACCAGACATTTTGATTTCCAATTTCAAATGGAATGAGAAAGCTGGTCTCGGAGCTTTTCGTCAGGCCCGCCAGACGTTGGGCGTTGATATTATAAACACTCAGCGCATCTGCCGACCCAATATTATCGCCGCCGTCAATGACGCGCCCGCCATCCATAATCAGAGCTGCATTCGGAGACAGGTCTCCAATAAAGGTCTTGGGACTGAAAGCCGTCAGTAGAAACACATCATTTCGCCGGCGAATAATAACGGGCAGAGCGGATCCATTCTTGTTTACTAGTGAGAGAAGCTGAACGTCGCCTTTCGGATAACTCCGGGAGTCTATGGTGGCGAGGATATCGCCCTTACTTCCGGTTTTTGCCATAACGGTTCCTGACGCATCAACCAAGGCAACGCCGTCGATGGCTTCTCGCTGACCAATAAACTCGACAATCTGTTTGGCCGTGCCTTCGGTAAATAAAGCCTGATCAATCCAGGCTATTTGCGTATCAATACGGCGCGAGACATCTGTCGCCTGATTGCTCATAGACTGAGAAAATGTCTGTTTGGTCTGGGCGGTGAACCGTTTGTTATCAAAATAGAATTTTGTCAGGGCGAGTATTGTGAGCAGAATGAAAAAGGCGCCTACCGCAAAAAGAAGCCTTTTCAAGGATTGAGCGCCGCCCACACGGTGAGAAATTCTGTCAAAATGGTCTGTAAGCACAGTGCTTTTCGGGGAATCGGAGCGCTGAGAGGGTTCCGTGTCAGCCGATCGCGGCGCATAGGGTGTCTGCACCGGAGGCGGGGATTGGTTTTGTTGGGGCGACGACCCGCCCTGCTGCTGATAGACGCCGGGTCTTTGACCGCTAAATGACGATTGATTAGATTTAGGAGGCTGTTCAGGCTTATATTCCGTCCACTGACGAGGAGAGCCCTGAGGCGTTTGTCCCGATGCGGGCCGCCCAGCCGAATTTTGCCCGAATGCCGGGGTCTCGACAAAGGGTTGAATAGGTTGCGGCTGTTTTTGAGGACCTTCTTGCACTCATTTCCCCCGAATCACCCTTAAAACGCTAAAGATTCTCACCTTATAAGTCGAACAAAACGTAGTTAATTTTTCATTTACTTTGATGAAAGAAGACTAAAAAATGGAGCGAAAACTGTATTTTATGGTTTTATACGGGTTTCGCGTTCGGGTCTTCCGATAGCGTAGCCTTGAGCCGCGTCAAATCCCATACTTTTGACGAAGTCACTAATCTCCGGCGTTTCGACACCTTCCGCGATGAATTTTACGTCCAAAGCGTCACGAAGCGATAATAAAGCCTCCAAAATGGCGCGGTCACGCATCGAAACGAGACTGTCTGCAATAAAGCCGCCATCGATCTTTAGCCAATTTGCCGGCAGCGCCCGCAGATAACGAATTGAGGCCGCTCCCGCGCCAACATCATCAAGGCAAACGGGGTGGCCGCGAGATTTCAAATCTGTCAGTAGGGACTGGGCAAGGTCGAGATTGTCCATGTCCCAGCTTTCCGTGAGTTCAATAATCAGCTTCTCAGGGGAGGCTTCGAGGGCCGTCAAACAGGCCATGACCGAGCCCTGGAAATTTTTCTTGTCCACCGAGGCGCCGGAGAGATTAATCGCAATCCCCGTGTCATCAGGATACTCATTCAAAACAAGTATAGCCTGGGCCAGCATGGAAAGATCCAGGTCGCGAATAACGCCGCTAATTTCGGATGCGCGGATAACGCCCTGGACATGTTTGTCATGGTCAAAACGGACCAGCCATTCGTGATGATGGATGCGGCCATCTTTCAAATCTACAATAGGTTGTCGAAGCACCGTGAAGCGTTGCTCCGAGACATGCTCGCGGAAACCCTGCACTGTGCGGATTTCGGATATATTGGATGGTTCGTTCACCCCGCATGGGTAAACCAAACCTCCTAAGAGAGCCTTACCAAGGGCAAATAAATCCGTGTTTAATTGCCAAGGGTTTTGGTCGCGATCTCGAGCACATTTTTGGAGGGGTTAGAGGCAATGACCGTCTTCAGCTGATCTTTGATTTGCGTCTGTCTGCGGTCATCCAATTTTCGCCAAATTTCATACGCCCCAAGCAAGCGCGCCGCGACCTGAGGGTTTCGTCTATCCATGTCCAGCACCTGATCCGTGAAAAAATCATATCCGCTTCCATCCGGAGCGTGGAAGAGGTTCGGATTCGCCATGGCGAAACTTCCGATAAGCGCGCGGACGCGGTTCGGATTGCGCGCATCGTAAACTTCGTGCTCGGTCAGCTCTTTAATGGCGGAAACGCCTTCCACATGATTGCGCATGCCTTGAACAGAGAACCATTTGTCTATGACCAGAGGATTGGATTTCCACTTATCATAGAATTTCTCCATGGACGTGTTGACCCGCTTCCCGCCGAGTTTGGTCAGCGTGATAAGGGCGGCGAGCTCATCCGTCATATTGGTGGCGGTCCCAAGCTGTTCTGTGGCGAGGCCGGCGGTGACAGCGTCCCGTCCGGAGGCGAGCAGTGATAAACAGCGGTTGCGAAGCGCTCTTCGTCCCGCGGACTCCGCATCCGGGCTAAATTCACCGTCATCAGAGAGGTCATGATAGCGTTGGAGGAGGTCGCCCCTGAGACGATTGCCCACCGCGCGGGAGAGCCAGTCACCTGCCAGATAGGCTGCAATCGGATCGGCCTGATCCAGAGATTGCAGAATTTCCGCTGTTCCCGGAGTGGAAAGGGTCAGGGCTTTGAAATTATTATCAAACTTGTCGTCATGAAGCGTATTGCGCAGCGCCTCGCAATACTCGCGAAGGGCGTCGTCCGTTTGAGGAATCTCTCCGCTCTCCAGGGCCAGAGCCTGAGTTCCGATGAGCTTGCGCGCCAATGTCTGGCCCGCTTCCCAACGGTTAAAAGCATTGGGATCCTGCGCCATAAGGCGGAGCTGGTCTTTGGATGTTTGTTGTGAATTCAAAATAACGGGGGCGCTGAAGTCCTGCAAAACGGAGAGCGACACAGCCTCGTCAAAACGGGGCAGAGAGACGGTGTTTTCTTCTGTCGTGAGAACCGTCATTTGCGGTTCGGATAAGGGGCCGTTTTCGCCAATGGCTTGCCATTTAATCGGCAAAACGACAGGCGTTTTTTCGCTCTGGCCCGGTGTCGGTTTGGTTCTCTGGCTAAAAGTGATGCGCGTGCCTTGGACCGGCGTTGTCAGAGACTCGTCCACCGTGACGGAGAGCTCTGGCGTGCCGGCCTGTTCATACCAGCGCATGAATTGCGACAAATCTTCGCCTGTGGCTTGCTCGAAGCACTCGATGAATTGCTCAATCGTCGCGGCGGTTCCGTCCAACATTTCAAAATAGAGATCAGACCCTTTACGGAAATTCTCCGGCCCTAAAATCGTTTTGAGCATTCGGATAAGCTCAGCGCCCTTTTCATAAATTGTCGCCGTGTAGAAATTGTCGATTTTCATATATTCTGTCGGGCGGACAGGGTGGGCGAGAGGGCCGGCGTCTTCGGGAAATTGCCGGCCGCGCAGGGCGCTCACATCCTTGATACGCTGCACATCCGCGCCGCGTTGGTCGGCAGAAAATTCCTGATCACGAAAGACAGTGAACCCTTCTTTTAGGCACAGCTGGAACCAGTCGCGGCAGGTAATGCGGTTGCCCGTCCAATTATGGAAATATTCATGCGCGACGACGGATTCGATGCGCTCAAAATTCATATCCGTTGCGGTTTCCGCATCGGCCAAGAGGAGGGAGGAGTTGAAAATATTCAATCCCTTATTTTCCATGGCGCCGAAATTGAAATCCCGAACGGCGACGACCATGAAGCGTTCCAGATCATATTCCCGGCCGAATGTGTCCTCATCCCACTTCATCGCCCGTTTCAGACTGTCCAGGGCATAATCGGCGCGGGGCGCGTCACCGGGATCGACATAGATCGTCAGCGGAATATCGCGTCCGCTCATCGTGGTGAAACTGTCTTCGAGCGTGTCAAATTCGCCCGCTACTAAAGCAAATAGATAGGCGGGTTTACGGAAAGGATCTTCCCACACGGCATAATGACTTTTGCCGTCCTCGGAATCGCCGGACTCAACCATGTTCCCATTGGAGAGAAGGTAAGGGTATTTGTCTTTCGGAGCTTTCATGCGCACGGTGAAAACGGACAAGACGTCGGGACGGTCAGGGTAGTAGGTAATACGCCGGAAACCTTCGGCCTCGCATTGCGTGCAGAAGCGCCCGCCAGAAAGATAAAGTCCCATAAGTTTGGAGTTGTCCGCAGGGTTGCAGGTCGTTTCGATTTCCAGAACGCATTCATCCGGCAAATCTGTGAGGATAAGTTGCGTTTGAGTGAGGGTGTAATCGGCGCGTTTGAGAGATTTTCCGTCAAGCTTCACCGATTTCAGATCGATATCCTCTCCGTCCAGATGCAGATCGCCGCCTGACACCCGCGTCAGTGCCAATTTGCTTTTGACCCGCGTTCCTTTTGGCTTGAGATCAAAATCCAAATCAACCGAGTTGATTTTGAAATTTGGCGGCGTGTAATCCGCAAGACGTGTCGGGGCGGGGGCTGTACCGGGGAGAGGGTCGGGGCGCATAAACTGTCCTTTTCTTTTTTATCTATGTGGCATGACGCCGTAAAAATACAAGGAGGCATCCCTAGCCGTGACTTGTTTCAAAATCAGAGGGAGAGGCGAAATTTAACCCCTCATTTACCTGGAAAAGTCGGGAAATCCTAAGGCTGTTCCTCAATCCAAGATTATACTTTGACATGTATGGTTTCGGTGAAACACATATAGGACGTAAGGGGGCTGCGTCTGGGATGAAATATCCCTTCAGCGCTGAAACAGCTTTCTGTCATCCTACTCACGCTGGACAACTGGCCCGTTCCCCTCAAGGAGCGGGCCATTTTTTCGTCATATTGATAAAGATAACCCCTTTTTGAGACCCCGAAAAGTCCCGCGACACTGAAAAGAGAGGTGGACTTTGAGCCTTTATCGCGTATGGAGCGCGCAAACTCTCAATGACCGGGAATACCATGTCAGACTCTATCGAATTTTTGCGCAATGTCGCTATTGTGGCTCACGTTGACCACGGAAAAACCACCCTAGTGGATAAGCTTTTACGGCAATCCGGAACGCTGGATGAACGCGGCGCACGCGAAGAACGCGTCATGGACTCCAACGATATCGAAAAAGAGCGGGGCATAACAATTCTTGCCAAAAACACGGCCATTGGCTGGAAAGACCCGGACGGTCAGGATTGGCGCATCAATATTGTCGACACACCGGGACATGCGGATTTTGGCGGTGAAGTTGAACGCGTCCTGTCCATGGTCGACTCAGTCGTTCTTCTTGTGGATGCGGTCGAAGGCCCCATGCCGCAAACAACCTTCGTGACGAAAAAAGCCCTGGCGCAAGGTCTTAAGCCTATTGTCGTGGTGAATAAGGTTGACCGCATGGGCGCTCGCCCGGATTGGGCTGTGGACCAGACCTTTGACCTGTTTGACCGTTTGGGCGCCACCGATGAGCAGCTTGATTTTCCGGTTGTCTATGCCTCTGCGCTGAACGGATGGGCCTCACATGAGGTCGAGACACAAGGCGAAGACATGACGCCGCTTTTCGAAGCCATTGTCAAAAACGCCCCTGTACCGGATGTGGATCCGGATGCGCCTTTGCAGCTTCAGGTGTCCGCTCTGGATTACAATTCCTATACCGGCGTTATCGGCGTGGGCCGTGTTGTACGCGGAAAAATCAAGCGCAACCAGCAAGTGGTTGTCGCAACGCCCGAAGGCGAGACCCGCAAAGCCAAAGTGCTCTTGCTCTATGGTTTTATGGGGCTGGACCGCGTCGAGATGGAAGAAGTTTCTGCCGGGGACATTTGCTGTTTCACTGGCATCGACAAGCTCGGCATTTCAGACATGATCTGCGATCCGGAAAATGTAGAGCTATTGCCCGCCCTGACGGTGGACGAGCCGACAATTTCCATGACGTTCCAGGTTAATGACTCTCCTTTTGCGGGACGCGAAGGCAAATATGTCACCTCGCGGAACATCAATGACCGCTTGCAAAAGGAACTTATCCATAATGTGGCGCTGCGCGTCGAACAGCTGGAAGAAGCCGATAAGTTTCGGGTTTCAGGCCGCGGCGAACTCCACTTGTCTATCCTGATCGAAAATATGCGACGCGAAGGATACGAACTCGCGATTTCCCGTCCGCAGGTGATCAATAAGGAAATCGACGGCGTGCTTTGCGAACCTTGGGAAGCCCTCACGATTGACGTGGAGGAAGACCACCAGGGCTCCATCATGGAGAAGCTCGGCGAGCGCAAAGGCAATCTGAAAAACATGGTGCCGGACGGCCAAGGCCGTGTGCGTCTTGATTATGAAATCCCGACGCGCGGCCTCATCGGTTTCCGGTCAGAGTTTATGACGCTGACATCCGGCACAGGCCTCATGTATCACAATTTCGATCAATATGCGCCGCGTTCAAAATCCACTATTGGCAGCCGTCAGAAAGGCGTGTTGATTTCAAACGGCGCCGGCAAGGCCGCCGGCTTTGCGCTCTGGAACCTGCAAGAGCGCGGTAAGATGTTCATCGGCCATGCCGAGGACGTCTATGAAGGCATGATTATCGGCATTAACGCCCGTGATAATGACCTGGTCGTCAATGTGCTCAAGGGCAAACAGCTGACCAATGTGCGGGCGTCCGGGACGGATGAAGCCGTTGTTCTGACGCCGCCAATTAATCTAAGCCTGGAATATGCGCTCGAATTTATCAATGATGACGAACTGGTCGAGGTAACGCCGGAAAACATCCGCGTGCGCAAGAAGTTCCTGCTCGAGCATGAGCGGAAGAAAGAGAGCCGCCGCAAGGAAGCCATGGAAAGCTGATCCTCAGCTTTCCAATCTGACCTGATTTAGCTGACCGGTTCCAATTCCTTGCCGGTTGGCATGTCCATATTCCAAAGGGTCATGGCAAGACGAATAAACTCGCAAGAAACGCTGTCCAGATTATCATCGCAAGCCGCGATAACAAAGATTGACCCCAGAACGCGTTTTCGAACATCGTCTCCCTCAATCTCTAACAAAAGGCTTTTTTTATACTCTTCTGCCTTTTCAGAGGCGAGGGTGTCTCGAATTCTCTTCCGGTTCTCTTCAAACCAGACAACGAGGATTTCGCGGCAGACGATATTGTCGGGACGTAAAAGCCGATTATTGACGAGGCTTGCATGGGTGAATTCGATTAATTCACAGTCCCGTTCGGTGTCGTCGAGCAGAACGGTAACCGCGAAAAGTTCGACAATGGTTTCAAATAAACCGTTTATTTCCTCGCCCTTTGACATAGATTAAGAATATCTGGTTCACCAAAATTGACCAGTCTCCTTCTCAGATTCACAGTTAACCCAAGCAATTATTAGAAAATTCATGCGTTTAAATGGGGTGTGGCGGGACTTTTATTTTGCTTGCTGTCTTTCATTTAGCAAATAATGTCTAGTTTTGATCGGCTTGTTTTCCTGAAATGTAGGGGGTGAAAATATTCAAGGTTGTGCCAATAAAGCAATTGTGAACTCATTTTCAGGATACGCGTTGTATAAATTACTCAGGAAATAGTCATCTGGGCTTTCTTAAACTGGCAAGGTGACAGCATACTTCAGATGACTTCGAACAGGACGTGACATATGAAAAAGCTTCTTCTTACCACTTTTGCGGCGTTAAGTTTGGCGGCCTGCGCCACAGGACCTTCTGCTTATGGCCCTGCGGCCAAGGCTGACAGTTTAGGATTTCAAAACACGCAAATCGAAGATGACCGCTTTCGGGTAAGTTATACGGGAAGGTCCGCCGAAGAAGCGCAGGATTATGCTTTGCTGAGAGCCGCGGAAATCGCACTGGCCGAGGGTTATAGCCATTTCCGAATTTTAGCCGGTGAAACCTATAATGGTGAGCGTCCTTCCCGAACCTCAACCAGTGTCGGCGTCAGTAGCGGACGCGGTTATTACGGCAGCGGCACCTCCGTTGGAGTCGGGATTTCCCTAAATGATCTAGGCCGCGCTTTCGGGGGCCGAAAAGTTACAAACTCAATTGAAATCAAATTGACCAATACGCCTGCTGACACACCCGACACCTATGACGCCCGCGATATACAGGCCAATATTCAACCTGAATCGTTTCAATAGTCGCACAAAGTCGTTCAGAGCGGCTAGACGAAACGCACCGTAATCCGCTCCAGTCCTTCCGCGCCGCCGGAAAGTTCATCCCCAATTCGAACAGGCCCCACGCCGGACGGCGTGCCTGTATAAATAAGATCGCCGGGCTGAAGATCCATGTCAGCTTTCAGATGCTCGATGATTTCCTCGATAGACCAGATCATGTCTTTCAATGCAGCGTGCTGGACGATGTCGCCGTTCTTTCTCAAGACAATATGCGCCTCTGACAGATCGACTTTGTCGGCCGGGGTCAGAGCGGAGCAGGGGGCAGATTGATGAAAGTTCTTGGCCCGGTCCCAAGGGCCGCCTTTCGTCTTCGCATTCGCCTGAAGATCCCGCCGGGTCATGTCGATACCCACGCCATAGGCATAGATGCCGATCTTGCCGTCTTCCGCTGGTCCCATAGCCACAACCAGTTCGACCTCGTGATGAAGATCTGTTGTGTTGGGCGGAAATTTTATGCTCTGGCCGCTCTCGACGAGGGTTTCTGCCGCTTTGGTAAAAAACACAGGCTCGCTGCGTTGGGCCTTGGCTGTCTTTCCGTCTCCACCCATCTCGCTAATATGGTCGGCGTAATTTTTACCGACACAATAGATACGGCGAACGGGAAATCGGCTGTCCTGCCCAATAATCGGTAAGGTCACAGGGACGGCGGGTTTGAATGCTAGTTTCGTCATTATCCTGTTTCCTTGACGCTGTAGTTTTAATGGTCGCCGCTTCGGCCTCATCTTCTATGGATTGTAAAAGACCGAAACCTATCATAGCCTATCACCAGACTAACATAAAAGGTGTGCCATGCGTATTGTCGATATACCGATTTCTAAGATTTATGTTCCGGCAGCCAAGAAAAAGACGTTTGACGAATCCAAGATTGAACCTCTGGCCGAAGACATTCTCGAGAACGGACTGCAAAGTCCGATTTATGTTCGATTAGGCAAGGATCGATACGTCCTGCAGGAAGGACTTCACCGCGTTGAAGCCATGAAACTCCTCGGCGAAACTCTCATAGATGGACATATTGTTCAGGCCAGAAAGGCATAGAAATGCAGATTTTGAGAACCCCCGAGGCCTGTTTTGAAAATCTACCGGATTATGACTTCTCTCCGCATTACGTCGATATACGTGACGATCTGCGACTACATTATGTGGATGAAGGTCCTAAGGGCGCACGTCCGGTCATCATGATGCATGGAGAACCCAGCTGGTCCTTTCTATACCGTCACATGATCAAGCATGTGGCAAAGGCAGGCTATCGTGTTCTGGCGCCGGATCTCATTGGGTTTGGCCGGTCTGACAAACCTTCGCAGATTAAAGAGTATTCCTATAGCCGCCATGTGGCTTGGATGCAGGATTGGTTGGATCACGTTGAGATTTCAGAGGCTGTTCTGTTTTGCCAGGACTGGGGCGGTCTTATCGGCTTGCGACTGGTCGCTGAGAATCCAGATCGGTTTGCAGGCGTGATTGCTGGAAATACATTTCTACCTATTGGCAAGCATGATCCGGGAGAAGCCTTTAAAAAATGGCGCGAATTTGCAATAACAGTTCCAGAATTTCCCGTCGGGGGCATCATCCGCGGAGCCACGGTAAAGCCTTTAGGAGACGGCGTAGAAGAGGCTTACAACGCCCCGTTCCCAGAGGAAAAGTACAAGGCAGGCGCCAGAATTTTTCCGGCTCTCGTTCCGACATCCCCAGAAATGGAAGGCGTTGCAGAAAACATTCGAGCTTGGGAAGTCTTCAAAAAATGGGAAAAGCCTTTTTTGACCTGTTTCTCTGACCAAGACCCTATCACGGCAGGGGGCGATAAGGTGTTTCAAAAACTTATTCCGGGGTGCAAGGGGCAAGCACACCGCACTCTCAAAGGAGGCGGGCATTTTCTTCAAGAGGACGTTCCCTCTGAATTAAGCGATATCATTATTGAGTTTTGTAAAGGCTTATAAAAAAACCGCCCTGTAGGGGAAACAGGGCGGTAAATCTTTTCAGATTTAGTTTTGGAAGTTTATGAAACTCTTAGAGTTCAGGGTCTTCCTCAGTATCGACAGTTGTGTCGATGCCGGTATCCAGATCAGCATCTGTATCCAGCGTTGTATCTGGATTGATGTCTGAATCGGGCGTGATGACATCTGGCTCTGTCATGTCAGGTGCATAGCTTTCATCCGGAGTGGCAACTTCGGAATCTAGTTCCAGATCACTTTCCGTTTCGACACCAATTTCGGCGTCATAGTCATCTTCTGTCTCAACAGCACCCATTACATCAGATGGGTTTTCTGGCGTCAGAACTGTGCTTTCACCGGAAGAGTCCAGCGTAATTTCATATTGCGCTTCATTGAAGGTGTCAGTGCCTTCGGAAATCGCGTTAAATTTCGCTGTAATTTCTGATGTTGTGTAAGCGTCCATTCCTGGAGCCGCTGTAAACTCAGTAATGTTTACCTGACCATCGGCATTGGCGTCGAGATCAGCAAAGGTTGGGGCTTTGTCGCCGGCATAGGCGGCAGATGCGCCAAGTACGGCTGATAAAGCCAAAGCGATAGAAGTTGTTTTCAAATAGGTCATAATAGTCCTCTTTCTGTTTTAACCCAGCACCATTTCGTGATGCTTGTGGAATAAATGGATAGAGGGCCAAAAATGTTGCGTTACAAAGCAGAGAGGCTCATGGCCAAAATAAGGCAGAGAATATGTCCAAATTTGTCACTGCCTTATTTAGGACTTTAGCTTGGCTCGCAGCGCCTTTCGGTCAAGTTTTCCCACGGCTGTTTTGGGCAGGGCGTCTGTGAAAAATACCTTATGCGGCTTTTTGTAAGACGCGATTTGCTCGGCGACATGGGCTATCAGCTCCTTTTCGCTTGCTTTCATTTCTGCTCTTAAAACAACAAAAGCTGTAACGGCCTCGACCCATTTTTCATGCGGCGCGCCCACCACGGCAGACTCCATGACAGCAGAATGGCTCATGAGGGCATCTTCGACTTCCCGCGGGTAAACATTATACCCGCCTGAAATAATCATATCAGAGGTACGGTCGCGTAAATGCAGAATGCCGCGCCGATCGAAGACACCGATATCCCGCGTATGAACCCAGCCTTCTTTGTCGAAACTTTGCGCCGTTAGCTCCGGCGCGTTAAAATATCCGGCCGCTGCGCTGGGGGTTCGGACGAGGATTTCGCCGGGCTGGCCTTTTTCGGCGGTTTCGCCTTTTTCATCGATGAGGCGTATCTCCACCTCCAGGGCCGGGCGTCCGCACGCCCCTAATAAATCCCCCACATGATCTTCAGGCCGCAAGACAGCGAGACAGAGCGGCGCTTCGGTCTGCCCAAAATACTGCCAAAACTTGTCTTGGCCGAAATGCTCAATCGCGCGCTCTATGACGGTGCGCGGCATGGGAGAGGCCCCGTAAATAATATGTTTCAAAGAAGAGAGATCATATTCGCTCAATCTGTCCTGTTCGAGCAGCATCTGCATCATGGTCGGGACGAGGTTGATCGCGGTGGGGCCGTATTTTTGAACCGCTTGCAAGAACCCTTCAGGCGTAAAGCCGGGAAGAATAATACTGCACGCCCCACGCACCCAAAATGGCAGGACAAAGGTTCCGCTGGCGTGAATCATCGACGCCGCGTGAAGCATCCTGTCGCTTTCCGTTACCGGAAACAGGTTGAGTAAAATATTCCGGCCTATCGCGGCGTAAGAGGCTTGCGTGTGCTGCGCCGCTTTCAAAACTCCGGTCGTGCCGGAGGTGTAGAGCGTCAGAATGACGTCCTCCGCCTTGGCATCATATTTCGGCGGCGTTTCGGATACTGTCTCTGACAAGGCCAGCAAATCTTCCCCGCCTGATAAGTGTTTGCCAAGCCCGTAGCCCTTCAGATTGGCAAGCTTCCCAAGCAGAGCCTCTGCCCGACCTGATAAATCAGCCCCGAATATCAGAAACTGGCAGTCGGCTTCCTCTATCATACGCGCCTGCTCCTCCAGAGACAGACGTGAATTTAGCGGAACGCGGTTAAGCCCCGCTTTGACGCAGGCAAAATCGAGAGGCACGCTCAGAAGGCCGTTATTGACCAGAAGCGCAATGCGGGTTCCGGGGAGGGCGCCAAGTCCCTGCAGAGCGTTGGCAAGGCGGTTTGCCTGCGCATTGACCTGCCCAAAGCTAAGCTGCTCTTCGCCAAATATGACAGCCACTCGGTCGGCATTTGCGGCGGCGCCGCGTTCGATAAGCTCAAGACAAAGGGGTCCGGTCTGGGTCATAGGAATGTTCTTTCTGTTTATCCAAGAAGGTCTTCTATCCAAGAGAGACTTATTTGAATTTTCCGTGTCGGCCTTCACCGCCGACAAAGCGCTTCGCGCCGGAGCGCCCCTCCGCGGCGACAATTGGCGCGCCGTCTTTGCCTTCCTGCCGCAGCGCATCGGCCAGCGGCATATCCCATTGAGCATAGGTCGAGCGGCGGTCAGCCCTCATGCACTCTTGCGGAAATTCGGCAATCTCCCGGGCCAGAGCCTCGGCGGCCTCGCGAGACGTCCCGTCGGGGACGATCCGGTTGGCGAGCCCCATGGAAAGCGCTTCCTCTGCCTTTACGGGACGACCCGTCAAAATCATGTCCATAGCACGCCCCATGCCGACCATACGCGGCAGCCGAACCGTGCCGCCATCAATCAGAGGCACGCCCCAGCGGCGGCAGAATACGCCGAAAACAGAGCTTTCCTCGGCCACTCGCATATCGGCCAGAAGCGCCAATTCCAGCCCTCCGGCCACGGCGTATCCGGCCACGGCGGCGATGAGGGGTTTGGATAAGGTGAGGCGCGTCGGGCCCATCGGACCCGTGCCGCCGCCTTCAGGATCCAGTTCATGGGCGCGGGCGTTATCTTCCAGGGCGCTGAGATCCGCGCCAGAGCAGAATGTGCCTTCTGCGCCCCATAGCACCGCGACATGCTGACTATCATCCGCTTCGAACGCTTGGAAAGCCTCTCGAAGCGCTACCGCCATAGGCCCGTCCACCGCATTGCGCTTTTCCGGCCGGTTTAGGATGATGGTCGTGACCGCGCCGTTTTTCTCTACTCTGACAAAAGCTGTTTTTCCCATAAGCGCGTCTCTCTATCCCCGAAGTGTTCTCTTTGTTCTTCCGCTATAGAAAACCTCAGCGATGAAATCACCTGTTTCTCTATCATGCAAAGATGCAGGCTTGAGTTTTAGCCGTGACTGAAAAGTAATGGGTTTATCGCTTGGTTAACCGATTTCGCATAATTATCAGTCCCTATGCGGTACATAATATCATTCCTATGTCTCTGTTTGTTCGCGGCGGCGGACTTTACGCTCGCTCATGCGTCCTCAAGCGGTGAAATCGTTCTCGCCGCGCGTGAGCGAACGCAATCAGATGTGCGATATGACCCGAAATATGTCGTGTTGGCCTATCCGGGCGGAGACGTCCCGGCCGATACAGGCGTCTGCACCGATGTGATTATTCGGACCTATCGTGAGGCCCTCGGTTTTGATTTTCAGCAGGCGGTGCATGAGGATATGAAGCGGAATTTTAGTGCCTACCCCAAAAACTGGGGCTTAAAACGGGCGGACAAGAATATTGATCACCGCCGCGTGCCTAATCTCGAAACCTTTCTCAAACGTCAGGGCGCGGAGCTCCCCATCACGAAAAACGCCGAAGATTATCTGCCCGGGGACATTGTCAGCTGGCGCCTTGGCGGGCGTCTGCCGCATATCGGGATTATCTCAGATAAAAAATCGGATTGGGGCACCCCGCTCGTCATTCATAATATCGGGCAAGGTCCGGTCGAGGATGATCTCTTATTTAATACGGATATAAATGGCCATTTCCGGTTTATTCCGAAGTAGTTTGGGCCAGCGCTCTTTTCAGAAATAATCGGCTTTCGAGTATGCTTGAATTTACAGCACCGCCAATTGCCGGTTGCTCAGCGTGCCGCCATATTGTTTATTTAATCTGACTTTGCGTTCGAGATCATCAATTATCGCCCCTGAAAAATCAACTTCGCTCAAATCCTCAAGATAATTAATGCCGCCCGGCGTATCCACATTGATTTCCATCATCTTGTCGCCGGCGATATCAAGTCCCGTTAGATACATGCCGTCATCAATCAGTTTTGGCCCGACCATTTCCGCGACTTTCATTGCAACCGCATCGGGTTTGACGAGTTTCACGCCGCCGCCGGCCGAGATGTTGGAGCGGTGATCTTCAGTCTTACTAAACCGGTGGAGGCAGGCATATTGTCCGTCCACCTCCAAGGGGCGACCATTGAGCGTTATCATACGTAAATCCCCCTTGCTGGCAGCGGGGAGATATTCCTGAACTATGGCATATCCGTCCCGTATCACGGCTTCCATAATCTGGTTGAGATTCTGCCGATTATCCTCGTTAATGATAAAAACGCCCTGTCCGCCGGAGCCTTGCAAGGGTTTGATAACGCCCTTGTCGTCATGGGCTTTCAGGAAAGCCACGATTTCATCGGGTTCGCGGGTGATGGTCGTCTTGGGACGAATTTCTTCGGGAAAGCCCTGAAAATAGGTCTTGTTGACGGCATCTGTCAGGTGTTTGGGATCATTCAGGACAATCACGCCATGTGCTGCCGCTATTTGCGCAAAAAGCAGGCTGGAAGACGGGGCCCAGCTCCGCGTTCCCATTTCTTCGGCCGGGTCGCTGCGCAGCATCATGATATCATACTCTTCCAATTCTACTCTTTCGAATGTGACATCGTCTGATTGCAGATGAGCTAGAAAAGTCTTGTCGTTTTTGAATTTCTTTTTCTCCGCAATCGTCGCCATCGCGCAAATTGTGCCCCGCCAGTCATAAATGAAATCGCCAATTCCGACCAAGGCCACGTCATGACCCCGCGCCGCCGCTTTGCGGGCCAGACGGATCGTCGTGTAATCATCCTTTTCTGTCGCCACATCGTTGACAACAAACGCAATCCGAATTTTTTTATCGGTCATGTTTCCGGACTTTCCTGATAGAGAGACGTTAGCGGAATTGACCGAACGCGCTCCAGACGTTTTTGTGCACTTTTCTGGGTCAGAAATTGCGGAATTATATCCGGAGGACTGATAATGCCCTCCACCAATAGCTTCTCGAGACTATGGAGTTGTTTCATGGCGAATTTTCCCAGGAACAATATTTCCATATCGCCGTCGTGATGTAGATAGGCGAGGAGTTCGGACAGGCCTTTTAGATAGAGCGCGTCTTTGGTCAGGCCGCCCCCCCGTTTCGCCCGGAGCGCGGTGTCAAAGGCCATGTCGGCGTTCATATGAAACTCTTCGGCCAGGCAGGCATAAATCTCTGCGCCGCTATATTCCTCAACTGCCATATGAGCGGCGATGACCCGCGCCGCCAATATACGCAGCCGATCCGCCGGCAGATAGCCTGCAAGATATTCTGCCATAACGGCCAGTCCCTCTTGTAGAACGTCATAATCGGCCAGGCCGCCTTTTAACGTGTGCAGGGGCTGGCAGCGGCCATTATGGCGGGTAACGGCGTGGGTGCCGACTTCGTGCTGGATCAACGGGTCTATCCTGGCTTGAGCCGCGCGGTAATCCTTCGCGATATGAAGATTCCCCAAACTGGTATACAAGGCCGTCCCCGGATTAGGATCAATAATCACGTCACATTTGAAAGCGGGGTTTTGCGTTTTGTAAAAGGCCGTGGCTTTTCGCGCGGCATTGGCAACCGCTTCCGCGTCGCTATCCTTTTCGGCGGGAGTTTTGTTTGGAACGCTCGACATGATATCGTGAGCCTGTTGCAGTAGACATTCGTCCACACTACCGAACAGATCGACACTGGCCAGGATAAACCCTTCGCGATCGCGCATTCGAACCAGCTCGATCTGGCGGTCAAGCTCGCGCTGTTTCTCTATGAGCAAAGCTTCAATGAGGGGGTTTTCTATTTTGTCTATGGGGAGCGAAAAAAGTTCACGCCTGAGAACCGGCGCGTCATTGGTCAGTCCTTCGCCATATTCGCTATCGGGCATATCGCGATAACCCGAGTCTATAAAGGCAGACTTGATGGCGTTGATATTGACCGGTGTCAAACGTGTCAGCCAGTCAATTTTCTTGTCCATTTTCGCCAGCTCTTCGTCGACCTGAGCGGCGAAGGGAGACAGGCGTTTGCGCAGGTTTATTTCGGAGTTCTTTATCCGGGAAGACGGAAGGGGCGTGGACGTCATTATTAGGTATCCTCCATTTCGTTCAGACAAGTACGTGCAACCTGGACGGCGCGGGCCAAGCCGTCTCGCAGATGTTGAAGGGCCAGAATATCTACCTGTCCTGTCCACTCATCCATGAATGATTTTTTATATTCCAGAGTTATAACGCAGGCCGCGTCGCCATAGAGGCTGTGCAACCATTCGGGAAAATTGCCGCCATCTTCCCAGCGTTTATTAACGGCCACAGAGGGCGAGCGCCCACAAACAGGAACAGATTGTAACGTTTTGCCAAAACGGGCCAGTAAGTCTCCATATATATCATGGTTCATTGTCGTGGCGCCCAGATCGATATCCGGATTGTCTTGCAAGGGCGCCGCGTCAGCCTCCGGCCCGTCTCGACGATGATTGTAACTATGGATATCGAGTACGAAAATCCGGCCGAACCTGGCTATCATAACGTCGCAATGGCTTTGAATCATTTGATAGAATTTATCATGCAGTCGCTTGGACTTTTCAATCTGTTCCTCGGGCAGAGACTCGTTCCAGACTGTCAGGCCCCATTGATCTTTCGGGTCCGTCGAGATCGCTTTCTCTTGCGGTCTGTTTAAATCAAACTCAAAGCGCGAACGGTTGCCGCGCACAGTGCTGTCGCCAACCCCGAGGAAATAATCCGTCATAGGGTCTTCTTCGCGTAAGCGGTCTTCGGGATCGATTTCAAGCCAAGGCAGAATTTCGGGGCGGATTGAATGTCCGGCATGGATAGCTGTCGTCAGGACTTGTCCAGGCTGACGCAGAAAATCCCATGGGGGCGTGGTGTCGCCCATGAATTCTGCTGCGTCCTTCTCTGCAACCGCAGAAGCGGAAGGAGAGGCAAATTTTGATTGAAGTCGTGACATATGAAGACTCAACGTCTTTAAGTGACGTGAGTTCCTATGCCGTCTCGGTCAGACAGTTATGCGGGTGCGCTGATTTTAATCTATAAGATAGGTCAATGGCCGGTTATGGGTGATTTGTTATTTAATACCGACATAAACGGGCATTTCCAGTTCGTGCCGAATTGAGTTCGGGAAACTTGTTAAAGTTGATTATCCCGATTACGGATATCGACAGTCTTATTAATCTTTAAATGAGGCCGCCAAAGTTTCTACCTCAGCCATCGATTCAAACCCGCCTTCAATGAACATGCCGTCTGGGTTGATCGCGCCATTTATTAGCGGGGCGGTAAATAACTCTTTATTCAAGACAACAGCCATTTGTCGTCCGATATTGTCGCCCGTGAACTTGGTAAACTCTTCGGCACAGTTTTCCGTAAATTTGAACTCCAATATAGGATACTCGGCCTGAGGGTGTTCACCCGCCCAAATATCGGCAAGACAGTTCTCCCCGATGGCAGGCGGGGATATGACATATAAGCCCTCGCCATCCCCACTTCTATTCCCGAAAAATTCTACATTTTCCGGCAGCTCAAGTGAGCTATCTTCAATGGAAATCGTCTCTCCGTTAGCGTCCTGATAGACGGCATAAAACTCAAGCGTTGATGTTTCGGAGGAAGAGCAGGCCATCGCTCCCATCAGAAACCCCACGAGCAGAGTGGATTTAAGAACGTTTGATGGGAGGGTTTCTATTTTCTTCATGACACGACTATAGGCGTCAAAGGTTAGACTTCAAGATAAGCCGGGCTGAAGACCGGCCATCCCACATTTGCTGGTCAAATCAGCTGACTAGTCCTTCGGAAAGAGAAGGTCGGGGTTTTTCATCGTTTTTATTTCAAGAATATTATTATTGGGGTCAGAGATGAAGAAGGTTTCCTGTTCGTATTTATCGCCTTTGAAACGGCGGTAAGGCTCGTCAATATACTCAAGGCCCGCTTCCGCAATACGCTCTTTGATGCCGTCGAAATCTTTCTGCGTCAGATGAATGCCGAAATGCGGCACAAGAACGGCGCCCATGTCGACGTCGTGACGGACATTGGGGAGCTTTTCTTCGCTCTGGTGCAAAGTGAGCTCATTGCCCCAGAAATTGACATCGACCCATCGGCCTTCCTCTCCATTGCCGAGCGTGCAACCGAGTATGTCCGTATAAAATTTGACGGTATTTTTCAGATCACCCGCAGGAATGGCAAGATGTAAAATAGCAGACATGGGTTTTCCTATCTCTTCTTGTTTGAACGTCTTAAGCGTCAAAACGCTCCGCCTCTTTCTTTATATTGTCCCCGGGCGGTGCGTATTCAATATGTCGGCTGCAGAGGTTATATTATGCGAATTTGTTGATTATAACGAGAATTCGAGCATATTTTTCCTGAAAAAAGGGCATTCCACCTTTTAGGTCATAAGCTTGTTTATAAGGTTATGACGACATAAAATCTTTAAAACGATAGAGTGAACACATGAAAGAGAAACCCAAGCCCAATAAAATTTCAGCCGACAAGGCGCGTGGCGGAAAAATTATACTCAAGACTCGAAAGCGGCAGATCATTTTTCTGGGCGGTCTGGCCGGAATGGTTGTAATAGCCATAATCCTGAGGGTTACAGGTTTATTTTAAGTCAATATTCAGGTTATTTCTAAGGCCTGACGTCCATCATGCCCCTCTGCCCGAAAAGGATATCTTGTCTTTTGAGATGGCCGAGACGACTAAATAGAAATGCCGGTTTAAGTGGTGAATATTTTCAGGAGCAGGGCAATAGAGCCTCTAAGGCATGACGCTTTGGCTTGCGCCTTCCTGGCTGACCATAGGCGTCTCATTCCGGCCTTCGGGCACGAAACAGGGCAGGGACCAGAACAGGACGCGATATCCGCCGATATTGGCGCCGTCCACCGTGCCGGCTCCGTTCCAGATGGTAGTATGTCCGGTAAAGCCTGAATTCGGGAAGTCCATGAGCACGATTCCGGCTTCGTCCGGCAGGTCAAAACTATTGGCTGAGCCGTCGGTGATGGCGAGATCCGGCTCCCCATAGGCGCGGGTCAGATAGGCTTCCATATCGGCGACGCGGTAATAATACTGATCCTTATTGCCGCCGCTGACGGTTTTCTTGCTCTCGCGCGGAATTTTATGGTCGGCCTTGTTCAGCATATGCGACAGGCGAACGGCGCAGGCATTGGTCCACCGGCCCTGATCAAAGGGAAGGTTGCCATTGACCTCGACCAGACCGCCAATTTCGCCCCAGATTCCGTCTGGACGGTCATAAAGGTAGTTTTCCCACATGACCTGGGCATTGGGCCGATTGCTGAGCTTGCCCTCGGCCGCGATGGTCCGCCCGCAGACGAGCGGCATTTCCGCGCCGTAAACGAGCCTTTTATATTTCGGTTTTTCAGGCTCTGCCGGCGCGGCGGTGACGGGCGCCTCTACGGCCGCAGCCGCCTCTGTCTGCGGCATTGTCTCACACGCCGATAGCCCAAGCGCCACAGCCGCCATGCCAAGATATAGATATTTCATGATTTTAAACTCCCACAACCCTACCGAATTTATAACCGCGATTCTGGGTAGATTGCAAAGTGAAAACCAGACATAAAAAAACCCGCCACGGAGGCGGGTTTTTCTTTGCTTATGTAATCGAAGACTATTCTTCGGTCTTTGGCTCTTCCGCGTCGCCGGCGTCCGTCTCCGGGGCCTGGAACTCTTCCGGAGCGTCGCCTTCAAACATGTTGACGGCGGCTTCGGCGCGTTCTGCGGCGCTCTCGGCGGCGTCAGCTTTGGCTTCTTCCTGCTCCATACCGATTACGTCTTCGCCTTTGGCTTGACGCTCGGCTTCGTCTTCGGAACGGGCCACATTGACGGTGATGTCGATGATGACTTCCGGGTGAAGGCGGAGCTTGATGTCGTGAATGCCGAGGAATTTGACCGGCTCGAGCACAACCATGCTGCGCTTGACGCCTTTGTCTTTCAACTCATCCGCAATATCACGCGCGGTCACAGAGCCGTAAAGGTTTCCGGCGTCGCCGGCCTTACGGATAAGAATGATTTGTGTCCCTTCGAGGCCTTTGCCTTGCTCGGCGGCTTTCTGACGGGTTTCTTCATTGCGCTGCTCGAGATATTCACGCTCGGCTTCGAAACGGGCCAGATTGATCTTGGAAGCGCGCAGAGCTTTTTCCTGCGGCAACAGATAATTCCGGCCATAGCCAGGCTTGACGGAGACAACATCGCCCATCATGCCCAGATTTTCGATTTTTTCGAGGAGGATAACGTCCATGAGGGTTCTCCTTATTTCACTTCATAGGGCAAAAGGCCCAGGAAACGGGCGCGCTTGATGGCGCGGGCCAGTTCGCGTTGTGCTTTGCCGGAAACGGCCGTGATACGTGACGGAGCGATTTTGCCTTTTTCAGACATATAGCGCTGCAGCAATTTCGGATCTTTATAATCGATCGTCAGACCATTATCACCGGAAAAAGGGCAAACCTTGCGGCGACGGCGAAAACTTGTGCGGCTTGGCAGGTTTTCAATTTTGATTTCGTCTTTTGCCATTTTCTAATCCTCCTTATTGCGACGCTTGCGCTCTTCGCGTTTTTTCATGATCGGCGAAGGGTCATCAGAAAACTCTTCAACACGGATAGACATGTAACGCAGAACATCTTCGTTGATGCGGTGCTGACGCTCAATCTCGTGCAGCGTGTCAGACGTTGCGTTGATTTTCAGCATGGAATAATGCGCCTTGCGGTTTTTCTGCATACGGTAAGCCAGATTGCGCAAACCCCAATATTCGGCCCCTTCAACGGTTCCGCCGGCATTTTCGACTTTTCTGGCAACATTTTGGACAAATTCTTCGACCTGGTTCGAAGAGATGTCCGGACGTGAGATAATCACGTGCTCGTAGAGAGACATAACAGTCCTTCATTCTTGGGGACGCGGCGCCGGGCATCTCGTGAAGGCGAAATCCCAACGATGGCTCTGAAGGCAAAACCTGACCCCATGTCAGGCAAATAGCAAACAGACCGCATCCGGTGAAGCGCGCCTTATAGAGGGGAATACGCCGCGTGCAAGGGGGAAATGCGGTTGATCATCTATATTTAACTCTTGCGTTAATTAACAAGTTGGTTTAATACGGTTATATGTTATCGAGCCAGATGTTAGACGAAGCCTTTTCTGCCTTAGCAAACCCGACAAGGCGAGCAATTATCGAACGTCTCGCACAGGGCGATGCAACGGTAAATGAACTTGCCAAGCCTTTCGATATAAGCCTGCCGGCTATTTCCAAACATATCAAAGTCTTAGAAAAGGCCTCACTTATCAAGCAGGTGAAATCGGCCCAATACCGACCCTGCACACTCAATAGTGAAACATTGGGGGCTTTGTCCTCTTGGACTGATCATTACCGACATATATGGGCCGCCCGTTTCGATAGCATGGACCAAATACTAGATACTTAGAAATCAAATATGAGAGCACCAATGCAGAGCGAAAACAAATGGGTTGTTATAGAGCGGGACTTTAAAGCGCCGATCGAGAAAGTTTGGGACATGTGGACCAATGCTTCTCTCTTCCAAAAGTGGTACGGACCCTCAGGCATGAGTATTCCGGTTGCAGAAATGGATGTTGTTGTGGGCGGACTACGAAAAATCTGCATGGAAATGAAAACGCCTGAACGCAATATGGAGATGTGGTTCACTGGCGAATATAAAGAGGTTCAACCCCCAACACGTCTTGTCTATACTGAAAGTATGGCGGATAAAAATGGCAATATTATTTCCCCCGTAAAAATGGGCATGCCTGCTGACCACCCTGAAGTTACCGAAATTATTGTTGAACTTTCCGAAAGAGAGGGTGGAACCCACATGAAATTAGTTCACATTGGTGTGCCATCAGGTTCCGCAGGGGAAGGAGGCTGGAAGCAAGCTATTGATAAGATGGGCGTTCTCTTAGAGTCTTAATAATGTCAGATTCTTTGACGGCTTAGAGTATATCATTCCTGTTCTGTCTTGTTAAAACGGAGACGAATTCATTTTCGCGCGCAAAGTTTCGGCGCTTTATTTCCCTCATTCGTCGTTGCAAGGTACGATCCCAAGCGACACGCAGTGTCGTGACGCGATTAGTTCCTGCAATCCATCTCCTGTGGGTTGCCATGAGCTGCAAAGAGAGCCGAAGAACGTTTTAGTGATCAAACCCCAGCACAATCACTTTCTAGTCGACATCGTACATACCCTAATATGTTCGCCAATTTACCTTGCGCCGTATGTATATGTTGGCAAAATCGTGCCAGGGGTGCTGGTGGCATAAGGGTCGTAGCGTGGAACCTGGTAGCGGGCCTCTAGATAATCCTTGCAACTTTTATTGGCCAAAGCGACGCTTGCCGCTGCGCTGGCACCGATCAGTTGGTTGTCGTCATCGCGGCTCTCACACTCAATATATGCAGGGGTTTTGCGGACAGTCCGTCCTTGATATTCGACATATTCATCGCCGCTATACCCAGGACGATCATTATAAGAATCATTATACCCGCTGGAAGACGCGCAGGCGCTGAGGGCTGACCCCAGGATTAGAACGGGAAGTAACTTTTTCATAACAATCTCCTATTCGGACCGAGAACATCTTTCGGAACACAGCTAAACAACTAGAATTAGAAATTGCCGTAAGAGATACGTATGAGTCAATACACAGCTTTGTGAAAAATTATATTTGGGAGAATAGGCTGGGTTATAGACAGAGCCTCCCCCGCGAGCGGGGGAGAAAACAATTTAAATAGTAAATACCAATCGGCAAACGTAGCCTACCAACGACGCTCAAGCTCGCGTAGCTCGATAAGTTCATCGCGGATTTGATCCCGTTGGTAACGCACCTCTGGCGTATAGGGCGCATTCGCCAGACGGCGGTCTTCGCTTTCCAGATAGCGGATGCGGGTTTCGACATCGCGTTCATTGTAATAGGTCCGGCCATTAATCGTATAGCCTGGAGGGCTATCGGCATAGGGATTATAGCGCGGGTCCTGATAACGGGCGTCCAGATACTGGCTACAACTCTTATTCGCAATGGCGACGCCCGCGGCGGCTCCGCCGACTGCGCCGACGGCTGCCCCTGTGCCGCCGCCTTCGATTTCATTTCCGACGACACCGCCGACAACGGCTCCAATACCGGCGCCGAGAAGCTGGTTATTGCGATCGCGGCGCGCGCATTCAATATAGGCCGGCGTTTTCCGGACGGTTCGACCCTGATATTCGACATAAAGGTCGTCATTATATCCGCGGCGATTGTCATAGGGATCATTATATCCGCCGGAGGAGGCGCAGGCGCTGAGGGCTGATCCTAGAATTAAAATGGGAAGTAGCTTTTTCATTATAGTCTCCAATTGTGGCGGACAGCACCTCTCGGGGTCCAGTTATACAGAGAGACGATGCGACTTTGTCGAAGGCCCCGGAAAGGGTCAGAGCGCGAGACGCAACATCCTGTAAAAGTTACAATTCGTGAAAACAGGCTGGGTTCCACATATCGCGAAAATCGGTTGGTGGAGGCTATTCCTATTGTAGATAAAAATCAGAACATGATATTCCTCCTCCGCTTACGGGTTTGAGCCTGAAAATGATTGATAATCATTTGACGTGAAAGGGTGCCCGAAGGGCGGGTGAGGGGCTGCGATGAATCTGGTAAACGACAATCTCAAGTCTTGGCATTTTCCAATGTTTGCCAAATATGGTCGCCGGTGGCGTTTCACACCCTTCCCCTAAACCCGCTCACCCCGCCTTCGCTCTGCGTACCCTAAAGGGCAAGGGTGGTTGACTCTTCTTCCCCCGTTCACGGGGGAAGTCCCTCGCGAATGCGAGGGGATGGGGGGAGCGTAATACGCTGCCC
>JAPYSU010000041.1 GCA_029936425.1 Litorimonas sp.
CTTTCATGGGTATGCAGCGGCGCGCCGCCACCTTGCTGGGTATAGGTAATGCCCACTGTGGTTGACTGGAAGCCGTGACGCTTGCCTTCCATTATGCGCACCCACTCACCAGGAGCCGGGTTAATGTTGACGAATTCATCCTCAGTTGTGACGTAATCTTCAACCGTGTTCATGGCAGGTAAATAGTAGTAGGCGGGTAAAAGATGCCGCTCCAGCGGAATAGTCTGATACTCACTGGCAGCATGAAGACGAGCTATCTCCCGGTCCGGGATAATATCCTGGATAAGCTCACCGCTTTCCGTGACAAAATCGTTATCAAGCGCATCTGCGGGGGTATACGTCACAGTGATATCAGGCTCATGATTTCCACTGTCATCCCCACCTCCGCCGTGACCATGACCATGACCATGTCCGTGATCTCGGCCTCGACCGCGTCCTTTGTTTTTTTGCCAGTACCAGTCCTGCTTAAGCTGACCGGAAGCATCCACTCGCTGGCTTGAAAAGTCATGGGCCTTGAGGTCTAACGGCATCCACGCCATCCCGATTACCATTATCCCTATGCTTACTTTGCTGCGCATTTCCATTGCAAACCCCTGTTAGTTAAAAGCCCAGACATTGAGACGATCAAGATCTAATCTATAAAGTGAAACGTTAAGTATGGTAATGAACTCAATATTATCCATCCGGAAGCGGCGATCTTTAGCTTGTGTGCTCCGAGCCACACCGCCAGATGTCGAGCGAGAAAGCCCCCTATCAACGCGCCTGGAGCAGCGAAAACCAGGACATCGAGGCTGATAGCTTGCTTAGAAATAAAGTAGGGAACTGCCGCAAGAACGCTAACCGCACTTACACACACCGCCACGGCGACGGCCACATTAAGACGCACACCAATAATGATGAGGAAAATCAGCAGCAACTCCCCGACACCCACTGATATCCATGCTGTAATCACGCCCCCGAAAAAGCTAACCAGAACAAGCCCCATCAGCTCCAATCTTGAAAGCGCGCTTTCCCTTCCTTTCAATTCAACAGTAACTTTTAGTGTTCTTGCCAGAATGTATGAACCGACAAACAAAGAAAAAACGGAGAAAAGGAGTTCTATGTCTATATATGGATCGGGCAATAGACGTAGCGTCAGAAGAATACCCGCACAAGATGAGAGTAAAGCGACCAGAAGAACTGGATAAAACCCTTTCCACTGATTAGGAAAATTTACCTTTTCACTATTCTGATACTGAACCCATGCCAAGGCGCCGGAGCTCATGCCAAAACACTGTATCGCAATGCTCGTGGACAACGATTCGAGCGGGGAAAACCCTTGGCTGATAAATATCGGCAGAAAGACAATTCCACCTCCAGCGCCTGTAGAGCTGGCAATGGTCGCACCAGCAATACCCATTAAGAAGAACAATAAAGCACGACCGGTCATGAAGGATTCATCTGCTGGCTGTTGGCTCAGCATGGACTCACCAAGACTAAAAAGAATGACACAGCTAAGCATATAAAAAACGATACGCATTACTGTCAAATTCCCAATATTGGGAATAATAAGGACACTTTTCCTTATGTCAGCGACTCGAATATTCATCACAGAAGCTTCTGTTGAGCAAAACCGTTAATCGAGTCCAGCGCATGGGCCAAACGCATCCTGAAGCCAATCTTTACCACATTGTTGAACTTGCTCACTGGCAACTGCTTTATTATTTTGTGTGCCTCCCTTTTCTTGCTTCCTGGGCCGACTAACCGATACTGGGTAGCCTGAGTCGGGCCATACATAATAGTTAGCCAGATAAGCGGGTGACGCCTAAAATATTCCTTTAACGGTGGCTTGCAGCCGATGATGTCGGCAAGGCCATCCATGTACCTGAAGTAATCCACCAGGCTCCGGATCCGTTTTGCGTTTTTGCCAAACTGCGCCATGTTGTCCTCATAGTCCTGCTTTATTGATTCCGTCATAGCCGCTTCGTCAGGCAGCTTCAACCGACCCGCACAAAGCAGCGCAAAATACCGCGCCTGCATCTCCATTATTGGAAACTGGCTTCCAAAGCCAGGCCTGGCGACGCCGATCCAACACAGTGACTCACCCATATCTTTATGGATCATATGCTTGTAAAGATGCCTGGGGTCGCACTGACGGTATTCTTCAGGCATGAAATTGGTGATGTTTTTATAGCCTGTCGAAAAGACAACAGCATCAATATCTTCCAGTCTCATTCCATCAGCACAAACCAGATGTTTACCGCCGTCTTCAACCTCCGTGACTTCCTCAACAACTTTACAGTTGTAATGAGCTATCGCCTCCGCGAGCGCTATGGTCTTTGTTCCATAAGTACTCCATATTCCTTTTGGGTCGGGAATACGGCTATTGAGCATCGCAACAGCATCGAAAAGAGGGTCATTCTTTGATTTTTCAATTTCAATTGAACGTCGAGTAAAATAAGCCCCATAGTGACGAGGAAGATCCCATACACCTCTGTGCGTTGAAATATCAGTGGCATACTTTCCACGTTTTCTAGGCACGACCCAGCCGGCACTTTCCCTTAAGCTTATCCAGCACTGATCAGCAACCTGAGAAACCTCAAGAGCAATATCTGAAGCTGACTCCCCGCCCCCGACCACCAGGACCCTTTTCCCGGCATACTGACTTGCGTTTTTATATTTCTTTGAATGCGAATAATCGATATCAGTTAATTTTTCAGTCCAACCAGGATAACTTTCAGCGCTATTGTTTCCGGTAGCCAGAACAATCCTCCTGGCCAGAAACGCCTGGGAATTCGTTTCCAGAACCCATTCCCCCTCATCCTTGCGGCTTACCTTGGTCACTTTGGTGTCAAAGAGTATTTTTTGAGTTACATCAAATCGATCCGCATATCGTTTCCAGTAAGACACGGCCTCTTCTTTTGACCAGAAATGGTTTTCTTCTCCTGGCTTGTTAAGAAAATCAGAGAACATACTGAAAGTTGCCGAAGACGTTAATTCAAGATTGTCATACCCTTTTGCAAAGACCCCACCAATGCCACCGGACTGTTCCAGGCAGAGCACGTTGTCGAATCCGTTCTCCAACAACTCTTTCGTGGCAACGATGCCACCAGGGCCAGCACCAACAACAATACACTCATAGATATTGTCTGAAGATTCCATATTCATTCTTCCCATAATGAACACAAACCGCCTAG
>JAPYSU010000042.1 GCA_029936425.1 Litorimonas sp.
TAACAAGCGGCGGCAGGCGGATCAAATTTCCGCTCGTTCCTCGCTCCAATTTGCCCGCTGCGCCGGGCGTTAATACTTTGGGAATCGAATGATCGACTGGATAGCCTTTATACTTGTTTTTTTCCTTATTTCAGGAGCAGAGGTAACTACACGGAAACGCGCAATTGATAGACGTATATCCCGAAAGAAGGCTGCTTTAGTGCTAACGGGGAAGTTTGTCCTGATTTTGTTTGCTTATGCGCTTTCCGACGTTGCTTACAGAAAGTGGGCGGGATTCTCCCCTAGCCCTTTCTTGTACAAGGGAACCTGGTATGTTTTTGGGATCGGCATGCTTGCGGTCTACGTTGGTATGATTTCGACAATGTTGCGTAAGCTAACTGAAGCAGGGATTTACAAGTGATTAACAAGGCAAAGCACGCGACAAGCGCGTGTTCGCGGCGTTATGCTTCACAAAGAAAAAGGAACTTTCGATGTTTAAAATCGAGACTAAGCGTCTGATTATTAGGGACATGACTCCGAACGATGAAGATGCTTTTGTTGCTATGTCTCAGGATGCTAAATATCAGCGTTTCTATGACGAAAGCGATTGTGACCCTAATAAATATCGAGAGTTAACAAGCTTGTTTATCGCTCAGGCTTCTGAGAAGCCAAGAAAATCATACCAATTAGCTGTCGAATGTAAGGTGTCAGGTGAGTTCGTTGGGACTGTTTGTTTACGCCTAGAGGACAATCAGCAGGCTTCGATGGGGTGTGCATTTTCCAGAATCTCTCAAGGTAATAAGTTAAGTCATGAAGCCGCCTTGGCTCTGGCAGATTTTGGTTTCTCGGAGTTGGGAGTTCGCCGCATTTATGCGGAGACAATCAGTAAAAACTTGCCAGCTATTAAGCTCTGTAAGTCTCTGGGTATGCGCCAAGAAGCACATTTTAGAGAGCATCGTTTTTTCAAAGAACAGTGGTGGGATACAGTGGTTTTGGCAGTCCTTCGAACCGAGTGGGGCAAGGCATAACAAACTGTTCAAGAGGGATTCGCAACGCGTGGCATTTTCACTATGCGTTGATTTAAGTGATTAAGGTGGTATGCGGCGGCTTTTGTATTGCGTTGCTCACCCCTTAACAGGGCGTTATGTTTTTGGGGAGGGTGTGAATGCGAAAGCTGTTCAGCACCATTGATAGAACAGAAGCTTGGAATGCTAAATTCTTGCTGGAGTCGAATGGGGTTCCCATCTATATCGGTGGAGAACACACTGGCCTAGCCCCGGGAGTGGTGGTTTCAGATGCTTATACCGTATGGGTTTGTCTGGATGAGCAGTTCGAGGACGCTTATAGGTTTATGGAGGATGACTCGCACGAGATTTCATGCCCAATAAGCGTTGATGAATTCTATAGAGCCACTGAAGAAGCGAAAAAGGAAAAAAAGCCATGGAGCTCAGATAGAGTAATGCTTCCACTAATGGCTGCTGCAGCTCTTGCTTTTGTCGTATGGATTGTTAGTCGAATTTCGGAAACATAACAAGGGCCTGCAAGCCGACCTTCGGCGGCTGAGGCGGGCGTTAGCTTTCCGAGTCGCACTTCAGCATGGATTGAAATTGAATGCCAAAAAGTAAAAATAAGAGAAAGAAGTCACGTAGTGGTAAAAATAGGACTTCTCTGCAAGATCACAAAAAAGTTGGGAAACAGCTACAGTCGGGTTTTGCTGTAGTGGCTGATAAGGTCACTTTTTCGTCTTGGTCTAATGAGAGACTCCCCGAAATGATTTGGGCTGCCATCATCCGAGTGATTGATGGCCAAGATTACGCTATTGAGGAATTCCGAAGAATACTTTCATTCATCGGTGAGCATGACGAAAAAGATCAGTTTTCAGATATTTCCTTAACTGGAATTTCAAAACTTCCTGATACGCTAAGAGAGCAATTCATAGGGGTTATCTTAGAAAATAAAACCACCGCATCAGCGCTAGTGGTTTTACTTCTATTTGATAACTTACCTGCAAGGGAAACATGGGTTAATTTATTACCTAAAGAAGAGCCCGACATATCTATTTTGATGGATGCTGTGGGTTTCAATCTGCCGCATCAGTCTCAAGAAGCTACGGACTGTCGCTGGCTAAAATTAATGGCACAGGTGATTTCAGGGAAATTTCATGTGCCACGGGAAATGGCAGAGGAATGGTTTGGCTATCCGTATGAAGGTGATCTAAGAAAAATACGACCATCCATTCGAGCCTCCGAAATGGCTGAAAATCCACTGGTAGAGAAAGACTTGGCGTGGCCAAACGCTTTCTGGGACGAAGCGTGGAGAAACTCGCCTTGTTTAGCCCTTATGGAGGAAAAAGAATCAACAATTGAGGAAGTACCTTCTGTCTCTCGAACTGATATAACGTCGCTTCTTCATGAAATCGAATCACACTGGTCTGATACACACTCTACAACCGCTATTGATGCGACGCACGATGCTGTATTTGGTATAGCACTTTATGTAGTAAAAGTCCTCGACGAAATGCTAGGTATAGGTATTGGAACCGGTATTCTGGGAAGGCTTGGCCTCAGAACAATCCTAGAAGCTCATATTTCACTGAGGTATTTGTTGCATAAAGATGATACTGAATTATGGAAGAAATGGCGTGCTTATGGGGCGGGGCAAGCGAAATTAAACGCCTTGCGATTTGATGAGCTAATGGACCCGCCCAAACACATTAACCAGAGCACCATTGAGGCGATAGCCGGCGAAGACCTTTGGGAAGAGTTTCTAAACATCGAGCTAGGGAGCTGGAGTGGCTTGGATCTCAGGAAAATTAGTGAAAAAGCAGGCGTTAAAGATGCCTATGACGCGCACTATTCATGGACTTCTGGGTACTCACATGGAACATGGGGGGCGGTTCGAGAATCCTGCTTCGAAACATGCGGAAACCCACTTCACAGGCTCCATCGCTATCCGAAGCAACAAAGTCTGCCCGATACAATTTCAGATGCTTGCCTATTGGTTAATGCTATATTGGATGACCTCGACAAATCTTATCCTGGATTTTCTCACAGGATTGCTGATTCAAGTGTTGAAAATGAATAAAAAGCTAACAAGTCAAAGCACGCGGATGTCGCTACGCTCCGCTGATCTGTAACCACTTTTGTGGACAGAGTTTTCTGTTCATAAGAGAGGTGTA
>JAPYSU010000043.1 GCA_029936425.1 Litorimonas sp.
AAATTACCCGTTGATACAATTCAGAATATAGAAAATACGCTTCGCGAAGATGTATTGGCGAAGGCGGGGAACAGCGCCGGAGCACGCATAGAAGGACAGCTGATATCTATATTCAACAAGCTGGATGAAGATTTGCTTGCCACCATATCCACAACTCTGGAGCAGCGCCAACCCGACAAGCTTTTGGCTATAAAACAAAAGATGTTCGTGTTTGACGACTTGATGAAATTTGACGCGATGATGTTGGGCAAAGTGATGCGTGAGGTTAGCGGGAATACCCTGCCTCTTGCGCTGCGCGGTGCCAAAAAAGAGTTGCGTGAATACTTTCTTGGGTCTTTACCATCTCGTTCGCGAGACATGCTGCAAGACGAAATGTCTTCAATGGGGCCGGTTAAGTCCAAAGACGTGAAAGAAGCGCAAACACAATTGGTACAAGCGGCATTAAAGCTGATGTCAGATGGGAGTATCGCCTTGCCTGATGACGAAGAGGACCTGATGGACGACGAACCGCTTTGATCAGCGATATAGTCGCGAAGCAGAAAATGTCACAGCAGAGATATCGATGGTGAACGGCACGAATTGCCCACCCAAATTAGATGATTGCAACAAGTTCAACGCCGTATTGTTTGATTGAAACGCCTGTGGGTTCAATACATCTGAAATGGCTGCGAACTTGGTAATCAGGCGCTGCCGTTCATCCGGATCAGCCAATTTTTTCAAGTCAAACTTTTCAGCAAGTAACTTCTTTTGTTTGTCGATATCCAACGAAGCCATCTGTTGGGGCAGGCCAAGAGAAACCTGAAAAAAATTGGTCAGCTTTTCATCGCTCAGGACTTGGAACCAGTTATTGATTCCGCTGAATTTATCGCGAAACTGGAGAATGGTGCCGACCGTTTCATTCTGACTGTCATTTTCATCGATGTATTGCCGGTTGTAAAATTTTGCGACCAGAGCATCCTGAAACTTGGAATTGCTCAGATCAGGGACCTGCGGGCCGGCCTCTGTTGTAAAACCCAGCGTGAGATGTAGTTCGCGAAACCGACTGTCGGACAAGCGGTTCATCAACGAATCCGGGGCTACTGGATCCGATTCAAGCATTTTGCGGATCAAGCCTTTTCCGAATATCTGTTCCTCCAGATCAAAAGCGCGCATGACGAAACTATAGACTTCGTAATCAGCGATAAGTTCTTTAGGTGAGGTAATACTGCCGATTCTTTCGCGAAACGCTTGTTCCGCGCGTTTGTTCACCGGGTCATTGCTCATGAGCGTTAATTGCTTTTCGCGGGTGGCATCAATTAACTTTAATGCGGTTGAGCTCCCCAAGCCGGAAATACTAAGCATTGGCCATCCTATTCTGCTGCGGTTGCGGCGTTCTTTTGCTGGATCATTTCGAAAAGCTTTTCTTCGTAGGCCATCAGTGAACGCAAAGTGCGCATGGCTTTGTAAAAGTCCGCGCTGGAAACATGTGCGGCCGCCTCAAAGATATGATTTGCCATTTCGTCATGGAATACAGGTACCAGCTTGCCCAATCGTTTCTGAATAATAGGGACCAGTTTTTCACGCGTAGCGGGGTCGAGTAGGGCGGTCTGAATAAAGAAATATACTTCTTTTACCGGTGTTCGCTGTTCTTCCTGACCCAGAAGATCTGCCTCGCGGATGATGTCTGCGTGGCTTTCGATAACAAGTACCTGACGCCTGTCGGCGTTGCGCACGACACACCCATTGATTAAGACGCGTTCGTTGGGCTTTAATGTCAGTCGCAATGCCATAAGCGTTACTCCGCAGCGACGCGGATGGACCGCCCGCCGAGCCCGTCGATAATGTTACGGTTTATATCTATCAGCGGCTGAACGTTTCTCGAGCCAGCAAGAACACCTTTGGTGTGAGTTTCCACCCACAGCGAAAGCGATATCAGCGCGGCGCGCAGTTCAGCGGATAATCCGTTTTCCGCTTCGGCAAGATCCGCTTTGAAAGTCAGCCAGATCCTTTGATTTTCCCAAAGTATTTCACGCAAGCCATCGGCGAGTATTCTCAAACGTTCTGGCTTTTCTTGTTGAGAATCAAACGCTTCGCAGGCGACTTCCAGCCGTGACGTAACGCTTGCCAGAATCCTTCTTTCAATTTGCCGGGGTTCTTCAGTATGCGAAATGGTCCGCTTATATGCGGTTACACTCATCTTTTTTGCCTTTTTCTGCCTCACAACAACTGTAGAGTGTATCAGTTAAGGGAAATTTAAAGAATCCCCGGAATGAGCAATGCTAGGCTAATTTTTGCTAAAGAAATCAAAAGTATGGCAACCATGTCACACATGTTTGCTGCATTCAGCTTTTGCTGGGGGCGGTACCTGTTGCCTCTGGTTTAGCGATCTTGGCAGTATGCACCTAATGGATGTGAAGCGACGGCTTGCCGAACCGATCGCCCGTATTACCCAAGCTGCGCACCGCCCAGTCTGCGTCTGTAAATCCGTCCCCCAACAGCGCGCTTTTCTGTTCAAAAGAGGCCAATGACACGATGATATTTCCAATGGAGCGCCCCAATTGCTCCGGCGATGTCTGGTCCGTTCCAACTGCCGAACGCGCTTCAAACAGGATGATGGCATCTTCGTTCAGATCAAGTCCGAACTCTTCTTCCATAACGTCCGCAACAGTTGCCCCGGGTATGATTTCCTCGCCTGCATACATGGCAAAGGGTGCGCATTGGTCGTCTCGTCCGTGTATGATAAACCTGGTTAACGGTGCGGCCAAAAGAGAGTTCAATATGCGTCCCAAAGGCGAAACACTATGAGCTTCGGTAAGCTCCAGACGATTGCCCCAGATGTGTTCCATAAGCTCAGAACGCATAACGTATATCCCTCGTAAGTGTTGGTACAACCTCAGGGTACCTGCCAATCACAGCGATTTGAATGAACGATTTGTTAATATTTCAAGCCGCCCTACCGATGAAACAGACCGCCGGACCAATTACCATAAGAGGCGGATGTCGAAAGGTAGTACCCAGTAAATCGACGATTTACCTTATTTTTCAGTAACCAAATATAGTAGATATATCCCGCGAGAACACCATCTTTGGTAGGTAGGGCAAAATGTAGAGAGGTAAACAGGCTCGCCTAAA
>JAPYSU010000044.1:0-832 GCA_029936425.1 Litorimonas sp.
CTCCGAACTGTGGCTCTACAACAATCATTAATGAGTCAGCCTGCACAAACCCATCGATATCAAAATCATTGGCGACCACACTGAAACGTTTCCCAGAAGAAAGGTCAGCCAGCCATATAGAATCATCCATAGCCGTTGGTGCCTGATTAGGCTTCACCTGAGATGTTGCAACAGCGACATTACTCCAGGGTGAGCTATAGTCCGGCGTCCGTGCTCTTACACGAAATTCATACGTCACACCTTCAGATAAGCCACTTGCCGTCCAGCTAGTGACGTTAGCTTCCGTAGACTTCACGTCATACCAGCTACTATCACCTTGCAACCTCTGCTGAATAACAAATTCCATCTCAAGCGATTCATCACTCCAGCTCAAGTCGATTGATTGATAGGTTGCATTCCCCACCGAGAGGACCGGTGCAGGAAGAGAGGCCGGCGACGAGAGAGAATAAAATTTGAGCTTGTTACCTACCTGCACAACCAGTTTCTGAGTGGTGGAGTTGTAGCCACTCACAGTTGTACTGGCGGGCATCGCTAGCGTCTGACGACGGAGGTTAATGTCGTAGATCGCCATCTCAGCAAAAGCAAAGCGTCCCTCAGTTGAAGTGGAGTATATTGTTTCCCCAATTCCCCATTCAGGCTCAAGATCTTTGTCCAATACCGTTCCGGCCCAGAAAACCCGCGAGCCATCTTCCGATACCACAACGGTCCTTGAACCGTGGTAGCTGGACATTGCCGGCGGACGGACTGCAGCTAGCTGGGTAAAAGTATCGCCACTGGTGTCGAACTTGATAATTTCTGCAGCGGAGGAGTTATTCTCACCGTGATAATAGTA
>JAPYSU010000044.1:842-3110 GCA_029936425.1 Litorimonas sp.
CAGCTGGCCCAAACGCCCCTCCACCTTCTCGTACAAACTCAGTAGCCAAGCTGTTCTCTGTATTCGTATCTACAAGAGAAAGATCAATCCACTGGTCTTCCTCTTCTACAATGATTCGTTCAGAAACACCTGCAGCCACACGGTATACATCGCCGGAAGAATACCCTGTGCCGCCAGACGGCTGAAAAGCAATGCTCTTAATAAATGTAAAATTATTTTTATCTATGACCAGAAGATTTCCAGACTTCCAGTTTGTAACGTAGATAAGATCATCTGAATAATGAATAGCAAAATCAGTAACGGACGATCCTACCTCTAGCGTTCGAAGGACTGTCTCAGAGGCAGAGTCTATTTCAAGAAGATATGCCCTGGCTGTTACATCACTATCTTCTTCGCTAATGGCATAGATTTTTTCTGAGGTTCTATCACTCCTTATATGAGTGACCGAAAGTGGTTCAACCTCAATTTCAACTGGAATTTCTACCCCACCAGTCTCACCGGTCAAGGTAAAGAATGAACTGTGTATACCTGGCGACAGCAGAGAAGCATTAAGATGGACATTAAGAGTCCCAGGCGTCTCACCAGAAAGTTCACCAAATGTAATCCATGGAACAGGAGAAGAAACACTCCAGGGCAAACCTGATTCTTCAGAGGAAAGTTGAATATCAACTTGATAATCAGGGTCATTTGCAACCGTTTCCACATTGACCTCGGCGACATCAAGGCCAATTTCTGAAACGCTAAATGTATAAACGGTACCTCCCTGAGGGCCAGAATCTGTCACCGGGTCTACCCTCCAGTAATAGACCCCACCATTACCAAGAAGCTCCGACAGAGAAACACTTGTACCTGTGAATCTACCGAGATAATAAGGTGATGAAGTGTCTGCTGAAGCAGTCATATCATAGTCTGCACTCAGATAAACATCATACTCACCAACTTCTGGCAATGGAGACCATGAAAGACTTTCCGGAGAATTGACGACGGCGCCATCTTCAGGCGTAAAGACTATCCCCATTCTCTCCAAACCGATTTCTTCCTGAATATTAACAACACCCAGAGTCCGTTTTGATTCGTTGAAGTAGATAAAGCGAGTGTAATCTGACGTAAAGACCTGAGCCTTGGTATAAGTATAGCCTACGCCGCTATTGCTACCGTCCGGGATCGTATACAGCTCCTCACCAGTGTCATAGGCATAAAGTTTATCGCCCGTCCCGATAACCGATCCATTCCGGACCATTGACCAGATAGCAGAAGGGAAAGTGCGATCAAGAGAGTCCGTATCCGCAGGATCAAGTGAGACCGTTTTCATCACAGCGATTTCGTCATCGTCACGGAGCAGAACAGGGGACTCGAATGGCTCGCGGTTGAAACCGGAAACTGTTGTTTGCTTGACCAGAGATACGGTTCCATCCTGATTAATATCAAGGTGACCAACCTTAGGCGTATGCACACCTGCAGACCAGCCATACTGAGGCATGGCAACCATGTTTGACTTGTCATCGGTTACAGCAAAGTCCATGAATCCATAGGAATCGAAAAAGAGTGTTGATTGGATAACATCTTTTTCGTTTCTGCGCAGCACATGGAGCATTGGTGCCCAGGCACCATCGGTATAATATATAACCCCATTCGGCCCCAGATCTATATTCGCTGTTGTACTACTGTTACTCGCTTCAGAATAAACCGGTAGTAAAATATTCTCTTTTATAGAGAAGGCATCCAGATCAACAATATCAATTTCCTGCCCAGCGCTGTTGATAACAAAAAGCTCTGAAGCATCATCGCTGATAACCATATCAGTTGGCCCCTTGCCAACCGTAAGGCATGCCGTAAATGACTCTTCATAAGGATTAAATGCCACGATGGAGCCATTATCCTCGCCATCCCGCTGTATTCCGTAAACAACAGGCCGGACAGGGTCATCCACCAAACGATATATATCCAATGGCGGAACAACGGCATTAATAAACAACTCAGAAACAGAATCGTCGTGTTTTACCTCAATGGTTGCTGTATATGAAGCAGTCAAGCTGTCCATTGAAAAAGAAACGTCAATCTGATTCAAATTGCTGTTAACAGAAGGCTTGGCCCATGAAGAATCAGAAGTTACTGAAATCTGAGTTTCGTCATATGGCGCATCAGTAGAGGTATAGGGAAAACTAATGGGTGCATGATTGCATGTGGGGGCAACCACAATTTCGATCTGGTTCTTTTCGAACAAAACATTGGCCATAGACGGCGAGACGACAAACAACGATTGCACCG
>JAPYSU010000045.1 GCA_029936425.1 Litorimonas sp.
GATAATGGCGCTTTCTGAAACACGAAATTTGTTAATGAAAAATGGTGATTTTTTTCTCAAAACAGTGCACGAACGTGTGGGAATATCTAGCGAAGACACGGTTGTTATTTTACCTAGTGTTACTGTTGAAGGTGGGGTGAAGAGTTTTTCTGGATACCCACTAAAATTAATCAGGTTTTCTGGTCATAGTGGCAATGATCTCGTTGTATATGACCCTCTGACAAAAATTCTGTTTGCCGGGGACATGCTGTTTTGGAACCGCGCACCAACCACTCCTCACTCTCCTGGAATTGATATCTGGCTGGAAGAAATAGACCGACTAGCAGAGCTAAACCCAGCAGTGATCATTCCCGGCCATGGCCCTCTCGCTCATGATTCGGGGCCGATTGAGCAGACACGTGCATGGCTTGTATGGCTTGACTCCCTGATGAGAGAAGGAGTTGCTGCTGGACGTTCTGCTAATGCGCTTATAGATAGTGATATTCCTGAACTGCTTTCTGATATCCCGATGGCAAAGTTTGAGCTAACCCGAAGTATTAGTCATTTCTATCGAAAATATGAAGATTCATGGTGGGAAAACGCTAACCGTTAAGACCAAATGAGGAGAAGAATTACTCCCTTGGTAGCATGCGTACTTGGGCCTCATCATCCTATTCTGACTATGCAGGCGCTACTTATCAAAGCGCGGACGTCAAGCAATTAGAAGAGGAATCAGGCAATGATTTATGCAAATCCTGGTAGCGAAGGTTCAGTTGTCTCGTTTAAAGAGCGTTACGAAAACTATATTGGGGGTGAGTGGGTTGCACCGGTGAAAGGACAATATTTCGATAATGTTAGTCCGGTAAATGGTAACGTTTTCTGTGAGGTGGCCAGATCAAGTGCGGAAGACGTGGAATTGGCTCTGGATGCCGCTCACCGAGTTGCTGGGGAATGGGGAAAAACCTCAGCGACAGAACGTAGCAACATATTGTTGAAAATCGCGGATCGTATTGAGCAGAACCTCGAGGCTCTGGCGGTCGCAGAAACGTGGGATAACGGTAAAGCTGTACGCGAAACATTGAATGCCGATTTGCCCCTGGCAGTTGACCATTTTCGCTATTTCGCTGGCTGTATTCGTGCCCAAGAAGGGTCTGCTGCAGAGATCGACTCAAATACAGTGGCTTACCACTTCCATGAACCTCTTGGGGTTGTTGGGCAAATCATTCCATGGAACTTTCCAATCTTGATGGCTACATGGAAGTTGGCTCCAGCGCTAGCGGCGGGTAACTGCATTGTTTTGAAGCCTGCCGAGCAAACTCCGGTTTCCATTCTCAAGGTAATGGAGTGTATTGGCGATTTGCTGCCTGCTGGTGTCCTGAATGTGGTGAACGGGTACGGTCAAGAGGCTGGTCAGGCTCTGGCATCCAGCAAGCGTATTGCAAAAATCGCCTTTACCGGTTCAACCCCTGTGGGATCTCACATTCTAAAGTGTGCTGCCGAGAATATTATCCCCTCTACTGTAGAGTTGGGTGGAAAATCTCCAAATGTTTACTTCGCAGATATTATGAACGCAGAAGAGTCGTTTATTGATAAAGCTGTTGAGGGTTTGGTTTTGGCTTATTTTAATCAAGGCGAAGTTTGTACTTGTCCTTCTCGCGCCTTGGTCCAAGAGAGTATGTACGACGACTTTATCGAGCGCGTACTGAAACGAATCAAGACGATCAAGCGTGGTAATCCGCTTGATACTGAAACTCAAGTAGGTGCACAGGCTTCTCGAGAGCAGTATGACAAAATTATGTCGTACATGAGTATTGCTAAAGAAGAAGGTGCAACGGTACTTGCGGGTGGTGGAAGTGAATCTCTTGAAGGGGACTTTGGTAACGGCTTCTATATCCAGCCGACCCTCCTTAAAGGTCACAATAAAATGCGCGTTTTCCAGGAGGAAATTTTTGGTCCAGTTGTAGGTGTGACTACCTTTAAGGACGAAACGGAAGCACTGCAGATCGCCAATGATACTGAATTTGGTCTTGGGGCTGGTGTATGGAGTCGCGATATGAACGTTGCCTTCAGGATGGGACGTGGCATTCAGGCAGGTCGAGTCTGGACTAACTGTTATCACGCTTATCCAGCACATGCGGCCTTTGGTGGATATAAAAAATCAGGCATCGGTCGTGAGACTCACAAGATGATCCTTGACCACTATCAGCAAACAAAGAACTTGCTGGTTAGCTACGATACCAATCCGCTTGGTTTTTTCTGAATGATTTCTCCTGGTCGTCCGTCTTGACGTCTTTTTGCCGCCCTCAGGGCGGCTTTTTTATTGTTGTGAGAATGAAAAATGCTTGAACTTCCTGATAAGCAAGATAACCCGTGGGCAGTTCTCTCGATATCCAATTCCTGGAAGACCCTTCCACCTATGCTGTGGTCAGCCCAGGCGCCAGAATTCTCGCCTGTGGAAGATTTGATTGATATTTCGCCTATGGCGCTACGTTTATTGCAGCTCGATGTTCAGCAGCTCCGGACCCATGTTGAAGGCGTCTCAACGTTGAAAAACCTTCATGCTGGAAACATTCTCTTGCCCGGTATGTCTCCGTTGGCACAAAAGTATGCAGGACATCGCCATGGGATATTCAACGATCGTATTGGTGATGGAAGGTCTTTGCTCTTGGGGGAAGTGGCTACGCCGTTAGGCCGTATGGAAATGTACTTAAAGGGTGGAGGAAGAACCCCTTATGCTCTTAGGGGCGATGGTTATTTGGGGTTGCGTAGTGCGATCAAGGAATATCTTGTCAGTCACGCTCTCTATGGTATCGGGATACCAACCAGTCTTCCGCTAAGTCTTTGTAATCATGAAAGAAAAATTTTCCGTAATCAGTTGGAGAAGTCTGCAACCGTGATCAGCCTTTCTCCATCTCATGCTCGAGTTGGCCATTTCGAATGGCTGGCTGCCAGGGGGAGTGCTGCAGGCATGAAGGCTTTGATTGCCCACCTTGGTGGTTGTTATGGCGAAGGTGGTGATATGAGCGTGGAGCAGTTTTTTAAACATTCTGTGCAACGC
>JAPYSU010000011.1 GCA_029936425.1 Litorimonas sp.
CGAAACATAACCAAATTCGGTCTCCGGCAAGGATACCGACCCCGCGGGCAGTCCATTTTATTTGGAAACCGTGAGACAGGCTCCGCACTGGATGGCGAGTGGGAGGAAAGGCGTGAGCGATGCACACTTCAGAAATTGTGGACTCAACTTTCTACCCCCGTCATTACCCGGCTCGACCGGGTAATCCATGCGGTGTCGGTGCCATGTGTGTGAATTTAGTAAAGTTCGTAAACGCACCGTTGGGAGCCAACGCAATAATATACAAAGCAGAAAAGGAGTCGTATGGATTCCCCGGTTAAACCGGGGAATGACGTTGGAAAACATGAGGCTCCCAACCTCTCGACCTTCCGGGTTCGCTTCGCGCCCCGGAATGACAGGAAAAGAGAAAAGAAAGTAAAGGGAGGCAACCTGTTCCCGCCTCACTGTAACTCCCGCAATGACATCGTAACATTGCCCTGCTAAGTCAAACACAATGACATTATCCAAAAAATCTATTTTATCCGCCGTCAGCGCTGAGCCTGACCGTTATGATAATAAAGCGCTTGCCCGCCATCTTGGCGTCAAAGGCGCAGACCGCCGCACGCTCCGGGCGTATTTGAGGGAGCTGGAAGATGACGGCCTCATCGTAAAATCCTCTAAAAAGACTTATCGGGAAGCCGACGCCCTGCCCGGCGTGATGGTCATTCGGATCACCAAAATTGACGAGCACGGTGATCTGATTGGCGAGCCCGAGAGCTTTAAAGGCGAAGGACAGCCGCCACAGCTTTTGGTGCGCGAAGGTCCGACATCTAAAAAATCCAAAAAGGATAAAGGCGTTGAAATGACTGTGGGCGGCCGCGCGCTCTGCCGTATTAAGAAACGGGATGACGGGACAATCACGGCCCAGGTCATGAAAAAGCTGGGCGACGGTCCGTCCGAACATCTGGGCGTCCTCTATAAGGGCGGGCGCGGTTGGCGCATTAAGCCGGTCAGCAAAAAAGCCCGCGACGAATACAAACCCAATAGCGTCCCGAAAGACGCCGAGGACAATGACCTTGTTTTCTACCGCTCCAGCCGGAAAAATAAGGGCGACCTCAGACTTGCCGATATTCTGCGAACGGTCGGCTCGGCAAACGGGGCGAAAGCCGCCTCGCTGATTTCCCTTTACGAAAACGATATTCCAATGGGATTCAGCGATGAAGTCATTGAAGAAGCCAAATCCCTGAAACTGCCAAAACTGAGCGGGCCGCGCGAAGACCTACGCCATTTGGCTCTCATCACCATCGATCCCGTTGATGCCAAGGACTTTGATGACGCCGTTCTGGCGCACCCAGACGACAATCCTAAAAATAAGGGCGGCTGGGTCATTTGGGTCGCCATCGCTGACGTAGCGGCCTTTGTGACGCCTGGATCGGCGCTGGATGAAGCGGCACGGGAAAAAGGCAACTCTGTTTACCTTCCTGACCGGGTGGAACCGATGCTCCCGCATGAGCTGTCTTCGGATCTTTGCTCTCTGCGGCCCCATGAAGACCGCGCCTGTATGGCCGTACGCATGGTGTTCGATAAAAAAGGCCACAAGGTCAGTCATAAATTTCATCGCGGCCTGATGCGCTCTCATGCGCGTCTGACATATGCCGAGGCTCAGGACGGTTTTATGGGCTCGCCCGGCATTGCGGCAGAGCCCGTCCTGGATATTCTGCAGAACCTTTACGCCGCTTACGGCGTTTTGAAACAGTCCCGCGCCGAGCGCGAACCCCTCGCCATTGAACTGCCGGAAAGACGCGTTCACGTTAACGAGGCGGGCGACGTGACCGCAATCACACTTCGCGAGCGCTTTGACGCCCATAAGCTCATCGAAGAGTTTATGGTGCAGGCCAATGTCGCCGCCGCCGAGGCGCTGGCTCAGAAAAACATTCAAACCATTATTCGTCTGCATGAAGAACCCGGTCGAGATAAATTGCAGGGTCTGGTCGACTTCCTCCCTGCCTTGGATTTAAAATTCACTTTATCCGATAGAGTGACGCCAAAACGGTTTAATCGTCTGTTAGAACAAGCCGGCGAAAAAGATCTGGCGGAAACGGTCGGCATGGCGGTTCTGCGCTCTCAATCGCAGGCCATCTATACCCCTGAAGGCGCCGGGCATTTCGGTCTGAATTTGGATCACTACGCGCATTTCACCTCGCCCATTCGGCGATATGCAGATCTGATCGTCCACCGCGCCTTAATCAAAACCTTTAAACTGGGAGACGACGGCACAACGACAACGGAAAGCTCTCGTCTGAAAGAAATTTCGGAGCATATTTCCACGACAGAGCGGCGCGCCATGGTGGCCGAGCGGGACGCCACAGACCGCTATGTCGCGGCCTATCTGGAAAAACAACTCGGCGCGGAATTTGACGCGCGAATCACAGGCGTCACAAAGTTTGGGCTATTCATTACACTTGATGAGACCGGCGCGGATGGCCTCATCCCGGCCCGCAGTCTGGGGCAGGAATATTTCGCCTTTGAAGAAAAGAAAAAAGCCCTGACGGGGGTCAATAGTGGAAAGACTTATCGTTTTGGCCGCCAGGTGCGTGTGCAGCTCAAAGAGGCAACGCCGGTCACGGGCGGTCTGATTTTTGACATGGTCTCTAAACCGGAAGACGGAAAGCCGCCCAAAGGCAATCCGCGCGGCAATAATAAAGGCTCTCGCGGGAAACGGCATAAGAGAAAGCGAAAATGAGTGACGCGCCCTCTGATGAAACTGAAAAACTAAGCTTTCCGCTCGGCAAGGTAAATCTGACCGAGGGCGAAGTCGATAAACGCAGCCAGTTAAACCGCGCCCCGCGCCCCCGAATCGCCTCAACGATTGTTCTGAGCTGCGGCGATCCAAAAGAGCCGAGAATCCTGATGGGACAACGCTCGAAAAAACATGACTTCATGCCGAGCGTCTATGTTTTTCCCGGCGGACGGGTGGACCGGGCCGATAGTTATGCCAAATATTCCGGCGATCTCAGCGCGCGGACAGAACGTATTCTTGAAGCGGCTTACAGTCCCCGCAAATCAAGAGCCATTGTTCTCGCCTCGATTCGCGAAACTTGGGAGGAAACGCGGCTCCTGCTTGGGCGCGAGGTAAAAGACGGCGAGCGGAATTTGAATCACGCCAGCTATGACGCCTTTCGCGAAGCCCGAATGCGGCCCGACATCTCCGGAGTAGAGGTCTTTGGCCGCGCTATAACGCCTCCTCACCGCCATAAACGGTTTGACGCCTGGTTCTTCCACAAACATTTGAAAACCCCTTCACTGCCCGAAATCGGCGACAGCGCAGAGCTTTTAAATGTGGGATGGTTCACGTTCGACGAAATAAAGGAACTGGAATTGCAGCGCGCCACAAAAATGATGCTCCGCGTTTTAAGGGATTACCTCAAAGCCGAGCGCCCGCCCTCCACGATTTTTCTGTCCAAAGCCGTCAGAGGCCAGATGGAAGCCCAAAAATTCCCGGAATTTGAGGAATAGCCTGCAATAGCGCGGTTGACATGGGGTTGAATTCGACCTAATTGCCGCGCTCCGAATTCAAGAAGAAAGGCGCTTGCGTCATGGCGAAGCCAACAACCATTAAAATCCGTTTGAACTCGACCGCGGGTACCGGCTATTTCTACGTCACGAAGAAAAATTCGCGGACGATGACCGAAAAAATGGTCAAGAAGAAATACGATCCCGTTGCGCGCAAGCATGTCGATTTCAAGGAAGGCAAGATTAAGTAATCTTGCCTCTCATTTGAATGACAAGACCGCCTCTTGGGGCGGTTTTTTTATGCCGCTTTGTTCTGTCTGGCCGGCAAAACCTGATTTCGGCCGGCCTGTTTGGCTTTGTAAAGCGCGTCGTCAGCCCGGCGGAAAACGTCCCGTAACTCCTCGCCCTTCTGGACTTCTGCCACTCCGGCGCTGGTCGTAATTTGCAAGGCTTGGCCGTCTACATAAATTGGCGTCCCCGCAATCAAGTCACGCACCCTATCCGCTGCCACAACAGCTTCGGCCTGAGTCGTTGACGGCATGGCAATCATGAACTCTTCCCCGCCATATCGGCTGACAATGTCCACAGCGCGCATATTTGTCACAAGCCGGGCGGCAATTTCTTTCAAGATTTGATCGCCCATATCATGACCCAAAATATCATTGACCCGTTTGAAGTGATCAATATCGAAAATCATAATCGAAAAGGCTTCATTCTGGGTATCGAGGGCATCCAGAAGAGGATGAATGGCTCTATCAAAATAGCGCCTATTCCCTAGCCCTGTAAGAGGATCCGAAATGACCATTTCCAAATTTTCGTTGAAGTTCTCCCGTAGACTATCTGCGTAGAACTTTCGACGCATGATCGTATTTACGCGTGCCAGCATTTCCTGCTGTTCAATTGGGCGCATCAGAGTGTCATTCACCCCAATATCATACGCCCGGATGAGGCGCGGTTCATCTTCTGGGTCGCCAATTGCCAATATGGGGGTTTCCTGATTTTCTTCATTAAAACGAAGGCTTGCACAGACGCGAAGGCCGTCAAAGTTTTTAGACACAAGGCTAACTATGACCATATCAATACCGGCTTTTGCGCGGCGAATAGCTGTAACCGGATCAGTTTCAATCACAATATTATGTAGCGATTTAAGCGGTTTGATGACACGCTCGGCCCTAAGCTCACTATCTTCCACCAAAAGAATATTACCTGATCTGCGATTGATCGTATCCAGCATGGAACGTGAGTTTTGAATTGTATGGCCTGTATGGCTCAGGAGCTGGTCGGTCACCATTTTCAGGCGCAGCAATGACCTAACTCGGGCCATGAGGTTAAAATCATCAATAGGCTTTGTTATGAAATCATCTGCCCCAGCCTCCAGACCCGCAATACGGTCTTTCGTTTCTTCCAGGACCGTCACCATTATGATGGGCACGTGCCATGTCTTGGGGTTTTCCTTAATCTGTTTACAAGCTTCGAAACCGCCAATTCCCGGCATCATGGCGTCCATTAGTATCAGGTCAAGCGGTTCTTTTGAGGCCATTTTAACGGCCTCTTCCCCGCTGCGGGCCGTTACCACATTGTAATACTCAGCCTGAAGCTTGATTTCGAGAAGGTTTAAATTTGGGGCGAGATCGTCAACGACGAGAATGCGTGCTGCCATGGCCGGTCTCCTTTAAGCCGGTTCCACGAACTTGCGTATGGTGGCCAGAAAAGACGATACAGTTATCGGTTTGGCAATATAAGCTTCGCATCCGCCATCCCGAATACGTTTTTCATCGCCTTTCATGGCAAACGCTGTCACGGCGATAACTGGAATATCAGTTAAAGTCTTATCGTCTTTAATCCATTTTGTGACTTCCAGTCCGGAAACCTCCGGCAACTGAATATCCATTAAAATTAAATCCGGTTTGAAGGACTTTGCAATAGAGATGGCCTTAAGGCCCTCGCGCGTTTGCTTGGTCTCGTAACCATGCGCGTCAAGCAGGTCCGCAAAGAGCTTCATATTGAGCTCGTTATCTTCAACAATGAGGACTTTTTTTGGCATGATTTTCAGCATTGTTCCCAATTCACCGACAGCGCAAACTTTTTGTCTGCTTTTCTCTCTTTAGTTGCTCTTCTATGGCAGACTATCCTTAATTAAGCGTATGTCGCAGCTTAGGAGTGGATTAACTATACTCACTCTGCTACAACTGGAACATAAATAGAACATTCTAAGGATTCGTAAAGAATGTCAGTCCCAAATAACAAATCGGATATTAAGTCATTGTGCCGCGATTGTGGCGAAGAATTTGTATATAATCTAACAAATTGCGAAAATTGCAGTGGCTCGCGCTTATTGAATCATTCTGAACTGGCAAGTCTATCTATTGCTCATGTGGATTGTGATGCGTTTTATTGTTCCGTAGAAAAAAGAGATAATCCAGATTTGGCGAACCGCCCTGTTATTGTCGGAGGCGGACAAAGAGGTGTGGTTTCGGCCGCGTGCTACCATGCACGTATTTACGGAGTTCACTCCGCCATGCCTATGTTCAAGGCTCTAAAGCTTTGTCCTGACGCAGTGGTCGTCCGAGGGGACATGCAAAAATACGCATATGAAGGCAAAAGAATTCGCAATATGATGCTGGATCTTACGCCGATCGTGGAGCCCCTCTCCATTGATGAAGCTTTTCTGGACTTAGGCGGAACTCAAAGATTACATGGTCTTTCTCCAGCACAAAGTCTTGTCCGCTTGCAGAAGCGCATTTTCACCGAAGTCGGCGTTACCGTCTCGGTTGGGCTGTCTTATAACAAGTTTTTAGCCAAAACGGCCTCTGATCTGGATAAACCCTATGGATTCGCCGTTCTTGGACGGCAGGAATCCCTTGATTTTCTCGCCCGCAAACCTGTCAGTTTTATATACGGAATCGGTCCCGCTTTTGCGAGCAAGCTCGAGAGAAGTGGTCTAAAGACAATCGCAGATATTCGGAAACTCTCTGACAAAGAAATGGCCAAACGATATGGCGACCATGGCTTACGACTGGCCAGATTAGCCCGTGCGGAGGACAATCGAAAAGTTCAGACTAGCTCCAAACGGAAATCCGTGTCCGCTGAAACCACGTTCAATACGGATATTCGGGACCTAGAGACCTTGAAGGATATGTTGTGGCAGGTTTGTCTCAAAACTTCGGATCGTTCAAAAGCCAAAAATTTGGCGGGGCGGGTCGTCACCCTCAAATTAAAAACCTCTGGGTTTAAATCGATTACGCGGCGACGCACACTGGCGCAGCCTGTTCAGCTCTCAGATGTAATATTCCGAGCTCTAGAACCCCTTTTGGAAGCAGAGGCCAATGGCGAGGCATTCAGGCTCATTGGCGCCGGTATTTCTTCGCTCTCAGCGCCAGTAGGAGACATTGCAGACCTTCTCGATCCCAAAGCCTCCCGGCGCGGTCAAGCAGAGCGCGCAAGTGATATAGCGCGCAGCAAGTTTGGAAACGATGCGATTGTGACAGGACGCGGCTTCCGCTTAAATCAATCCCGCAAAAAACGTCCCTCTGAGGCAGAGTCTCTTCCTGCGAAAATTCAAGTTGAGGAAGATTGAACGGGTTTCATTTTTCGGCCGTTTTCAATCCATCCAATGCAGGCAGCAAGACCAAAAAACGCTCCCAAGCAGGATAGGCCCAACGTTGTTCCTTGAAGCTGAGACGCCGAGTCAAATGTACCCTTCGCAATCTGCAATCCCGGCAAAGTAATGAAAACGAGCTGAGCGGCCCCCATGAGTACGAACAAGACCCAAGGCGCGAATTTGAACATTGGGGATATAGCTATTGTTCGGCGGACCCAGTAAAGAAAACCGCAAAGTAACAGGCCCATTTCAAGCCCGTAAGCTAGCCAAGGGTAATTCCAAATACCAAGTCCATACACATTCTCTTCAAGCGGAAAGAGCGGAAGATCAGGCCTATGAACCAGAAAATCCATCACCCAGTGGGAGAAAACTAGACCAAAAATTATCCAGAAGACTTTCCTGTCTGAAACTTTCTTGAAGGCTTTAAAGATGAAAGCGGCCGAGGCAGATATTAGCAGAGACGTAACGAGCGAATGTGACCAAGGAATGTTAAAGACCGGGTCGCCATTTTTTACGATAGAATCTTCTATTCCAAATATCACTAAAACGGCAAAAACGAGATCAATCGCTTGAACTGCCAGAAACCCTTCCCACAATTTGATATAGGGCTGACCTACTTTGTCACTCGGCGCCCACATCGCAGGCGCGTAATGGCCCATAAACATTAGGGGATTGTCGTTTCTGATGCGTAGCGTTGAAAGTAGGTATAGATTTCCTCTTCACTGCGACTTGCAGCGTTTCGCCATTTAGGTGCCTCTTCAGAATTTAGGAGCTTTCTGGTGCCATCGATTATCAATACGGTTGGTGTGCCGGGCGTTCCGTCCAATCCAAAATCGCGGGCAATATCTTGGTTTTTGTTTTTTCTGCCTACATCTACATATTCGAGAATAAACGAGGATTGGATCAATTCCTGGAATTCAGGTTTTTCTAAAAGAGTAGCAAGAGCGCGGCTGTCATGGCACCAATTTGCTCCCATCACTATAAGAGCCTTTTTATCTGACTGAGCGGCTTCAATAATCGCCGCGTTAACTCGTTCGCTATCATCCTGGCGCTCTGAAAAAGGCCGGACTTCCCTGTGATCGTCCAAGGCATGCGTTACTTTCTCTGACGCTGTCATGGCAGGCGTTGAACACGCCAAGAGCAAGACAGGGAGAAGAAGAACGATGACGTGTTTCAGAATGTTTCTCATAACTTTTCTTATCACGACCTCGGGCCAATGAAACTATTTTACGTGAATAGGATGTGCCAATAAAAAAGGCTCCTTAAAGGAGCCTCTCATAGTCGATTCTAAGGCGAACCTTAAGCCATAGACAGATTTTCAACGGCTGTTTTGCCTGTCCGCTCATTTTTAGCAGTATCAAACATAACTTTATCGCCCTCGTTCAGACCTTGAAGGCCGCCACGATGAAGAGCTGTGATATGAACGAATACGTCATCACCCCCGGCGTCTGGTTGAATAAAGCCGAAGCCTTTAGTTGTATTAAAGAACTTAACTGTTCCAGCTTGCATTGCGTCTGACATGGGTATTTCCTTTCACGTCATTCATTTGTGTTGTCCACTGCGGACAACTTCTAGTCGGAGAAGGGAAATTACTGCGTACTCAATGTGGCGTTAGGTCGGCGCGCCAACAATAGCCGAATAGTCTGGCCGTCTTCGATAAGGGGCGTATGGGCGGCGTAGGACTGAAAATCAAGTGAATGTTTCGTGATTTTATTGAAACCTGGGCGGTTGAAGCTCTCTGAAAACCTTCTCTACTCATTGAAACCCATATTAATTCGCCGGGCTAACTTCATCAAAATAGTCACGAATATTCATCACAATTCGATCTGAAAGAGAAAATTCATCCACGGCATTTTGGACTTTAACGACTTGCCAGAAATCTAGTAAATCCTTGAGGTCCTGCTGACTTCTTAGCGTTATTTTTCCTGAAAGATTTATAAGCTCATCCTGCAATTCCTGAAGTCGGCTTTCCAGAGCATCTACAGCAGAATCCTGTAAGTCATCCAGTCCGGGCCTAAAATTCGCACATTCGTGCAACCGCTTTACAACTTCATCATAAAGTGTTTTTAGCTCACTTATAGTTTCCGGTTTTGACAATTTTTCAAAATTAAACTCAGATATAACCTGTTTCATTTTACGCCCCAGATTGGTGAATCCACTTCACCTCACGAAAATGTTATTTTGAGTTAAAGCTTCTTATTTTCAACCCTACAAAAGTAGGGGCGCTTGCTGTTTGACCTCCACTCAATTGTTAATTCTTGAAAAACAAATCCCCTTGGCCATGAATGCGTGTCGGCACCCTAAAAAGGTCACATCGAAGCGGTTTATGGTCTTCACGCCTAATTATTCCCGTCTGTTTCTGTGACAGACGGTAGCGCTGCTCTATCAGTTTCGCAAAAGGCGTTCTGGACTCTGTCGCGCGCGACCAAGCCGGGTCGTAGTCTTTGCCGTTATTCATCGTCCGAATATGATGCATGATACGGCGCGCGCGGTTAGGCGCGAACGTCTCAAGCCATTCCCGAAAGAGAGGCGAGACCTCCTGCGGCAAACGCAAAATCGTGTAGGCTGAATAAGTCGCGCCCAGCTCGGCCGCCCGCGCCATAATGGATTCCAGCTCTGAATCGTTAAGTCCCGGTATCATAGGACCCAGCATAATCCCGGTTCTTATCCCCGCTTTGGCCAAGCCCTCTATGGCTTCAAACCGTTTTTCCGGCGTCGGGCAACGCGGCTCCATCGCCCGGGCCAAACTCCTATCCTGCGTCGTGATGGAAATCATACACCGGGCAATTTCTTTGCGTCCCATTGGCGCCAAAACATCCAAGTCCCGCAAAATCAGATTTGATTTTGTCAAAACTGAAACAGGGTGATTGAATTCGGACAAAACCTCAAACACGCCGCGGACAATTTTCATCTCCCGCTCAATAGGCTGATAAGCATCCATATTGGTTCCTATAGAGATCGCCCGAACTTTATATTTCGGGGCAGAGAGCTCTTTCTCCAATAGTGTGGGGGCGTCGGGTTTTGCGAAAAGACGCGTTTCAAAATCCAAACCCGGAGATAAACCGTGATATGCATGGGTGGGGCGCGCAAAACAATAGATACATCCATGTTCACATCCCCGATATGGATTTATGGATCTTTCAAAACCGACATAAGGCGACGTAACTTTGTTAATGATCGTTTTGGGCCTCTCAATCGTGACGGTTGTTTCTCTGCCTTTTTTGTCATCGTCGGACAAACTATCCCAACCATCATCAAATCTTTCGCGCTGATCCGCTTCGTATCGACCACTCACATTACTGCGCGCGCCGCGGCCTTTTTCCAAATTAGGCCGTACAGATTTAAAAGGAAGAAAGTGCGGATTTGCCATAATCACACTATAGGATTTTATTCCTTTATTGTATAGAACAAATAAAGAACATAATGTGGAAAAGTTTTCTCGAAAGGTGTTTCTATGATTGCGTTTCCACGAAAGCGAGAATATAGGCGCGTCGAAATTTTGCGTTTTTTAGGACACTGCCATGTCTTCGTCTCCCTTCGCTTTCACAGAAATTATTGGCTTCTGCGCAGCCATTTTAACGACGCTGTCTTTTGTACCTCAGATTGTGCTGATTATCCGTACAAGGCGGACGTCAGGTATTTCTCTCATGATGTATTCAATTTATGTCGTTGGCATTCTGATGTGGTTTGCCTATGGCATTCTGACTATGTCCATGCCCCTAATTTTGTCTCAATCTGTGACCTTGCTCATTACAGGATCAATATTAATTATTGCTGCAAGAGAACGTTTCTCGCGGATGGGAACTCTTAAATCCCGGGCGCCTGGTGAAGTCTTACAACCTTTTCAAAACCCTGATATTATCTACCATCAAGATAATTGAGACGACTAAAACGCCGCCACATATTTTAGTCGCTGTCGCGATGTAGACTTCAGTGACATTGGGAACATTAAGCTGAAGTTTACATTCAATTTACCTAGACCTTTATCCTTGGCGAAATTCGCCGATCCGGAGAACCGTTATTTTAGCGAAATATAAACCTTCCAAGCAAATTAAAACGCGCTGGGTACGACGCTTACGCATGCCTGTTCTCTTGTTCTTATTAGGAATGGCCGTAACTTTTGTAGCGCCTTTGGCTTTGAAACATTTAGAAATTGAAACGGAATGGGACTTACTCTCGGTAAGTCAAATCACCGGGACCGTCTTATTCATTCTTTCTGCGGGTTGGCTGCTTTCCACAATTGTTGATGGGTTGATGAAACGACGGTTGAGAAAGCTGCGTCTGGATGTAGAAGACAATCTGCACGCTCGAAAAATGGCTACTCAGCTTGACGTCATCCGGCGAATTTGGACGGCAATGGCGGGCACTATTACCTTAGCAGCCGCGCTTACAGTTATCCCTGGCGTAAGACAAATCGGCGTGAGCTTGTTCGCCTCGGCCGGTATTGCCGGTATTGCCATTGGTATCGCCGCCCGGCCTATGCTCTCAAATCTTATCGCCGGCCTGCAAATCGCTTTTACACAACCTATACGAATTAATGATGTGGTCGTTGTTGAGGAAGAATGGGGCACCATAGAAGCGATAACACTTTTCTACGTTATTATTAAACTCTGGGATTGGCGTCGACTTGTTGTCCCGCTCTCCTATTTTATAGAAACACCATTTGAAAACTGGACCCGTGAAGGGGCGAGAATTATTGGACCAGTTTATTGGTCTCTGGATTACAGAGTTCCTTTGGAAGCTATGCGAGAGAAACTTAGCGAAATTTGCGCGGCTACCGATTTGTGGGATAGAGATGTGATGAGTCTACAGGTCACGGAATCAAAAGGAGATGCGCTCACAGTGCGCGCCCTGGCTTCGGCATCTGATTCCGGACGAGCTTGGGATTTAAGGTGCCTGATACGCGAAGAAATGATTTCATGGCTACAAAAGGAATATCCAGAAGCCTTACCAAGCAGTCGGATGATAGCGCAGCTCGATATCGATCAAGATAGAGCCGCTTCAGAAAGGTCCTAGCTACAAAGCATTGATCAAGCCGCGGCGAGCATATCGCCCTGAAGATATGCCTCTGCCATAATTTTGAGTCTGGCCGACGGACTCTTAGGCAGAGCTTCTTTTATGGAATTTTTCGTCAGACGGCGAACTTTGTCCGTAAAATAATACTCCTGACGAAGATTTATCCAAATGGAGAAATCAGAAAATTCTCGGACTTTAATGGAATGGGAAGAATGGAGCAGGATTGTCTCAAGCAGGACATCAGAGCTTAACGCTTGAAAATACTCCTCTACTAGGCCGGTCGGTCCTTCGACCACCGCCAACCCCTGTTTATTATTCGCAAACACCCGGCCCGTCAGGCCAAGTTGTTCAAAGACGATCACGCTCTGACACGATACTTGATGCGCCATTTTCGATGTCATTTCATCGGTACAGGTCGCCGTAAAAATATACTGAGAGAGCCCCATTTGCAGATTTTAATACAGTGATATTGAAAGAGAATTAACAGGCAGACTTCCTAAAGATAAAATAAAATCAGAGTTTAAAATCTGTTTATGAAGGCAAGGAAAATATCTATGAAAAACCCTCAAGCGACAGCGAGCATATCTCCCTGAAGATAGGCCGTCGCCATTATTTTCAATTTGGCCGAAGGATATGCCGGTAAAGCCTCTCTGACAGATTGCCTTGTCAATCGGCGGACTTTATCGCCAAACTCGAACTCCTGATCCAGATTGAGCCAAACTGAATAATCGGAAAATTCGCGTGTCACGATCGGCCTGTCATAATGGAGCAATGTCGTCTCGACCAAGACATCCGCGCTGACGGCCTCATAGTACTGACGGACGAGTTCGGTCGGCCCTTCTGTCATTGCCAGAGCTTGCCAATTATTAGCAAAAACCCGTCCTGTCAGACCCAGCTCCTCGCAGACAGAGACGCTCTGAAAGGAGACCTGATAGGCCATTTTAGACGTCATGACATCCGTGCATGTCGACGTATAAATTAATTGAGACAACCCCATTGGGTGCTTCTAATTCAGAGAGGTTACAAGCGAATTAGAGCACAAGGTTTAAAAAGCCTAAACAGAAAGGATTATTGCTTGCGCTCCTATAAGCTCAGACAGAATAAATACGGATTATTCTGTCTGCCTAAAACTTACTTCAGGATTAATTCGTCACGCCCGGACTAGCGCCTCCGCGTTGAAGGTCACCCGTCATTCGACGACTTTCCTCTTCAGAAGCTTCCCATTGCTCGGCCGTAGCACACACCTTGCGGTTAAAATTTGAACCGACAACCGACTGGCGCTTGCAGATTAGTTCCCCATCTGCGCTAGCCGTCTTTTCGTTAGACTTTTCAGTGGCTTCTGCTGCAACATTTTGTTCAGAAGCCATCGCTTCAGACGTTGTATTCGGCGTCGCAGCACATGCCGCAAGAACAAATATAGAGCTAGTGCAGACAGCCAGTTTAAGAAAATTACGAGTCATAAATTCACCTTTAATTTTGATACCTCTATATGAAAAAGTAATTCATGAGTGTCAAACGAGTTTCTATATCAGGGTTTGACGATATATTTTCACCGTTTCAAAAGAGTCTATTACTCACTTATGACTAATGCGGCTATGTAGTCTATCGAGTGCAGAATGAGGCTCAGGAACTTTCTTCAGTCCGATCTGCTTGTTCATCCGTTTTCTCATTTATATAAATTTTGCCGCCTTCTTCCCTAAATTTCGCACTCATCTCGCTCATCCCTTCGATGATTTCGCCTTGGCTCATATCATTGGCTTCGGGGTAGAGGGCCGCCTTTTCGTTGTCACTTAATCCGTCCGCATAATCCCGAACGTCCTGCGTAATTTTCATGGAGCAGAATTTGGGGCCGCACATGGAACAGAAATGGGCGACTTTATGTGCGTCTTTCGGCAGGGTCTGATCGTGATAATCCTTAGCGGTTTCAGGGTCGAGGGAGAGATTGAACTGGTCTTCCCAACGGAACTCAAAGCGGGCGCGTGACAGCGCGTCGTCACGGATTTGCGCCGCCGGGTGCCCTTTGGCGAGGTCCGCCGCATGGGCGGCGAGTTTATAGGTGATTACGCCGACTTTCACGTCGTCACGGTCAGGAAGTCCCAAATGTTCTTTTGGCGTGACGTAGCAAAGCATAGCCGTGCCGAACCACCCGATCATGGCCGCCCCGATACCGGAGGTGATGTGGTCATAGCCGGGCGCAATATCCGTTGTTAACGGGCCGAGCGTATAGAAAGGCGCTTCGCCACATTCGCGGAGCTGTTTTTCCATATTCACTTTGATTTTGTGCATGGGCACATGGCCGGGCCCTTCGATCATGACCTGACAGCCTTTCTCCCAAGCAATCTTGGTCAGCTCGCCCAGCGTTTCCAGCTCGGCAAATTGCGCGCGGTCATTAGCGTCTGCGACAGAGCCTGGACGGAGACCATCGCCAAGGCTGAACGTCACGTCATAGGCGCGCATGATGTCGCAAATTTCCGGGAATTTTGTATAGAGGAAGCTCTCCTTGTGATGGGACAAGCACCATTTCGCCATGATGGAGCCGCCCCGGGAAACGATACCCGTTACGCGGTTGGCCGTCAGATGAATATAGGCCAGGCGCACGCCGGCATGGATGGTGAAGTAATCTACCCCCTGCTCGCACTGCTCAATAAGCGTGTCGCGGTAAACTTCCCAGGTCAGGTCTTCGGCAACGCCGTTCACTTTCTCCAGCGCTTGATAGATTGGTACCGTTCCAATGGGCACAGGCGCATTGCGGATGATCCATTCACGAGTGTTGTGAATATTTCGGCCCGTCGAAAGGTCCATGACATTATCCGCACCCCAACGGGTCGCCCAGACCATTTTCTCGACTTCTTCTTCAACTGAGCTGGCCACAGCGGAGTTGCCGATATTGGCGTTGATTTTGACGAGGAAGTTTCGCCCGATAATTTGCGGCTCCAGCTCGGCGTGGTTGATATTGGACGGAATAACGGCGCGGCCTTTGGCGATTTCATCGCGAACAAATTCCGGCGTTACAAAAGCCGGGATGTCAGCACCAAAGCTCTCGCCTGCGGCGACGCGCTCTTCTGCGCCCTCAAGCATTTCTTTGCGGCCAAGATTTTCGCGCTCGGCGACATAGATCATTTCCTTGGTGATGATATTGGCCTTGGCATATTCATATTGCGTCACAGGGCCGTCGCCCGTGCCGCGTAGAGGGCGGTTCTTTACTGGGAATTCCCTCGCGAGAAAGCGGCCCGTTGCGCCGCCATTATCCTCCGGCTTTACATCGCGCCCTTCATATTCTTCGACATGACCGCGCTCTTTCACCCAGGCCGTGCGGTAACGGTCCAATCCCTTTTCCACATCAATCGTAATATTGGGATCAGAATATGGTCCCGAGGTGTCATAGACCGGCACATCCGGTTCATTAGCGGTCTTGTGAAGGTGGACGAGACGGTGCGGCACGCGAAGGCTCGGGTCCGCCTCTGGCGCCGTATAAACCTTGGAGCTGCTCGGCAAAGGGCCGGACGTCACTTTTGGGGTTTCAAATTCGGATTGGTCAACGGGCTTATTCATGGTGCGGAATCCTTTTTGAGAAAAGTTTGGTAAATAATTTTTTCGACATCTTTTGGTTTTTTAATGTTCAATAAATGAAGATGGTTATTCGGAAGAAACCGCTTTAAAAGATGCTTCGAAACTGACTTACTCGGAAAAATTATTAGCTGGCCTAAATTATTGCTGCCTTTTCTAATGAGGTCATCTCCGAAAACGGGTACTTTAGAAAAAACTTTCGTTGGGAAGAGCAGGCTTTTAAAAATTATTCTCTCATCAGTTATTGCATAAACGGATTTGAACTGATGCAATATGGAATAAAAAAAACCGATATAACTCACTGTAATCAGAGAAGCGCTTAGCCAAAAAGTAGTTTGAATGATATGCATCGACGTATCAGCTGTAATTTCTACCCCATTCACGATGATGCCAGAAGCATGACTTGGATCTTGATAAAAAAAGGCTTTCGCAAAGGGTATCACCATCGCAATTAACAGTACTCCCAATATCAATGTGACGAAAGCAAATGGCAAAAGGTTTATAATACGTGGCCTGCCCGCCCACAACAAGACCTCCCCCTCGCGGAGTTCGTCTTCAACAATGTTACGAACAGTTTCGTCAATCACGTCAGCGTTCCGTCCTTCCGCCCGCTTTGTCGCGGGATCAAGTTCAAAGGGTACGTCTCGCCCTGACACGCGTCAGGGGCCCCTCGGATATATCATGACCTTAACGCCTTTGAGCGGCGGCGCAAGCCTTGCGCTTCGTTTCTAAAGAAGTTGGGGCCTAGGTAAGTTGTAAAAAGTGGGGATGGATACACATCCGCAGGATTATCTGCGACCGCCTGATTTTTGGCTGAAGGAGGGATTTTTGATATTCAATCGAACGAAACTTTATTTATTCATCTTCATTTCGCAACCGGCTTGAGAATCGCTGACGGGAGAATAGATCACGCAAGCACGGGCCACAGATCAATGGCAATCGTCACTCCAAGACATTGCGTCTTACGAAAACACACTTTTATCATCGACCAAATCTGAGAAGCAAAGTTGTAGCGCCGCCTTCAGCAGCTACTGAAACAATATAGAGCCGGTCATACTCGGTCGCTTCGACGATAGGCTCCCCGCCCTGCCCGCCGAGTAATTCTACAAGTCCGGGGGTCGTGTTACTATGTCCGACAACAAGGGCGCGCTCGCCTTCGGTTTTGAGTTTTGAGGCTATCGCTTTAAGGTTTCCCGCGTCATAAATTTCAACTTCCAGTCCTAACTGTTTTGCGAGCGGCGCCGCTGTGTCCCGTGTGCGGACATAATCGCTACTGTAAATTCGGGTGATTTCAGCGTCTGTCAGTAAATCAGCAAGTTGTTCGGCCCTTTGCTGGCCTTCCGCCGTCAAAGAAGGATCTTCTTTTTTCGTCGTTTTCTCCGCATGACGGACAAGAAATATTGTTGAGCCCGGTTTTAGTTCAGTCATTAAGGGGCGCTCAGCTATTGTTTGACATGACGACAATAAACCCAGGGCACCGATAAAACCAATGACAGACAATTTTTTCATCATTAGAACCCTACCCACTTTTCAAATTGTTAGCAAACCTGGAAAATGATCTCACGGTTCAAATGAGTTTCGGACAAAAATGCTCAATATGATAACATAAGTTTCAACAATAGTTGAAATTTCAATAATCTTCGGTTTTATGGGGGATGACAACGCTATCGTCACCTTTTATTTACTCTTTTATGACAAGTTATAGCTGTGTGGGATTGATAACAATAAAAAGAAGCCCAAGGACCACAAAGTGCTCTATCAATTGATTTTTACAAGCTATGCGACTGAGGCACTTACGCCCTCAGTCCTAAACGAAATTGCCGATCTTTCACGTCAAAACAATTTGGCGTCAGGCATTACAGGTGTCATGTTGTATCATGACGGCTCCATCTTGCAGGTATTGGAAGGTGAAAAAAATGTCGTTGAAGCGCTTTTTGCTAAAATTGAAAAAGACCCGCGGCATATTCAGATTATGGTTCTTTTGAGACGCGAAGCAGAAATTCGTGAATTTGAAGGCTGGAAAATGGGCTTCAAACATATTGATGCTAATGGAGAGGAAACTCCTCTTTTCAAACTCACGCATAACACGCTGAAACGTGTCATCCCGGCTAATTGCAGCGCCGAACTACAAACAATCAGCCGAACTTATGCTCGCGTGAATGGGCTGTAGAGAAAGCCCCTAATGTCAGCCCTCTGAGTCGCGCCCTTTCTTTACTGACAATAGCTACCCTCGCTTTTATCGGGTAAGTTTGTAATAAACTGAATTATGTCGTCTTTGAGTGTGGAGTCACCGTCAAAAAGGCCGGAAATATGCTTGACCATATCGGTATGGTTTTTTCCTTCGTATATTTTGGCAGTCGCAACTCCGCCTTTCTTGACAATTTTTTCTGCCAAGTCTTCAGAATTCCTTGGATGAACCCTCTCATCTTCTGAGCCATGGGCCAGAAAAAGGGGCGGCCTCGGCCCCGTAAGGTTATTAATCGGGGCATCGTCACTATAGAAGCGATCAGGAAAAATACTGATATAGGGCTCCTCTTTCAGCTTAATAGCGCCCGTAGGACCCGCCAAGCTGACTAACCCTGAAATGTCACGACAGAGGTCCCCCCCGGCGGCTTTAAGATAGTTCGGGGCCAAGCCAACCATAAGCATATTATAAGCGCCGGCCGAATGTCCCATAAGGACAATTTCGCGATCCGGAAATTGTTTCACGGCATAATCAACGGCTTGAGCACTATCTTCTATCATCTTTGGATATATGACGTCTGGATAAAGCCGGTAATTCGGAACGACCACATCGAAACCTTCAGAAGTAAACCCTTCAGCTAAAAACTTGTAGAGGTCTTTGCTCCCATGATCCCAGCTTCCGCCGTGGATAAAAACCAGAACGGGACTATCCGCACGGGGGTCCTCTGACCGATAGATATCAAGCTTTTGACGCTCCAGCGGTCCATAGGAAATATTCTTAGTTTTCTCGAAACTCCCTGACGGCGTAATTGTATTGAGAATTTTGACCGGCGCGCAGGACGCGGCCCCTATAAGAGTCGCTATAGCTGTCGCCAATAATCCAGTTCGTAATCTCATCTCTTGCTCCTGCGGTCTCATTCAAATGTGGACGGTATTTGAATGCACCGTCAAGGCTTTACATTATTCCTTTATGGCTGAAGGCACGGAGAGTTGCAAAAAAGAGATGATATGTCTGCGTTATTTTAGCCCTTAAAATAGAAAGGCCGCACCCCGGAAGCGTGCGACCTTTCAGACTAACCGTGGGAACGGTAAAGGGGCGGCCATTCAGATTACATCTGCGTTCATACGCAATGCAGCCTATTGAAATTAAAAGTAAATAACTCTGAAAAGACCTTTAATTGAGAGATTTACCTTTCGCAAACCGGCCTTACGATAGCCTTAAACTAAGCCCTTAAAAATATATGAATTTACAGATTTCAGAAAATTTTATGATTTGACATACAGCCAAGCCGAACGGCCGGAAGCAAGATCAACGATTTCACGTTTATAATCTGAAACCTCATAAGAATCCGCTTTTTCCAGCTCCTCGTCACTCATATCAAAAACTATGCCGGTTATACGTTCGGAAGAGTTGTTTGAGCGCGCCACAATAGGATGAAACCGGGCTCCACTACTGACCAAAACAGCCGGGTCAGTTATTTCCATCATGGTTTTGGAAAACCCGAGAAGTTCATCCGCCTCCCCGTCTAGTAGCCGCCCAAAAGTGTCAATTTGCACCTGAGGGAGCTGTAGAGTGCCATAGGAAAAAAGAAGCGGCATTTAAAAAAGCTCAAAAATAATAACGGAAACTCCGAAATACACTAAGAGCGCAATCGGTGCGTAGAGCACAATAAGGCCCCAGGTGAAAATTGAAAACCGGGAATGCCTAGCTATCAATTCGGGTTTGTCTTCGTTATATTTGTTGACTTGCAACAGAACGGGTAAAGGTAGAACAAACAAGATGAAGCTTATGATACTCGCCCATTCCGGTATAGTATCAACCCGCTCAACAGCGCGGTCATAGACGCCGCTGAAGAAATATAAAAATGCCAAGGGCAGTGCAAGCAAAGCATACCAGCCATAGCCTTTTTTGCCTTTTTCAGCCCCAATATCATCAATTCGCGGGAATAGAGAAAAGTTCATGAAACCTGCAAAAATCGCTCTAGGAATAGGCCAAATTTCTTCTTTCATAATAGTTTTGATCCACTGCCAATTCTTATAAAACCAATAAATTTGATAGTGGCCAATTGTCAGAAATGACAAGAACAGGAACTTCTTTACGCTAACGGGATGAAGCACAACTTGGTCGCGCCAATCGAGGTCGTAATTGCGGTTAAATATTAACCCAATAGAAGCTAAAACTCCGGCGATTAATATCAGGGCTAAATATATTATTCCCCAAGTCTCTTCTGACCAATTCTCCCAGCCTTTATCTGAATCAGATACCGTTGGCATCGTCAGGAGAACCCCAAAATCATCACGAACTATTTCTATTTCGTTCATTATTTCGGAAAAACCCGAAACCGGGAGGTGATCTTGCTTAGTCTTATAACTATAGCTCTCTTCGTAGAGAGCATTTTCAAAACTATGCACTCTTTGATAATCTATGAAGTCGTTTTCAATTGAACTTGGCTCAAGATCAAAGGACCAATCATCTTCGACTTTAAACCTAAGTCTTTGACGCGTGTTTCTTGGGTAAGCGAGGCTCAGAGGAGCGGTTCTTTTTGCTCCGGAGAATTCAGGCATATCTCCGCTTATCTCATATGGAATTGCCCAGAATGATTTTGTTCCTTTATCCTCATCAATGTCCCATGCATTTTTAATTAGGTAAAACGACTTTATTTCATATTTCGAAGTTTGATTGTCGTATGATGTCTCAGAAGGTTTTAAAATTTCAATTGTCGGGTAAAAGTCTGCAAAATAACCCAGATAGTTTTTCTCTATTGACGCCATTCCGTCGGACTCAACATAATCTTTCATCCAATCGGCATTTTGACCAAAATAGCTTGCCGTTGTTGTGAATGAAACATCGTTGGGGTCACTAACGAGGTCATATTCATCAAGAAAATCTTTCCGCCATACCAATTTAGATTTTTCTGCTTCCAAAACTCGAGATTGGGAGCCATCTAATAGAAGTCCTTTTTGAAAACTACCTTGTTCCAGATGGTCTAAATCTCCTAATTGCTCTCCTCTCGTCGCATCAAGAAAATAACTTTCTCCTTCAATCACAGCTCTTACTAAAACGTGGTCAAATGCTGTGAAACCCGGCAAAGCTTCTTCAAATTTCCCTCTGCTATCTGTATTCACTAATACGGGCCTGGCCTCGACACCAAGATTGTTGAGAAGCGTAAGAAGTAAGTATGTTACGTCCTTACAATCACCGAAGCGCCTCTCTAAAACTAATTCCGGATCTCTGGGTATGAAACCACCCTCACCCAGCTCTATTCCCAAATATCGAATATTTGATTGAACAAATTCAAGCGCAGCCCGTGTTCGCTTTTTCTGACTTTTAAAATCTTTAGATATTTGATTGGTTATGACTTGGAGTTCTGGCGACAATCGTTTTGGCGGAAGATAATATTGAGAAAAGTGACTGCCTACTTGTTGCCATTCACTTACTCCCGATGTTTCAAATGTCGGTCGAAAGTAAAACCAATCCGGGACGTCATCATCAATCGATTGAGCCTGAATATCAGTAACTAACCAATCTAAAACTTTGAAATCACCAAATTTTGTTTCTACCGGTTCAGGTGGGTTATTATGCGTCTTAGTATGAACATCTAGAGCCCGAGCTATTACAAGTCGATTCCGCAACTTTCGTACCGGGACACTATATTCAAACACCTGCCGGTCATAATAACTCCCGACTAGAGCAGAATTCATGCCGTTTATTGAGTAAGAGTAGTCTAGCTGATCACCTACTTGTAAACCCGGCACCGCGAAACCGATTTGCAAATCGCCGTTATAAAGAAGTTTGTCGCGATCTGTCTCAACGCGATAAATCTCAAACTCTTCCAAGTCGAGCAAGTCAATAAGCTCGCCGTTACGAATAAGGCCTAGAGAATGAAAATCAACGGTCTGATAAGACGGGTCGAATGTTACGGTAATTGTCCCGTTATCTTCAACTCCGCCTTGAGTATTCATATCTTTTACGAAACGTCGGTATCGTATTCTATTTTTCGGAAGCACTTTAGTTTGATAAGATAAGAGCTGGTACCCAATTTGGAGATCTTCGGCGAGAACGAAATTACCTTCTTCGATTGTGTCAACGTCAACCCAACTTTCGGGCTTACTTATTTTTACATAATCCGACACGGATTGAGCCGTTGCGAAAAGTGGAAAATTTAGCCCCAGGAGGACAAAGATTATTATAAAATAGGCTCGCAATGGTCTCATCTTTTTTCTCACAAAGGGGGAGCCATAATTGAATTCTATCAACTTACAAGTGCAAGTGAATTAAAGGGGTGAATTTTATCCAAGCTTACTGGCCAAGATTGGCAATAAACTTTGTAAATCTTAGATGATTTCTCAAGCCATTATACAAATTACATTTAAATTCTAACAAGCAATTTCAATTAGGAATAAAAACTCTACTTTTACTGTATCGTTTCTTCAGCTTCCATAGCTATAGTTTTGCCATCTTCTGACAAGTTTCCGTTTGCTTTCATAGAGTTGCGAATATCGGCTTGCGTTACGTCTCCGACCAGGATTTGGACCGCATAGCTTCTAAGGTATTCAGTACCATCCGCTAGTTTTGCATTGGCGAATACATTTAAATAATAAACGCCGTCAGTGGCCGCCGTTACATCCAGTTCCCATTCATGAACCCGGCCCGCAGACATTGTAAAGCTGGTCTCCGCGGTTTCTGACACAAGCCTCAGCCCTTCATCAGGCTGGGCCGTGAGGTGAAGGGTTCCGGAATCATATTCCTCGGCGGCGCTCAACAATACCTTTCCATATTGGCCAGGCTGTAGCTCTTTCGGTCCTGAATGCGTGAACGAAACCGCGGCACCGGGCTTGATCGTTTTTTCAGCCTTAGAGGTTTCCTTCACCTGTGAACTCTTAGCTTGCGGCGCAGTGCATCCTGACAGAAGAACTACGCTCCCTGATAAAGACGCAAGCAAGACCCTAGAGACTAATTTAGAAGCTGACATATTAAAGTACTGCATGTTTATTGAACGATGAAATCATAGCAGCTGTCCTGTCCCGGGGAGCTGAGATTGTTAAAGTCGAAGGCTGTAATAAAGTAATTCCGGCTTTCCAGTGAAAGTGTGACAGTTTCTACGTTGTTGGCGCCGCTATTACTGCCGGAGAAGAATGTATTACTCTCATCAAACACTCTGAAATCGGGATCGGTGTTTGACGCGCCGGAAACACGAGACATTTCAAGTGTATAACTTCCTGCCGTTGGCACGCTCAAGAATAAGAAATCTCTATTATTGAGCTTATTAGAAACTCCTGCATCGTTCACAGAGCAAATCCGCACCGGGTTACCATCCGTCGTCACAGGTTTGTAAACAGGCAGAGAGCTCGGAATGCCCCCATTATTTGTTTCGCCAACGCCCAAGGGCCCCGTCCCATTAATATCTTGTCCGGTTTTTAATGCCGCAATGCCTGCAGTCGGAACGCCTGATTGTTTCTCAAGTGAATCCAGCCAGGCGAAAATTGTCGTAGTGTCAATAGAGTTTGTATAATCCGGATCGATAAAGGCCTGATAAATAGGTTCCAGACCTAATGATACAGTATCGACGCCATCGTCAGAATTATCCCAAAGGTCATAAATAATAGAATGGATGGAAAACTCACTAAACCACCCAGGATTAGTGACCGTATTGTCATCAACATTAATCTGGAAACCTCTTGCCTGCATGGCTGTGCTGCTATCTCTGTAAATAGGGTCTTCTAGAACGATCCCGGACATTGCATTGCCCCAGCCTTCGCCCATCGCGACCCGGGGGTCGAGCCTGTCGCCAGCCCCATGTGGGCCGCCAATAGAGTCGGAGCGTGATATTTGATCTTCAAAATAATGAGCAGCTTCATGAACAACGACATGAGAATCATATTCATCGGTATCGTTGTTTTCGTCGCCGAGTATTGAGAGCGTTGGAACGCCGTTAAATCGTGTATAGTTAGATGTTCCAATTTCTCCATTGGTCACATCACCGCTTACGGCACGATTATTCACACTCCAATAAACATTAAGCATCGGAAAATCGATGTCGGGGTCAACCGTCTGATAGGTTGTAACAAACTCATAGAGATTGTCTAAAATTGCAAAGGGCGCGGCCGCGCGGGTTGATGTATAAGAGGTCCCACCCCATCCGGAAGGCGCATTCAAATTACGCGATGAGTCAGCGGTACCTGAAGAGGCTAAAGATCCATTAAGCACGTAAAGCGCATTGCCGGACGTATTATCGACGACCTGAATGTCATATTCGGAACCTGTTGTGCTCAATAGTTGTGCTTTCGTACTCACGCGGACATTTGTTTCGGAGTCAACATCTGCGAAGGAATAGCTTCCGTCATTGCCTGTCACAGATGATGCGAGAACAGCATTTGAAGCATCCAATAATTCTATAACCGCACCCCTGACAGGCTCTTGCCGCGTTGCGCTATAATCCAGCCCGTTTGTCGCCGTGTTAAAGGGCACCCGATCATAAGTCACAGTGCCGGAAATTGTTACAGAAGACGCCGGAGGGGGTGGAGGAGGCGGCGGCGGTGGTGGTGGCGGTGGTGGTGGCATCGCAACCGGGCCTCCACTACCCCCACTCCCACCACCGCAGGCCACAAGTCCGGTGCTCATCACGAGCGTCATAGCGCTAGCCGCTAAAAATTTTCCTGAAAGCTTGGTCAATCTATTCATAATGATTCCCGTCATTTCCATATTTATTCAGTATATAGCCTGAATATGTCCTGAATACGACTGACTTTCTTGTGACGCCAGAAAACTTCACCCTTGTGACGCCAGAAAACTTCACCAAAAAGCGAGAGCTTTAAAAGTCCCCTAACAGCTCGATTCCAATCGAAATTTTTCAGTAGGATGTTCGTTTTTAGACTCTCATTGACATCCCAGCCATTTTTATTGCATAGCGCGCTTGGGTCACGTTCCCCCACTGGAACGCACTTTAACGTCTGTACAAAAACTCAGACGATGGAGACAGTCTTATGGCAATCGCCACCGAACCGGCTCTGAAGCCGGCCAAAAAACCTGCATGTCCGCATTTTTCCAGCGGGCCGACAGCTAAACGTCCCGGATGGGACATTTCCAATTTAAACTTAGACGTTCTGGGCCGCTCGCACCGCTCTGCCTTGGGCAAAGAGCGCTTGAAACTCGCCATTGATCTGACCAGAGAGGTCCTCGAGGTCCCGGAAGATTACCGTATCGGAATTGTCCCGGCCTCTGATACCGGAGCCGTCGAAATGGCCATGTGGTCCCTTCTCGGGCCGCGCGGTGTTGATGTCGCCGCTTGGGAAAGTTTCGGCTCCGGTTGGATTACTGACGCGCAGACACAGCTTCCTTTAGATGACCTAAATATTCTCAAAGGCGAATATGGTCACCTACCCGATTTTTCAAATTATGATGGCACGCGGGATTTGGTCTTTACCTGGAACGGAACCACGTCCGGCGTAAAGATTCCGAATGCGGACTTTATCCCGACGGATCGCGACGCTCTTACGATTTGCGACGCGACGTCTGCTGCTTTCGCGCAACCACTCGATTGGGACAAACTCGATGTGATCACTTTTTCTTGGCAGAAAGTCATGGGCAGCGAAGCGGGTCACGGCATGCTCATTCTCTCTACGCGCGCTGTAGAACGTCTTGAAAGTTACAATCCACCTTGGCCTCTCCCCAAACTTTTCCGGATGAAAAAAGGCGGAAAAATCAATGAAGGTATTTTCCAAGGCGCCACAATCAATACGCCGTCCATGCTAGCCGTTGAGGATTATCTCGACTCTTTAAGCTGGGCTAAATCAATTGGCGGCCTTCCAACCCTTCTGCAGCGCGCAGATGAAAATGCGAAAGTTATTTGGGATTGGGTAGAGACGACGCCCTGGATTAAAAACCTCGCCGTGAACAAAGACGAGTGGTCCAATACTGGCGTTTGCTTGGTCTTTGACGACAAACGTATCGAAGATAATGCAGCCTTTTCAAAGGCTTTTGTAAATCTCCTCGCGCAAGAGAACGTAGCTTTGGATTTTGGAAGCTATCGCGACGCGCCTGCAGGTTTACGAATTTGGTGCGGCTCAGCCGTTGATAAATCTAATCTCGAAGCGCTTGTCCCATGGCTTGATTGGGCGTTTGAAACTCTTATTCAGAAGGAGGGCTAACTCATGCCTAAAGTTTTAATTGCTGATAAAATGTCCTCTGCGGCAACTCAGGTTTTCAAAAATCGCGGCGTTGATGTCGATGTTATTACGGGTCTTTCCAAAGAAGAGCTAATTGACATCATCGGAGAATATGACGGACTTGCGGTTCGATCCACAACACGTCCTGATGCTGAAATTATCAAATCCGCCAAAAACCTGAAAGTGATCGGACGCGCCGGAATTGGCGTTGACAATGTCGATATTAAAGCCGCGACAGATCAGGGCGTCGTTGTCATGAACACACCGTTCGGCAATGCGGTAACCACAGCCGAGCATGCGATTGCCATGCTCTTTTCCGCTGCCCGCCAGATACCATCCGCCTCTACCCGTACCCAAAACGGCGAATGGCCAAAAAGTGACTTCAAAGGTGTTGAGCTGTTTAACAAGACACTCGGCGTCATTGGCTGTGGGAACATTGGCACTTTGGTAGCTGAACGCGCGCTCGGATTGAAAATGAAGGTCATTGCTTTTGACCCTTACCTCACTCCGGAGCGCGCTGTGAAGCTAGGCGTCGAAAAAGTTGAGCTGGACGCACTATTCCAGCGCGCAGATGCGATTACCCTGCACACGCCATTGGTCGACAGCACGAAAGGTATAGTTTCACGCGAACGCCTCGGAATGACCAAACCAGGCGTCATCATTGTAAACTGCGCGCGCGGCGGATTAGTTGACGAAGAGGCGTTAAAAGACGCTCTCGAGGCCGGCCATGTCCGCGGCGCGGCGCTTGACGTTTTCGCTGTCGAACCTGCAAAAGAGCACCCTCTGTTCGGCACACCGAACTTTATTGCGACCCCTCACCTCGGCGCTTCCACATTAGAAGCGCAGGAAAATGTGGCCGTGCAGGTGGCAGAGCAAATGGCGGACTACCTTTTGACCGGCGCGGTAAGTAATGCGCTCAACACGCCGTCTATTACGGCTGAAGAAGCCCCTCGCCTCAAACCTTTTGTTGAATTGGCGGACAAGCTTGGCGTCCTGACAGGTCAGCTCCTTCACGCTCCGATCAAGTCCGTAGAGTTCACCTATAAAGGCGCGGTCACGCAGCTAAACACGAATCCTGTGACTGCCGCCGCTCTTGCGGGTCTGCTCAAGGCAGCCATGCCGGATGTGAACATGGTCTCCGCGCCCGTTCTTGCAAAAGAGCGCGGGATTGAGGTCAAGGAGTCCTATGTCGACGAGGCGGAACGAGCCGAGTCGCTTATCCGTCTCACCGTAACAACGACAGAGCGTAAATATGTTGTTGTTGGCACAATTTATCGCGGTGAGCCTCGCATCGTCCGCCTCTTTGGCGTTCCAATGGATGCGGCCTTCTCGCCAAATATGGTCTATGTCCGAAATGAAGATAAGCCCGGCTTTATCGGACGTCTCGGTGCCGTCTTGGGGGATAACAAGGTCAATATCGCAACATTTTCCTTGGGCCGTATGAAGAAAGGCGACGAAGCGGTTTGTCTAGTCAGCGTAGACGAGCCGATATCAGAGTCAGTTGCCAAACAGATCAAATCTCTCGACGCAGTTAAAATTGTCGATGTTGTTTCTCTGTAACCAACTGGCTCGAGAATAAAGTTTAAGGCAGGGTTTCGGCCCCGCTTTTTATGAAAAATGAAAAGTGATCACCTCAATATCAGCCTTTCTAATCAATCTGGAGATAACTCCCGACGGAGACTCGCTTTGAGAGAATTTTTCGGTTATTGCCGCAACGAATAATTGCCGGCGCAGCTATTCAGTAGCAGGCGCCTTTTTTATGCGAGTATTATATGGCCAATGTAGTTGTTGTTGGATCCCAATGGGGCGATGAAGGAAAAGGCAAGATCGTCGACTGGCTATCAAGCCGCGCCGATGTGGTTGTTCGCTTCCAAGGTGGTCATAACGCCGGACATACACTCGTTGTGGACGGAACGGTTTATAAACTTTCACTGCTTCCCTCCGGTATTGTTCGCGGCGGCAAGCTCTCAGTTATCGGCAATGGCGTGGTCCTTGATCCCTGGGCCTTTCTGGATGAAATGGAACGTATTAAGGATCAAGGCGTCAAAATAACGCCGGAAGACCTGCTCATCTCTGAGTCGACCGCTCTTATTCTTCCGATCCACTCCGAACTGGATGGCATCCGCGAAAATCGTGTCGACGGTATCAAGATTGGCACCACGAAACGCGGTATTGGTCCCGCTTACGAAGATAAAGTCGCCCGCCGCGCTATTCGGGTTTGTGACCTGGCCGACAAAGAGCATTTATTGGCGCGTATAAAAAACCTGCTTCATCACCACAATGCGCTGCGCGTCGGGTTGGGTCAGCCGGAAACTGACGCCAAGGAATTGACGGAAAAGCTCCTCGAAATCGCCCCGAAAATTTTACCGTTTTCCGCACCCGTCTGGCACGCCCTGCACGAAGCTCAACAAGCCGAAAAACGCATCTTATTTGAAGGCGCTCAAGGCGCTATGCTCGACATCGATCACGGCACTTATCCTTTCGTCACCAGCTCCAACACCATTGCTGGCCAAGCCGCAGCAGGATCGGGCATGGGGCCGGGCGCGCTGAATTACGTCCTGGGGATTACCAAGGCCTATACGACACGCGTGGGCGAAGGCCCTTTCCCGACGGAGCTAAACGACGAGATCGGACAACGTCTGGGTGACCGCGGCCACGAATTCGGAACGGTAACCGGACGGCAGCGTCGCTGCGGCTGGTTTGACGCGGTTATGGTTCGTCAGGCCATCATCACCGGCGGGATTACAGGCATTGCGCTGACCAAACTCGATGTTCTGGATGGGTTGGAAGAACTTAAAATCTGCGTGGGCTACAAACTGGACGGAAAAGAAATCAAGCGCCTTCCGGCCGGCGCCGCCAACCAAGCCAATGTTGAACCAATCTACGAGAAGATGTCAGGCTGGCAGGGCAGCACGCAAGGTGCGCGGAGCTGGGCCGACTTGCCCGCAGAAGCCGTGAAATATGTTCGCCACATCGAAGAACTGATCGGCTGTCCGGTATCTATGGTTTCAACGTCTCCGGAACGCGAAGACGTCATCCTTATGCGAGATCCGTTTAAATCCTAAGCGTGGCTTGGGCTAAACTGGCCTTATTTAAGTGACTTGAGCGCGGCGAAGGGGTTGTCTGACTTTGTCTTATCCTCTTCCTCGCTTTCCTCACGCGCCAGGCCATGATTGAGCGGTCCATGACCGTCAGTAGAGCCAAAACCAGGAGCCGTGCGGATGGCTTCGAAAACAAATTCCCGGGCCACCATGACGGCGGCATCCAAAGACATGCCCAAAGCCATATTCGCAGCCACTGCGCTTGCCAGGGTGCACCCTGTCCCATGAGTATGACGTGTATAGAGCCGCGGACCTGACATTACATTGGCCCCTTCCTCGCTCACCAAAACATCGACCACGGATTTGGTCGAAAGATGTCCGCCTTTCATGAGCGCCGCGTAAACCCCTTTTTCCAAAAGCGCGTCGCCTGCCTTGGTCAGGTCATCCACATCCTCAATTTTTATGCCGGAGAGCCATTCGCCTTCGGGTACATTTGGCGTGACCAAATCTGCAAGAGGTAGCAATTTCGTTTTCAACGCTTCCATTGCGTCGTCTTGCAAAAGGGTATCGCCCGATGTCGCAACAGCAACCGGGTCAAGCACGATAAAGGCGTCCAGGCCTTCTATTTCTTTAGCGACGGCCTCGATAATCTCCTTCGTTCCCAGCATGCCAATCTTAACAACATCAACGCCTATATCCGATACGCACGCCTTTATCTGCGCCCGCACGAGGTCGGCGTTCAGGAATTCCACCTGTTCCACGCCCAGTGTATTCTGGACGGTGATCGCCGTGATGGCCGTCATGGAATAGGCGCCAAACGCGGCGCAAGTTTTAATATCTGCCTGTATCCCTGCCCCGCCGGAGGAGTCGGAGCCTGCGATAATAAGAACACGGCCTTCGGGTTTATTTTCAGTCATGATGATTCCTTTTCAGGTCGTCTGGAGACTATTAAAAGGTGAATGAGGAATATGAGAACTCCAGTAAAGAATATGATTGCTGCAACATCTCGCCAGAGGTCATCACGAACACTTGTGAATATCATTATTACAGATGCAGCAATAGCCAAGAGAACAGTCGGCCTTAATACAGAATACTTTCCAATTTCTCCGTGGCAGTTCGGCTCTTTAGCAATTGACTGGCCAAATGCTCCCAAGTTGGCAGCTCTAATGCGTTTTGGGAGCCTACGCCATTCATACACTCCTATTGGAATAGCAATTACCAAATAAATGAGTAAAGAAACTGTCTCCACGACGTCATCCGGGAGAAATGAGAAAAACCGCTGCATAGAAAAAGTCAGAAGAATTGAAAAAATACAATAAATCGAAGCCCAAATTCCTCCCGCCCGGTAATCCCAAAGATAAAAACGGTGCGCACCAACAGAGAAACCCAAAACAAGCCAGAGCCTTGCCCAAATTAGCTGACGAGGCTTCTTATCTTCGATGTGGTATTTTCGTCCAGGTTTATCCGGATTTCTATACTTCAACCAAGGCTTTCGGCTATTTTTCATTCGCCATAGCCTCCCACACTTTCATCGCCTGTACTGTCTCGCTTACATCGTGAACCCGTACGATAGCTGCGCCCGCCTGAGCCGACCAGAGGGCGGCGGCAAGGCTCCCGCCTAAGCGGTCATCTGCACTGCTTCCGTCGATGCGCCCTATAAAGCTCTTTCGCGAAGCGCCCATCAAAATAGGACAGCCAAGGGATTTGAATTCGGCCAGATGATGCAAGATCGCCAAGTTGTCTTCTTGCCGTTTTCCGAAACCAATACCCGGGTCGAGCGTGATATTCTCTCTGTCCACGCCAGCGAAATCCAATGCATCTATACGTTTGGCGAGATAATCTTTCACTTCGGCGACAGCGTTTTCGTAGTGCGGATTATGTTGCATGGTTTCCGGCGATCCCTGCATATGCATGAGGATAACGGGACAGCCAAGTTCCGCCGCGATCTTTTCTGATGAAGCATCGAAAGTCAGCGCCGTCACGTCATTCCAGATATCGGCTCCGGCCAGAATAGCCGCCTGGGCCACTTCGGATTTGCGCGTATCGATTGAAATGACCGGACCGACTTCTTTGTCTTTTGTACCTTCCCGCAGGGCCACTATCACAGGAACGGTGCGCATGATTTCTTCGGCTACAGAGACTTCCTCTGCGCCCGGGCGCGTGCTTTCACCGCCAATATCGATAATATCTGCCCCTTGCTCCCAGAGCCGCATGGCGCCTTTTACCGCCAGTTCCAACCCATCATAACGTCCGCCATCCGAAAAACTGTCCGGCGTGGCATTCAGGATGCCCATGATTTTCGGTCTGGTGAACTTCGTGGTCATGTCATTCAAATGAAAACCCCGCCGAAGCGGGGTGTTTTAAAATTATGCTTTTGCGGGACCGCCCAAGCCCTTGGGCTTTTTCGTGGTCGGCACAGCCGCGACAGCTGGCTTTGTTTTCCCGCCATCCGGACGTTTTGGCTTAATCCCGTCAGAGAGAAGGACTTTGATTTCATCACCGGAGAGCGTTTCATATTCCAGAAGCGCCTCGGCCAAAGTCTTCCAGTCCTTCTTTTTTTTCTTCAGGATTTCGAGAGCTTTTTCATGAGCTTCTGTAACGAAGCGTTTGATTTCAGTCTCAATGAGCTTGGAGGTCTCAGGCGAAATCGCTGTGCCCCGGCCTATGCCCGGAACGAAACTGCTCTGATCATTGTCCTTATAGGCAATCGGGCCAATTGCGTCTGATAAACCGTATTCCGTTACCATCGCAGTCGCGATTTTGGTGACATGTTCAATGTCAGAGCTGGCGCCGGAGGTTACCTTGTCATAGCCAAACTTTATTTCCTCGGCCGCTCGCCCGCCCATCGCCATGGCCATGGACGCAATCATTTCCTGACGGCTCTGCGAAATCTGGTCCCGCTCGGGCAGGTACTGGACCATACCTAGAGCGCGTCCACGCGGAATAATTGTTGCCTTATGGATTGGCAGGCTGCCGGGCATATTCAAACCGACGATAGCGTGTCCCGCTTCGTGATAGGCGGTCATTTGCTTTTCTTCATCCGACATAGCCAACGTACGACGCTCAGCCCCCATCATCACCTTATCCCTAGCGTCCTCAAATTCACGCATCGTGATTTTGAGTTTATTACGCCGGGCCGAAAGAAGCGCAGCCTCGTTGACCAAATTGGCCAAATCCGCACCGGAAAAGCCGGGCGTTCCGCGCGCGATATATTTAATATCCAGATCGGCGGCAATCGGCTTGCCTTTCATGTGAACTTCAAGAATTTTCTCGCGACCTGAAATATCAGGGTAAGGCACTTCGATTTGACGGTCGAAACGACCTGGACGGAGAAGCGCTTTATCCAGGACATCAGGGCGGTTGGTCGCGGCGATGAGGATAACACCTTCCTGACCATCAAATCCGTCCATCTCGACCAAAAGCTGGTTCAAGGTCTGCTCACGTTCTTCATGCCCGCCGGAGGTTCCGACACCGCGGTGGCGGCCTACAGCGTCAATCTCGTCAATAAAGATAATACAGGGCGCATGTTTCCGCGCATCGGCAAACATTTCCCGCACGCGGGACGCGCCGACACCGACAAACATTTCAACGAAGTCGGAACCCGAAATTGTAAAGAACGGTACGCCCGCTTCGCCGGCAACAGCCCGCGCCAAAAGCGTTTTACCCGTTCCGGGAGGGCCCACCAATAATGCGCCCGTTGGAATACGCGCACCGAGGCGGGTAAAGCGGGATGGGTCCCGTAAGAATTCAACGACCTCTTTTAAGTCATCTTTTGCGGCCTCAACCCCGGCTACATCATCAAAAGTCTTTTTCTGAGTGTTTTCCGTCAGCATTTTCGCTTTGGATTTTCCGAAGCTCATAGCGCCGCCGCGACCGCCGCCCTGCATGGAACGGAAGAAGAGGAAGAAGATACCAACAATCAGAAGAAGGGGAAGAACGCTCATCAACAGACCGACAAGAACGCTTTGCTCCTGTTTGTCCGCATATTCGTAAGGAATATCCGTCGTAGCCAAAAGGTCGCCCGCCTTGTCATCAAAAAACGGAATATTGGCGACATAATCAGTCCCGTCATTTCGTTTACCGGTGACAATGCGCTCGTCCTGATTAATGGTCGCGCTTGAAATATTGCCTTGTTTTACCTGTTGGCTAAACTGGCTAAAGTTCAGTTCGTTCTCTTCAGGAACAGAATTAAAATTCCCCTGAGTAACGGTTATCATTACGAGGAACATCGCAATGATTAGCCCCCATACCGCAATATTGCGCATATTGAAATTTGGGGGTGGGTTTTCGTTTTTCATCTGATTGCCTTGTGCAAAGTCGTGCTACCTTATCACATAAGAAAGTCCGCGCCAAAATAAAGCCTGTATAAGCTTAATTCTACATACAATTATTGTTCATAATGAGCTTTTTGCCCTAGCGCAGCTTCAAGACGCCGTTTGGCAAGACAACGCACCGAAATTCCTTCAGATTCCCCTTCGCCTACCCCCAATATATTGGCGCCATTTTGCCATAAAGGAAGCGTCATTCTGACGGCCGGGGGATATTTCTTCACAGTTTCTGCGAGAATTTTAGGTAATTTCGTCATGTTTCCATAAAGCGGCGTCACCGTTATATCGCCGCGCACTGCCGTGGCGGTAAATCGCCCATCCCAAATATAAGGCACCCCCACGGGCAAAAATTGCCCGTCTGTCGCTGTTTGCTTTTTATTATATCGCCCTTTTACAGCCACAGCGTCGCGGCAAAGCAGAAATCCTTTAGCGTTCTTGGAAATTTGCGCGCCAGCAAGTGTAAGAGCTTTAAAATCTGACGCCCTCATTGCATTTAAGGCACGCCTAATTTTCGCTTGGTCTATTGGGCCACCTGTTCCGCTCACAATGCGAACCAGATGAACCAAAAGTTGCGGATAAGGAATGTCCGAAATGACGGCGCTCCCGTTTTTGTCCAGGCTCACGATAATATCGGCTTGTTCAGCCAGAATATTTCGTTCTTTGGATTTCGCTTTTTGCAAATCCCCAGCGGCCCCTAGCAATGACCCGACATATTTTGGCGTTTCTTGCAGGCTCTGACGTATTCTTACCCTTGTAAATTCGCGATTGGAATTACTCGGGTCTTCAACCCAATCCAACTCTTTGTCATACAGGTAAGCAAGAATTTCAGATTTCGAAACGGAAAGGAGCGGACGGCATAAAGTCACTTCGGCAAGCTGCGGCCAAAGGGGGGCGTATTTTTCAGGGCTCATGCCTGCCGCTCCGCGCCAGTCCGTGCCGTTGTCATATCGCATAACAAGAGTTTCTGCCTGATCATCTTGGTGATGCGCCGTTAGAAGTAGAGGAATTTTCTTGGAGCGGCAAAAGTCTCCCATAAGGTTATATCGCGCTTTGCGGGCTTTTTCTTGAAGACCGGATTTTAGAGCACCAGGCTTCCAACTGAGAATTTGCGCTGTAATCCCCAGCGCCTCTGCTCGCCTCTTGGTTAGCTTGGCCTCATGAAATGACGCCTTCCTCAAGCCATGATCAACTATAAGAGCGCAGTGGAGTTTGGGGGCGTTTCTCAATGCATGTAGCAAGGCCATGCTGTCCCCTCCGCCAGATACAGCAATAGCAAAAGGGGATATCGTTTTGGAATAAAAGGGAGGTAAGGTCTCTTTCAGCATTAAATTCTCAATATTGAGGCGACTAGCACAAGACCGAAGAATTTAGCATCCGGTACGGGCCGCCTCGACATTTGCTTTTTCTCTTACAGCTTCGCGGGCGTCCGGGAACTGGTTCGGAAAACTGGCCAGTGTCTGGCACGCCTCTGCTGTTTTGCCTAATTCGCGCAGAGCCGCGGCGAGGCGCACCATCGCATTTGGCGCTTTTTCTCCGTCCGGGTTTTTACGCATCGAAGCAATATAAGCATCCGCAGCATCCGCATAGCCGCCGCGAACAAAATAACTCTCCCCTAACCAGAAACTCATTTCTCCGGCGTCAGCGGCGTCGGGGTTAAATTCTAGGTATTGACTGAGCGACACTTGCGCGCCGGCGAAATCACCTTCGGCCAATTTCGTTTTCCCAATTTGGCCAAGCTGACTTACATCTTCTCCGAGCGGCATTTCAGGTTCAGAAATGGTGGTTTCCTCGCCAATTACCAACTCTTTTTCTTCATAAACAGGCGCGCCAGGAATAGCCGATGGTTGGCCGTCAATTTTGGGGCCGTATTCATAGGATTCCTCGCGGCCCTGCGTCTCTTGCACGACTAAGTCGACAGCATCTAAATGAATTCTGATCCGATTGGACAGTTCCTGCATGACGCGGATGTCGCCTTCTAGCGCATCAAGCTCAGAGACAAGATTTTCGCGCTCATAACGGAGGCGTTCTATTTCGCCCGTCAGACTGCGTTGAGATGTTTCGAGGCTATCCATACGGGCCATCAAGCGCTCTGCCGCTGGATCTCCTGTCAAGAGCCGTTGTTCAAGAATACTCACGCGTTGCGCCAGTTGAGCGTTTTGAGCTGCGAGTTCTCTCTTAGACTGCGCTTGCGCTGGCGACGCCAGACAAAGGGAAGCCGTCAGGCAGATTAAAATAAGTGATTTGACCTGTATATTTTTAAACATTTGAATCTCCTAATGTCTGTCTATAACAGACTTAACGCCCATTCACTAAGGAATGAGCGTTAAGAAATAGCCATATTTATGAACCCGCTATGAACGGAAAGGTGGCGTCTAGGACACGCCGCCTGACGTTAAATTCGTAAACCCATTCCGGTTACGAGCCCATCCTTCTTCATTGGAGCGTGGATCAATTGGACGTTCTTTACCATAAGAAACAGTGCTGAGACGGCTGGGGGCAATGCCTTGCGCAACAAGGAAAGCCCGCACGGCTTCTGCTCGTCTTGCACCAAGAGCCAGGTTATACTCCCGGGTTCCGCGTTCATCTGCGTGCCCTTCAATTATGGCATTCAAATTCGGATAGTTCGAAAGCCAGTTGGCTTGGCGAAGTAATTTATCACGCGCCTCACCTGTGAGTGTATATTGGTCGTAACCAAAATAAACGCGAGGCTCGCCGCCTGATTGGTAGGCGAAATCTTCAACGGAACCGGGCGTAGGCAAAGCCTCTGTCGTGGGAGCTACTACGGGGGGTTGCTGAATAGTTTCTCTTTCCGGCTCAACAGCTTGTGGAGGAGCCTGGGTTACAGGACGTTCCTGCACAGGAGCAGGCTTGGGTTTACTGGCGCAAGCAGATAGGGTTAGCACTGCGCTTCCCAAAAGAAATAGTTTAAGAGTTTTCATCAAAGGCTCCATTTGTAATCCGTGACGTTGGCATTTCATTCATGTCCAACATGTGACGGTGATTAAGAACGAGAATGCGGCAAAATCAAGGTCGCAGTAAGCAATAACGCCGATCTTTCCAAAAAGTTACCAAATTTATTCGATCCTTAGGTTAAGTTACGGCAATAATGGCGACCAGGCTGGGTCCGAGGCCTCCCCCGGAGTATTGACACGGCGTAGATTCTGCCCCGTCAGATCAACCGACCATATTTCACTTCGTGCGCCGCGACCGCGGGTTTCACGCGTAAAGGCGATGACCCGGCCATTCGGTGACCAGGTAGGACTTTCATCAAGATAGCTCTCCGTTAGAATACGCTCATTCTTACCGTCCGGGTCCATAACTCCAATCGAAAACCGGCCATTGAGACTCTTAACAAAAGCAATCTTATCTCCACGCGGCGACCAGACGGGCGCATTATATCGTCCTTTGCCAAAACTAATGCGCCTTTGATCGCTACCATCTGCATCCATAACATAGAGTTGAGGCGACCCCCCTCTATCGGAGTTATAAACAATACGGCGACCATCCGGTGAGAAGCTGCCTGAAACGTCAATAGCCGGATCGTTCGTCAAACGGCTGGTCGAGCGAGACATCAAATCCATTATGTAAATGTCAGTATCCCCTCGCCTTTCCATGGACATTACGAGTTTATTCCCATCCGGTGAAAAAGTCGGAGAAAAGGTCATGCCGGGGAAATCCCCCAAAAGCTCCCGACGGCCCGTTTCTATATCCAGAATATAAAGACGCGGATAAGTGTTTTCATAAGACAGGAAAACAATTTTCTGACTGCTTGGTGAGAAACGAGGCGTCAGAACCAGATCTGACCCAGCGAGGAGATATTGAGGATTTGCACCATCCTGATCCATAATTCCAAGGCGTCTCTGGCGATTAGTCTTCGATCCCTTTTCGTCAATAAAAACAATACGGCTGTCAAAGTAACCTTCTTCTCCGGTTAGCGCCTTATAGATTGCGTCCGACGCCTTGTGAGCTGTACGCCGCCAGTTTTGAGGTGTCGCTGCAAGACGAATTCCTGCCAATTGTTTGCCAGCAAAAACATCCCACAAACGAAATTCGACCCGGATACGATTTGCGTTTTCCTCGACAATACGTCCTGAAACCAGCGCTTCAGCCTTGATGACGCGCCAGTCAGCATAGGTCGGCTCATAATCAATATTGGTTTGAACTTCTAGAAAGCTGGCCGGATCAAGAGATCTGAATAATCCAGAGCGTTCAAGGTCAGCCCGTATGACTTCAGCGACTTGAGCGCCCAAATCTCGTCCTGCCTCAGACTGAGATATAAAGTCGGGGACGGCAATGGGGGTCGGCTCCAGATTGCCTTTTGTGATATCGATTTCCAGCTGCGCCTGAGCGGCAAACGGCCAAGCGAAGGCTGCCATTATAATAGTTAGTAATAGTCGAATAAACACTTTCACAGAAGAGTCCTTTGCTTAATTAGCTATCAGTTTCTTACGCGCCTTACAATTGCGGAGCAAAATTCAAAGTCAAATTGCGCCATTCTGAGTATTTCTCATCCGGTAAGAAATCATAAGGGGCGCATTGCGATACGGCCCGAACCGCGCGTTGTTCCGCAACTTCCCAAAAAGGATTTCCCGGGTCATTTCGACGGGATGCCATGCGGTTTTTAACTTTTACATCTTCAACAAAACCTCCAGGCAGGAGTTTCACATCCAATTTAACGATAAGTTTCTCTGGGTTTTGGGCGTCGGCCGGAATTCTCCAGCATTTATACATTGCCGATTGAAGGGCATCGAGTTCAGAAAGGGTCATATCTGTTCCCGCCCCTGAGCCGGAGCGCGCAGCCTCGGCAAAACGATAGGTATTCTGCTCAGACTCCAGAGTTTTTTGTTTATTCTTTTCCGGAGAGGTATCGCGTGTTTTGTTCACAAGGCCCGAAAGTTTATCCAAATCAAAAGCAGGCTCGTCCGGGGTTTCAGGCACCTCTTCCCGCTTGTCGGGAGCTTCCGCTGGTTCTTTAGCAGCTTCAGGAATAACGGCTTCGGCCGTTTTCTCGACTGGCTCCTCCATGCGTTCAGTTATGTCAGGCGCCTCTTCTTCCGCATTTTCCATTGGCGTTTCAAGCACCATAGGAGCTTCGGGCTCGGCTTCAGGCAATTTTTCTTTTGGCTTGCGAATAGCTGCAGAGATGTTTGTTGTCTCACTTATGGAAACAAGGTCAATTGGAATAACCCGCGTTTCCTCAAACGGTCTCACTTCACCTGAAAAAGAAATCAGGCCGACCGTTACAGCGGCAACATGGAGGCCAATGGATATCGGCATACCGAATTTCATGAATTACTGAGACACCGGATCTGTGACGAGCCCGAGGTTTGAGAAACCGGCAGCATTGACCCGTGCCATGACTTTCATCACTGCGCCGTAATCGGAGTTTTCGTCTGCACGCAGATAGATGCGTTCTTCATACCCATTTGCGGCAATTGCAGAAAGTTTCGGGGCGAGCTCGTCCAAACTCACTTGGGCTTCTTGAATGAATATACCGCCATCTTTATCGACTGAAATAGTTATAGGTTCGGTCTGGCTTGGCAGGCTCTTTGCGTCTGTTTTCGGAAGCTCCAAAGGCACGCCAACAGAAAGCAGTGGAGCGGCCACCATGAAGACAATCAGCAATACCAACATAACATCGACGAGCGGCGTTACATTGATATCAGAATTGAGACGACCTCCGCGATTGCGGCGGCGTCCACTACCGCGCCCTGTTCTACCGGTGCGGGAAGAAACGGAAGCGCCCATTTTACTGCCCCTTGCTTATTTTGCGTGAAAGGATGGCTGAGAGTTCGTCAGCATATCCTTCAATCCGGCCGCCATAAGCATCGAGATCATTGCTATATTTGTTATAAAAAACCAGGGCCGGGATCGCTGCGATGAGGCCCAAGGCCGTAGCAAACAAGGCCTCGGCAATACCCGGAGCCACAACGGAAAGATTTGTATTCTGGCTTGCTGCAATCGCGCGGAAAGCATTCATGATGCCCCAAACAGTCCCGAACAAGCCGACAAAGACGGACGCGGAAGACACGGTCGCCAAGACTGCCATACCGCGCTCGGCTTTGGCCATTTCTCGATTAATGACCAGGTTCATGACCGAATCAATGCGCTGGCGCGTGCTCTGCAAGGCACTCTCGGTTCTTGGGGACGTCCTGCTTTCACTATATTCCCGCATAGCGGCGGAAAAGATACGCGCCATGGGATCGCGCGTATCGCGCCCAAGTGAAGCAGAGAGGTCTTCCAATGTCCGGCCGGACCAAAAAGTATCTTCAAAATCGGTCGCCCGTCGTTTGAGCATAAAAAACATAATCGCTTTGTCTATTGCGACCCCCCAAGACCAGAGCGAAGCAATAATAAGTAAAACCATGACGCCTTTGACGACCCAGTCAGCCCGAAGAAAGAGAGACCAAAAGGAAAACTGGTCGTTCGAAACGGGCTCCAAAGCTGTTGTCACCTGAAAAATCAGATCAATCATCATAATTACGGCCTTCGCTTGCAGGATTCGCTATCTGCGCGATCCATGATAAATACTTATGTCATTTCTGGGGCAGGATAGGCAGAGCTGCAGCTGTCTTCCAATTAATAGGCTGTAACATCCGGGCCTGCGCCCAACTTTGCCAGTACACATAAAATTATGCCTGAAAAGAAAGTGTTAACCATAAAGCGAAATATCTGAAAATTCAGTGTAAAACTTAAAAAACTTGCTTTTTGCCTCATAATTGGCGCAGTCTAGTCATGGTTTTGTCTATCGAGAGCTGTTAAGACTTAGATGAAACTTTACAGGAGTCTGATATGCGCCGATTTACTTTACTCGCTTTACTTTGCGGAACGGTCTTTACAGCCTGTCAGACTACTCAGCCCGACGCGCCTACGACAATTGTTGCCCCGGAAACGGTTCAAACGTGCATGTCTGTCTCAAGCCTGACAAAGAAAGTTATCCCGGCGGAGACGAAAGTCCAATATGCCATTACGGAAATTGATAATCCACCTTACGAACCCATTCAGACAAAAGTGAAGCAGATAAAGGTCGTGAAGCCCGCAGAGGTTGTCTATGTAAATGAAGAGGGTAGCCAGATTGTCGACATTTGCGAAACAAATATCGAGATCGGCGAAATCGGACCTGGCGTAGGAGAAGTCATACCCGAACCGGAGAGCTAAATAGCCCCTTTTGGGTATTTTTAAGCGTTCAAGAAATCAGCTGTGACCTCGCCGGCCCATAAAATCTCACTGGGCTCGCAAATTTCAGCCCAAATTAGTCGGGTTTTGACAAAGTCTTCGGTCGGCACGACCTGTTGTGATGACTCGAAGGTCGATTTGTCGGGCCATTCCGCATAGGCATAAAAAGCGCCGTCCTCTCCTTTATGGAGCCGAGACCCCAAAGCGCCCGCATTTTCCTGAAAAAATGTGGTCACGCTCGACCAACACTCAACAAATTGCTTTTCGGTTTCCGGTGAAGGCGCCGTGAGCATAAACTTATAACTGATAGCAAACATAGCTCGGCTTAACCCTGCATTTCCATCTGAGCAAGGCGCGCCGCCTGATCTTCGGCCATGAGGGCATCCACAACATCGTTCAAAGCATCACCGGCAACGATCTTATCCAGATTATAAAGCGTTAGACCGATGCGGTGATCCGTGACCCGGCCTTGCGGATAATTATAAGTGCGGATGCGTTCAGATCTGTCACCGGAACCGACCTGCCCTGAGCGCTCTTCGGCGCGTTCGGAGTCGATACGTTGCTTTTCCATGTCGTATAGCTTCATTTTCAACAGACGCTCCGCGTTCGCGCGGTTCATATGCTGGGATTTGGCATCGCAAACAACAACGACGCCGGTAGGAACATGGGTCATACGGACGGCTGAGTCGGTTTTGTTGACGTGCTGACCACCTGCCCCGGACGCCCGCATCGTATCGACCCGGACGTCGTTCATGGAAAATCCGATATCAATATCGGCTGGTTCGGGCAAAACCGCTACTGTCGCGGCAGAGGTATGTATACGGCCCTGGGTTTCAGTCACGGGAACGCGCTGCACCCGGTGAACCCCGGACTCAAATTTCATTTTGCCGTAAGCCCCGGAGCCAGAAACAGAAGCGACGATTTCTTTATACCCGCCCATATCCGCCTCGGCTTCACTTTCCACCTCAACCTTCCAGCCCTGAATGGAGGCGTAGCGCGCATACATGGCGAATAAATCGCCCGCAAAAATTGCGGCTTCATCCCCGCCCGTTCCGGCGCGGATTTCCAGAACAATCGAGGCGCTGTCATCCTTGTCTTTAGGCAATAAGAGAAGAGAGACTTCTTTTTCCAGCGCCGGAAGCGACTCTTTAAGAGTTTGCATCTCTTCTTTCGCCATGGCCTTCATTTCAGCGCCGTTCTCCGGATCCGCAGCCATCGCTTCGAGATCGCTCATTTCGGAGCGGACATTACGAAGTTTTCGGACGCCTTCTGCAATCGGTTTCAGCTCGGCATAATCTTTGCCAAGTTGAACAATTTCGTCACTATCCATCGTCGCGCTCATTCGCGCTTCGATTTGTTCAAAACGGTCTAGGACTTGGGCAAGTTTTATATCTGGGATGTGCATCAGGGCGGGTTAGTCTGTTAAAGTGTCGCGGTCAATTCTTAGAAATCAGCGCTCACGCCCAAAAACAGGGTTCTCGGACGTCCCGGGAAATAACGCTCATTTCCAAAAGCAAAGTCTGCCCTGTCAGCATATCTCTTGTCGAACAGATTATCAATTCTGCCGTGGAATTTTACGGCTTCCGTCAAATCGAAGCTTCCCCGGAGGACAAAGACATCATGGCCCGGATATCTTTCCGTGTTCCCCGGATTGGTGAAATAGCTTCCGATATGCCGCCATTCCAGTTCAAGGGTTGAAGCGCTACTGGGACGACTGGTGAGTCTTACGGTGGAGATTGTGTCCGGAGCCGTATCTACCCGGTCCCCATCCGTAATGTTGTTGGCCGGAGAGCCTTCGTCCAAACTGAAGTCATATGTGTGACGCGCTAATGTCCCATCACCAGACACGGACAGCCAGTCGGTTAAATTCGCTGAGAAGCTGGCTTCGATACCCGTATGCCGGGTTTTGCCGTTGACGACATTAAAGCCATTGGCATTCCGGAAAAAGAAATTATCCTTCCATTGCGTAAAGGCCGCGAACTCGAACTGAGCCGCACCTAAGTCTTTCTTGAAACCGGCCTCCAGACTGTCGAGGGTTTCTACATCCGCCTCCCCGGCAACCTGATTAAGCTGAACCGAGTAAAGATCTGTGACTTGTGGTGCGCGGGAGCCCCTCGCGGCCCGTATATATATGAGAGACTGATCATTGAGGTGGTGGCGCAGACTGACTTTCGGCGTCACTGTCAAGAAGTCATCGTTTCGGTCCTCAACGCGGATGAAACGGCCGCTTCGGCCCGTATCTGCGCGGTTGTCATAATTGTAATTCGTATATTCCGCCCTGACCCCGAGATCGAGCGTCGTAGAGGAGCCGAGTTCAAAATCCCTTTGCGCATAGAGCGCCCCGACCAATGCCTTTACGTCATAATCAAAATGCAGTCCCTGAGTGAAAGAGAACTGATCCGGATTGTCCTGAAACTCGAATAAGAAGCCGTCCGTATATTCAACATCTGCGCCAACATTGAAGGACTCGCCGAAGAAGGCGGTTTGTAATCCAATTGAGCTATGACCGTTCTTTTCCAAAGCCTGGCCGGGAACAAAGTGCCGCAAAAAACGCAACTCAACCCGGCGCGCATATGGCGTCAGAGTAAGTGTATTTTCTCCAAAATCTTTGGCAAACCGAGCCTGGGTACGATAGCTCTTGCCATCTCTAAAGGCTTCTGGATTCGGGTTGGTAAACCGAATGGCGTCATCTTTATATGCGTCATCCCCCTCGATGAACCCGGCTGTTTCCTGATTGAGATTGTTAAAGGAACTGAGCCAGTCGACAGACCAGTCTCCAAACCCGCCGCGATATTTCAATTGCAGCTTTTGCTGGTCAAAGCCGCTATTATCGCGAAAGCCATCATCATGAGCCAAAGAAGCGGAAAGTCGAAATGATCCGCTTGATAAACTCGCAAGTCCTGAGACGAAGCCGTCTTCACTGCCCAGAAATTTAACCGTATTTCTGCCCTCAACCTCTTTCGAATTTATATTTATAAGTCCATGAACGGCGTTTGAGCCATATTGAGCCGGACCTGGACCTTTGAAAACTTCGAGGCTCTGAGCAAAGTCGGTTCCCCCTTCAAATAGGCCATTTACATTTGCAAAGCCTGCCGCGCGCAAAGGGACGCCGTCTTCAAGATAAAGAAAACTGCCTGCCCCGGCCCCTCCGGTCAGAACAGGAGAGCGAATGGCGGTCAAATGTTCCTGACCGCTGCCTCTATGAATGTTCACACCTGCGACGCGGTTAAGCGCCTCAGCCGGATGGACGGCTGAAATCTTTTCCAGCCTTTCAGCCCCTAGGACGTCGACACTTGCGGGGACGTTCCAAATTGAAAAATCAGCATCGTAAATACCTTTGACGATGATTTCATCCGACTCAGTAGAAGCTCCACTTTTATTTGAAAGACTCGAAAGGGGCTGGTCTTGAGCGAATGAAGCAGAAGACAGGGCCCAGAGGCCAAGACTTAGACAGAGTAGTGTTTTGATGTGCATTAGCGCGCTATGGCCAGAGTGTTCCGCTCTGGCAAGGGGCTATTTCGGCGCAGCTAGTAATGCATCAATGAGACGCAGGGTAAACTTGGCCATGACTTCCCGCGGTGTTTTGTCAAATTTCATAATCGCCATCATGTTGGCCGCATTATAAACGATGAGTGCATCGGTCTCATTATTAAGCGGAGCCGGCATAATGGATTTCATCAAATCAAGAATATGCCTCCTTGTCGCAAGATATTGCGGGCGTAGATCAGGGTTAAACGAAACGGACCAGCTCAAATAGGCTTTCAGAGTAGCGGGGCGATCTTCAATCATTTTTTCATAGGCTACAGACATTGATAAGATCTGCTCTTTAGCTCCTCCGCCAGTGTCTGGCAGAGTTTTAAACATCTCCACAACATGCGTTTCGATTTCATTGAGGACATCCTGAGTGAGCGCTTCCCGCGTCGGAAAATAGTTGAAAACGGTGGCGGTCGAGACGCCGGCACGTTTTGCAATATCACCATGACCCGTTCGCTCAATGCCCATTTCGGCAAAAGTTTCAATGGCAGTTTCTACTAATTGATGCCGCCGGGCTTCCGGGCTTAGTCTATTTCGGCTGCGCATAGAATAACCTGTAGAGTAAGGATTTATGATCGTGAGCTGCCCTAGCCCTTTATTGAAGAATTGACAATTCCTTCAAATCTGTTAATGATAAATCTATCAATAGGAGAAGTTCATGGCATTTATAGAAACTCTCAGTGCAAAGCCTGAATGGAAGCGTCACCTCTGGTTGATTTCCCTAACTTTCCCGACAACGCCTCTGCTTGGTATAGGGCTGGCTTTAGCAACAGGAAACCCGCACTGGGTTTGGCTGCCAGTTCTGATGTTTTACGTTCTTGTCCCAGCCCTGGATTACTTTGTCGGAAATGACAAATATGATTTATTGGGGCTTATTCAGGATGAGGTGCGCAGCTCCCAATTCTATAAATTCATGGTTCACGCCATGTTGCCGGCCATTTATCTGACCTGGATAGGCGGAGCTTGGTTTTTCACAAAACAAGCTTGGCCTTGGGACATCTATCTTGCACTCGGGTTAAGTCATGGCTGGGGCTTGGCTTTTGCAATTAACGCGGGTCACGAAACCGGACATAAAACAGATAAAGTGTCAAAATGGTTTGCGCTTCTTATGCTTCTGCCCAGTTTTTACGGGCATTTCCGTATAGAACATAATATGGGTCATCACTCTGATGTCGCAACGCCGCGCGATCATGCAACATCTCGCTTCGGGGAAAGCTATTATCATTTCATGGGCCGCGAATATCCCGGCGCTTGGAAACGCTCTTGGAATATTGAGTGTAAGCGCGCCGAACGGAAAGGCTATTCCCGCTTTTCTTTGAAAAATGAAGTGGTGCTTTCGACGGTCATGGCCCTTGCTGTCTGGGGCGCAATGATTGCCATTTTTGGGCTTGGCGTTTTGGCCTATATGCTCCTGGCCTGGTTTGTCTCGGCAACGGCCTTAACCTCTCAAAATTATATCGCCCATTACGGGCTATTACGCGCTCGCCGTGCGGACGGAAAATTCCTACCTTGCGAGCCCCATCACAGCTGGAACTGCAACTTGCTGGTCACCAACCTCACGAGCTTCAACCTCGCACGTCACTCTGACCACCACGCCAATCCCTCTCGGCACTACCAATATCTGCGCCAGTTTCAGGAAGTCCCTGCCCTTCCCTATGGATATATGTTGATGTTTTTAATTGGGTATGTGCCTCCACTCTTCCGCAAAGTCATGAACCCGCTTGTTTTGAAAAACGTGGATGGAGATATGAGCAAGGTTCTGACAGATGAATATGTTCGTCAATGGGAAGCTGATCAAAAGGCGGCAAATTTTACGAACTCAAAAGCTCAATACGTCTCGATCTAGGGCCTTCCTTTAGGGCCAGTAATATTTCCCACATCACTTTTTTGGTTTTGGTGATGTTTTAGATGGTGTTTTCGGCGCTGGTTTTTTATTTCCGCTGGCCTTACTTGATGAGTCATCCGGCGAAATTTTCAACGGTATGTTCTGCGACATGATATTGAGATCCCGTTGTGGGAACGGAATAGTAATGCCCGCTTTCGCGAGCGTTTTGTTGATCTCAGTATGAATTGTGTGAGTCATGGGGATACGCTCATCAAAGGTACGGAGAAAAACGCGCACTTCGAAATCAAGAGAACTGTCGCCAAAACCCATAAATAAAACCGCTGGAGGTGGATTGTCCAAAACCTTTGGAAGCTTTTTGACAGTCTCGAGCATTAATTCGCGCGCTTTGTCAGTGTCCGAACCATACGCAATACCAACTTTCACAATTAACCGCGTCACAGAATTGGAAAGTGTCCAGTTCGTCACACGCTCGCTAATCAAGGCTTCGTTTGGAATTAAAATCTCTCGATTATCGAGATCGTTCAGCGTCGTGGCGCGAATTTTAATGCGCGAGACTATCCCGCTTTCTTCGCCAATTGTGACATAGTCCCCAATCCGAACGGGACGCTCGAATAAGATAATCAAACCAGAGACGAAATTCGCAATAATTTTTTGTAAACCAAACCCAATACCGACCGAGAGACCTGCCGCGACAAACTTTAGCTGTGACCATTGCAGACCCAGCCTGTCAAAGCCAACAACCAGACCGATCCCGACAATGATATAGCCTAAAATCGTCACGACAGCATAGCGAGTCCCGGGCTCCACTCCGACGCGATTTAAGATGAAAATCTCGAGAAAACCCGGCAAATTTCGGGCTGCAATAAATGTCAAAGCCAGAATCAACAGAGACTGCAATACGTTCCAAAGCGTCACAGCCTGTTCAATCGGATTGTTCAACTGATCCATTTCGCCGGTTTTGTAAGTCCAGACATCAACGCCATCAAAAATCGAAAGAGCTGGCAGGAGTGAAGCCCAATTCGCCCACATCAGAACGGCGAAGGCGATTATAATGAGAGTGTTCAGAAGCTGAGATGACTGACGGGTCAAAGAAGAAACATCAATTTCTTTTGTATCAACTTTCGGAGGCGGTGACATTTCTTCGCCTCGCTCTTCTGCCGCTTCTTTTTCCCGACGGGCTTTAATAGCAGCATCGCGACGCTCAATGGCCTGGCGATAACGAAGCTGGCGCTGCGCTACGATAATAACGCGGCGGATCGTTCCCCAGACAAGGTAAGTCAGGAACAAAAGCAAAGCGGACATGAAAAACCGCCAAAGCAATTCATCAGCTGTTTCATAATATCCTGTCGCAGCCAGAATTGCCGCCCCAACAGGAATACCGATTATGAAAAAGGAAATCAGACCATTGTAGCGAATAAACCAGCCGGGATTACTTGACGTATTTGTAAATTTCTTTTTCTCAGAAAGCGTAATTCTGAATCCGAAGACTGCGAGTCCAAGGCATGTCAGAATAAAGAGGAATAGTGACAGACCTTCGTAAATGTCTGCACTATTCATGTCAGTTGTCAGGGCAAGTAAGCCGGATGTAATGCCGACGACCGGAACAAACCATCTGAGTTGTTTGTTCACGACCAAACGGACATTCGTCGCCATTTTAAAGTGGGTTCCAAAAAGAGATTTATCACGGTCCCAGACGCGCCATGTCAGAAAAACAAAGAGGAAAATGCTGAGAAAGTAAGACGCGTTCTTGAGGCCTTCAACAAACGGGTCTGCCAGATCAACCAAGTCAAACAGGATACCTAGTAATAGGAAGAACAGGGGAAGCGGTAAAGCCATCAGGCCGCCTGCGGCGAGGACTGCAGGCGTATGCCAAGCACTATCAACTTTAACCCGTCCAACTTCTGAGGATCGTTTTTTGATATTTTCAAGTAAACGCGGCCGACTTTGATAGAGGCCAAGAATTACAATGCCAAATAAAAGGGCGAGCGGCCAGAGTTTAGAGAGCTGTTCAGCTAGTGTTTTATAAAAAAGACTAATATGATCGAGAGAAAATAGCTCCAGAGTACCGCGGACGATTTTTGGTCCCCAGTCCACTCCAATTGCTGGTACACTTGGAATCCACAGCAACTTCTCGTCAAGCAGGTTTTGTAACTCTTGAGTAGTCTCCAACAAAGTTTCCTGAGCTGTTTGGAGCTGCCGGATATCTGTAACTCTATCCGTGCCTTCAGTCGAAATCCGCAATAATAATGACCTTTGGGAATCCTTTAGAGCCTGAAGGGCCAGGATGTCTTCAGGCGCGAATTCGGGGAGAGTTGGATTTGCGCGCCTTGCAGTTTTGAGAATGGCACTAGGGTCAACTCGTCCGACTGAAAGGTCACGAAGCGCCTCTTGTGCAATTAAACGCTGACGCGTTGCATTTACCAATAAATTCTGTGTTCGGTTCAAATCCGCACGAATTGCGGCCGGCGATACAAGCTGATTACCTAATCGCCTCAGAGTTGCCCCAGCATCCCGGTCCAGACTCTCCAAAGCGGCCAGATCCTTGGCAACATCCAGATCCTCTAACACATCATCCTGACGCGAACGCGCAGATGCCGTATTCCGAGAAATTGCAGCTTCGCTCGCAGCCAATTCTCTAACCTGTTCGGCCAGTTCTAAATTGCGCTGCGCCATGGCCGTAATGACGGGATGTAAACCACTATAGCGTTCGGACTCCGCCAAAACTGAATTTTGAAGTTGCAAAGCTTCGTTTAGGCGGCGTTGTCCGGTACGTTCCTGCAAGGCCTGTACCTCTCGTGACAATTCCCGCGACTGCAATTCAGCCAGTGTTTGTCGGGAGTTTATGATTTCGCCTCGTCTCGGAAGGCTCGCAATTTCACGCTCTAATGTTTCAATTTGCTGACGGCGGTATTTCGCTTTTATCCTGAGGTTAATCCGGCGCGCCCGTCCAATGGGGTCAGTTGCTGTATCTACCTCACCTAAATCCGCCAACCCTGAAACAATTGTTCCCAATTCGTTTCTAACCTCCGTCAATTCTTTTGGTGCATTGACCTGACGGGTGTTAAGCACCTGCAGACTGCTTCGATACCCATCCATTTCAGAACGAAGCGCTCGAAGCTCAGACTCACGTGAAGCCAAATCCTGCTCAAGCTCGAGCAAGTCTTCCTCGCGCATCGGTTCATCCCCAAGATTCATCGTTTCTAGAGGGTCACTGTCGAGTTGATCTTTTGCCGCCTCGATTTCATCTTTGAGGCTTTTTATGAGGCTTGCGGAATTGGTCAGATCGGACTGATATTGAGCTTCCTGTTCCTCTGCCAGAGCATTATCCTGCAATCGTTGAAGTGCTTCTTTATAAAGGTCTCTGGCTGTTTTAATTTGCTCTTCCGACAAATCCGCATTGTCTTCCAAGTCTTGAATACTGGCTTCAATCGAAGAACTCGACGGTACAGGAGCAGTAGCGCTCGTCTGGGCATATGAGGGAGAAACCGCTTGAAGCAGGCATATCATAAAAACCGAGACTGTAATCAGAGTATGGCGCATCGAAACGGTCAGCCTTGATCAAAAGAATTAATTTTCATTGATAAACAAACATGGCGCTTTCGCAAGACCGTTCACAACTTTGAGGCTGTTATTTCAATAAGATAGGTAAAGAGGTGAGAGCCTTTATTATCCCTTCCCCTCACCTCAAAGCGCACCTTCTGAAGGGCAATAGTCAGGTGCATTTCATATACGCATAACTCAGAATGACTGTTTCTTTTCTTTTGCACCTTGCCTAAACCCCGCACATGGCTCCACCTCTCTTAACGCTTTCCAAAATTGCTCTTACTTTTGGGAGCACGCCTTTACTGGAAGAGGCCAACCTCATGCTATATCCGCGTGAGCGTCTCTGCCTCGTGGGTCGAAACGGGTCCGGAAAATCAACCCTAATGAAAATCGCTGCAGGAATAGTGGAGCCGGACACAGGAGAGCGGTTTGTGAAGCCCGGTGTAAGTTGGCGGTATCTCCCGCAAGAGCCGGATCTATCTGCCTTTCGGACGTCCTATGACTACATTGCAGATGGGTTGATCGGGGCTGATGACGGCGCCAGAATTCCTTATCTCTTGGACGCTTTGGGGCTAAGCGGAGAAGAGAACCCGACTGTTATGAGCGGCGGAGAGATGCGCCGAGCTGCACTGGCACGGACTTTGGCACCAAATCCCGATATTCTAATGCTCGACGAGCCAACAAACCACCTAGATCTCCCGGCGATTGAATGGCTTGAAAAAGAGCTTGGCAGAAGTCAAAGCGCTATCGTTCTTATTTCCCATGACCGCCGGTTTCTAGATAACCTTTCAAAAAGAACGGTCTGGATGGATCGGGGTCAAACACGCGATCTGGATAAAGGGTTCGGTGCATTCGAGGACTGGCGGGATGAGTTTTTAGAACAGGAAGAACTCGAGCGCCATAAAATGGAACGAAAGGTTCATCGGGAACAACATTGGGTCGTCCATGGAGTTTCCGGCCGTCGTAAACGTAATGTTCGACGACTGAAAGAACTCGGAGATTTGCGTCAAACCATAAAAAATCAACGTCAGGTAGCGGGTAGCGCAAAAATTACTGTGACGGAAGCCGATAGGTCATCAAAACAAATTGTAAAACTGAACGACGTATCACACGGGTTTGATGGCAGAGCGATTGTAAAGGACCTTTCTCTTCGTATTAATCGCGGAGAACGCTTGGGGTTGATTGGACCTAATGGCGCCGGAAAAACAACTCTTCTGAAAATTATTATGGGCGAAATCACACCTGATAGCGGCGACGTTGAGCTTGGCCTCAACCTGGAGCCGCTTGTCATCGATCAAAAACGGGAGAGCCTCAACCCGGAATGGACTCTGAAAGACGCATTAACTGACGGAGCAAATGATACTGTGATGGTAGGCGGAAACGCACTTCATGTCATGCGCTATATGAAAGACTTTTTGTTCTTACCCGAACAGGCGCGGACGCCCCTTCATGCTTTGTCTGGCGGAGAACGGGGACGCCTTCAACTTGCTAGGGGGCTTCGTCTACCCAGTAATTTTCTTATACTCGACGAGCCAACAAATGATTTGGATTTGGAAACGCTTGATCTGCTTCAGGAAATGGTTTCCGACTATAATGGGACGGTTATCATCGTCAGCCATGACAGGGATTTTCTGGACCGAACCGTAACAAGGACACTTGCCTATGAAGGACCTGCTCAATGGCAGGTCTATCCGGGCGGTTACTCGGATATGGTGGCCCAGAGAGGAAGCGGCGTTCAATCCAGACGAGCTCAGGAATCCACTTCACAAACTGCCCCCACGAAATCTGAATCTCTGAAGGAAGATATAAAAAAATCCGCTCCTAAACTGTCTTATAAGCACAAGTTCCGGCTTGAAAAACTACCAAAGGAAATAGCAAATTTTGAAGAATTGATAAGTGAGCTAGAGCAGGAAATGGCTAATCCTGAACTCTATACAAAAGACCCCAAAGCCTTCGCTAAAATAAATGAGGCTTTACAGAAAACACGTTCAGCGTTGGCTACGGCGGAAGAAGAATGGCTCGAGCTTGAAATGTTACGCGAAGAGGTAGAAAATTAAAGTCTAAAACTTCATTTCTTCACCTTACTCCACAAGAATAGCTCCATCTTCGGCTCTTGGAAGAATTGGCGGCAAATCTGCCGCACGATGATTGACATTAACTTGAACACGAGACCTTTTATCACCGTCCAGATCAATCGTGTGAGCGATAAAACTTGTGGCGGGCGCTTTAGCCCCCATACGCGAGCCCTTCCCTTCAACGACGAGAGCTTGCGTCGGGAAATAGACTGTTCCCAAAACCTCCAAACTTCCTCCTCCTGATATAGTATTCGCGATAGTTTTCTTCTCTTTTTTCTTTCCCTTCTTCGCTTTTTCTTTAATTTTAGGCGACGCCATCTCCATAAAGGCCAAACCTTTTCTAGGTCCTTCTGAAGACGCTTTAACGCGCACATTCGATCCACTTTCAATTTTCAAGCGAGATTTATTTCCGGAGAAAGCAAATGTTACGTCATCGGCGACCGCTTCTGCCCCATTTTTAAAGGTCAAAGCCCCGTCTAACATGATGTAATCTCCCGGTAAGAAACGAACGCTGTGTCCGTCAACTGTCAACCCTCCGCAATAGGTTCCCGGGTAAAAGATGGCTCCGCTCCCAGTATAATTTCCAGACTCTTCAATACCTGACCCAGCCTGTCCAGGCAAACCACCCGGACTAAAACCGCCACCTTCATCGTCATCATCATCGTCATCGTCATCGTCATCGTCATCGTCATCGTCATCGTCATCATCACGGCCTTTGTTTATAATCTTCTTGAATTTCAATTCCGAGACACACTCACCAATAACTGGAGGCCTTACATGCGTATAAGGATCTTCCACCGGAAGACATTCACCCTTGGCATAAGGACTGAAAGACCCTTTTACCCCTCCGGTTGTACAGAAAGATTTGGCAACAGGCATAACGTCACTGTTGGACATGAGCGCCATATGCGAAACAGAATTCGAATGTACGGAGCAATCGGGCGCAAAAAATTCTAAACCACCCGAAAATTTGATGGCTTCATCTTCATTATCTGACAAAGCAAGAACACAAATAATATTTTGCTCTGACCTGCGAGCAGAACTTCTTGTTTTTATTTCAATCCCCTCTTCACCGAGAGCTTTGGAAATGGAAAACGGAACCACGCCAGAGGCCGTCATCGAAACCAAATCACCTTTTGTATAAGGTTCAAGGGAGATTTCAGCACGACCTGAATAATTTTCGCGGAAATGTTTGCGTGCAAGTTGTTTTTTCTGAGATTCTGAAATGCTGTTATTTGTCGCAGCTGCCAAAACTGCGTTATCTAATGCATCTTTAACAGCTTTGTGCTCGCTGGTGGCACTAGAAAAATCCAGAGCTGCGCTCGTAGCCAGAAGCAAGGGCAACGAAAAAATCGCCGTCATTATTGCATATTGCCCGTTTTCGTCTTGCCGGAAACGGGTGAATGTTTTCAAATCAAACATATCAATCCTTTTCCTTCCCCGATGCGAGAATAACAAAAAGATATAAAATAGTTATGTTGAAACAGGGTTAAATTAGTCTTTATTCTGGAGTCGCTGTAATTTGGACATTCAGCTTTATGTCACGGCTTACCCATTCGTCCGTGTTCCAAGGATCCTCCCCAATATTCCAGTGGGTTCTGTCCAAAGTCATAGAGCCTGTCATGACGACTTTTCCATCAGATTCTTTAGATGAGGATAGTGAAAAGGGCAGCTCTATGTCTCGCATTGTACCTTTCATTGAAAGCGAACCAATAGCTGAATAAGCGCCCTCTTTTGTCTCTATTATGCTATCACTCCTGAAAATGGCAACAGGATAGGACTTTGCTGAAAACCAGGCTTTCCCCGGCAAAGTATTATTTCGTTCACTGTCTCCTGCATCGGCGCTTTGAATGGGAATTTTGACTGTGACTTTGGACACATCCAGGTCGTCTGAATAAAATAAAATCTCCGCATCAAATTCAGTGAACTCGCCTTCAAATTCTTCTCCCTGTTGCTGGGCAGAAAATTTGATGAAGCTTTCTTCTTTAACCACGGTCCAGTTCGTTTCCTGTTTGGCCTCTGCCGTATCATCCTGAGCTGATGCCTGGATGAGGTCTTGTGGTTGGCCACACCCCGTCAAACATAGAGCAAAGACAGAAAACGATAAAATTCTCAAATCCAACATGTTACACCTTTTAATTTAAGGGTGTCCTGTTTACGACATTCCCAAACCTTGTTGCAGGAATTATGGCATGGCAGATATAAATACCAATGACTTTATTGTCACTGATAACAATATCCGCCTGTCTGACAGACCGACCCACGTTGGACTTTTCGACGATAAAGACGATGCCGAAGATGAAATCAAAGACAATGCCAAGGAAATAGCCGATCTGGCTCACAAACTTTATGCGGAGGCCGGGCGCTCTGTTATCATCGTTCTTCAAGGCATGGATACATCAGGTAAGGATGGTACGACCGAAGCCCTCTTTCACCGCACCCCACCCCTCAATGTCAATGTGGCGAATTTTAAAGCCCCCACAAAGAAAGAATTGGCACATGACTATCTTTGGCGCGTGCACAAGGTCTGCCCCGCCGTTGGGCAAATTACGGTTTTCAACCGAAGCCATTACGAAGATGTTCTCGTTGTAAAAGTCAAAAACTATGTCTCCGCAGACAAAATTGAACAGCGCTATGATCAAATCAATGATTTTGAACGACTATTGGTCGAGAATGACACGACGGTTTTAAAATTCATGCTCCACATCAGTCACGAGACGCAAGGTGAGCGACTACGCGAGAGGCTCGTTGAAACCCATAAACTTTGGAAATTCAATCCGGGTGATCTGGAAGACCGAGCGCTCTGGCCGGAATTTATGGACGCTTATCAAACCATGCTTCGCCGCACCTCAACGCATCACGCTCCCTGGTATGTAATTCCATCAGACAGCCGAAAAACCCGCGGCGCTATTGTCAGTTCCATCGTGCGGCAAAGTCTTGAACGAATGAACCCTCAATATCCCGACCCTGGCTTCAACCCCGAAGATTTCGAGATTTAATCATGACGTCACCCACTCAGTTTAATGGGCTAAACAAACTTGTCGAAGATATGCCTTCCATATCGGAACTTTTCGAAAAGGAGTCGGATCGCTTAGGCCGCTTTGTCATGCGCGAGGGGCCTTTACGCGCCGATTTTTCTAAACAGGCACTTTCAGGCGAAGCTCTAGACGCCCTTCTGAATATGGCTGCCAAATGTGATTTGGAAGAATGGCGCGCCAAACTCTTTGCTGGAGAATCTGTAAATACTTCAGAAGGTCGCGCCGTATTACATATGGCTCTTCGCGGCGTCGGAGGCTCTAAAGAGGTTCAAAGTGACGTCAGTCAAATGCGTCAACGCATGGCTGATTTCGCAGATAAAATCCGTAGCGAAGGCAAATTTAAGAATATCGTCCATATTGGTATCGGAGGATCGGATCTTGGACCCCGCTTAGTTGCAGATGGATTCCAAGCCAGTGCAGACCAGAGCCTTACACTTCGGTTTGCAGAAAATGTGGACGGCGCCTCAATCAACGATGCCGTTCAAGGGCTCGATCCAGCTGAAACTCTTGTGGTTATCGTCTCTAAAAGCTTCGGAACCCAGGAAACGAAAATGAACGGTGAGTCGGCTCGGGCTTGGCTAACTGCAGGGATTGGCGCCGTATCCGGAGACCATATGCTCGCCGTGACAGCCAACCGCACGCGGGCGGTTGATTTTGGCATTCGGGAAGAAAATATTTTTGATTTCTGGGATTGGGTTGGCGGGCGCTATTCCGTCTGGAGCGCCGTCGGTCTTTCTCTTCAGATCGCTTACGGCCCTGATGTATTTTCAGATTTCCTAGACGGGGCGGCCGCGATGGATGAACATTTCCGAGATCAGCCGCTGCAAGAAAACCTGCCAGTGATGATGGCTCTTGTGGGAGTTTGGAATAGAAACATTCTCAATTATTCCAGCCTGGCCGTCATTCCTTATTCCCGCCGCATTCGCAAACTGGCCGCTTTCCTCCAACAGCTGGAAATGGAGAGCAATGGCAAACGCATCACACGGGGCGGCAAAGAGGCGGGCCTCACCTGTCCCATCATCTGGGGCGATGAAGGCACGAATGGTCAGCACGCCTTTTTCCAATGGCTGCATCAGGGCCCCAGTGCCGGGAAATATGGCGGCGCGCCTGTTGATTTCGTAGCCGTGCTGAAAGACCACGAAAACCGCCCCGATCACCATATGGCTCTGCTGGCAAATTGCTTTGCCCAGTCTGAAGCGCTCATGCTTGGGAAATCTGAAGAAATTGTTCGGCAGGAATTAGGTGATAGAGACGACTTGAATGCGCTTGCCCCGCAAAAAACTTTTCCCGGCAACCGTCCGTCCACAACGATTACGTTAGATGAACTCTCCCCATTCGCACTCGGCCATTTGATTGCGCTTTATGAGCATAAGGTTTTTGTTCAAGGCGTGATCTGGAACGTAAACAGTTTCGATCAATGGGGCGTTGAGCTTGGTAAAATTCTGGCGACGACGATTCTGGACGAAATTAAATCTGGAAAGGCCGGTAATCACGATGCGAGCACAACCGCTCTCATGGGCATGGTATAATGTTCGTATCGCACATATTCTAAGGCCTACAAATATGATCCGCCTGACTTATATTTTCTTTGTTTTATTTATACTAGGACTATCAGCGTGTACGAGTTCAGTAGAACGTCCCATAGCCGTTCTCGAAACTACTCGAGGAACCATCGAAATTGAAGTCTATATCGACAAAGCGCCTATTTCTGGCGCGGACTTTATGCGTTATGTCGAAAATGGGTATTATAACGGCGAAGGATTTTATCGCGTTGTCCGGGCCGATAATGACCCTATGGAAATGGGAATGAGCTTGATTCAAGGCGGGCGCTTAGACAGTGAACCTGTGACGCCTCCGATAGAGCATGAATTAACCACTGAGACGGGGCTTTCCAATACGGAGGGCGTTGTTTCCATTGCCCGTCTTGAACCGGGAACAGGGAGCGCAACATACTTCTTCATCAATATTGGCGATAATAGCTTTCTTGATTATGGAGGCGAAAGAAACCCGGATGGTCAAGGGTATGCAACTTTTGGCAAAGTCGTTTCCGGAATGGAAGTTGTTCGCGAAATTCAAGCTATGGAAGCCAAAGGGCTCTCAGGCGATGATGTCATCACCGGTCAAATCCTGACAAATCCTGTTAAAATCACGGTCGCCTACCGTAAATAAAGGTTCACGCAAGCCGCCCACACCGCTAAAGCCCGCTCATGACCAAAAAGAAAAAAGAATTTCGACCCAAGGCCCGTCGTCCCCGTGGATTTGAGGACAAACCCGCTGAGCTTTTACGCGCAGAGCGGAAACTCATTGAGGCAGCCTTTTCTGTCTATGATATGAACGGTTTCGAACCCCTTCAAACGCCCGCTTTTGAATTTGCTGATGTCCTTGGAAAGTTTCTACCTGATGACGACCGACCCAATACAGGTGTCTTTGCACTTCAGGATGATGACGAGCAGTGGCTGTCACTTCGGTACGATTTGACCGCCCCTCTGGCCCGTTTTGTCGCCGAAAATTACGATAGCCTGGCCAAACCCTATCGCCGATATCAGGCGGGAAGTGTTTTCCGTAATGAAAAACCCGGCCCTGGCCGGTTTAGAGAATTTGTACAATGTGACGCCGATTCAGTCGGAGCCGCAGGTCCTGCCGCGGATGCCGAGATGATTATGCTTGCCGCCGAAGTCATGCGCGCTGCGGGCCTTAAAGCCGGCCAATATGCTGTCAGGGTCAATAACCGGAAGTTACTAGACGGGATTTTGGAAAGCTCAGGCGTACCTAATACAGAGGAAGGCGCCATTCAGCGACTTCAGGTTTTACGAGCCATCGACAAACTTGACCGCCTCGGTGAAGAGGGCGTCGAAGCTCTCCTTGGGGAAGGACGCGAAGACGAAAGCGGCGATTACACGGACGGCGCAAAACTCAATTCCTCTGGAATTAAAGCTGTCCTCGGTTTTACGACGGCGTCCGATGAGGATCGCGGAAAAACAATTGCCACACTTGAGAGCCTTGTCGGCCAATCTAAACGCGGGTTGGAAGGCTGCGCCGAGCTCGCCTCCATTGATAAAATCCTCACCTCCACCGGATTTGGCCCGGACCGGGTGAGTTTTGACACCTCTATTGTTCGCGGCCTCGGCTACTATACGGGCCCTGTTTTTGAAGCAGAGCTCCTTGCAGACATACGTGACCGCAAAGGCCGACCTGTCCGTATCGGCTCTATTGGCGGCGGTGGACGCTATGATGATCTGGTGTCTCGCTTCCGGGGACAACAAGTCCCTGCAACAGGTTTCAGTTTTGGCGTCTCACGCTTCCTCTCTGCACTCGAGCGTATGGACGCATTGGAAAAGAGTGTGAAACCGCCTGTTATAATCTGCGCTTTTGATAAATCCCTGATGGGTGAATATTTCAAAATGGCGGCTGAGCTCCGCGCGTCCGATATTCGCGCCGAAGTTTTCGTTGGGTCGGGAAACGTCACCAAGCAAATGAAATATGCGGATCGCCGCAATTCCCAAATCGCTGTTTTAGTCGGCAGTGATGAGATAGCCAAAGGCGAAGTAACGCTGAAAGACCTTTATGAGGGCGCGAAGGCCGCCAAAGCAATTGAGTCGAATGAAGAGTGGAAATCGACAAGGCCCGCTCAGGAAACCGTCAGCCGAAATAACTTTGTCTCAGCCGTTCAGAAAATGATGGAAGAATAGCCACTTGAATCAAATCCAAGCCGACTCCTACATTTGATATTCTTTTGGTCAAAACAAGGAAATTTTCGGCACGAAAAAGGGCAACGAGACTGCTTTACACATGAATCTAAAGATGACCCTTGAAGGAGAATTTCAGGCGCTTATATGACGCCTGAAATTCAAAAAAAGAGGAATCACATGCGTAACCGTATCCCTAATGTCACCCTTAAAACCCGCGTCAGAAACGACGCTCTCGAAGGCCCTAACCCGTTCGAGTGGAAAGAAATCGAAACCGCTGATTTTTTCGCCGGTAAAAACGTCGTCCTATTCGCCCTTCCCGGCGCGTTCACACCGACTTGCTCTATATCACACCTCCCCCGTTATGATGAGCTATACGAAGAATTTAAAGCGCAAGGCGTTGATGAAGTTGTCTGTCTGTCCGTGAACGATGCGTTCGTCATGTATAAATGGGGTCAGGATCAGGGAAATAAGAACATCTTTTTAATGCCTGATGGCTCCGGTGATTTCACTCGCAAAATGGGGATGTTGGTCAAAAAGGATAATCTGGGATTCGGCATGCGAAGCTGGCGCTACTCCATGTATGTCGAAGACGGCGAAATCAAAAAAATGTTCGCCGAAGACAGTTTCGGCGACGATTGCCCAACAGATCCCTATGAAGTGTCTGATGCCGACACCATGATGGATTGGCTAAAGAACGGCGAAGAACGTAAAAAAGCCGCTTAAAAAATAGGCGGTGCACAATGCACCGCCAGTTCGAAGGGATGTAAATCTATAAAGCCCTTTACTTAACAGCTTTGTGTCTAATACATGACAAGCCTGTAAAATTTAGATTAAAAAAGACCCGCTTGAAATATCAGGCGGGTCAAAGTTTTTGAGAGAGAGGATAACTGATCCTGACACCTTTTTAAGAACCTTCCCCTGAACCTAAGCTGAACCAAGTCTTGACCTAGATGGGCCGAACGCACACATGAAGCCTATGGCCCGTCTAGATTTAAAATTGCTTCCTGTAACTCCCTTCGCCCAGAACTGCTCTCTGCTTTATGATGTAGAGACCAAAGAAGGCGTCTTGATTGATCCGGGCGGCGAGCCTGAAAAACTCAAAACCGCCATGGAAGAAATTGGCATCACACTCAAGGAGATTTGGCTTACGCACGGACATTTGGATCATGCCGGCGGGGCGCAAACGCTTCGTGAAGATTTTGGAATTGAAGTAATTGGGCCTCATAAAGATGACCAATTTTGGATGGATGATATTGAACAGCATTGGGCGCGCTATGGCCACGCCGGAATGGGACGCAATGTTGTTCCGGATCGTTATCTCAATGACGGTGACGAATTGGAACTGAGCGGCGTAACTTTTAAAGTGGCGCATACACCTGGGCATACGCCAGGACATGTTGTCATTTACAATCAAGATATGAAAATTGCTTTCGTAGGAGATGTACTCTTTCGAGGGTCAATCGGCCGGACGGACTTTCCGAAAGGCAATCATGCGCAGCTCATCAAAAGTATTACGACTAAGCTCTGGCCTTTGGGTTCTGACATGCGCTTTGTGCCGGGCCACGGCCCGATGGGGACATTCGGCGCGGAAAGAGCCGACAATCCTTACGTCGCGGATGATGTCGTCAAACATTCGACGCCCAATACAAGCGGACCGGGATAGTAAAAAAGAATTCCTATTTTTGTTTGTCGGCTTCTTTTTTTAATAACTCTGATTTGATTTGGGAGTTGGAATTGAAACTCCGCAGAATGTTGAAGAGTTCCCCTTGAACATTGATATCAAATTCAAAGGGTTGGCCATTTAAAACTTTTTTGTTCGCTCCATTAAAGATCACCCCAAGTTCAACATCACCGTCCAAGGGGCCATCTATCGAGGCGGTCAATTCCCGATAGTTAAACTCTCTCAGAGCTTCCCGCGCCAAGTCATTATAAACGCCCTCATCCCCTGACGACCACGTGTCTAGAATCCTGTCTCCCTGAAACCTATCAGTCGCTTCTTGTGACTGCTCTGATTTAAACCGGATTATCCCCCCGTCCTTAGCTTCCAAATATCCATCATCGACCAACACGTTCAAGCCTCTTACGACAATCGGAAATACGCCTCTTACGGTTCCTGTGGCTTCCAATTTTTCATTTCCAACAGATTGGAGAAGTTCATCTATTGAAATATCGTTTAGACGCATGACAACCCTGTTTTCGTCCGCGCCGTAGCGCCATGTAAATGGGTCCAGTTCGAACGCTCCGACATTCAAGGGCCATTGGGCGCTGTAGATTTTTACGCCTTCGGGAACGAGTTCATATTCGATTGTCCCATCTTCCAGCGGTATGCCCGGATCAAAATTCTCTACGGTCATGACTTGGCGGCCCGCTGTCTGAAACGGCATTAAAGAAGAAAATTCAATTTGAGTATTAAGCCCCTCTACTGGGCCCGGAGCGGTACCAAAATTCATATCCATAATATTGAGTACTCCGCCCGACCCCTGGATTTCGCCATTTGCAAAACTAACCTCCATATCGGCAGAGATTGTGCCTTCTACAGCCGCCACTTTACCCGCGAGCGCGGGGGCGATAGTTTGCGGCTGCAAGCCTCCCGTTTTGAATGTCAGACTTTCCAGAACCGCCTGCGCTGACCCAGCCCCGTCTTTAAAGCTATACTCTATATTGAGCGGCGTGTTATTTGCTTTAGGAATTCGGGCTACGGCGTCTCCGGTAAATTCCCCCTCTGCAAATCGAACCGTGCCTGAAAAAGGCCAGTTTGGAATATCCATGGTTTCCGATTTGAAGATGCCTCCAGAATGTTCAGCTTTATACTCTGCCGGTGTCCCCTGCGCATGAACCTTCATCCCATTTACGCGGACTTGCGGCACAGAAACATCAATAGAATCTGAGTTAAAATCAAAAATGATATTGTCGTTACTCCGCAGCACCGAAAGCGTGCCTCTCGGCACTTGAGCAGACGTGCCTTGCACCGGAAAATTGTCAGATTGGATATCGGCATTATCAAATATGATAGTCCAGTTCTGATAGCCCGATTGTGTGTTTAGAGCGCCTTTCGCTTGGGCCGCCTCAAGCTCCATGTCAAAATTGCGTTCATCCAATTTATTTAAAGCATTGAACCGAACATTTTCCAGGCCAGCCGCAATTTTGGCTTTGTTTCCGGTCAGCGAAAAAATATTGTTTCCATCTGCCAAATCCAAAGTGATGTTTTGCAAGTCCCAGTCGGTTTCGGTTTCAAAATACCCAATATTCACTCTGGGCCTATTCGGAGCATAGGACAGCATCAGGCCCTGCTCACCGCTAGGAGGAAGACGTAAGTTTACACGTCCTGCAGTCTCAAAACCTTTCACATAGCCACCAGGAATTCGCCCATCGAAATTCACCCCGCCTGTTATATTCAGACGACGCGCTGTTTCGGCTTGATAATCAATGACTGCCTCAAATGGTGCCAGCCGGGTAGGTTCTTTATCAGACACGACCTTCCAGGACTCGATCGTATTCATATTTCCTAAAAACTTGGTTATATTCGATAATTGCCATCCACTTACCGTATCCGCTTCTATCCGTGTATTTTTCAATGTCATCGGCACAGGCCGATTGAGAGCTGCGTCAAAAGAAAGCGTCAGATCATCGGTTATACGGTTCCAACTATAGATTGGTTGATCTGTCCCACTTATTTCTAATTCTATATTGTTCTGCAAAGCGTCCAATGGGTTCATCAGAGTGATGACCGCCTTTTCGTTTTGGAAATTTATGTCAGCTGTCGTCTTAATTGATGACTGCTTTAACAGTCTTTCCAAAGTTTTTGTCAGAGAGGGCGCAAAATGTTGCGCAATCGGCGTGCTGGACAAAGGATCTGATAAGGTTAGCATTTGCGCGAGGTTTTTAGCCCGAGTTTCGTCTGCGAATGTAAACTGCTCTGTTGAAAGGTCTATCTGGCCATCCAGCCCTATTGGCGAGTTCAAATCCGTTTGGCGCGTAATTTGTCCGCCCCAAACAAATTGACTTTCATCCAATGTAAAGGGCGCCGTCTCCAGGCGGACTGCTGTCCCCTCTATATCGCCGGCAAATGTCATATCCAGTGTTTCAAGCTCAATGGGCAATGTCGTATTGGCCATCAAAGCCCCCTTAACTTCAAGTGTGGCTTCGTTAAGGTTTAGGTCGTTGCGGGACAGGCTTTGCAATCGAATGAGAGAGTCTATCTCCTTTTTATCGCCCTTCACATCAAGGTCCAGCCGCGCGCTACCTGTGAGCGCCCAGTCTTTATAATTCAAATCCGTTTTATCAATGACCAGGGTCGCTTCGAACTGATCCGTTTCGCGGATAGAGGCGCTCATAGAAATCTCCGGTGAGCCGTAAGGCGTTTCCAGATTGAAAGTCGCGTCTTCGATAAAGAAGCCGCTCTCTGGAATAGAGAGGCCGCCGGGAGAGCTCTCGCTTTCCGGCGGTAGCCATCCATCTGTAATCTTGAAGTTTTCGTCCAAAGTAATCCGAGCCGTAGGTGCCACTAGGCGGAGGCGTTTCATATTACCTTGTAACGCTTCCTTTAAAACATAGTCGGCCTCAATGCGCTTCGCGGTGAAAAATGGTTTTCTTTCAGATTGATAGGTGAGCTCGACATTATCAACTTGCAGCGTATCAAAGTTCGCTCTTTTTATGGAGAGCTGAGCTTCGATGCCGCGTTCTTCCAAGGTGGTGATGGCATATTGCTCTAAGACCGAATAGCGGTTTGACCAAATCCAGGCCGCCACAAAAACCCCGGCGATGAATACACCAAGCAATATAGCGCCTACCCACTTCCAGACGGGCTTACTCTTACTCATGGACGGCCCCGACTTTGAACCCTTGGATGTAATTCCCGGCTGAAATGACATTCTTAATTGCTAAACTCTCGCTCGTTTGGTTTATTCCTCCATACGCTGTGCAAAGTAACAGGACTATAAAAACTTCGTAAGTTTACGAATTGACTGCACTGAGTTAACTATAGATTAGGGATAAATGGGGAGTATTGGGGCTATCCTTTTGTTCACGGGTAAAAGGTTTTAATTCCGAGAAGGGTTTTTGTATGTCTGAGTCTGATTACCAAGCCAAAACGTCAAGCAAATTGAGTGCGTTGAAAACAGGATTGTTAATCAGGGCGACAGCCTTTCGGGATTTTTCTCACACAATCATACCAAAGCAAAACCAAATGAAATTTTTGGGAGTGGCCGGATTGGTGGCTTTTTCAGGTTTCTTTATCCTGCCCGATAACAACACGAAAACTGTTGAAGCCGCAGAGACGCCATCATTACCGATATCAAATATTGATTTGACGCGTTACGACCTTGCCTTGGATGAGGATTTTGCGTCGGCCCCAGTTGAGCAAATGACATTGACGATTGAGTCGGGTGACAGCTTAGGCCCGCTCCTTCAAGATAACGGCCTGTCAGGAAATGAAGCTTATCGCGTGACGGAAGCTTTTGCTGAAGTCTACCCCCCTCGCAAGGTGCGTGTCGGACAAAAGTTCAGTCTGTATTTTCAGGATGGCATGCTTCAAAATTTGATCTTCCGCCCGACAGTCGAAAAAACAGTTTTTGTTGACAGGCAGGATGACAGCTTTAGCGCACGGGAAGTCTCTGCTGAATTCAAATATGAAACTGTGGGTGTAAGGGCGAAAATCGATAATTCCCTTTACCTCGATGCCACGCGTCTGGGCGCGCCTGATAAAGTCGTTGCTCAATTTGCCAGTATTTATGAGTATTCAGTTGATTTCCAACGAGACATCCAACCCGGCGACGAGTTTGAAATGTTCTTTGAAGTGGCCCGCGACCGTAAAGGCGAGATCATCAAAGCAGGTGACCTTCTTTACACAAGCTTTTCTCCACGCGGAAAAACATCCAGCTATTGGCTCTACGAAGATTCTGAAGGCCTGGAAAATTTCTATGATTTGGATGGTAAAACCGCCAAACGGAAACTGCGAACCACACCGATAAACGGAGCCCGTCTGTCCTCCAGCTTTGGACGACGTAAGCACCCTATCCTAGGCTACACAAAGATGCATAGCGGGACTGATTTTGCAGCGCCTCGCGGGACGCCAATTATGGCCGCCGGGTCAGGCATTGTCGAACGTGCAAACCGTTATGGCAGTTTTGGGAATTATATTCGCATCCGTCACACGGACGGATATAAAACGGCCTATGCGCATATGAGCAAATTTGCCAATGGCGTTCGAGCCGGTAGCCGAGTTACCCAAGACCAAATCATCGGCTATGTCGGGACCACCGGCCGTTCAACTGGTCCTCATCTTCATTATGAAGTTATGCATCACGGCAAAAAAATTAACCCAAGCCGCTTGTCTCAGCTAGACGGAAAACCTCTCGCAAAGTCTGAAATGGCGGCCTTTGCCGAACGCCGGGCCGAGATCGAAACTCTCAGAGCCTCTTCCGAGATCATTACACCTGCTCCAGAACTTTCGGTTATGGCGGATGTGGCCCCTTAAAGAGACCGCATTAAGCACAGTTTGAAAGCTCTATTGATTAAATCACGGCAAGAGTTAAAATCATTCCGTATTTAACAATAGGGCTCAATACTGTGAAGAATTTCATCAATTTCTTTTTCTCTTTCGATAAATTACTGAAAGAAAAACTCGTTATCCCTTTCTTTTGGCTCGCCATCATAGTTTGGGGGCTATCATTCTTTTCGACGGCTTTGGACAATATCCAGCTAGATCCATTAGCGGCTTTTGTTAGCTTTATAAATTTCTTTGCCTCGATTTTATTGGCGCTTGTCACAATTCGTCTCTTTTCGGAGCTCGCCGTCGCTGTCTTTCGGATCAATGATAATTTGTCTCCTGACGGTGGAAAGTCTGAATCCGCCGATATTGATATCATGAAGGAGACACGAAAAGCTGCTGAGGCCGCCTCACAGAGAGCTAGAAACTTCACACAAAGCGCTTCAGAAAAAACCCGTACATCCTTCGAGGACGCAAAAGATAGTTTTGAAGATTTGTCGGAAAATGTGAAGCAAAAGACTGGTACAGCAAAATCGTCTTCGACATCAAAAAATGAAGAAGTTATGGGTAAAGGCTCTAATCCTAAAGAGTCTCAGGATCCAACACCTACTAAAATCCTGGAACCCACAGCTAAGCCAAAAACACGGAAAACGTCGCCTGCGGCCAAGACGGCGCATAAAGCTAAGGCGGCCAGTACCAAACCTGCTACCAAAAAGGCAAGCCCGTCAAAGTCGGCAGCCCCGAAAAAACGGGGCCCGAAACCAGGTTCCAAAGCCCCCAGGGATAAAGATGGAAACTTACTTAAAAAAGACGGAACGCCGAGAAAAAAACCGGGTCCCAAAACAAAAAAATAGGAAAGACAAACCCCGCTTCAAAGCGGGGTTTATTTTTTAAGCTTTAGCAATGTGAATTTTTTTGCCTTTTAAGGTCACCTCAATTTTGTCTCCATCCGCTATACGCCCGGCCAATAGCTCTCGCGCCAGTTCATCTTGTACGTTTTTCTGAATAACTCGTTTCAAAGGTCGAGCCCCGTATGACGGATCATAGCCTTGCTTTCCGAGCCAATCGCGCGCTTCATCAGATAACTCCAGAATAATCGATTTATCTTTCAGCCACCCCTGCAGGCGCTTAATCTGAATATCGACAATTGCGCCCATATGTTCGGGCTTAAGGCGCTCGAATAACAAGATTTCATCCAGTCTATTCAAAAATTCCGGACGGAAATGCGCATTAACCTCGGCCATAACGCCGACTCTCGCCGCATTCACATTTTCTCCTTCGCCCAGATTGAGAAGATGCTGCGACCCAATGTTAGACGTCATGATAATAAGCGTATTTCGGAAATCTACCGTTCGCCCCTGCCCGTCCGTTAAGCGCCCATCATCAAGAACCTGCAGGAGCACATTGAACACATCGGGATGCGCTTTCTCGATCTCGTCAAACAAGACAACCTGATAGGGGCGGCGACGCACAGCTTCCGTCAAAGCGCCGCCCTCATCATAACCCACATAGCCGGGAGGTGCACCAATGAGGCGCGCGACCGAATGTTTTTCCATATATTCTGACATGTCCATGCGCGTAATTGCCTGGTCATCGTCAAACATGAAACCGGCCAAAGCTTTGGTAAGTTCTGTTTTACCAACACCTGTCGGCCCGAGGAACATGAAACTTCCGATTGGCCGCGCGGGGTCACGCAGACCAGCCCTGGCCCGGCGCACCGCGTCTGAAACTGCGGCAACAGCCCGGTTCTGTCCGACCACTCGGGCGCTCAGAATATCTTCCATCTGGAGTAGCTTGTCGCGTTCGCCTTCAAGCATTTTCTCAACTGGAACCCCTGTCCAGCGGGACACGACAGCCGCGATTGTTTCTGATGAAACGGTTTCAGATGCGAGCGCGGACTCATCCGTATTTTGGCTTTCCAATTCCTTAACCTTGTCTTCGAGCGAAGGAATGTCTTCGTGTTGAAGTCGTCCGGCGGTTTCATAATCCCCGCGACGGACAGCGTCTTGCAGCTGAAAACGAGCCTGATCCAAACGCTCTTTCACATCGGTCGCTGAAGCCAATTTGGACTTTTCCGACTGCCAAGCAGAGGTCAGCTCGTCAGACTGAGATTTCAACTCAGCAATCTCTGACATACGTTTTTTCAAACGCTCCTTAGACGCTTTATCCGTCTCTTTTTTCAAAGCCTCGACTTCGATTTTCAGTTGAACCAGACGGCGGTCAATTTCGTCTAGGGCTTCTGGTTTACTATCTACCTGCATCCGAAGACGCGATGCCGCTTCGTCCATAAGATCAATTGCTTTATCCGGTAGAAACCGGTCGGTGATATAGCGGTTGGACAGCTGAGCGGCGGACACAATGGCAGAATCGGAAATTCTAATGCCGTGGTGAACTTCGTATTTTTCTTTCAGTCCCCGCAAAATAGATATTGTGTCTTCCACTGTCGGTTCCGTGACAAAAACTGTCAAAAACCGGCGTGCGAGCGCCGCATCTTTTTCAAGGTGTTTCCGATACTCGTCGAGCGTAGTCGCGCCGACGCAATGTAGCTCTCCGCGGGCCAATGCAGGCTTCAACAGATTGGCTGCGTCCATCGCGCCATCGGTTTTACCCGCTCCGACAAGAGTGTGTATCTCATCAATGAAGAGTATAATTTTGCCGTCGGCTTGCTCGACTTCTTTCAGAACAGCTTTGAGGCGTTCTTCAAATTCGCCTCTATATTTTGCCCCGGCGATCAGAGACCCCATATCAAGGGCAAGCAGGCGTTTATCCCGAATGCTTTCCGGAACATCGCCTGACACGATACGATTGGCCAGACCTTCCGCGATCGCTGTCTTCCCGACCCCCGGCTCTCCAATCAAAAGCGGATTATTTTTAGACCGACGAGACAAAACTTGGATTGTGCGGCGAATTTCTTCGTCGCGGCCTATCACCGGATCAAGCTTACCATCCCGGGACGCCTGCGTCAGATCACGGGCATATTTAGACAAAGCGTCAAATTGATCCTCGGCCGCATCCGAGATGACTGGATCATTTGTTTTTCGCACAGACTTGATAGCCTCCTGTAAACGGGAATTGTCAATATTCGCGACATCCAATGCCTGTCGCAGGTCTTTGTCAGCATTCAATATAGTCGCAAGCAGAAGCCGCTCTACCGTGACAAAAGCGTCTCCGGCAGCTTTAGCTGACTTTTCGGCATTGGCAAAAATCTTGGCGCTATCTTTAGAGAGTGACAAACCTGAGCCGCCCTGCACTTGGGGCAATTTCCCTAAGCCATTCGAAACTGCATTTTCCAACGCGCTGACTTCTGCGCCTGACATTTGTATAAGGTTGCGCGGTAAGCTTCCGTCTTCCTGCAATAAAGCCGACATTATATGTAAAGGCACAAGCTGCTGGTGGTCGCGAGTAAGAGCTTCCGTTTGAGCAGATTGAATGACACTTCGCCCTCTTTGAGTATAAGCCTGAATATCCATTTTTAGTCCTGTTCAACTCTTTTAAAGTTAAGTCTGGTAATCTTCCTTATTGCTCATGTAGGATTTTATTCCTTTATCACAAGAGTGGACCTATCCTAAGATATAAAAAAACCCGACAAAACTGCCGGGTCATTTTGTTTTAAGCTGTGAAACACCTTACTCGGCGGCAATAAAGTTTTCGCTGTCGTCATTTCGTGTTGGGGCTTTCCGGCGACGTTTCGGTTTTTCCTCAGTTTCCGATGACGAGTCACTTGTTTCAATCTCTTTTTGTTTCTTGGAGCTACGCTTGCGTTTTGGCTTTTCGCCTTCGGGCGTGACAACTTCCAACCCCTCAGGTGTGCTCTGAGAGCTTTCTTTGTCAGATTTTTTCTTTTTCTTACGTTCTTTATTTTCGTTCTTATCGTCAGAGTTTTTAGAAGAGTCACTCTGATCGTTGTTATTTTGATCATTATTGTTCTGACGACGGGAGTTTGACTGACGGCCGCGTGAGTTTCTCTGCGAATTATTATCGTCATTGCTGTCGCTATCATCGTCTTTGGAACTATTACGGGCGGCCCTGGCCTCTTGGGCGGCCTGTTTCGCGGCTTCCTGAGCGTTCAGAAGACGGAGATAATGCTCTGCATGCTGACGATAATTTTCAGCTTTGACTCGATTGCCCGAGCTTGCAGCATCACGGGCCAAAGTGGTGTATTTATCGTAAATTGTGCTGGCGCTGCCGCGCACTTTTACGTCTGGTCCATTACTGTCCATAGACCGATTACTATTATTATTGTTGTTATTCTTATTACGATTACGACCGCGCTGACGCTTCATGATCTTGTCCTATACGGATGTTTTATCGTCCACACTCTGTCTTCACTCAAGCTGAATGAAACAGACAAACGACAGGGCCTAATTATTTTTAAAAAGGCATTTCTAATGGGGCAATCTGCGGTGTTCCTATTATTCAAACATTATTGTCGAATCTTTTGGTGGAACCAACTTCGCCTTGCCTATTGGGCGTAGCAAAGTCAGGGCCCGTCGCAAAGCTTTTTTTATGTTAAATTTCAGCTTGGTTTCTTTCCGCCGACGCAGCGGTCTCGACCAGATAAATCCTTGTGCACTTCGATCTCAATAAATTGGTTTTTCTCGAACAGAGATTGTACGGCTTCCGACTGGTCATAGCCGATTTCAACCCAAAGAGACCCGCCCGGAGCAAGAAAGTCTTTGGCCGTTCCTGTAATCTGCCGATAGGCAGTCAAACCATCCCTCCCGCCTCGCAAGGAAATATCAGGATCGTATTCAAGAACTTCGCTTTCCAGACCTGCCATCGCCTCGTCTGAAATATAAGGAGGATTGGAAACAATAAGATCATAACTTCCGGTGACATTTTCGAACCAACTGCTTTGGATGAATTCCACTCTGTCCGAAACGCCCAGTAAATCCGCATTTTCTTGGGCGATATTCAGAGCCTGAACTGAAATGTCGACACCTAGACCTTTCAGGTCTTGGCGCTCTGCAAGCAATGATACGATTATCGCGCCTGAACCCGTCCCAAGGTCAAGACAGACAGGAGATTTTTTCACTTTGAGAGCATTGAGAGCAAGACGAACTAAGTTTTCAGTGTCTTCCCGAGGAGAAAGCACATCTTTCGTGACCTTAAAGCGCCGCCCGAAAAACTCTCTCCATCCCAGGATGGCGTCAACGGGCTCACCGGAAAGGCGCCGCGCCTCGAAATCAGAAACTTTTTCTAAATCTTCCGAGGCAAGAAAAGAAGAGTCGCCCAAAATGATATCTGTTCTGGTCTTGCCCGTCGCGGCCATAACCAGCTCCAAAGCTTCCTGTTCAGCGAAGGCTAGACCCGCTTGACGAAAATTTTTTTCCACGAGTTTTTTCGCAGACCTTGCCGTAAGCTGAGAATATCGCGTCGGCTCAGATTTCTGCTGTGATGGCGGAAGCATTAATCGAGCAGACCGCTTAGAGTCACGCTCAAGAGTTTCAAATCTTGCTCGCGCGACAGACTATGATCCCCGCCTTTTACCAAGGTGTAAGTTACGTCCTCACTCTCAATTGCGTTTACAATACGCTGGCTGTGCTTGGGAGGCACGACAGTATCTTCCGCCCCCTGCAGTATCCGGATGGGACATTTCAGAGCGATAGGCGCGTCTAATATCTGCCGCGCGCGACCATCCTCAATCAGTTCTTTAGAATAGGCGTAAGGCTCTTCATATCCCGAAGCCTCATAAACCACTCCTTTTTCAAGGAGATCAGCTTTTTGGCCGTCCGTCCAGCTTGCATAAGTCAGCTTTTCGGTAAAATCCGGCGCGGGATTTATCAAAACCATTGCCTTCACACGGTCTTTTAGCTCCATCGCTGCCAAAAGGCCGGCCCATCCCCCCATGGAAGACCCCACCAAGATACACTCTCCCTCGGTAAGCTCGTCGAGAATGGACACTGTATCGGACGCCCACCGACTTATTGTGCCGTTGGTGAATTCACCGTCGCTCAGTCCATGACCAAAATAATCAAAACGAATATATGCGTGTCCGGTCTGCTTCGCCCAGTCTTCCAGATATATCGCTTTTGATCCTTCCATGTCAGATTTCAGTCCCCCGCACCAAATAATTGTCGGACTCTTTCCTTTAACTTTGCGGTAGGCCAGTTTTGTTCCGTCGGAAAGATTTAGAAAGTCGGGTGCGTTGGTCATCAATTTCCTTTAAAGCCTAAAATATGAGTCTGAACCAGACGGATAAACCTGTAATACGCGTCCTGCAAATTCTTCCTGCGTTGGAAGCAGGAGGCGTTGAACGGACGACCGTAGATATAGTGGAAGCCCTCACCTCTCGCGGTCACGCCGCTCATGTGCTTTCCGCAGGTGGACGCTTGGAAAAAGAGATAGAGGAGTTGGGTGGCCAGCTCCATACCTCTCCAGTGGGCAGTAAAAACATACTGACCATCATTTCGCGTATCTTCCAAATTCGAAAACTGATCAAAGACAACGACATCAATATTGTTCACGCCCGATCCCGCGCCCCCGCTTGGCCGGCCTATTTTGCTGCGAAGCTGACTCGTACGCCCTTCGTTACAACCTATCACGGCATTTATAATGCCAAGACCTGGCCTAAACGATTTTATAATTCCATCATGGCCCGGGGGAATGCGGTCATTGCCAATTCAACCTTTACCCGGGATCACATTGTGAAAGTTCATGGCCTGAACAAGGACAGCATTGCCGTGATTCCACGCGGCGTTGATATGGACCAATTCGATCCCATAAAAGTTAGTCATGACGCTGTCACGGATCAACGCAATCTCTGGGGCGGGCCACATGATAAATTTATTGTTCTCCCCGGTCGTTTGACACGTTGGAAGGGGCAATTGGATGCTGTTGACGCTCTCGCAGACCTTCCAAATTCTTGCCGTCTCATTCTCGTCGGGGACGCACAAGGGCGGGACAATTATGTTTCTGAGATTGAAGACCGGATAAAGGCTTTGAAGTTGGGCGGCAGGGTCACGATAGAAGGCCACCGCTCTGACATGCCTCTCATTTACGCCAGCGCGCATGTTGTCCTGAGCGCGTCCAATGAACCCGAAGCCTTTGGCCGGGTCGCGGCGGAGGCCCAGGCAATGGGCCGCCCCGTTGTGGCAACGGCTCTCGGGGGCGCTTTGGAGACGGTCGAAGACGGAAAAACCGGATGGCTCGTGCCCGCCGGAGATTTGGAGGCCATGGCCAAGGCGATAAAGCGGGCTCTGGCCTGGCCGGCCTATGATTCGAGACACGCCAGAACCCGAATAATGCGCTATTTTTCCCGAAAATCTCTCCAGGCGCGCGTTTTGGCTGTCTATTCGGAACTTCTGACAGCAAAAAACCGTTAAGTCAGCTAAGCATAACCCTTGAATATATCGGCTATTGCCGCCATATTCTTGTCCACTTTAATAACCTTAGGAGAATTCACATCGCCAGACGCCCATTAGCTGCCCCGCCGTCCAAGAAGCCAAAGGGGCCGCGCATCAACAGGGACATTACCGCCTCAAAAGTCTTGCTCATCATGGAAGACGGAGAAAAGCGCGGTGTCGTTCCCATCGAAGAAGCCCTCGCCGCCGCCAGCGCCGCTGGTTTGGATCTCGTCGAAGTGGCCCCAAATGACACCCCGGTCTGCAAGGTTCTCGACTACGGGAAAATGCGCTTTGAAAACCAGAAGAAGAAAGCGGCGAACCGTAAGAATCAACGCACCCAAGCCCTCAAAGAAATCAAAATGCGGCCGAATATCGATACGCATGATTACGAGGTCAAAACCAAAGCCATGAACAAATTCTTTGACCGCGGCGATAAGGTCAAAGTGACCGTCCGCTTCCGGGGCCGTGAAATGGCGCATATGGATCGCGGCATGGACCTCCTCGCCCGGGTGAAAGAAGACTTCGCTGAAATGGCCAAGGTCGAATTCGAGCCCAAAACCGAGGGCCGGATGATGACCATGGTTCTCGCGCCGCGCTAATCTCCTACGTCTAAATTTACCTAGCCTCCCGTCATTTTACGCCGGGAGCCTATCCCTCAACGTGCACAGCATAGCTTGACCTCTGGTCACGAACGCTTATAAGGCGCGACTTCCGGTGAAAGCCGGAATAACTGCAGCAGATCGGGCTAAAGGCATGCCTGACTGCTCTAAAGGCAGCGCCGCACTCCGGGTCTGGAGACACGGCGCAAATCAAGGAGACCGAAATGCCAAAAATGAAGACCAAATCAGGCGCCAAAAAGCGCTTCAAAATCACCTCCAGTGGTAAAGTGAAAGCTGGCCAGGCCGGTAAACGTCACGGAATGATCAAACGCACGAATGACCAAATTCGTAAGCTTCGCGGCACAACAGTCCTGAAAGACTGCGACGCCAAGCGTATCAAAAAATCATTCATGCCAAACGGCTAATCGCCGCCCTTTCTATTCTGGAGTAATATTATGTCACGAGTAAAACGCGGCGTCACAAAACACGCACGTCATAAAAAAGTTATTGATGCGGCTTCCGGCTATCGCGGTCGCCGTAAGAACACTTTCCGTATTGCCAATCAGGCGGTCGAAAAAGCTGGTCAGTATGCCTATATCGGCCGGAAGCTGAAAAAGCGTCAGTTCCGCGCCCTCTGGATCCAGCGGATCAACGCGGCGGCCCGCCTTCACGGCATGACCTATGGCCGTTTCATGGACGGATTGAAAAAAGCCGGCATCTCTCTGGACCGTAAAGTCCTGGCCGACATGGCCGGAAACGAGCCCGAGAGCTTCAAGGCTCTGGTTGAAACCGCCCAGAAAAATGCGAGCCAGCCCCACACTGTTAAATAAAATTTTCAACAGACCAGATTTTTCGAAAGCTCCCGCAAGGGGGCTTTTTTGTTTGTGTCATGAGCTTTCCTTTCATAATTTGCGAGGGTGATCCCGGCTTAGAGTGGCGAACAAATCCCACAACATTGTCACCCCGACGCAGGCAAGGCCTGCCCGGTGCCGTGCCTTAAGCTTGGCCACTTGATGCGAGAAAGACGTTCTCACGCCGAACCGACAAGGCACATTACCGGGCGACTTAAAAGTCGCGTCGGTATGACAAGGTGAGAGAGGTTTGCTCTCCTATTATTTCTGTCATTCCGCACAAGCCCGAAGGGTGCCGATGCGGAAGGCCGAGAGGTTGTGAGCCATCTCTGCAGCATCGTCATTGCAAGACCCCGTTCTTGCAATCCATCTCCAGAGATTTCAGATGGGTCATAAGGAGATAGATATCATGATGTGTTGGCATAGCACGCCTCTTCACGCTTCTATTAAATGGCTAGGACTGGGAGATGGATTACAAGAACAAGTCTTGTAATGACGGGGGTAGAAAGTTAAGTCCACAGTTTCTAAAGTGTGCATCGCCCAAGCGTTCCTTCCTGCTCGCCATCGGGGGCGGAGCTTTGGCGTTCGTCCTTGAATAAAGTGGACAGCCCGCGTGACGGCCCCCGCGATGGAGACCAAGGGAAATATGTTTTACGCGACAACCGTCACGCGGCGGCGGTTTATATCGCAGCGGCCTTGTAGCGATCCTCCTGTGTCGGAGGTCGTCCGCAGTCTAAGGTCTCGGTCTCTGTCTTCCGGGTAGTCTCGAAAGAAAGAGGTTAGAGCCTCGAGCGTCAGGCACGCGCCTTGATAGACCCGGATCCGTCC
>JAPYSU010000046.1 GCA_029936425.1 Litorimonas sp.
CTTGAAGAATCTAACATAATAAAGAAAGTGAGCGAACCCACAAGATGGTGTGCTCCATCTCATTTCGTGACAAAGAAAGTGAAGGACAAACTACGCCTAGTGACAGACTACACCTCCCTCAACAAAAATGTGAGCAGACCAAATTGTCCTTTCCCCAGCCCAGCGGAGTTGGTGAAAAGAATCCCACACGGAACCAAGGTGTATGCAACGCTGGACGCCCTTCACGGATATTTCCAAAGAAGATTGTCAGAAGAAAGCTCCTTCTTGACAACGTTTCTCACGGAGTGGGGCAGGTTTCGCTACTTAGCTTGCCCCATGGGGATGGTGTCCAGTGGCGACCTGTTCATTGAGGCCATGAATGACATTTTGGAGTCTTTGTTTGAATGGTGCTTGCTGGAAGTCGATGACATCCTGGTGTGTGCCGAGAGCTTGGAGCAGCTGGAGGAGCGACTGAACATCATCTTTGAGAGGTGCAGGGAGAGAGGACTGCAACTAAGCAAAGCCAAGTTTGTCATTGGATCAACAGTAGAATTTGCCGGCTTCCTCATTGACGAGGAGGGTGTCAAACCTCTTCCTTCAAAGATAGAAGCTCTCACTCAGTTTCATGTTCCAACAGATGTCAGTTGTTTGAAATCATTTCTCGGACTTGTTCAAATTTTCACGAAGTGGCATCCTGACTTGAGCCAACAGGGTGTGTTACTGAGGACACTCCTCAAGCAAAGAAATGCCTGGGTCTGGACTGAAGATCACCAAAAGGAATTTGATCAGTTGAAAATGAGCTGTGCGGCCTATGTTGGCCTAAAGCCATTTGACCCTTCCCTGCCGCTGGTGCTCATCACCGATGCAAGCCGCATCTTCGGACTTGGCTTCATTCTATATCAGCCAACCGGTTCTGGTTCAGCAAATGTGTTGCAATGTGGTTCTTCAGCACTCAATGATGCCCAAAAGAATTACGCTGTGATAGAGTTGGAGTGCCTCGCCATAGCATGGGCATTGGACAAAACAAAGTTCTTTACAAGAGGGACACTCACACACATAAAAACTGATCACCAGCCTCTGTTGGGAATCTTTAAAAAGCAAATCAGAGATGTTGGAAGCAGGCTCCAAAGGATAAGAAGGCAGTTAGCAGGATTCAACCTGAGTCTCTCCTACTTGGAAGGTAAAAACAACAAGGTGGCTGACTGCTTGTCCAGAAACCCGGTCTGGCGCTTTTCTGAATCAGAAAAAGATGTATTACACTTTGACAACATGGAGTTTGCTGTGAACAAGATTGACACAAACAAGTCCAACATGAATCTAGTGAGAGAAGCCAGAAATGATGACAAAGACTATCTGGATGCTATTGTTGCAATGAAGAATGGACTCACAATTTCAGATCTGAAGAAAGATAACAAATTACACGACTTTCAAAGCAAATGGGATTATTTGAGCATAGTGAATGATGCAGATGAAACCGAGTACATTTGTTACGGAGAAGCAATATTTGCACCACAAGGCGCTAGGAAGAAAATAATCGACAATTACCACAGAAGTCACCAGGGTCACGTCAAAATGATGCAAACGGCAAAGAGTGAATTCTATTGGCCCACAATCAACTGTGATATTCTGAATAAGACCAAAGGATGTGACACATGCTTGGTTCATAGTGACAGCAAACCCAGGCACCCACTCAAATGTGAGGAAAGAAATGATATGAACAATTCAGTTCCAATGCAAAGTGTGTTCATGGATTTTGGAAAATGTCAAGGAAAAGACTACATATTTGCATGTGACCAGTTCTCTGGCTACCTATTCATCATTGAAATGAGATCAACAACAGCTAGTGCAACAAGTAAAGCTTTGGACAAACTCTTTGAACAAGTGGGTAGGCCAGGAACAATCTGCAGCGATGGGGGCCCTCCATTTAGGAGCAAGGAGTTCAGAGACTTTTTGTCCACCAGAAACATCAGCCAAAGGTTGAGCAGCCCAAGATACCCGGAGTCCAATGGGATCGCTGAGAACAGTGTTAAACAAGGGAAAAGACTTCTGATAAAATGTGTTGAAAACAAAGAGGATATCAGCAGTAAATTATTCCACTTCAACAATGTCATCAGAGCAGGATTCACACAGTCACCTGGTGACATGTTCCACCAAAGAAAGTTGAACACTGATTTCAGCAACTTCCTACCCAAGGAACATGATCATCAGAAAGCAGTGGTTGAAAGAGAGGAAGCAAGGGAAAAGGCAATCAATAATGACAGCAAAAATGTGAACCCTAAATCAAATGAAGAGTTTCACATTGGTGCAAAAGTTAGACTGCAAAACTACAGGACAGGTCTCTGGGACCTGAAAGGTCTTATTGTGAAAAGACTGTCACACACAACAATGGATGTCATGGTACCTGATTCTGGAAAGGTTTACACTCGAAATGTCAAATTCATTAAACCAGAAATAGTTTCCAGAAATGTGAAACTGAGTGGCAATGTGGAGGAGTGTGAAGACAATGAGTTTGATGGAAAATCACAAGAAGTGACTCAGCAGAGAGAACCCGTGCAGCGCAGGGTCCGGTTCCAGCTGCAGCCGCCAGTCTGCTCCCAGCCCACTGACAAGCCACTGCCCAACTCCCATGACTCTCTGCTCAGACAAGGGATTCGACCCGTGGCAGTTCCCCCCGCCACCCTTCACTCCAGTGCACGCCTGTCAAGACGGGAAGATGGCGGATGGGAACGAGGGAAATAGGATAAATCAGGATATCAACGTGGAGAAGCGTACCTACACCTTCTTTTCCTTTCACACTAACACTCTGATGCTGATGGTGGTGATGGTGGTCATTTTTGTGATGTTTTACTGTTGCATGAAGAAGCATGTGAGCAGCGCATGGGGCCGCGTCCAGTCGCTGATCTCTGGCCCCGGGGTGGACCAGCTCCCCTCCTTCCAGCAGTACGCCCACCAGCAGAACCTGCCCATCAACTACACCCAGCCGCTGCCCATCGCCTACGCCCAGCCTCAGGCAATTGCCTATCAGCCCAGGAGGGCCC
>JAPYSU010000047.1 GCA_029936425.1 Litorimonas sp.
GTATACTGTTGACCGATGGATATGCGCAGCGGGAAAAATTCGAGAGACACAAAGCAGAATGCTTGCAAAACGATGGGTTAGAAAAGAAAAAAGCCGACGATATTCAAATGAATTAAGTTCAATTCTTTTCAATAGATAGCGTGATAAAAATTGCTAAGCTGGAATTCTTTGCAAGAATCGCCTCTTGAGAGTAGTATTCTTGATAAATTCCCAGCGAGTGTTACCTAACCTTCCTACTGCCAAGGTTACAGAATTTCGATCGCGTCTCCTATGAAGGCCCAGATATGAGAAGGCAAACGCCGTGACTGATTTTAACGACCGCCCTATTTCTGAAGCTACCATTCGGGTGCTTGAATCCTTCGCGAGCCGGGAAGGTGCTTCGGTTGACGAAATCATCGCCTTGGCGCGTGTGTTGCCAAAGGTATTGGCCGGGATCGAACACCGAACAATGGAACAGCAGTCCTTGTCTCTCGCCGCCGATGAAACGCGTACGATGGGGGTTCCTGCTGTCCCTGTCAGTGAATCGTTCACGCAAGATGCGGTAACGTGTCTTTGCTGTGGCCGCTCTTTCACGATGTTGAAACGCCATTTGCGCGCAGAACACGGCCTCAGTGAAAATGACTATCGGGAAAGATTCGGGTTGGATGCTGATCACCCGTTGGTCGCGCCCAACTATTCGATCCGTAAGGCGGAATATGCAAAAAAGGCCGGGTTGGGGCGGTATACACGTGAAGATTCCCTGGAGCATGGCGCTGCCCAATAAAACAGCCGAAAAACGTCCATGCCTTTGTCTTGACACTCTTTTGTCGTCCTGAACGCCAAATTACCCTCGATACCTCTCTGTGAATCGAAACGTGCAGTCGTGCGTTTATTGAAACGATCCTAGGGATCGGGAGAGATGAGGCAGGCTAAGATGGTAGCGACGACGCAACCCAAAATATTCAAAAAAGTTGAGGTTATCGAAGGCGGGGGCCATCACGGCGGCGGTTGGAAGGTCGCCTACGCAGATTTCATGACGGCAATGATGGCGTTCTTTTTGTTGATGTGGATTCTTGCCAGCGCCGATGAGCAGAAGTTACGAGGTATTGCCGAGTATTTTACCAATGCGACCCTACCCGGCGGGACGGGGGTCCTTGACGGTGCCACGCTGGGGCCACCCGGTACGTTGACCGCTTCAAACGGAAGTGTCGTCGCCCGAGGCAGTGAATTGGGCAATATGGATGACCCTACGCCGGCAAACTGGGAGATAAACGACACCACAGCTTCGACTGATCCGAAAGAAAAGGTATTGGGATCCCAAGAGGGGAAATTTGAAAACCCCGCCGCCGCGGCACCGCTCAAAGACTATGTAGAGCCGTCCGAAAGCGCGAACGCTGTCAAAAACGGGGAGCAAAGTTCGAAAGCGCAACAAAACGAACACGCGCAGGATGATATCAAGTTCAAAGAATTGCAGCGGGAAATTTTGCAAGCGATGGAGCAAAATCCAGATTTGGACCCGTTGAAGCAGAACGTTATATTTGAGAAGAGTCCTGAAGGGTTGCTGATTCAAATCATCGACCAAAAAGGGCGCGCGATGTTTCATAGTGGGCGCGCGGAGATGCAGGGGCCTACGGAGCTTCTTTTGCAGAATCTAGGCAAGTCGCTCGCCAGCCTGCCTAACAAGCTCACCATCGCCGGGCACACTGATGCGGTGCGGTTTGCTGACGGTCGCAAATACGACAACTGGGATCTTTCAGCCGATCGCGCAAATGCGACGCGGCGAGTATTTGAAGCGTCTGGCGTGGCTCGCAACAGGGTTATTCGTGTATCCGGTCTCGCTGATACGGACCCATTGGTGCCTGAGAATCCGGTTGATCCGTCCAACCGCCGCATTTCGATCTATGTGCAGTATCAGAAGACCAAAGACGCGGCACCCCAAAAGGAGGCATCAACGGCCGTCGATTCTCAAGGTAGTTCCGTTGCCGCGAATTCTACGGAATCCACAACTCCACCAGAAGTTCCGAGCACGCAACTGGCGGCTGACTATACAGAGCCCCGCGACGCCACTCTGGATGGCCAAGTCTTCCAGAACCTTCGGAACGCGTTGCGCTGAGCGTTAAGCCTGCGCCAGAACGCTGTGGCTCGTTCTGCGTCGGCTCGAGAACGTTGGCCGACGAGAGCGTTCAACAGAGCGGCGTAAAAAATCGGGCAGCAGCGGATTTACATCTGCTTCTGTCGATCGGGTAGCAGGGTCATACTGAGGCATCGGGGCGGGCGCAACGTCGCTCGCCGGCTGCAAACCTAACAGCACAGCGGGATCAAGCCCTTCTTCCAATGCGTAGTTGTAGTTCACCGCATAGTCGGTGGCTTCTTCTAAAATGACAGGATCAGACGCCACCAAAGCCATCAAGCGGCGTTCATCGGAATAAAGAAACTGTTTTGTTCGGTATCCCGAAATTTGAGGGACAAAGCATACCTGGCTTGGCTTGAGCCGCAACACTTTAAGCAGCCGCGCGGGGATCTCGTCACGTTCGTCGCGCCGAAACACAATCATGCTGCACGTGCCATCACTGGAGAGACAAGCGGCGAGACAGATATGGTCCGGCCACCCTGAAAATGCGAATTTTACGTCATCCGCATCAATAAGAATAATGAGGGTGCTTTCCACATCCGGCATTGCAGCTTACTCCAGCATTGGCACAAAACTAATCTTAACTAACTCATGCAAAGATAGCAATTAGCCTTCATATTGTAAATTTTAAACTTGGATTAAAGACAACTGTTCTTGAGCTTTAGGGGAAAAACACTAAAGTACTTGAAAACTTGCAAGTGGAACTGAAATGACGATCATTCTGGGCTTTGTTGTTGTGATGGGCATGGTCTTTGGCGGCTACATGCTGTCCGGGGGTGACATGGGAATTATTACTCATGCCCTACCTTTTGAGGGCATGATGATCGGCGGTGCCGCGCTAGGTTCGTTTATTGCTGCAAATTCCTTTGCCAATATCAAAGGGGCAGGTCTGGCC
>JAPYSU010000048.1 GCA_029936425.1 Litorimonas sp.
GGCCTGGATATCCACCGCGCTACCGCCGCCGAAGTGTGGGGAAAAACTCTCGACGAGGTGAGCGACAACGACCGCCGCAACGCCAAGGCCATCAACTTCGGCCTCATCTACGGCATGAGCGCCTTCGGCCTCGCCAAACAACTGGGCCTGCCGCGCAAGGAAGCCCAGGAATACATCGATCTCTACTTTGAGCGTTACCCCGGCGTGAAAAAATACATGGCCGACACCCGCGCCCTGGCCGCAGACAACGGCTACGTGGAAACCGTCTACGGCCGCCGCCTCTACCTGCCGGAAATCCACAGCAAAAACGGCCAACGCCGCCAAGCCGCCGAACGCGCCGCCATCAACGCCCCCATGCAAGGCACCGCCGCCGATATCATCAAGAAGGCCATGATCAAAGTGCACGACTGGCTGGAAACCACCGACTTCGACGCCAAGATGATCATGCAGGTGCACGATGAACTGGTGTTTGAAGTGGCTGAGGATCAGGTGGATGATCTGGTCAGGGAAGTGAAGGCGCGTATGGAGTCAGCGGCGGAATTGAAGGTGCCGTTGATTGTGGATGCGGGGATTGGGGAGAATTGGGAAGAGGCGCATTGACAATAAAACAAAAACCGCAACCCTTATTCCATATCGGTATATGCAGTCAATGCAATAGTTGCTAGTGTTGTGCTATCTTCTCGTGCCCAAAAAATAACCGACTACGGATAGTCAAATTAAGGAGGACGCGGTGGATTTACTCATTAGCGGCATTGCTATTTTGATAGTTTGCGCTGGCATTGGTCACGTCCTGTTTACTATTAAAGTAGCGGTTAACGCCAAAAAGCTTGATGCTCAAGAAATGTCCAGCCGAAAACACGGCCTCTTTATCGAGCATGGCATGGTTTTCAACAAACAAGACGGCTCAGGCGTAACCCCTCAGCAGAAACTGTCAGACTACTTTTACGACTCGATATCGAAATAATTACATTACTCTCAGCTTTATCAAAGGTGGGCCCATCCGGGCCCACCTTTATTTTATGGGGTTAAAAAACATGGAAGAGCTAGTTGGGGATGGAGCCAACCTCAGCCACTATAATTATGTTGCGTGGATCCCATGCCTCAGCGGAAACTTGGTTTTTGACTTCATTGCTCCATGCCTCGGCCAAAACCATACACACGTTCCGATTTTTTCAAAGACAAAGACAAACCTTATCTACTCTGAAAAAGACTGGCAGGACAAACCTGCAGACTTAACAGGCAAAACAAGCATATTACTTCGCACCGAAGAGCATGGAGAAGTTCTAACTGGCGAGATACTTCTTGCCCCATCAGGAAAAGCAGCAGCGGATTGGAAGGTCAAACTTAGACATAAGAACATTCAAGAAAAAAATAGCTCCCAAGATTTCATCAATAGCTTACCTGCTCAAAGCAGGGCAAATGTATACGTCCTGGCTTTCTCCGTGCACAAATCGGGCATTACTTTTCTATCCACGAAGAAGATCAACACCCCCGATAACGAGCCACAAAGCGCATCAACTCTCGCTCGCCAAGCCTTTTATTTTATAAAGTACTGCCTACACAGACACAAGCACCACCCAAAATCGATCGATAGCATCACCACTACTGAAGAAATTTTTTCCGATAACGACAAACGCTCCCCTGCAAAAAAAATTATTGATCAACTAATAAGATCACTTGTCGAGCTGAAACGCCTGTACTCTGACCTTGGAAAATCCGAAGGAAATAGACACATGGGGTTAATCGCCTACACGAGATCGCTCGCTCAAATTATCAAAGAGCACAAACTGGAAAAGCCAGAATACTGCGACTCCATCTTGATCTATCTTGAAAACTTTGAAAAATCTTTTTCTGCCATAAGGCAAGAACGCCATGAAAAAAGCGAGAAAAAATCCAAGTCGATCACGCTATCTCTTCAAATAACATCATTTCTTCTAGCTTCATTTTTTGCATTCACGGTTATCTCCTTCAACCTACACCGACTAAAACCAGAAAAGCATCACGGCGAAATCGAGCCCTACCCCGAATTGTTCACCACTTTTTTCTCTGATTACCTAAACATTTATAACTGGTTATTCTTAACAGCAGGAATAACACTTCTAATTCACATTTATTTCTCTGGCTGGTTCGGAAAACTCAATCGAGTCGTTGTAAAAAGCTACTTCAAACAAGAAAGGTTTAGCTACCTGCGTGCAGCAGCCCACATCCTAGGATCATTCATAATAATCTCCGCCTCTCTGTGGATATTATTTGGCAGACAATGAACCAGCAAGGTCATGAGGGAGCCAGGGTCAGGTCTTGCATCGTGCATCCCTCACTATACGGCTCACGCTCGAACGGTGCAGCCCGAAGTAATCAGCTATCTCTTTAAGGTTAAACGCCCCAATGGCATGAGCCGCTGCGATGGCGCTATTACGGTTCGGGGCCGTCGACTCAAAATCCGCCAAGGGTTGTGCCACGCGGCGTTTCTGGATCGAGCCGAAATAGGGACACGAAATAGGGAGAAATAGGGGACACGCACTATGCCCCCTCTCGCCACTCCCCCGGCGATGTCCCCACCCACTGCCTGAACGCCCGGTTAAACGAACTCTGCTCCGCAAACCCCAGCAGCATGGTGATCTCGAACAGGGACAAAGACCGGTCGCGCAGGTAGCTTTGTGCCAGTTCCTGGCGGGTGCGGTCGAGCAGGCCCTGGAAGGTCTGACCGCCGGCGGTGAGACGGCGCTGCAGGGTGCGCACGGACAAGGCCATTTCGCTGGCCACTTCTTTTAGTGATACCCGCGCATCCGGTAGCAACCGCAAGAACACCTGCTGCACCTGAAAGGCAAAGGGATCGTTACCCGGCAGCGCATTGGACAAGGCCATGGACTGGCGATCGAGAATCTGGCGCAGAGCAGGATTTGCCGTGGGCAGGGGAATGCTGAGGTAATCCGCCGGAAAGCGCACCGACACATATGGCGCGGAGAAGCGCACCGGGCAACCAAAGAAGGCCTCGTACACTTC
>JAPYSU010000012.1 GCA_029936425.1 Litorimonas sp.
AAGCTTATATCCTGACGAAGGAAGAAGGCGGGCGTCATACGCCGTTCTTCAACAATTACCGTCCACAATTTTACTTCCGGACAACGGATGTGACCGGTGTTGTAAGCCTTAAGTCAGGGACAGAGATGGTTATGCCGGGCGACAATGTGAACATTGACGTTGAGCTTATCGTGCCAATCGCCATGGAAGAGAAGCTCCGCTTCGCTATCCGTGAAGGCGGACGCACCGTCGGCGCCGGCGTCGTCTCTAAGATTACTGATTAAGTCAGTTAAGTAACTCATTTGTCCGGTGCCACCAAGGCGGCGCCGGGTTCGTTGTTTGAAGCGTAAAGATTAGGCCCTGTTATGGATCGTCAAAATATTCGCATCCGGTTGAAAGCCTTCGACCACCGTATTCTCGATACTTCTACCAAGGAGATCGTCTCTACGGCTAAGCGCACCGGTGCTACCGTGCGCGGGCCCATTCCGCTGCCAACCCGGATTGAGCGTTTTACTGTAAACCGCTCACCACATGTTAATAAGAAATCTCGCGAGCAATTCGAGATCCGTACGCATAAGCGTATGCTCGATATCGTGGACCCAACACCACAAACCGTGGACGCGCTGATGAAGCTCGACCTCGCGGCCGGTGTTGATGTTGAAATCAAATTGGGAGCATAGACATGTTACGTACAGGTCTATTAGCAAAAAAACTGGGTATGACCCGCGTCTATGACGATTTGGGTAATCACGTGCCTGTAACTGTCCTTGCTCTAGAGGGCTGTCAGGTCGTGGCTCAAAAAACACAAGAGCGGGATGGCTACACAGCTATTCAGCTTGGGTCGGGTGAAGCGAAACCTAAGCGCGTCTCCAAAGCAGAACGTGAGCGTTTTGCCAAAGCGTCTGTGACGCCCAAGAAAAAGCTCGTCGAATTCCGAGTTGATGCAGAAAATCTGGTTGAGGTTGGTGAAGAGCTAATCGCCGGTCACTTCTTGCCTGGTCAATATGTTGACGTCTCCGGCGTCACTGTGGGTAAGGGGTTTGCTGGTGCGATGAAACGCCACAATTTTGGTGGCCTTCGCGCCACACATGGTGTGTCTATCTCTCACAGATCGCATGGCTCTACCGGTCAGTGTCAGGATCCGGGTAAGGTCTTTAAAGGCAAGAAAATGGCGGGCCATATGGGCGCCGTTCGCCGGACAAACCAGAATTTGGAAATTGCCCGTATCGAAATTGAAGATGGTTTGCTTCTTATTAAAGGCGCAACACCGGGCGCAAAAGGGACATGGCTCGAAGTTCGTGATGCTGTGAAAAAGCCGCAACCGGAAGGTCTTATCTTCCCGGCAGCGACGATGACAGATCGTAAAGAGGCTCTGAAAGCGGCAGACGAAGCCGAAGCAGCGGCCCTGGCGGAAGCGGAAGCAGAAGCCAAGCGCGTTGCAGAAGAGCAAGCGGCAGCCATGGCGGCCACAACTGATGAAGATGGCGGAGAAGGCTAAATGAAACTCGACGTCCAAACACTTGCGGGTAAGGCTTCCGGCTCCGTCGATCTCGACGATGCCATTTTCGCCAATGAGCCCAGAAAAGACATTCTCCACCGTATGGTTCGCTATCAATTAGCGCGTCGTCAGGCTGGTACGCATGAAGTTCAGGAGCGCGGTGACGTTTCCAAGCGTAAAAAACGTATTGGTCGCCAAAAGGGCGGCGGTACGGCGCGTCACGGTAACGGCTCTGTATCCCAGTTCCGCGGCGGTGCAAAAGCGCACGGCCCTCGCGTTCGGTCACATGCTCATGCTTTGCCGAAAAAGCTTCGCGCACTGGCTTTGCGTCATGCTTTGTCTGCCAAGGCCGGCGCCAAAGAGCTCATCATTATTGATGACGCGACGTTGAAGTCTTCCAAGACGGCTGAACTGCGCAAGCAGCTTGCGGCGCTCGGAGCGACAAACGCCCTGATCGTCAGCGGAAGCGAGATTGAAGAAAACTTCGCCAAAGCGGCGCGCAACATTCCAAACCTGGATGTGCTGCCAAGCCAAGGCGCTAACGTATATGACATTCTGAAGCGTCACACACTCGTGTTGACAAAGCAGGCTGTCGCAGATTTGGAGGCTCGTCTAAAATGAGTGTAGCTGCCCGCCATTATGATACGGTGGTCTCTCCGATCATCACAGAGAAGACAACAATCATTTCGGAAAACAACCAGGTTGTTTTCGAAGTGCCGCTGAACGCGTCCAAGCCGGACATCAAAGAAGCTATTGAGCAATTGTTCAAAGTTTCTGTAACGGCTGTGAACACGCTTCGCGTTAAAGGTAAAACCAAACGCTTCCGGGGACGCCCCGGTCGTCGCAATGATGTCAAAAAGGCTGTTGTAACGTTGAAAGACGGCGACAGCATCGACATCGCAACCGGACTGTAGGACAAGAAAATGGCTTTAAAGACATTTAATCCGACCAGCCCTTCACGCCGTCACCTTGTTCGTGTCGACCGTGAAGAGTTACACAAAGGTCGCCCCGAAAAGTCACTGACCGAAGGTCTGACGAAAACAGGTGGCCGTAACAATACAGGTCGTATCACATCTCGTCGTCAGGGCGGTGGTCACAAACGTCTCTATCGTGTTATCGACTTCAAGCGTAACAAGATGGATATGGAAGCGACTGTTCTGCGTTTGGAATATGATCCTAACCGTACGGCTTTCATCGCGCTCGTTGAGTATAAAGACGGTGAAAAAGCATATATCCTTGCGCCGCAACGCCTGTCTGAAGGAGATAAGATTCTCTCTTCTGCCAAAGGTGACGTGAAGCCAGGAAATGCCATGCCTTTGCGCGCTATGCCTGTTGGAACAATTATTCACAATGTTGAACTGAAACCTGGCAAGGGGGGCCAAATGGCTCGCTCCGCCGGTGCTTATGCCCAGCTTGTTGGTCGTTCTGAAGGTTATGCTCAAATTCGTCTGAAGTCTGGCGAAATGCGCATGGTTCACCAGTCCTGCATGGCAACCGTTGGGGCGGTATCCAATCCGGATCACATGAACATCAACCTTGGTAAGGCGGGTCGCAAGCGCTGGCTCGGTAAACGTCCTGCGGTTCGCGGCGTTGCCATGAACCCGGTAGATCACCCGCACGGTGGTGGTGAAGGCCGTACTTCCGGGGGTCGTCACCCAGTGACGCCTTGGGGTAAGCCAACTAAAGGCGCGCGTACTCGCTCGAATAAAGCGACTGACAAATTCATCATTCGTTCGCGTCACGCGAAGAAAAAACGTTAGGGAGCGCGGAGTATGCCACGTTCAGTCTGGAAAGGCCCGTTTGTTGACGGGTATCTGCTTAAAAAAGCCGAAGCCTCTCGCGCAGAGGGTCGTCATAAACCAATCAAGACTTGGTCACGTCGATCAACAATCATGCCGAATTTTGTGGGCCTGACATTTCAGGTTCATAACGGCCAGAAATTTATTCCTGTCCTCATTGACGAGGACATGGTGGGGCACAAGCTCGGCGAATTTGCGCCGACGCGTACTTATTACGGTCACACGGCCGATAAAAAAGCCAAACGGAAGTAGATAGCCATGGCAAAAGAAAAAAATCCACGTCGCGTTGGCGACAAAGAGGCACGCGCCAAGCTGCGCATGATCCGGATCAGCCCTATCAAGCTGAACCTGGTGGCTCAGCTTATTCGGGGCAAAAAAGTCGAGACAGCTTTGGCTGATCTGGAATTTTCGCATAAGCGGATTTCCGGTGAGGTTAAAAAGGTTCTCGAGAGCGCCATTGCGAATGCCGAAAACAATCACGGTCTTGATATCGACTCTCTTGTCGTTTCAGAGGCCTATGTCGGTAAGAACTTTGTGATGAAGCGTTTTCGCGCTCGGGCCCGTGGCCGCGGCGCTCGTATTTTGAAGCCGTTTTCCGAACTGACAATCGTCGTGCGTGAGCAGGATGAAGAGGTCGCGGAAGTCGCGCCGAAGCCAGAGAAGAAGGCCGCCAAAAAGGCTGAGCCGAAATCTGAGAAGAAGGCTGAGAAGAAAGACGCGCCTAAAAAGGCCGAGAAGACAAAAGAGAAGGCTGCGTAATGGGTCAGAAGATTAATCCAATTGGCCTTCGCCTCGGTATTAACCGGACTTGGTCATCTCGCTGGTACGCAAACACGTCCGAATATGGCGATCTGTTGCATCAGGATTTGGCCATTCGTGCATTTTTGGCGTCAGAGCTGAAAAACGCGTCTGTTTCCCGTGTTGTTATCGAACGTCCACACAAGACATGCCGCATCACAATTTACACGGCCCGTCCGGGTGTTGTGATCGGTAAAAAAGGCGCGGACATCGAAGTGCTTCGTAAGAAAGTCGCGTCTATGGTTGACGGCGAAGTGTTCATCAACCTCGTTGAAGTTCGCAAGCCTGAAGTCGATGCGAACCTTGTCGCTGACGGGATTGCCCAACAGCTTGAGCGCCGGGTCTCTTTCCGCCGCGCAATGAAGCGTTCCATGCAATCCGCGATGCGTATGGGCGCAGAAGGCTGCAAGATTAAAGTTGGCGGTCGTCTTGGCGGCGCAGAAATTGCTCGGGTTGAACAGTATCAAGAAGGCTCCGTGCCGCTTCATACAATGCGCGCTGATATTGATTACGGCGTAGCACGCGCGATGACGGCCATGGGTATTATCGGTATTAAAGTTTGGATCAATAAAGGCGAAATCATGGAGCATGACCCATATGCACATGAAAAACGCATGTCTCAGCAGGGCGATACGCGCTCTCGCGGCGGCAATGATCGTGGTGATCGTGGCGGACGTCGTCCGGCACGCGCCAATTAAGATAGAGGCGGAACACAATGTTACAGCCAAAACGTACAAAATTCCGGAAAGCCCATAAGGGCCGGATTAAAGGTCTTGCCAAAGGTGGTTCGGCTTTGAATTTCGGGTCTTACGGCTTGAAAGCCATGGAACCTGAGCGCGTTACCGCCCGTCAGATCGAGGCCACTCGCCGGGCGATCACACGTCACATGAAGCGGGCCGGTCGTGTTTGGATCCGGATTTTCCCGGACGTCCCAGTGACGAAGAAACCAACCGAAGTTCGGATGGGTAAGGGTAAAGGGTCCGTAGAATTCTGGGCGGCCAAAGTGCGTCCGGGTCGGATCATGTTTGAAATTGATGGTGTGCCGGATGATGTTGCGCGCGAAGCGCTGCGTCTCGGAGCGGCCAAATTGCCTGTGAAGACGAAAATCGTCACACGCCCAGGCGAGCAATAGGAGGCGATGATGAAAGCTACTGACGTCAGAGCCATGAGTGCCGATCAGCTCAATGATGAGTTGCTGAAGCTGAAGAAAGAGCAGTTCAATCTGCGTTTTCAAGATGCAACCGGCCAATTAGAAAAGACCGCCCGCGTGCGCCAAGTGCGCCGCGACATTGCGCGGGTCAAAACAATCATGGCGGAAAATAAATCCGCTAAGAAGGCTTAAGGTAGGTCGAGATGCCAAAACGCGTACTTCAGGGCACAGTAGTGTCAGATAAAGGTGAAAAGACGGTTGTGGTCAGAGTTGAGCGCGCCTATTTGCACCCTCTGTTGAAAAAGACGATTCGTCGTTCAAAGCGCTACCATGCGCATGACGAAAAGAATGCTCACAAGAACGGTGACATTGTTCGCATCAGCGAATGTGCGCCAAAGTCAAAATTAAAGCGGTGGGAAGTGGTCTCAGCGTAAGGCTTTTCGCCTCTCGTTGACCCCTCTCATATAAACACGGAGACGTCTCATGATTCAAATGCAGACAAACCTAGAAGTGGCCGATAACTCCGGCGCCCGCCGCGTTCAGTGCATCAAAGTGCTTGGCGGTTCCAAGCGCCGTTATGCACATGTCGGCGATACGATTGTGGTTTCGGTCAAAGAAGCCATTCCGCGCGGCAAAGTTAAAAAAGGCGATGTGCGGAAAGCTATTGTCGTTCGCGTGCGGAAAGATATACAGCGCCGCGACGGATCAGTTATCCGCTTTGACGGCAATGCGGCTGTCATCATCAATAATAATGGTGAGCCGATCGGCACACGGATTTTTGGCCCGGTTCCTCGTGAACTTCGCGCTAAAAACCACATGAAGATCGTCTCTCTGGCTCCAGAGGTACTCTAACCATGGCTGCGAAGATTAAAAAAGGCGACTATGTCGTCGTTATCGCCGGTAAGGATAAAGGCCGTAAGGGCGAAGTCCTCAAGGTCTCGCCGAAAGACGAGAAAGTCGTCGTAAAAGGCATCCGTATGGTCAAGCGTCATGTGCGCCCAAGCCAGATGGATCCGGATGGCGGCATCAAAGAATTCGAAGCGCCGATTCACGTTTCCAACGTGGCGCATCTCGATCCGAAAGAAGATAAACCCACGCGCGTGGGCTTTAAGACGTTGAAAGACGGTAAAAAAGTTCGCGTTGCCAGAAAGTCAGGGGAAGTCATCGATGGCTAAACCGTATGAACCACGCCTCGCGGCGGTCTATCGTGATGAAGTCCGTGCGAAGATGAAAGAACAGTTCGGTTACACGTCCGAAATGCAAGTTCCGCGCATCGAAAAGATCGTGTTGAACATGGGCATTGGCGAAGGTGTTGGAGATAAGAAAAAAGTTCAGGCCGCAATGGAAGAGCTTGAATTGATCTCCGGTCAAAAACCTGTTCCCTGCGTTGCGAAAAAGTCGATTGCCGGCTTCAAGCTTCGTGACGGAATGGTGATTGGCACCAAAGTGACTTTACGCCGCGATAAGATGTATGAATTTCTCGATCGTCTGGTCAACATTGCGTTGCCACGTGTACGAGACTTCCGGGGCCTGAACGGTAAAAGCTTTGACGGTCATGGTAACTATGCCATGGGCCTAAAAGAGCACATCGTTTTCCCGGAAATCGATTATGATAAAGTTGATTCCGTTCGCGGAATGGACATCGTGGTGCAAACAAGCGCCCCAACAGATGAAGAAGCCAAGGCATTACTGGCCGCGTTCTCATTCCCTTTCAGAAACTGATCTGAACGGAATTAGAGCGAACGCAGTAAGCAAAGCGGGACGCTAGGCAATCAAGTCTAGGTCTTTGCAAACAGGAGACTATTAAATGGCTAAAGTAAGCTCAGTCGAGCGCAATCTTAAGCGTCAGCGTCTTGTGGCAAAATATGCCGCCAAGCGCGCTCTGCTCAAAGATATCGCCCGCAACAAGGATCTGCCGGTTGAAGAGCGCTTTCAGGCGCAGCTGAAACTCGCGGCTCTGCCCCGTAATTCTGCCGAAACCCGTATCCGCAACCGTTGCCAGGTCACCGGTCGTCCGCGTGGGTATTATCGTAAAATGAAAATGTCCCGTATTGCGCTTCGCGATTTGGGCTCCATGGGCCTTATTCCCGGCCTTGTAAAATCTAGCTGGTAGAGGAGAGACCCGATGTCATTTTCAGATCCTCTCGGAGATATGCTGACGCGTATCCGTAACGCTATCTTGCGTAATCGGTCCTCCGTTATGACTCCTGCGTCTAATTTGCGTGGCCGCGTCCTCGACGTGCTGGCCGATGAAGGCTTTATTCGTAGCTATGAAGAAACAACAGACGAAGCCGGTTTCCGGGCGTTTAATGTTGAGTTGAAATATTTTGAAGGCGAAGCCGTTATTCGCGAAATTAAGCGTATCTCCAAACCTGGACGTCGCGTTTATTCTTCCGTGAAGACACTTCCCCAGGTCCGTAACGGGCTTGGTATTGCCATCCTGTCCACCCCTAAAGGCGTTATGAGTGACGCGGCGGCTCGTGAAAACAATGTCGGCGGCGAAGTTCTTTGCCAGGTGTCATAGGAGAGTTTTATGTCACGTATTGGTAAAAGACCGGTCAAGGTTGTTGATGGTGTAGATCTGACTTCAAAGGGTCAGCTTGTTTCCGTCAAAGGCCCAAAGGGTGAGCTAAGCTTCACACTTCCAGAAGCCGTTAAGGGCTCTCTGAAAGATGGTGAGTATACACTTACAACAGTTGAGGGCGCTAAAAACGCCAGTGCCATGTGGGGCATGAGCCGCACTATGGTTGAAAATATGATCCAAGGTGTTACGAACGGCTTTTCGAAAGAGCTTGAGCTTCGCGGCGTTGGGTACAGAGCGTCGATGAAAGGCAATGATTTGTCTATGCAGCTCGGCTTCTCTCACGATGTTGATTTTACACCGCCTGAGGGCATTAAAATCGAAGCGCCAAAGCCGACACAGGTTATCGTGTCTGGCATTGATAAGCAGCAAGTCGGTCAAGTTGCCGCGAAAATTCGCGGATTTCGGACTCCAGAGCCTTATAAAGGCAAGGGCGTTCGTTATCTGGGCGAATTTGTACGCAGCAAGGAAGGTAAGAAGAAGTAGTCATGAAATCTGCTCGCAAATCAATGATGCGCCGCGCCGAACGTGTTCGTCGCCGCCTCAAAAAACACGCCCAAGGGCGTCCGCGTTTGTCTGTGTTCCGGTCTGACAAGAATATTTCTGTTCAGATCATCGATGACACGACAGGCACAACTCTCGCCTCTGCGTCCACACTCGAAGATAAATCGAAAAAAGGCTCGGATGTCAAAGCGGCTGCCCGTATCGGGAAGCTGATTGCTGAACGGGCTAATAAAGCCAAGGTTGGCGACGTCATTTTTGACCGAGGCGCTTATCTTTATCACGGCCGGGTGAAAGCTCTGGCCGAAGCGGCTCGCGAAGCCGGACTGAAATTCTAAGGGATCGATGATGGCACGTAATAACGACAATCGCCGTGGCCGCGACGACGATCAAGATAATGAATTCGTCGACCGCTTGGTCCATATTAACCGCGTTGCGAAAACCGTAAAAGGCGGACGCAATATGTCATTTGCCGCTCTCGTAATCGTGGGCGACGAAAAAGGCCGTGTTGGTTTTGGTAAGGGTAAAGCCCGTGAGGTGCCTGAGGCCATTCGCAAGGCGTCTGAAGAAGCTAAAAAGACAATGATCCGCGTTCCTCTTCGTGAAGGCCGCACTTTGCATCATGACGTTCGCGGTCGCCACGGCGCCGGCAAAATTGTCATGCGCTCAGCGCCTCCCGGAACCGGTGTTATTGCCGGCGGTCCAATGCGGGCTGTTTTGGAATGTCTAGGCGTTCAGGACGTGGTTGGTAAATCTGTTGGCACGTCTAACCCATACAACATGGTGCGGGCGACTTTCGATGCGCTGAAGCGTATGGAGAGCCCGCGGACAATCGCCAATAAGCGCGGCAAAAAAGTCGCCGAGATTGTCGAGCGCCGTAAAGATGGTGCGTCAGCACCTGAAGCGCTCGAAGCTTAAGGACAAAGATCATGGCGAAGAAAACAACATTGACTGTCCGTCAGACCGGTTCGGCCACTCGCCGTAAGCCGGATCAGCGTGCGACCCTTGTCGGTCTCGGCCTTGGCCGCATCGGCAAAAGCCGTACATTGGAAAATACACCTAGCGTTCGCGGCATGATTGCCAAGGTCGCTCACATGGTGAAAATTGTAGAAGAGTAGTCTTCTGCCCTGTTGGGTAGATGAAACCTCTTGGAGAAAACAAATGCGTTTGAACGAACTCTCAGATAATCCCGGCGCCACTAAAGAGCGTAAGCGGGTTGGCCGTGGTATCGGTTCCGGTACCGGCAAAACAGGTGGCCGTGGTGTCAAAGGTCAGAAGTCACGCTCCGGTGTGGCGATTAAAGGCTTTGAAGGCGGTCAAATGCCTATCCACATGCGTCTGCCTAAGCGCGGCTTTAATAAGCCAAACCGTAAGCGTTTTGCAGAGCTTTCTATTGCCAGCCTGAACCGCGCTATTGAGTCCGGTAAAATTGACGGCAAATCAGATATGGATGCAGCCGCCCTTGTTGAAGCCGGCGTTCTTCGCCGTTCATTCGACGGCGTTCGCCTTATCGGTAAGGGCAAATTGTCCAAGGCCGTCAAATTGACAGTTTCTGGCGCAACACCTGCTGCGACAAAAGCTGTTGAAGATGCCAAAGGCTCTGTCACTGTTGTCGAAGATAAAATGGAACGCCGCGAAAAAGGCGTCAAAGCTGACAGATCTTCTAAGGTTTCTAAGGCTGATAAAAAAGCAGCGAAAGCTTCTGCGGCTCCGGCTAAAGAAGAAAAGAAACCTGCTGCGAAAAAGCCTGCTAAAAAAGCCGCGGCTAAAAAAGAGCCGGCGAAGAAGGCTGAAAAATCTGATGACGTGTCAGATTATCTTGAGCCGACACAGGAATATGACACCAAGGCGGACAATGCCGACGTAACCAAGATTGAAAAATATCTCGGAGCGTCACTATCTAACCGCGACAGCAAATATGTTTCCTGTTCGGATGAAACCGAACTTGATACGATTGTCAAAGGCTTCATGAAGAAGAAACTCGGCGTCGAAGACAAAGATGAGGCTCTGGAAAAAGTCAAAGCCGTTTGCGAAACAATGAAGCCGACACGCATGAAAAACCGTGTTACCTTCTATTATCTGCTCGCGAAAAACGAAGGCAAGCTCGGCGACCTTTAAACGCCTTCATCAAGACCCTATCTGTAACGGATAGGGTTTAATTTTCTTCAGAAGGCGGGAGACGTTCAATGGCATCAGCGTCAGAACAATTAGCAGCTAACATGAATCTTGGCGTATTTGCCAAGGCGAAAGAACTGCAGCAAAGACTGCTCTTCACACTCGGAATTCTGATTGTTTACCGTATCGGGACGTTTGTTCCGATTCCGGGTATGGATATGGATGCCTTTCAGACGGCTTTCTCCTCTGGCGGGGGCGGTCTTCTTACGCGTCTTAATATGTTTGCGGGCGGCGCGGTCGAAAGAATGGCGATTTTCGCGCTCAACGTGATGCCTTACATTTCTGCGTCTATTATTATGACGCTGATGAAGGGGTCCATCCCTTCATTGAAAGAGCTTGATAAAGACGGCGAACAAGGCCGTAAGCAAATCAACCAGTATACGCGTTACCTGACCGTCTTCCTGGCCGCTTTTCAGGCCTTCGGTATTGCGCGGGCTCTGCAGGGAACGCCTGACGCGGTTATTAATCCTGGGCTTTTCTTTCAAGCGTCGACAGTTATTACCCTAGTTGGAGGCACTATGTTCCTCATGTGGATGGGCGAGCAGGTAACGGCGAGAGGCGTCGGTAACGGGGTTTCACTGATTATTTTCGCCGGGATCGTCGCAGAATTACCAAAAGCGATTTTCCAAGCGTTTGAGTTAAACCAGCAAGGTACAGTCTCTGAACTGCTCTTACTTTTCCTTATTGTCCTGTTTATCGGTCTCTCAATGTTGATTGTCTATGTGGAAAGAGCGCAAAGACGATTATTGGTACAATATCCTAAGCGACAAATGGCGGGCGGAAAAACCTTTGGCGGCGAGAGCTCCTTCATGCCGCTCAAGCTGAATACGGCCGGCGTTATCCCTCCAATTTTCGCCAGTTCTCTTTTGCTCCTTCCAGCAACGCTCGGTCCTATCATGATGAATAGCGGCGGCGAGCAGGGTACGGGTGTCGTTGGTACGATATTGGCCTTTATATCCTATGGGTCACCACTTTATCTGACGCTATATGGCATTCTGATCATCTTCTTCTGTTTCTTTTATGTACCTTATGTCTTCAAGCCGGATGATGTAGCAGACAATCTTCGCAAGAATGGCGGATTCCTTCCGGGTATCCGTCCGGGTAAGCGGACTGCTGACTATCTTTCATATGTCCTTTCCCGCTTAACCTTTATCGGCGCTGTCTATGTGGCCTTTGTCTGTGTGTTGCCTGAATTGATTATTGCACGTCAGGGCGGCGCAATCCCGCCTTCTGTTGCGATGTTGATCGGCGGTATGAGCTTGTTGATTATTGTCTCAGTGACACTTGATACTGTGGCTCAAATCCAATCGCATCTGGTGGCTCACCAATATGAGGGATTGATCAAGAAGTCCCGTATGCGCCGGCGGAATCGGTAGGTCAGCGCTATGATGAATCTGGTTCTCTTTGGTCCTCCTGCTGCAGGAAAAGGCACTCAATCCAAACGTCTGGTACAGGAACGCGGATTGATTCAGCTTTCCACAGGCGACATGCTCCGCGCGGCTCGCGCGTCCGGCACAGAGCTTGGAAAAAAAGTTGCCGGCATTATGGATCGCGGCGATCTGGTTTCAGATGAAATCGTTGTCGCCTTGATTGAAGAGCAGCTTGACGCCCATCCAGACGCTAAAGGTTTTATTTTTGACGGTTTTCCAAGAACTGTTGAGCAGGCCAAGGCTCTTGATGCGGCGCTTGAAAAACGGGGCCATGCCGTTGACCGGGTTATTCGCCTTCGCGTTGATGACCAGGCTTTGATGGACAGAATCACCAAGCGTTTTGCCGAAGAAGGTCGCAAGGATGACAATCCGGAGAGTTTTTCGATTCGGCTTGAAAACTACAATAAACAGACAGCACCGCTCCTGCCTTACTATGCGGCTCAGGGAAAACTGAGCGAAGTTGACGGTATGGCGGACATTGAAACGGTGTCGTCAAACATTAACCGCGTCTTACTCGCGGATGAGGGGGCAAAAGCCCCAAAAAAGAAGGGATTCCTCGCTCGCCTCTTCTCATAGCGGGAAATGGCTGAAGAATCTCATGAAACTATGGCTGCTCCTGCTTGACGGCAGGAGGGGTTAAGACTAAGTAACCCGCTTTCGCGGACGGTTCGATTATCGCTCGCCCCTTTTGCTATGGGGTGAGCTAAGCGTTCAGGACCTACCGCACGCAGGATTGATTAGGAGGCCAAAAGTGGCTCGTATTGCTGGGGTAAATATCCCGACTAATAAGCGCGTAGAAATTGCTCTGCGTTACATTCACGGCATCGGTCCCTCAACGGCGGCTGAAATCTGCGAAAAAGTCGGCATTGCGCACGACCGTCGTGTGCATGACCTGACGGATCAGGAGATCCTTCAAATCCGTGAAACAATTGACTCAACCTATCAGGTTGAAGGTGATCTGCGTCGTGAGCGTTCCCAAAACATTAAGCGCTTGATGGATATGGGTAACTATCGCGGTCTCCGTCATCGTCGTGGTCTGCCGGTTCGCGGTCAGCGCACACACACAAATGCTCGTACACGCAAAGGCCCTGCAAAGGCCATTGCCGGCAAGAAGAAGTAGGTAAGCTCAGATGGCAAAAGAACCCGCCCGTATCCGCCGCGCCCAACGTAAAAATATTACGTCTGGCGTTGCGCATGTGAACTCGACTTTCAACAATACAATGATCACTATCACGGATGCCCAAGGCAATACCGTGGCGTGGTGTTCTGCTGGTGGCATGGGCTTTAAGGGCTCACGTAAATCCACTCCTTATGCGGCTCAGGTCGCTGCAGAAGAAGCAGGCCGTAAGGCTGCTGACCACGGCATGACAACATTGGAAGTCAATGTGAACGGTCCTGGTTCCGGTCGCGAAAGTGCAGTTCGTGCTTTGCAGGCTGCTGGATTTACGATCACGACAATTCGTGACGTAACGCCTATCCCCCATAATGGCTGCCGCCCCCCTAAACGTCGCCGCGTTTAACCTGGGCCAAGCCGGCCTGTCCTTTCAGACAGGCCTTTCCGGCGCGACGTCTGCTCATTCAGGGCCGACACCGACGCACCGACACTGATAACAAAAGGCAAAAATTGTGATTGAGAAAAATTGGCAAGAACTTATCCGCCCGATCAATCCAGAGATTGAACCCGGTCGTGATCCAGAGCGTAAAGCAATCGTCACCGCTGAACCGCTGGAGCGTGGCTTTGGTATGACGCTTGGGAACGCGCTTCGCCGCGTTCTTCTGTCCTCTTTACAGGGAGCCGCTGTCTCTGCTGTTCAGATTGACGGGATTGTCCATGAATTTACATCTATCCCGGGTGTCCGCGAAGATGTCACCAATGTCGTGCTAAACCTAAAAGGTTTGGCGGTGCGTATGCATGTTGAAGGCCCTAAAAAGCTTTTGCTTCGTAAGACGGGCGCAGGTCCTGTCACAGGCGCAGACATCGAAGAAACGGCTGATGTTGAAATTCTCAACAAAGACCACATCATCTGCACGGCCGATGAAGGTGCAGACATCCGTATGGAATTGACGGTCACAACCGGTAAAGGTTACGTCCCTGCCGCTGAAAGCCGCCCAGAAGATGCGCCAATTGGTTTGATTTCCATTGATGCGCTTTACTCTCCCGTCAAACGCGTGGCTTACCGCGTTGAAGATACTCGGGAAGGTCAGGTTCTGGATTACGATAAACTGATTATCGATATTGAAACCAACGCCGCCGTGACGCCTGAAGATGCTGTCGCTGTTGCCGCCCGCATTTTGCAAGACCAGTTTCAGGTCTTCGTCAACTTTGACGATCCAGAAGACATGTCCCGCGGCGAAGAAAAACCAGAACTCGACTTCAATCCTGCGCTATTGCGTAAGGTTGACGAGCTTGAACTTTCTGTCCGCTCTGCCAACTGTCTGAAAAATGACAATATCGTTTATATCGGCGATCTGATTCAAAAGTCCGAAGCCGAAATGCTACGCACACCGAACTTTGGTCGTAAGTCTCTGAACGAGATCAAAGAAGTGCTTGCCGCCATGGGTCTGCACCTCGGAATGGATGCGCCAAATTGGCCGCCGGAAAATATTGAAGACCTTGCCAAGAAATATGACGACCACATTTAGGTCGCCCTGAACACTAAGAGGATAAAGCCATGCGTCATAAAATGGCCCATCGTAAACTGAACCGCACTGCGAGCCACCGCAAAGCTATGTTCGCTAATATGTCATCCAGCCTCATCGAGCATGAGCAGATCGTGACAACGCTTCCTAAGGCGAAAGAACTTCGCCCTTTCGTTGAGAAGCTTGTGACGCTTGCCAAAAAAGGTGACTTGAACAGCCGCCGTATTGCGATTGCTCGCACTCGGAATAAAGAGCAGTCTAAAAAGCTTTTTGACGTCCTCGGACCCCGTTATGCGGACCGTCAGGGCGGATATATCCGTATCATGAAAGCCGGTTTCCGCTATGGCGATAACGCGCCTATGGCCGTAATCGAATTTGTGGACCGCGACGTTGAGGCAAAGGGCAAGGTCGACCGGGAACGCATGGCCGAGGTCGAAGACGCGTAAACTGTCGTCTTAACTCTATACGAATTTAAAAACCCGTCCTTAGAGGCGGGTTTTTTATTGTGCAATAAACTCATTTTGACTTCTAAAATATGTGAACGGAAAAACGAGGGGGGAACGATTAACTCCAATGCTTCGTTTATAATATATATTTCAATCAGGAGTCCTATATGACCCGTTCGTTTAAACTAGTTTTATTAGCCGCTACAGCAGGTTTAACGCTTGCCGCCTGTGGAGGGCAGACTGAGCAGGAAACGCCTCCTGACAGTCTAAATGCAGAGAGCATGGCCACAAATATCTCAGAAGCTGAGACTGAGACGTCAGAAACATCTTCTATGACGGAAGAGGGGGATCCGGCAGAAGCGCAACAGGCTAGCTCCGCTAGTAGCTCCGAGATGAAGCAGGCTTATAATGAGTTCCTACAATCCTATGTGATACCGTCAAATGGTGTGAATCTAGTCGCATATGCGGATGTGACAGAAGCCGATGCCGCGGCTTTACAAGGATATATTGAAAACCTTGCAAACACCGATATCAGTACGTTCTCCGAAGACGAAAAAATGGCGTATTGGTTTAACCTCTACAATGCTGTGACTTTGGATCTTATTCTGGACAATTATCCCATCGACTCCATCAAAGATATTGATGACCCTTGGGGCCAGAAACTGGTCAATGTGAGAGGCGCAACAATGAGTCTTGATGAAATTGAACATGACACTTTACGGGAAAATTATGATGAACCGCGCATTCATTTTGCCGTGAATTGTGCTTCAATTGGGTGTCCCAATCTTAAGCAGACAGCCTGGGAAGCGGAGACACTCGAGACAGATTTAGATCAAGCCGCGAGGGATTATATTGCCAGTTCACGCGGAATAATGATTAATGGCGACGATATCCAAGCCTCTAGTATATTTGATTGGTATGAGGAGGATTTCGGCGCCGATGAAGAAGAAGTCCTGACATATCTTTCACAATTTGCCACGGGAGAGAAAAAATCCGCGATGCAAAATGCAAATGATATAAGTGATTACGAGTATGACTGGTCACTCAACGTCGCAAAATAATGGAAATGAAAACCCGCTCAAATGGCGGGTTTTTTAATGCCGCGACTTCGGCTCACTCATTCGTGTCCAACACTTGATTCGCAGCTGACGTAAGTTTTGGTAATGAGAAAAGTAAGATTTAACTCGAAGTGAGATAATGATAAAATTTTCAAATATAGCCGCAATGACGCTTATAACGGCGTCCATGTTTTTTTCACTCTGGCCATCTCATGCCTTAGCCCAAAACAATATAGCGTCTGAAAAAATGCCCCAAGAAAGTGAAACAAAAGGTGCGGAAACTGAAGTGAATGCACCTTATAATCAATTTCTGGCGAAATATGTTTCGCAAAAAGACGGCATAAACCTCGTCGCTTATGACAAAGTAACAGACGATGATGAGCGTTTATTAGAGAGTTATATCGAAAAACTCTCTCAGACAGATATTTCGGAATTCTCGAGAGAGCAGATATTGGCTTATTGGTTTAACCTCTATAATGCTAAAACTTTAGATCTTATTCTTGATAACTATCCCATTAAATCCATACGTAAAATTGGTTTTCTGACGGGACCTTGGGATAAGGATATTCTGACTGTCAGAGGCCAGGAGATGAGCCTTAATAATATTGAACACGATATTGTTCGAAAAACCTATGACGAGCCGCGCGTTCACTTCGCTTTTAACTGCGCGTCTATCGGGTGCCCAAATCTGAAAAAAACGGCATGGGAAGCGCAGACTCTAGACGCCGATCTCACCCAAGCGGCAAAAGATTACATATTAAGCGCGCGTGGCGTGAGCATTGAAGCCAACGGCGATATTACCGTCTCAAGCATTTTCAAATGGTACAAAGAAGATTTTGGTCAGAGCGAAGCGGACATCATTACCTATCTCGCAACCTACGCAGAGGGCGATAAGAAAGCCGCGCTCGAACAAGCAAGTGAGATAGAAGATTACGATTATGATTGGTCACTCAATATTACCGGATAACGATATCTTGTAATATTTCTTTCCATACTAAAAAGGCACCCTACTTTTTAGTAGAATGCCTTAGAATGAGTAGTCTTTTTCTGAAGGAACTATTGCGTAACTAATCTTTCCAATTTTTCAAGACGGGCCTCCTGAGCCTCTACCCGGGATTGTAATGCTCTCTTTTCGTCATTCAATTGCGCAATATAAATATGAGCTTTTTCAAGTTCGTTGAGCATACGGCCTAATTTATCAGTCAGATTAATGGGTTTATTTTCTTCTGTTGGTCCCACATTCGGTAAAAACTTTTTAGAAAACATTTCTTCTGCATGCTCTTGAATGGTCTGAAGATCATAATCTGGGTCGAAAACAGCGTCACACCCTGATCCACAAGTTCCACCCGCCGTCGTAATAGAGCCTTCAAGTGTCACATTGCCTCCAGTATCAATTCTAAATTCTGGCATAGTTGAATCGTCAAAGGCCAAGAATAGATTATTGCTTTGGAGTTGTAGACCAGCTCCAAAAGTAGATCCGGACTCATCCAAACGAAAAGCAGCGATAGGCCCGGAATTTTCCAATCTTACTTGTTGGCCTTTGATATGGAGGTCAGCGGCTGGTGCGTCTGTTCCCAGCCCGATATCGCCTTCGGAATCAATAAAAAGTGAATTCTCTGGGGCGCCGGGTTTTGACCTAAAAAAGAGTTGGCTTGAATTGGTTACATCACGAATGAAGAAATTTGCTTCGTTAGACGCGATGTCATAAGTTTGCGGTGTAAAACCTGAAGAGCCATTTTGTTCAAGTCTTATGGTTGGAGAGTCGCCGTCGACTACGTGCAGTTCGACCACTGGGTTTGACGTCCCTAAACCCACATCCCCGTCATTTTCTACATACAGTGAATTGGCCGCTGCACCAGCCTCTATCGTGAAGGGACGTCGTCCTGCAGTTGCATCTTCAATGCTGAAATAACTCGCCCCGCCGTTATTTGTATCATTTATAGTGATACGCCAATCATTGCTCGGAAAACTTGCGGAATTGCTTGTGTCATCGAAATGGATGCGAAGGTTGTTTTCCTTAAGTCTAACCGTATCAAACCCAAAATTTTCACCATTCACACAGTCATTTCCAACGCAAAGGCTAAAGCTAATGATTGTGTCATCATTATGCAGGATGTCCGTTTGTGCGGGCATGGCCATAGAGCCAGCTGCCAATACTGAGAAAATGCCTACGGATACCTTAAGTCTATTAATAGATGTCATCAGTCTGCCCTTTATTTGTCAAAAAACTCTAGGAAAGACCGATTGGGCCTGTTCGTTTCGGTTTGTTCTTCTTGGATAGAATCGGGGGCTACGATAGAGCCGTTCAAAACTTGAAAAGTGCCCGATTCTGTCGTGGATTTGTTTATAAATTCAGGTTGCCTATCCCCTCGGCCATTATTTAATCCCATTGGATTGGCGCGTACACGCTCATTTGTAGAGCCCGTCATTTCCCACTTATATAGACCATCCTGCAGATTTCCTTTTTTAGATAGAGCAATAAAAGGAGAGCCATATTCAGCATGTTCTTTAGTGTAATATCCATCTGGTCCGGATACCACAATTGTCATATTTGAGAGTTTAGTAGAAGTTTGAATCTGCAAGCTATTGGCTCCGAAAATGGGATCCGCAGCAGTAGCCAATCCGGAAGAGAGTAAGAGAGTTGTAAAAACGACCCCTGTAAAACTGGTGAAAGATTTCATGTTACACATCCCATATTTTCGGTGCCAATGCACTTAAAATTCTGGCTTACGAGGGACTATGCAAATTTAAGAATTTATCCTGCCCCCTAGGATAACATTCATAACATATTAGCCAAATATATCCGCTAAAAGACATATCTAACTATTACGTTTTGTCAACAATTTAAAAAGTTAAGGCGGCTCTATTGAGTATTTGCTTAAGCTAGGCCCATAACGTAAAACTCAATAGATTTATCTAAGCCTTTACTGGTTTAAGTATGATTGCCTTGAAAAAAGAACTGTGTAAAACGACTTGCAATAGTTAGAGGGGCGAGGGGATGCATTCCTTTATTAAAAAAGGAACGGGAATACGTTTTATATTGGCGTTTCTGTTGCTTGCCTTAATAACTTACTTTTTCTGGACGTCTTCACGATATCCTGCTCTTGATGACAAAGCCATGATGGCCGGAGAGATTCACCTTGAAGACCCGTTGAGTTTTGAGGCTCACTGGACTGTTGATCCTGACTTTCCAATCTGGAAAAAAATCATCTACACAACCGGAAATTGGATTCATACGAACCGGAAAGGTATGTTTTTCGGCATTCTGATCGGATCCGCCTTTCTAACTCTGATGCGTTATTTGGCCAGAATGAGTTTCAAAAACGCGTATACCAATGCATTTTTAGGTATGTTTTTGGGTGCACCCTTAGGTGTTTGCGTAAATTGTGCCGCTCCAATTGCAAAGGGACTATATAAAGGAGGAGCCAGGGTTGAGACAATGTTGGCAGCAATGATTGCGTCGCCAACTTTAAACATAGTTGTCTTAACGATGCTGTTTAGTATTCTGCCGTTCTATTTAGCGATTACCAAGTTAGTTCTGTGTTTTGTCGTGATATTGATTGTTGTCCCGACGCTATGTTTTTGGCTTCGGGAGGATGAACGGCAATTGCCTGTCTTAAATCAACGCGGCGATGTGAACATGTCTTGTGAGGTTAATTTAAGGCAGGAAAGCTTGGGATCATCTGTCGTTGGTTTTACACGCGATTATATATCCGATCTTTGGTACATCATTAAACTCACCTTACCACTTATGATTTTAGCGGGTTTTCTTGGGGCTATCGTTGCCACTTTAATTCCGTTGGAAATGTTGAATAACCTCAAATTTGGCCTATTAGGTCTCTTGATTATTGCTTTGATTGGAACCTTTCTACCCGTTCCGATTGCTTTCGATGTTGTTATATGCGGGGCATTATTAGCAGGGGGCCTGGCTGTTGGATCGGTAATGACCCTATTGTTTACCTTAGGGATTTTCAGTATTTACTCCTTTTTCATCGTGGGACAGTCGGTTTCAGTTAAAATTGCGGGTCTGCTAGGGGCGGCCATCATTTTGATAGGGGCAGGCTCAGGGTTTGCGGTTAGCCACTGGCATGCGAGCCAAACAGAAAACGCTTTGGAAATTTTGCAATCTGAAGCCCTTCCTTTAAATTCACCTGTTGATCGGGCTTCGGTCCTGTTGGCAAACAATGATGCCGATAGCGATACTCTATCGGCAACTCTTCCGACCATTGATGCTGAAATTATAATTGAGTCTGTAGCTTTTAATTCCAGATCAAAATCCGGGGAAAAGCCATTCACAAGGTTGGAAGCTCAGGAAATTGGAATAAGTCAGCCGATAGAATTTTCTATTAGAGATATGTGGCCACCTTTTTGGGAGGGGCGGAGTATTTCTGGCGGTGATATCGATCTTGATGGAGATAATGACCTAGTTCTGGCCTCTACGGTAAACGGTCTATATTTTTATAAAAACGATGGACAGGGTAAATTTGAAAAACATGATGTTAATTTAGGCAAAATTTCTGATTGGCCTATATTCAATGCTGCTCTAGTGGATTTCAATAACGATGGCTGGTTGGATATTTTCCTGACAACCTATCAAAAGGGAAATTATATTCTCTGGAACCAAGAAGGCCTTTTTTCTGAAACTAAATTGACCGCTGTGAAGAATAACCCCGATGCCTTGCTGTCCTTGGCGTTGAGTTTTGGCGACGTTGATAAAGATGGATATATTGATTCCGCTATCGGAAACTGGGCGGCCGGCTGGTATCGCCGTATTCCAGGCGAGGAGTCGCGAAACCGTCTCATTATAAATGACAAGGGGCGTATGAGCGGCGATCAATATACTGATTTACCAGGTCTTCCGGGCGAAACGCTTTCGATATTATTAAGCGATATAAATGGAGATGCTAATTTAGATCTTTTAGTAGGAAACGATTTTGAGGTTCCGGACTTCTATTATTATGGTGACGGCCAGGGGGAATTTTCCCAAATTTTCAGAAATGATAATGTTATCCCGTTTACGACCAACACAACAATGGGGATTAAGACCCACGATCTGGATAATGATTTAATTCCTGAAATTTACAGCGTCCAAATTGCAGGACGGGCTTCCGGAATTTCTGACCGATTAAATATGCAGCCTATAGAGAATTATTGTGCTTCGATTAAAAGCAAAGTCCAGAAAGATCTTTGTCAGAAAAATATGGACATAAAGAGTTGGTATAAATCCGGGAACAACTTCAACCCATCTTACGCCAAGAAATGTCTGGAGCTTGATCCGGTTTATATGGCGGAATGTAAAGCGATGCTCATAAAGGATTTGGCTATTCAAGCCCAGGATCCGGAATTATGCGAGCTGATAAAATTGGATCAGAGCATTATTAAATCGTTCTGTAATATTCACTTTAAGCCGTCCAGAAAATTGACGGTAGAGGATCTTACCCAAAACCTTCTTCAAGTTAAAAAACAGAATGTGCTGTTAAAACGTAAAGCCGACGGGCGGTATGACGAAGTAACGAATAAATACGGGCTCGGAGTTGGGGGGTGGAGTTGGGATACAAAAATAGCAGATTTCAATAATGATGAGTGGTCTGATGTTTTTATTGTCAACGGAACTTGGGTTCCGAATGATTTTACACCGTCAAACATGTTTTATTTAAATGATGGCGCCGCCGGATTTTCGGAAAAAGCGGTTGAATATGGACTTGAAGACTACTTAATGACAGCGGCGGCTTTGCGTATGGATATTGATCATGACGGAGATCTGGACATTCTGACAGTGCCAGTTAACGGCCCGGTACAAGCTTATATAAATAATGAACAGATGGGGCAGGCAATCGGCTTTCGGCTACGAGACAAGATTGGGAATAGATATGGTCTGGGAGCCAAGATCAAAGTTTATTACGGTCCGGATGGCAATAAACATCAGCGCCGGGAAATTCAATCCGGCGGTGGGTTTCAGTCTTTCGACTCAAGTGATGTCCATTTCGGCTTAGGAGCAAACAAAACAATCTCAAGAGTTGAAATAGATTGGGTTGATGGAAGTTCATCAGTGATTGATGAGCCGCTAAAAACAGGGGCTACCTATATTGTCACGCGTGAAACCTTCTAAGGCTTAGGGTTCTACTATATTTAAGCTTTTTATTGAAAGCGCCTGCGCTTCGTTGACCTGATCAGGAGTCATTTTTTTTGTAAGCTGGTCTCTCAACTCTCTAGAATCGGCCCAGTTTCTGAAGGCTGCCAGATTTATCCATTTATAAGCAATGACAAAATCTTGAGGAACCGACCGTCCTTCAATATAGAGTTGGCCCAGTTTATATTGGGCAGAAGGGTTTCCTGAATTTGCTTCACTTTCTATGGATGAAAGTGAGTCAGAAGGGCTTGATTTTTGCCCTGAATTAGACTTCAGATCACTTAAATTTCCGGCTTTCCTGTACCATTTTTTTGCTTCTTCTTCGTCGAGCCTTACTCCGAAACCGTTTTCATAAAGGACACCCAAATTGGTCATGGCGTTGGCGAGGCCATTATTCGCTGCCAACTTATACCACTTGGCGGCTTGTGAGTAATCTTGCTGCACCCCGAGCGCTTTCGCATAGAGCGTCCCAAGGTTATTCTGCGCCCGGCTGTCATTTTGAGTTGCTGCCCGGAGATACCATTGATGAGCCTTTTTGTAATCCTGCGGTACAATCTTGCCTTCCTGATAGAGTACCCCAAGATTTGTTTGAGAGTCGGCATAGCCTTGCTGTGCTGCCAGCTTGTAATATCGGAACGCCTTTTTACCTTCTGCTTGGGGAATGAGCCCTTTTTCATGCAGTAAAGCTAGAGAATGCTGTGCGAACATGTTCCCGTTAATTGCAGCAAATTCATATCTCAGGGCCGCCTCATTATAATCCTGCGTCACACCATATCCGGTCGCATGCAGATCACCTAACAACCGGGATGATTCAACATGGCCCTGTTCCGCCGCTCTTAAAAACCACATGGCGGCAAGTTTGTAATTTTGGGGGACCCCATACCCATGTGTATATCGAGTTGCTATTTCGAATTGAGCCTGAGAATTTCCTGTTCCCGCTAAATTTTGGAGGGATACTGGCAATTCACCTGCCGTTCCAGGTGAAGGGGCAGAGAGGCTTTTTGTGCTCGATTGGGCAAGAACTGGTCCAGATAAACCGTAATTCAAGAGGAAAGTAAGCGAGAGAACCAAGCTCACATTAATTCCGATCCTTAGCTTCATTTGGAATTTGGATTTTGCCGATTTATCCACTCCCGAGCCATTTTTTGAGCGCTCGCTATTTGTTCGGGTGTCATCAATCGGGAATATGTCTCTCGGTCCTCAATAGCTTTGTCCACACCACTCGCAGCAGATAAGTTCGTCCACATATGTGCTTTGACATAATCCTGTTCTACACCTCTGCCCATCGCGAAAGCCCGGCCAATTGCGTATTGAGCTAACGCAGAGCCCTGTTCCGCCGCGAGCAGATAAATAGCTGAGGCTTTTTCATCATCCTGCTGGAGACCAACTCCGCCGGCGTAAAGTTTGCCTAATTTCCACAAATTTTCGGGGCTACTTTCTTCGGCAAGGCGTTTATACCGCTCTGCTGCTTGCTCATTTCCTTGCTCGGCTGCCAAGTAATAAAGTTCGGCGGCCTTTTGTTCATTTTGCTCTACACCTTTTCCGTGAAAGTAGAGAAACCCCAGAATAAGTTGAGCTTTATCATATCCTTGAGCGCTTGCTGATTTCAAAAAGTTTACACCACGCTCCATTTCTTGCGGCGTAGGGTCTGGCTTCTGAAGAAGTTGGAAGCCAACTAAATATTGCGCTCTTTTATCGCCGCCTTCTGCCGCACTGTTCAGATACTGGAAAGCTGTTTCGACATTTTGAGGGACGGATTTCCCTTCTAGATAAATCATGCCTATGGTGTTCTGGGCTTCAACATTTCCCTGTTCGGCCGCATCGCGGAAATATTTTAGGGCTTGATCAAGATTTTGTTCAATCCCTGATCCGCTTTCCAGCATTAACCCGACCTGAAACTGAGCTTTTGCATAATTCTGATCGGCCGACTTTTTGAACCATTCATAGGCACTCGAATAATCCTGTGGAATGCCGCGGCCCACAAGATAGGAGACACCCAAACTATATTGTGCTTCCTTTAGTCCGGACTCCGCTGCTTGTTCAACCCATTTGATAGACTTGTCCAAATCAGTTTCAATACCTTGGCCACTTGCATACATATCTCCCACAAGTAATTGCGCCGCCGCATCCCCATCCTCTGCCAAGGGTTTTAACGAGGAAAAAGCTTCCTCATAATTCTGATTGTTATAGGCTTGCTTTGCGGAGTCAAAAATGGCGGTATTTTGCCTGTCCTGCTCGGAACACCCTCCCAAAAGCGTTCCGGCCATCAATAAAGAGAATGAGATGTATTTTAACGTCATGTAAGTCTCATAAAGAAGAAAAACTTATCTAATCCAGCTCAAAGCTCACATTAATCTTGACGCCATAGGCTTCAAAACTTTCTGCGCCGATACCATCGTAAAAACCATCAAGTCGCAGGCTCGTACCACTTTCAAAGAGGGCCGTAAAACCAGCCTCAGTTCTTGCCCGTAACTTATCCGTTTCTGAAGCGAAGCCCGTATTTATGTTTAATATATCTGTTCTGGTAAAATCCCAAATACCGCGTACGCTCAAATTAGGAATGAAACTAACTTTTTCATTGTACGCAAAAGTTTTACTGATTCTTGGTCCAAAAGTGGCCCGTCCCAATTTAACTTTTTGAGACCCGATCTCAATATCCAGAGAGTCGGTATAAGCTTGTTGATTTTCTTCAAAATAAATAACAGCCAGGCTCGGATAGATTTTCCAGGCATCAATATCGAAGTCTCCGGTAAATTGACCTTTTAGGAGCCATCTGTCTGTCTCGAATTCATCTGTGTAAGTGCGGAAGGGACTAATATCATTATCTGACTGTCCCCAAGCCCCGCGTCCGTCGAAGACCAGATTATCCGTTAATCGGGAGACAATATAGGGCCCGACCATCCAGCCTTGCCCCGAGACAGAAACATCTTCCCGATCATCTTCTTCATCTGCCCAATCATACTGACCCATAAATCCGAGAATTGTCTTTTCATTCAACCGGTAATCAATACCCGCAAAAGCAAGCGCCATGCTATTTTGGGCGGTTTCGGACTTGAGTCGGGAGAAGTTGACTTCTGTCCAAAGATTAATTCGAGCGGCGGCATCAGCCCCTACAATCTTGTAGAGATTTGCGTCTTCACCGCTTGCAGAAGCATTGAAGTTTACCTGCGCTCTGTTGTCATCTGCAGAGCCGGTTATTTTTCCTTCGGTTCTGCTATTTAAGAGTCTAAAGGCAAGGTCTGGATCATTGAGAGTAATTTGATCCGCCCGGCGAATCAGGAAGTTACTGATGGCGGCCATTGTCCGGGTACGCACAAAATCCTCATCAATAAATTCTGTGGTAGCTGTATCAGCCGCTGTGTTTCCGTTTCCGGCGCCATCCTGAGCCACATTCGCATTGATATCGATGGAAACTGTGCCCTGAATGAGAGGCGTAATGAGAACTGAATAGCTCTGTGCATTAAGGGAAATAAATTCGGAGGCTGATGCGTTATCAAGCGTTAAATCATTCGCCGTAAAGCCTGTGACAGCTTCACTAAAATTGACTTGAATTGTAAAGGGGCCTCTTACCTCTTCTGGCAAAGCCGCAATAGAAACCGATGGGCTAGTCGTATCAATGACAGTCGCAGCAACTGTTGTGGCTTCAATTGGATTGCCGGCCATGTCAGTCAAAACCCCGGCGGAAACAGTTATAGTCAGTCTACCTTCTCCTACTGGCGAAATCAAAGCCGTGTAAATTGATGGAGTCTCCATTGTTTCTTGTTTCGGTTCACCGGATTTAGCAGCCCCGTTCCCTCCACTTGTGTTTTGTAGGTTGGAAGCTGTTCCATTGGTTACGGTAATGTCCTCCAGAGTAAAGCCTATGACTTCTTCGCTAAAGTTGAAGGTGACTGTGAACGGTCCGTCGATAGTTTCCGGCACACCTGAAATGGTAAGAGTTGGAGGGGCGTTTTCCAAAACAATTATATCAACTTGATCCGTCTCTGAATCAACTTGACCATCATTCGCGACCAAGTTGAAAGTAAGAATAGTGGTTTCTTGCAAGTCAGGTGCGGTGAAGGATGGAGATATTGCCGTTGTGTCAGATAGAGTAACAATTGGGCCGGCTGACTGAGTCCATCTAAAGCTCAATTCATCTCCATCGGGATCTGATGAATTTTCAGCATTTAAGATAACGGTAGTTCCGTGGATAATATCAGATTGATCCGACCCGGCATTGGCAACGGGTGCTTTATTTACATTGGTTACAATTACATCGACTGTATCAGCAACAGAATCCACCGTGCCGTCATTGACGATGAGCGAGAAGGTCAGAGTCTCTGGAGTGTTGGAGTCTAGCGTTGGAGCAGTGAAGCTCGGCGAAACAGCTGAGGCGTCCGAGAGTGTAACATTTGTTCCGGCTGTCTGTGTCCAGCTATAGGTGAGTGTGTCGCCGTCAGGGTCGCTGGAGGCAGAGCCGTCAAGCGTGATGGATGTATTTTCAATGACAGCCGTTTGATCCGGCCCCGCATCCGCAAGAGGTGTGCCGTTTACATTGGCCACAGTCACCTCGACTGTGTCGGCCGCAGAGTCCACCGTGCCGTCATTGACGATGAGCGAGAAGGTCAGAGACTCGGGTGTGTTGGAGTCTAGCGTAGGAGCAGTGAAGCTCGGCGAAACAGCTGAGGCGTCCGAGAGTGTGACATTTGTTCCGGCTGTCTGTGTCCAGCTATAGGTCAGAGCATCTCCATCTGGGTCAAAAGAGCCACTTCCATTTAGAGTTACAGAAGATGTTTCAATGACGTCCGACTGATTTGGGCCCGCTTCTGCAATTGGCATTTCATTTACATTTGTAATTGTCACGCTGACTGCATCAGCAGCGGAGTCCAAAGTCCCGTCATTGACAATCAAAGAGAATGTCAAAGTTTCGGGCGCGCTACTATTAAGCGCGGGCGCAGTAAAGCTGGGTGAAACTGACGTGGCGTCGGAAAGTGCAACATTTGTACCTGAGGTTTGCGTCCAAATATATGTCAGAGTGTCGGCGTCGGAATCGGTCGATGCTGAACCATCAAGCGTGACAACTGTTTCTTCTGTGACATTAGTCTGGTCTGGCCCTGCGTCTGCGATGGGCGCAGAGTTTACATTGGTTATTGTGATGTCGACAGTATCCGCGAGAGAATCAACACTGCCATCATTAACGATAAGCGAAAATGTAAGCGTCTCAGACGTGTTTGAATTCAGCTCTGGTGCCGTAAAGGTCGGAGAGACGGCCGAGGCGTCAGAGAGTGTTACGCTCCTCCCTGACGTCTGACTCCAGGCATAAGTCAATATGTCAGCGTCAGGATCGGACGACGCAGAACCGTCCAGAGAAACGGTTGCCCCTTCTGAGACAGAAGGCTGATCCGGTCCGGCATTGGCGACAGGCATGACGTTCTGATTGGAAACTGTAATGTCAACCATGTCAGCGGTTGAGTTGGTCGTACCGTCATTGACGATAAGAGAGAACGTTAGAGTTTCCGAGGCGTTGGAGCTGAGAGCAGGAGCTGTGAAAGTAGGAGAAACAGCTGATGGATCTGAAAGAGTCACCGTGATGCCGTCCGTTTGAGCCCAAGCATAAGTCAGAGTATCACCATCAGCATCGGACGAGCCGCTTCCATCAAGAGTGATGGTGCTTCCTTCCGCTACAGCAGGTTGATCAGGACCAGCATCTGCAACGGGAGCGCTGTTCACATTGGTAATAATAATATCAACACTGTCCGCCGCGGAGTCGGCTGTTCCGTCATTAACAGTAAGGGAAAATGTCAAGGTTTCATCTGTGTTCGAACTCAAAGTCGGAGCTGTAAAAGTAGGTGAAACGGCACTAGCATCTGAGAGGGTTACGGCGGTTCCAGAGGTTTGGGTCCAGGCATATGTTAACGGAGTGCCGTCAGGGTCGGAAGAGCCCGAGCCGTCTAGCGTGACGACTGTAGCTTCGGCAATAGCCGTTTGGTCAGGACCGGCATTTGCTGTAGGAAGCCTGTTAACGATTGTATTTTCACTGGCACTATTATTTGCAGCTATTCCATCAGGAACGGCACTTGTGATAGAAACGTTGTTCGTCAATGTACCGCTCGTACCTGGGTCAATTGTCACGTTTATTGTAAAGGAAGCTGTGTTCCCTGACGCAATTGTGCCTAATGAACAAGTTGGAACGCCCGTAGGGTCTTCGGCACATCCTGATGTGGACACAAAAGTTACCCCTGCAGGTAAAGCTGTTGTCGCTACAACAGATGTTGCCGCGCTCGGACCAAGGTTTTCAATTTCTGCTGTATAGGTCAAACTACTGCCAACATTGGCCGGATCATTTCCATCAGTAAGCGTGATGGACAAATCGGCTGCGGCATTGACTGTCAAAGTGTCCGAAGCCGTACCGCTATTACCTGAGGAGGATGTCAAATTACCCGATACATTCGTGTAAGACGCAGGAGCTGAGGCAACTGTATCAACTGTAGCTGTACAGCTTGCGCCAGCGGCAACAGAGCCGCCTGAATAAGAAAAAACTCCAGAACCAGCGACAGCTGTAAGTGTTCCGCCTATACAGGTCGTACTGACATTTGGAGGCGTTGCAATGATGAGACCGGCGGGTAAATTATCCGTAAAGTCCAAAGACGTTGCGCTCAGAGCAGAGGCGCTATTGTCTATCGTAAAGGTCAGTGTGGAAGGAGTAGAAACACTGACCGGATTTGGAGCAAAAACTTTTGCAAAGCTGGGAGGCACTTCAATTTCGAGATTAGCTGTAGCGGGAGGCGAGATAACAGAAACGCCCGAAACAAGATTGGTAGTTGTGTTTGCATAACTCCCGGGGGAAGCAGAGCCGGGGATATCAATAATAACTGAAAAATTACAACTCTCCCCAACGCCCAGATTGCCGCCTGAGAAAGTCAAATTGCTTGTGCCAGAAATCTGTGAGCCTGTTCCGCAAATGTTGTTTGTAGGCAGACCAGAAGCGACCAACCCTGGGAGGGCCGCATTTAAATCATCTGTAAATCGTAGATTACTTAGCGCACCGCTACTCGTGTTAGTAATTGTGAATTCAAGAGAAGTTGTCCCACCAGGCCCTCCGGGAGCTGTAAAGGCTTTTGTGAATGTTGCCGAGCCAGCCGTAACAACGAGGTCCGCCGAGGCTGTATTTAAAGGAGCTGAAACGCCATTGACTGTTGCGAAGCCATTAGATGTTGTATTGGCGTAGGTGCCGGGCGTTGCTCCAGAAGGAACGCTGATGTCCACATTTATAGTACACACACTCGTCGCCGCCAAAGTGATGTTGGATATATTGATAAGGCTGGTCCCTGATATTGTCGCGTTACAGCTATTGGAATTCGTTGCTGAAAGCTGTGCGCCTGACAGCATTGCGTCCAAATCGTCTAGGAAATTGATGTTAGTGGCCGTCAACGTCCCTGAGTTCTCGATTGTGAATTCGAGGGTCGTTGTTTGACCAGGTTCAACTGAACCGTCTGGGAAGTCTTTAGATAAAATTACATTGGCTGTCGCAGACTCTATCGACAGGGCGTCGGACGCAGGGGGGACTGTAATCGCGTTTCCGCCATAATTGGCAGATAAATTACTGCTTGAACTGGCGTAGGTTCCGGGCGCTGCCCCACTAGGAACACTTACGAGTGTTTCTATTTCGCATGAGTTTCCTGCCATTAAACTGCCGCCGGAATAAGTTAGATTAGAGGTGCCGGATAAAGTTCCGCCGCAAGTGTTGGTTAATGCGCCACCGGATGCCGAAAGTCCTGAGAGGGTAGAGTTTAGATTGTCGCTAAAAAATGAAATCGTTGCATCTGATGAGCCAGTATTAGCGATTGTATATCGCAGGGTAACATCCTCACCAGGAGAAACCGGATCATCGGAAAACTCTTTTGAGAATTCTAAACCACTAACTACAAGGTCATTACTCGCACCTGTCGTGGAAAAAGATGTTCCGGAAGCCGACCCTGTCAAATTGCTTGTAGTATTCGTATATGTACCGGGATTGGCAGCGGCAGGAACTTGTGTGGAAACACTAAAATTACAACTCTCGCCCGAAGCAAGGCTGCCTCCAGAAAATGACAAATTGGTTGTCCCGGATATCATAGAGCCCGCTCCACAAACATTTGAGAGGGGGAGGCCTGTCGCTGTAAGGCCGGGTAAGACCGCATTTAAATCATCCGTAAAAGCCAGGCTTGTTAAAGTGGCTGTGGACTCTGACGGATTGGTAATTGTGAATTCCAAAGTTACGGCATCACCACTAGAAACCGGGTCATCTATAAATTCTTTTGTAAATAAAACTGATCCGCCATCCGTAACCTGGAGATTATCACTAGCTGTGGGACCAGAAAAATTTGATCCTCCTGACGCGCCCGATAAAGTGCCTGATGTGCTTGAATAAGTACCTCCCGGTACATCGTCAGGTATTGTTATGTCGACAGTAAATGTACAGAAAGTAGATGATGCAAGATTGCCACCGGATAGAGTAATAAAGCCTGGGTTTCCAAATCCTCCGGAGGTATTGGACCCCGAATTTAAATTAAGGCTCGAGCCGCTTCCGCAAACATCCGTTGTATTTCCTGCGAAAGTGATAGGTGCCGGTAAAAATGAGAATTCATCTCGAAAGGAGAGGTTCGTCAGAGCACTTCCCCCACTCGTATTTGAAATAGTATATTCCAAAGAGACTGTACTCCCTGTACCGACGGGATCATTCGTGAAGCTCTTTGTAAAACTTGGTAGATCCGCTTCTATCCGTAAATTATCCGCTGCCGGAGCTCCTGTAGACGGATTGCCTCCAATGCTTGCTGTAACCGAGCTGGTTGAATTTCGGTATGTACCAGTTGAAGCTCCTGAAGGGATTTGAAGCGTCGCGGAAAATGTACAAGAGGCTCCTGGTCCAAGAGATCCGCCTGCCAGAGTCAATACGTTTGTTCCAGATAGTGTAGAGCCAGCGCCACAAATATTTGAAGAGGGCATAGTTGTTGCAGTTAACCCACTCAACACTGCGTCGAGATCATCAGTAAAACTAATATTCGTGGCTTGCTGTGATCTATTTTGATTTCGAATGGTAAATTCAAGATCAACAGTTCCACCAGGCGTTGCCGGATCGGTTGTGAAGCTCTTAGTCAGCAAGAGAGGAGTGGTTGTGACATTAAGCGTTGCTGTTGCTGTACCTGCTCTTGTGAAATCTACAAGAAGATCATCAGAAGTAGTTGTCAGAGCGCCTACGGCTTGGCCAATGACATCAACAGTTACAGTGCAGCTTGCTCCGGCATCCAGAACCTGAAATCCACTAAAATTAGCTCCGTTGGCATCCAGAGTTATGGTGGTTCCGCCCTCAGGGGCGGTTAAAACTGTATCATTGAAATTACCAATACAGCTTGTGCTGGCATTGGACGGCGTAGCAATTTCGATGCCTGTGGCAAAACTTTCTGAAAAATCTAAATTTCCAATATTTTGAGTGTTGGCCGAATTATCAATGACATAAGTCAGCGTAGACGGAGATCCGAAGGAAACAGTTGAAGGGGAAAAAGATTTTGAAAAACCGGGAAGTGTCGCCACAACATTCAAATCTGCGTTTGCAGTTCCGCTGTTGCCAGTCGATGATGTCAAATCTCCAGATATATTTGTATAGGTTCCTGTTGCGTCAGTTGTTACATCAACACTGATAGTACAGCTGGATCCGGCTCCAAGGCTTCCTGCCGAATAGCTGATGCTTGTGCCTCCGGATGGTGCAGATAACACGCCGCCAGAGCAGGTTGTAACGGCATTCGCAGGTGTCGCTATGGTCATGGCTCCTGGCGTGGCAGGAAGGTTATCGGTAAAATTCAGGGAAGTTGCACTGGTTCCACCAGTAGAGTTATCAATTGTAAAGATTAATTTTGCAGTGCTATTCGGTCCCACTGTATTCGGGGAAAAGCTTTTGGAAAACCCGACTTGAGCAGAAGCGCTAGTTGCAATTCCTGATGCGGCGAGCAGGAGGGCGAAAAAAGTGAGAGATTTTCTAAAAAATTCCCATCCGAAATTACGCTTTGAATTCATCTTATTTGCCCCAATTGCATCCAACAGCCAAGAAACGCCGTCAGCCCTCATAAAAAAGATAGCTGTATCGTGACAAGTTTTTCAAAAAAAGCAAAGTTAAAATTACTCTTTTTTAACCTTCTCGGACTTGGGAGGTTAGAAGTTTATGCTAGGCCGTGAATAGCTTCCGGAGCGCCATAAAATTTTAAGCTTTCTTGTCGGCGAATATGTGAAGTGCAATATATGGCTGCACTTTGGCGGGCAAGCGAGTCCATATATTCAGTAGTCTGGTTTTCCGCACTAACCTGATAACTGGGCTTATATATTCATGTCTTTTAGCAAATTCCATATCTGTGGTTACACGGTCAAACAAACGATCCGTTATGGTTTTATCAGTTTTTATTTCTAGATTGTTTTCATGAGCAAATTTTATGATTTGCGAAATGCGAATGAAATTCAGAGTTTTCCATAACCCGACACAGGAGTATTTACGTTCAAATTTGTCTATTTTCTTCTTAAAAACTCTTTGCGTAATTTTTTTAGTGCCCAAGACAGGTAGTCCAAAATGAGACTCATAAGGAATGTCATAATTGGGACATAATATGATGGCGCGTCCTCCTGGGCGTAACAAGGAATGCGTTTTCAGCAATCCGGCTTTCCAGTCATTGAGATGCTCAAAAACATTGATAGACCAGATCAGATCAAACCCTGTTTCATCTTCAAAGTCCTCGAGCGGCATTCGACTTATTATCAAGTTATTATAAGAGGCCTCTTTGATCTTATTTAAAATGGTTTCGTTTATTGAGAATGTGTCTGAAGTTGGTTCTAGCGCAATAATTTCTTCGAGACTTTTACTCATTCGTGCCGCAAGCAAACCCGACCCGGCGCCGATTTCGAGCCCTCTTGATTGGTTGCCTGTAAATGGAGAAATTTCTGCCCATCCGAATAAGGCCTCTGATATCCATGTATTAAAAAATTGATCGCTTGGACAGTTCTTGGGTCGGAAAACTTCCATTTCGTCTGCCCATGTTCGATTCGTCACTAGGTTTACTGCCGCAAAGCGTTCTGGAGAACTTTTATAACGCGCTCTACTTGCTGAGACTTTAATTCTGTCCATAAAGGCAAGCGGATCAGATTTGCCGCGCTGTTATCTGTCACGGATAAGTTTCCGCTGGACCTCCCGAAACGTTTACCGGCCGGAGAGGAATGTAAAGGAACGTAGTGGAAAACGGCATAAATGCCTGCCATTTTGAGTTTTTCTAATACCTTCTTTCTGTCGTGCTCAGAAGAAAGAATAATATAATAAAGGTGGGCGTTATGTTGACAATATTCAGGGATGTGAGGCCGTTTTATCAGTCCCTTAGCTTCAAGAGGCTCTAAAGCTTGGTGATATAAACTCCAGAGAGCCATTCGTTTGGAATTTATAAAATCTATGGCTTCAAACTGAGCCGCGAGTATGGCGGCTGACAATTCTCCGAGTAAAAAAGAAGAACCTAGGGTTTGCCAAGTATATTTATCAACTTCCCCGTTTGCAAACTTAACCCTGTCCGTACCTTTATTATGAATCATATTAGCCAGAGAAATTCGGTCTGGATCACGGATTAATAGGGCACCGCCATGTCCGCAGCTCACATTTTTGGTTTCATGAAAACTCAAAGTTCCTATGTCTCCAAGACCTCCCAATGGATGTCGTTTGAAAGATGCACCTATGGAATGCGCGGCATCTTCTATGACAAGCAACTTATGCTTTCTGGCGATCGCCAAAATTTCATCCATTTCACAGGCGACCCCGCCATAATGAACGACACAAATGGCCCTGGTTTTAGGCGTGATTGCATCTTCAATGAGGTTTTCATCAATGTTCTGCGTAGCAGATTTTATATCAACAAAAACAGGAACACCGCCACGTAAGACCACAGAATTTGCCGTTGAAACGAAGGTAAATGACGGCATGATAACTTCATCGCCTGGTTTCAGGTCAATTAACAAAGCTGCCATGTCCAAGGCCCCTGAACAGGAATGGGTCAGCAAAGCTTTAGGGACATTATGAGTGTTTTCCAGCCACTTTTGACACTGTTTGGAAAACATCCCCTCCCCAGACAGTACGCCATTCCTGTAAGCGCGCTCTAAATTGTCAGTTTCTCCCCCTGACATAAATGGGCGATTAAAGGGAATAATTGGATTCATTTGATCGACACGACTTTCCGAGAGCCGCCATAGGTCGCGATAATCATTTCATCTGAATTATCAATAGAAGCCGTTTTCCCTGTAAAACGTCCAACAAGACTTGTAACAAGAAATTCCAGAGCATTTTTCTTAGCAAGATTGAGCCAGGAAGGAAGTTCATTTCTTCCTGCAGTCGAAATTGTTCTGTGCGGGACGCCTATCGTTCGGTCTAGATTACGAACCTCATGCCACCACATTGTCGGATTGAAAAGCAAATCGCCAGGCTCAAGCGTCACACTATATTTGTTGATTTTGGAAAACAGGGGAAATCTTTCCTTTTGTAATGCGTCATAATTATGAGAATCTAGTTCAGAGGTGTGTACATAGGATTCTCGATCGCGCCCATATGTCGGATACATTGCCATATAATTTTTGGGGCTCACAAATAACCACTTTTTACGTCCATGCGCCATAAAAAATATATTGTCGCCTCCTGCACAATGAAAGCTCGACCCCACCTTTGGCCCGCCGATAAAGACCTCTTTCCGGATAATTTCTCGTTTGAAGAATTTACTTATTTTGCCGGACGGAAAACTATCTGCCAACTCAGGGTGATCCAGAAAGAGCTGACTTGATCCAATGACGTAAGCAGGGTCATCTCTTTCCATTTTTTCAATTGTGTCACGGAGTGTCGTATATTGGACTGTGTGATATGTGAAATCTTTGTTGGGCTCAGCGTTTGGGTGGGTGGGAACGCGTGTCCCGCCATACTCGGACTTTAGAGAATCCCAGCTTAAAATAGAGGGATCACAAAAATTCCTTATGACGAAAGGCCTGATGTCTCGTCCGGCCGCTTTGAATGCGTCATAATCAAAATTTTCAACTGTAAACTCTGGAATATCTAGGGTTTCACCGTCCGGTAAATCTTGATATTTTTCATGCAGTTTGGAGAGACAGCGTCTTTCCCATTCTAAAAAAATGTTTTGGGTGTTCGCAAGATGTCGACAGATATATATGAATTTTATCCATATTGGGGCTGATATGAAGTTCTGATTTTCAATATCTTGAAACATGCCTTCCCCCAAAGGAACTTACTCATCCATCTCTATCTGCCGGATAAACCATGACGAGTTTCACTCGTCAGATAATACCCGAAAGAAAACCGACAGAAAGCCAAAATTGGATGTCTTTGAAATTTATAGTAAAAAGGAATTTCAAAGGTTGCGCCAGTTAATCCGGGGAAACTGTTAGAGTAAGCTCTTGCCAAAAACAATAGCATATTCGATAGTAAACCAAAGATAGGGGCGCCAAAGACAATGCGAAAAACGATCCATATTTCTGATAATATTGTGAGTTTTTGCGTATGCACTCCGAACTTTGTTTAGAGCATTGGCAGTAATCTGGATATGATAGAGATCAAAGACTGGGACAGTCATTTTTTCGGCTTTAAAGTTGCTGAATACAGACAAACAGATTTTGACGGGGAAGTACTGAAATCAGCTATAGATTCGGCGAAAGACGAAGAGGTCTGCCTCTTGGTTTATACGACCCCGGCTCACACTCAATTTCTGTGTGATGAAGTAACGGTTTTAGCTGATAGACGTCATATCTTTGAATTTGATCTGGAAGCCTCTGATTTAAAAAAGCTTGCAAGTGGGCCTGAGTCCATAGAAATTTATGAGAGTTCGGAGAGTAATGATAGGCTTGAAGCCTTGGCTATTATCGCGGGCGGGCATTCCCGATTTTTTACGGACCCTAATTTTCCAGAACAGGCGGCCATTGCGTTATATAAAATGTGGATGCGGGCCTCTCTGGCAAAAGATATGGCAGATGTTGTTTTCGTAACTCGCGACAAGGAAGGAGAAATCGCCGGAATTGGGGCGGGACGCATTGATGCTGATGGAATAGGCGTACCAACCTTAATGGCAGTAGATAAAAAAATGACGGGACAGGGACTGGGCCGAAGCTTCGTTCTGTCATGTATGTCCTGGTTGAAACAAAGAGGGGTGAAAACGGCCCGTATAACAACTCAGAGTAAGAACAAGCTTGCTTGCAATTGTTATAAAAGAATGGGGTGGCAGTTGGTTGACAGGCAGGATATTCACCATATCTGGTTAAAACCTCCGACAATTAAAGCCCAATATTTATGACTATGTTGATACTCGAAAAAACAATCGGGCCGCGGAGCTGCGTCGTTGAGGGAAAGCAATTATTTGCCTATCTACTTGTGGGGGTAATAAATACGGCGATTTGTCTTGGCACATATGGAGTGTTCATACTGGTATTCTTTACATCCTTCTGGGAAGCTAATTTTGCAGCCTTTATAACGAGCGTTACAATAGGTTATATACTCAATCGAAAGTTTGTATTTAAGAGAAGTAACAGAACAATGACATCAGAGTCGTGGCGTTACTTCGTGGTTATCAGCCTGCAATTTATTGTCGCGACTGCGTTTATTGGGATATTTGTTAGTTTGGGCGTTTCGGAAATATCTAGTTACTGCCTCACAATGCCATTTGTCGTTTTGATTTCCTTTTTGGTTCAAAAATATTGGACGTTCAAATCGTCTCCTTTAACTGATGATGCTTTAGGTTTCTTGTGATGGTGAAGCTCTCAGTTGTCTCGTCCTTTTATCAATCCCAAGACTATGTAGAGAATTTTATCTCTAGAGTACGCAAGCAAGCCAATCAGTTTGGGGGAGACTATGAAATCATCATAGTTAATGACGGATCGACTGATAACACTTTAAAAAAAACGTGTGAGCTAGCCGCCGAGCAGCAAGACATTACAATTATTAATTTATCCCGAAATTTTGGTCATCACAAAGCACTGATGAAAGGGCTGGCCTATTCTCGCGGAGACTTTGTCTTTGTACTTGATTCAGACTTGGAAGAAGATCCTGCCTGGCTCGGTGCATTTTACGAAAAGATGCAAAAGGAAGAAGCCGATGTCGTTTGCGCGGTGCAAGATATTCGAAAAGGAAAGTTCTTCGAAAGAGCGACGGGCGCCATATTTTATAAGCTATTCAATCGGGCATCCGACTTAAAAGTGGTTCCCAATGCGATGGTTGCTCGGCTTATGACGCGGCGCTTTGTTGACGTTCTGACGGGATATTCAGAGCAGGTGAGTTTCCTTCCGGGTCTATTTGCTTATTCCGGTTTCAAGCAAGTAACGCTTGTTAGAAAAAAAGGGGATAAGGGAAAAACGTCTTACAGCTTTCGAAACCGCGTTGAATTGGCCTTGGGTTCATTCATCAGATTTTCTGATTTTCCGCTAAGAGCTATTCTTTATTCTGGTGCAATAATCTCGTTCAGCTCCTTCTTTTCTGGTGTCTATCTCGCGTTAAAATCGGTGAGCCAAGGGAAGCAAGCTGACGATATATATGTAATTTTGACAGCTATTGGTGCCATCGGAGGGGTTATTCTACTGGCTCTAGGCGTAATAGGGTTTTATCTGCTTCAAGTTTTTCGTGAAGTCAAAAGGCGGCCGGACGTTATCGTTGAAAGCATTTATAAGAGCCAGACAAATTCTGATAGGGTTAATTAATGCGTTTGTAATCGCCGGATTTATTCATTTCATAAAGAAATACGGCGCCAGGCTCTGTAGTATTGAGTTCCCCTTCGGGTATAGTTTTATAGCATATACTCAAATAAGGAGCATTAGGGTTTTCAGATATATATCTATTGAAGCCTGTACTCCTAAAAGGCACATTAAATCCCTGCAAAGCCGGTGCCTGAGTCAATATGAGATAAATCCGGTCACTGGAGCTCCATAGTTCACTTTCTGCCCGTATGAAATTCGCGAATTGAGCTTGTTGTTTGCTCGCTTCCACAAAATCAGGGGTTTTGTTTGAATGACTTTCAATCGTGAAAACAGCCGCCAGAAAGATTGTAAAACAGGCAATCCGCTTTCCCAAAGCCAAATAGATTAATAGAAAAGTCATGCTGCCTAAAAAGATAAGCGGAGAAAAATAGTGCCAAGGGTGGGTATGGGTTAATAACGAATAAGGCCCAATTGCCAAGACGGCAGACACGCCTAAAAAAAGCGAAAGACTATATTCTATGGGCAGGGATAAAAGCCTGATGCGTTCTCTCATAAATTTTTTTATCAACCAAAAATGCAGACCTAAAATGAATATTATGAAGGTCCCGGCGATCCACAAGCTAGGCTGGCGCGTCAGTGTTCCAGTTGAAATGTTTGGAAAAAGATAACTTGAAACTGAACGATTAATAATTCTCAATCCATTTATAAACATTGAGAAAAAATCGTAATTGACCCGTCCTGGAATATCCTCATAGGGCGAACGCAGAGTTAAAATAGTCCATACTGTCTGAGCTACCAATATTACGCCGCATAGATAGAAAAGTCGTCTAAGGTTTGGTTTGGTGAATGACCTGGTATGATAAAAAATCCATATTAAGGCGGAGAGACAAAGCAGTGATCCTGTTCCCAACAGAGCAGCTGAGAGAGCAAATAAGCTGGTCATCGCCACGATTAGAGGCCCTGTTTGAGAGAAGGGCCTGTGGGGATCGATATAAGTGCCGCAAATTAGGCCGGCAGCAAAAATGATGAAAAAAGTTAAATAATAAGATCCACTCGTGAAAAGAACGAAGAATAGGGAAAAGGGGGTAAGTAATGAGAAAGTCCCCGCCAAGATACTAAAGATGCGATCCTTTGTGACCCTGTAGATCAGAAGCGAAAATAAAGCTGTGGCTACGGCGAAGAGTACCAGAAAAATCAGACGCAAAGTTACGATATCACCGGCCATAACGACGAGTGACCGGTAAACCGCTGTAACCAGATATCCGTCAAAATTTGTATTTTGAAAGGAGGAAAGGAATTTTGAGAGATCGTTGAATGGCCTATCATATAAGGCTCTTTCAAACATGAAGGCATCGTCCAAGATAAAACTATTGGAGAAAAGAACCTTCCATTTCAACCAAATCTCAACGATAATTAAAATGATTGCAGAACCAGCCATAACCAGAATCTCATCTGGCCAAGAAAGGATTTTTCTGAAGAATTTTACGTTTGGAGTTTTAATATGGCTTCAATGTTTTACCCTGAAAAAGACTTCCGATGGGAGAGCTTCTCTGAACCGAGAAGAGAATGTCGAAAAGTACTAAACCGCAGCGGCAAATTCATCCCTCTTATTTCTGTCTTCCGGAAATAGCGCCCCGGAGGATTCAGTCGAATGGGCGTGAAATGGTAGGGGGAGAGGGACTTGAACCCCCGACCAACCCGTTATGAGCGGGTGGCTCTAACCAACTGAGCTATCCCCCCATTTCACACTTGTCCATAGGGCGTCCGCTATAACGATAGAGAACCGTTGTGAAAAGCCTCTTTACTCAATCTGTCAGGACTTTTTGCACGGAGGCTTTCCACCCCGCCAAAACAGATTCTCGGGTTTTCGTATCCATGTCAGGTTCGAAATCAGTATCCAGCGTCCAGACATCTTTGATAGTTTCCAGAGACGGAAATAATCCGGCGCCGATAGCGGCGAGGGCGGCAGCGCCGAATGCGGTCGTCTCCAAAACTTTGGGCCGTTCCACCGGAATGTTCAGCACGCCCGCAAGATATTGCACCATCCAGTCATTGGCGACCATGCCGCCATCTACCCGAAGGATTTTTGGTTTGACCCCGTCCTGCGCCATGGCTTTGAACAAATCATAGGTCTGGTAACAAACGCTCTCAATCGTCGCGCGGACAATCTCGGCCCGGCCCGTATCGCGGGTCAGGCCAAATAACCCGCCGCGCGCGTCCGGATCCCAATGCGGCGCGCCCAACCCCGTAAAGGCCGGGACAAGATAGACCCCTTTATTGCTATCCAGGCTCCTGCAGAGCTTTTCCGTGTCTTTGGCGTGGTCAATGATTTTGACTTCATCACGAAGCCATTGAACGGCGGCCCCCGCGATAAATATGGAGCCCTCCAAGGCGTAGGTGACTTTCCCGTCGAGCCGATAGCAAATAGTGGACAGCAAGCGATTCTCTGACGTGACGCAGGTTTCCCCCGTATTCAGGATAACAAAACACCCTGTGCCATAGGTGGATTTTATATCGCCTTCTTCAAAACAGGCCTGCCCTATAGCGGCGGCCTGTTGATCGCCTGCGACACCCAAAATCGGAATGTCTTTGCCTAAAAGAGAACAGGTCCCGAAGTCATCGACGCAGTCTTTCACCTCTGGAAGGCCGGAGCGCGGCACGTCGAAAAGCTCTAACAGGGCCTCATCCCATTCCTGCGTATGGATATTGAATAAATTAGTCCGGCTGGCATTTGTAGCGTCTGTAGCGTGGGTTTTTCCTTCCGTCAGGCGCCAGATGAGGAAGCAATCCACAGTCCCAAAAGCAAGCTTCTCTGCTTTGGCGAGATCCCGCGCGCCGTCCACATTGTCCAATATCCAGGCGATCTTGCTTCCGCTGAAATAGGGATCATGGATGAGGCCGGATTTGGCGTTGAGCTCCTCGGCGGGCATTTTTTTTGCCATTTCACGACAGGCCGCCGCCGTTCGCCGATCCTGCCAGACAATGGCGTTATAAAGACAGTCCCCGGTTTCCTTATTCCAGACGAGGGTTGTCTCCCTTTGATTGGTGATGCCGATACCCGCAATGTCATGGTCATTTTCCTCGGCAAACTGCCAGGCTTTTTTTAGGGTTTTGAACACCGTATCCCAAATGGTTTCCGGATCATGCTCCACCCAACCGTCTTGAGGATAGATTTGCGGAAATTCTTCCTGCGCTGTGAATAGGATGCGTCCACGCGGAGAAAAGACAAGAGTCCGGGAAGACGTCGTGCCTTGGTCTATGGAGAGGATAACTGTGCTCATTGGGTAAGTGTAATGAGGCGAGGGGGCTCAGGTCAATTTATAAGACAAAGAACTCTATTCCTGTCATTCCGCGCGAAGACGCGGAAGGTCGAGAGTTTGTGAGAAATCTGGACGAAGGTTTTCAACCTCTCGGCCTTCCGCATCTGCGTCCTACGGACTTGTGCGGAATGACAGAATAAAAGTGATATAGCCACCCCGAGAAACTCCGCCTATACCGATTGTATGGATGGATGGCCGATACCTTTGGGGCAAACCCTTGTAACCTATTTGGCGTTCACGGCCATTATTATTGCGCGGTATTTCATCATTGTTGGCCCTATCCACTGGGCGCTGTGGAAACGCGCGCCGAGAAAGGCGCGCCGCCTGTCAAAACGAGAGCCGACCCGCGCGACGGTCCGCAATGAGATTCGGCTCTCGACGATCAGCGCCTTTATTTATGCGCTGCCCGCCGCCATCGTTCTAGAGATGTGGAAAGCCGGCGGGACGGCGCTCTATAGCGCCATGCCGGAAAGTGTCTTGGGGTGGAGCTATATCTTTGTCTCCGCCGCGATTTATCTCTTCGCGCAGGACACGTGGTTTTATTTCACCCACCGTCTGATGCACCATCGCAAATTATTTAAATACACGCATGAAGGCCATCACCGCTCTGTCCAGCCGACGCCCTGGGCAAGCTTTTCGTTCGACCCGATTGAGGCGGTCAGCGCAGCGTGGCTGCTTCCTGTGATGGCGCTGTTTATCCCGCTTCATGTGGGCGTTGCGCTCGCTCTGCTCATGGTGATGACGATCAACGCCGTGTTCAATCACGCAGGGTGGGAAGTCTATCCGGATAAATGGGTCAAAGGGTGGTGGGGCCGTCACATCATCACGGCCAGTCACCACAATCTGCATCACACAAAATTCAAAGGGAATTACGGATTATATTTCCGATTCTGGGATAAGGTCTGCGGGACGGATAAGGGGTTGGTTTAATCCGCCGCTTTATAAGCCACCAAATCCTTGCGGTTAATCATACGGCCCCAAAAGGCGTTGAAGGGATGCACGAGCTCCGTTGGACCTGCGGCGTTCTCGAGGGGAAGCCCCGCATTATGCCAGGCAAATACTCCTTCTTTCAGATTATAGACGTCTTTTGCGCCGGCTGCTTTTAATTCGGCTTGAACTTTTTCAGCTAAAATAGAAGACCGACGGCCAACCGAGCAGTAAAAGACGAGCGTTTTACCAGTCCAGTCCTGATCAAATTGCGCCATGAAATCCGAAGCGGACAGCTCGGGGTCGACGTGTTTGCTATTGATAATATGGCTGACATCAAATTCTTTTTTCTCCCGAACATCAAAGAATAAGGTGTCCTTGGTATCTAACTCTGCGGCCGACTTTACGCCGATGTGCCGAACAGTGCGGTGATCCTTCACGATAGACACATGCGCTTTGTGAAGCGCCTTATTCTCCTTTTCTTCGGCTACCGAAAATTCGGAAAAGGAGGACAGGAAGACGCCGAAGAATATCGATAGTGTAAATCTGAACATTATTCCGCCGCGTCGACTGCCTTTTTCAACTGCGCCATTTCATCCCGCAATCTCGCCGCTTCTTCAAATTCCAAGTTCTCGGCGGCTTCAAACATGCGTTTTTCGAGGTCGGCCATAACGGCGGTCATATTACCGCCCATATAGGCTTCCTGCTCGCCCTCGGCCGCTTCGAGATATTTCTTTTTAATCTGGCCACTCGGCGTGTATTTATTGGCGTCATCCTTGATTTTTCCGGCGGCTTCACTGTCACCGACTATATCGGCCACACCGCGAAGAACGGTTTTCGGAACAATTCCGTGTTTCTCATTATGAGCGACTTGGATGTCCCGACGGCGATCCGTCTCATTAATCGCCCGTTCCATAGAGCCGGTAATTTTATCCGCATAGAGGACGACCTTGGCTTCGCTGTTCCGCGCGGCCCGGCCAATGGTCTGGATAAGAGATGTCTCGGATCGAAGAAAGCCTTCCTTATCTGCATCCAAAATACCGACAAAGGCACATTCGGGAATGTCGAGCCCCTCGCGGAGGAGGTTGATACCGATGAGCACATCAAATTTGCCGAGGCGCAGATCGCGGATAATTTCGATCCGCTCAAGCGTATCCACATCGCTATGCATGTATCGGACGCGGATGCCCTGGTCGTTCATATATTCGGTCAGGTCTTCGGCCATTTTCTTGGTGAGGGTTGTGACCAGAGACCGATAACCGCGGGCGGCGACCTTCTGAACTTCATCAATCACGTCATCGACCTGATTGGCGCCGTCTTTGGCAACAGGGCGAATTTCAACGGGTGGATCAATCAATCCGGTGGGGCGAATAACCTGTTCGACAAACACGCCGCCTGTGCGTTCCATTTCCCAATCGCTTGGCGTGGCGGACACATGCACGGTCTGAGGGCGCATTGCGTCCCATTCTTCGAATTTCAGCGGGCGGTTATCGATACAGCTTGGCAGGCGGAAACCATGTTCGGCCAATGTGGATTTTCGGCTGAAGTCGCCCTTACTCATCGCGCCGATTTGCGGCACGGAGACATGGCTTTCATCCATGAACAATAGCGCGTCTTCGGGGAGATATTCAAATAATGTGGGCGGCGGCTCGCCCGGCGCGCGGCCTGTGAGATAACGGGAGTAGTTTTCAATGCCGTTGCAAAATCCGCTGGCCGCCATCATTTCCAGATCAAATTCGGTGCGCTGGGCAATACGCTGGGCTTCGAGTAATTTTCCCTCGGCCTCAAATCTCTTGAGCGTTTCGCCGAGTTCCTTCTTGATACCCTTCATCGCGCTTTGCACGGTCGGGCGGGGGGTCACATAATGCGAATTGGCATAAACACGGACATTGTTAATGTCGCGCTTGGTTTTCCCCGTCAGAGGATCAAACTCCATTATGGTGTCTATTTCGTCTCCGAAGAAGTCGAACCGCCAGGCCGTATCATCATAGTGAGCCGGGAAAAGTTCAATCGTATCGCCCCGAACGCGGAACGAGCCGCGCTGGAAGGCCAGATCATTGCGCTGATATTGCAGCTCGACAAATTGCGCCATGAGAGTGCGGGGATCCATTTCGTCGCCCTTTTTCAGATCCACTGTCATCGCTGTATAGGTCTCAACCGACCCAATACCGTAAATACAGGAGACCGAGGCGACGATGATACAGTCATCGCGTTCCAAAATGGCGCGGGTCGCGGCGTGGCGCATCCGGTCGATTTGTTCGTTTACGGAACTATCTTTCTCAATAAATGTGTCGGTGCGCGGGACATAGGCCTCGGGCTGATAGTAATCATAGTATGAGACGAAATATTCGACCGCATTATCCGGGAAAAAACTCTTAAATTCGGAATAAAGCTGGGCCGCAAGCGTTTTATTCGGCGCCATGATCAGGGCAGGGCGCTGGGTCGCCTCAATAATCTTGGCCATGGTGAAGGTTTTACCGGAGCCCGTGACGCCGAGCAGAACCTGATCCCGTTCTATCGAGTTCAACCCATCGCAGAGCTCTTCAATCGCTTTCGGTTGATCGCCCTTGGGTTCATACTCTGAGACAAGCCGAAACCGCTTCCCGCCTTCGGATTTATCCGGTCTGTCGGGACGGTGGGGCTGCCACATGGACAGATTTTGTTCCGGATGGAGCTGGGTGACATTCGCCATGGCTCCAATATGGCTATGGAGACAGCTTTGGCAAGGTGGCTATATGCGGCTCGGAGGTCAATAAATTTGAAATAGGACACAAAAAGAAAAATCCACACACCAATGCCAAGCGTAATATTGTAGAGTGTTTCAATTTGTCAGCTTGGATTTGTCATGACTTTGTCGATTGTGGAAGATAAGACTTCAGAACCACCAAAGGCAGAAGAGACTTACATGCCCACCCCCGGACCCGGCCAGAATTATGGCCGGACAGTTTCTAAAAAGAGTATCAGCGCTGCGCGCCGGGATGCACAGTGGCTGCATAATATTGCCGAAAGAAAAGACGCGAAAGCTCTTTCAGACCTGTTCGAAATTTATGGCCCCAAACTCAAAGGCTGGCTTATGGCCAGAGGCGTTGGAGACGGCACAGCTGAGGATATTGTTCAGGACATCATGATAAAGGTTTGGACGAAAGCCCATAAATTTGACCCTTCCAAAGCCAGTTTTGCGACTTGGGTTTACAGAATGACCCGAAATCGTTGGATAGATCACAAACGCAAACATGGGCGCATGGATGTTCGTGACCCTGAACTCATGAAGATTATCGCAGATGATGAAGTTCCGTCAGCGGAACAAAACTTCATGTCACAGGAAAATTCAGACATTTTAAGAGAACAAATTGCGCGTTTGTCTAAACCACAACAAACAGCCATCCGTATGGCCTATATGGAATTTAAGACACATAAAGAGATTGCGTCGGAAATCGGTATCCCGCTGGGTACTGTGAAAACACGTATCCGAAGCGCTATTCAACTTTTAAAATCGAATATGGCTCGACAGATAGGGAATATGCGATGAGCTTGCATTTGGAAAATGACGTGGTGACTTCCGAGGCATCCATTACGGATTATGCCTTGGGTAATCTCAGCCCCGCTAAACATATAATAATGGCTTGCCAAAGCGAGATCTCCGAAAAGGTTGCTGACGCAGTTTCTTTTCAGGAAGAAATTGCCACAACCTTTTTGGATGAAACAGAATCTGTTTCTTTATCACCTCACTTTTTGGGGGGCGTGTTGGAAAAGCTACCACAAGACGAGAGCGATGAAGACGCTCGGCCTTTTGGTCAGGGCTTGGCTCCGAAAACCCTGAGATCTGTTTTAGGGCATGGCCTGCAAGATATGAAATGGCGCTCCATGGTTCCGGGTGTCGCCGTTCATGACGTTCTGGGAAATCGCCGTTACGAAGAAGGCGAAAGGCTTTACCTTCTCAAAGCCAAGGGCGGGATGAAGATGCCGGAGCATTCTCATAAAGGGGATGAGTGGTCTCTGATCCTGACCGGGAGCTATACTATCGGGGATAAAACCTATCGCCGCGGGGACCTGCATATCGAAGACGACACAGTCACCCATGCCCCTCACATTGATGAAGGTGAAGACTGCATCTGTCTTGTGATGACAGAAGGTCCGCTGGTCATGAAAAGCTGGATCCCGAAAGTTGTGCAAAAGATTGTCGGGATCTGACGCGCTGAATGAATTAAGCGCGCTTTTCCCGTTCAATATATTTATCGATGACTTCGCCGAGCACGGTCATCGGGACACTGCCGCCCAGCACGACCGCATCATTGAAACGTCTATAGTCAAACTTGTCGCGCAATTCGGCTTTTGCTTTGGCGCGTAGCCCGACAATAGCGCTATGCCCGACTTTGTACCCGCAGGCTTGCCCCGGCCACGCGCAGTAACGATCGACTTCGCTCCGGACTTCTTCGGGGTTTGATCCATTATTTGTGACAAACCACTCAATGGCTTCTTCCCGTGTCCAGCGTTTGGCATGAAGGCCTGTATCAACCACTAGGCGGCAAGCCCGGAAGGCCAGCGACTGCAGATAGCCAAGTCTTCCAATCGGGAAGTCCTCATATACGCCAAGCTCATCAGCAATTTGTTCGGCGTAAAGCGCCCAACCTTCGGAATAGGCATTAAAGGCCAGGAGAGATCGAATGAGCGGCTGTTTGAACGTATATTCGCCCTGCCAGACATGGCCGGGAATAGCTTCATGATAGGTCAAATCGGGTAGGCTGAATTTGCTGTGCAGATCTGTCGTGCGCAGATTGATCCAGAAATGACCGGGGCTTTTTCCGTCAATTGATCCGGCGCCGCCGTAAGCGCCCGGCGCGCCGGCTTCGACTTCGGGGGCAATCCGCGTGACCTCCAGAAAACCCGGAACAAGGGTTTCGAAAGCTTGCGGCATACGTCCGCGAATGTCCGTAAGCGTTTCTTCAATAAAGGCCATGATTTCGGCCCGGCCCTTATCGCCTTCGGAAAATTGGTAACGCGGGTCTTTGGACAAGGCCGTCATTCTCTCTCCAACTGACCCGTTGGTGTAACCCGCAGAACGAAGAATGGGGTCCATCTCCGCATGGAGATCTGCAAGCTCGTCCAAGCCCATTTGATGCACATCGTCAGGCGACATATTGGTGGTGGTCCCGGCTTTCAGCGCCCAGTCATAATAGGCGTCACCCTCCGGAAGAGCCCAAACGCCCGCATTGGATGTTGCACGCGGGGCAAGTGTTTCCAGAGCCGCGATTTGGCGTTTGATAGCGGGCCGGATTTTTTGCTCTGCCAAAAGCGCTGCTCTTTCCCCGAAGGGCGTGCCGAATTCTGCGGTTTTCGTCGCAAGCGTTTTGACAATACCCCAGTCTTCTGCAGGTTTTGCATCCGCGCCCTTCAACTGACCGAGTGTTTTTTCCATGAGGAAGTCCGGCAGGATAACGCCTTTCTCCCCATTTTCGCGCACGCGCGCGGTTTCTCCGTCAAGTTGCCGGGCATAGGCTTCCATCCGCAGAAGGTAGCTGTCGGCATCCGAATGCTCTTCGATAGAATGGGACGAGTCCAAAAAGCTGGGAATTTCGACAAAGGCCCCGGTATTTTGCGCAACAACATAAGGACTATTTCGATAAGACCAGTTTGAATTCAGCAAAGCGACGTCGCCATATGGCAGATCAAACCCTTCTGCTGCCGTCTCAAAAACGGACCGAACCACATCAAAAGTCAGCGCCTCATCTTCGGGCATCGCCGCCGTATCGACTTGATTCAATTTGGCGAGCATAGCCCGCACATCACTTTCAATCGCCGCTTGTCCGGCGGGCGACCTGTCGGTCAATTGAGATTTAAGATAACGATATTTACCCGTATCAATTCCGGCGCTCGACGCTGTCTCGGGGTAGGCGTTCAGAAGAAGGTCTGTCGCCTGATCCATCAAATCCATATCGGACTGCGGCGCCGCTCCAGTGGATTGCGTGGCGCATCCGGTAAAGGCCAAGGCAGAGGTTGCGGCGGCCGCCGCAGAGGTTTGAAGGAGGGTGCGACGGGAAACTGACATATCAGGCCTTTGTAAAATTTCAGACACGCAAATATCTGACACGCCCTTCCAAGCAAATCAAACGCTTGGAAAGACGCATTTTAGAAAAACCTACCTTATTAGAATAACCTACCCGTAGGCGTCGTAATGGTGTGTAATCGCGATGGTGATTTGGCGGACCAATTCAGACGCCCTTTGAAGAGGTTTGATGATGGTGCCTGAAATATGCGGATATCCGCCTGAGCCGCCCACTTTCACACCTGATTTTTCCACCAGATCTTCTGTCCAGCTGAGAGCGTCGCGTTTCTCCGGATAACGCTGGCGCAAATCTTCCAGAATAGAATCAATCTGAAAGGTCTGAAGTCTCTGCAGAACATTCATCTGCGACGTATTTTCGTCGCCGATGGCGGGAAGGTCCGTGACAATAATCATCATTTTCATCACGATTGCGAGACGCAGCGCATGTAAAATCTTGAGAGTCTCCGGGTCACAATCCGTACAGGCCAGATCACTTTGGCCCAATGTCGCCTGTGCATTATACTGATCCATGCGAAGGCGGTTTGCCAAATCCATAATTTGGGAACGCCAATTGGACTGGCTGAGTGTGTCCGCGACAATTAAAGAACGCTCCGCCAAGACAGGCTCATTCCCAGAAAGGGCGCGGCTGATCCAGAATCCCGGATCAAACAATCGGCCATAAGCCGTCAGGGCTGAAAACTGGGTCCGGCCCATAGAGGTAGCCGCGAGGCGGAAAATACTGCGCGCTCTGGCCGAGGTTTCGAGCAAATTCTCGAATTTTTCGCTATCAATCGCCGCGGCTCGGCCGATACCGAAGATGATATTCGCCGGCGTTCCGAATTGCTGCAAAATTGCATTGTGAGGGATAGCGCGTAGCTGCCGGGGATTGAACATATCCGCGCCGCTGCCAGGGGACGCCCGTTTAACGGCGCGTGACCCGGTTGGGATCAAGAGGTTCTGACCAAATCCGCCTAGGAGGGTGATATAATTCGGGTCTCTATAAAGGCTGTCCTGTTCTGACCCGATAGTTCGGAAAATATCCCAGGAGAAATCATTCTCAGTGTAAAAGCTGTCATCTTCCGCCTCGCTTCGGTCCGCATATCGCGCCGCGACCAAAGAGTGAGTGGTGGCACCAGAAAGGGAAGGCGTCTGGAACCAGAGAAATCCGTCTCCGCCCTGAAAACTCACTTCATGGCATAAATGTACGCCGCGTTTTTCAAATTGATGAATCGCCCAGGGGCTCATCGCGTAATCAACGCGTTCCTGAATATTCCCGGGGTGACCTCCGCGTCCTAGCCCTTCGCCGTGAGTGTTAAAAACAAGCGCGGTCACGTCCTGCATTTCATTCTTTTCCATCTGATGGGCGAAATGAGAATGAAGTCGCTCAATGGCGAGCGTGGCCGGAATTTGTCCCATAAAACGCCCGGCATCGGAGAAGCCGGTCTGTATGGCGAACACGCCGCGGGATTTCACATAGTCCTTATAAACCGGATTGCTCAGCATTTTACCGATAATCCGCCCGCCATTATTGAGCGCGTCTGCCGTCTCAAACAGCGGAGAAATATCCAGATGGTTTTCCAGCCCGTAGAGACGCGCCAGATAAAGTACGCCAAGCGGAACAAGGCTGTCTTCGGTCTCTGCGATCAATAAGCGTATAGGAGTCTTGTCGTCGATATATTTATGCATTTGCGCCGAAAGGATCATTTTCTCATGCGCAGTGCTTTTTTCCAGAGCGAGAGACGCAAAATTTACCGGCTGGGCTTTCACCGATTTCGTCAGCTTGGTCGCTTTATTGAGTAAGGTCCGATTGTCGGAAGATTGCTGATCCATGCCGAAAATAGGACGAATTGCGGACAGAACATGACGGGCATTCAAGCGGAAGTGAATCCGCGCGGTCCCCAAGCCAAAAGCGACCATTTGCGCCCGTAAAACAATCAGACTGGATGTCAGACTTTCATCTGCCCCCTCAATGGCTTTGCCAATGAGCTCAATTGCCAAGTCGAGATTTGTGAAACGCCGTGTGGAATCCCGCGTTAGATTATTTGCTGCAGCGACCAAATTTTCGGGCTGGGTAATATCTTTTTCGAACAGCGTCAGATCGCGTTTAGCGCTGGATTGGGCATCGGAAAGCTTGTCAATCAGCGTCTCTAGAGCCTCTTCACTTTTGGCTTCGAGGTTTCCTTTGGTTTGCAGAGCCTGCGCCGTTTTGAGATAGCGCCCCAATTGCATATGCTTTTCGGTCAGGCGAAGACGGAGGGCGTCTCCCCAGGAAATATCGGTTCGGCCATCAATATCATATCCCACCCAGCTATAGGCATCGGCGAGATGAGGTGTCAGCTCTGTCCAGTTCTTTTCAAAGTTTTTCTGAGCCACATCGAGTATTTTGGTGTTTATACGATTTAAAGACTCTTGAATGCGCTCCAATGTCGCTTGTGTATCCTCATGCTCTTCCAACAGAGTTGGCGCGCGTTTCGGCAGATAGGGATAGGATTTTAGTTCTTCAGCTTCTTCGTCAAACTCACCGTCTTTTTTTGAAGCCAAGGCTCCAAGACAATTTCGGATATCGCGGGAGAGGGAAAAAGTGGGATGGGCGGTCAGCACAATTCCCAAGCCAGGTGTCTCCGCCCAGGCTTTAAAACTTTCCCAGCCTTTACTGGCTTGCGCCTTGGCAATCTCGGTAACTTTGGCTTCAAGCGCTTCAACCTGTTCCAGCCCCGAGCGCCGCCGCAGGCGCCGAATACGCTCTATAGCGCCTCTGTCTGAAAGCTGTTTGACAAGTTCTTCGATATGGCGGAAGGCGAGTTTACGTTCCTCCACATCTTTGGAAATATCATAAGCCAGCACCTTGACCGCATTGGCCTGCGGATCCTGATCCATATCTTTTTTATGTTCTGAAAGCCGCTTTTGCAGACGTTCCAGAAGTTCATCGGATTTAATTGCGCGTGTAATTGTCATAAGTCCTATAAGTGTTTGGCGATTTCCGCGGCTGTATCGAGCATGCGGTTGGAAAAGCCCCATTCATTGTCATACCAGCTAAGCACGCGGATCATTTTGTCATGCATGACGACGGTTTCGCCGTTCAAAAAGCTGGAGGAATGTGGATCGTGGTTAAAGTCAATTGAAACAGTCTGGTCCTCTATAACTTGCATAACGCCCTTCAACGCGCCATTGGCGGCTTTGGCAAAGGCGGCGTTTACGTCGTCAACAGAGGCAGACTTGGTTGTATTCACGACCAAATCGACAACGGATACATTCGGGGTCGGAACGCGTATGGCTTTGCCGTCGAGTTTCCCTTCCAGTTCCGGCATAACCAGACCTATCGCTTTTGCTGCGCCAGTAGAAGTCGGGATCATAGACAGGGCCGCCGCGCGTCCGCGATTATAATCTTTGCGATGTATCGTATCCAGCGTCGGCTGATCCCCAGTATAGGCATGTACTGTCGTCATGAAGCCGGATTCAATCCCGAAAGCGTCATTAAGCGTTTTAGCGAGGGGGGCTAACGCATTGGTTGTGCAGGAGCCGTTTGAGACAACGACATCGTCTTTTGTAAGGGTGTCGTGATTTACGCCGTAAACAATGGTTTTATCCGCATTGGCGCCCGGCGCTGAAATCAGAACGCGCTTGGCTCCGGCGTCTAGATGTTTAGCCGCGGCGTCTCGTGAGGTAAAAATTCCTGTACATTCCAGAACGATATCTACCTGATTATCCGCCCAGTTCTGATCTTCCAGATTACGGACAGACGTAACCTGTATCGGGCCGTGACCTATGTCCAGGCTGTCTTCCGAAGCTTTTATCGTGCCGGGAAAACGCCCGTGAACTGAGTCATATTTCAATAGATGCGCTAGATTATCGGTTGAAGACAGATCGTTAATGGCAACAACCTGAAGGTCATCGCGGCCTTGCTCATACAGGGCGCGCAGCACATTGCGGCCAATGCGTCCAAAACCGTTGATAGCGAGGCGAGTGGTCATACTATTTCCTTTTTAGGTGCGAAATCGTGATAAAATTTTCAGATTCGTTATTGCACGCAATATATTGTCCTGACAGCGCTGTCAGCAATTGAATGGATTTTATGTCCGAAACTGTATTTTGTTCCACTATATGAGGTCAAATATGTCAAGGCTAGTTCCATTGTAGTAAGTCTTGAAGCGCGGGAAGAGTCGAACGGGCGTTGAAGAAATGAGCGCTTTTATGTCTTTGCCTTGAAAAAAGGCGAAACGATTAAAAAATGTGCTTGTGTTGTGACATTTAAATTCTGACTGGCTTCTGGAAGAGGGATAAAATGAGAATTGCAATTATCGGAGCCGGCGTCTCAGGACTGTGCGCGGCGCAGGAACTAAATAAAGCTGGCTACAGTGTGACGCTGTTTGAAAAATCCCGAGGGGTTGGGGGCCGTTTATCGACACGATACGCCGGCCCTTACGAATATGACCACGGAGCGCAATATTTTACGGTGAAAGATGATCGCTTTCGTGCTCTCGTAGATAAAGCTGAAACAAATGGCGCCGTTTCCCGGTGGGCGGGGCGCGCCCTCTATTTGAAAACAGGACTGTTGACCTCAGATACGGGAGGAGAAAGGTGGGTCGGAACGCCCCGTATGAACAGTTTTGCGAAATTCCTCGCCGATGGCTTGAATATTGTCACTCATCACAGGGTATCGTCATTGAAGCGCGACGATGATGGATTATGGACTCTGGGCTTTGAAGAAAGTGAAAACGGGACTTCCCAGGATAGAAGTGGGTTTGACAGCGTCATTTGCACGACCCCGCCAAAGCAGGCTTTGGCTCTCTTACCCAATGATTTTGCAGATATTGAGAGTTTGAAAGCCGCCAAAATGGAGGCGTGCTATGCTCTGATGATCGGGCTAACGGGCCCAATTGATCCCGGATGGGAGAGCCTGCGCGTGAGTGACCTGCCTGTCACGTGGCTGGCGGTAAACAGCGCCAAGCCGAACAGGGCAGATAATATGGGGACTATTGTGGCCCACGCGTCTGGCGAGTGGTCTAACAATAATATCGACTCCAACCGGGATGAGGTGCAAGCGACTATGATGGAAATCACCGCGGCTCTCACCCGCCTCGATTTAACTCAGCCGGAGCATGTCAGCCTGCACCGCTGGCTCTATGCGAGTGTCGCAAATTCTCCTGAAAAACTGTTTTTATGTGATCCTGACAAGAAGCTTTTCGTGATCGGCGATTGGTGCCAAGGCGGCCGCGTCGAGGGCGCCGCTCTGTCAGGTTTTGCTGTGGCCGATCACATTCTTCAAAAAGAAGGATAGCGCGCCTTGTAAGTCTGCGGCCAAAGGCCTATCTGCGCCGTCATGACCAAAGCACAAACATACCAGGAAGTACTGGAAGAAATCAAAGCCGTGATAGAGGGCGAAACGTCTATGACCGCTCGATATGCCACGGCGTCTTGCCTGTTGGCGCAACGCTTTGATTACTTTTTCTGGACCGGGTTTTACGAGGTTGATCCGCTCAAAAATGATGAGCTTGTCGTGGGGCCTTATCAAGGCACATTGGGTTGCCTGCGGATTCCGTTTTCGCGGGGTGTGTGCGGGGCTTGTGCGACACAGAAAAAGACAATCATAGTCGAGGATGTTCATGCCTTTCCCGGCCACATTGCCTGTGACAGTCAAACCAATTCCGAAATTGTCGTTCCCGTTCTTGATAAAGACGGCGAGCTTGCGGCTGTTTTGGATGTGGACAGCACATCGCTCAATTCATTCGATGCGGAAGATCAAAAAGGCTTGGAAGCCATCGCGGCTATTTTGCACATATAGACAGCAATTAAACCCGTTTTTTCAACTCTTCCGTCTTACTCAATTTAAGCGGCTCCCGATAACGAGGCTCCGTTATTTCTCTCTCGGCGATAGTAAAAGCTTCTTCTATCGAAGAGGCCGAGAGAAGGTCATCCCGGGTCGACTCACTCGCAAATCCGGAATCGACGACATGGTGAAATGTTGCAAGGAGAGTTTCCCAATATCCCGTATCACTCAAAAAAATAACGGGCTTCACATGAAGGTTCAGACGCAGCCACGATAATATCTCGACAGCTTCTTCCAGAGTGCCGATTCCGCCGGGCAGAACGATGAAAGCATCGGCCTGCTCAAACATGGAGATTTTGCGCTCATGCATGGTCTCGACGAATTCATGTTCTACGCCAGAAACGGTCTTCTCTGCTTCCTTTAGAAAATTTGGCATGACCCCTGTGACCGGGGCGCCGCCCTGATGCGCGGCTCTTGCGACAGCTCCCATCAGGCCTAACCCGCCGCCCCCATAAACAAGTTTGTGGCCCCTGCGGGCGATTTCAGTTCCCAGATTTCTGGCCAGAACCATATGTCTCGGATCCTTACCCGGACTTGCGCCGCAAAAGACGCAGAGAGTTAGAGCGCCCGTTTTTTCAGCGCTGTCGGATTTTTCAGTTTTATTTGTCATCACCTCCCCTTATGCCTTGAATGAAGCGCCAATCAAGCGCTCGCAAAAGGAGATTTGTAAAAAATCATGTTCAAGGCCCGTATCATCTGGATCATAGTAGGAGGACTGCTTCTGGCCGTGGCGCTTGTGGTCATTCTACAGATGCTGGACGTTCTCTCGCGTCTCGAAGGCGGCGATGCGCAAAACCCTCCGCCTGTAATAGCCGAAACGGCCGACCCGCTTGGACTCGCTCCGACCTTGTTTCAGGATATCAGCGAATATGAACAAAACGGCGTCAAGAAACTGCGCCTGTCCGGCACGGCTCAGCCCAATACGGTCGTGATTATTTCTAATCGCGGGCAAAGAGAGCGCCAGATAAAATCCGATGCGAATGGAAATTGGATGGTGACACTGGACGCCGTGGATGAGCAGCCCATGGTGCTGGAAGCCGTTCTATATACCGACTCTGATGTGACGGTTCGCGGGGATGAAACCATTTATCGAATTGTTCTGCCCGAAGCGCCTGAGGAAAACATCGAAACTAACGAAACAGAGAACGAAGAAGACGCCGAGCCCCCTGAAAAAGAACCCAAGGCCAGACCGACCCTTATCATGGTCAGCGTTCCGGGCGGGCCGACCCGCATTGTGACATCGCCTTTCGGCGGTAGTCCGACAGAAGGGCCTCTTACTATGGGGCCAATCGACTATGATGATGCCGGGGGCGTTATATTTTCAGGCACAACCAGTGAAGCCGGCCGCGTCCGTCTTTATGCAGGCGAAGCGGCTATTGGCGAAACGCGTGTCGGAGCCGGCGGGCGCTGGAATTTCATCGCGGGCCGTATGCTACCAATGGGGGAGTATGATGTAAGGGCCGAACTAATCCGTCCAGACGCTGAACGCGTACAAGTGACAGTTCCGTTTGAACGCCTTCCACCCGTCGAGATGGATCAGGCCAATATTCCCAGGGTCAGGTTTGAGCCGTTTCGGTGGCAGATCCGCCGGGCTTTGCTGGGCGGCGGAGCTCAGAACACTGTAATCTTTGCGCCTCGGGAAGCGGCCGCGCTTCTTCCTCCCGAGGAATAAGACCGCTATTCGGCGGCTTCTGCGGAGGTTTCTGGGCGCAGCCCTGATTTATATCGCTTGTAAATCCGCTCGGCTCTCTCGCTCAATACGCTGGGCGCCGCCAGGAGGACGGGCGTGACAACAAGCGTCAGGATAGTCGCAAACCCTAATCCACTGGCCACAACGAAGGAAATGGGCGCCCAGATTTCAGAGGTGCTCGTCCCTCTTGTATCCAGTTCGCCCGTGAAAATATTTGCGCCCCAGCCCAGGATAAGCGGCATAAGGCCTACGACGGTGGTCAGAGTCGTGAGAAAGACAGGCCGCAGACGTTGAGCCGCCGTGCGGACGGCGGCATCGACAGGTTCATAACCGTGCTCTCGAAAGCGCTGATAAGCATCAATCAGAACAATGTTATTATTCACAACGATTCCGGCCAGAGCGATGACGCCCGTCAGGGTCAGGATCATGGAAATGTACGGATAGAAGATAAGTCCCAAAAGCACGCCGAAAACAGAAAGAATAACGGCCATGAGCGTCAGGAACACATGGTAGAAACTATTAAACTGCAGCAGAAGAATAACGCTCATCATGAATAGAATGGCGAGCATAGCGGCGGCCGCGAATTGCCCGGCTTCGGCGTTTTCTTCCTGTTGTCCCAGGAATTTCCATTTCACATTTGGCGGCAAATCCGCTTCTTCCTCAAACCAGCGCGTGAGCTCTTCGACCTGAATATTGGTGGCGTAGCCTGACTGGGTGTTTCCCTGCACGACATAGAAGGGTAGCAAATCCCGGCGTTCGATCTGGTCCTGCCTCTGTTTTGCGACGCGGGTCACCACGGTCGAAAGTGGCAATGCCCCCGCCGGCGTTTGTATCCGAAGAGTGTCCAAGGCCGAGAGATCTCTTTCAGATGCCGGGTAGCGCAGGCGGATATCGACCTCTTCTTCGGCGTCCAAAGGACGATATTGTCCGACAAGGGCGCCTTCGGTTATGAATTGAACGGCGGCGCCAATGCGCCCTATATCCAGACCTAAGCGCCCCGCTTCTGCCCGATCTACAACAATTTCCCAGTCAACGCCGGGCAAAGGCAAACTGTCTTCGATATCGACAACGCCTTCAATGCTTTCCAGTTTTTCGCGAACCTGTTTGGTCACTTCGACGAGAGCTTGTTTATCTTCAGTAGAAATCTGAATGCCGATATCTTTCCCGATGGGCGGGCCCTGATCAATAGCGGTGACTTCGGTAATGACGCCCGGAATGCCCGTGGTGGCGCGTTCCAGATCATTGACGATGTCGGTGACGCTGCGCCGCTCTGCAAAGGGCAGGAGTTCTGTGTAGACTTTCACGACCGTATCGGAGGGCACATTGGCGGGTCCGGTCAGGGCGCTTCCGCCCCCGCGTCCAATCGCGCCGTCTCCGGCAACCGTGTAAACGGACTCGATTCCCGGAATGTCCTTGATCCGGTTTTCAATATCTTTGCCGATGGTCAGCACTTGTTGAGGTGTCGTATTTCCGCGGGCCCGGGCCAGAATAAAGAGCTGATCGGAGGGGGTCTGAGTAAAAAACTCGACGGGTTTGGGCGGCGGGCCCTGCATGCTGGCGCCAAAGGCAAAAACGATAAGCACCGCCGTTGCGATCATGCCTCCGAAAACGGCAAGCGGAAACCGCACAAGTTTTTGAATAATTCTAACATAGACGCCTGTAATCCCTGTCAGCTTTCCTGGGTCGCCTTCGCCAGCGGCCAGAAGCGCGGCGTTTTGATTTTTCTTCTGCTTCGGTCTGAAGCCGATTTTGGCGCCCAATGTCGGAAGAAAAATAAGCGCCATAAGGGTCGAGGCCGAGAGGACATAAATCATGGTGCGCGGAAAATAGGCCATGAATTTACCCGTGAGCGTATCCCAGAAAAGCAGAGGGAGAAACGCGGCGAGGGTCGTCGCCGTTGACGACATGATGGGCCAGAACATTCTCTCTCCCGCCATTTTAAACGCCTCGAGCCGCTCGAGCCCTTCATCCATTTTCCGGTCGGCAAATTCAACAATCACAATGGCGCTATCAACCAGAACTCCGACAGAGAGGATAAGGCCGAAAAGTATCATCATATTGATGGTTTCGCCTTGGATATAGAACAGAGCAAACGCGATCAGAAAACTGGCCGGTATGGCCCAGCCTACAAAAAGGGCGGAGCGCCAACCCAGGGCCGCAATACAGACGATGAAGACCAGAATAACCGCATTGATGATGGAGGCGGAGAGCTCGCTCATCATATCATTGATATAAGTGGAGCGCGACTGGCTATAGGACACGTTTATCGTTTTAGGCCATTCGGGGGCGCTGCTCACTTCATTGACCAGTTCCTGAACCCTGTCAGACGTGTCCAGAATATTTTCGCCCTGCCGCTTGGAAACTTCGAGCGAGACTGACGTTCGTCCGTTGAACCGCGCAAAAGTCGAGACATCTTTATACCCCCGCCGCACCTCGGCAATATCGCCAAGTTTGATAATCGCGCCGCTCTCATTACGCCGGATAACCAGCTCGCTCATATCCTCTGGATTTTCAATCAGCCCCGGTATTTTGACATTGAATTTACCGCTCTCAGACTCGAGCGCCCCAGCCGGAACCAGCGCATTATTCTGTCCGACAGCGGCGGATATTTCGTCATAGGTTATGCCGAGACTTTCAATCCGCGCGGGATCCAGAACGGCTTCGAGAACATCGGTCCGCTCCCCGGAAATCTTGGCTTCCAGAACGGACGGCAGGCTTTCGAGCCGCCTTTGCAGGTCTTTGGCACGTTTTTGCAGTTCACGCTCCGGTGCATCACCCCAGAGATTGACAGTCAGAATGGGGAGGGAGGACGTGCTGACTTCTTCGACCACAGGTTCACGGGCCTCCTGCGGAAATTCGGCGCGCGCGCGATCGACTTTTTCCAGCACGTCAGCCATGGCCTGATCCTGGTCAAAGCTGGCCTCGAACTCCATCACGACATAGGCCACATTCGTTGACGCAATGCCGTTCATCTCCTTGAGGCCGTCAACGGATTTCAGCTCTGTTTCCAAGGGACGAATGAGCAAACGCTCTGCATCCTCGGGCGAAATCCCCGGAAGGACGACCTGCACATTAATAAAGGGAACGGGGATGTCCGGCTCTGCGTCTAGCGGCAATCGGCTCATGGCGAGCATGCCGCCGATAACGGCAAACAACATGATGCCGAGTGTCATCCGCCAATTGCGAATGGAAAACCCGACGATACCGGCAAGGCCCTTAGCGCTAGGCGGCATGCCGTCCTTACGCGGAGCGGCGCCGAGATCGTCCGGGTCTGCGCTCATTGAACGGCTGCCGCGTTATAATTAGCATCCGTTTCAACGGTTTGCCCGACGGCGACATAATCCTGTCCTTCGGTTATGATGCGGGTCTGATCAGGAAGGCCGGTGACCCATGCGCCGTCATTGGTTTCGTCAATCACGTCGACTTTGGCAAAACGGACCATATCGTCTCTGTCGACATATCGCACGCCCACTGTTCCGTCATCGTCAAGGGTGAGGATATTGGAGGGAATACGCTGAGCCGTCGTCTTGCCGGCTGTGATCTGCACAGTGGCCGTAACCCCCGCTTTGAGTTTGTAATCGGCATTGGGAACAAGGATTTCGGTCCGGAAAGTGCGGGTGGCGGTATCGGATTTGGCTTCGATAAAGTCTATTTTGCCCTCAACTGTTTCGCCCGTTGCCAATTTGATTGTGGCCGTTTCGCCGGAATTGACCAGACCGACCTGTTTCTCGGTCAGTTGAACGATTACTTTCAGCGGAGAGAGATCAACAATCAGGCCGCAAGGCTGACCCGGTGACAGATAATCGCCGACCTGGGCCAATTGCTCTTCCCAGACGCCTTCGAAGGGCGCGCGGATATTCACATTATCCAGTTCGATTTCGGCTTGTTTGAGCGACGCTTTCGCGCCGTCCAGCTGGGCTTCGAAACCGATAACCCGCGTTTCGGATTGAAAGCCTTTTTCGGCCAGGATCCGGGCGCCGCGGACGTCATTTTCAATGGATCTCAGATTGGCGCGGGCCTGATCGACCATGGCGGCGCGGGCGTCGATATCCTGACGGCAGACGAGCGCGCCCGTTTTGACAATTCGGCCTTCAGAGGCCGGGACAGATGTCACGAGGCCGGACGTCTGGGCTTTCACCGTGACCTCGCGGGCGCTCTCGGTCTGGCCGTAAAGCTCCAGGATGTTTTGATGCGGCTCGGCGGTAATGGATTTGACCTGAACGGTCGGTACCCGCGTCTGGGCTTCGCTTTGAATTTCGGCTTGTGTTTTCCCGATTGCCGGAGGGCCTTCATTGAGATTGTTCACGATAAACCAGATGATTATCAGGCCGAACAGCCCCCCGGCTATCAGAAATGATTTATTCAGTTTCATGGCTTTTTTACGCCTTTGCGGGTCTGACAGTTTTACCTATCCCTTTTGAGCGGTGCATAGAGTAAAATTTTCCGTATTTCTAATGATAATCCTGCAAAGCTGGGGTGCGAAACTGCATATGGCTAGGTTTTTTGCAAAATCCTCTCTGGGATTGGACTAAATCAGACTTGCCTTTGCTGTATGGCTTAGTAACGTAAACGTTTTACAGATTAAGACTGACCGGGGGTTAGGTTTGAGCGATATTCTACAACAGCTGACGGCGAGACGCGCCGAAGCTAAAATGGGCGGGGGCCAGGCCCGCATTGACGCGCAACACGCCAAAGGCAAGCTGACCGCCAGGGAGCGGCTCGAGCTTTTACTGGATCCGGAGAGTTTCGAAGAGTTTGACATGTTCGTCAAACACCGCTCCACTGATTTCGGGATGGAGAAAAAACACATTCCGGGAGACGGCGTTGTCACCGGATGGGGGACAATTAACGGCCGCAAGACGTTCGTCTTTGCACAGGACTTTACTGTTTTTGGCGGATCGCTCTCCGAGACCCACGCCCAGAAAATCTGCAAAGTGCAGGAAATGGCGATGAAGCAGGGCGCGCCGATTATCGGCCTGCAGGATTCAGGCGGCGCCCGTATCCAGGAAGGCGTGGCTGCGTTGACCGGTTATACTTCCGTTTTCCAGAATAATATCATGGCCAGCGGCGTCGTGCCGCAAATCTCCGTCATTATGGGCCCGAGCGCAGGCGGCGCGGTATATTCTCCGGCGCTGACCGATTTCATCTTCATGGTGCGCGACAGCTCTTACATGTTCCTGACCGGCCCTGACGTTCTGAAAACGGTTACCAACGAAGTCGTAACGTCCGAAGAGCTTGGCGGCGCGAAAACCCACACAACAAAATCCTCTGTCGCGGACGGCGCGTTTGACAATGATATGGAAGCGCTGGCGGAAATCCGCCGCCTGTTCGACTTCCTGCCGCTTAATAATCGCGACCGCTCTCCGGTGCGGCCTTTCTATGACAGGCATGACCGCATAGACGAGAGCCTGGATACGCTCGTCCCGGACAATCCGAATATCCCTTACGACATGCACGAGCTGGTGCGGAAAGTGGCCGATGAAGGCGATTTCTTTGAAATCCAGCGCGACTTTGCCAAAAATATCCTCTGCGGTTTTGTCCGCATCGAAGGTCAAACCGTCGGCGTGGTCGCCAACCAGCCCATGGTCCTCGCGGGCTGTCTCGATTCGGACGCGTCCCGCAAAGCGGCGCGGTTTATCCGCTTCTGTGACTGTTTCGAAATTCCGATTCTGACCCTCGTCGATGTGCCGGGCTTTCTCCCGGGAACGAGCCAGGAATTTGGCGGCGTTATCAAACACGGCGCGAAACTGCTTTACGCTTACGGTGAAGCGACCGTGCCGAAAGTCACTGTCATCACGCGCAAAGCCTATGGCGGCGCCTATTGCGTCATGGCCCCGAAAAACCTGCGCGGCGATCTGAACTATGCCTGGCCAACCGCGCAGATCGCCGTGATGGGTGCCAAGGGCGCGGTGGAAATCCTCCACCGCAAAGATCTCGGCGACGCCGATAAAATCGCCAAGCATACCGCCGATTACGAAGAGATGTTTCTGTCGCCGTTCAGGGCCGCCGAACGCGGCTATATCGACGAGGTCATCCAGCCCCGCAGCACCCGCAAACGCGTCAGCCGCGCCCTCGCTCTGCTCAAGGATAAAAAGCTCGATAATCCGTGGAAAAAACACGGGAATTTGCCTCTTTAATGAGAATTGGTCCCTCATACGTCATCCTCAGGCATGACCCGCGGATGCATCTCTCACCGCTGAAACGGGCCCTCGGGACAAGCCTGAGGGTGACGGGTGATGTTTTGAGAAGGTTTGAGGACTTCGCGTTGTGAGCAATGAAAAGGACGAAATCGAAGTATCTGTCGGCAACAAAGGTGTTGCCTTAAAATCAAAAGGTGGGGGTGCGGCACGTCTAGGACATAGCGTTGCAGACGCCTTGCGTTTCTTTACTAGTCCGATGGGGTTGGCGGCGGATGAGGTTGATAGAATTCGTATTCACCGCCAAATTGTGTTCGAACAAACAATTTTAAAGGCGCACGGACTCGCCATCGAACGAGGAGTTGAAGCGTCAGGAACACCGATGAAATTCCTAGCCCAATGGGGTGAAGCCGCGTCGCTTGAAGACTTCGATGATCCTGAAAATTTGTCTGACTACTACGCGGCTTTGCTGGTCTCGGAGGCTGATGGTGTCGAGCCAAATTCTTTAATTTATGTCGACATACTCAAAAAACTCAATAAAATTCATGTTCAGTTTTTAAGCCGACTGCTTGGAGAAAAATTTCCTTCTGCAGTGGGCAATCCTTCGATTATCTTTAGCCCCCGGCAAATTGAGAGTTTGCTTCGAAAGCCGTTCGAAGAAATTCCTCCTAACGTGTTTCTTAAAAATCTTCCTGAAGATGAAATAAGAGAAACAATAGATGAAGTTAATTTAATTCCTGGTGTTGAATTGCTGATGGTTTCCAATCGCCCGAAAATTCAGATAAGCTCCTACGAGGCCCCTTTCTTTGAATGGATAAGGGAAGAGGATGCTGATTGCGAAGGTGACGTACCTGACTTAATCTTCAATTCATTGGCCGCACTAAATTTAGTAGAGCGGCGTTCTGGATCAGTTGAGATGTTTTCAGACCATTTTCTAAGATATACAGCGTCCATCCTTACGCCATTAGGATGGGACTTTCTCCGAGCATGTAGTACAGACATATGACAAATAAAATCAAAAAAATACTTATAGCGAACCGGGGCGAGATTGCTTGCCGCGTGATTAAAACGGCCAAGCGGCTCGGCATTGAAACAGTGGCGGTTTATTCCGACGCCGATAAAAATGGCCTGCATGTGTCGATGGCGGATGAAGCCATTCATATCGGCCCGCCGCAAGCCAATCAGTCCTATCTGGTGATGGATAAAATCATCAAGGCGATAGAGGACAGCGGCGCGGACGCCGTCCATCCCGGCTATGGTTTCCTGTCGGAAAACCCGGAATTTGCCAAGTTACTGGCCAAGAAAAACATCACCTTTATCGGCCCGAACCCGCACGCCATTCAGGCCATGGGGGATAAAATCACGTCGAAAAAACTGGCGAAAGAAGCGGGCGTATCCTGCGTGCCGGGTCATATGGGCCTGATCGAAGACGCCGAAGAGGCCGTCAAAATCTCGCAAAAGGTCGGCTATCCCGTTATGATCAAGGCGTCGGCCGGCGGCGGCGGGAAAGGCATGCGCATCGCCTATAATGACGAAGAAGCCCGCGAAGGATTCCAGTCCTCCAAAAACGAAGCCGCAAGCAGCTTTGGCGATGACCGTATCTTTATCGAAAAATTTGTCGAAGAACCCCGCCATATTGAAATTCAGGTGCTGGGCGACAAGCACGGCAATGTGATTTATCTCGGCGAGCGCGAATGCTCCATTCAGCGCCGAAACCAGAAAGTCATCGAAGAGGCGCCGTCGCCTTTCCTCGACGAAAAAACGCGCGCCGCCATGGGCGCGGAATCCGTCGCGCTGGCCAAAGCCGTGGATTACGATTCTGCCGGCACGGTCGAGTTCATCGTCGACAAGCACAAGAACTTCTACTTCCTCGAAATGAATACGCGCTTGCAGGTGGAACATCCCGTCACGGAATTAATTACCGGCGTTGATCTGGTGGAGCAAATGATCCGCTCCGCGCAGGGCGAAGAACTCAACATGACGCAGGACGATGTCAAACTAAATGGCTGGGCCATTGAAAGTCGGATTTACGCCGAAGACCCCTTCCGCAACTTCCTGCCCTCTATCGGCCGCCTGACCCGCTACCGCCCGCCGATTGAGGGGACGAAAGAAAACGGCGCCATTATCCGTAACGATACCGGCGTTTTCGAAGGCGGCGAAATTTCCATGTATTACGACCCGATGATCGCCAAGCTCTGCACCTGGGGCGAAGATCGCGGAGTGGCGCTGAACGCGATGCAGCACGCGCTCGATCTGTTCGAGCTGGAAGGCATTGGCCATAATATCCCGTTCCTGCAGGCGGTTTATGATCATGACCGCTTTGAACGCGGCGACATTTCAACGGCTTTCATCGCCGATGAATATCCCGATGGATTTGAGGGCGGGAACGTCAATCCGGGCCATGCGCGCAAAATCGGCGCGATCTGCGCCTTGATGCACGACATCACCGAACACCGCGCCGCCAATATCTCGGGCAGCCTGCCGAACCATCAACGCCATATTCCGGATGAGTGGGCCGTGCAGGTCGGCGATCTGCATTACACAGCTGATATTAAAGGCGAGAAGGGGCTTCGTACCATCGTTGTCGGCGACGGCGAGAAGGCGGCGATAGAGATGGAAGTGCTGACCGCGTGGAAACCGGGCCTGCCGTTGGTCATCGCTCTGGTGGATAACAAGCCATTTAATTTCAAGGCCGAGCCCATTGCCGAAGGCTACCGCGTCCGTCACCGCGGCGTCGAGTTCAAGGTCGCTGTCCGCACGCCGCGCGCCGCTGAACTTTCCGCTGTTATGCCGGTAAAGGAAGAGGCGGATACCTCCAACCTTCTGCTCTGCCCGATGCCGGGCGTCATTGTCTCTATCCTTGTGGAAGAGGGACAAGAGGTTCAGGACGGCCAGGCCCTCGCTGTGGTCGAAGCCATGAAAATGGAAAACACCCTTCGCGCCGAGAAGAAAACCAAGGTCACCAAAATCAACGCCGCGCCGGGAGATAATCTCGCCGTGGACGAAGTGATCATGGAATTCGAGGTGGAATAATTTTCTTTGAATTGGAAATAATTGGATAGGCTTTAGGCACAGCACCGGGCAAGCTGCGCTTGCGACGGTGTGACGAAGGTAGAAATTTGGTCATACCGACGCGATGTCGAAGACGTCGCCCGGTATAAGTGCCTAGAAGGAGCGGCTGAATGGGGATTCGCCAAGACCGCGAATATTACGTCTATATCCTCTGCAATCAGAAAAACGGGGCTCTTTACACGGGAATGACGAATGATTTGGGCGCGCGCGTTCTTGAACATAAAGAAAAGAAAGCCCCCAAAAGCTATACAGCTCAAAAAAACATCTCGCGACTCGTCTATTTCGAAGCTTTTGATACGCCGGGCGAGGCGATAGACCGGGAAAAGTTCGTTAAGAAGAAAACAAGGGCCTATCGCGTCAAACTGATAGAAACAAAAAACCCTGACTGGTCAGAATTATATTATCGTTTGGGGGAGTTGTTGTATTGATTGAAAATGTCCTACCAGGCCGAGAGGCTTTAGGCACAGCACCGGGCAAGCTGCGCTTGCGACGGTGTGACGAAGGTAGAAATTTGGTCATACCGACGCGAGGTCGAAGACGTCGCCCGGTATAAGGGCCTTATCACTTCAGTTAGATGCAATTTTGAAGTTGAGCCTTGAAGAAAAATTAAATGGACCAAAAACAATTGAATCTATTCTTAATTAGTCTATCAAATTTGACGTTTTCTTAACTTTGACGCGCCTAAATGCGGAGAAAACTTGCAATTTCCTTAACACTGTGATACATAAAGGTTTATGTTAACTTTGAGAATACGTTCGATGCCTCCCAAATTCCGCGCGATCGTTTTTTAACGCTTCATATTTCGCAAAGCCTGACCCCGCCCTGACCCGGTCTAGTTTTGTCTGTTTGCGACCCGTCCCTTATAAAAATAAAAAAGGTTCCCATGCTTTATCATAACTCCCGTCCGATTGCTTCCAAAACTGCTGCCCACCGTTATGCCAACCGTCCTGACCGGTTTTATCAATGGCGGAATTTCTTTGAAGACCGTCCGGATGCGCTGGACTTAATTGAAGAAGAATTTGAGCTCCAAGTCGAAGACACCCGTCACGACAAATATTTCATCGTTCCGGGCCGTAGCAACATGATTACCCGCATGACAGATTCCGACATGTTGGAAATCCGCTCCATGATCAGCACGGATGGCCCGCTGGAGCAGTGGGAACGTTCTATTAAAACCGCCTTCCCGCTCAAACGTACAACGTCTTCCATGATCGGCACTTATATTCCGCGTTTCCGTGGATGCTGCTCCTCTGTTGCCGACGCTGAGAGCCTGACAGACGCCCTGTCCAAAAAGAGCAAATTCTACAGAACAGAGCTCAATCGCCGTATTTTCGAAAGCGATGAATTGCGGGTCGAAGTTTCGACCATGACATTCGAGGGACAGGACTTTACAACAATTGCTATCTCTTCGGAATCCTCTGACAAGGTCTTGGAGGCGCTTAAACGGTTTGATTTTAAGCCGCGCGCCAATCAGAATTACGGCGCGTTTCTAAGCCAATTCCGTTCCCATACGCTTTAAGCGAAGTCTAGATATCCAACATCAAAAGCCCGCTTAGAGCGGGTTTTTTCGTGGGCTGCCCTCATCAACATCCTGCACGGACTTTAAGCGTTTCGTCATGAACTGCGTTTAGAGTTGGTTCGAATCTTGCAGGTCGGCCCCTCTGCACTTATTGAGCCATGACTATGTCAGCCACTGTTCAACAGCCCCGCTCTGAAATTCTGCCCGCCAAAGAGCCGCGCGTAGAGAGGGAGGATTTACCCGAAATTACCCCGTTCAAGCCGCCTTTCTGGATGCGCAGCGCCTTTGTTCAAACCGCAATTGCGAGCATGAAGTTTCGAAAGCGCGGGCCGAATCCTATGCTCGACGCCGCCGAAGAACGCATTATCGAATGCGATGACGGTGTGCGCCTGTTGGGGAGTTATTCGCCCAATCCGGAGAACAAAGCGCTCGTTATCTTTCTTCATGGCTGGGAAGGCTCGCAAGACTCCACCTATGTCGTCTCCAGCGGCCGTCACATGTATGAACAGGGCGCGTCCGTTTTTCGTCTCAATTACCGCGATCACGGCAACAGCCATCATTTGAACGAAGGCGTCTTCTACTCCACGCTTTTCAATGAGGTTTTTGACGCCGTCAAACAGGCCGCGACACTGGCGGACGGCGCTCCGGTTTATGTTGTCGGATTTTCACTCGGCGGGAATTTCGCGCTTCGGATTGCGCGCTCCCTTCGCGATCTGACGATACGAAACCTCAAACATATCGTCGCGATCAGCCCTGTCGTGGACCCGTGGGGCGCGTCGCCTCTGGTTGATCAAAACTGGCTTTACCGCCGTTATTTCATGAAAAAATGGACAAAATCGCTTCGCAAGAAAGAAGAGCTATATCCGCATATTTATGATTTCAGCACAATTCTGGCGGAAAACAGAGTTCTGGATATCACGCAGAAACTTCTGCCCGCCTATTCGGATTATCCGGATATGGAGAGCTATTTCAACGCCTACCGCGTCGATCCGCATGACCTGGAATATTGCCCGCTGCCGATCTCAATTATCACGGCGGCCGATGACGGGATGATACCGGAAGAGGACATTGAAAAATTGGTTCTCAATAAAAATGCCCGGCGCATCATTCACGATCACGGCGGCCATAACGGATTTTTCCAAAGCCTGATGGGGCCAACCTGGTATGATGATTATATCAGCGACATGATTTTCGGAGGCGAAAGCTGATTGCGCTCCCAATGTGAAGCCCCTAAATCACCTTCATGCTAATGATGATAATCAAGTCTCTTGTTTTTATATCGCTCGGAGTGTGTGTTTTGTTCTTTCTTCTTGGTCTACTGTCCCAGAAGGGAAAGTCCAAACGCCTCGAAAACGGGCGATTGGCGGATTGCCCCGCTTCGCCCAATGCCGTGAGTTCAGAGCCGGGAACGCAGCCCGAAAAATATGTAGAGCCCTTGCAGGCAAAACTGGAAGACGTTTTGCAGGCCATTAAAGACACAGGCGGCGTGATAACGTCCCAGAGCGATAATTATCTCTCCGCCACATATATGAGCGCGGTATTCAAGTTTGTTGACGATGTCGAAGTGCGCGCCGACGGGGCGCTCTGTCACATTCGCTCGGCCTCCCGCGTCGGCTATTCAGATAGAGGCGCAAACCGAAAGCGTGTTGCCGCCATCAGAGCCGCGCTTTAAAAGAATTCTTACACCCATCGAAATAAGCGCATGAAACGTAAAGATATCAAAGCGCTGAACGGCGCGAATTATTACCGCGCAAAAGAGGATAAAAATGGCTGAGACAACGAACGGAAAAAAGATTGATTATGATCGGGTGAAAACTCTGACCGCGGAACTGCTTGAGGCTTTGGGTGAGGATCCCAGCCGAGAAGGCTTGGTGGATACGCCCCGGCGGATTGCTGATTTCTGGCGTGAATTCATTGAGTATGACACGGGAAAAATTGATACGACCTTTGATGCGGTCAAGCATAACCAGATGGTTGCGGTCACCGGAATGAAGGTTTGGTCAATGTGTGAGCATCATATGCTCCCATTCTGGTGCGATGTGTCTATCGCTTATATCGCCGAGGATAAGGTCTTGGGTTTGTCAAAATTTGCCCGGATTGCTCATAAACATGCGCATAAATTGACGCTACAGGAACAGTTGGTATCGGATATCGCCAATGATTTGAAAGATATCCTCGGCACCGAGAATATTGCCGTTATGGCGAAGGGCGAGCACCTGTGCATGACCATGCGCGGCATTAAAACGCCTCATAGAATGATCAGTACGGCCTTGTCCGGCAAGTTTCATCAAACCGAACAACGTATGGAGTTCCTTCGAATTATTGATGCTGGTATTTAATTCGCATTAGGTCCGGGCTGAATTGCCCCATCGCGCGAGAGCCTGATTTACGCTATACTTTGGCCATGACCCCAGAGCTTCTCCGACGTGATTGGCTGTCTTTACGCTATTGGCTAACGCGATGCGTGCTGCCCAGCGCGGCCATTCTCGTCGGAATATTGCTCCTGTTTCGGGGGCTGACAGATAACGCATCGGATTTGAACCAGAACGCTCTTATTGTCGGCTTTTTCTCTTTATATTTTATTTTTGTACGGGGCGGGCACTTGTTGATGATCCGTAGCCTTCACTTTGAATTGCTCAAGAAATACCCCGAAGGCTACGCTGAAAAACTTGGCTATATTCCGCGCGGGCAGATTCGGCGCCGCAATGTCGGGTTTACCTTGGCCCGAATAAAGCGCGAACTCATGCTGGAAGAGAAAAAGAAAAAGTCCAAGCGACTTGGTTGAAAACGGACTCTGCGCGCTTGACTTCATCCCCCTCTGTGGCAATTCAAACTCATGACAGCTCAGGAAACGTCAGTCTCAACGCCAATCCGTTCGCAGTGGGACGAGATCACAAAGTTATTTAAGGCGCGATCGGCCTTTCGCTTGCATAAATATTGGATGGGCGGCCTGACATCCCGCATCGGGGCCAATCGACTTTCATTATTGCGCGGTACGAAACAGGCGAGACGTCTGGATGAATTACTTCATGATCTGACCAATCGTGATGTCAAAGCGCTCCGAACCTTTGCCGCCGTGAACCAGGAACAGGCGACCGCCGCCTTTCGTTTGACGATGGTGACCAATATTACCTGGCCAGTTGGATTTCTGGCGATCCTTCACCAATTTTCGCCCGACGGGTTAGGGACGCTTGTTCAAACCCACTTTGAATCCGACTTTTTATTTCTAACCGTATTGGGAGCGACGGTTATTCTCTTGGTGATAGGTGTGGCGCTCTTTGCGCTGGCCAATTTAAGCCAGGCGCGGGACATACGCCACCTGATCGATTTACACGCGGCAGAGCGCGGGATTTACTTCGGTCTGGAAGACATGGAGGAGCTAAGTCTCACCTAGACGACTTGAGTCCGGTGTGATAGGCGAAAACCATGTTTAAACGGGTTATGACAATACGAATTATTAGCCCGGTACGCTGACGGCGTGCCGGGAATTTCAACCCGCTTTTTAACGTCCTTATACATCCGAGACATTCATGACTGATTCCAATAACACGACCCGCGATTATCGCGAGACGTTATTCCTGCCAAAAACCGATTTCCCAATGCGGGCGAGCCTGCCCAAACGCGAACCTGACTGGATCGCGCGCTGGAATGAGATTGACCTTTATCAAAAGCAACGCGAAGCCGAAAATGCCAAAGGGCCCTATACGCTTCATGACGGCCCGCCCTATGCCAATGGTCATATTCATATGGGGACGGCGCTTAATAAAATTCTCAAGGATATCGTCAACCGCTCCCACCAGATGCTGGGTCATGACGCCAATTACGTCCCCGGATGGGATTGCCACGGCTTGCCCATTGAGTGGAAAGTCGAAGAAGAGTTTCGCGGGAAAGGCCGCCAGAAAGAAGACGTTCCGGGGTCAGAATTTCGCACGCGTTGCCGCGCTTACGCGGCTGAATGGCTCGACGTACAGCGCGAAGAATTCAAACGCCTCGGCGTCATCGGCGATTGGGATACCCCCTATAAAACCATGAATTTTGACAGCGAATCCGTTATCTGCGGCGAGTTGTTGAAAATTGCCGGGACAGGGCAGCTTTATCGCGGGTCCAAACCCATCATGTGGTCCCCGGTCGAACAGACCGCACTCGCCGAAGCCGAAGTCGAATATCAGGATAAGAAGGCGACACAGATCTATGTGAAATTTCCGGTGCGGGAATTTTTAGGAATTGATACCAACTCCGAAGGCTTTGCTTCGACTAAAGTTGTAACTAATATTTTGAAGCAATTGGATGATTATCAAAAAGAAGTTCGTATTAAAGAGTTGTTAGATGCATCTGTAGTGATTTGGACAACAACCCCTTGGACAATTCCAGCGAATAGAGCAGTCGCATATTCGAAATCAGAGCCCTATTTATGTATTGAAGTTCTTGAGATGAAGTCCGAGGAAGAGGTGGGCTTTAAACCTTGGGATTTAGTTGGGCAGAAATTAATTGTTGCTTCTGAATTGCTTTTAGATGTTTTAAATGCGGCGCATATTTCTCATCAAAAAATTATTTCTGAAGTCGAACAAGACTTGCTAGAAATTCTTATCCTAGATCACCCCCTTAAAAATATGGAAGAGGCAGAAGGTAAATTCGATTTTCCTGTCCCGCTTCTCGAAGGCTCTCACGTCACGTCAGACGCTGGTACGGGCTTTGTTCATACAGCGCCGAGCCATGGTGAAGATGATTACGGAATCTGGATTTCCAACCAAAAAATGCTAGAAGAGATAGGCGTTGACCCCATCGTCCCGATGACGCTCGACGACGCCGGCTGCTATACTGATGTCATGCCAGCGCGATTCCAAGGCCTCGATGTCATCCGCACCTCTGGTAAAAAACGCGGACAGGACGGCAAGGCGAATGGCGAGGTTATCAAAGCCTTAATGGAAACGGGCAATATCCTGGCGCGCGGTATCATGATGCTTCGCGACGCCCATAGCTGGCGCTCCAAAGCCCCCGTAATCCGCCGCGCCACGCCGCAATGGTTTATCTCCATGTCCAAAGATGGTCTGCGCGACAAAGCATTGAAGGCGATTGACGATACTGCCTTTTGGCCGGACCGCGGGCGTAACCGAATTGGCACCATGGTTGCCGATCGTCCTGACTGGCTGATTTCCCGCCAGAGAAACTGGGGCGTTCCGATTACGCTTATCGTCGACAAAGACGGAAAACTTCACACAGAACGCGATGATGCCGACGCCATTAATTCCCGTATTCTCGCCAAGGTGGAAGAGCAGGGCGTGGATGGGTGGTTTGACACGCCGCTCGAAGAGTTCATGCCAGATGATAATGACGGCTGGGAAAAGGTGACGGATATTCTGGATGTCTGGTTTGACTCCGGCTCTACTCATGCCTTTTGTTTGAAGCGTCGTGACGATTTGCCGGACCGCGCTGACCTCTATCTCGAAGGGTCAGACCAACATCGCGGCTGGTTCCAGAGCTCGCTCATGGAAAGCTGCGCAATCTACGGCGAAGCGCCCTATAAAGGGGTCCTGACCCACGGCTTTGTCGTGGATGAAAAGGGTTTCAAAATGTCGAAGTCTCTCGGCAATACGATGAGTCCTGAAGACATTTCCAAACAATATGGCGCAGAAATCATGCGCATCTGGACGGCCAGTTCCGATTGGGCGAATGATCTGAAAATCGGCAAGGAAATCATCCAGACGAGCGCGGATGCTTACCGCAAACTTCGTAATACGCTGCGTTATATGATCGGCGCTCTGGACGGCTTTGACGACTCCGAAACGGTCGCTTATGCCGACATGCCGGCGCTCGAAAAATGGGTGCTGCATCGTCTGTCTGAAATCACAGCAGAGCATGAAGGATGGGTTCGCAATCACGATCACAAGAAGATCTTCAGCACTTTATTTAATTTCTGCACGGTGGATTTGTCAGCCTTTTATTTCGATATTCGGAAAGACGCGCTCTATTGCGACCCTCTGAATAGCACCCGCCGACGCGCCTGCCGCACGGTCATGAATGAAATTTTCCAGCGCCTGACGACTTGGCTTGCGCCGATCATGAGCTTCACCATGGAAGAGGTCTGGCAAGCAAGGCATCCGTCCGAAGACGGCTCTGTGCATTTGGAGCTGTTCCGAAGCTGTCCGGATGAGTGGAAGAATGAGGATTTGGCGTCGCATATCCAAGCCGTTCGTGATTTCAGAGTAAAAGCTCAAGAAGCGATTGAGCCTTTGCGGAGAGAGGGCGTTATTAAATCTTCTCTTGACGCTTCGGTAAAGGCAGCAGAGGCCGGCCTTTCAGGTCCAATGAAAGCGCTCGGAGTCACGGATGACAACACATATGAAAACCCAAGCGACCCACGAGATTGCTTGGCGGATTATTTAATTGTCAGCCATTGCGAGCTCAGCGCAAGCCAGGACGAGGGCAGTCTCTCTGTCTCCGATTTGAAAGAAGCTGAAGGCTATAAAAAGTGCGAACGTAGCTGGAAATATTTCCAAGGCGAAGGCGAAATTACGCCAAGAGACGCCGCCGCTGTGGCGTTGTTTGATAAGAAGTAACTGTTTCCCGAATATTCTTTTCCCCGTTGATGGGGTTTACCCTCCTCCGTTTACGGGGGGGGAGGTGGGCCGCGACTGCGGCTCGGAGGGGGGAGCCGTGCTAAATAAACGCCAGCGTAATACGCTCCCCCCATCCCCGCTTCGCGGGACTTCCCCCGTAAACGGGGGAAGATGATCACCACTTATCCCGCCAAAAACCCCAAAATTCCCAATCCCTTACAGAAAATCGACGA
>JAPYSU010000006.1 GCA_029936425.1 Litorimonas sp.
GTGACGTCTTCCTGTCCATGAGCAAAAGAACAAGTTTGAATATAAGGGCAAATCGGGAAGTGGGGATCTATCTCTTCAATTTCTTATAAGAGACTGGGAGGTATGGGGTTTTTGGAAGCATAAGTGCGGACGGAGTTTTAAAAGAGTGAATTTATCCTCCCCCGTTCACGGGGGAGGTGTCGCCGAAGGTGACGGAGGGGGGAGCCGCATGTAACAAAGGGCAGCGTATTACGCTCCCCCCACCCCCTCGCATTCGCGAGGTCATTCGCGTCACGACATTTCATGTCGCTTTGGCTCAAACCCCGTAAACGGGGGAAGGAGGGACCATCGTGCCTCCACCGCGAAAGCGGGGGAGGTGTCCGGCAGGACGGAGGGGGCGCAGCGCGTCTGCGCTGCCTAAAGACTCTTTCCACTTTAACGCTTCGCCTACCCCCTCCGACCTGCATTCGCAGGCCACCTCCCCCGCCCCGGCGGGGGAGGAGTAATATGTCGCCACGCTTTAATCTTTTGGCTTATTATGCGCTATCTGAAGGCTTGCGCCACCACTTCATAACTCCCCCGAAACCGCTCTACAGTAGCCCCAGCGGCGTCCCAGCACTTTAACTTGAAAGAAAATACAGTTCCTCTAAAGAGACTATATTCACCGTCAAGCTATTGTTTTTGTTAGAAATTAAGAATGGTGGGCGATACTGGGATTGAACCAGTGACCCCTACAATGTCAATGTAGTGCTCTCCCGCTGAGCTAATCGCCCGTCCCATTCGACGTCAATGACACACAAGGTATGTCATCGGGAAGCGGGTCTATAGGCGAGGCCGCAAAGCTAATCAAGGGTGAAAACGCCTCCTTTGCAGATACGCGCCGCAGGCGGTTTCAACATCGCCCGCTTGCGATGATCGGGCCAAGAGCCTAAGCGATACTCATGTTGAGAAACGGCATAATATGTTTGGGTTTTGGGTGTGTGGCCCTCGGCTTTATATCTGAAACCAGCTCAGCCCGCCCTTTGACTTCGGCCGAAGAGACCGTCTGTAAAAATATTCGTCACTGTCTGGATATTCTAAAGCGCCACAACCCTAATGAGTTTGATTATCAAGTTTTGAAAAACGAATTCAGTGGGTTTGGTAAAACGGGAAAAAACCGACTGCTGAAAGCTATGGCGGAAAACGACTCTGATCTTTCAAAGAACGCGGCCATCCTGTTATCCCTCTCCAGCTATGAGCTTAGCGCCGCTGACCTTAAACGCCTGACGGATAAATGGCCAAACGGGGATATTGACTCTTTGGCGAATTTAATGATCCACGAATATTCACCCCCGATCCGGCAAGCGGCGATTGCGACCCTCGGGAGTCCAGATCAGGACATAGCGTTCTGGTCACGCAAAATTTTGAAATTCGGGGAAATGAAGTCTCGATTAGGCGAGTCCAAAATCACTGACTTCAAACCCTCACCTGAGCTGTTTGATCTTTTGTCTGAAGCCGCCCGTGCAAATCCCACAAAAGAGATAACTCAGTTTCTTGCTCAATTTCCGTCAGAACAATCTCAACCCATATTGAAGGATTTACTTTCCTCTCAATCTTCGGAAGTCGTTCACGCGGCCTTAAACGGTCTTTATGTTTCTGACAGAGAAAGCAGCATTGGGTTCCTGCAAGAGACTGTCTCCCAGTTGAAAACGGGGGAAGAGAATATAGCTCTGGCGATCGCGGACGCCGTACGAACGCAGCATGGCGACACGCAAGACGAAACATTTATTGCCTTCGCAAAGCAAATTCTTACTGACAGTACGTCTAGCCAACTCGAGACTATGGTCGGCGCGGACATCCTCATGGGACAAGGCCCGGATATTAAATTACCTGAAACGCAAATGACCCTAATCGGCTTGAAAGGCGCTTTGGCAGCCCACGGCACGGTCCCATTATTTTATATGAGCGGCCTGAGCCAAAAACTAGGATCAAATATTGAAACGGGACTGGACCTCTTATGGAGCGCTTTCGAGCAACAGGTTTCGCCGAATAGATCAGATTTCGTGAAGGCGCTTTCGTCAATTCCGACAAATGAAACCCTGCTGAAAATTATACAAGCGGCTTTGGAAAATGAGGCCGACTGGCAGGTCGTTGCCCACGCCGCCGAAGTGGCCAGTACAAAAAAATTATCTGCACTTGAGCCCTTCTTGAATCAGGTTGCAGAGGCGCATCCGGTTCTCATGGCCAGAGCGGCGGCCCTAGCTGCCTTGGACAGCCTTTCTGACGATAAGACAAATTATTCAGAGTCAAGACACGTTTGGGAACAGAAACTGGCGGGAGACGCGAAATGGTGTTCGGTTAAAGCTCATAATTTCAAGACCGAGTCTTCACAGCTACCCTACTTTAATTCCGTTCCAATGGCTTATGCGAGACAGACGACTCGCACCTTTTTGACGTCTGCGCTCTCCACCGGCACTGGCTGGCTCGCAGGGTATGATCTCGGCGAATTTTCGGGCGGATTAATTTACTATGACAACCGCACCGGAACGGGCAAGCTGATCTACGGTCAAGCTCATCCCGATGACACTGGCAAAGAATATTACGCCCCAAATATTGTCGGTATAACGCCAAAAATTCAACGCCCCCTTGGACAATATGGTGAGGAGTATTGGGCGTTTTCCGGTCTCAACCATTTCGGAAGTGACGGCGCTATTTTATCCGTCTCGGTCCGAAGTGAGGAGGTTGACGTTAAGAGACATTTCCAACTTCCGAAAGCGCCAAAAGCCATAAAACGCCTTGAAGACGATTCCTTCTTAATTGGGTTTGGGAAAAAGCCCGAAGGAAACGCTTCCGACTACGCACCAAGCATTTCTCATCCGCCCCTGCGCCTTATGCCCGACGGCGAAGTCGTTCCCGGATGCACAAAGCCCCCTAATTATACAATAAAGGCCACACCGTAATGCCCTATTCCGAAAGCGCCGCCCTACGGGCTTTGCAAACTCTAAACGACCCGGTGGGCGGAAAAGATCTGGTCACGGCGGGACTTCTTGGGGGATTGAATTTTGAAAAAGGAACGCTCCGGGCGGTTTTGCAGATAGACCCGGCTCAAGCTGATAAATATGAGAAAATTCAGGCAGAGGCTCAGTCGCTTTTGGAGGCCTTAGACGGCGTTGAAAAAGCCAGCGTTATTTTGTCGGCGCATAAGGCCGCACCTTCTGTCGGCGGGCGGAAACGCCCTGCCCCGCATCAGGCCCGCCGCCCGGAAGGGTATCAGGGCGACGCTAAAATCAAACGTATGGTCGCCGTCAGCTCCGCCAAAGGCGGCGTTGGCAAATCGACCATGGCCGTTAATCTGGCCGTCGCTCTCGCCAAATCCGGCAAATCTGTTGGCTTGCTCGACGCCGACATTCACGGACCCAGCGCGCCTATGCTGCTCGGCCTTTCGGGGCAGCGCGCAAAAACCGAAACTGTAGAAGAGCGCCGCCTCATTAAACCGATGCAAGCCCACGGCATCAAAACCATGTCTATCGGTTTTCTCACCGAAGATGATGGTCCCATCGTCTGGCGCGGCCCGATGGTGCAAGGCGCGATCTCTCGCATGGTCTGGGATGTGAACTGGGGTGAGCTGGACGTTCTGATTATCGACATGCCGCCGGGCACAGGAGACGCGCAATTGGGCCTCGCACAGGACATCAAACCCGCAGGTGCTATCATAGTCTCAACACCTCAGGACCTCGCCCTTTTGGACGCGCGAAAAGGCGTTCGTATGTTTGAAAAAGTCGGAATTCCCGTCTTGGGTTTAATAGAAAATATGGCTGTGTTCACCTGTCCGGATTGCGGGTCACACCATCATATATTCGGTGAAGGCGGCGCGAAACGGGACGCCGAAAAACTCGGTATTCCCTATTTGGGCGCGGCGCCTCTGGCGATGTCTATCCGGGAAAGCGGCGATGCGGGAAAACCTGTGGCTGCGGGCGACACAGCTGAGTCGAAACTGTTTTCCGGTCTAGCAGACGCCGCTTTTAATTAAGCCAAGTCTCTTTTGCGTCGTCTTTCCATCCGACGGTGATGGTCTCTCCGTCTGTGATAACCGGGCGTTTGATAAGGGTTGGGTGCTTACTTAAAAGCGCCAAAGCCTTGTCATCGTCCATTTCGGATTTTGCGCTGTCATCCAGCGCGCGCCAGGTGGTGGAACGCGTATTTAATATTTTTTCATAACCGATGGTTTTTATCCATGTGTGGAGTGTTTCCTCGGCGACACCGTCGGCGCGGACGTCTGTTAGTTCGAGTTCCGCCTGGGAGTCCTTCAATTCCTTTATCGCTTTGCGGCAAGTGTCGCAGGTTTTAAGGTGGTAAATGCGGAGTGTCATATCAGGCCCTGAATTTTATAAAGTCTATCATTTCGCCGAAAACTTTTGCCTTCGGGGTGTCGTGATGCATTTCATGCTCGGAGTTCTCATAGCTGCGGAACGTCACATTTTGCGCCGCCTTCGCAAACGCCTCGCTCGCCTCGCAAGAGGTAAGCTGGTCGCCCTTGGCATGCATCAGGAGCAAGGGCGTATTCCATTGTGAGGCGTGAGCCGCAACCCGCTCACCCGCGCGTATCGCATCAACGGCCAGACCGAAACTAATTCGGCTATGGTTGAGAGGATCGTTCTCATAAATTTTCTGTTCTTCGGGAAGTGTTGAGATTTTATCGCCGGTTAAAGGCTGCCCGAGAGTCGCGGCAGGAAAGACACGGCGAAGAAAATTTGCAATATATCCAATTATCGCCGGCGTAGGTGTCGGAAGAGCAATAAAAGGCGCTGAGGCAATAATGCCTTTAATATCTGGCGCCGGAGCCCGGCCATAATCCAGGACAAGCCCGCCGCCTAGTGAATGGCCATAAAGAAAATGCGGTAAATCCGGATAGAGGCCCCGTGACTTTTCCAATAAAGTCTCCAAATCCCCATGGAGTAATTTATACTCTGTACAGACGCCGCGCTTACCCGCGCTGTTTCCATGTCCGCGCAAGTCCAGAGCGACGACCGCTATACCTGCGCTGTTCATAGCCTCTGCCAGTTCCGCATATCGCCCTGAATGCTCTCCGAGTCCGTGAACCAGGCTCATGACGGCTATTGGCTTCGCCGGAGCCCAGTATTGACCTTGGAGGGCAAGACCATCCGCAAGGCTTTTAATCTCAAAAGGCTGACCGGATGAAGGATCAGGCATTGCGCGCTTTCACAGCCGTGCCAAAAGCCAGAATTTCGGAGCCGCCGGGATGTTGAGGGTTTTGTCCGCCAATCGTCGAAAATTCGATTCGAATATTATGCACAGCCGTTGCGCCGACGGCGTCCGCTTCTTTTAACATGCGCACAATCGCTTCGCGGCGGGCGCGCTCCAAGACCGACTCATAAGAGCGGAGCGACCCGCCAATAATTGACTTTAGCCGCGCCACAATGATTTTAAAAAAATCGAGCGCCACTACGACGTTGCCGCTAACCATAATCGCGCCCTCTTGGAGATCACTATGTGGCTCCGGAATGCGTTTTAAATTGGTTTGCAATATGTGTGACAATGCCGCTTCGTCATCTCTCAGTCTCTGGAAATGGCGGCGTTCATTTAGCGTGCCGAAAATAACGCCAATACAAAGCAACCCTATAAAAAAGAGAAATTCCATTAATCAAGTACCACCGCCGTGCCATAGGCATAAAGCTCTGACGCTCCAGCCGTGACAGAACTTGTCGAAAACCGGACATTGACCACTGCATTCGCCCCTAATGATCGGGCCTGCTCAACCATACGTTCAATGCTTTTATTTCGGGCGTCATCCAGCAATTCGGTATAGCCGCGCAGCTCTCCGCCAACGATGTTTTTGAGTCCGGCCATAATATCGCGCCCGACATGTTTGGATTGTACGGTATTGCCTTGCACAAGGCCTTTCCAGGACACGATTTCACGTCCGGGTATGGTTTCCATTGTGGATAAAATCATTTCGCGTCTTCCCGCCTTCAAAGTCTCTTTTGAAAAACATAGCCAATCACATATCAATAAGCGAATAAAAAAGCCCCACTCCGGAAAGAGTGAGGCTGAAATAGTTTATCTCTATAGATTTACTGGGGAACGAGCACGCTATTTACAACATGAACAACACCATTAGATTGCATGACGTCTGCATTTTCGATCATGGCGAGTGTGCCGTTTTCATCTGCGACGCGAATTCCGCCGTCCATATTATAAAAAGTAAGTGTATCGCCACTAACTGTTGTTGCGGAGTAGCTAGCATTACCTTCCAGGGCGGCCGCTAAATCTGCGGAGGTTACTTTCCCGGCAATGACATGGGCCGTCAGGACTTTTGTCAACATGTCCTTGTTAGCCGGATCAGTTAGAGCTGCCACAGTGTCCGCCGGTACCATTTCAAAAGCGGAATCCGTTGGCGCAAAAACTGTAAAAGGCCCCGGACTGGAAAGAGTTTCAACCAAATCGGCCATCTTTACGAGAGATACGAGCGTGGTCAGATTGTCGGCTTTGGAAGCATTTTCAACAATCGTTTTGCTCGGATACATGGCGGCTCCACCGACCATTGGTGCATCCATCATTTTCTTCTCTTTCATCATGGCTTTTTCTTCAGCCATCATTTTATCTTCTTTCATTTCGGCTTTCTCAGCCATCATGGCGTCTTCTTCCATCATCGCTTCGTCTGACGCCGTATCATCATAAGTGGACGCGCAGGCCGCAAGGGTGAGGGCAATGGCGGTAGCGGAAGCAGTTTTAATAAAATGAGTCATTCAGGTATCTCCTTAAAATAGATTATAATTAAGCTACGACTCGTTTTGAGCTGCGGTTCCTATTCTTTCCTATTCTAACTAATTCGTAATGTTCAAATTTGCCGCGCTCCCAGACTTGCGCGGTTTCTCACGCTCTGGCACGAAACAAGTATGACTCATTCTCCTTCCTTGCGCGTTGCTTTTCAGATGGATCCCATGGAGACCGTCAATATAGACGCGGATACGACCTTTGCACTGGCAGAGGTGGCCTCAAATCGAGGGATGACCTTATTTGAATATGGCCCCCAACATTTGTCTTATAATACAGGACGCGTCACCGCGAGAGCGCGCCCCATGACCGTTCGGCGGGAAAAAGGAAGCCATGTCCGGTTTGAAGAGCGCGTGACGCTTGATTTGGCGAAGGATGTCGATGTCATCTGGATGCGTCAGGATCCGCCTTTTGATATGTCCTATATTACGGCAGCGCATATCCTTGAGCGGCTCAAAGGCGATACATTGGTCGTCAACGATCCGGAATGGGTGCGCTCCGGCCCTGAAAAAATTCTGCCGCTGGATTATCCTCATCTCATGCCCGAAACGCTCATTACGCGGGATCTTCCCACGATTGATGCCTTCCGCGCAAAACACAGCGATATTATCATCAAACCGCTATTCGGAAATGGCGGGGCCGGCGTATTCAGAATTAAAGACGGTGACAGCAATTATGCTTCGCTGCTTGAGATGTTCTTCCTGTCATCGCGTGAGCCTGTTATTGTCCAGGCCTTCCTGAAAGATGTCTCCAAAGGCGATAAACGGATTATCATAATCGATGGAGAGCCCGTGGGTGCCATTAATCGCATCCCCCTGCCCGGGCAGACGCGGTCGAACATGCATGTCGGCGGTAAGGCCGTGAAATCCGATCTGACGGAAAGCGATAAAATCATTTGTGACGCCATTGGCCCCATGCTGAAGGAACGCGGACAAATTCTCGTCGGGATAGATGTCATTGGCGATAAAATGACGGAAATAAATATTACCAGTCCAACAGGCGTTCAGGAGCTCAAGCGATTCTCGGGGATTGATGCCGCGGCTTTGTCATGGGACGCAATCGAACGACGTCTAAAAACATAATGCTCCGCAAAACCGGAGACTATATCGGGAAAAATACTATGCAGGCTGAAATAGCGAAACCATGGATCGCTTTTTACGAGGAATTGGGCATAGAGACGCCCGACTTCGAAGATCTACCCGTCGGCAGCTATGTTCAGACCCATGCCAGGGTGAGACCGAACGCTCCGGCCCTGGCCTATTTTGACAAAGTCATTTCTTATTCCGAGCTCAATACAGCCGCCAACCAGCTTGCCAATGCCTTGACCGCTCTTGGGATTAAACGCGGCGATGTCATTGGCCTTCACATGCCGAATATCCCCCAATACGCCATTGCCATTATCGCGATCAGCAAGATGGGGGCTATCGGAACAGGACTTTCTCCACTGCTTGCCCCGCCAGAATTGGCGCACCAAATAAAAGACGGAAAGGTCAAGATCGTAATTTCTTTGAGCGATTTGGCCGGAGCGTTGGCGAAAATGCCGGAGGTTCCGCCCTCTCTTAAGTCGGTTATTGTCACAGGGTCGGCAGATTTTCTAACGCGCGCCCCATTTGAGTGCCCCGACATCAAGGGCGTAGACGTGCTGACCTATTTGGGCCTCACCGATCCTGCCAAAGAAACGTTTGAACAAAAAGACGTGCATTGGAACGACACGTTCATGATTCAATATACGGGCGGGACAACGGGAAAGCCAAAAGGCGCTATGTTATCCCATCGAAACGTTCTTCATAACACGGCTCAAACGACATCAATAAATGAATGGGTAGAGGGCAAAGAAACAATCATCAGCGCGTTTCCCATGTTTCACATCGCCGGTCTTTCTAATGCACTCTCCACAGCCCGCTTCGGCGGTTTATTTGTTCTCATTCCAAATCCGAGAGACACGGATTTTATCTGCCAGCAGATAAAGGCCTTCCCGCCGACGATTATGGCAGGCGTGCCAGCGCTATATGACATGATGTCTGCCAATCCCAATTTTGCAAAATCCGAATTTTCCCAGCTTAAGACGGCCTTGACCGGCGCGGCGCCTTTGACCCGAACGAGTTACGACGCGCTTTCCGAAATAATCGGCAAAGGCAAAATCTCCGATGTTTTCGGAATGACCGAGACGAGTCCCTGTTATACAGGGCATCCGCCGAAACGCTACAAACTCGGTTCTGTCGGCATCCCCATGCCGGGGGTTACCGTTCGAATCCGCGATATTGAAACAGGCGAACGGGATATGCCGATCGGGGAACCCGGCGAAATCGTCTGTTCCGGCCCGCAAGTCATGAAAGGCTACCTCAATCTGCCGGAACAAACGGCGCATGCCCTGCGCGAGATAGACGGAGAGCGATATATGTTTTCGGGTGATGTCGGATATATGGATGAGGACGGGTATATTTTCCTGTGTGACCGCGCCAAGGACATGCTGATTGTCGGCGGATATAAGGTTTTCTCGGTCGAGGTTGAGGAAAAACTCTGCGCGTTGCCTGAAATCGCAAGCTGTGCGGTTGTGGGTGCAGAAGATGCTGAACGCCCCGGAAATGACATTGTCCATCTCTTCGTCGAGCTCTCTGCAAAGCACAAGAATGACAATCCCGACTCAGTGACAGAAAAAATCATTCAGTTCTGTAGAGAGGCTATGGCGCCTTATAAGGTTCCGAAACACGTTCATATCATTGACTCTATTCCTCTGACGCCAGTCGGAAAGATCGACAAGAAGGCGCTGCGCCAGACTGTCTAAGGGCCGAATAGTTTGAACACTGAAAAACCAGGATAAAATATGACCGTGAAAACCCTTCTCGATAACCGCTACTCTGTTCGGGGGTTCAAACCTGACCCGGTTGATCCAGAGCTATTGAAATCTATTTTCACGCAGGCCCAAATGTCGCCGTCAAATTGCAATGTGCAGCCCTGGGAGCCGCTCGTTGTGAGCGGTGAGATGCGTGACAAAGTCTCCAACGCCATGCTGAAATCCGTCATGTCCGGCAATCCCCCCAATCCGAAGTTTGATTGGGTCACGCGCTATCAGGATGAACATCGGCAACGGCAATTCGGCTCCGCCAATGCACTTTATTCCGCCATGGATATCAAACGTGAGGATAAACAGGCAAGGAACATGGCCATGCTCCGCAACTGGCAGTTTTTTGACGCGCCCCATGCCGTCTTTTTCACCATGGAAACCTATATGGGAATTATGGGCGCGGTGGATGTCGGCATTTACGCGCAAACGCTGAACCTGCTCTTTGCCGAAAACGGTATTCAAAGCTGTATGCAGGGCGCGCTGGGGCAATTTCCCGATGAAGTCGAAAAGCTTCTGGATATCCCGGACTCCAAAGGCATCTTATTTGGCATGTCTTTTGGATATGAAGACCCTGACCATCCCGCCAATGCTGCCCGTACAGACCGGATCGAGCTGGGCGAAGCCGTCAAATTCTTTGACTAGACAAATTTTAGATTTGGAAAATAAAAAAGGCGCCCAGGGGCGCCTTTAATTTTGCGTGGTCACAGCCGATTAAGCCGGCGCGCGCTCCGGTATCGGACAGGTCACCCCTGTGGGGCCGTGCATGCAATAGCCTTGCGGGTTCTTGGCAAGATATTGCTGATGATAATCCTCTGCCGGATAGTATTTCGGCGCTTCGCGAATTTCAGTTGTCACAGAGCGGCCATACGCCTCTTCGTAACGTTTGGCGGCTTCTTTTGCGGCGCTCATCTGGGCGTCCGTATAAGTATAAATCGCGCTGCGATATTGGGTGCCGCGGTCATTACCTTGGCGATTGCCTTGTGTCGGATCGTGATTTTCGAAAAAGACCTTTAACAGCTCTTCGAATGAAATGACTTTCGGATCATAGACAACATGTACCATTTCGGCATGTCCGGTCGAACCGGAGCAGACAAGTCTATAATCGGGCGACGGATGCGTCCCGCCCGCATAGCCGACAGAAGTGACGTAAACGCCGTCCAGCTTCCACAAAATACGTTCTGCGCCCCAGAAACAGCCCATGCCGAACTGAACCTGCTGCATTCCGTCCGGAATGTCGCCGAACATGGAATTGCCATTTACGTGATGTTTATCGATAGTGGCGAGCATTGTAATCTCCTTAAGCCAAATATGATAAGAAAGCTTGGTTATTCAGACAGGTTCAGAACAGGTTCAAGCCGGTTCGCGAGCACTGCCCCAATATCTTTGGCCTTCTCTTCACTATCAATATGGTCCTGCCTAATCTCTATTGCAAGATGCCGCAAACCCCTCGGCCCGACATGGCGGTCCACTGTATAGTTCAGATCATAGGCGGAATAAGGTTCATTTATACCAACGGCGAAATTCCGGTCGCCTTTTCTTTTGTTCAAACGCGAAAAACTCTGAACAAGCTGATCGGCGCTTTTCTCGTCGTCTTTCACCAATAGACCGATCTCTGTGGGCCGGTAGGGGCCGTTATAGGGTTTGGGCGTAAAGCTATGTATCGATATCACAAAGGGCGTGTCCAAACTCTCGATCTTTTGTCCCAGTGCCTGATGATAGGGCTCGTAATAGCGTTCAATTCTTCGTGATTTCTCTGCATTGGACACGTTCTGATTGCCGGGCACGACAGTTGTGTCCGTCACTGCGGGAATAGCGGAGCTTGAGGCGCTGTCCCGATTAAAGTCAATGACAAGGCGCGACACGGCCGCAATATGGCCCGCACACCCGAAATGGCAGCAAAGCTCCCGAATGACCGTTTCCGTCCCGATATCCCAGGCAATATGACGGGTCAAATTTTCATTTTCGAGACCCAAATTTTTGTATTCCGCCGGAATGTGTTTTGACGCATGGTCGCCAAAGAAGAGAAGATTGTTTCGATGCGTCGCCGCAACAGATATATAGGGCTGAAAATCCGTAGAAGTCATTTGCAAAGGTTTATCAAACTGACGACGATTGGCTAGGGCGTGTGAACATGGCGTGGTTCACACACGTAAAATTCAAGCTTATTGCCACAGCTGACGAAATAAGGGGTGCGAATATCTCGCTTACGGGCTTGAGAAATCAATTTGTTCGGGATATAGGCGCGCCTTCGTCACGCTACACTCAGTGTTGACGCGTATTTTGCCTGAAAAGGTGAGGTGGCCGAGTGGTTTAAGGCGCACGCTTGGAAAGCGTGTTTAGGTTTGTAGCCTAACGTGGGTTCGAATCCCATCCTCACCTCCAGGGGGCGCACGCGGCCCCTTTACCCGCGCCGTGCATTCGCTAAACCCTCTTCATGACCCAGCCGCTTCCCCCTTCCCCGCCTAATCCTTGGGTGACAAAATCTTCCGAGACCGTTTATGAAAATCCGTGGATGCGGGTGGAGGCGAATCCCGTTGAACTGCCGGATGGATCGGAGGGCGTTTACGGGGTCGTCCGGTTCAAAAACTGCGCGGTTGGAATTATCCCCTATCAGGACGGAAAGATCTGGATGGTCGGTCAGACCCGCTACGCTCTTGACCAATATAGCTGGGAGATTCCCGAAGGCGGCGTCCCTGAAGGCGAAGACATGATCGAGGCGGCGCGGCGGGAACTGAAAGAAGAAACCGGTTTGACGGCCGATACCCTCACCCACCTTTTCGATGTGCACACGTCTAATTCCATCACGGATGAGTGGGGACAGATCTATCTCGCCACCGGCCTGAGAGAAGGAGAGACCGAACCGGAAGGATCAGAAGATATTTCGCAGCTCAAACTGACACTCGAAGATGCGATTGCCCATATCGAGGCCGGACGAATTACAGACTGTATGACGATTGCGGCTGTATACAAACTCCGTCTTCTACAGATTTCAGGTGAACTTGATTAGGGTCTGGCCGTAAGAATTATGATGGAGCCGTCTTCCAAAACATTCAACGCCCGTATTCTCACCCAAATCAATGAGGTGAATGAGGCCGAGTGGGACGCCCATCTGCCAGAAGGTTCTCATCCGTTTCTGAGTTGGCGGTTTCTGCACGCGCTAGAAGAGAGCGGATGCGCGGCAGAGGAAACGGGCTGGAGTCCGCGTCACATCTGGCTCGAGGGTGAACACGGCAAGTCACTCGGCGCGGCCCCGCTTTATGCCAAGCTCCATAGTCAGGGCGAATATGTCTTTGATCATGGCTGGGCAGACGCCCTGGCCCGCGCCGGCGGGCATTATTATCCGAAACTGCAATGTTCCGTCCCCTTTACCCCGGCGGCTGGCCCGCGGCTGCTCGCAAAATCCGCCGCCCATAAACAGGCTTTGGTCACGGCCATGGTCTCAGCCTGTCAACAATGGGAGATGTCGGGCATTCACCTGACATTCTTACAGGAAAATGACCGCAAGATTTTAAATGATATGGGCTTTTCCGCACGTGAGGACAGGCAATTTCATTTCATCAATCGCGACTATAAGGATTTTGACGACTTCCTCGCGAGCCTGACCAGTCGCAAACGAAAGAACATACGCAAAGAGCGAAAGGCCGCGCAGGACGGGGTCGTCATAAAGCGGCTGACGGGCGATAATCTGAAAGACGAGCATTGGGACGTGTTTTACCAGTGCTATTTGGATACCGGACAGCGTAAATGGGGCAGGCCCTATTTGAACCGCGAATTTTTCGCCCGGATGCAAGAGACGATGCGCGACGATATTTGTCTCGTCATGGCCTGGATGGACGGCGACCCCGTTGCGGCGGCCCTGAATTTCATTGGATCCGACGCGCTATTTGGACGCAATTGGGGGACGCTCATCGACAAACCCTTCCTGCATTTCGAACTGTGCTATTATCAAGCCATAGAAGCCGGGCTTGAAAGAGGTTTGCCGCGCGTCGAAGCCGGCGCGCAAGGCGAGCACAAGCTATCGCGGGGGTACGAACCTGTGGCAACGCATAGCGCGCATTATCTGGCCCATCCGGGTTTGCGAGCCGCAGTAGAAGATTATCTGGTTCGAGAGCGTCAAGCCGTCGAGCACGAAATCGAGATTTTAGGGGAGCATACCCCGTTCAAGAAAAGCGAGAGCTAGAGCGCGCTGTTCTCCTCTGCAATTTCGCTCTCCAGCGCATAATCCATACCGCGCATACAGCTTTCAAAGGTCGGGTCGAGCGCGTAGCCTTTGCCGTCTTCCCAATACAGATAGCCACCCGCTTTTTCTTCACAGGACAGCCAGTCCTGCATGTTCGATCCGCCTCCGACCTTGGCAAAGGAAATATCGGGAATTTTCGGAAGGGGTTCGGATTGATAATATCCCGTGCCTGTTATTTCAGCATTTTGCGCTGCTGTTCCTGCGTAAGATGGTTCAGTCGTCTCCAGATTATAGTCCTGCACCGCAATATGGCTCTGACGTGTCCATCCTTGATCCGCGACGGGTTGTTCATACATCACAACGTCATAGGCCTGCGTGTTATCAAAAACATATGTCTGTTCGGGAGTCGGGCGAAGCAGGGAGGCCACCGGCTTATAGAAGAAATTGGCGGTATTTTCCGTCGCATTCCAGGCGAAATCCCCGACAGCGCCCAATTGCGCGCAGCCTGTCATGGCCAGACCCATTACGCTTAAAACAGCAATTTTCGCAGACTGTCTCATTATTTTCTCCACAAGTGAATATAGGTGAAGACATACAATTTTTATGCCAATCCCGTAAAAATGAGTTAGGCCTACAGATTAATGCGAATGAAGGACGTGACATGACAAAAAAGACGGCACACTCCAAAGAGGCGGCGAAGGCTCCCGCAAATCCAAGCCGTCTGGAGAAACTGGCCGAGGCCGCCCAGACTTATGGAAACCGCAGCTTTCACAATTATTCACAAATTCGCAATGTGGCCGAGACCCTTCGCGATGAATTCTGCCTGTTTCTGGATGAAGACCGTATATGCGTTTTTTTGGTCCCTCCAACCGGCCCATTTGCGGCAGTAAATGCGGGATCTGCCGCTTTTTCTGTCTCAGGCAAAGGGTTTTTGCCGCTAGAGCCCATTAGCTTTGGTCTCGCCGTCGCAATCACAAAGTTCGGCGATTACATGCGTTTGGTTATTACGTGCCGAAAAGAGGGGGGTAAAATGTATATCAGCGCAGGAAAAGGCCGGGAACATACACTCAACTTACCGATTAATGATATTGAAATGGGCGCTTTGATTGAAGGGTTATATGAACATTTAATGGATTATTTCCAGGACGGCGTCGATTCCTATGACAATGGGGATTACGGAAATACGGATATCGGGTTTGATATTTTGAGAATGGGCGCGTAGTTTAGTAGCGGGCTGTTGCGTGAATCGCCGGAGTTCCGGTGGCAATGTAGGCCATGCCCGACTTGTAAATCGATACTTTCGAGTTTGATAAAGGATTAGCATGGCGGTTGATATTGCCCATCACGCGATAAGCGCGCTCCCTCTTAAAATTGCCTTGATCGGCGGTTTAGGCATAGGGGCTCAGTGGCTTGCCTGGCGTTTGCAGCGCCCGGCGATTGTCCTCATGGCGATTGCCGGACTGATTTTCGGTCCTTTGCTTGGATATTTGCTGGGCTTTAACCTGCCCGGACCTATAGAACATTTTTTCGAGCAATTGAGACTCGATCCGGTCAATGACTTTGGCGACCTCTACCGTCCCATGATTGGACTGGCGGTGGCCATCATCCTTTTTGAAGGGGGCATGAATCTCCGGTTCAAGGATTTGAGTGACGCCCGCCAAGCTGTAGGACGCATGGTTTTTGTGGCCGCCCCGATTGCCTGGGTTCTGGGGACGTTCGCCGCCCACTATATTGTCGGTTTGGCCTGGGATATCTCGATAATGGTCGGCGGATTGTTCATCGTGACAGGCCCAACGGTTATCATGCCCCTCCTTCGTCAGGCGCATCTGAAGTCCCGTCCTGCCAATGTTCTCAAATGGGAAGGGATTGTGAACGACCCGCTCGGCGCACTATTCGCCGTGGGCGGATATGAATTTATTCGCTTCTCTCTCACCGAAGCCTCCATGTTCTTCGTCTTTGGCAAGCTTGCTTTTGCCGCAATTTTCGGAACGCTCGTGGGTATCGTGTCCGGATATGGTTTGGCCTGGGCCTTCCGCCGCGGTCATATTCCCGAATATCTCAAAGCGCCTGTGGTTCTGGCCTGGGTGCTTCTTATTTATGTTATTGCCAACCGCTTGGCGGACGAAACCGGACTGCTGGCTGTGACGGCCCTCGGTATGACCATGGCCAATACCAAATTCGCCTCCATGGTTGAAATGCGCCGGTTCAAGGAGAACATCGCCATTATCCTCGTCTCCGGTGTGTTTGTGATACTGACGGCCACTTTGACGCCGGCCATTCTGACAGAGTTCGTGACAAACTGGCGCGTCCTGGCCTTTGTCTTTGCCATGATGTTCTTCGTGCGTCCGATTGCCGTGATGATCTCGACGATTTTTTCCGGCTTGAGCTGGAAAGAAAGCCTTCTCATCAGTTTCATCGCTCCGAGGGGTATTGTCGCCGTGGCCGTTGCGGGTCTTTTTGCGGCAGAATTGAACGCGCTTGGACGCGCAGATGGTACGCTTTTCGTTCCTCTCGCCTTCGCGCTTGTTTTTGCCACGGTTCTCTTTGCCGGATTTCTCATTAGTCCCATCGCGAAAATACTCGGACTGGCCGCTGGCGGCGGCCAGGGGGTCATGATCGTCGGGGCCAACCCCTGGTCTTTAGGGCTTGCCAAAGCGATCAAGGATTTGGGCGTAAATGTCACCGTTGCGGATACAAATTGGCGGCGGTTGAGAGGAGCCCGACTTGAGGGTCACCAGACATTTTACGGGGAAGTCCTGTCGGAAAATGCTGACTACTCCCTGGATCACTCTGCCTTTAACGTTCTCATCGCGGCGACTCCCAATGACGCCTATAACTCTCTTGTCTGCGTCGAGTTTGCGCCGGAGCTTGGGCGGCACCGCGTCTTTCAGGTCCCGGCACAGGAAAATGATGAAGATGATGGAGACTCCATCGCTTTCACCTCTCGCGGGCGAACCCTGACGTCTCGCGGGCGCAGTTTCGATGCTTTGACCCGGGATTGGTGGGGAGGCTGGCGTTTCCGGTCTACAAATCTGTCCGAGACCTACACGTTGGAAGACCTGTACAATGACCGCGGAAATGATGTGGACCTTATCTTGATGAGGCGTCCAGACGGGACGATTGACTTCATTCAACCCGGACAGGAATCTCGGGCCGAAGGCACTACCGTGCTCAGCTTCTCGCCGCCTCCCAAGGAAAAACAGGAAAAAGGCGCCATCCGGGGTGAAGGCGCCAAGAAATCCGGCGGGCTCGCAGGGCCGTCCAAGCCTTTGCCGTCCTAGAACCGTATAAATTTCGGCAATGGCAGACAGCGTTAAACCCGTCTTAAAGGGTTAGAGCGCAAAACAGGGCTAACGCCTTATTAACCCTGTTTCCAAGTGTGCCATGCGCAAGTTTTTAACATCATTGCGATTGCCGGACTGGCGCCCCCCGCCTTTGCCGCCCAAGGTAAAGTCCGCTTTAAAGGTAATCGCGGCAGGCTCCCTCCTGACGGGGTATCTCTGCGGTATGGCCGGACTGGGCGCTTTTGCGATCGCGGCCCATGACCTGCCCGATCCCAAACGTCTCTGGGAAAACCAAAGACCTGTCAGCGTTCAGGTCGTGGATCGGCAGGGCCGGGACATACTGGTTCGCGGCGCGACGGTTGCGCCGCGCGTCGAGGTTGAGCAGCTCCCCTTTCATATCCCGCTGGTCATGCTCGCCGTCGAAGACAAGCGTTACTTCAATCATATTGGCGTGGATCCCGAAGCCCTGATCCGCGCCGTCTTCGCCAATATAAAAGCCGGAGCCTATGTGCAGGGCGGCTCGACCCTGACGCAACAGCTTTCCAAAAATGTCTTTCTGTCGCCGGATAAAACCCTCCGCCGCAAGGCGCAGGAAATGATGATGGCGGTTTGGTTGGAACGAAGCTTCACCAAGAATGAAATTCTGGAGCTTTATCTGTCCAAAGTTTATTTTGGGAGCGGGGCCTGGGGGCTGGAAGCCGCCTCCAAACGCTATTTCGACAAGCCGGCGGCTAAACTGAACCTCCCCGAAACGGCCATGCTGGCGGGCCTTCTCAAGGCCCCTTCCGCCTATAATCCCGTGAATAATCCGAAAATTGCCTCGACCCGAACAAAAGTGGTGCTCGATATTCTGAAAGAACAGAATATTATTGACGCCCAAATGCACGGGGAAGCCCTACATCACCCTATCCGCATCCATCGGCCTCAGTCGGATAATTCCGCGCAATATTTCGTGGACTGGATTTGGCCGGAGATTGAACGCGTTTTAGGGGGACCGCCCGGTCAGGACATTATCGTTCAGACGACATTGGATCTGGAAGCGCAAAATTACGCTCAAAAGGCTGTCTCCGACCATCTTGACGCCGACCGGAAAGCCGAACAGGCTGCGCTTGTCAGTCTGGACGGCACCGGCGCGGTGATTGCCATGATCGGCGGAGCGTCCTATTCCCAAAATCAATTCAACAGGGCCGTTAAAGCCGAACGGCAGCCCGGGTCGGCTTTCAAACCGTTTGTCTACCTTACCGCGATGGAAGCCGGCATTAGTCCCTGGGATATCCGGGTCGACGCGCCGATTACGCTGAAAAGTCGTGTCGATAGCTGGTCGCCGAAAAACTTCAAAAAGGAATATGCCGGAGAGATTTTAATCGAAGACGCCTTTGCCAAATCCATTAACACGGTCGCGGTCGCCCTCGCCGAAGAAGTCGGACGGGAGAATGTCATCGCAACAGCAGAGCGGTTCGGGCTTGGTCCGTTAAAGCCTCTTCGAAGTGTCTCCCTCGGCGCGCAAACCACCACCCCGCTGCAACTGACGCGGGCTTATCTGCCCTTTTCCAATTGGGGGAAAATGGCCGAGCCTTACGGCATTCTCTCTGTCTCGACCGCCGAAGGTACGCCTCTTTATGACGCTCCCCCGGCCAGTCTGACATCAATTATGGACTTGAGCCATATGGCGCAGATGAACCGTCTGATGCTTCACACCGTCGAGGCCGGAACAGGCGGAAGAGCGCGAATTCCGGGCCGGGATATTGCAGGCAAGACAGGAACCACAAATGACTTCCGGGATGCCTGGTTTGTCGGCTACCATCCTGATCTGGTGACGGGCGTCTGGGTCGGCAATGATGAAAACGCCCCGATGAAACGCGTCACAGGCGGTACGATACCGGCTGAAATCTTCCATGACTATATGCAGGGCACGTTGCAATATTGGCCGAAAGCCGAGTTAATGGCGGCCTCTCAGCCGAGCTGGCCTTCGAGACAGCTCGACAGAAAAAACCAGTCCCTCGACACGCTGCTGTCAAATATCGAAAACACTTTGCCCTAGGGCAGGATCACAGTTTTACCGCCATTGATAAAAGATCTATGCTCTGCATGGTGTTTCACGGCTTTCGCGAGGACGCGGGATTCGACGTCCCGTCCCATAGCAATGAGTTTATCCGGGGTCATGGTATGGTTCACCCTGACGACATCCTGCTCGATAATAGGCCCTTCGTCCAAATCCGCCGTCACATAGTGAGCGGTCGCGCCGATCAGCTTGACCCCTCTTTCATAGGCGCGGTGATAAGGCCTTGCGCCTTTGAAACTCGGCAGAAAAGAGTGGTGGATATTGATAATCCGGCCGGAAAAGTCCTGACAGAATTTATCCGACAGAATTTGCATATAGCGGGCGAGAACGATGAGCTCCGTTTGTGTTTCCTTGATGAAATCTCTCAAGCGGGCTTCCGCTTCATCCTTCGTCGATGCCGTCACGGGAATATAATGATAGTCTAATCCAAGCGCTTCAATAAAATCCCGGGACTTTTCATGATTGGAAACAATTCCGGTAATATCGATAGGCAAGCTATTATTTCGCCAGCGGTAAATGAGATCGTTCAGACAATGATCGAATTTGGACACCATGATTAAAGTCGGCACTTTATAACTGGCGGGAATAATCTCAGTTGTCAGGGAAAGGCTCTGGCTCACCGCCTGAATAGCTTCTTTGAATTTTTGCAATTCGGAATCGCCTATTCGAAAGGAAATACGCGAATAAAAACGTTCGGAGGACGGCGTCCCGAATTGCGCGAGTTCTGTAATGAACCCGTCATGGTCTGATAGGCAGCGCGTGAGAGCGGCGACGATACCTGTTCGATCCTCGCTCTGCGTTGTTAAGATATAGTCCGACACATCAGAGCCTAGATTTCAGACGGATAGACCGGGCGAATATCATAAGGAATATCCTCGAGCTCTCCGAGAACAATCTTGGCGGGTTCGTCAAGTTTCACATAAGTTTGCAAGAACGTTTCTGTCGCCTCGTAACTGCCGTCGCCCTGAAGGCGCACAACCTCTCCGGTCAGATCGGAAATAGATTGCTCCAGCACGTCAAAATCAAGACGGTAGCGTTCCTGATCGGGGAGCCATTCTGCCGCGCCGGTCTGCATGTAATAATTATACTGAAACGCTGCGCCCTTGGCGTGGGCTTCGGTAATCCCGAAGCGCATGGACCGGAACAGGCCTGTGAAATAGGTCGCCAAAAACGCTTCTTTTTCAGACGCCGGTAATTCGCCGCGCTCCATCATATAAAGGATATTATAGGCGCCCATAACGTCGGCTTTGCCTTCCTCAACACCGGAATAGAGCTCTTTCAGCTGCGCGCTGACGGTTGTGTCTTCGCCGTCGACGGTAATGTTGCCGGGGCCGAGGGAGTGCGACAATTCGTGGAAGAGCGTATTATAGCTCATATATTTTTTGGTCGTCAGCTGGGCCTGGTCCCGCACCAGAACGCGCTTGCCAATCGGAGCAAGAATACGGTCATATTTCGCGCCGAGGACGTTATTCAGAATAACCTTTTTTGCGCCCTTGGCTTCGCGTACCCGCTCATCATTCGGCAGGTTGAACGCAATGGTTTGGACGCCGTTTTCATTGTCTCCGCCGCCATGGACCTGGTAAGTCACGGCAATCGGAGAGGCAAAACCACGAGAAAAATTCTTATAGCTTTCGTCCACCGGTAGGTTGGCCTCCATATCGCGGAGATAGTTTTTATATTTTGCGAGAGCGGCTGATTCTTCGGGGTTTTTGATGGTCACAAAACTCTCATAAGCTGTTTTGTAACCGAACAGACCATCATCATAGACTTCATAAGGGCCAATCGCGACTTCGATATCCCCGTCGAGATCCATCCAGGCCATTTCTGATTCAAAATAATCATCGGTCAGGAAAGCCTCCGCGCGAAGATTCAGAAACCGGGTAAGGTTTTCATTTTCCGAAAGGTCTGCGGCTTCGCGCATTAATTGTGCGGCCGGTTTCAGATATTCGGCGTATTCGACGTGGTAAGGCACAGCTTTCAGGCCGCCGTCCTCTGTGCGGCGGATGACGGTGTAGCCAGACGTAAAAGCCTCTTCGTCTTCGGGATGGGCCGCAATCCAGTCCTCGAATTCCTGGCGGGTCATGTCTCTGGGGTAGAAGCCTGCGCCTTCAGGACACTCCGCCTCGCCGTAGAATACAAAGTCGCTCTCAAGGCTGTCACAGGGCCCATAATGTAGATCGAACATGGCGAGTTGGGCATCAGAGCCATTTCGCGCAATTTCCTGTCTCAGCTCAGGGTAATTCGTTCCGCGCTGTAGAAGGTAGATTTGAGAGAGGTAATCACTGGCGTCAATGAGTTTATTGACGACCGCTTTTTGAGACGTACTCAGAAAGCTTGTATCCGGATTCATCTCGACTTCGGCAAATTTTTCATATTGCGCGGCGACGTCATATTCCGTGCCGTCTTCCATCATCATTTTCGGAGCCGTCGCGCAGGACGCAATCAAAGCGGCTGTCGAGAGGGTCAGGAGGGATGATTTGAGAAGTGAAGAGCGCATGAATTTATCCTTTATCTTACTATCCGAGACCGCCTATGGCGCAAAAATGGGGAGTTATTGGGTTTAAAACCGCCCATCCCGCCTCTTATTAAAGGCATAGTAATCACAGACAGGGAGGAGGCCAAGCTTTAAAGCTGAGCGGCAATTTCTCCGGCCAGTAACTTCAGCGCATCCATATCCCCGGATTTGGCGTCGCCATGCCCCGCAAAAGCTTCGCCTTCAAATTTCGGAATGACATGGACGTGAAGATGGAAAACCGACTGCCCGGCCGGGGCGCCGTTAAACTGCGTCACGACAATACCGTCCGGATTAAAAGCTTTGTCCACGGCCTGAGCGACGCGCTGAACCGTACCAAAAAGACGCCCAATGTCTTTTGGCGCCAGCTCCAGCAGGTTTCGGACCGGGCGCTTTGGAATAATGAGGCAGTGGCCCCGCGATTGCGGGAACGCATCCATAATTATGAGTGTGTCTTTATCTTCGTGGACTTTTGCCGACGGCACTTCACCGTCAATGATTTTAGCAAAGACATTGGTCGGATCATATTCGGCGTGGAGTGTCATAGTAAATCTGTCTGTCTAAGTTTAGGGAGGGCAACAAATTTCGCGTGAAGCAATATCAAAACGATAAATGTATGAAATGAAATGGCAACGATTGAAACAGGGCCAAACATAAAAAACAAAATTACATGCAACACAATAGTTACAAAGAGTAATATGTCTGGTTTCAAAAAGTAAATTGGAAGGAATATTGCAGGATTGCCTAATCCAAAGAAAACAGTGGCCCGTCCCCAAAGTCCAAACCGCCTAATCCTCACCGGCGGATCAGCCGGTAAAGGATGACGTTTCATCTCTTTTAAGAATAGTTGGGCCTCAGCATATTCTTGCTCTGGTATCGTCAGCAACATTCCACCAAACGCCAAAAGTGAAAGATAATCATTTATACCGTGAAAATAATTATGAAACTCAACCGAGAACCCTCCAGCCTTGAGGCAGGACTGGTCAGCCAAAGCTTCTCCAATATTATTATATCTGGCAAAAATAACTGCTCTCAAAAAGATTCTCTTAAATTTTTTCCACCGTAATAATGGCCCTTAAGCCCTCTTTATAATCTCTATACTCGGGTGCCCAATCCAATTCCTGCATGGCCCGACTGTTATCCACGCGCTTGGTTTCACGATAAAAGCTGCGGGCCATTTTAGACACGCTTTCATCGTCCAATCCGACACGCGGCGGCGTTTCAACATTGATAAGTTTCGCGGCAAAATCCAGAACATCTTGCGGCGGGGCCGGATGACCATCGGCGAGATTATAAATTCTTTGCGGGTTTGGCGCATTGATCGAGGCGATTACCGCCGAGACAATATCCTCTACATGGATACGGTTTACGATATGTCCGTCTTTGATAACGGCTCGCGCCTTGCCCTGCCGGAGCTTTTCAAAAGGCGAGCGTCCAGGGCCGTAAATCCCGGCGAGCCGGAAAATATGGACGGGCCAGAGCGACTCTATCCATTCAATTTCGGCTTCGGCCCGGGCCATACCCCGTTTCAATTGCGGCGTCGGCGACTCGCCTTCAAAAACCCATTGGCCATCCCGGTCCCCATAAACACTGGTCGCAGAAAGATAGCCCACCCATTTCGCGGCGATCCGGGAGGAGTTTAAAGCGGACAATACAGGATCATAATACCCGTTCTCATCGGTAGATTTCTTGGGCGGAATAGATGAGATTATAACGTCTGCGCTTTGAAAAACCTCTTTTAACCGGGTCTGAGATAAATCTTCAGTGACCAAAGGCAGAATCCCCAGAGTTTTGAGCGTTTCCGCCTCCTCTGGGGATCGCGTGGTCCCTATGACCTTATACCCGCTCGCGGTCAAAGCAGGCGCAAGATGACGCGCGACATAGCCTGCTCCCAATAAGAGAGCCATTTTACCCTTTTTAGCTGTCTGCGAATTAATGTGCGTCGGCATTGCTGCGCCGCCCCTCCCTTTGATAAAGGCGGTCTTATGTTTCGACGCCCTTTTATTTCTATCCCATTAGTCTTATCGGCTGTGTCCGTTGTGGCAATGACCTTTGTGACGCCTTCCGCATTCGCAGGTGACCTGACGGACGCTTTTGACAAAAAACACAAAGAATGTCTGGAGCGCATCGCCGAGGATTCCGATCTTGCTTTTGAAGAAGCGATGATCTGGCGATCAGAAGGCGGCGGGCGGCGGGCCAAACATTGCGAGGCTATGGCGCTATTCGCGCTAGGTCACGAAGATGAAGCCGCAAACCGTCTGGACGAACTTGCCAAGGCCTCTGATGGCGGCACACCGGCTATGCGAGCAGATTTTTATGCCGAAGCCGCCAATTTCTGGCTTATCGCCAATGACCCGAACAAAGCTTACGCCTCGGCGAGCGCCGGTTTAAAGCTCAAGGAAAACCATACCGATTTACGGATTGCCCGCGCCCGGGCTTACAGTTTGGAAGAGCGATATGATTACGCGGAAACAGACCTGACGTCTGCGCTCGTTTTTGATCCGGAAAGCGCCGCCGCGCTGCGATACAGAGCCGATGCGCGTATGAGGCAGGACAAGCTGAAAGGCGCGCTGGAAGATATCGAAGCTTCCCTGGAGATAAACCCTGAAAGCGTGGAAACCGCCGTTCTGCGCGGACGTATCCGGGAAGCCATTCGTAAGCAGGAAGTGTCAGAGACGAAATCCGAGTCCGTTATAAAAGCTGAATAGTTTCCATATTGATTTGGTTCTTTAAGGCCGACAAAAATATTGTCACAATCAGGTCTTAAAGTGACAGGTTCAAACAGGAGACCAGAATGTTAGCTTATACAACCGTCGGCACGAATGATTATGACGCCGCCAATGAATTTTATGCTGAATTGCTCAAGCCTCTCGGGGCCAAGCAATTATGGGCCACAGATCGATTTGCCGGATATGGCCGTAAGTCCGGAGATCCCATGTTTGCTGTCTGCAAACCCTATGATGAGAACCCCGCAACGGCCGGAAACGGCACGATGATTACGCTGGGATGTCAAAATCAGGAACAAGTCAAGGAATTGCACGACAAAGCCGTTGAGCTGGGCGGAAAAAGCGAAGGTGAACCTGGGCCGCGCGGCGAAACAGGGCAATTCTACATGGCCTATATCCGCGATCTGGACGGAAATAAAATCGCGTTTTTCGCGCCCGGAAAAGTGCAGGCAGAAGCCTAGAACACCCTTATCTTTCAAATAAACAAAGGGGGCTCTCAGCCCCCTTTGTTCTAATATTTTGGAGTCTATTGGGTTTGCTGCAAATCCAGAGTCTCCAGGAAAAATTCGAGAATTTGGCGATCCCGGTGGATACGGTTTTCGGTTTTTCGAAAACCGTGTTTTTCACCCGGATACGTCATAAGACGCAGGTTCTGTTTCCCGGCCATTTGCATCGCCTCCATGAACTTGATGGAATGGCGGAAAACAACATTATCATCGGCCATACCGTGGATCAGCAAAACCGGTTCTGTCAGGCCGTCAATATGGGCGAAAACGCTGCCATCTTCATAGGCCCCTTCCGTATAGTTTTCCGACTCCGGGTCAGGACTTCCGAGATAGCGTTCTGTGTAGGCCGTGTCATAGAGTGACCAGTCTGTGACAGGCGCGCCTGCCACGCCGCTGGCATAGATATCGGTTTGGCCAAGCATATGAAGGGTCATATATCCACCGTAAGACCATCCATACACGCCCATACGATCTTCATCGATAAAGCTCTGAGCCCTAAGAAAATCTGCCCCGGCAATTTGATCTGTGACTTCTACGGTTCCCATGGCTCTGTAAAGATCATCTTCAAATTCTTTGCCGCGATTCGTGGCTCCGCGCCCGTCAATTTGAAACACGACAAAGCCGTGATGGGCTAGCATTTGAGCAAACTGGTTACGAAAATTACGTTTGACCCGCTGAACGCCCGGCCCGCCATAAACAATGGTGATACTGGCGCGTTGTTGCCCCGGTTTGAGATCAAGTGGCTTGAAAAGCATATAATCAAGCGGCGTGCCGTCTATTCCGGTTATCTGGCCAAACTCAGGTGTAATGTGGTTTTCAAGATAAGGCGCGTAAGGGTGATCTGAATCGAGCGAATTTTCATTCAGCCAAGCCAAGGGCGTTCCGTCCGCTTCAAAAGCTCGTGTCTGAGACGGTGTGTTCACGCCTGAAAATGTCCCGATAAATCGGGAGCAATCAGAATTAAATCGGGCGGAGTGCTGTCCGGGCCGGGTCGTGATCTGAGTGACAGTTCCAGAAAAAGGGGCGGCTTGGTCTTCGTTTTCGCCGTTTTCAGTGCTCTCGTTCTCACTCGCCTCGCTTTCCGGCGTCTCGTCCTCTTCCATGTCCTTTGACGTTTCAGATCCGTCAGATTGGGAAATCCTGAAAATATGTTGCTCCAGAGGTGTGTCTTGCCAACCGGAGACATAGAGATCTCCGGTGTCGCCCGCCTTGCAGAGAAGGTTGTGAACATTCATCGTCTCCGGCGTCAGGGCTTTTATTTCGCCCTCTGTGCCGATCCGGAAAATTTGACGTAAATTATTCCGCTCGGCAGACCAGAGAAGGCTGCCGTCTTTTTCGGCTCTCAGATCCGTTCCAATGTTCAACCATGTCGGCGAAGTTTCTGTATAAATTTCCTCACTCCGACCGGTCTTGATATTATAGCGGCGGAAAGTGTGGGTTTTATTGTCACGAGATAAAATGCCCGCGACGAGGGAGTCGCCGTCTTTGTCCCAGATGACACGGGTCAGATAAATATCTTCCTCCGGTCCCAAGTCGAGCCAACGTGTCTTGCCGCCTTCGGCGCTCACGACGCCCAGTTTCACTGTCGCATTGGCTGTGCCCGCAAAAGGATAACGCTGCGAAATGTTTTCTACACCGTCCGCTCCGAAATCCAGACGGTTTTCAATGGCGATTTCAGACTCATCGATCTGTGTATAGGCAACATTTTTTGCCTGAGGCGACAGCCAGAAACCGGTATTGCGATCCAGTTCTTCCTGTACGACAAAACTCGCTGTCGCATTCCGAATGGTTTCTGTTGCCCCATCTGAAAGCTGACGCTCCAGACCGCTTTTGATATCCTTGATGTAAAGCTCATTGTCCCGGACGTAAGCGACTTTCTGGCCATTCGCGCTGACCTTCGGATCCGTCTCAAACCCTTTGGTGGCCGTGACCTGCTGGCTTTCCTGCGTTTCCAGATTATAGAGATAGATGTCTCCGCCGAGTGGGAACAACAATAAATTATCTCCGACCCAGGAATAGGTGACGATCCCTTTGCCATATTCGCGGGCGCGCTCTCGGCGATTTTTTTCCTCCTCGGACAGAACTTCCGGCTCTCCCAGAATATCCGTTGAACTCACCAGAAGACGGCCTTCGCCGGTGCTCAGATCATACGCCCAAAGGTCCTGCTGTCGGGCATCGTCTTCACGCCCTTGAAGCACTGTAATAAATTCCCCATCCGGAGAAATTTTCGGGCTGGACAAGGTTTTGCCGCTCAAGGACTCGGACGCGTTGATAATTTCTGGCGTTAAATAGCCCTCCCCTGGCTCGCGCGTAATATATCGCGTTGGTCTTTGCTGGGTTTGAGCCTGTCTTGCGGCCGCTTGAAGGCTATCCTGTGTGGCTGAGGACGGGGTCGTGTCCGGCGTCTTGGGAGCGTCAGAACTGCAAGCCGTCAAGGATAAACCTGCGGCGAGGGCAACCATCAATGTCGTTCTATGTCTTGAATTGGAATTAAACGGAAAACGTCTGGATTTTGGTCGGAAAGACGACATTACAAAGCCTTGTATCAAACGGCCCCGATGGACGCGTCATAAGTGAATTATCTCCGTTAAATATCATGCAGCGGGGTCATTCAAGTTTTTCTCGCAATCATAGCCTCTCTTTTACGCAAAATTTTGCTTACTGCTTTGCATGTCTTTCGCTTTTGGATAGGGTTTCCCAATGCCGGATTTACGACCAGTCTTTTTTGTCATTGGCCTGATGATCGCCATATTGGGTTTGACAATGTTCATTCCAATGGGCGTGGATCTCGCTTTTGAAGGCCGTTCCTGGCGCGCCTTCGCTGTTTCTGGTATTTTGACCTCTTTGTTCGGCGCGGCATTATCTCTGGCAAATTACACACCCAAGCCGGATCTTCGGGCCAGAGGTGCCTTCCTGCTGACTGTGGCAAGCTGGGTGGCCCTCTCTGCCTTCTCGTCCATCCCCTTCATTATGGAGCCGGTGGGTCTATCTGTGACGGATGCGTTTTTCGAAGCCACGTCCGGCATCACAACGACAGGGGCTACAATATTGACAGGGCTGGATGACTTACCGAAGGGCGTGTTGTTGTGGCGGGCGATTTTGCAGTGGATAGGCGGCATCGGTATCGTCGTAACGGCCATGGCGGTTCTCCCCATGCTCAAAGTCGGCGGCATGCAGCTTTTCCGTCTGGAAAGCTCTGATATGGGCGAAAAAATCCTGCCCCGTGCGGCCTCAATCGCCGCGGCAATTTCTTTGATCTACCTGACTTTGACTATAACCTGCGCGATTTTTTACATGCTTGCCGGAATGAGCGGATTTGATGCTTTTGCCCATGCCATGACGACAGTGGCGACGGGCGGATATTCGACATCAGATGCGTCCATGGGCGGATTTATGGATCAAGGCGCGGATCTGGTCGGAATAGTCTTCATGATGGCAGGCGGCATCCCCTTCGGCGTCTACCTGCTCATGACGCGGGGAGATTTCAAAGCGCCGTTCAAGGATCCTCAGGTCAGAGCGTTTATAACAGTTCTTCTCAGCCTCAGCTTGATGATCACTTTTTTTCTGTGGGCCGGAACAGAGTTCGGCTCAGCCGAGAACGAAGATTTTTGGCATGCTTTAAGGCTATCCACCTTCAATACGGTCTCGATCATCACCGGGACCGGCTATGCGACGGCGAATTATTATCTTTGGGGGCCTTTTGCCGTGGCGGCGTTTTTCTGTTTCATGTTTATTGGCGGCTGTGCGGGCTCGACGGCCTGCTCCATCAAAATCTTCAGATATCAGGTCGCTTTCGAAGGGTTGCGGGCCTATCTCTTCAAAATGCCCCGTAATCACGCTGTGGCGCCGTTGCGATATGGCGGGCGGGTATTACCGGAAGCCGTCGTCTATTCCGTTCTCGGTTATTTTTTCCTCTTCTTCCTGACTTTTACTGTCACCGCGATTTTATTGTCTCTTATCGGACTTGATCCACTAACGGCATGGTCCGGCGCCGGAAGTGCTGTTGCAAATGTCGGGCCAGGTCTCGGCGAAATTATTGGCCCGGCCGGCACTTACCAACCCCTCCCCAGCAGCGCAAAATGGGTCTTAATGACCGCCATGATTATCGGGCGCCTAGAAATCGTGACAGCTCTCGTCGTGCTCAGCCCAGGATTTTGGAGAACCTGAAAAAGCCCTCAAAGTTCGCTGAGCTTGAAAACGTAATCCGTTGCGCAAAACTCGCAATTGGCTTTTATGGTCTGGTCATCTTCGGCCATATCTTCCAGCGCGTCGCGCTCAAAGCTCTTCAAGGTGTTTTCCAGACGCTCGCGAGAGCAGCGGCAGTCCCCGGAAATTTTATGCGTTTCAACAATGCGCACGCCGTCTTCGTGAAACAAACGGAAGAGCAATCTGTTCTGGGATAAATCCGGGTCAATTAATTCAGCGTCGCTTAACGTGCCAAATAAGGAGCGCGCCGTATCCCAGGCATCCTGTGTATCGCCGCGTGCCGTATCATCGGCAATCTTCTGGATCATCATGCCGCCGCCGCGCCAGTGAGGCTTTCCGCCGCTTTCCTGCACCTGACCGACGGCCAGACGGATTTCCGTCGGGATTTGTTCGGACTGTTCGAAATAATGCTGCGCGCAGTCGGAGAGGCGCTCGCCCTGAATGGCGGCCAGTCCCTGATATTGATCCATATCCGGGCCTTGGTCGATCGTCATGGAGAACGTACCGCCGCCCAACAGCGTTTCTGCGCCGGGGTTACGGTTGTCGAGCTTGGTTTCCTTCAATTTGTCCTCGTCCCAGCGGGCATAACCGCGAATGGCTCCATTGGTTGTGCAATCCGCCATTAACAGGCTCACAGCCCCGTCATTCGTGCCGTGACACTGAACGACCAAGCGCCCCTCAAATTTCAGAGCCTGAGTCACCAAGGCGCCGAGCAACATCGCTTCGCCCAATAGGCGTGCAATTTCATCCGGGTAACGGGCCTCGCCCTTTGGCCCCGTCAAGGCGTCATCAAGGGCTTTACCCAAATGGACGGCGCGGCCCCTGACAGGCTGACCGTCCAGTTGAAAAACGGTGACTTCATTGTCGGTCAACTTATCGAGTTCGGCAGTAGGTTGGTTTGTATCGGTCATGGCGCTCATGTGGGGTTTGCGCTTCCGGCTTGCAAGGGAGACTTGCGCACAGGAACGGTCAATGGATACAAAAAAGCCCCGCTGGCAAAGCGAGGCAAAAAAGGAGGGTGGGAGGTCCCTCTATCATCTTTTTCGATGGAAACGTGTTTAAGCGCTCATCTTATCCTTGGACGGGTCCCGCAAAACATAGCCGCGGCCCCAGACAGTTTCGATATAGTGATCGCCTTGCGTGGCAGAAGCCAGTTTCTTGCGAAGCTTGCAGATAAACACGTCAATGATTTTCAGTTCAGGCTCGTCCATGCCGCCATAAAGGTGGTTCAGGAACATTTCCTTGGTCAAGGTTGTGCCCTTACGCAAGGAAAGCAGTTCGAGCATTTGGTATTCTTTGCCGGTCAAGTGAACGCGGTGATCGCCGACTTCGACTGTTTTGGCATCGAGGTTCACTTTGATGTCGCCTGTTGTGATGACAGACTGGCTGTGACCTTTGGAGCGGCGAACAACGGCGTGGATACGGGCCACCAATTCATCCTTGTGGAAAGGCTTGGTCATGTAATCGTCAGCGCCAGTTCCCAGGCCGCGGACTTTCGTATCAATGTCGGATGTACCGGACAGGATAAAGATGGGTGTATTAACTTTCGCCAGACGCAACGTCTTAAGCACGTCGAAGCCCGGCATGTCGGGCAGGTTGAGATCAAGAAGGATAATATCATAGTCATAGAGTTTGCCGAGATCGACGCCCTCTTCTCCTAGGTCCGTTGTGTAAACATTGAACCCTTCTGTCTTGAGCATCAGTTCGATGCCCTGTGCCGTTGCACTGTCATCCTCAATTAAAAGTACTCGCATATTACCCTCCCAGGCGAATCATTGTCTCTTAGCCGTCGAGACATGGTTAATGGAACTCAATCGGTAAGGGAATCCCGTAAACCAAATGTTAACAGCATTAACCAATCTGTCTGAAATGTCAGAAAAGCCCCCTTTTTATGGGCGTATGGCCGTTAATAGGTCTAAATAGACGGTAAGACCTCCTAATGTTTTTTAACCCTATCCCTTCACTGAATCGCAATTCTGTTGACTTACAACACTCCTAAAGACGGTCAGGACGACAAATCACTTGATAAGTTTTGCGGATCTGACGTCACCTTCGACGTCGAAGGGTGGTGAAGATCGGTTGCGATCAAAGAGAAATATGTTGGGAGAATAAAATGGCACATTCTATGGACAAGTCTGTCCAGAAAACGCGATTTGCAATTTCGGAGCTACAGAAACGTATTAGCGTTTTAGAAGCTACTCGAGAAGACCTGGAACGTCAGATCCGCAAGCTAAATGATAGCGTCCCGGAAGACAGTGTGGATCCAAACGCGCAAAAGGAAGGGTATGTCGCGTATGGCTCTTATGCCAGTTCAGTCATCGCCCGGAAAGAAAACCTCCGTCGTTCTCTGGATGATATCCTCGACCAGACCAGCGACCTGTCTGAAGATCTTCGCATTGCCATGGACTCGCTGGACAGCTTTGAGCGCGTGCGCGCCCGCCGCCTCGCTGAAAAAGCAGAGAAAGCGATGAAGCGCCGCGCCGGATAATGAAAATTCAACGTATCTAAGAAATAAATCACGCATTGATTTTAAACCCGCCATTTATGTGGCGGGTTTTTTTATGGGATAAAGAGACATAAGCAGGAAGTAAGAAAGCAAGTCTTCCTCTAAAATTATTAACTCTCAACTCTGTCTCCGTCTCCGTCTCCCCCAATCATTTATTTTGAGATGTTTTTATTCCTCACAACCAAGGGGCGGTTGGATAAGAAGGCCCTCTTTAGTTAGAGGTAACCACAAGAGATAGTTTTTCTCTCTTTACCGCATATGAAAAAGCCTTGGCGAAGACATCTCGTCCTCGTCAAGGCTTTAGCCCCATCATCGTCTCACCTCGTGAGATCAGCCCTTTGCCCCAAAAGGAGTGTGGGGGTTCGGTTCAAACCGCTTTCTTAGAAGCGGTAGCGGCCGCGTAGCATAACCGGGATAGTGGTCCGTCCCCGGCTGTTATTCGTGCCCGCGATCGGCGAGCTGCCAGAAAGTGCTTCGGAGCTGTCGAGCGCCTGCGTATACCGGACACCTGTTTCGATACCGATTGTTGAATAACGCGTCAGAGGCGTTTCTACACCGATGAGACCGGCGGCAGAGCCAACCCAGCCGCTGTCGTAAAAACGTGTATTATATGTCGGCGCGGCGGCGCCGTTCACTGTCGCATTCTCTACAGAGATATCATCAATGTAAGTTGCGCCGAGACGTCCCTCTACATAAGGACGGACGCTGTTGAGGATGAGACCCGGGCGCGGTTTGAAATATTGGCGCAGACCAATTTCTCCGCCATAGGATTCATAGTCAGACAATGAGGCGCGAAGATTCTGACCTGTTGAAACCTGTCCCCAATCCTGGACGCCGGCGCTGTCTGCTTTTTCAACAAAAGCCGTCGCCGTCACTTTCCGGTTTGGATTTACGGCATAAGATCCGCCCAGTTCAGCGCGGTAGCCAGTGTCGTACATATCGTTCCAGGACAGATTATTTATGTCTTTGCCGGCAATCTGATGCGCTTTACTACCTGTCACAGCGTCGCCGTCGACAGGGAATGCAGGGCCAATACCACCTTCGATATTCCAGCGGGCCAGACATTGATGGCTCTGGCAGGCTTTAGGCTGAGGTGCATAGTGGGTATTATGTCCGTAATATCCATTATGTGCCTGATAATTCGCGTGAGGGTTGTGGCCGCCAAAGCCAAGAAAGGAACAGCCTGAAAGGGCTATTGTTGCTGCGCCGAGAAGTAATATCCGCATCGTTTTCATCCCTGTGTTTCAATCTGGCACAATTGCCGGACACATCCGTGTGTTGCGTTCTGGTATTGCAACTACAATACCAGTCTGAATATTCTGCTTGGAAACATGGTTTATCAGACGTTAAGATCGGTCCCCAAAAAAAAGCCCGGTGAAAAACCGGGCTTTTAGCATTCCTGTAAAGTGTTTTTTAGAAGCTGACGCGTCCGCGCAATTTGACCGGAACCTGCCAACGATCATCAGACGGGACATTCGTGTCCAGATCATCTGTCCAGCGTATGCCGGTCTCGACACCAATCGCAGTGCGCGCGCCGACCTGATATTCTGCCCCAATCACGCCTGCCGCCGTTGGAGCCCAGCCGCCTTCGATATATTGTTGTGTTTCAGTTCCGCCGGCTCCGCCGTTAAATGCCTGAGACGTTTGCGTTAAGGTTATATCATTTGTGTGTGTAAACCCACCGCTCACGCCGAGATAAGGACGTAGTCCCGTAAGACCATTATTGAAGCCGCCGACATATTTTCGAATGCCGCCTTCAACCGTATATTGCTCCATATCCGACAGACGACCTGTTATCGGCGCTGTCACGCCGTTCTCTGTCGCGTCTCCAAGTGAGAAATCTTTTCCATCTGCTTCTGAATAACCGACCCGCGCCAGAACGGTTGTGGAGGGATTAAGGTCATATGTGGCGGCCACATCATAACTTACGCCATTTTCAAAGGCGTCTTTATAGCTGATGGCCGGAGTTGCGGAAACCATACGGTTTGGATCGGGCTGACCATTTTCGTCCAGAGCCGGTCCCGGGCCTTTTCCTCTGAAAAGGTCTCCATCAATATCGAAACGCGTCCCTATCCCGGCTTCGAGACCGAAAGGTAGGGCCGCACTGCCATGAAATTGCTCCTGATATCCACAGCAGGCGCTTTCAACGCGAACGGGCGGTTGATAGTCACAACACACGCCATTGGCTGCATAAGGCTGCGGTACATAGATTGGCGCGCCCTGAATATTCTGAACATAGGCCCCATTTACATATTGACCGTCAGATAGCTGGGTTCCGACAACGTTTTGGCCATAAGCACTGCCCTGACCATATGCCCCTTGCACCTGGGCGCCTTGTCCATAAGTCCCTTGTCCGTAGGAGCCTTGCCCGTATGCGGCTTGCCCTTGAGCGTATCCACTTTGGCCATAGCCCTGTTGAGCATATCCCCCAATGGAAGCCCCATATCCAGCTTGGGCATATTGGGTCTGGCCATAGCCTGCCTGGGCATATTGCCCTTGTCCGTAACCGGCCTGGCTATAGTTTGCTTGTCCGTATTGAGTTTGGCCATAACCCGCATACCCATTTGTGGGGACACATCCCTGCGCGGCGTAGCTGGCAGTATAGCCATATCCTTGTGATATGGGCGCGCAGTCAACGCCGTAAGCGCCGCCAGCATATCCGTAATCTACTTGATGACCGCCTGAGCCGAGCCATGAACAGCCTGATAATACTACAGCAGATAATGCGCAAATTGTGAGCCGCATGTCGGTCTCCCTCTTCCCAAAACTGGTTTTGTTCTGTCCCACTTTAAAACAGCTTATGCTTAAGAAAGGGTTTTCAAATCGGAAACAAAGTCTTAATTTTTCAATTATTTACAAGGTTAATTGCGGCCAATGACCGTATTTGGTTAGAAGTTGTAGCTGCCGCGAATTGTCAGCGGAACGGCAATATTTGTATCGCCCTTTTCATCATTTGTGTATTTCCGCGCACCTTCAAACCGAAGTCCGGTTTCAAAAGCCAGTCCGACTTTCGGGGTTACTTGCCACTCAACGCCAGCATTAAGCTGACCCGACGGCACCCACTGACTGTCATACAGTTCGACCCGCGTTTCATTGCCGTCAATGTTGTAAAACTGCGTGTCTTCTCCGTCAGGATTATTAAAGGCCTGTTCGTATGATCTCTGACGCTGATCTGTAGTGTAGGATACCGCATTGTAATGCGACGCCCCTACGGAGGCTCCCACAAAAGGTGTGACAGTATTCAGCCCGCCTGACTTGTTTAATGAGTTGAAATAATGACGCCCGCCGACTTCTAAGTCGTAACGCTTCATGTCGGAAAAATCTGCCGAGAAACGAGCAATCTCTTCGTCAGGCACGAAGGCCGCACTTCCGACAGGCGCTCCAAGAGGGGTGCCGTCATCTTCAAATTCCTGCGTCACGGTATCCTCGTAAATCGTTGCATTTACGGTTCCGACTGTTCCGGTTTTACCTTCCGAGCTGGTGTAACCAGCGCTGGCAAAAAGAGTGTTTCTCTTTGACACGATAAATTCGCCGCCGATTGCGACGCGCGTGGGGGTTGACCAAGCATCATCGAAAGAGACTGTCGGTTCATGCACGCTATCGAAAAGTGCTCCGCTACTTCTATCTCTTGGTCCTGCGGTATAGGTTGTGGTCGTGACAGATCCACCAGAGACGGAGCCCTCTATCCGGCCTTCGTTAAACTCATTCGGGTCATAACCGAAAGTCGGGTTTGTCGGATTGCCGGTTTCCGGGTTTGTCGGAAAGGTGGCATAATCCAGCACATCCCCCTGAAAGCTTTTCTCCGCGCCAAGGCTTAAAGAGCCGCGAAATTTAGGCTTGCGGAGCTGCGGAGCGCGAGCCTGATAGTTTGCGCCTTGGTGGGCCGCAGATCCGACATGGGAACCATATCCGCCCGTCGTATAACTGGGCTGTCCGAATTGCGGCTCTTGCGGAAATCCGTTTGTCGCCCCGTATTGAGAGGTCGCAACAGTCACGGCGGCCGGATCACATCCTTGGGGAACAGCTGAACGTGCCGTGTAAACCTGGCAGGGATCATAAGCGCTTTGCGCCTGATAGGCTCCATAATGACCCTTTTGGCCATATGAGCTCTGTTTATGATGAGAGCTTCCTGTCAGCCCTCCCAACCAAGAACAGCCTGACAAAGCAAGCGCTGACACTGCACATATAACAAGACGCATGAAACATCCCCCTCAAATACAGGCTCCCGAAAAAAGACGGAATCCTGACTATGGTTAATGAAGCAATGCCCTGTTTTGCTTAACAAGCCGTTTAAGAGATGGATTTTTTAGCGGTTATTTAATCAAACCTTACAGCAGGTCTTTCACATTTTCCGGTGGCCGGCCCATGATCGCTTTCTTTCCGCGGACAACGATAGGGCGTTCCAGAAGTTTGGGATTATCAACAATGGCCTGAAGCAGGGTTGCCGGGTCCGTCTCGTTTTTGAGGCCCATTTCTTTATAAACGGCTTCGCCTTTACGCATGATATCCTGTGGATCGCCAACGCCTAGCCGAGTCATGAGGGTCTGAATATCTGACGCGCTCAGCGGATCTTCGAGATATTTCACAACAGTGGGTTCATAACCGGCCTCTTCAATCAGGGCCAATGTCTGCCGAGATTTGGAACAACGCGGATTGTGGTAGATGGTAATTTCCATGGAGAGCCTCGTGATGTCAGATGCGTGTTGATTTCACCCCCTCATAACGTCATGACGGGATAATGAAAACGGTTTTGGTAATATCCTCTTTTGTGGCGAGCAGTCGAGTCGGCGCCACCGCCAGCGCCTTCTGCTTGCGGCGGCTAGGCATTGAGACCGTGGTTTTGCCAACCACGCTGATGGGGCGGCACCCCGGATGGGGGCCGCCCGGCGGCGGTCCGACACAGCTTGCCCAACTCGAAGACATGTGGGACGCCATCAAGAAACAGGGCATTAAATTCGACGGCGTCCTCTCAGGATATATGGGGCATATTGATCATGTCGGATTGAGCGCGCGTATCATCGGCGATATCAAAGCGGATAATCCAGACGCCAGAATTCTGATTGACCCGGTTCTCGGCGATAACGGCGCGCTTTATATACCCCAAGACCGCGCGCAATCAATCCGAACGAAGCTCCTCCCCCTGGCCGACATTTTGACGCCAAATGTCTGGGAATTATCTTATCTGACAGGAGAAAACCCTGACAGCGTCAAAGCGATTGCAAAGTCCGCGAAAGCCTGGACCGCCGATGTCCTTGTCACCTCTGTCCCCATCCAGGCCGAGATTGGCGCCCTATTGGTCACACCCGAAGAGATCTCACTCGTCCAGCACAGAAAGTTTGATAAAGTTCCTCATGGCGGCGGAGACGCCTTGGCTGCAACTTATCTGGCACATAATCTTCTGGGTTTATCGCCCTGCCAAGCCTTGGAACTTTCTGTTTCCTCGATATTTGATGTCATGTCTGCCGCTATTAAGCTGGAGACAGGCGAGCTTCCGCTCGTACGTAAACAAGACGCGCTCATTGAGGCGTCGCCCCTTAAGAGTAAAAAGATAGACTTATGAGCGAAACGCCTTTTGATATATTTTCCATTGAGGGTCTGCAGCCTGCAGTCGACGCTTTTAAAACCAATTTCAAGGAAACAGATGAAATTGGCGCCCAATTCTGTCTGATGAAAAACGGGGAAACCTTACTTGACCTGAAAGGCGGTTGGAGTGACCGTCAGAAAACCCTGCCGGTTCAGGACGATACTCTGTTCAGTGTTTTCTCTTCCGGGAAAGCCGTTGCCGCTCTGGTCATCGCCTGGCTCGCCGAGGAAGACCGGCTCGGATATGAACAACCTGTTTCCACGCTCTGGCCTGACTTTGCCCAACACGGCAAAGGAGACCTGACGATTGCGCAGATGATGTCCCATCAGTCCGGACTGCCAGGGATTTCCGATATGGGCTGGAGTCCGGAGGATTGGTTTGACTGGGAGAAAACGGTCAAAACACTTGCGGCGCAAAAACCGATTTTTGAGCCCGGAACGCAAACCGGATACCACCCGGTGACTTATGGTTTTCTCGCCGGAGAGATCGCCCGACTTGCAGATGAACCTCAGCGCCACCTTGGCCGGATTTTACGCGAAGAACTGGCAGAGCCTTGCGGCGCGGATGTCTGGATTGGTTTGCCCGCGAGCGAGCATGAACGGTGCGCTCAGATTGCCAAGCCGAAAGCGATGGCTGACCTCGGCGAAATGAACGCGGCAACAAAAGCCGCCTTTATGAGCAAAGCCGCCTCTCCGGGCGGCAAAGGAGCCGCCGCCTGGCGCGAGGCACAGCTGGCCGGGTCGAACTGTCATGCAACCGCCAAAGGTCTTGCCACTTTAATGCAGATCGCCGTCAATGGCCGCTGCGGAGACACAGCTGTACTCAGCGAAGATATTCTGTCCGCCTTTCGACAAAAACGTATAGGCGGAGACGATCTTGTCCTTCCGTTTGAGATTAATTTCGCCGCCGGGGTCATGCTTAATACGCCCAATTATTTTTACGGCCCCAGTGACGAGACTGTCGGGCATAGCGGCTGGGGAGGATCCTGTCTGTTTGCGGACCCCAAAACCGGACTTCACGGCGCTTATGTCATGAACCGCCAGCATAACACATTGCTCGGAGACGAGCGCCCCCGCCGTCTTATCGACGCTGCCTATGATGCTTTAGGATTATCAAAATGAGTGACAAGATATTAGAGCGCCTCTGGGAAATGGGGCCTACATTTATTTCCGGAACGCCTCACGCTGAAAAACTCGGAATGAAATTCGTTGCGGTCGATAAGGGACGGGCCACCATGTCTCTGCCCTATAATAAAGACCTGATCGGCGATACAAACACAGGCGTCCTGCATGGCGGCGCAGTTACGACTTTGTTGGACCAGGCGTCCGGACTAGCGGCGCTGGCGGGATTCGAAACCCTTGGCGCGACCGCCACTTTATCGCTTCGGATTGATTATATGCGCGCGGCCACGCCGGAAAAAACCATCATCGCCCAAGCCCATTGCTATAAAGCCACAAAACATGTCGCCTTTATTCGGGCCGTCGCCCATGACGGTGATGAAGATGACCCGGTCGCAACAGCGCAAGCCTGTTTCATGGCGACCGGCCCGCGCATCAAAGCGGAGGATATCAAATGAGCCGCCCTCAAAACGCCCCAAAGAACTCAGCTGACCCGTCCAAGTCCCACCCGGATGTTCGAGAGCTTCTGGAGTCCATTCCCTACGCCCAGACCCTGGGGGTGAGGCCTTTCTTCATGGGCGAGGAATTCACGCTAATTCTGCCTTATAAACTGGATAACATTGGCAATCCGACCCTGCCCGCCCTTCATGGGGGCGGGATTGGAGGCTTTATGGAAGTTTGCGCGATTGCGCAGCTCATAATGGGGAGTCAGGCTGAAACTTTTCCAAAACCGATAGGGATCAGTATTGATTATTTGCGCCGCGGCAAACCGATCGAAACCTATGCCCGCGCGGATATATTTAAACAGGGCAGCCGTGTTGCAAATGTCCGCGTCCGGGCCTGGCAGGAAAGCTATGATGCGCCTATTGCAACCCTCCATGGCCATTTCCTGACGGCAGCCGGATAGAATTTAAAGTCTTTACGCCAAGCTGCTCATTTACTTTAGGACTATCAATTATCTGCTTTGGACAAAGGAATCGTAAGGGTCGCCACCAGTCCCGTCTTGGACCAGTCATAGGTCATTTCACCGGACAGTTTCTTGGTCATGGTATCGATCAGCCTGCTACCGAAACCGTTCTTTTCGGGAGGGTTTGATCCTTTTTCAGACTGCTCTTTCCAGATTATCTTGAGCCTATCGTCTGGCTCAACGGACCATGACACGGACACACTGGAATGTTCGCTGGATAAGCCCCCATATTTGACAGCATTTGTCGATAATTCGTGGAATATAAGACCCAGGGCGGACATATAGGTTGAATCCAGAGCCACGGAGTCGCCAGAAAATTTAATACGGTCATCAGCAGAATAGGTCGCGAAAATGACTTCAAAAAATTTGTGCAGTGAGGTTTCCACATGCAGACCCAGACCATTGGTGAGTTCATGCGCTTTTGCCAAAGACATAATGCGTTCGCGTGTTATTTTTGCCGCTTCCTGAGCGGACTCCGTTTCGCGTCCGCCCATAGAAACCAAAGCGGAAATCACAGCAAATAGATTACCAATTCTGTGATTCAGTTCACGGGCTGTCAATTCGATCTGTTCTTTGGCCTTTACCAGACCTTCTTCATGATTTTTCTCTGTGGTGATGTCATAATTCACCCCGATGAGATGTTTCTCCCCCTTACCTTCGAACCCATCGGATGATCTTGCAATGCCAAGAAGCCATCGCACATTGCCAGAGGTTTCAATCACTCTAAATTTCTCTTTAAACTCGTAATTTGAGTCTGAAAGGGCCTGCGACATGCTTTTGGAAACGCGCTTGGCATCATCCGGATGTATACGGTTCATTATGACTTCCAGGTCTACTTCCTCCCCTGACGTCGTCTCTAGGTCGAACAGATTATTGACCTGCTCATCAATCTTGCTTTTCTGGCTTTCCGGATAATATTCCCAGACGCCTATATTGGCGAAGGCCAGGGCTTGTTTCCGGCGCATTTCATTAAAGGCGGTTTTTTCGGTAATATCCCATTGAGATCCAAAAAAGAATCTTAGCGTTCCGTCTTTGTCGAAAATAGGCCCTAGATGAAGGGCGTTTACAAACGATGATCCATCTTTGCGATAATTCAGAAGTTCAACAACAGTATTGCTTCGGTTCTTAATGGCATCTCGAATTTTTTCGACGGCCATGGTTTCAGATTTGGCGCCTTGCAGAAAACGGCAATTTCGTCCCAAAATCTCGCTTTCACTATAACCCGTTAACGCAACAAAAGCGTCATTGGCGAAAACGATGGGATTGTCCTCTTGTGCAGGATCCGTCAGGCAAACCGCAAGACGGCCTTGTGACATCGCCAAATTGAAAAGGGTTTCAGATTCGGCGTCGAATTCATATGCTGGGGCATTTCTCTGAAAGTTTTCAAAACTTTCATTCTCTATTTTTTTATCCATAGCAGGAGCGTCATATTTGTTATTAAATGCTTTGTTTTATTTTAAATGAAGCCTTCCCCGGGCATGTCAACTCTTGAATAACTCTCTGTCATTGTAAAAACAAGTGATGAGCCTCAAATTTAGAATTTCCCATTGTTTTTACATCTGCGATTGAATAGGCCCGCCCATAGACGGGTTATCGCAAATGTATGACAGGGAAAAGATGTATGAGCGTTCATTTTCATAAAGGGGATATCCCTTCTAATATTGAGTTCGGCAAGACCATTGCCGTGGATACCGAAACGCAAGGACTTTCCCTTGTGCGGGACAAACTCTGTCTTGTGCAACTCTCCAGCGGAGACGGCGAGGCCCATATCGTTCAAATGAATCGCGACACTTATGATGCACCGAATTTAAAAGCTCTGCTCTCCAACCCCGAAGTTGAAACACTTTATCACTTTGCCCGATTTGACGTCGCTATATTGAAGCGCGATCTGGGGGTAGATGTTGGCCCTGTATTTTGCACCAAAATTGCCTCTGGCTTGGTGCGGACCTATACAGATCGGCATGGCCTCAAGGACATCTGCAAAGAACTTTTAAATGTCGATTTATCAAAACAGCAACAAAGTTCCGACTGGGCCTCTGACGAGCTGTCTGAAGCTCAGCTAAGCTATGCCGCGTCTGATGTATTGTACCTGCACCAGTTAAAGACCATTTTATCAGCCAGACTCATGCGCGAAAACCGATATGATATGGCCAAAGCCTGTTTTGACTTCTTGCCCACGCGGGCTGCTCTGGATCTGGGCGGATGGCATGACGTGGATATTTTCTCCCATAGAATGCGCCGGGCCGATTAAGACCTGAGAAACTGCCTTAACAAGTCGTCATTTGCAGGATTTCCTCCTACACTTTGCATTTGCTCTGCCCTATAGCGTTAAACCATGAATGCTGTCAGTTCATCTCCGTCTTCTTCCACTCGCGATAACAGCGTCGCGGATGCGCTTGGCTTGTGGGAGCCTAAACGCACTTTAACGCTGGAGGCGGCCCGCCGTCATACGCAGCGCATTCAGACCCTTCGCAAGGTTCTTATTGGCCTGGCCGGACTTTTAGTTCTTTTTCTGATTTTTCAATTTGTCGGTAGCGGCACAAAAACCTTTGATGACCCCAATCCAACCGAATCCGTGAAAATGGTCAATCCACGTTACAGCGGACGAACCTCTGATGGCCTTCCATTTTATCTGACCGCAGACACGGCCACACGTAAAATGGCAAACCGCACGGAAGTGGCGCTTGTCAAACCCGTGCTTGAATTTATTCGCGCTGATGAGGCAGCTTCGTCTTTCGTATTGGCTGATACGGGAACTTATGACGACGTTAAAAAGATCCTGAACCTTCGCACGGATGTGAATCTGGAAACAGATGACGGTTATATTTGCGACACGACCCATGCCCGAATTTTCGCGCGTGACAAAAGACTGGAAGGCGACGAACCGATTGCCTGCGCCGGAAATTTCGGAACGGTCAATGGCCGGGCTTTCGAAATCAATGACAATTACAAGGAATTTGTTTTTAAGGACGGTATGGACGCCGTCATTAGCCAAGATCCGGCCAAAAGCCAGTCAATAAGCCAAGAGGGAAGCTCACCTGACAGTCAATCCAGTTTTGCTTTTGGCGGAGACGGCCCCATTGATATCACCGCTGATCGCGCGGTCTATATCGGCGGACAAACCGACCTGTTTGGGGATGTGGTGGTCACTCAGGATGGAGCGACGATTTATTCCGATACGATGAATATATTCAGGAGCGAGGCGACGTCCGAAGCCGATGGATCTTTGCAATTGGGTGAGGTCAATAAAATCATTGCGACGGATAACTTCAGATATAAAACTGCTGAAAATGATGTGACTGGCAATCGGGGTGTTTACGAACGGGATAAAAACCTTATCACGGTGACAGGGGACGTTCTGGTCAAACAACCCGGCGGCAATACGGCGAAAACCGATAAGCTGACCTACAACACAATAACGGAGACCATACGTTTCTCCGGGAATTGTCAGGGTCGGGACTGCGGACCGGGCGGTCGTACACGTGTCGTGATACAGAACGGGAATTAGAAAAGGCAAAAAGTGAGGATGATTATGCGAATGATGAAATCAATATCTGTCATAGCAATCGCGGTAGCGGGACTTTTTGCATTGCCCGCTCAAGCACAGTTCGCTGGAAATTCCGGAGCGCCCATCACAATCGATGCAGATGACAGTCGTCTGGAGGGCGGACTTGCTATTTTCACAGGTCAGGTTGATGCCCGTCAAGGTGACGTGCGTATACTCACTGACAAGATGACAATTACCGGACGCCAAAACGGAGGGTCTGGTATTGAGTCCGCAATGGGCGATATCGAGAAAATCGTCGCTGTCGGAAATTTTTATTATATTACCCCGACCCAAGAAGTCCGCGGAGAACAAGGCATTTACACCCAGTCAGATAATAATTTCACCGTGACGGGGGATGTTATCCTTTTGCAGGATGACAGCGTTGTGACGGGCGACAAGCTTATCTATAATCTGGATACGGAAGAAGCCCGCGTTGTCAGCGAATGCCAAGGCCGACAATGCGGACAGAAAAAGCGCGTCCGCGTTTTAATCAAAAGCTCGGGTAATGCCGAAGAGCCGGCCAGCTAGGCCGCGCAACAGGCAAATAGAGCAGATAAAAGATTTTTCATGGCTGACGAGACACCCACTTCGACGATAACGCCGCCTGCCACAGGATTGGCCGCAAATAATATCGGAAAGGCCTATCGCGGACGCGTTGTGGTCAAAGATATTACCCTGACCGTCCAGCGCGGCGAGGTCGTGGCCCTCATGGGGCCGAACGGCGCCGGGAAGACGACAAGCTTTTACATGATTATGGGCCTGATCGAGGCCGACCGCGGTATGATTACACTGGACGGTCAGGATATTACGTCCCTCCCCATGTATCAACGCGCCAGACTCGGCGTAGGCTATCTGCCGCAGGAGCAGAGCATTTTCCGCGGTCTGACGGTGGAAGAGAATATCCGCGCCGTTGTTCAGCTCACCGAAAAAGATAAATCCAAATGGGCCGACACCGTTGACGCCCTTTTGGATGAGCTCAATATCGGCCATATCAAAAACAGCCCGGCCTTAGCCCTGTCCGGCGGAGAGCGTCGCCGCGTCGAAATTGCCCGTGCTCTTGCCTCTCGCCCAAGCTTTATGCTCTTGGATGAGCCCTTTACCGGCATTGATCCTATCGCCATTGCCGATATTTCAGAATTGGTTTTGTATCTTAAAAAGCGCGGCATAGGTATTTTAATTACCGATCACCGCGTGCGCGAAACTCTGGATATCGTGGACCGCGCTTCCATTCTCTTCCAGGGAGAAGCTCTGTTCGAAGGCACGCCGGACGAGATCCGCGCGAACAAAGATGTGCGGCGCGTCTATCTCGGTGAAAAATACGCCTAGCCCCCCGTTAAGCCTTATGCCTCTGAATATCTCTCACTCTCTCCTGGTCGAAGACAATGCCATTATCGCGATGGACTGCGAAGATATGCTACGGGATCTCGGCGCCGAAACGGTAGGAGTTTGCGCGACAGTTGAAGAGGCTCTGTCCTACATATCAAACAATGCCGTGGATTTCGCTTTACTGGATTTGAATATCGGCTCGGAAACAAGTCTTCCCGTGGCCGCCCTTCTTGGTAAAAAACAGACGCCGTTTCTCTTTGCAACTGGAGAGGAGGGAGAGCAGGATATTGATTCCCTTGAGCTAAAAACGGTTATTTTGCAAAAGCCCTACACCGCAAATGGACTTCAAGAGGCCTTGGGTACTCTTGAGAAAGTCGTTCAGTAACACTTTAATATCAGTCCCTGAATTCAAAAAACCCGCCTTCTGAAAGCGGGTTTTCTTATATTCAATTTCAGGTCTTTTAGGACTTGGAGTTCTGACGCGCCAGCAGGTCACGGATTTCGGCCAATAGAACTTCATTGGCAGGCGGGGCAGCCGGAGCGGCCTCTTCCTTTTTCTTCGCGCTATTCATCGCCTTGATAATGAGAAACATCACAAAAGCGACAATGATAAAGGTGATAAGAGACGTCAGAAAGACGCCCACATTAATAACCCATCCCGGATCAGTGACCGTGCCGTCCGCTGCCACGACTGGAGCTTCAATTTCCCATCTCCATTCAGACAGGTCGATGCCGCCCATAATGGGCTGCAATAAAGGCATGAAAACGCCGTCGATAAAGTCTTTGGTCACGGTCGCAAAAGCGGTTCCCATGACAAAACCTACCGCCATATCGACGAGATTACCTTTCATGGCGAAAGCTTTAAATTCAGAAATCATTCCCATGGATGTCCCCTTTTTCGGATCAAGTTTGGCGCAACAACTGCCCAGTTATTACTGCACAAACCCTGAAAGTGGGTCAATAAGGTAATTTTAAAGGAATGGCCAAATGACCTGAGAGACTTATTTGTCTTTCGACGCATCAATACTTTCGCGCAGGTCTTTACCTGTGCGGAAGAACGGAACGTGTTTTTCCGGAACAAAAACATCCTCGCCGGTCCGGGGATTACGGCCTGCGCGGGCTTTACGGTGGCGAACGGAAAAGGCGCCAAAACCACGAAGCTCAACCCTGGCGCCGCGTTCCAAAGTCTGGGTCACGGACTCTAGGACAACGGCGACAACCCGCTCCATATCATTACGGGTCAGGTGCGGATTTTCATCGTGGAGTTTATCAATGAGTTCAGAACGAAGCATGAAAAGCTTATAGCCCGTTCGCCCCGCCTCCCGTCAAGGAGATTCACAAGAACCGTGAATTTTGAATTAAAAAAAACCCGCCCTCCGGAAGGAGAGCGGGTTTAAAGTTTTAAGTCTAGCCGAAAAGGCCTAGTTGTCGCCTTTCAAGGCCGCGCCGAGGATATCCCCGAGAGATGCGCCTGAGTCAGCGGAACCGTATTGCTGCACAGCTTCTTTCTCTTCAGCGATTTCGAGCGCTTTGATGGAAAGTGTGTAGCTACGTGTCTTACGGTCAACGCGGGTAATCAGAGCGTCAACCTTGTCACCAACAGCGAAACGCTCTGGACGTTGCTCGGAACGCTCACGGGACAAATCACCCTTACGGATAAAGGCGGTTGTTTCCGCATCGTCTTCGCCAAAGGTCACTTCGATACCACCGGAGTTCACTTCTTTTACGGTACAGGTCACAACTGCGCCGCGGTTTGCGCCGCTTGCGCCGGCTGGCATTGTGTCTTTGAGGACTTGCTTTACACCCAAAGAGATACGCTCTTTCTCAATATCGACTTCGAGGATTTTGGCTTCAACCATGTCGCCTTTTTTGTAATCCTGAAGGGCTTCTTCGCCTGACTTCTCCCAGGAGAGGTCTGACAAGTGGGCCATCCCGTCAATGTCGCCGTCGAGACCGATAAACAGGCCAAACTCTGTGACCGAGCGAACTTCGCCCTTGATCGTAGAGCCAACGGGGAAGCGGTCTGTGAAGCTGTCCCAAGGATTTTCCTGAACCTGCTTGATACCCAAGGAGATACGGCGTTTCTCTTGATCCACTTCAAGGACTTCGACTTCGATTTCCTGAGATGTAGACACAATTTTGCCCGGGTGGACGTTTTTCTTTGTCCAGGACATTTCAGAGACATGGACGAGGCCTTCAACGCCTTCTTCCAATTCAATGAATGCACCGTAGTCAGCGATATTCGTGACAGTCCCTGTATGACGGGTCCCGACGACGTATTTCGCAGACGCGGCGTTCCACGGATCTTCCTGCAATTGTTTCATGCCGAGAGAAATGCGTTGCGTCTCTGGGTTAATACGGATGATTTTGACTTTGACTGTGTCGCCCACATTCAGAACCTGGGAGGGGTGGCTGACGCGGCGCCAGCTCATGTCTGTAACATGAAGCAAACCGTCAATTCCGCCGAGATCAACGAACGCACCGTAATCGGTGATATTCTTGACAACGCCTTCACGTGTTTCGCCTTCAGCCAGCTGGCCGACAAGCTCCGCGCGTTGCTCTGCACGGCTTTCCTCGAGAATAGCGCGACGTGACACAACGATGTTTCCACGGGAGCGATCCATTTTCAGGATCATGAAAGGCTGGTCTTCATTCATCAGAGGACCCACATCGCGTACGGGGCGGATATCGACTTGGGAACCCGGCAAGAAGGCATTGATGCCGCCGAGATCAACGGTGAAGCCGCCTTTAACGCGGCCAACAATAGCGCCTTTGACAGGCTCTTCAGCCTCAAAGAATTTCGCCATTTTGATCCAGCTTTCTTCGCGGCGCGCTTTGTCGCGCGACAGAACAGCCTGGCCAAGAGCATTTTCAATACGTTCTAGATAGATGTCGACTTCGTCGCCAACAGCAAGTTTTTTATCATCGCCCGGCGTGTAAAATTCACGGAGGTCAACGCGGCCTTCAGTTTTAAGGCCGATGTCGATAATGGCCGCATCTTTTTCGATGGCGGTTACGACACCTTTGACAACTGTGCCTTCTTCCATTGAATTCGTCTCGAAAGACGCTTCAAACATAGAGGCAAAATCATCGGTGGATGGATTCATGGATTGAGCTTCGCTCATGAGTGGAACTCCAAAATAAGGTCCTGCCTACGGATCAAGCCCGCGGTCTAGCCCGGCCAATCCGGGCGTCAATGAAAACGTGAAAGGGAGGGAAAACCGCCAGTTTCGCGCTGATGTCTGTCGGCCTTTGGAAAAGCCAGAGAAATCGAGGGGCGTATAGGCGTGTGTTCTGGGAATAGCAAGGGGGTTGGTCAGGGTTGTTGTTCCGAATGCGCGGTCAGCGCGCCATAGCCATCTCCACTGCCTCGACCGCCGCTTCAAACGCCAGCAGGGTCGACGTATGACGGGCCGGATAGGCGGAGACGCCTTTGAGCAATTCTAGCCGGACAAAACGTCCTTCAGGCGTGGGACCGCCTGACTTTAAAATGGCTTTCAAGGCATCCCGCGCCTCTCTCAATTCTGGCAAGGTTGCGCCGACAATCTGCTCTTTCAGAATTGCCGCGCTGGCTTGCCCGAGAGCGCAAGCTTGCACGCGCAGAGCCGCCTCATCCACGGCGTCGCCGTTCATATTGACGTCAATTTCCAGCCAGGATCCGCAGAGTTTTGAAACTTTCCGCGAGGTGCCATCAGGCGCTTCCAAACGCTCGTTTCGAAGGGCCGAAGACAAAGTCAGAATATCACTGTTATAGAGGTCATCCATCACGTCCCCTATATAGGCAGGTCTTTCAATTTATCCATATACCTTTCACTTTGCGGCAGCTTTCCCATATAGTTGTTATAATTCAAGCAGGAGAAACTCTTATGCCTTCAGCCGCCCGTGGAAAAATTTACGACAACATTCTGGAAACGATGGGCGGAACGCCGCTCGTCCGTTTGCCGCGCATCACCGAAGGCGTGCCGGCCGATCTTGTTTTCAAACTTGAGTTTTTCAATCCGGTTGCGTCTGTCAAAGACCGTATCAGTATTGCCATGATTGAGGATTTGGAAAAATCCGGCAAGCTCAAACCCGGCGGAACGATTATCGAACCTACTTCCGGCAATACAGGTATCGCGATTGCCTTTGCCGCCGCCGCCAAGGGTTATAAAGCCATTCTTGTCATGCCCGAAAGCATGTCGATTGAGCGCCGCAAGATGATGAAACTGCTCGGCGCCGAGCTCGTCCTGACCGACGCCGCAGGCGGCATCCCCGGCGCGATAGAAAAAGCGGAGGAGCTGGTCAAGAACACGCCCGGCGCGGTGCAGGCCGGACAATTTACGAATCCCGCCAACCCGGCCATTCATTACGCCACGACTGGCCCGGAAATCTGGACGGATTGCGACGGTAAAGTTGATGTGTTTATCGCCGGGGTCGGCACAGGCGGGACGCTCACGGGCGCAGGGCGTTATCTGAAAGAGAAAAATCCTGATTGCCAAATCATTGCCATTGAACCGACGGGATCGCCTGTCCTCTCCAAGGGCGAAAAAGGGCCGCATAAAATTCAAGGGATTGGCGCCGGCTTTGTCCCGGATGTATTAGATAAAAGCCTGATTGATGATGTCGTGCTGATCGAAAATGAGACAGCGTTCGGGACGGCAAAACATGTCGCCGCAGAAGACGGCGTTCCAGTCGGCATTTCGTCCGGCGCGGCCATAGCCGCAGCGCTGAAAGTCGGGGCTCGCCCCGAAATGAAAGGCAAACGGATTGTTACGATTATTCCAAGCTTTGCCGAGCGCTATCTGTCTACACCGTTATTCGAAGAAGATGTTCCGCCGGCAGAAGGTCAGAAATCCAACGCGCCTTGATCCATGACTCCGAGTCAAATTGAGCGGTATGCCCGGCATCTGGTTTTGAAAGAAATCGGAGGCCCGGGTCAGGCCGCCTTATTGGATGCCAAAATCGCTATTGTCGGCGCGGGCGGCCTCGGGGGACCTGCAGGGCTTTATCTGGCCGCAGCAGGCATAGGGCACATTACGCTCATTGATGATGATGAAGTCGATTTGTCAAACCTGCAAAGACAGATTCAATTTTCAGAAAGTGATATTGAGAGCTCTAAGGTTGGTAGTCTGGCCAAAAGGCTTTTAGGGCTTAATCAAGATGTTTTTATTCGGCCTCTTTGCCAAAAACTGACAAAAGAAAACGCTGCAGACCTTCTTCAGGGTCACGACCTTATTCTGGACGGCGTCGACGACTTTGAAACGCGTTATGCCATTAACGAGGCCAGCCTCGCCTTGAAAATTCCTCTTATCTCGGGCGCGCTGGGTCGTTTCAATGGACAGATCAGCCTGTTTAATTCCGCCCCTGACGCGCCTTGTTATCGCTGCTTGGTCCCGGACATTCCGCCTGATGCAGAGACCTGCGCTCAAGTCGGTATCATTGGCGCTCTCGCCGGCGTGATGGGGTCTCAAATGGCTTTGGAAGCCATCAAATTCATAACGCAGTCAGGACAGTCTCTGTCAGGGCGTCTTTATGTGTTTGACGGTTTGCAAAGCGAAAGCCGGACCCTCGCCCTCCGCAAGGATCCGGCCTGTTCTGCCTGCAAGACTACCCCCTGACGTTTACAAGCAGATTAGTCTCTAATGTAACGGCGTTTTGCCTGAGCGCGCAATTCTGTGCGGTTATAACCATATCCGAAACGATTAAATCCATAGCCTCTAAAGGCTGAAAAACGCGACCCAACCAAAGTCCGGGTGCGGCGGCGGATTAGATCGCGTTCCAGGGCTAACTGCTCGCGTTCTTCAATATCGATCCGCCGGGATTCCAGCTGCGTATTGATCAGGGCCTGCTGGCGAGAGGCTTCTAATGCCTCACGTTGATTAAAATCAGACCGACTCGTGCGCGGAGTTACAGATTTGGTGTTATGGCGATAAATCTGAACGCCCTGTTCGCAACTGACCGAATAGGGGCCGCTAACTGTGCCGCAAGCGGCCATGGCCTGCACTGGAAATAGCAAGGCAGAGGCGGCGAGAATCAAAATAGTGCTTTTCATACAAAACTCCTGACAGGAGATTGTTTTCACACTTTGTTAACACTTTCCACGCTTTACAAGTGTCAGGCGAGAGAGGTAGCCGTTTTACATCCACTTTAGACAGTCAGTTTATACTGGCTTAAATAATCGAAATCCTCCCGACACGCCGCTCTCAATTCATGGTGTATTGGATCTAGTTCAACAGGTGCCAAGTCTGGAGGTGTAAAAGTTGTCGAGTTTTGAACGGATTTATACCAATAGGGCGCCCAAGCTCCGTCTTCCGCTCGCCCGCCGCTTTCCCATTGCAGCATCGCCACATCAAAGGGAATCCCGAGAGCTTTACACAGCGCGGAGAGAGCGGTTTCCGGCGTCCGGAGAATATCCAAACTGTCGATCACCGGCGGAACATGTCCCGTAAGTTTTGTAAGTTCGTCAAATAGCCTTCTTTGCGCCCTAAAGCCAAGGTCCTCCAGATCAAATGCGTTTCGGCCTCTCGCATAGGAAGAAATAACGCGCTCTGGCTCACGAATTAAAAAGAAATGTTTCGCTTGGTCAGCCCACCCCATAGGAAAACCAGCTAGCATATGGTGCGGCATGTGCTTTTGAAAACAATAAGGTTTATCTGTTTCAGGAAACTGACAGAACTTAGCTACCTTTATCGGATCTGTTTCGTGACGCTTTAAAGTCTCCGCACGACCGGGATGGTCCTTTCCGGATTCCAACAGATACGGAGCAAAGAACGGCTCGTCCATGACGGCGCAGTCTGCCCTCGCCCCGAAACTTCTCATCATGGCCGTCGAGAGATTGCGTGGGCCAGACCACATCGCAATTATTTGGCTCATGCTTTTGCCGTGTCCTTATGAATTAGTTCGAGATATAACCTTTGAAGTTTTTCAACCATCGGGCCTCTTTTCCCAGAGCCGATCTGACGGCCATCGATCGACCCCACTGGCGCCAGGCCGGCAAATGTGCCCGTCGTAAAGGCTTCATCGGCGCTGTAGCATTTGGTCAAAGAGAAGTTTTTCTGAAAGACGGGAATGCCATTGGCGCGGCAAATATCGATTATCTTGCCGCGTGTGATACCGCCCAGACAATAGTCTCCGCTGGAAGTCCAGACTTCGCCTTTGCGCACAATAAAGAAGTGGGTTGAATTGCACGTCGAAACAAATCCTTGCGGGTCAAGCATCAATCCTTCATCCGCTCCGGCTTTGATGGCCTGGATACAGGCCGTAATGCAATTGATCTTGGAATGAGAATTCAGGGCGGGATCCTGAACATCTGCCCGACCGCGCCTGACCGAAACCGTATAAAGCGATAGCGCCTTCTCCGCTGTTTGCGGATCAGATTTCTTAAACTCCGGAGCAATAATAATTGTCGGCTCGCTAACAACGACTCGCGGGTCTTGATAAGGCGTGCTGCGCAAGCCCCGTGTCAGCATGAGGCGAATATGGACATCTTCCTGCATGTCATTTTTGGCTAATGTCTCGTAAATCCTTTCGGACAAAGTTTCTCGGCTCAGGCCAATATCAATATCCAGCGCTGCCGCGCCTTCCCAGAGACGGTCAAGATGGTCATCTAAAAACGCAATATGGCCATTGTGAACCCGCAGGCCCTCCCAGACCCCATCACCGAGCATAAAGCCGGAATCGAATACATTCACAACAGCTTCGGCCCGGCGGACAAGACGTCCGTTTACATTGAAATAAACCGTCTCATTACGGGAGTCGGGTATATAAGCATGTGACCCGTAGGACATTCAGGTCTTTACTCGTCCAGGGAACGATAGGCCTGGCGCACCATGTTTTTTTGGTCGATAAAGGAAGACAATTCCTTGTACTCGTCCAGGGTTACAGTTTCCACCGCCTCATCTATGGACATTCCGCTGTTTTTAACGGCTCTTACCTGGCTTAAAATATCCACCAGAATGTCGCGGGTTTCCTGTAAATCGGATTTGGTCGCCATTAGGCCGTGACCGGGAATGATTTTTGTCTTCTCATCCACCATTGCCAGGACTTTATCCTGCGCGGCAATCATGCCTTCCAGATTTCCGCCTGAATCGATATCGACGAAGGGAAACAGACCATTGAAATAGTTATCCCCCATATGGATGATGTTGGCCGGCATAAAGGTGACCATGGAATCGCCGTCCGTATGGGCATGCGGCACGTGATGCGCTGTGGCGGTCTGTCCGTTGAAATGAAGCGTTGCTGTGTCTGAGAAAGTCAGGGTTGGCCAGACCTCTTCGCCCGGCGCGGGGCGTTCTGTCTCAGCCGTATTTTTTTCGAAATTGGACACCATGCGCGCGCGGACATTGTCATGGGCGAGGATTGTCGCCCCGGTTTCCTTCATTTCCGCATTTGCCCCGGTGTGGTCGCCGTGAAGGTGCGTATTCAGAACAAACCGAACCGGTTCGTCCGTAATTTCCCCAATTCGAAACAGGATTTGATCTGCAAAGCGCGAAAATTTGTCATCAATGATATACACGCCATCTTCGCCGACACTCACGCCAACATTCCCGCCTGGTCCTTTCAGGATATAAAAGTTCTCGGCGATCATTTCTGATGAGATATCAGGGGCTGTCAGGGTCTCGGTCATGTCATCCTGATTTTTATTCTGAGCATGATTATGTGCACTCGCAATTGTCGAAAGGCCAAGCGCAAGCGTGAGAGTGAGCAAGCTGGAAGTCATAAATTTCGTCATAATCATTTTCCTTATGAAGCGAGTGAAAGACGTGTGCCCGGGGGCAGAACGCGGTCGGGACAGGCATGGTGGTCCATCATCGCCCGAATATTGATGAGGACTTTTTCGCCCATTTCCTGACGGCTCTCAAATGTAGCAGAGCCGATATGCGGGGCGAGAATGGCATTGGGCAGATCCATCAAGGACGGGTCTGGCTGTGGTTCGTTTTCGTAAACATCAAGACCTGCCCCTGCAATCTTGCCTTTGGCCAGCGCGTTCGCCAAAGCAGCCTCGTCAATTATCTCCCCGCGTGACGTATTGACGATATAACTGTCCGGCCTCATCAAGTCCAAACGGGAGGCATTGATTAAATGATGTGTGGCAGGCGTCGAGGGGCAATTGACCGAGACAATATCCACGGCGGTCAACATACTGTCGAGGTCTTCCCAATATTTCGCGCAAAGGCTGTCTTCTATACCTTTGGGGACTCGGTGGCGGTTATGATAATGTACGGATAAGCCAAATGCATGGGCGCGGCGCGCCACCGCCTGTCCAATTCGGCCCATTCCAATAATGCCAAGGGCCTTGCCGCGGACGCGGTGGCCAAGCATATGGGTCGGCGTCCAGCCCTTGAACTCTCCGGCCCGCATCCGGCGGTCGCCTTCGACCAGACGGCGGGGCACAGCCAGAATGAGCGCCATGGTCAAGTCCGCTGTGTCTTCCGTCAAAACGCCCGGCGTATTGGTAACGGTAATGCCTTTTTCATAAGCCGCCGCAACATCAATATGATTGGTTCCAGCGCCGAAATTCGCGATAAGCCTGAGTTTGGAAGACGCCGCCTCAATCACCTCTTTTGTGATGTTATCCGTTACGGTTGGGACAAAGACATCGCAATTGGAAATAGCGGACTTTAACTCGGCCTCGGTCATCGGCGTGTCATCTTTGCGTAAACGCGCTTCAAAGAGATCCCGCATGCGGGCCTCGATAGTGTCCGGCAGCCGGCGCGTGACATGAACGATGGGGCGTTTTTGCATAGACTATCCTTTATGAGCTAATTAAGCGCTTTTACAACGCAAAACTCAAGTCCGATACTGGCCGAATAACGCGAATCTTTTGCGTTTTAACGACCGATTAACCCAAATCAGGTCAGGTCGCCCTATGGGCAAATTTTTACGAGGCCGCCCCTCTCTGGCGGTATTCATTGCAGTTTTTCTAGTAACGGGAACGGCCGCGGCGCAAATTAATGCGGCCTCTCCAGCGGTCACGACCGAAGTGAAGGTTTCAACAGAAACGCCAAAACGTCAGGTCAAGATCGAGCCTGTTCCTGCCACGCCTTCAGACGGATTTTTTCGGAAAGCCGCCAATCGGACCCCCTCCGGATTTGAAGTTCCGAGATATGTGAGTCTGAAGTTCGGCAAGGTAAATGGCAGAACCGGGCCGAGCCGTAATCATTCTATTGCCTGGCAATATCGACGTCGGGACTTACCCTTAATCGTCGTGGCCGAAACGGAAATGTGGCGCAAGGTTCGCGATATTAACGGCGACGAAGCCTGGGTCAGAAAACCTGCCTTGTCCGGCGAACGGTTTGTTATGGCCATGAAAGATATAGTTTTGATGTCAAAACCCGAAACAGGCGCCGACGCTGTCGCTCGCAGTGAAACCGGCGTCCTCTTCAGATTGGAGGAGTGCAACACGGAAGGCTGGTGCCGCATTAAAGCCCGTAACGGCCTCAAGGGGTGGGTGGTAAATCATCAGCTTTGGGGCGCGCAAAATTTGTAATTCGTCTATTGAATTAAAACGGAGGTTATTATGTTAAGTGCTGTTTTCCTCGGAATTATTCTACTCCTCATAGCTTCCATTTTTGTAGGGGCTCTAATTTAACTGTTCCAAGCTCTAGCTCTGCTATTTAAAAAAAACCCCGGTTTTTTGATATTTTTACGGCGTGAACCTAACCCTAATTATGGCTTTCAATCTTTGCAGCTGGACAGTTTTCTAGCCATGTGATGATTTTCCTTGTTCCTAAGAATGACTTGCATTAACGGTCGTTCAAATTTTGAAACAGGAATTATCATGCCATTCAATCGACTGGGAATACTTGTCACAACTGTCGCTCTGAGCGCCCTAAGCCAAGCGGCTTTTGCGCAAACCTCTTCGGGCGGGGAAATGGACGAGATTATTGTCACGGGACAAGCCTCTCAAGTAGAGCTGACAAAAGAATATGCGGGCGATCAGGTCGCGCGCGGCGGACGAGCGGGTCTTCTCGGAAATCTGGATTATCTCGACGCGCCTTTTTCCGGGACGGCCTACACATCCGATCTAGTGCTCGCCCAGCAATCCGAGAGCGTTGGTGATGTTCTGCAAAATGACCCGGTTGTCCGCGTGGCCAAGGGCTTCGGTAATTTTCAGGAAGTTTATATTCTGCGGGGCTTCCCGGTCTTTTCTGATGATATTACCTTAAACGGCGTTTACGGCATATTGCCCCGCCAATTTGTGGCGGCTGAATTACTGGAACGGGTCGAGGTCTTTCGCGGCGCGAACGCGTTTATCAACGGCGCGGCCCCGGGCGGGAGCGGCGCTGGCGGCACCATAAATCTGGTGTCTAAACGCGCGCCGGCAGACGGAATCCGCCGCGTCACGCTCGGGTTTGAAGGCGAGAGCCAGTTTTCCGGAGCGGTTGATCTGGGCCAGCGTTTTGGCGAGGGAGAAAATTGGGGCGTCCGGGCCAATGGCGTCTTGCGCGACGGCGAAGGGGCGATTGAAGGACAGGAAACGGACTTAAAGGTTCTCTCGCTGGGTACAGATTATGCCGGGCCGCAATTTCGCTTTTCGGCGGATATTGGATATCAGGATAATCATATTGATGCGCCGCGTCCGCAAGTCACGCCTTTGGGCGATATTCCAGAGCCGCCAGACGCCAGCGGCAATTTTGCGCAGCCTTTCACTTTCTCCGATGAAAAGCAGCTTTTTGCCGCCGCGCGCGGTGAATATGACCTCACAGAGTCTATCACGGCCTGGGTTGGGGGCGGTTTCCGCGAAGGCGAAGAAGACAATGACCTTTCTAATCCCAGGGTTGCCGCTGACGGCACGTTGACGTCATCTCGTTTCGTCAATACACGGGAAGATTCTATCCGCTCCATCGATGCGGGTCTTCGGGCAGAATTTGACACCGGGTTTATCGGGCACAGCGTCGTTGCCTCAGGGACTTTTGTTGATCTTGAATCCAAAAACGCCTTCGTCTTTGCGGACTTTGGCGGTTTTCCAGCCGGGACTTTAAGTAATCCGTTGGCTTTTGCGCCGCCTCCTACAGATGCTTTCATCGGCGGTGATTTAGCGAATCCGCTGGTGACAGAAGCCTCTCAAAATACGAGTTTCGCCATCGCTGATACCTTATCTTTTGCGGATGGACGCATTCTGGCGACCTTTGGGTTGCGCCAACAAAATATCGAAACCCAATCCTTTGACGCGACCACTGGCGATTTGTCTTCCGGCTATGATGAAAGCAAGGTGACCCCAGCTGTCGGTCTGGTCTGGAAAGCGACCTCTCAGCTGTCAGTTTACGGCAATTATGCCGAGAACCTGCAACCCGGCGCAACGGCGCCGAATGTGAGCGGCGGCCTTCCGGTTGAAAATGGCGGGGACGTTTTGGAGCCTTTTGCGGGCGAGCAGATCGAGGCCGGCCTGAAATATGACGGCGGTGATTTTGGCGGCACTCTCAGCGTCTTTTCTGTAAACCGACCGAACGGGATCGTCGAAAACCAAGTCTTTTCAGCCGATGGGGAACAGAGAAATCAGGGCATAGAGCTCTCTGTCTTCGGCGAACCCATCACAGGCTTTCGCGTCCTTGGAGGCGCAACAGTTCTGGATAATCAGCTGGAGAAAACACAGGACGGCGTAAATGAAGGCAATACGTCGGTCGGAACGCCGGAATTTCAGGGCAATATCAATCTTGAATATGATGTTGCCGCAATCCCCGGCCTGACTGTTGATGGTCGTCTGGTTCACACTGGCGAACAATTTACCAATGCCGCAAATACAATAGCCGTGGACGCCTGGACGCGTTTGGATCTGGGCCTGCGTTATACAGTCGAAATGAGAGAAACGCCTGTCACATTGCGCGCGCGCCTTGAGAATGTGACCAATAATGACTATTGGGCCTCGGTTGGCGGTTTTCCCGGTGCCAACTATCTTATCTTGGGTAATCCGAGAACGCTTTCTCTTTCCGCGTCAGCCGATTTTTAACTAGGGCCTGAATATCAAAAACCGCAATGGTATAAAAACGTCTACAGTCAGGACATGGAGCTGGATTCACAAATGGAGCAGCTTGGTTTGCACGCTGTTCCTGCTGATGCTGTGTCTGACGGGACTCCCGCTGATATTTCATGCCGAAATTGATAGCGCGCTCAACCCGCCGGACTGGCAGCCTGCTAATCCCGGCGGTGAGCTCCTAAGTCTGGACGATATTCTGAAAACAGCCTTGATCGAGGCAGATGGCGCTCGGCCGCTCTTTATGAGTTTTGATACGGATCGCCCGGTCGTGAATGTCACAACCGAAGCTGATCCGGATATTGCCGGGTCTCAATTTCTATTCAATTCCTTCGATGCGACCAGTGGAGATTTGGTCCCGCCGGCCGATAAAGGCGGAAAAATCATGGACTTCATTTTACAGCTTCATACCGACATGTTCCTTGGCCTGCCAGGCATGTTGTTCCTCGGGTTTATGGGGTTTTTATTTGTCTTAGCGGTTGTGTCCGGCGTCGTCCTCTACGCGCCATTTATGCGAAAACTGGATTTTGGAACTGTCAGAACAAAACAATCAACCCGGCTAAAATGGCTCGATTATCACAATCTTTTGGGCGTGGTCACGGTCGCCTGGGTTTTGGTTGTCGGCATCACCGGCATAATTAATACGCTTGAAGAGCCAATTGTCGAGACATGGAAAGCCAATGATTTGAAAGATCTTATCGCCGCCCATCAGACCGGAGAAGTCGTAGCGGCGCAAGCCTCTCTCGATGCGGCCGTGAAACAAGCCGTCGCGACAAGCCCGGATAAAATCCTCCAATTCGTCGCTTTTCCTGGAAGCTCTTATTCGACGAACTCCCATTACGCGATATTTCTTCACGGGAATACGCCCTTAACAGAGCATTTGATTACGCCCGTCCTTGTGGATGCGGTGAGCGGCGATTTTGTTGGATTGCGAGAAATGCCTTGGTATTCCAAAGCGCTTTCCCTTTCCCGCCCCCTTCATTTCGGAGATTACGGCGGGCTTTTCCTGAAAATTCTCTGGGCCATATTGGATGTCCTGACAATCATCGTTCTCGTATCGGGACTTTATTTATGGCTTAGTCGGGGCGGGCGGAAAGTGGTTGTACCATGAGTCATCCTCTCTCGCCTAAAATCTACCCATCTCTCAAAAGACGACCGCGGAAAACGCTCGTTCAGATATTTGTAATCCCTCTCGCCTTGTTCGTTTTTGGATTATTCGGGCTCATTTTAGCCCTTTTGGAAACAGGCTGGGTCGATATCGTGGCCGGGTTAGCCCTAAGCACAAGTCTGGTGACCCTCCTCTGGGCGCGGTATCTAAAGAGATGAATTTGCTAATGCTTCCCCTTCAGAGCTCGTCCGGCGACGGCGTCCAGCTTTGCCAATAATTTCGAGTCCCGATTTTCAGGAGAGGTAATGAGCGCCACATCCAGATTGGTTTCTATTCCTTGAGGTCCGTTTTCTCTTTCGGTTCCTGCAAGAGAATTGACCAGAATTCGTACTGTTTCGCGCGCTTTATCGGCGTTTTTCAACAGCACTTGTATGACCGCCGCAACATCCACATTTCCGTGGACGTCGTGCCAACAGTCATAATCCGTCACCATGCCAATTGTGGCATATGGAAGTTCGGCCTCGCGGGCGAGCTTGGCTTCGGGCATATTTGTCATGCCGATGATATCACAGCCCCACTGACGATAAAGCTGGCTCTCTGCACGCGTGGAAAATTGCGGGCCTTCGATGGCGAGATAGTTTCCGCCGCGATGCACGTTTGCGCCCGCCGCCTCGGCGGCGTTGGCCGCCAGTTCTGCGAGGCGCGCGCAAACCGGGTCGGCCAGGCTGACATGGGCCACGCACCCCTCTCCGAAAAAGGATTTTTCCCGCTTGAACGTGCGGTCAATAAATTGATCGACCACCACAAAATCGCCTGGCGGGAACTGCTCCTGCAAAGAGCCAACTGCTGAGAGCGACAAAATATCCGTGCACCCGGCGCGTTTCAGCGCATCGATATTGGCGCGGTAATTAACGTCGGAGGGGGACAGAGCATGGGCGCGGCCATGACGCGGCAAGAAACGAAGCTTAATGCCGTCCAGCTCCGCGAATAAAATCTGATCTGACGGCTTGCCCCAGGGCGTCTCTATTTCGACCCACTCCCGGTTATCCAGCCCGTCAATATCGTACAGGCCTGACCCGCCCAAAATGCCAATTACCCAGTCTTTGCTCATATTCTTCTCCATAAAACTGCCATGGCAGAGACCATCGCTTTGCTCAAGCTACTCCCATAAAAAAACCCGCCAGATGGCGGGTTTGTGAGATTTTGTATCCTTTGGTTACCAGATTTCAACGCGTTCTTCCGGCGGAAGATATAGATCATCTTCCGGAGTCACATTGAAAGCGTCATACCAGGCATCAACATTTCGGACGATACCGTTGGTTCGATACTCACCCGGGCTATGTGGCCCATTTTTCAACTGTGTCAGCATGGCATCCTCACGGAATTTTATTTGCCAAATCTGAGCCCAGGCCATGAAGAAGCGCTGGTCGCCGGTTAAGCCATTAATGACGGGAGCTTCTTCGCCGTTAAGAGACTTCTTATAAGCCTGATAGGCCATATTTACGCCCGTCAAATCGCCGATGTTTTCACCGAGAGAAAGCTGGCCATTGACGTTCTCACCGGGAAGGGGTTCAAACTCATCATATTGAGCCACGAGTGCTTTGGCCCTTTCGGAGAAGGCTTCGCCGTCTTCCTCGGTCCACCAGTCGCGTTGAAGGCCATTCCCATCCGTCTTGCGGCCTTGATCATCAAAACCGTGACCCATTTCATGACCGATAACCGCGCCGATACCGCCATAATTCACGGCAGGGTCTGCATTCGGATCAAAGAAAGGGGCTTGCAAAATAGCCGCTGGGAAAACAATTTCGTTTAGCGAGGCATTATAATAGGCATTTACGGTTTGTGGATTCATGCCCCACTCATCGCGGTCGATAGGCCCGCCAAGCTTATCAATGTCCTGTTTCCATTCCCATGCATTTGCAGATTTAACCGTTCCGATAAGGTCATTCCGGTCCACCTGAAGGTCAGAATAATCCGTCCAGACATCAGGGTAGCCGATTTTGGGATTAAACTTGGCGAGTTTATCCTGGGCTTGAACCTTGGTTTCTTCGCCCATCCAGTCAAGGTTATCGATGCCTTCTTTAAAGGCTGCACGAAGGTTCTCGATCAAAGCGTCCATTTTTTCTTTGGACTCTTCCGGAAAATGTTTCTCAACATAGACCTTGCCGACAACTTCGCCCATGGAGCCATCAATCTGATCCACGGCGCGCTTCCATCGAGCTTGTTGCTCAGGAGTCCCGCGCAAGGCTGTTCCATAAAAGGCAAAATTGGCGTCATCAATGCGCTTGGGAAGATAGGCGGCTTTACGGCTCACATAGCCCGCAGCCATGTAATCTTTCAACACATCCAGATCCGCTTCGGCGAACGCTTTCGCCATGCCTTCAAAGGCATCTTTTTCACGGATAACGAATTCGGTTTGGTCTGACAGACCTGCTGCTTCCAGCATGGGATCAAAAGGAAAACCTTCTGCATAGGCTTTCAGCTCTTCGAGAGTCATTTTATTATAAGTCAGACTACGGTCACGTCGCTTTTCAGGCTTCCATTGAGGTTCGGCCAAAGTTTTCTCAAACTCATAGACATTTTGAGCGCGCTCTGCTGGATTTTCCATGCCGAGTTCGGTCATCAAAGTCGTAAGATATTCGACATAACCCGCGCGAACAGCGTCAGACTTCTCGCCTTCATCAAAATAGTAATCCCGGTTGGGAAGGCCCAAGCCGGATTGAGTCATATAAACGATATAAGCTGTCGGATCTTTGAGATCGACTCCGACATAAGGCACCATTGGCGCGCGAATTCCCATGGCCGGGTCGCCCATCAGAGCTGCAACACCCGCTTTGTCTTCAACACTTTGGATACGGTCAATATCGGCTTGAATAGGCTCCAGACCAGCTGCTTCTATGGCGTCAGTATCCATAAACGCTGCGTAGAAATCGCCGATTTTCTGTTCGTTTGAACCCAACTCAGCCTCTTGTGAGGCGGCTTCTTCAATGATTGCGCGAACATCCGCCTGGGATTCATCCCGAAGAATATTGAAGCTGCCATAAGAGGAGCGATCAGCAGGAATTTCTGTTTGCTCCAGCCATTTCCCATTCACATATTCAAAAAAATTGTCGCCAGGGTCGACAGATTCATCGACATATTCCATCGCAATACCAAATTCGCCGAGTTTGGGCGTGGTCGGCATGGTCTGCGTGACGTCAGTCTGGGTTTCCTCAGACGGCGCTTCATCTGAATTGCCACCACAGGCCACAAGACCAATCACCATCAGGCTTGGAATAATCAGTTTCAAAGATTTCATTATTGTCGTCCTCATTTTCTATTTTTATGACTAACCCGTTTATCGGATTAAATTTTTGTATTGGCCTTTAATTGGGGCTTCCCTCCCCGTTTTGCAACTTGTTCCAGCAAAATACCTATTCGGCCGGGGCTGGAACGCCGCTACCGGAAGAAGGCTTGGAGGGTCCTTCTACGATTTCCATATCCTCCAAGGCCAGAATCATATCGGGATCATAATTAGCGCCCAGTCCAGGCTGTTTTTCCCCGCGCCATAGACCTCGGAACGTCCGCGTAATGTCAACGCCAATGCCGTACATGGCCGGCACTAACATCAAAGTGAGGAAGAAATCGAACAACACACCGAAGGCAAGCGCCACAACCATAGGTTTGAGGAATTCCGCCTGACTAGAAGTTTCAAACAAAATGGGCGTAATCCCGACAAAGGTCGTCACGGAGGTCAGCAGGATTGGACGGAAACGCGCCACGCAGGCATCGAGCATGGCTTGATAAGCGCCCACGCCTTTGGCCCTCAACCGATTAACGTAGTCAATCAGAACGAGGTTATCATTGACGGCAACGCCCCCGGCCGCGAACAACCCAAAGAGAGAGAACATTCCAAAAGGAACGCCAGTGATGATATTTCCGAAAATCATACCGACCAGCGCGAAAGGCAGAGCGACCATAATCAGGAGCGGCTGCGCATAGGAGCGGAAGGCGATTGCCAACAGAATATACATCGAAAAGAGAATAACTATTCCGGACGTCTTGAGCTCTCTCACGAGGTTGGCCTGAACTTCATCATCGCCAACATTAATCCGCGTGACGCGAGGATTTCGAAGCTCCCATTGTGGGAAAAAGTTCTCGTTCATATCGGCTTTGATCTCAGCGACTTCCGTCTGCTCGCCGCGAACCCGACCGCCGGTATACGTCACCTGCTTTCGGTCACGACGCTGAATGCGTCCGATCCCATCGGCAAAAGTCACATCAGCGACAGAGAAAAGCGGGACTTCCACGCCGTCCGCCGCGCGAATACGTAATGACTTGAGGCTATCAATGCTTTCGCGCGCGGCTTCGGGGTAACGCACCATGACACGAACATCTTCGCCGTTTCGCGGAAGGCGCTGAACTTCGCGTCCAAAAAAGGCTTCCCGAACCTGGCGGGTCACATCCTGTAGGGTGATGCCAAGTGTTTCAGCGCCCGGTTTCAGAGTAAACTGAATTTCGCGCGCCGAACTTTCCAGACCGTCCCAGGCTCTTGGGACTTGAGCATAGCTTTCTATTTGTTCTTTTATTTCTTTAATCGCCACTTCCAACGCGTCAGCATCTGCTGAGGCAACGCCGTAATAAAGTCCGCCGCCGCCATTTCCGCCGCCTTCGGTTGTGCCGTAATTAACGCGGTAGGCGTCCGGAATGGGACCGACATATTGCTCAAGTTTATCGGCGATCATCTTAGTCGAAACGCCGGGTCTTTCTGAATTCAATCCAAGATAGCCTTCAACGCGGTTGCCTTCAGCAATGGTGGCTGGGCGCGTAATCAAATCCCAATCAATTTCGAAATCACTCTGAGTGTTTTCGTTTAATTCGGCAATTCCGCTATCAAGCTGATCACGCACTTGATTAAGGCGTTTAAACGTTGTGCCTTCCGGGAAACGCGCAGAGAATTGGATCATATCGGCTTCGACTTCCGGCAAGAACGCCGCCGGCGCCACACCCGACATCAATAAAGCCATGGCCATGCCGAATAATCCGATAAATGCAGAGACGGTGACATAACGCCAATGAATGAGCGTTGCGACGAGAGGACGGAAGATTTTTACCGCAAACGTATTGAGGCTGTCCGCCACTTTTGTTTGGAATCTAAGAAGGCGGTTTTGGCTCGGTTCAACATGTTTCAGATGCCGCAAATGGGCCGGAAGAACAAAAAAGGCTTCGATAAGAGAAAACGCCAGAACGGCAATAACGACCAGACTGATCTGCGCCGTAATGGCGCGAATAGGCCCGGTGAACAACATGAAGGGGACGAACATCAAAATGGTCGTAATAACTGCAAAGAAAACCGGCTTGATGACCATATTGGCCCCGGCAATTGCTCCGCGTTGACCCGAAATACCATTTTCTACGTGGAAATGAACCGATTCCCCGACCACAATCGCGTCATCCACCACAATCCCAATCACCAAGAGGAAAGCAAACAGGCTAATCATATTTAGAGTGATACCAAGAAACGGTGCAATCGCGATCGCGCCTGCAAAGGCCGCCGCAATGCCAACTGTCACCCACAGCGCCACTGCTGGCCGTAGGAATAACATCAGCACGATCAAAACAAGAATCATCCCTGAAATCGCATTACTGCCAATCAGACTCATCCGGCTGTCAAACATGGTGGAGCCATCAAAATGAATCTCGAAGTTCAAATTCGGCGGAAGCTTGTCGGCAATATCTTTTTCAAACTGACGAATAGCTTCGCCGGACTCCGAAATGTCCATAGTATCCGGAGATGAAACCCGAAAAATTGATGTGGGCTGCCCCTTGAACCGAGCGTCAAATTTTTGGTCTTCAAACCCGTCAATAACATTGGCGATATCGCGGACGCGAACTGTGCCGCCCTGATTAGTCTGGCGTACAATAATATTTTCAAACTCTGTTTGGGTATTTGCCAGACTGCGCGCGCGAAGCTGTAAATTACCTCCAGTGGTCTCCACAGTCCCGGCGGAAAGATTTACGGATGACCCCGAAATAGATTGAGCCACTTGTGAGAAAGTTAAGTTATAACGCAAGAGAGCGTCTTCCGAGACCTCGATCGTAACCTGTTCAGGAATTTTGGAGACTTGCTCTGTCAATTGTAGGCCCGGCAGTTTGGTCAATTCCTGCCGAAGATCCGTCGCCTCCCTCTGCAAGGTCAGGCGATCCACGTCCCCGTACAGAACGAGATACATGATATCGGCGCGAGCGTCCCACCTGAAAATTTGAGGTCTGAATGAATCTGGAGGAAGATTTTGCACCGCATCCACCCGGCCTTTGACCTGGTCGAGCATTTTTTCATAATCAATATTGAGCTTGGTGCGTACATTAATGCTGCCGCTGCCTTCACTTGCCGTGCTTTCCATATAGTCGATTCCGTCCAAGCCATCGATCGCTTCTTCCAGACGGGTGACAAGTTGCTGCTCAACATCGCGCGGGCTAGCGCCAGGCCAGGACACACTGACGGTCATTCCATTGACCGTCGTTTGAGGAATAAATTCGCGTTCCAGCGAAAAATAACCGTAAGCGCCAGCGGCGAACATGACGACCATCATGAGGTTTGCCGCAACAGGGTTGCGAACAAACCAGGCGACTAAGTTTCTCATTCTGATCCTCCAGAACTCTCTGATGTCGAGGCCGACTTATCAGATTTCCCGCCTGCCGTCTTCTCACGCTCTTGTGTGTCGGAATCCTCTTCAGAGTCTTTGTCGGATTCGTCTTTTTTATTCATCCAATCCGGGCGGGGTGGATCCACGATAACGGTTTGAGGATCATTAATGTCCAATACTTTCAAAGGCGTCGCAATCCGAGAGCGCTCTAACGGAGACACCACAACCAATTCGCCGGGTTCAACTCCGGATGTAATAACGGCGCGCGTGGCATCGCTATCGGCCACCGTGGCATTACGCACTTCGGCATTGCCTTTGTCATCTACGACATAAACTTCGTTTTGCGGGCGCAAGCCATCGCGCGAGAGCACAATCACATTTTCAAGTTTTTTACCTTCAATCATAGCGTCGACAAATAGACCCGGTGCAAGCGGAACGCCATTTTGTGAGGCTCCTTCCCCATAGGGATCAAAGACCTCTACAATTGCAAAAAGGGCGCGAGACTGAGTGTCATATGTCGAGTCCGTCCTCATGATATAGCCTGTCCATTCCTGACGCGTACCAGCAATATTTGTACTCAATATCACTTTCGGAGCTGTTTCTCGGCTTTCCGCATTATAGGCGATAGGCAAATCAACTTTGGACAGATCCGCATCGGTTAGGGGCAAGCGGACTTGCACAATATTAGTTGAGAAAATACGCCCTAGCGGTGATCCGGGAGACACGAATTGTCCTATATCAGATGACTTAGTTCGGACACGCCCGTCAAAGGGAGCGCGAACGTTTGTTCGACTTAATTGCAATTCAGCCGATTCCAAATCCGCTTCTGCAGCCAGTAACGAAGCTTCCGCTTCTTGGCGCTGTGGGATTCGCAGGGCGAGAGCACTTGGTTCTCCTCGGCCCAAATCCTCGAAATCGCTTTTGGCAATTTCGCCCTCTGCAATTTCACGAGCTAATATTTGCTCGGCTTGGGCGATGGTGGCTTGAGCGCGAATTTTAGAAATCTTGAAGTTACTATCGTCAATACGAACAAGCGTTTCGCCCTTTTTGAAAAACCCGCCTTCAATAAAATTGGGGGAGACATACACTATTTTACCCCCAACTTCGGGGACTAAATCAATTTCCGTCAGAGGCTGCACTTCGCCCTGCGTCTGAACCCGCAGCGTAACATCTTGCTCATAGGCCCGCGCGCCCATTACGGCCAGACTATTAAAAGTACGTTCTTTTTCTTCAGGTTTCGAAGTTGCTTTGATCCAGATAACGGTCGCGACCGCAAGACCAACCAGCACCAAAAGAGAAAAGACAAAAGCCCGAAATTTTGGATATTTTTCGTTTTGCTCGGTCGCCCCGACAGTCTGTGGCTGTGTCATTTTTTATCCTAATTCTCGTTTTGGGCTGTTTGGATGAAGGCGGCCTCTGACCCATAAAGACCACCGCCCATAGCCACATGCATACGAACGCGATTGTTTAACCGTTCGGTTCGCGCACTGATTAATTGTCCTTCAGCCGACAAACGGCGTGATTGAGCATCTAATAACTGCAAAATCGTCGCCAACCCCTCAATATATCGCGATTCAAGCCTTTCTTCGGCTTTTTGCGCTTCTTCTACAGATATACGCAAGGCAGCTTCACGTTCGCCTAATCGCTGTTCAGCATCTATCGCGTTTTCAACTTCGCTGTAAGCTTGCAATACAGTTTCGACATAAGTTTCAATCTGAGATCGGAGCTGCGCTTCCTGTCCATCAATTTGCGCTCTTAAACGTCCGCCTTGAAAAATTGGTGCAGTCAACTGGGCGGTCAGGCGAAACGCAATCTCCGCAAAATCAAACGTATCCGCCAGGTTCAACGCTTGCTCCGACGCGCCTCCGGAGAGACTTAAACTTGGATATAACGCTTTTTTGGCCACATCGACATCCAGACCGGCCTGCGCGATACGGCGCTCTGCGGCCAGAATATCGGGACGACGATTTAAAAGATAGTTTGGGTCGGCAAGGCCCTGCAGTACAGGTAGGAGCGGGAGATTTTCAGGCACTGTTAATTGAGTATCAGGGTAGTCCCGCAATAATATTTTTAGATTTCTAATTTGCGCGTCCCGGTTTTGTAATCGCGTTGCTTGTAAAGCCTCTGCATTGGCCACAGCGGATCGCGCCAAGCGCACATCGGAAGAGCCAGTAATACCGCTTTCAAACCGTCTCAAAGTAAGCCGTTGCGCCCGCTTCTGAGTCTCGATCTCCCGATCGGACAAATCCACGAGCAGATTACTCTCGATAATATTAAACCAAAGCTGAGACACTTGTCCTGCAATTGATACCCGTATCGCAGCCAAATCTGCAGAACTTGCGGCGGCGGCCGCTTCTGCTGATCCGACCTGATCTCTGATGCGGCCAAACAGGTCAGCTTCCCAGCTCGCATTCAGGCCCAACTCATAACTCGTCTGCCCCGCCAAAAATCCGGTGCCGCCTTCGCTCCGGGACACTGTGGAGCTAAGGCCGAGCGTCGGGAAAAGGTCAGCCCGACTTGTTCGCACCCGTGACAACACAACATCCAACTGAGCCAGATTACGTCCAATAGTCGGATTTTCTGCCAGGGCCTCGTCCACCAAGTCGACCAAAGACTGGTTTTGAAAACTGGCGACCCAATCCGCGTTTGGAAGGGCGTCTGGAGCAGGTTCAACCCAATCCGGCTGAACTGGCACTGCTGATTTTGCCTCAACGATTGTCGCGTCAGGCCCAAGGCCTTGCAGTGTCTGACAAGCAGACAAAGACAGCACAGCCGCGCTCAACATTAAAGTCCGGGACCAGACGCTCATATTTGAACTCACTCTAATTGACGACATAATAACTCCTCCCGCCGTCATTGGCGAATAGCATGTCGAAAGTCAATGAAATTTTATCGAAAAACAATAATTATATGCGGTTAATTGTCATTTATTGCGCTTTAGCGGGCAAAAATAAATTCCGCAATCAGCAAGGCTTTGATTTTAGACTACAAATTCGTCACAATTGATGCAAAGAGCAGAAACTGATTAAAGGTGGCTGGCTTGACCAGGATCGATTTACGGACTCTTATTGGATGACGTCATACCCAGAATACGGCCTTCTCGCCTGTCTTGGCATTATAATGCTTTTGATTTTGGGCGCTTTAATCAATGCCCCGGCTTCAACAACTTTCATATTAATTCTTGTCTTTACTGGCCTGGCTTACGGCCTGTACCGATTAAGCAAAATGCGTGTTGAGCGCGCCGAAAGTATTTATGGACAGGCCCGCCGGGCTCAACGCCATATTGACAGCTGGGTGACAGTTATAGATGCGCTACCTGTCGCCTGCGCCCTGATCGACAGCGATCGGCGGGTTGTTCACGCAAATGAACGGGCGCAGGATCTGGCCACCATAGACAAGTTCGGATTGCCTCTCACCAGCTATCTCAGAGGCACCGCCATCTCGCAAGCCCTCACAAAAGCACAGGCAGGTTATTCAACCGACGCTATCGAGATTCACAAGCTGACGCCGAATGAGCGCTATCTTCGGGTTAAATTGACGAAAGCCAGCCTCATCCGCCCTAGTAACGGCCAGACTTTCCTTATGGCTGTTTTTTACGATGTAACCGAAGATCGTCTCAGCCAGATCCAAAAAGCGGATTTTCTGGCCAATGCCTCTCATGAACTCAAAACACCTATTGCCTCTCTCATGGGCTATATTGAAACGCTTAGGCATCACGCAAAAGACGATCCGGCCGCGCAAGAAAAATTCCTGGGCATTATGCAATCACAGGCCGAACGTATGATCCGTCTCATTGATGATTTGCTTTCGCTACGTAAAATCGAGCAGACGGAGCATATAGCTCCGGAAGAGACAGCTGATCTCAACCAGTCTATCAAAGCGGCCATGGAAGCGGTCAAACCTCTCGCGGATAAACGCGGCGTAACTCTGACTTTCAAAAGCTCTGGCCCGGCGCGCACAAGGGCAAATTCCGATGAATCCGTACAGCTTTTTCTGAATTTGATTGATAATGCCGTTAAATTCACCCCTGCCGGGAAATCAGTTAAAATCAAACTTCAATCCGTCCCCGATTGGTCTTCTGCTCTGGCCTTTCGAGATAGCAAACTGGCCGCTTCCCGGCCCAGCCGCCGCATCGCAGAAATGACCAGACCCATCCAGTCCAAAGGGGCTTGGCAAGTTCAGATCAGAGATCGGGGTCCCGGTTTTTCCCGGGAGCATTTGCCTAGAATAGGGGAACGTTTTTACCGCATTGCGGGGGACTTGTCCTCCAAGGAAAAGGGAACAGGCTTGGGCCTGGCCATTGTCAAACATATCGTCATCCGGCACCGTGCGGGATTATATATACGCAGCGCGCTCGGAAAGGGGACAGAGTTCACCGTCGTCTTTCCGCATATAGACGTCTCCGCAGAGAAAAAAGCCACAGCAGAAAACGCTTAAAAGCCGGGAAACCGGCTTTGTCACAGACATGTCGCCACGGCGTCATAAATCTGCTACAAAAGCGACATAGAGCGAACTCGCAGGAGAAATGAAATGTCAGCTTTAGCCGACCACATCGTTAGCGGATATGATGCGGATCTTAATGCGCTGAATGCGCAAATTTCCGAAATGGGCAGCCTGACTGAGACTATGCTCTCAGATGTCATTCGCTCACTCAATAAGCGTGACAATGAGCTGGCCGAGGCCGTCATCAAGCAAGACAGCAAAGTCAATCGACTTCAACGAGAAGTCGACGAAAATTCCATGCGGATTATGGCTTTGCGCCACCCCATGGCCTCCGACCTTCGGCGCGTCATCGGCGCTGTTCGTGTGGCCAATGATCTGGAACGCGTGGGTGATTTATCCGAAGGCGTTGCCAAACGCACCTTATCCCTGAACGAAGTTGACCGCATCAGCCATGCCAAAGGCGTGGCGCGTATGGGCAAAATGGTCAAAGCTCAACTTTCTCAGGCCCTCGACGCGCTACTCCGTGAAGACGCCGACCTGGCCGTACAGGTTTGGCTGGCCGATGAAGATATCGACGAAATGTATAATTCCATCTTTCGGGAATTGCTGACATATATGATGGGCGACCCGCGCACGATTTCCGCTTGCGCCTCGCTCTTATTTGTCGCGAAAAATCTCGAGCGGATCGGCGATCACGCCATAAACATCTGTGAAGCCATTTATTTTACCGTGAACGGCTCTCAACTGATTTCAGACTCACGTGTTATTAAAGCCAGAAAGGGGGGAAAGTAATTTCCCTGACCCATCTTTATGAAACCTTTTGTCCTGATTGTCGAAGACGAAGATGCTCTCTCAACGCTTCTCGAATATAACTTTTCCAAAGAAGGATATGAGACGGCGATTGCCGAGGACGGCGAGGAAGCTCTCTTAATAGCAGAAGAACGCTCTCCGGATTTAATTTTGCTGGACTGGATGCTTCCAAAACTCTCCGGCGTTGAGGTTTGCCGTCGCCTTCGTCGCCGCAAGGAAACTGTAAGTACACCCATTATTATGCTGACCGCACGGGGAGATGAAACCGATAAAGTCACGGGCCTGGATTACGGGGCAGATGATTATCTAGTGAAACCCTTCTCTATGCCGGAGCTTTTTGCCCGCACGCGCTCTTTGCTGCGACGCGCGAAGCCTTCCTTATTGCAGGATATTATTACCCAAGGCGACATCGAAGTGGATATGCAGGCCTTTCGCGTTAAACGCGGAGACAATACAATACATTTGGGGCCGACAGAATTTCGGCTTTTGGAACATTTCATTAAAAATCCCGGGCGTGTTTTCTCACGTGAGCAACTTCTTGATGCCGTTTGGGGCCGCGATGTTTACGTCGAAGCCCGCACCGTGGATGTCCATATCGGCCGCTTGAGAAAAGCCCTCGGCGCGCCAAAAAAACCCGACCCAATCCGTACCGTTCGATCCGCCGGATATGCGTTCGAGCCAAAACTGGCTTAAAATCAATAAAAAGGCTGCCTCACTGCAGCCTTTTTGCAAACTATATCTTCCGGCTTTACATTACATCCAAAATGGCCTCTGCCAGTCTCGGAATATTGTCCTTATTGGCTCCGGCAATATTTATCCGTCCGGAATTCGTCATGTAAATCGAATATTTCTCGCGCAGTGATTCGGCCTGTTCCACAGAAACCGGCAAGGTTGAAAACATCCCGTTCTGGTTTTTAACGGCTGCCGCCATGGTTTCGGCGCCTTGGACGGACAGAGCCTCCGAGAGCTGACGCCGTAAATCAATCATGCGGGTGCGCATTTCATCCAGCTCGTCGATCCACATCTTGCGCAGAGACTTGTCTCCAAGAATACGCGCCACCAGAGCCGCGCCGTGATCTGGCGGCATGGAAATAATTTTACGCTGAATTGAGCCGAGCTGACTCTGCGCAATTTTGGCGGTTTCCGCATCTTTGGCAACGACGACAATCAAGCCGACTCTTTCGCGGTAAAGCCCGAAATTTTTGGAGCAGCTCGCCGCCACCAGAGCTTCCGGACAAATCTCCAATATTTTGCGAAGACCGTAAACGTCTTCCTTCATTCCTTGGCCGAGACCGAAATAGGCCAGATCGACAAACGGTATCAGAGATTCGTTATTTAGAAACTCGGCTAGTATATCCCATTGCGCGGGCGTCAGATCCGCGCCTGTCGGGTTATGGCAACAGCCATGAAGAAGGACGACATCGCCCGGTTTGGCTTTATCCCGCAAATGATCCAGCATGTCATGAAAATCGACGCCCAATGTGTCGCGGTTATAATAAGGATAATAGTCCATCTTCAGTCCGGCCGAACTGATAAGCGGAATATGATTGGCCCATGTCGGCGTGCTGGCCCACACCGTGATGTCCGGCGCGGCAGATTTTAGAATTTCCGCCCCAATACGCAAAGCACCAGAGCCGCCGCCGGCCTGCGCTGTGGCAATACGGCTTTCTGTAATGACCGGATTTTTCTCGCCAAACATCATCTCGACCATAGCTTGGCGAAAATCGGGGCGCCCCACAGTCGAAACATAGGTTTTGGTGGTTTCTTCCTTCCACCAGAGTTTCTCAGCCTCTTTGACGGCCTTCATAACGCGCGTTTCTCCAGCGTCATTCTTGTAAACACCGACACCCAAATCAATTTTATCAGGGTTTTTATCCGCCTTACAGGCTTCCATCAGGGCAATAATGGCGTCCGGGGCGCGAGGTACGAGATATTCAAACATATAGTTTTCCGGCTTGCTGGAGATTAAGGCATTATGGCTTTCATGAGGGCTATATCAGGGCCCAAGGATTTTTAAAGCGTGCAAAGCGCAGTTTACTCCCAGAAAACACGCTTTTTCATTTGGCATGGGTCAATTCTCTCGCCTATGGTCGCAAAAATTTTGAAGGACCCCCAAAAAACGGGGCTGGGAGTAAATATGGCATTTGAAGAAATTCTGAATTGGGTCAATTCACAGGTTTGGGGCTGGCCCATGCTCGGGTTGTTGCTCTTAACAGGTTTGTATTTAACCTTTGGCCTTCGCCTTCTGTCTGTGGTGCGCATCCCTTACGCCTTCAAACAGCTTTTCAAAAAAAGAACCGGAAACGAGGATGAAGGAGACGTCTCTCCTTTTGCGGCTCTGATGACCGCTTTGTCTTCCACCATCGGCACCGGGAATATTGCGGGCGTCGCGGCGGCCATTGCGATTGGCGGCCCCGGTGCGGTTTTCTGGATGTGGATGACCGCCATTGTCGGTACAGCGACCAAATTCTCCGAAGGCGTTCTGGCCGTTCGCTACCGCGAAATTGACAAAAATGGCAATCGTCAGGGCGGACCCATGTATTATATCAAAAATGGTCTTGGACCGAAATGGAAATGGCTCGCCTATACTTTTGCCTTTTTCGGCTTTTTTGCGGCGCTCGGAACGGGCGCCTCTATTCAATCCAACTCTGTGGCAGATGCACTGAGAAGCACTTACGGCCTAAGCCCGTGGATTACGGCGGTCTTTATCGCTGGCGGCGCGGCGGCTGTGATTATTGGAGGGATTAAGCGGATCGGCGTTGTGGCCTCTTCCGTCGTGCCGGTCATGGCTGGGCTTTACCTCTTAGCCGGTATCACCGTTATCTTCCTTCATGCCGACGCTATTCCAGAGGCTTTTGGCCGCATTTTTGCCGGCGCCTTTGGCCTGCAAACGGCCGGGACAGGTATCTCAGTAGGACTTTTAGTACTGGCGATGCAAAAGGGTGTGGCCCGCGGGATTTTCTCGAACGAAGCCGGGCAAGGCTCTGCGCCGATTGCTCATGCCGCCGCTCGTAACAACGATCCGGTTAATCAAGGCATCATTGCGATGCTCGGGACAATTATTGATACACTTATTGTCTGTACGATCACGGCATTGGTTATCCTGACGTCCGGCGTCATTCCGACCGAATGTATTGCCAGTCCTGAGAACCTGCAAACTCTTATGACCGGGTTGCAGCCTCCAGGATGTGATACGGGCGCGCCACTGACGGCCTCGGCCTTTGACGCCAGCCTGTTTGGTTGGGGCGGACATATTGTGGCCATCGGCCTGACGGTCTTTGCCTTCACGACCATTCTCGGCTGGAGCTATTACGGCGAGCGTTGCTCGGCGTTCCTGTTCACCGAAAAATCCATTCCGATTTACCGCGTCCTTTGGATCATTGTTGTGTTTGCGTCAGCCGCTGCAATTGCTCTTCAGGATCAGATCGGAAATATCGTAAATCTGTTCTGGCTGATGGCCGATACTTTGACGGGGCTCATGGCCGCGCCAAACCTCATCGGTATCATCCTGCTGTCCCCGATTGTTTTCAAATTGGCGAAAGAATATTTCGACAAGGAAAAAACAGCCAGAGACGGTTTGGTCGATCAGGAAGACCTGCCTTAATCTTTGGCAGACCTAAAAATCGGAACCCCGGCCCGGCGCCGGGGTTTTTTATTTGTCGTGACGGGCAAATCAGCTCAGAACCAAAATATAAGAATTATCGGAGTGTGACCCATGAGTGCTAATGTCATCAAACTTACCCCGTCGGCTCTCGCCGCTTTGCTTTGCTCGCGAGTCTGTCATGACCTCATCAACCCGGTGGGTATGGTCAATACGGGGCTGGAAGTTCTGGATGACGAGAGCAATACGGACATGCACGCCGACGCCATCGACCTCATCCGCAATGCCTCGCGGCAGGCCAATGCCAAGCTGAACTTTCTCCGCGACGCGTTCGGCGCGGCCGGCTCCGCCCCTGGAATCTTTCCGCTTGAGGATCTCCAGAAAAAGACAATGGACATGTATGCCGATAGCAAAGCCACTCTGAATTGGCAGCTTTCAGTGGACGGTCTCGAAAAGTCCAAAGCGAGACTATTGATGAATATGGTCATGATCGCCGTGAACGCGATTCCGCGCGGCGGAGACGTTGTGATTTCGGGCGAAGAAACGCAGCTCAAACTCGTCGCAACAGGACGAAAGGCAGGCCTGAAGCCGGAAATAGAAAAAGCGCTTAATGGTAAAACGCCGGAAGACGGCTTTGACGGCCGCTCTATTCAGCCCTTTTACGCGGGCATGATCGCCCGCGAGCTGGGCGGAACTCTAAGTCATGTGGCGGAGGAAGACAGCGTCACCTTCACGGCAAATTTCTCTTAAGACTTCCAACTAGGCGTCATCAGACGCTCCAAACTGAAAAACATCCCTTTTTTAGAAGTTACGGCTAATTTTATGAGCCCGCTTTAGGCCGTCTTAACCCTTTTTGGTCATGATTCCCTCAAGGTGCCGGGGATGATCCGCGAGCACCAATTGGTGAAACGTTTTGGATGATCTGACCGTATGGGTGATTGCATAAAACAGGCCCGCGCTTTCGTACAGGGCTGTCACGAGGCCCTTAACCGGGCTGACGACAGCTGCGTGGAAGATATGACCGGGATTCTGGCTGACATCCAGAGCGGCGCAAAACTCAATCGAGCGCGCGCCATCTATAGAGCCGCCCAAGACGCGCTGCAGAGTTTGGAGGATAAAAACGGCCTCCCGCTACGACTTCACGCACTTTCCAATGTCGTCGCGCTTTACGAAAGCGGACTTTCCGAAATGGAAGAAGAAGAGGCGCAATTCGGACAAGGCCTATCTGAGGACGAAATTTCTGAAGATAACGATGTTGATAGCGCTGATATTATTTCAGTCGATTTTTCGGATGCAGCCCGGCTCAGCCGCGCGAAAGACGCAATCAAGTCCGCCCTACCCTATGCGGATGACGCTCAAAAACAAGCCTTAGAGAAACTTTTGGCATTTCCATGTTCGCCGCCTGCAACGAAAAAAATTTTACCTGCCAAGAATAAAGTAATGACGGAAACTAAGCCCTTCAAATCCGGTATAGCGCTGGAAAGCTTTATTCGCGACATTATACAGACGGGCTTGTCCGCGGCGCGTCAGGTCAAACTTACGCTCAGCCTGTCTTATGATATGGCCGGCGTGACCCTTCCCGAAGCTCAGGCCAAGCAAGCCAAACTTCAAACAGAAAGCAGTCTTGTAAAACTCATCTGCCACCTCGCGGCGACGACAGAGCCAGAATCTTTAAGCCATATTGATATCTCGGCGTCCCGCACCGGGATGAGGCTGAGAACACTCGCCGACCCCATGAGCGAGCCGTCTCTGGACGGCCCGGGCGGCTTCAAGGGAATAAGCATAGAACATGACGCCAAAAGTGATCACCTCACCCTAACGATGCGATTTTCAGCTTTGGACGGAGCCAAAGACGCCAAACCATCCCCACAAAAAATGCCGGTAGAAGAGGGTATCAGCTCCAGGCTTGAAGCTCTGCTGGAGTCTACACCGGCAGAAGACGCGGATCCGTTTCACCTGGGAGCTGTCTTATGAAACGTTTCAAAAAATGCCTCATCGTAGACGACTCCAAAATGATCCGACGCGTGGCCACACGGATTCTGAAGGATATGAGTTTCGACGCCTCTGAAGCCGAAAATGGCAAAGAGGCCCTGGATCTTTGCAAGCTGGAAATGCCTGACGCCATACTCTTGGACTGGAGAATGCCAGTCATGGACGGGTTTGGATTTCTGAAAGCTTTGAGACAGCTCCCGGAGGGCGACAAACCTGTCGTGATTTTCTGCACCGCCGAGCGCAGTGTTGAGCGTATCACCGAAGCTCTCCAGAACGGGGCCAATGAATATATTATGAAGCCGTTTGATTCCGATATTATTGAATCCAAATTTCAACTCGCCGGATTGATTTAATCATGACGGGGGTGCTGAGTTTAAATCCTCCTTACTATGAGGCCCTGAAACGGCTGACTCTGGAACTCGCCGGCGTCAATCTGGGGTCGGATCATGCCTTCTTGGTCGAAACGCGGCTTTCGGCTCTGGCCCGGAAAGAAGGCTTCGATTCGCTTGACTCACTGGTTGATGAATTATTCGGGTCCGGGGACTCTCGATTGGCCGTGCAAGTCGTGTCGACCTTATTGGAGCGGGACACTCATTTTAATAAAGACCCCAAAAGTTTTGCGCATTTCTCTGAAAACATTCTGCCGGATCTTTATGCCGTCAGAGGCGGCGGACAGGTCCGGCTCTTGTCTTTTGGCTGCGCGGCAGGACAGGAAGCCTACGGCATGGCCATGGCCTTTGAGCGAATGAAAGATCAGTTTCCCGGCTTGAGCGTAGAAATTATCGGGGTGGATTATCCTTCTGCTGCTTTGGATCGGGCCAAGGCCGGACGGTACACGCATTTCGAGGTTCAAAGAGGACTGGCCGCCCGCGACCTTATAGAACATTTTGAACCCTCACCTGAACCCAATAGCAGTGACTGGATTGTGGGTCATTCCCTGAAAGAATTGGTCACTTTCCGCGATGTCCATCTCTTATCCAGCCTCGGTAGCCTGCCTAAATTTCATGGTGTGCTATTTCGTGGATCCCTTCCGCATTACTCCGGCCCGGCAAAGCTGCGCGTCTTGAGGGGGCTCTCTTCTCTTGTGCTTCCATATGGATATCTTTTGCTGGGCAGCAATGAATCTCTCAAGCAGATCAATTTCGGATTTGATCCCGTGGAGGGAACAAGCTGCCTTTATCGTAAACGCGAGGAAATCGTCGAAGATACCGACCCTCTGGAGGAAGCGCCTAAAATAAAATCCAATGGCCGAACGACATTCCTCAAACCTCAAAAGAAAAAGACCGGCTGAGGCTCAACCGAAAGCTCTCGCAGGCTTTTGGTTGACGGACGCGGCGCAAAACGTCAAAACGCCGCTCACATAAAGCGGACAGGTGTCCGCCTGCCAGCTACGCCGAAAGACCCGCCACTATGGCCGATATCGACTCCGTCAAAACGAAAATTGCCGCCCAGATTGAGGCGGCGTCTGATCTTCAGGCACTGGACGACGTTCGCGTCGCCGCGCTCGGCAAAAAAGGCGAAGTTTCGCTGATGATGCGCGAGCTCGGAAAGATGAGCGTTGAAGAGAAAAAGGTCATGGGCCCGGCGCTGAACGGTCTGAAAAATGATCTCAACGCTTTGGTCGAAGACAAGAAATCAGAGCTTGAGAACAAAGCGCTCGACGCCGCGCTCGCTTCTGAAACTCTGGATATGTCCTTACCGATTGCGCGCCGCAAAGGCACGCTCCATCCTGTTCCTCAAGTCATGGAAGAAATGGCCGTCATTTTTTCCGATATGGGATTTTCTGTCGCCGAAGGCCCGGACATTGAAGACGATTTTCATAACTTCACGGCCCTGAATTTCCCGCCCGGCCATCCGGCCCGCGATATTCACGACACATTTTTCATGTCTCCTGTGGGTGATGAAGAAAAAAAGGTTTTACGGACTCACACCTCGCCAGTGCAAATCCGCACGATGATTTCGCAAAAGCCGCCCATTCGCATTATTGCGCCGGGACGGACTTACCGCTCTGACTCTGACCAGACCCACACGCCGATGTTTCACCAGGTCGAAGGCCTCGTCATCGACAAAGGCATTCATATGGGCCACCTCAAAGGCGTGCTCATGGATTTCGTCAGCGCCTTTTTCGAAACAGATGTCGATGTGCAGTTCCGCCCGCATCACTTCCCTTTTACCGAGCCGTCAGCTGAAATGGATGTACGCTACGAACGCGACGGCGCAGCCATTAAGATCGGCCGGGGCGAAAGCTGGATGGAAATTCTGGGCTGCGGCATGGTGCACCCGAATGTGCTGCGCGCCTGCGACCTCGATCCCGAAGAATATCAGGGCTTTGCCTTCGGCATGGGCGTCGACCGCCTCGCCATGTTAAAATACGGCATGCCCGACCTGCGCGACATGTTCGCCGCAGATACACGCTGGCTCGGCCATTACGGCTTCGACCCCCTCCTACAAGCTAACCTCGCGACGGGGTTGAGTTAGTTTGTCCAACACAACACATTATAATCCCTTCCCCTTGAGGGGGAAGGTGGCTGCGAAGCAGCCGGAAGGGGTGAGGCGTCAAAATGCTCCATCGCAATTCATAGCCCCTTTTCCTCCCCCTCAGTCACTGCGTGACAGCTCCCCCCTCAAGGGGGAGCAATCGAAGAAGATTGCGCAACACTTACGAAGAAATGCAACCGAACACGAGCGCTGGCTCTGGACAGAATTACGACTGTTTAAAAAAACACTCGGCTGTCGTTTCCGTCGTCAGGTTGTTCTAGGGCCCTATATTGTGGACTTCGCCTGCCATAAAAGCAAAATGGTTATCGAAGTTGATGGCAACCATCATGCAGAAATAGAGCATGCCCAAAAAGATGGCATTCGAGACAAGTTTTTAGAAAATGAAGGCTATAAGGTTTTAAGATTCTGGAATGCCGAACTTCATGAAGATTGGGAAAATATACTGGATCACATCGCGGATACAGTCACACAAAGAATGCCTTCCTCTTGAGGGAGAAGGTGGCCGCGCAGCGGACGGAAGGGGTGAACCCCCACAGGAATAAGAGACTATAATGAAATTCACACTCTCATGGCTGAAAAAGCACCTCGAGACAGAGGCAACGATTGACGAAGTGGTCGAGGCGATGACGCTGGCCGGTCTCGAAGTCGAAGACGTTGAAAATCCGGCAGAGAAACTGTCGGAGTTTTCTATCGGCAAAGTTCTCACGGCGGAAAAGCATCCCGACGCGGATAAGCTTAAGGTCTGCACAGTGGAGACCCGGGACGGCACGAAGACAATCGTCTGCGGCGCCCCGAATGCGCGCGCCGATATGACCGTCGCCTATGCCCCGCTCGGCGCCTATATTCCGGGTCTGGATTTCAGCCTCGATAAAAAACCCCGTAAAATTCGCGGCATTGAATCCTCCGGTATGATGTGTTCCGGCAAAGAGCTTGAAGTCGATGAAGAAAATGACGGCATTATGGATTTGCCGCAGACCCTCGAAATGGGCACGCCTCTGGCCGACGCCCTGAATATGAATGACCCCGTTATTGATTTTGAAGTGACGCCTAACCGCCCGGACTGGCTTGGCGTGAATTCGATAGCGCGCGATTTGGCCGCGGTCGGGCTGGGCAAATTAATTACCCCGCCGACAAATCTGACCCCGCCAAAATTCGAGACGGATCAGAAAATCCGCGTGGACGATACGGAGGGCTGTCCGGCTTTTGTTGGCCGCCACATTCGCGGCGTCAAAAACAGCCCCTCGCCGAAATGGCTTCAGGACCAATTAAAAGCCATTGGCCTGCGCCCGATTTCAGCGCTCGTCGATATTACAAATTACATCACCTATGACCGCGCGCGGCCTCTGCATTTCTATGACATGTCCAAGCTGACCGGCTCTATCATAGTGCGCCGCGGCAAAGACGAGACATTCGAAGCGCTGGACGACCGCACTTACACAGCAACCGAAGACGATGTCGTCATTGCGGATGAGAGCGGCATTCTTGGCCTCGGCGGTATCGTCGGCGGCGAGGACTCGAGCTGTGATGAAAACACGACAGATATTTTAATTGAAAGCGCTTACTTCGATCCGCTGACCATTCGCCGCTCCGCTAAACGGCTCGGCGTCAATTCCGATGCGAAATACAGGTTTGAACGCGGCGTCGATACGGGCGGACTGATTGACGGCTGCGAGCTCGCGACCCAGCTCGTTCTGGAAATCTGCGGCGGCGAAGCCAGCGATATCGTGATTGGCGGCGAAATTCCGGCTGACCCTGACCCCATCGAATTTGATCCCATGCAGGTCAATCGCCTGACAAGCCTCAGCCTCTCAGATGAGGAAATGAACACAATTCTGACCAAGCTTGGCTTTACCGTCAAACACGGCCCAATTTGGAAAGTCACCGTGCCGAGTTTCCGCCGTGACTGCACCGAAGGCGCGGATCTGGTCGAAGAAATCGCCCGAATTCACGGCTATCATAATCTGGAGGCCGTCAGCCTGCCGCCTCTGCCCGGGCGGCGCGAACCGACGGCGACCCTGACGCAGAACCGCACGCGGCTTGCGCGCCGGGCGTTGGGCCTGCGCGGCCTGTCCGAATCCGTCACCTGGTCCTTTGCGCTGGACGAACACGCGGCGCTTTTCGGCGGAGATAATCCTACTTTGCGAGTGGACAATCCGATCTCTACCGATTTGAACACCATGCGGCCTTCTGCCCTTATCCACCTCTTGCTGGCCGGGCAACGCAATGCCGATAAAGGCTATCCGGGCGCGGCCCTGTTCGAGCTTGGCCCCGTCTTTGCCGGGCAAGAGCCAAAAGATCAGCGTCTTTCACTTGCCGGTATGCGCCGCGTCGAAAGCGTGCGCGATTGGGCCGGAGCGGAAGAGATTTCGGCTTTGACCGCCAAAGCAGACGTGATCGAAGCCTTGGACGCTATGGGCGCCTCGACAGACAACCTCATGCTCATGGAAGCTGTGGGCGAGTATTGGCATCCAGGTCGGTCCGGCTCTCTGCGTATGGGTCCGAAAAAGGTACTCGCCAGTTTTGGCGAACTTCATCCGCGCGTGTTAAAAGCCTTAGGCGTAGATGGCCGCGTTGCGGCGTTTGAGATCTGGCCCGAAGCCCTTCCTGCCCCACGCAAGAAAAACGCCTCGAAATCCAAAGGCGCTCTGACCCTCTCAGACTTCATGCCGGTCACCCGGGACTTTGCTTTCATTGTTCCCGACGCCGTTGCGTCGAACGACATTTTGCGCGCGGCCCAGGGCGCAGATAAAAAGCTCATTACAAATGTAAGTTTGTTCGATGTCTATCAGGGCAAGGGCGTTGAAGACGGCCATAAATCTCTGGCAATAGAGGTGACTTTGTCTCCGACAGACGCCACTCTTACGGATAAGGAAATCGACGCGGTCAGTGACAAAATCATTGAGAGCGTGATGAAAGTCGGGGGCCGTTTACGGAGCTAGCGCCTCGATTTATTAAACCCGTTCCTTGCTAAACCCGTTCTAGGCCGCTATCTATTTAGCGCATCAGGAGAATGAAACGTGAATAAATAATCAAATTTAAATATTAGATTATTTCTCCGCTTTGGTGATTAAGCGGAATTCACATCTTTTTCTGGATGTTCCATGAAACGATTAGAAAATAAGACCTGTGTTATCACAGGCGCCGCCCGTGGCATTGGCGCAGCCATTGCCGAAGCCTTTATAAACGAAGGGGCAACCGTCATTGTTACGGACATTGATTTAAAAGCCGCCCAAGTTACTGCCGAGACGTTAGGCGCAAAGGCATTTGAACTTAATGTGGCGCGTGAGGATCATTGGAACAAACTCGCTGAGCTTTGTCCCGAAGTTGATGTGCTTGTGAATAATGCGGGCATTACGGGATTTGAAGATAGCGCCGCCTCCCAAGACCCAGAACACGCCGCCTTGAAAGATTGGCGCAATGTACACCGCGTAAATCTGGACGGTACATTTCTAGGGTGCCGATATGCGATCAAAGCCATGCGCCCCAAAGGCGCGGGTTCGATCATTAATATGTCCTCGCGCTCAGCAATGGTCGGCATCCCGCAAGCGGCTGCCTATGCCTCGTCAAAGGCCGCCATTCGAAACCATACGAAAACAGTTGCGCTGTATTGCGCGGGACAAGGTTTAAATATCCGCTGTAATTCCATTCACCCTGCCGCCATTTTAACGCCAATGTGGGAGCCTATGCTCGGGGATGGCAAGAACCGCGAAGCCCGTATGGCAAGTTTCGTCGCCGATACGCCCGCGCGGCGGTTTGGACAGCCCAGCGAAGTCGCGGCCATGGCCGTCCTGCTCGCCTCAGACGAAGCAGCTTATATAACAGGCGCAGAGATGACGATTGACGGCGGGCTTTTGGCAGGCTCTGTAGCGGCCCCAAGCCGAGAATAGGCTACTCTTCCCCTTCCCCGACTCGATTTTCCGTGTCATTAGAACAAATATGGAACCTCTCCTTACATTTGGCGGGCTAGACCTTTCTCTGGTCCACATTATTCTGCTTCTGGCCTTTGCGTTGATCGGCGCAATGATCACGCTGATATTTTCGAGCGGGCGCAAGGATCCTGAGAGCGCGAGACAGGCCGCGCAGCTTCGGGAAAAATTACTGGAAATGCAGGCTCAGCAAGGAGAGCTTCAGGGACGCTTGTCGCAATTTGCCGAGGATAGCGCCCAGCGCGACACCATGTTCCGTCAAAGTTTGGACGAACGCCTGTCCAAAGTGTCTGAGCGTGTGGGAAAGTCTATTGTCGATACGCAGGAGCGAAACTCCGCCAATCTGAAACAACTTCATGAACGGCTGGCGCTGATTGATCGCGCGCAAAAGAATATCGAGACTTTGTCCGGCGAAGTCTCCGGCCTGCAATCTCTGCTTTCCAACAAGCAAGCCCGCGGGGCATTTGGCGAAAAACAGATGCAGGACCTGATAGAAACCTATCTACCGCCCAATGCGTTTTCCTTTCAGCATACACTTTCAAACGGGAAACGCGTGGACGCGCTTATCCACCTGCCCGGAGAGCAAGGCGATGTGGCCATTGATTCCAAATTTCCAATGGAAGCGTGGCGGCGCCTGACCGAAGCGGACAATACGGATCAAAGCACCGTCGCCAAACGGGGGTTTGCAGCAGATGTCACCCGCCATATCAATGACATTGCTTCGAAATACCTCATATTTGGCGAGACCCACGATATCGCGATGTTGTTCCTGCCCAGCGAGGCCGTTTACGCCGAGCTCCACACGCATTTCCCGCAAGTCATTGAGCACGGCTTTACGAAGAAGGTGATGATCGTCTCTCCAACGACCTTTATGGCGACCCTTCACACCATGAGAGCCGTGATGCGTGACGCCGCCATGCGCGAACAGGCCCATATTATTCAAAGCGAAGTCGGGAAAATGTCCAAAGACGTGACGCGCCTCGACGAGAGGGTCGCGAAACTGCAAAACCATTTCAATCAAACGACGGAGGATATGCGTCAAATCCGTATATCGACCGAGAAGATTTCCGGCCGTGCGGACAAAATTGAGAGCCTCGAATTGAAAGAGCGGGACAGCTCGACCGACAATATCGCTCAATTTCCTAAGACAAATGAATGACCAAGCGGCCGAAGACCCCAATCTATTATGGCGGAAGACTTTTTCGGCCTGTTCAAACGCAAGGGGCGTCAGAAACCTCCTCCGAGACAATTTTCATTTACCAACAAGACCATGATCTGGTCACGGCGACCTATTCAGGGGGCGAAATCGCCTTTGGGCAACTTATAGGAATCATAGCGCGCGACGGCTCTCTTGATCTGCGTTACCATCATCGTAATAAATCTGGCGCCCTCATGACCGGCAAATGCCATACCGTGCCGGAAGTTCTGCCTTCCGGCAAATTGCGCCTTCATGAAAGCTGGCAGTGGACGAGCCCGAAACAAAGCTCCGGCACGTCAATATTGGAAGAGTTTTAAAAGGGCCGCCGGCTTTTCATCGCCGCGGATATCGTCCCGTCATCCAGATAATCAAGTTCTCCGCCGACCGGCACGCCGTGGGCCAGACGGGAAATCGAAACGCCCGTCCCGGAAAGATGATCCGTAATATAATGCGCCGTGGTTTGCCCGTCGACGGTGGCATTCATCGCCAGAATAACCTCCTTGAGGTCTGGATCGGAAGCCCGCTCTATCAAAGCAGCAATATTCAAATCCTCAGGCCGTATACCGTCCAGCGCTGACAGCGTCCCGCCGAGAATATGATACTGGCCTTTAAAGGCGCTCGCTCGCTCCATCGCCCAGAGGTCGGCCACGTCCTGCACAACACATATGATGGATTTATCCCGGCCCGGGGCCGTACAGATATGACAGGGATTACGGGAATCCACATTACCACAAATCCGGCAGGTGGAAATGCGCTCCGCCGCCTCCCCCAAAGCCCGAGATAAGGGCCGCATAAGGGCGTCCGGTTTCTTCAATAGGTCCAGTGCGGCGCGCCGGGCCGAACGCGGACCAAGCCCCGGCAATTTGGCCAAAAGCGCGATGAGGCGCTCTATTTCCGGACTGACATTCAAGCCTGACATAACAACCCTTTTGATTCGGTTTCAGCTTAGCAGGCGAAAGGCCCGGTAAGAGAGTCTGAATTCAGTCCTGCAGAGACTCCAGCGTCAATTCCACAAACATCGGAAAGTGATCAGAGCCGAATTTTGGCAATCGTTCCATCCTGACCAATTTAAAATGCGGCGTGTGAAAAATATGATCCAGCGGCCATCTCTGCAAAATATTTTTTGCGTTAAATGTATTATATAGTCCCCTCCCGCGCCTCGGGTCCTGCATCTCGCTGATCGCGAGGAATCGCTTTGTCGTGGGGGACCACCCGACATCGTTCAAATCCCCCATAACCAGAGTTGGCCCATTGGTCTCTCTAACTTCTTTGGCAATAATCAGAAGCTCGTGATCCATATCCTCTGTATCGTCTTGCGGACGCGGAGGGCGCGGATGAACGCCGTAAAGTCTGAAATTATGACCTTTCTCGAATTCGAGATCAATTTTAAGAGATGGGATATGATCCTGGATCAAGCGCCTGTCCTGAACATCTAAAATCGGGAATTTGGAATAAAACAACATCCCGTTATGATCCGGTAGAGGCAGTAGAAAATTATGCGGATAACGCGCTTCGACATCTTTCATAAAACCGCGCCATTTTTCATCTGTCTCCACCATCAGGATAACGTCGGGGTCCTTATCGTCTATGGAAGCCAATAATCCGCTGGCGCTGTCATTTTCCATAAGTACATTCGCGGCGAGCAGTTTGATATGCGGAGCGGAAGAATTCGGATCTGCATCTTTCGTCAGCTTGCGCCCAAAAACGGTAAAAGCAAAAATGTCTTTTAGACAAAACCCAACAATTATGAGCAGCCCTACGAGCATAAAGGCGTTCAATCCGAAGGCATAATGATAAACAATATAGACTATTGCGGCGATATATAAGAGCTGAATCCGGGTATAGGTCCAGGCTCTTAACCACCAAATTTGAAGGTTGAACACCGGAATAATAGCCCCGACCACGCCCACCGCCATCAGAGCGAAAAAAAGAAATTCGATGAAATGTGTTATGACAGACCCTTTTTTTGCATATTTATATAAAGCAGTAATCGATAACTCGTTCCATGACAGCCATTATGTCTAACTTTTTGAAATATTGATCTCCTCAATAGTCCGTAATCGCAAATAAATAAAAAGACAACGTTGTCATATTTGCTCCCGAATGCTAGTTCTGACTAGCAGGGAATTACTAAAGGAGAGGCTGATGAGCTTTAATCGTCGGGAAACAATCGGATTACTTGGCGGAGCCAGTTTGGCCTCTTTAACGGGATGTGCAAACACAGCTCAAATTCCGACAGTATCGCAAGTAACAGGTTTAAATGATTTAGCCCGCACCAAAGGCTTGCGTTTTGGGACGGCGATAGGATCCGATGCTCTGCAAGACCCTGCTTATCTTGACGTGATCAAACGCGAATGCGGCATTCTCGTCGCCGAAAATGAACATAAAATCTATGTGACGCAGGGCGAAAAAGGCCCAATGGATTACTCGCGCGGTGACGCGATTGTAGTTTTCGCAGAAGAAAACGATATGGCGATGCGCGGTCACGTTCTGCTCTGGAATCGGGACGATTTTCTCCCCGCCTGGATGCCGGACTACGATTTTGGGCCCGACCCGCGCCAAGGCATGAAGGCTTATCTGACTGATTATATCCGGGATCTCGCGACGCATTATAAAGGACGTATCTCCAGCTGGGACGTGGTCAATGAAACCATTTCGCCGGAAACGGGGTTGATGCGCGACACTGTTTTCACACGAAATTACGGACCGGATGTTGTGGATTTTGCCTTTCGGGAAGCCCGGAAACACCTCCCCGATACACAGCTCGTCTATAATGATTATATGATCTGGGAGCCCGGAAATGAAAAACACATCTCCGGCGTCTTAAAACTCCTGGAACATTTCCGCAAAAACGATGTGCCAATAGATGCGTTCGGCGTGCAATCCCATTTGGGAACAGGTGACGGAGACGTTTATCCATCCGGAGTTTATCCGGATCCACAGCGCAAAGAGTTCCGCCAATTTATCGATGAAATCGTCGCGATGGACTACGACCTCATCTTGTCGGAATTTGATGTAAACGACACCCGCCTTCCCGCAGATATCAAAACCCGTGACCGGTTAGTGGCCGATTATGGCGGCGCTTTCCTCGATATGATGCTGGATTACAGCGAAGTCAAAGACGTTCTCGCCTGGGGTCTGTCAGATAAATATAGCTGGCTGCAGGAATGGTGGCCGCGTGAAGACGGCGTAGAGAAACGCTCGACTCTATTTGATGAAAATATGGAGCCGAAACCGCTTTACTACGCCGTAGAAAAATCCTTCAAGACGGCCAAACCGCGTTAAAACGGCATTTTCATCCCGGGCGGCAGCTGAACGTCGCCCATGGCGTTTTTCATGGTTTCGCCTTGCGCCGTATCAAGCCTGGCCTTGGCGTCTTGGAAAGCGGCCACGATCAGATCTTCAAGTATCTCGGCCTCTTCGTCTGATAAAAGGCTCGGATCAATTTTGAGCCCTTTCATATTTCCGCCGCCTGTGAGCGTTACTGTCACAAGCCCGCCTCCGGACTTTCCTTCCACAACAAGGTCGGCGACTTCTGCCTGAGCCTGTTCCATTTTCTTTTGCATGTCTTTTGCCTGTTTCATCAGGCCCATCAAATCTTTCATGATTTAATCCTCTTCATCGTCTGTCTCGGCAGATGTCGGTTCATGTCCGAAATCGCCTTTAATGACGTTATGATTTTCTATTTCCGTAATACCGAGTAATTTGGCATTTTTCAGTAGTGAATGAGAAAAAGCGGGATGCGCGCGGTCTTTTTCCGCCTGCTCTTTTTTAGCCTTACGGCGCAATTCCGCTAACGTAGGGCCGCCGCCACTTTGTTCAGTCGAAATAATCCAGAGTTCACCCGTCAGGTCCTGAATGGCACTCACCATTTTACCAACCAAAGAGGAAGGAGCAGAGCTGACCAATTCTATCGTGAGGCTACCATGGCGAAACCGAACCGGACGGACATAGCGTTCTATGTCCGAGCGGAGTTTAATCATCGTTTCGGGCAAAGCCTCCACCAAGTCTGACAGACTCTTCAGCTCAATTGGAGGCGGCCCGGACGCGACAGGTTTGGGTGCTTTGAGCTGTGCAGTCGCCTGAGACGAACCGCTCGAGTCCACTTCTTGTTTAGCTACCTCTGACGTTTTTGACGTCGCGGGAGCCGTCACAGATGTTGCGGAGTGGGCTGACGGCGGAGCGGACGGTAGAACGGGAAGCCCCTCTCCGCCGTCTTTGACTGATTTTTGTGCCTGTTCGATAATCTGCGCAGCAAGTTCCGGCGGCGGCATTTGTCCCGCCACAGCCAGTTTCAGCATGGCCATTTCCGCAGCCGCGAGAGGCGCCGGGGCCAAGCGGACTTCATTGTGGGACTGCGTCAGTATTTGCCACAGCCGCGTCAGCTCTCCCATGGAAAGCTGCTCTGCCAATTTTTTAATTCGGTCTATCTGGTCCGGCGCCGCGTCAAAATCAGCGTCATCTTCGAGCGTTTTCGCACGGCTGATCTCATGGCAAATATCCATAAGGTCGCGCATCACTACGGCGGGGTCGGCGCCGTCATCATATTGAGCGCGCATTTCCGTAATCGCGCCTTTTCCGTCCCCGAGCGCCGCCATACCGAATAAGTCCAGGACGCGGACGCGATCCGCCAGACCCAGCATTGTACGAACCTGTTCAAAGCTGACTTCATCACCGTTCAGCCCGGCCTGAACAATGGCTTGGTCAAGCAGCGATAAGGAATCGCGAACAGACCCTTCCGCCGCCCGCGCAATCAATGCCAGTCCTTCATCAGAGACTTTGACATTTTCCTTTTCGCAAATTCCGCGCAGATGTTTAGCCAGCACCCCGGCATCAACCCGACGCAAGTCAAAACGCTGGCAGCGGGAGAGAACCGTGATGGGGACTTTTCGAATCTCGGTCGTCGCAAAAATAAATTTGGCGTGATCAGGGGGTTCTTCGAGGGTTTTCAATAGCGCATTAAACGCCCCCGCCGAGAGCATATGCACCTCGTCAATTATATAAACCTTGTAACGCGCCGTCGCCGGAGCGTAGCGTACGCCGTCGAGCATTTCGCGCATATTTTCGACGCCTGTCCGAGAGGCGGCGTCCATCTCCAGCACATCCATATGAGAACTGGTCATGATCAGATCGCAATGCTTGCCCGGTTTGGACAGATCCGTCGAGGGGTGATCAATCTCGTTAGTTTCGTAATTGAGCGCCCGCGCCAGAAGGCGCGCCGTCGTGGTTTTACCAATACCGCGAACGCCCGTCATCATAAAGGCATGAGCCACGCGACCTGCCTCAAATGCATTGGTGAGCGTCGTCACCATTGCGTCCTGACCAATCATATCTTCAAAGGTATAAGGGCGGTATTTACGCGCGAGTACCTGATAGGATTGTTGCTGAGTCTTGGTCATCCCAAAATATATAGGCAGAATGACGGGGCGGGGAAAGGGTGAAGGCCTTAAACTCCGCTACGCGTCCACAGTTAATCCAATTCCCAAAAGGACCGAATTTCAATTCCTAGCTAAAGAAAGACCACCACGGCTATAACGCCAATAAAGACGGCGAGAATAACTATAGTACTCAGCCGTTTATGATGCGGTTTAGGCGTGCTCGGCATATCATCTGTTCTGGCTTGTTCATTGTCAGGCATATAAACTCCTTTATGTATAAACGAACTTGAGCCAAAGCGGTTCCCTGTGCGTAAGGCATGCAATGACTGACTTCATAATGCAAAATCAGATTGCTTTCTATTACAGCTTGATAGGGGCAGCATTTATGGGGCTGACCTTTCAGCCTGCCTTCCGCGATAAAATGCTCTTCAATATTCCAATCATATATATTGTGGTTGGTATAGTTGGGGCTCTGATTGGGTTGCCTGTCATAAATCCTATGGGAACCGAAATAGAAGCTAAAATTGTCGAACACGCCTCTGAGTTAATTGTTATTATTTCCCTCGCCGGGGCAGGACTTTCCATTGATCTCAAAGCCCGTTGGCGAACGTGGCAGCCGACATGGCGATTACTGGCGATTGCCATGCCCCTAACAATTTTATGCGTTGTCTGGCTCGGAATAAATCTAGCCGGACTTAGCGTGGCCGGAGCGGTTCTGTTGGCGGGCGCTCTTGCCCCAACCGACCCTGTATTGGCGAGATCCGTCTCCGTGGGTTCGCCCCATAGCGAGCAAGACGGCACGCGGACGGCGCTCACATCCGAGGCCGGGTTAAATGATGGGCTGGCCTTTCCGTTCATTTGGCTAGCGGTAGGTCTGGCTCTTGCCACAGGTGATTTTTCATGGGGGAACTGGATACTCGAAGATGTAATTTACCGCATCACGACAGGAATTATTGCCGGACTTGCCGTCGGATGGTGTCTGACAAAAATCCTGTTTTCCTCAATTGGCGACGCGACGAATAATCGCTCCAATGCGGCCCTGGTTCTGCTCGCCGCCACATTTCTTTCTTACGGGCTCGCGGAATTGGTTCATGGGTACGGCTTTTTATCCGTCTTCATTTCGGCCCGCGCCGCGAGAGCCTTGACCAAGGACACAAAAGCGGAGCCGTATGAGAACAAAACGCACAAGTCGGCAGATCAGCTAGAATCCATTTTATTGGCCGTTATCCTCCTTTGGTTCGGAACATTTATCGGAGGCTCTCTCTGGCATGTCTGGACCTGGCAGGATTTTGCGATTGCATTGGCGGTTGTCTTTATTATCCGACCGCTGGCGGGATGGATCTCCCTATTGGGTCATAATATGGATAAAACCGACCGTGCCAAAATCGCGTTCTTCGGCATTCGGGGCATGGGTTCGATTTTTTACGCGGCGTTCGGACTAAATCAGGTTGATTTTGCCAATCCGGAAAGAATTTGGTGCGTCATTAGTTTCACCATACTGATCTCGGCCTTGGTACACGGTAGTCTCTCAAATCGCTGGATGACTGATGCGGGCGTGGAGGAAACTGATGACACTGACAGTGAGAACGCAAAAACAGGCGAGAAAGAAACCGCTTGAAACTGACATGGCAAGTTTGGGAAAAGAGTGGAAGGCTGAACCCTGACCCGAAAAAGCCACGTTACGGCTGCTTCGTTCCCGACCTGACCGGGTTGGCGCGGATTCCCGTCCAAAGCCAACCTTCCGAGCGGCTATATGGACAATGATAATGTCAGGCGCAAGTCTTGAGCCCAGAAAAAACCCCGGCCAAAGTTTTGACCGGGGCTTCCGAGAGACGGTTTGACCCGCCTGAAAATTCAGCCGTTTTAGAATTTCCTCACATAGGCGATATCCCACACATCAGCGTCAATATCTACGCCGCCAATCTCGCCGTCCTTATAGGTATATCCGGCCCGAATACCATTTCGGCTGTCCATATTGTATTGCAGTCCGCCGCCAACAGCATAGCCGTCCGCTTCGTCCTGAAACTTGACTCCGGCAGTTTCTGTCTCAACACTCACAACGGTGTAACCCGCACGGGCAAAGGCTTCGACGCGTTCCGTAATGGGAAGACGCCCGACAGCATAAGCGCCCAGATCCCACTCTGTGTCTGTTTCCACGCCATTTTCTTCTTCGCCAATGACGCCGATAGAGCCTTCGCCCTCAACACCGAAATAGCGGTTGAAATTATACCCCAGACGACCTGTGGCATTGTATGTGTCGAATTCGTAGGTGCTGGCACCCAGAGTACCATAAGCCCCTGAATCCTGAGCTTGAGCGACACCTGCGCTGGCAAAAAACGCCATGGAAAGTGCCATTGAACCCGCTAGGGCAGAAGTTGTTAGTTTTCTCATTGTTTTATCCTTTCGTGATTAAACACGGAAAAGGATATGCTCATTCACGGCGCTTCGTTCCCCGGCAATATGCTCGCCCTGAAAGTCGTTGTATTTTTATCACTGTTTCTAAATTCCGGGTAATTTTGGGCTAAAAGCCGCTATATTTCCAATTCTCCTTTATGCTGTTATTTACGCCGTGTCTTTTGAGATTAGCCCCGTTATAGAGCCTCATGACTTATACTGATCTCATGCCTTTTGCGGGTAGCCCCATTGATTTTTGCGAAACCCGCCGCTCTCCGGATGAACTTCAGGCCTTTATGGCCAAACCCGCTGCCCGGGCGATTTTGTTTCACAAGGGTCAGCCGGCGATTGATGCGCAAGGAAAGCTTATTCGCATTCACCCCTCCGAGTTGATTGGCCAGAATCTGGTGGATCCACATGTCATCTTCTTAGGGCTGGAAGGCGAGCGTCCGATTTTCGTCGGCAATCTACAGAAAAACGATGCGGTGACCTTGGAAAAAGATTTTCAGAACCTTCGGGCTGCAGGAGGACACTTAAGCGCCGATGAACTCTCAATGGCCGGCCGGGCCAAATCTATTCTGGACTGGCATTTTCAGCATCCTTTCTGTCCAAAATGCGCCGCTCCCACTAACCCCGGTGAGGGCGGAAACAAACGTATCTGCTCCCGCGAGACCTGCGCCGCAGAACATTTCCCCCGCGTCAACCCGGTTGTCATTATGCTGGTCGTGCACGAGGACAAGCTCTTATTGGGCCGCGGTCATGGCTGGCCGGAGGGGTCTATGTCCGCCCTGGCAGGTTTTGTCTCACCCGGCGAAACCATAGAAGAAGCTGTGGCCCGCGAAGTCGAAGAAGAAAGTGGAATCAAGACCAAAAATCACCGCTATATTGCCAGCCAGCCCTGGCCTTTCCCAAGCCAGCTCATGATGGGCATTATCAGCGACGCCATCAATACGGATATTGTCGTCAATAAGGACGAGTTGGAAGACTGCCGCTGGTTTACTCGCGAAGAGGTAAAAGCCGTCTTTGACAAAACCGGAGATGCCTTTTTACGGCCTCCGCGCGTCACCATTGCTAATCAACTGATGAAATATTGGGTCGAGCAGGGCTAACGCTGCCAATAACTTTTGGGCTTATTCCAGGATTTCCGGCCAACGTGAGTTGGCAATCGAAATAAAGTCATTTTTATCTGCCAGCCAGCGATCCCGGATGCGTTCACTAAAGTTTAGATAAAGCTTCCCATCTTCCACATACCAATGGGACGGAGAGCCTCTGGCCAGCTTTCCTTTAGAGATGGCCCAGGCACAATATCCGCCAAATTGCGGCTCAAAGGCACTTGGATTGGAGACGAAGAGATCCCGGTTGGCCTCTGTCTGAAAATACCATCTTGCGCCTTTATAGATGGTCGAAAACTCTCTTTCGCCTTTTTGCGGATTACCGGAAAAAAAACTAACGGCATCATATCCGCCCAGCGCCAAATTATTGCGCCAGGATGTGTAAATAGGGTCATCTGCGGCCTGAGCAGCCAATGGAGTCAGGCTCACCCACCCAAACAACGCCGTTGATATGAGGAGTAGTTTCATACCCTTAACATAAGTGTTTCTTGGAAAAGCAACAGTCCTTTTCCCCGAAACATTCTGAGCCCTATCCTAAATTGCGGATTTCGTCGGCCGGATAAGTGCCGAGAATTGTCAGGTTTTCCGAGAAAAATGAAAGCTCCTCCAGCGCATGGCGCATGGCCTCACTATCAGGGTGACCTTCGACATCGGCGTAAAACTGAGCCGCCGTGAAAGACCCGCCGACCATATAACTTTCCAGCTTTGTCATATTGATTCCGTTCGTCGCAAACCCGCCCAAGGCTTTATAGAGCGCGGAGGCAACGCTTCTCACCTTGAATACGAAACTGGTAACAACCGGGCCGTCTGTCAGGACGGGCATGATGGGGTTAGGCGCCAGAACAAGAAACCGCGTCGTGTTATGGGCTTCATCCTCGATATCCTCCGCCAATATATCCAAATCATAAGTCTCTGCGGAAAGCCGAGAGGCCACTGCCGCCACGGATTTATCGCCCAGTTCGGCCACTTTGCGGGCCGCTCCGGCTGTATCCACATCCGCAACAGAGCGTATATTCCATTCAAGCAACTTCTTTCTCACCTGCCCCAACGCCATCGGATGTGAACGGGCCGTTTTGATGTCTTCTTTTCTTGCGCCTTTTACGCCGAGTAATTGGTGATGGACGGCCAAATAACGTTCGCCGATTATGTGAAGACCACCTTCTGGCAAAAGGTGGTAAATATCGGACACACGTCCGGCGACAGTATTTTCAACGGGAATCATGGCCAGCTGCGCCTCACCGCTTCGAACCCGGGCAAAGGCGCTGGCAAAACTTGCACAAGGAAGCGGGGTATAATCTGGGAAATACGCCTGACAGGCCAGATGGGAATAGGCTCCGGATTCCCCCTGATAAACTATCACATCGCTCATAATCGTCTCAATCCTGCTAAAAGGGCTGTAATTTGCGCTTAAAGCCTTTGCGACGGTGTGCCGCAAGAGGTTTTCCATTTGCTTTCGTGTGATATGTTTATATTAAGACCACCAAACAAACGGGGCTGTCTTTGCCGCGTTATAGAAGCATAAGATTACGAAGGAAATCGTCCCATGGATGAGCTTGGTTTCAACAAAATTGCAGGGGCCGTTCTGGCAACCGCTCTGGGTGTCATGGTTTTGCGCGAAGTTCCGCATTTTTTCATGCATACGGACGCCCCTGAAACACCTGTCTATTCCGTCGGCGCCATTGAAATAGCGTCCGGCGAAGAAGAAGCCATTGACCTTCCTTTCCCGCAACAAAGCTGGGTGGACGCTATGAACGCGGAAGAAGGCGCAAAAGTCTTCAAGAAATGCCAGTCCTGCCATAATGTCGAGGCCGGCGGAGCCAATGGTACAGGACCGGCGCTTTACGGCGTTGTTGGAAATCAAGCAGGGAGCCATGCCGGGTTTAACTATTCCTCTGCCATGTCATCAGTGGGATATAACTGGACATTCGAGGAGCTGGACGGATTTCTGACAAAACCCGCCGCGCATTTAAGCGGGACTAAAATGGCTTTCATCGGCCTGAAAAAAGAAGAAGACCGGGCCGCCGTGATCGAATATTTACGGGTGAATGACAGCAGTCCCGAACCAAGGCCCGAAGCTGTTGCGGCCCCCGAGCCTGAAGAAGCCACGGATATGGCGGAAGACGCCAGCTCAGACCCTTCAGACACAGATAACGTCGACGTTGAAAATACGGAAACACCGGTTATCGATGAAAGCGGAGACGCCGTTGAAGCCAGTATTGGCGATCCAACGCCTGATCCAACTGAAGCCGAGGATGAGACAGAAGAAACAGACGCTTCCGAAGAAGTCACCGAAGAGACAGAAGAAACAACGCCCCAGTAATCGGGCCTTGTTATTCTCAAGTTCGGTTATTTCAACCGTTTAACTCTGCGGGGCGTTCCAATACGTGCGAGCGCCTCGGCATAAGGTTCTTTCTCTGTTTTCATATGAAACGCATTGGCGTGGAGTAAAGTCTCTGCATCCCACATGATGCCGATATGACCCGGCCAAAAAACCAGGTCTCCACGTTTCAGATTATCCATATCCTCTATGGCGAGACGTTCTCCCAGCTCATCTTCCTGCATGTCTGCATCTCTCGGGGCGTCAACTCCTGCGGCGCAGAGCGCCATTTGAAGCAAGCCGGAGCAATCCACTCCCATTGCCCCAGTCCCGCCCCACACATAGGGCGCTCCAAGATATATTTCAGCGATATCGACAAAGTCCAGATTTTCACTCGGTTCAGACAAAGCTCTTAAATGACGGACATGAATATAGGCCCCCGCTCCGATCTGCAAAAAATCACCTTCTTCTGATTGCCCCTGAATCTGAGAGTTGAGAGGGAGCGCGTGTATAATATGGGATTTGATATTCGGTTTGTTAAAAACCGGAGCGCGTAAGGCGGCTATGCAATGGCTCGCTTCGAACACGTCGTCAGAAACTGATTTTTTGGGAACATAGCCCACATATCCCGGCCTATCGCTTCCGGGAACCAGGGAAACCGCTTGCCCCCAGACCCAGCCGCGGCCTGTTTCGTATACATTGAACTTCTGGCCGTGAAGCAACTCTGTCTGCAATCCTTCACGCCATCCGCGATTATCACGAAGCGGTGCAGACGGCGCAATAATGTGGGCCGTAGAGAGGAGCGGCATATCCGCATTCGGAAGGCTCACTCGTGAATCCGCCATAGCTTACGCCGTAAATTCCGTTTGGATGATCCGGGCAAAATTCCTTAAATAATGAATTCCGCCGGAGGTCCGGCACATAACCACAGAGCGTTTATCCCTGTGATCCGGCGCGCGTTCAACATACCCATGATGAGTAAGTCGATCAATGGCGCGCGAAATGACGGCTTTTGTCACCTCCAAATGCTTGGCCAGAGACCGAACGGTATGCGGCCCCTCGGAGAGATAAATTGTCATCAGCACCGCCATTTGCCGGGTCGACAAGTCCGGCTCGCTGGCCCGGACAGACTTTACTGTCACTTGGCGCCAAAGGTCCAATCCTTCGGACAGGTTTATTTTTGGACGGGCCAGAGGAAGCGGCGCTTTAGAGGCCTGACGCGAAGCCGAGGGAACCGGCGCCAGAAAAACCACTGTATTGTCTGCACCGTCCGCCATAAATATTTGTCCCTGATTTGCAACCGAATCAAGGAATCGCATAGGCGGGATTCTTTGGTCAAGACGCAAACCAACGGCCCTGGCCCCGGAACGGGCTAAGACCTTAAAAGGACTCTATATTTTTTTAAGACTTTCTTAACTATTTCGAGAGGTCGGAGTTCAACCCGCCGGCCTTGAGCCAGAAATACAGTGCGCGCACGCCATACATGTCGCCTCCCTTGGGGTGGCCGGCCCGATTACTTGGATTCCAACCATAGGTATCCAAATGCATCCACGGACGGTTTTTGACGAAACGCTGCAGGAATAGGGCGGCCGTAATACAGCCGGCAAAACTGCCCCCCGCATTTTTCATATCGGCAATGGGAGAGCTGAGAAGAGAATAATAGGGTTTCCAGAGCGGCATGCGCCAGATGGGATCAACTTGTGTTTCGCCCTGCGCGAGAACATCCGAAACGGGCTTTTCGCGGTTGCAAAAGAAAGGCGGCACTTGCGGTCCCATCGCCACACGCGCGGCACCGGTCAAAGTCGCGAAATCGATGATGAGAGCTGGTTCGCTTTCAGCGGCTTTGGTCAGGCTGTCGCCCAAAACCAGACGTCCCTCCGCATCCGTATTGTCGATTTCGACGGTCAGCCCCTCTCTCGAATGCAGAATATCGCCGGGGCGGTAAGCGCCTGCCGAGACAGCATTTTCCGCGACCGCCACCAGACAATGCAATCGTATCGGCAAATTGTTTTCCATGATGAGTTTAGACAGTGCCAGCACATGCGCCGCGCCGCCCATATCCTTCTTCATCAGGCGCGCGCTTGAGGCGCCTTTGATATTCACGCCGCCCGTATCAAAAGTAATTCCTTTGCCGACTAGTGCCAGACGGGGGTGAGAGGGGTCTCCCCATTCAAATTCCACCAGGCGCGGCGGCTCATGCGCGGCGCGGCCCACCGCATGGATCATGGGAAAGTTTTTTTCGAGCAGCTCTTCGCCGACCGTAGCCGACACCGTTGCGCCGTATTCTTTTGCCAGATCCACCGCAGCTTTGTGCAGAGCCACAGGCCCCATATCGCTTGCCGGTGTGTTGATAAGATCGCGGCAAAGCGCCGTCGCATCGGCCAGAGACTGGATTTCCACCAGGGGGCTCTCTTCGCTGACAACAAGAGTAGGAAATCGGGTTTCATCTTTCAGATATGTTTCGAATTTGTAAGCGCCCATTCCCCAACCGGTTTCGGCCAGAGCCCGTTTCCAGTCTTTGGGAATTACGGCCAGTTTGTAGAACCCTTCCGGCAGGGCTGAAGATAATCCCCCGACGCGTATCGGGCCGAGATCGTCATCTTCAACAGGCCCTAAACCATAAAGCACCGCAGATACGGATCCGTCCGGTTTCGGGAGCCGGACTCTCTGTCCGGCATCCGCGCAAAAGCCACGGGCTGTTGCATAGCTTTGACCTATGTCGTCCAGTGAAGACTTTACATCTGCCCACTCGTCCGGCCGGACACAATAAATCGGAATAATCGAGGTCGCTTCCTTGTCACTTAGCTCTGAAGCTCGAACAAAAATTGGCGTTTCGGAGGGGGAATCGGACATTGTGACTTTTCTTTCTCTATCATTTTAGCTTCGATTTTGAGGCAGGACCCATCTCAGTGATCGGCGCAGAATACTAACGAAGCATTAACCGTCTCTGTTTACGATTGTGAACGCAATTAAAGGCAGGTGCAAGACGTGTCGCACGACCGAAATGCACATTGCAGGAGGCAAAGCCTAACATGACATCACATAAATTACGAATTTTATTGGGCTCGGGGCTATTAGCGGCAGGGCTTGTCAGCGGTTTGGCCGGATGCGCCACCGCCCCGCAATACACGGAGACCGAACGCGAACTTTCCGAAAGTATGAGCAAGGAAAGTTTTCAGCCCGCCAATCGCGCCCTTCGCGACGGTATTGAAACGCAAGACACTTTGGCACAGGCGGCCTTCTGGATGCGCGAATATGATCTTAATCCGGGCGATTTGGAATCTGCCATCAAACTCTCGGCCACTATTCGCAAACTCGGCAATCCTCAACGCGCTGTTGAAATCACCCAAACAACGCGGGCGCTTTATCCCCGTGATCCGTATCTGGCGGCAGAATATGCGGCGGCTTTGATTGCCTCGGAGCGTTCCGTCGATGCGATGGAGCCATTGGATCAGGCTCTGAACTACGCCCCGGCTTATGGACGTCTATGGTCGCTGAAAGGCGCGGCGCTGGATCAGCAAGAGCAATATGAGCTGGCCCGTAAATACTACACTCGCGCGCTGGACATTACGCCGAACGATCCGAGCGTTATGGCCAATATGGGCTTGTCCTATGCTCTATCTGGAGATCCGGTGACAGCCGAAACCTGGTTAAGACGGGCCGTTGCCATTCCGGGAGCCTCTAAAAGCGTCCGTCAAAACCTGGCCCTCGTGCTTCAAATTCAGGGTAAAACCGAAGAAGCTGAATCTATGGCACGGATGGCCCAAAGTCAGTCATCCAGCCGATTGCCAAACCTAAACGCGCAGCCAGCACAAACCATACGCGGCAGTGCCTCATCGCAGGACAGAGCATCGACTTCACTTTCTCCGCAATCCCAGCCCCAAGCCACGGCGCAATATAATAGTTCCGGAAACTATCAGGGGACAAATGCTGATAGCGGATTTACCTCTCCGCCTCCCAAAATCACTGTGCAAAATTCTCCGTCTGTTCAATCGGGCGCGAGCGCCTCTCAGAACAAAACGGCGCCCTATCCACAAGGCAGCTCCGCCAGTGACGCGGCCCGCCTGGCGGCCCAACAGTCTGGCGCGAGGCCCAAAACGCAAATCGTGAGCCCCGAGCAACAACAAGCGCAGGAACACATTCTGGCGAAGTTAGCTGGAAATGTGGGCGCGAGACCGGCCAATCCCGCGCTTCGGCGTCCGCAGACATCGTCGGCACCTCAAAGACAAAACCAGAGCGCTCAAGACCAAGCGGCGCCTTATTTTCCAGGACGGGCTGACCCGGGCTCATCCGGAGCGCAATATCAGCCGCCTCAAGCGCAGCCTTATCCTCCCCAAGGAAATACAGGCACGCCCTATCCGCCGCAGCCGCAAGAGCCGCGCGGGGCCTTGCGCGAGCGAAGATAAGTTTGATTGCAGATACGGAATAAAAAAGCCGCTGAAAACTCAGCGGCTTTTTTTGGTTTGTAGTTTCTTTCGGCAATCTATCCCAGAGCGGCTCCGAGGCGCATACCTGCCGGGGTCAGGATAACGATAAACAGAACCGGAAGGAAAAAGACGATCATGGGTACGGTAAGTTTGGCAGGCAGAGACGCCGCCTTTTTCTCAGCCTGCATAACCCGCATTTGCCGGTTTTCATTCGCCATTGTCCGAAGCGTATCGCCGAGCGGCGTACCATATCGTTCAGCCTGAATGAGGGCTGTCGCCACGGCCCGAATTCCCGGATGGTTATTGCGCCGGGCAAGGTTTTCATAGGCCAGACGGCGGCTACTAAGATAGGATAATTCAGCCGTTGTCAGAGAGAACTCCTCAGCCAGCTCAACCGAACTTTCCGCCATTTCATCGGCGACCCGTCCGAATGCCAATTCCACAGACATCCCCGATTCCACACAGATAAGCAGCAAATCAAGCGCATCAGGAAACACAGGCACAATATTGGCCAGGCGTTTACTGGCGGCGTTCTTGACGTAAATAGCCGGCAAGTAAAACCCGAATAATGTCAGGCAGATTGTCACGAAAAGGTTCTGCATCAGTGACCACTCGCGGACATTGAGAAGAACAAAGAATAGAATACCCAAGACAAACAGCACCACTGGCGCAATAAGCCGGAATAGATAAAAGGTATAAACCGGTTTTTGGCCGCGCATACCCGCCTGAGCCAATTTATCTTTCAGATCAGACGCTTCCAGGAGCTTTTGCAAAGAGAACCGATCAACAAGGTTTTTAACGGCCCCTTTATTTTCAGTTCTCAACCCTTTCTGGGCAGAGTTTAGCTCGGCCATCCTGTTTTTCTTTAATCCCTCGCGGGCGCTTGAGACCGAGTCCATCCGTTTCTTGAGTTTATCCCCTTCAAGTATAGGCGCAAAAATAATGTAAAGCGTTGCAACCGTCAGCAAAGCGATAACCAGAAAGGCAAAGTTCTGAAGAAGGGCGAGTGATTCAGCTGGCATGGTCTACTCCTCCCCTAAAACTTGAAGTTAATCATTTTGCGCATCATGAACGTGCCCATGAACATCATGACAGCCCCGATCATCATATTTCTTTGACCGGTCGAGGTGAAATACAGTTCATTCATGTAGTCCGGGGACATCATGGTGACGAGCAGCATGACGACAATAGGCAAAGAGGCAATAATGATCGCACTCATTTTGGCTTCGGCCGAGAGGGCCTTGATTTTTTCCCGTAGAATTTTGCGTCCCCGCAGCACAGCTGACAAATTGGCAAGACTTTCGCCCAGATTACCGCCGGTAGACTTTTGAATGTTTAGAACGGTTGCGAAAAAGTTCACCTCGGAAATGGGCATACGCTCATAAAGTTGTTCCAGACAGACCTCAATCGGAATGCCTACGCTTTCGCCTTCGACAACCCGGCGAAATTCCGCGCCAAGCGGGTCGGGACTCTCATGCGCAATAATTTTAAGACAGTCATTGAGCGGAAGGCCGGTTCGAACGCCGCGGACAATAATATCCATCGCGTCAGCAAAATGAGCTGTGAATTTTTTCTGACGCCGGGTAATGGCGCTGTTGAGGAAAAACCGCGGAAGACCAAATCCAACCACAAAAGCAAGTCCGAGACATAAGAACGGATTCATGCCCAGAAGAAAGGCCGGAACGCCGGCCAGCCCTGCAAGAACTGCTGATATAATAAGAAACTTTTCCGGTTTTATAGACCAGTCCGCTTGAACCAAGCGCATCTCCAGAGACTTTGCTTTCTTTTTTTTCTTTTTTTGTCTTTCTTCAATTTTAGAGAGCGTTTCTTCAATTTGCTTTCGCCGCGTTCCCTGATCTTCGGTTTTGAGTTTGCCGAGAAAGCTTTCTTTTTGCTTTATATCCCCGGAAATGGATTTCAGCCGTTCAGTTTTCTTACCGCCGCCATCGCCCATGAGAATATATCCGGCCACGAGAACGAAACCAACGACAACTATTCCGATGAGCGTAGTTTGATCCATTCCTAACTCCCGGCCTCATCCAGAGCCTGGGCCAATTCTTTTTCAAGATTGAAATATCGGGCGCGGTCCCAGAAGGCCGGGCGGGCAATCCCAGTAGATTTATGCTCTCCGATAATATTGCCTTGGGCGTCTTCGCCGTCCATTTCATAGACAATAAGGTCCTGGGTTACGATAACGTCCCCTTCCATGCCAATAACTTCGGTAATTTTTGTGATACGGCGAGAGCCGTCTCTTAAGCGCGCCGCTTGCACAATCACATCGACAGAGCCGACAATCATTTCGCGGATTGTTTTCGCCGGTAGGGAAAAACCGCCCATCGTAATCATGGATTCCAGCCGGGACAAAGCTTCGCGCGGTGAGTTGGCATGGAGCGTTCCCATAGAGCCGTCATGACCCGTATTCATGGCCTGTAACAAGTCAAAGGCTTCGGGTCCCCGGACCTCACCCACAATAATTCGTTCCGGACGCATCCGCAGGCAGTTTTTGACCAAATCGGCCATTGTGACTTTACCCTTGCCCTCGAGATTGGGCGGACGGGTTTCAAGTCGAACCACATGTGGTTGCTGGAGTTGCAATTCGGCGGCGTCTTCGCAGGTAATGATCCGCTCATCCGGATGAATAAATCCTGTCAGACAGTTCAGGAGCGTTGTTTTACCGGAACCGGTACCGCCGGAAATAACAATGTTACACTGACAGGCCCCAATGATTTCGAGCACTCGCGCACCGGCCGGAGAAATGGATTTAAAATTGACCAAATCCTTCAGCTGGAGTTTGTCCTTTTTAAATTTCCGAATAGTGAGCGACGGCCCGTCAATTGAAAGAGGAGGCGCAATCACGTTTACCCGAGACCCGTCAAGTAATCGCGCGTCACAAATCGGACTGGCTTCATCAACGCGGCGACCCACTTGGCTCACAATGCGCTGGCAGATATTCATCAGCTGCGTGTTATCGCGGAAGCGGATATTCGTCTTGATCATCTTACCATTGGTTTCGATGAAGACGTGTTTTGCGCCATTGACCATAATATCGGCGATATCGTCACGCATGAGCAAAGGCTCGAGGGGGCCATAGCCGAGAATATCGTCACAGATTTCTGTTATAAGCTGGTTTTGTTCCGCAACTGACAGCCGCACATTCCGGATGGCGATGATTTCGTCCACAATGGTTCGAATTTCTTCGCGGGCTTTATCCATTTGCATTCCGGCCAGGGCCGTAACGTCAATGGTTTCAAACAAGGCGTTGAAAATCGTTGCTTTGGTTTCGTAATAATCCTCTGAAGGCTCCGCCGCGCGAGACGCCCCTTGGGCCTCAGTCGCGGGGGAAGGCGCCGCCTGGACAGGGGGCGTTACCACCTTTTTTTCTGTGGCAGGCGCTTTTAGCGCTGTGGCGTCTGAACGTTTACCGAACATGGGCGCTTACTTTCCTTTTTTCAGGAATGAAAAGATAGATTTGCCTTTTTGTGTGTCCCCTTGCTTGCTTCGATCCTTCTTGGGCAGAGCGATTTTCCGCTTTCCGCCCTCATTTTGCATAGCCATATCGAATCGGCCCGTTTTCAAACGGTTGGCAACATAGTTTAATCCGGACACGGTGCGATCTGCAGATTTGACCTGATTGAGCATTTTGCCTTCATTCGCGGCTTCAAAGAAGCTCTCCGGGTCGAAACTGATGACGAGGCTCGGCTCCAGGCCGACAGCTGCGGCAAATTCCTTGACAGGGATTTCTGCGGTTTTACTCATACCCGTTTTATTGAGGATCAAAACCGGATCTGGATCGTTCGGGCGTTGCGACCGAAGGAAATCCACCAGGTTTTTTGTGTTACGGAGATTGGCCAGATCGGGCGTTGCCGTAATAACAACGTCATCAACGCTAGTCAGCACTCCGGTTGTCCAATCCGCCCAGTAATGCGGCATATCCAATATGGTGAGCGGGCTGATAGACCGAACGCCGTTCACTACGGCTTCATAAGCCTCGCTATCGAGAATGGGTTTGCTGTTCAGAGAGCTAGCGGCCGGAAGTATGGACAGTTTCGCTGTATGACGGATCATGATGCGATCCAGAAGCGTTTCGTCAAGACGGTCTGGCTGGCCGAGCGCCTCTTCCAGCCCTTGTGAATTGTCATAAGCAAAATCGAGACCTGTTGTCCCGAAAGAACTGTCAAGGTCAACCAAAGCCGTTTCCTGCCCCAGCCCTTCGGCGAGACACCACGCCATATTATGCGCTAGAGTTGAAGAACCGACTCCACCCTTCGCGCCGAAAAACGCCGTAACGCGCCCAATAAACGGGGCTTCCGGATCGGTATAAAGATCGCTGAGTGAACGGATCAGATTAAGCGGCATGAGAGGCGGAACGATATATTCGGATACGCCCTTTTCCATTAACTGGCGGTAGAGCCGAATATCATTTGCCGCCCCGATAATGACAACTTTGGTGTTTTCATCACAGACTGAGGCAAGCTGTTCCAACTGGGCGAAAAGCTCCGGCCCGCGCATACCCGTTTCGACGAGAATGAGGCTTGGCGTATTTTCCTTGCGATAAAAGTCTATCGCGGAGGGAAGCCCGCCCATGTAAATCTTCATGTTGACACGTTTCATGCGCCAATCACGAGTCGTGGAATTTATGACGCTGGCGGACTCCTGGCGATCACAAAACGCGTGAATGGAAATCTGTGGCAGGGCCTTTTCACCGCCTTCTCGGGCAGCTTCTTCTTCCTCAGCAGGGGGATTCATTCCCATTGCGGCCGGCGGCGGCATACGCTCCGGCAGAGGTTGACCTTGCTGGCCCTGGTTCTGATATGGCGGTTGTTGCGGCGTTGCCCCCTGATTTGGAGACTGCTGATTTGGTTGCAATGGCGGAGCTAATTGCGGCTGTCCTTGTCCAGACTGTGGTTGCGGGTGAGGTTGCGGCTGACGCTGCGGTTGCGCTTGCGGCTGACTTGGGTGTTGTCCCGGCATCCCTTGCGGCCTCGGCATAGGTTGCGGCGCAGCCATCTGGTTTTGCGGTCTTTGGGTTTGCGGCATTGGAACAGGTTGCGGCGCAAATTGCGGTGCCGGCATCTGGCCCATAGGCGTAGGCTGCGAGGGAGGGTTTGTATTTTGGGGATTTGGGCTTTGGGTCATAGGATACATCCGGTCATTTCCGTCTGGCTCAAAATGAGACCGCTCCTGAAAGAATATGGGGCCATATTATAAGTCATTATTCGGCATCAAACTTTTCGGATTGTTGCGGGGGTCGCTCAGCCGCAGTTGATTCACCTTTTATATATTTGTCATAGACGACAGTCCGGCGCTGTGAATTTGGACTGGCCGCCGGATACGGTTCCAGGAACTGACGCGGATCCGCCACCATCGCCGCCAAATTCGCGTTTTGAGAACATCCGAATGACTGGCTGGGCTGATTATTATAAGTTCGGGTCAGGTCATCCATAAAACGGCAATCCGCCGGAATGGCTCTCAGAGTTCTATAGGAGACAACGACAGGCGACGGCGCGTCAGCCTCGCTCTGATATTCGCCTGTTTGAAGTGCGGCAGGATTGATCCCGGCTTGTGCCATCATGGTTCGCAGCAAGGTATTGGCCTGTTGCGTGCCAGCACCGGTTATCTTTCCGGCGGGTAGGTTAACATAAAGCGGACCGTCGCCGCCGACGCGATAACTTTCCAGAAACTGTCCGACAGCAAACTGATCCCGGGCGGACAGCTCAAGTCCTTCTGGGCGGGCATAAAGCTCCAGGCGTTCAATGGATTCGGCGACCTTGATTTGATTCCGCAAGGGCGTCGGGGCGTAGGACGGCGTTGGCACCGCGCACGCCGTCAGTATTCCGGCTCCGATGGAGGCGAGAAGGATTTGTTTAAAAGCTGTGGAGGTCTTGATCATCATCATCTCCTAATCCACCACATGCCCAAAGGGCCCGCCCAGGGCAGGTTGTGAAATTCTTGGCTGGCCATCTTCTGAATAAACCTTGTTCAAACGGCCCAAGAGAATGGACTCGCCGTCGGAAGGCGGAACATATCCATCAAGCGGTGTTTGAAGCTTATCCGGATGGGTCGCATCGACAAGGTAAGGCGTCACGATCACAACCAGTTCGGTTTGCGTATTGGTGGAGTCGCTATTTCGGAAAAGGGCCCCCAAACCGGGTATATCTTTGGCGCCGGGCGTGCCGTCACTGGAGCTCCGGCTTTCCTCACGGATGAGCCCGGCGATAACCAGGCTGCCACCGGCTGGCATTTCGACGACTGTATTGGCGCGTCTGACCCGTAAGCCCAGAATATCAGAGGAAATCCCTCCCGTTTCAAAGGAACCTTCCGTTGTGGGCTCTGAAACTTCGGTTGAAATATTCAGGGAAATCAAACCTTCACTGAGGACAACCGGGGTAAAACCGAGAGAGACGCCGTAAGGTTTGAATTCAAATTCGCGCTGAGTTCGCCCAAATTCATCCAGAAAAACATTTGTCAAAAGAGGGAATTCGCCGCCGATTAGCGTATTGGCTGTTTCGCCTGAAATTGCGGTCAGGCTCGGCTCGGCCAAAGTTCGAATAAGGCCGACACGTTCCAAGGCCTGAATGGCGCCTGTTAATGAGGTGATATCGCCGCCGGCGGGGCGAACAGTCGCCTCTCCTGACAAACCTGCCATGGCGCCTAGTCCGGCATTACTGACCAGAGAAACGGTGGATTCGCCCAACTGAGCCACCGCTCCGATATTAAAGCCAAGCTGTTTGGTGACCGAGCGCTGCATTTCGACAATGCGGACCTTGAGCATGACCTGGTCACGGCCTTCAATCGACATGAGATTGACAACCTCGCCAGGTTCATATGTCCCGGTGGCGATTTCGTTTAGCCAAAGCTTGGCCAGTTTTTCAATTCTATCCGCCGAAGCCGCATTTTGAACAGAGCCTGTCAGAAGGATATTGTTATGAATGGCCTGCACCTCAACTTCTGCGTCAGAGGCATTTTTACGAATTAGCTGATTCAGCTCTGATATATCGCGTTCAACACGTATGTTCAGATTAAGCAGCTCCTGATCGTTTTGTCCGTAAAAATAGGCATTTGTCTGTCCGGCCTGTTTACCGATCAAAACTGTCCGTGTCGAAGTGTGCACCACCGCTTCGACCACATCCGGATTGGACACGATGACGTCCTGTATACCTTGAGGAAGTTCGATAACCGTGGACTTTCCATAAGGCAGAATAATATTGCGTTCATTGGCGCTTTGGCTGGAGACGGATAGGGAGCTGGCCTTGACGGCGCTCATATCGGCGTATGAGCGCGTATTTGCCTGAGCTGAGACGCTCATAATCGCAGCCAGACTCAGACCGACCCCACTTAAGGCCGCGCGGCGGATGGAAATATTCTCCATCGTCTTTTTGATGGATTGGCGAATAGTCTTCATTATTGACCCCTTATCGCGACGCGTTGCGGCTCGCCCGAGCGGTAAACAACAAGGTCAGATGGCGGCGCTTCTTCTTCGTAGACAGTCCGTTTCGCCGCACTCGGGGCGCTCATCCGCGACGCATTCAGCCCGCGCAAGGCCAGACTGATTTCTCCGGAAGACTGGGCTTCCTGTAAGAGAGTGGCATCAGACGGGCTTAGCTCAAAAGTTGCGGTAGACCCGATAACAAAGGCTTCGCCCTCCGGATCGGTCGCGTAAGTCTGATCAATGGCGAGAACCTGAACGTTTTCAAACAGAATATTGGCAATATTGACTTCATCCCGAATAATGCCGGTTGAGCCTTGTGTCCCGGAATTATTGCTTTGAAGACTGAATTTCTCGGTAATAATAATGTCAACGCGGTCGCCAGGCTGAATAAATCCACCTGCCGCTGTCTCAACTGAAATACGCGTCGTCACGGCTCGCATACCCGGGCTTAACATCGCCGCCATCACACCGGAATCGCCGGCGCGAACTAACTTAGACTCATTGATCGGTTCACCTTCGAAAATTTCAGCTCTTACGATAGAGCCTTCCAGTTCCTGAATAGCTTCGGGGCGATCACTTTCCTCATTCGTAATCAGGTTTGGCTGAACATTTTCCTTTGGCCAAGGCTTCCAGGAGAGGTGATCCGCCGTAAGGCGAGTCCCTAGCGGGACATTCGCGTTCGCCACCAAAACTTCGACATATTCGACTTGTTCAACAACGGGCGCGACCTCATTGGTCGTTGGGGCGGGCGCCGCAAATTTCTGTATGGCAAACCACAAGACGAGAGCTGTGCCGCCCAGAATCGCCACTTTTATAAGTTTTGAGCTGTCCATAACCCCTCACATGACCGGAATAGTCAGAATTCATTACGACTCTCTTAGACAGAGATTCGATAAAGTATGGTTAAGATGTAAAAAGGGACGGCAAAGAATTAGTTAACAGGGCAGAGAAAACAGAGGGAAAACACTGAAATTTATTGATTATTTGACCTTCAACCCTCGATTAGACTCCTGACAGACGACTTATTGCCAAGGCGCTCTTCGCCTGAAAGAGCCGGTCTGAAAGTCTAAAACACTCAGATATACAATTTTAGATATTATAAACCAAGCGCCGCATTAAAAATTGCGCTCTGCGGCAAAGTCAAAAGCGCGCCGCCCGCCAGAGCAAGGCCATACGGCATTTTCTTTTCTTCCTTGAAAAGACCGTATCCCCAGGAAGAGGTGGAAAGCCACACCGGAGCGTATTTGCGCCCGACCAGCATCAAAAGAGCCAAAACACCACCTATCACGCCCGTATAGAATATATACATGATCAAATCACTCCACACCCACCAGAGAGAGGTCGCGGCCATAAGTTTCGCATCGCCCCCGCCGAGCCAACCCAGAGCAAACATGGCAAACCCGGCGGCAAAAACAACCAATCCAACAAGGAGGTGTTCTCCAAAGGCAGGAAAACCCGTCCAGGCAAAAGGCATCATGATAAAAAAGAGGGCAATTGTCAGCAAGCTGATCCAATTCGGAATTTTCATGATTGCGGCATCTTTGATGGCCGCCATAATCATACAAATAGAAAACCCGAAAAATATAAGAAATGGAAATATCATCTGACTCTACCGACTAATTATTTTAGGTCGGAATAGCGAAACAGTCTTAATATTGGGTTTCCCACATTCAAATTGAGGATCAGTTTGATTGGATTTAAGATGTTCCTGGAGCTTCAGCCGAATTCAGACCTTCACCTGCATTATTAAAAATTCCGTCAAGTGAGGTTCCAAGGGCGGATGCGCCCCCGATCAGAGCCACTGCAATAAGGGCTGCAATCAGACCATATTCTACCGCCGTCGCGCCGGTTTCATTTTTTAGAAATGTTTGAAATAATTTCATTGTGCCCCTCGGTGGAAAAGCTCTCAACGAGCATAAAAAAAGCTGCAACCGAAGTTGCAGCTTTCAAATAATACAATCGAATTAAATTCGACTTAATTTTATGGCGATTAACCGGATGTACCAGTGTTTTCTGTAGCACCGGAAACAGATGTTGCAGCGTCATTGAATTTTGTGTCAATTGCTGAACCAAGTTGCGTTGCGCCGCCGATAAGGGCCACAGCGATGAGGGCTGCGATCAGGCCATATTCAATGGCGGTTGCGCCGGATTCGTCTTGAATAAAACGGTTTACTAAATTTTGCATAACTTACTCCCACGTATGCTAGTCAATTATAAAGGGACAATCCCAATTACAGGGTTTTCCCTGATGAGATGACTTATAGGGGAGATGAATTACGAGCCGGTTAGGAGACGTGGTAAATTTGTAATTAATTTCGTTTTTTCTGATAAAAACATCCAAAATCCCCAGTTTTTATGGGATTTTGGCATTAAATTATCTGACAATTTTCTCCTATATATAATGTAAGCCAAATAAATAATGCAAAATCCTGCTTCCGCGGGCCATTTGTAAACGCTTCATTCACCACATGGCTATAGACAGGCCCCGAATGCCGGAGGCTTATATGCAGAAAATATCATCATTGATTTTAGGAACAGCGGCGGCAGTCGGCCTATTGTCTCTCTCTCCTTTGGCCGTAGCCGGTCAATATATGACGAACGGTCAAGCCTATCAGGTGGAGCTGAATAAAACGCAAATTCTCCGCCTCCCGGCCTCCGCCGGAGCTGTTGTTATTGGTAACCCGTCCATCGCAGATGTGTCTGTTCATGCCGCTGATACATTATTTGTCGTTGGACGAGGCTATGGAGAAACCAACCTAATCATTCTGGATCGGCAGGGGCAAACCCTAATGGACACAAATATTCAAGTGTCTCAGTCGGTTTCCTCGCAAAGCGTACGTGTCTTCAACAGAGGTAACCGGCAAAGTTATAATTGCACACCTTCTTGCCAGCCCGCCCCTGTTTTAGGCGACTCACCCGATTTTATTGGGGATTTTACCTCCAGTGAACGCCGCATCATTTCCTCTGAGGCTCTCGGAGCCCAAGGCATAGGAAATCAGGGTTTTCCGGGAGCAGGTGGCGGCTTTAATGCAGAACAAACTGGCCCTGGCCCGATAGGTCCCGGCCCTGCCTCCCAAGGCACTGAATTTTAGATTTTTTAAATTTTTTCAGCAGATCTTCAATGAAATTCAGTCTCTATTAAGGGTGTTTCTTGGTCTAAATTTAAGCTCTTTTCCCTAGTCTTATAAATAATCTTTGTGGGATGAATTATGACTCTGCCTGCTTATAACGCCCTTGGACGTTTGCACTCCCGGGCCAAAACCTATCTTCGCAATGGAGAGGGCTCGGCTGCAATTGAATTTGGCTTGCTGGCCATTCCCTTTTTCATGCTTATTTTCGGCATCTTGGAATTGGCCATTGTCCTGTTTCTAAATGCGAGCATGACTCACGCCGTTGGAGAAGCCGGTCGACAGATTCGGGTGGGCAATTTTCAAGCCTGCGGTGGCGACAAGGCAGAAAAATTCAAAGAACTTGTCTGTTCCAATATGGCCAGTATTGGTCGATGCGCGGATCGTCTCCGCGTTGATGTCGAAACCGGTACAAGTTTCCAAAGTATAGTGCTTCCAGATCCTCCAGAAGCTGAAGACACAGATTCATCTGTACCGAATGGCACAGTTGCCAACACTGTCGGCGGAGAACCTGTCGTCGCGAGAGCGATCTATTATTATTCCCTAGCTATGCCGGCTGCTTTGACCCGTTTGGAAACGAGAAAAGGCAGCGGAATCCGCGAGCTTCAATCTTCGACCGCTTTTCGAAATGAACCTTTCTCAACCGCTGGCGTCTGCCCGTCTTAAAGGTGAAAAGATGAATAAGAAACTGACCCTTAAAACGCGCCTACAACAGAGCGTTTCCGGAATTCGGAAAAATGAAGACGGTTTAGCCGCCATTGAATTTGCCATTCTCGCGCCTTTGCTCATCTCGATGTATTTTGGCCTCGCAGAAATCGCCTCGGCTGTTGCGGTGGATCGGTCTGTGTCGCATGCCACAAATGTGATTGGCGACCTCGCCTCACAAACCTCAAATATTGATAAAGAAGACCTTGAAGATGTGCTTTCGGCCACTATTCGCGTCATGAATATTGAAAATGCCTCCGGGGCGACTATTCAGATTGACAGTTGGGCGCGGGATTCTGATGGAAAGAATACCCTTGTCGGCTCGGCCGTCATGAATAACGGATCTGCGTCATTACCCAGTTTTGATCCGGCCAGTGTTGACAATTCCATGATGAATGAAAATTCCGGAATAGTCGTCGCCCGCATTGCGTATAATTATACACCTTTGAAATTTATGTATATGAAACAGGACTTTACAATGTCTGATACCTTCATTCTAAAGCCGCGGCGATCCACCGAAGTGACCTTTGGCTCGGCCAGCGGAAAAAGCTTTAGTTGCACAGCGTCGGGCCGAACGGTTTCCTGTTCTTAACAGGTTACCTATTCCAGATAATGATCGCGGAGTTTCGTGATATCCTGATCACTTAGCCCTAATATATCCTGCGCATATTTTCGCAAATCGCCCATCTGATCCAGAGCTGAGTCCAGATAATCGGCCTTGACGCCAAACATTGGACGTAAGGCGTCAGGCGCGATAGCGCGTCCATATCGTTTGGTGAACGCCTTTGACGCTGGCTCAAGAAAACCTTCGATGTCCACGGCTTTGTTTGTGAGCATGTAGTCTTCTCGAATATCTTTCGCCGGCACGCCCAATAGACCCTGTATCAGCGCCACCAGAGTACCGGTTCTGTCTTTTCCAGCCGCGCAATGTACCAAAATGGCATCGCCCGTTTCCGCCATGTGATGCAGTGTATCACGGAAAATATCCTGAAATCCCTTATCTCCGGCCCGAAGAGAATAGGATTTCATCATATAATTATGCGCGTCTTCAGGCGTATTAAGCTCTTGCTCCATAAAGGCTTCATGCGGCGCGGTCTTGGCCGCCTTATATTCCGGCGGGTCAATATAGACCAGGACGCGCGCTTCATCCTCTATGGGATAACGTGACGGTTGACGAGTGCGTTCGGGCTTATGGCGAAGGTCCACCACCAGTCCGATATTCATGTCAGCGATCGCGGCCAATTCCGCATCGTCCAGATTATTCAAATGCGCCGAGCGAAATAACTTGTCACGGGCGACTTTCGCCCCGTCCACGGTTTCATAGTGCCCGAAATCCCGGAAATTCAGAATGGTTTTAAAAGGTTTGACGCGGTCTTCCATGCGCTTCGACTAGCAGGGTGGCTCCGTTTTCACAAAAGAAAAGACCCGGCCTGCGCAGTGCAAGCCGGGTCTTTTCTCACGTAAGGGACTGATCCGGGCTAAACCGCGTCTTCAACGGCTTTTTTAGCGCGCATTTTTTCAAATTGTCCCCAGACGCCGTCCTCGCCGTGCCACTGGCCGCCCGTGGCGCCTTTGGAATATTCGGTCGAACGGGCCTCGAAGAAATTGGCATGTTCCACGCCATTGGTGATTTCCGTGAGCCAAGGCAAAGGATGCTCTTTCGTGCCGTAAATTTTCGGCAAGCCAAGCTGATTCATCCGCCAATCGGCGATATAACGGATATAGGCTTTGATATCTTCCGACGTCATGCCCTCGACCGGCCCCATCTCAAAAGCCAGATCAATAAATTTATCTTCGAGTTTAACCACGGTCTGGCAACAATCGGCAATGTCATCGGCGACGGCCGGCGTCAGCGCGCCGGTTTCCTTGGCGAAAGTGTGGAACAGCTTGATCATGCCTTCGCAGTGCAGGCTTTCATCGCGAATAGACCAGGTTACAATCTGGCCCATGCCCTTCATTTTATTCAGGCGCGGGAAATTCATTAACATGGCGAAGGAGGCAAAGAGCTGTAGCCCTTCTGTAAATCCGCCGAAAACGGCCATGGACGTCAGAATGTCTTTTTCCGTCTCAACGCCGAATTTACCAAGATAATCGTGTTTGGCGGCCATTTCCTCATATTCCATAAAAGCGGAAAATTCGGAGTCCGGCATACCGATTGTCTCAAGCAATAATGCATAAGCCGCGATATGAATGGTCTCCATGTTGGAGAAAGAGGCGAGCATCATGCGCACCTCCACCGGTTTAAACAGCGGCATGTAGTTTTCCATGTAATTCGCGCCGACTTCGACATCGGATTGCGTAAAGAAACGGAAAATTTGCGTCAGCAGGTTACGCTCGACATCTGTCAAATTGGTGGACCAGTCTTTCAGATCTTCGCCCAGCGGCACTTCTTCGGGCATCCAGTGAACTTGCTGCTGCTTCTGCCAGAAATCATAAGCCCATGGATAGCGAAAGGGCTTATAACTGTGACTCGGAGTCAACAGTCCTGATTTCGGATCTTTTAAAAATTCCATCTTGCCCATAGCTTGCTCTCCCTGCCGCCGTTTCATGACCCCGCCCGAGGTCTTTTTTCTGATAAATGCAACATCTTGACAGATTTGCAACAAGACACACCATATATAGGGCGCCCTTTGAATCAATGCCAAAGTGGACGTAAATCTCCGACGCCGCAATAACGCCCTGATTTTAGCCTGAATTTTTTTATGCAAACCCTGTGTATAAAATCCCTCAAAATTTGAGATGAAAAAAGTAAGCCCTTTTCAAACAGAGAGGCGCGTCAAAATGGTCTGATTTGACCCTATCCGCCGCGCCGCACCTGTCATATAAGCGGCCCATGTTCAAAGGCGTTTCATGATAAAATCTGTCGCGACATTTTTCCGGCTCATGCGGACAGGATGGGTGCTCATCCGCCACGATTCGCTCGTGCCTGTGGAATACGCGCCGCTCGTTCCCTGGCCCGTCCGCATTGTGGGCGGAATTTCTCGCATATTTTCCATCGGAAATCGTAAAGGAAATGCAGGAGAGCGGTTTGCCAACGCCCTCGAAGACCTCGGTCCGGCCTATATCAAGTTCGGGCAGATCCTGTCCACACGCGGTGATATGTTCGATCCCGAATTTGCCGAAGGTCTGTCCCGCCTGAAAGATAAGGTTCCGCCCTTCCCCATGGAAAAGGCCGAAGCGATGATCGCCCAGGAATGGGGCGTGCCTTGGAAGACCCATTTGAAATCTCTGAGCGAGCCCATCGCGGCAGCGTCCGTTGCGCAGGTTCATAAAGGTGTGCTGCATAGCGGCGAAACCGTGGCTGTCAAAGTTCTACGGCCCAACATTGTCCGGCGCATGACCCGCGATATGGATGTGATTCAGCTCGTCGCCAATCTGGCGCATAAAGCCGTTCCGTCCCTTCGTAGATTACGTCCCAAAGATTTCGTCAAAGAGGCCCGCCGCGCCGTTATGCTTGAGCTTGACTTACGGCTTGAAGCCGCTGCGCAATCCGAGCTCACCGAAGTGTCCGAGGAAACCAAGCTCTTCCGGGTCCCAACGCTTTATTGGGATCTCGTCGGAAAAAACGTTCTCGTCAGCGAATGGATAGACGGGGTGTATTTCTCCTCGCCCGAAATGCTGACCAATCCGGAAATAGACCGAATTGGCCTGGCCCGGAAAGTTATTCAAAGCTTCCTCGCCTCCACCTTTAACTTCGGTGTTTTCCACGCGGACATGCATGAAGGCAATTTGATCGTCGATAGGGACGGCAATTTGGTCCTGCTCGATTTCGGGATTCTAGGGCGTCTGGGCGAAGAGGAAATCCGGTTTGAGATAGACACGCTCTACGGATTTCTGCAGCGCGATTATTATAAAATAGCCAAAGTCCATTTCGACATAGGTTATGTCCCGCCGCATCATTCCATTGAAGAGTTTGCGAGCGCTCTCCGCGCTGTGGGGGAGCCTATATTCGGTAAAAAGGCCGAAGACGTCTCCATGGCCAAAGTGCTGATGCAGCTGCTCGAAATCACCGAAATTTTTGACATGGAGATGCAACCGCAATTAATTCTTTTGCAAAAAACCATGATGCAGGCCGAAGGCGTCGCCCGCCGCCTCGACCCGAATTTCGACATGTGGGACGCCGCGAGGCCTATCGTCGAAAAAGCTGTCAGACGCGAGCTTGGCCCCGAGCGCTATATCAACGACCTCCTCGACGGGTTGGAGCGCACAGGCAAAACCCTTCGCACCCTCCCCGACGCCACAGACAATATCGCGCGGCTCGCCCAAGCCTGGGCCGACGGAGACATAGACCTCTCCCCGCAAAAAGACCCTGTGACGCCCAAAAGAAGTGTTATGAAGCCCGTCGCCTATCTGGGCGCCGGCGCGGTGATTGCGCTCGGGAGCGCCTGGGCAGCGGGGCAGTTTTAGGATGATGGAGTCGCGTACTTTAATAAGCAAAGAAAACTCAATTATTCGTAATTTCTTAGGCATGGCTGCGTTCATTTTTATTGTTCCCGCCGCGATGGTCTTAGCTTTATTAACTCTGCCGTTTTCGAAACCCGTAAATCGTTCCGCGCAAGAAGTATTAGAAATTTTTGATAATTTTCTAGAAAATGAAGGAGATCCCTATGAGTGGGATGACTTTATCAGTATGAAAATCTCTAACTCTCAACTTGAATATATTCGTCAGCAAGCCGCTCAAATTCACTTGCCGTTGACTGAGGAAGGTTCTGAAATTTTGGACCGTCTTCGTTTGAAAGCAAAAGAATTAATTTAAGCCGCCCCGTCATTGCAAGACCCCGTTCTTGCAATCCATCTCCGGGTGTTTCTGATTTTACCTCGTGAACTTTTAAAAAGGATATCCTGCAGAATTATCCAGAATACTGACCTGACATACTGTCTGATAGGTTTGGGAGATGGATTACAAGGTATGAGCGTCAAAATTTGATCGGGGATCAAATTAGCGATTGGCCTTGTAATGACGAGATAAGGACTATGACGAAACCTCTCTGAATCCTGACGACCTAATATTTACTGCTGTTTCGAATACTTACGCGAAGTGAGGCTAATTGGCTATCAGCGCCACCAGCCACTGAACTCCTCTCTATGCAAACGCGCTTAAACCCCATAGAGGGCGCGGCGAAGGTGCCGCCATTTTTTCTGCGGCCAGAAAGACCACTTAAATGTCCAACATAACCCACGCGCACCCGGCGCTCGCTGAGGCCTTAGCGAAAAAAGGCTATAGCGCTTTGACGCCCGTTCAAAATGCGGTGCTCGACCCGAAATTGCTTGACCAAGACGTTTTGGTCTCCGCCCAGACGGGCTCGGGGAAAACGGTTGCCTTTGGCTTGGCTATGGCCTCGACTCTATTAGGGGATGAGGAAAGTTTTTTTCAAGCCGACGCCCCTATGGCTTTAGCGATTGCCCCCACACGGGAACTCGCCTTGCAGGTCAAACGCGAACTGGACTGGCTCTATAAACAAGCCGGCGCCAAGACCGCGAGCTGCGTAGGCGGTATGGATATGCGCGATGAGCGCCGGGCCTTGTCGCAAGGCGCGCATATTGTGGTCGGAACGCCCGGACGGCTTTGCGACCACATCAAGCGCGGCTCGCTGAATATGACCCAGCTCAAAGCCATCGTTCTCGACGAAGCAGATGAAATGCTGAAAATGGGGTTCCGCGAAGAGTTGGAGCTTATTCTCGGCGCCGCCCCTGATGAGCGCCGCACGCTCATGTTTTCGGCGACGGTGCCTAAAACCATATTGGGCCTGACCAAGACATATCAACGTAACGCCGTGCGCGTGAATACCGCCGCCGAAGCCAAGCAGCATTTGGACATTGAATACCGCGTCATGACGGTCGCCTCTGACGACCGCGAAAACGCTATTATCAATGTCTTGCGGTTTTATAATGCCAAAAACGCGATCGTCTTTGGCGATACGCGGATTGCCGTGAACCGGATGACCCAGCGATTTAACAATCGCGGGTTTTCAGTTGTCGCCCTATCCGGAGAGCTTTCCCAGGCCGAACGCAGCCAAGCCCTTCAGGCCCTAAGGGACGGGCGGGCGCAAGTCTGTATTGCGACGGATGTGGCGGCGCGGGGCTTGGACCTTCCGGATCTGGAACTTGTCATTCACGCCGACGTGCCCAAAAACCGCGAAGCATTGCTTCACCGTTCTGGGCGGACCGGACGAGCGGGCCGCAAAGGCGTCTCTGCTCTTATCGTAACGCCTAATCGTCGCCGCAACGCCGAACGACTGCTCCGCGACGCCAATATAACCGCTGATTGGGGCGTGCCTCCCGCGGCTGATGAAATCATAAAACGCGATAACGAACGCTTGCTCGATAATATGACTTTGGTCAGTGAAGTCACCGAAGAGGAGCGCACTTTGGTAAAGCGGCTTCTGAAAGCACATTCGCCGGAACATATCGCCACCGCCTTCATACGAAAAACCCGTGAGGGCCAATCTGCCCCCGAAGAATTATCCAACGCAGCCTATACTCCCGGCAAAGACGATCGCGGCGGAGCAAAATCCAAGATACGAAATGATTTTACGGATGGCGTGTGGTTTGCGCTGAATTTAGGCCGAAAACAAAAGGCCGAGCCGAAATGGATATTGCCTATGCTGCTCAAATCCGGCGGGCTAAAAAAACCAGAAATCGGCGCGATTAAAATCACCGAAACCCAGACCTTCATAGAGCTGGAGAGCGGAGCCGTAGATCAATTTATCGAAACCATCGGCCCGGACGGAAAAATCGAAAAAGCCATCACCGCCACCCGGTTAGAAGGTCTACCCGATTTCCGAACGCCCGGACACTCGCCTGATAAATCGCGCAAGACGGATAAGCCCAGACGTAAATCGAATGACGCCAAGGGAAAGAAAGACGCGCCTCAGGGGAATAAGCCGAAAAGCAATTTCAAAGGCAAACCGACAAATAAAACTTTTTACGAGGAAGCCAGCCTAAAGCGGAAACCCCGGGTAAAAACTGAAGGCAACACTGGAGAATCTAACGCTTCTAAGGAGTCTGGCGGAAATCCTAAAAAGCCTCATAAGAAGAAACTCGCCCGCGCCGCGGCCTTGAAAGCCAAATCCGGAGGCGTGAAAAAAGGACAACGGAAAAGCACACGCAAGAAAGATCGGCGGTGAGCGCGTGCATTTTTTAGTGCAAAACTATGTCCCTCAGCTCTCTAAAATTTAACCCGATTCTGGGCGCGCCGAATAAAATCCATCTTGTCAGAATTTACCAGAAGCGTATTTTTAAGGCGCGGGATATCTCGTCCCGCTACGGGGTGTTTTCCCCTTTGACGAAAGTGATTGTCATGGCAGATAAATTTAAGACAGCCGGCAAACCTACAAAGACGGCTCCTTCCGACACAAACCCTAAAAAAGGTCCAGACCATAAAGGCGCGCAACCTAAACCTAAGAAATAAAACTTAGGCGACAAGGTCGCCGGGGCACGGCCTAGTCAAAATCGTGCCGCTCTATTTTCCATCAGATTTAGGGCGGCACATTCTTAAATCTTTTTTCTCCTGACCTGGACAATTCTCCCTACCGCAAATCCCTCTTTCCACGCCAGTCCCCACCCTCTAAACTCCCTCCATGACAAAACGGGTACTCCTTATCATTGGCGGCGGCATTGCAGCTTATAAATCGCTATTTCTCATCCGCGTTCTCGCCAAACGCGGGATTGAAAGCCGGGTTATCCTGACGCGCGGCGGGAAAGAATTTGTGACGCCACTCTCTGCCGGAGCGCTCTCCGGGGATAAGGTTTATTCAGACCTCTGGGACTTAACCGACGAAGCCGAAATGGGGCATATAGAGCTCTCGCGCTCCGCCGATTTAGTCGTTGTCGCGCCTGCGACCGCGAATATTCTCGCACAGGCCGCGCACGGCCTGGCAGGGGATCTCGCCACAACGACCCTGCTGGCGACCGATAAACGCGTCCTCTTCGCCCCCGCCATGAATGTGCGCATGTGGGAACACGCTGCGACCCAGCGCAATATTCAGACCCTCCGAAATGACGGCCAGCTTTTTGTAGGCCCGGATAGCGGCGATATGGCGTGCGGCGAATTTGGCGATGGCCGCATGGCAGAACCCGAAACGATAGCGGACGCCATTGAGGACGCGCTGAAAGGCGTCACGCATATTGACGGGGAGAAGAAAGATCTACTTTTAAAAGGGAAAAAGGCGCTCATTACCGCCGGTCCGACGCGCGAAGCCATTGATCCCGTGCGTTATCTCTCCAATCACTCTTCCGGCAAGCAGGGTTATGCGATTGCAGCGGCCCTGTCTGAACTGGGGGCGGACGTCACCCTTATTTCAGGCCCCGTTCATTTACCCTGCCCTATGGGTGTGAAACGCATTGATATAGAAACGGCCGAGGAGATGATGAGCGAAGTTCAGGCCGCTTTGCCAGTAGATGTCTTTGTCAGCGTCGCCGCCGTCGCCGATTGGCGCCCGACAGTGTGCGCGGACCTTAAAGTCAAAAAGGACAAGCAAGGAGATGGCCCGCCGCCGCTTATGCTGATGGAAAACCAGGATATATTGAAGACTGTATCGCATATGGAACAAGGCAGACCGGAACTCGTTATAGGCTTCGCAGCAGAAACAAATGACGTGGTCGAAAATGCCCGCGCCAAGCGTCTGCGTAAAAAATGTGACTGGATTGTCGCCAATGACGTCTCAGGAGACGTTATGGGGGGCGATCATAATGTAATGGTGCTGGTCACGCCGGAGACAGAGACCGAATGGCCTCGACTGGACAAACAAGCGGCCGCCAGAAAACTGGCCGCAAAAATATCGGAGGCCCTGACGGGACATTAAACGATGAAAACATCTACTCTGACGCGGCGTATCGCCCCTGCCTTTCTGACTTTCAGCCTCTTGGCCATCAGCCCCGCTTTGGCCTCTGCCGCAGAAAAATCCGCTCCCAAAAATTCCGATTGTGAAATTGTCCTGATGCAGACCATTGCAGATGAATCAGGCCGCGGCGGCGCTCAAATCGCCAGTTACCGCCCTGCCGAAGACTTTTTAATTTCAGTTTACCAGGAAGACACCGACCCTATTGTTACGGTCAACGAAAAACCTATTCAGGCCGTTATGTGTAAACGGGTGGATGTCATTCCGACTAAAAAGGATTTTCCGATAGTCGCCACGGGTATTCCATTCTTCCTGTCTCAAAGTTTTGAAAGCCAGGATACCGATTTGGTCTCCGTTTATTACAAGGACGGTGCGTTCCGCCATGATTATAAGGGCCCCGGCCTAAGTGAAGAATCAGAGGCTTTACTCGTGAAACGTCTGGCGATGTTTGATGATATGAAAAAACAGCAGGATAAGTAATTTTCAAAGCTTCATCTTCGCCGTAATAGCGCGTTTAAATGGACACTTGTCCACGACTGATACACAAAGCTGACTGGCGAAGAGCGGCCCCTTCCCCTAGACATTTTCCATATTGCAAGACTGTGAAGGGACCCTCATGATTCGCGTGGAATTCAAGACATTAGATCATTTTGAAGGTCTCAAGCTTCCGGCCTTTGAAACGGTATTGGCGGCCGGAGCGGATCTTCGCGCCGCCGTAAGTGACAGCGCCCCGACGGTTTTGGCGCCGGGGGAACGCGCGCTTGTCCCGACAGGGTTTTGCATGGCGCTGCCCGCCGGATATGAAGCGCAAATTCGGCCGCGTTCCGGCCTCGCTTATAAGCACGGCATCACATGTCTGAATACGCCCGGCACAATTGACGCCGATTACCGCGGAGAAGTCAAAGTCCTACTGATTAATCACGGACAGGAGCCCTTCACCATTCACCGGGGCGAACGGATCGCCCAAATGGTGGTTTCCCCGATTACCCAGCCGGAATTTGTCGAAGTAGACGTGCTCTCCGAAACCGACCGCGGCGCGGGCGGCTTCGGATCAACAGGTCAGACTTAAGCCAGAAAGACCTTAGTCCCGATAACGTTTTGGTCCCTGAGGATGCGCCTCATAGCTCTGATAGCCATGAGCCGTATTACTGACAGGGCCGGAATAAACACGCGGTTGATGAGAGGAGGAATACCTCCCCTGATGCGTGGTCACGCCGCCGGCTAAGGATTCGTTATATTGCGTTCCTGACGAATAAGTCGTTGTGGTTTCGCTCTTGTGGTAGCTCGCGGACGGGCGGATTGCGCCGCTGCCGGGCGCGCAGAGGACTCGGCGCCATTCATAGCGCTCCGGCGAGACAAGCGTTTTTGTCTGAACCTGCCCATATTTGGCCGGAACCTCGACATATTGCCCGCTGGCTTCACGCACGACGTCTTCAACCGTATAGCTGCGATATTCAGCCGGAATCGGAATTTCTGTCACGCCGCCGGGATCGGCCACAACCTGTTTCGTAATCGTCTGATATTTGGCCGGAACAGTGACGCGCTGCACGCCCCCGGGATTGGTCATGACTTTACGCTGGTAAGACGCGGTCTGCCCCGGCTCTTCCACCAGACACCAAATCTCGCACATCTCGCCGCATTGCGCGCCGCCCTGTTCGCCGTATTGCATGGTAGAGCTGTAGCCTTGGCCATGGCGCCCGCCATCCGCGGTCGAATGGATGACATAACCCTGCGCCCTTAATTTACCGGGATTGCCTCGCTTCCAGACCAGACGCGGCGCAGAGGTTTGAATCGTTTCGGTTACCGTCGAGAATTGCGGCGCGGATACGGTCAGTTTGTCATAAGACGGACGCACCAAAAGTTGCTCTGTAACAGATTTATAGGTCGGCTGACGCACCTGATAGCGCACAGACGCCTCCTTCACGAGGACGTCTTCCTGACGCGTCGCAAGCTCGGGCGGGAGAACCTGAAGCGTTTGATATCCCTCTTCGGTCATGACCGTTTCTGAGCCGTGTTGATACTGCGCCGGAATTTCGACGCGGGCATAACATTCCCCGCTATTGGGATTGGCAGGCAAAAGATCAGGCGTATAGGCCGGTCCGGAAGAGTTTCCCGCAAAGGCGGTTCCACTCAAAAGGGCTGTGGCAAAAGAGGCCATCAGTCCGCTACGAAGCTGTATTGACGTCATGGTTCGTCCCTTAAAAGTTCAGTTTATCAGGTTTCATGTAAGCTGACCCTGCAAGTTTCGTGCTAACTTGACCGCTCTACCGATTTTTTTTGACATTTTTATGCCAAAGGAGCTGACCGACTCTCCAAACGCTCCATGCCACCAGAACGCCTGACAGATTTGCCAGGAAATCCGCAAAGGAGGCAGTTCGCCCCATATTCATTGCTCCCTGCAATATTTCTATCGCCGCGCTAAAAACCAAAATGGCAAGGAGCAAACTGACCCGGCGCAGGGGCATGCGGGATAAAAGGGCTAAGCCGCTCAAGATAAAATAAGCCAGAAAATGCTGCACTTTGTCGATATAATGCGAGCCGGGCTGGCCATAAAACGGCTCAAGAGATTTCCACAAAATAAAAATCGCCAGTGCCGCAAACAGAGCTCTCATGCCCCAATTAAGCCAGGTCGCCTTATTCGTCTCTGAAGCCAGGTTGATTGTAGTCTTGGTCATCGCAATCGGTCTTAAACAGAAGGCTCTACAAAAGCACGTGTGAAGCGAGGTATTCTATGTAATTTTTGAAATCCGAATTCCCGAGGTCAATCCTGCCCCGAAATGGAACAGATTTTGCCCTGATGGATTAAATGACTACAATTGTGTAATAGACAAAGTAATATTCGATGTGGCTATTTTAAGGCAAATTACCCTATCAGGATTTACGTTATTCCAATAAATTCAAAAGAGAGATCATCATGGATGTTTTAAACCCCAAAGACGCTGCCGAAGATTTACCCGGATGGACTGGCGGCGACGATTTTATCACCAAAGTTTTCAAATTCGAAGATTTTGCCGAAGCCTTTGGTTTCATGTCCCACATCGCGGTTATTGCCAATACGATGGATCATCACCCGGAATGGTACAATGTTTACAACCGCGTTGATGTGACTCTGACGACCCATGATGCAGGCGGGGTCACGGAAAAAGACATCAAACTCGCCAAAGCCATGGAAAAGGCCGCTAAATAGAGCAATTCTTATCGGCCTGTTTCTCGGCTCTTGAATTTAACGTCGTAAAGCGTAGGGAACGGAGAATATCCTTTCTCACTATGGGGTTCGTAGGACAATGATGAAGTATTTTCTCGGGACAGCGCTTATAATAACTCTAGGGAGCATTAGCCCCCTGGTTCAGGCGCAAAATCAGACAATTGATGTGGCGCCTGGCTTTTGTACCAATGGCCAAATCGTTGTGGTGGACGGTCAAACCGAATGCCGCATCGAAGACAGTCTAGATGCGCTTATCCATGATTTCGAAGAAGCCCAATTAAAACGTGACCCCGTCACAGCCGGTGAATTGGGCGACGCCGATGCGTTAAGACGCCTCCCGGATGTGTCTCTCGCCGCAGAGAAACAGAGCCAGATAGAAAATAAGGAATTCCTCTCCCGCCATGTTCAGCTCTCTACGCGGCCCATGAGCGAAGAGGAACGGCTGAACTACGATCTCCTTGGCTTTGCATTAAAACAGAAACAACGTCTGGCCCCATTTGATGAAGCCCGGCTTCCCTTCACCAATGACAGCGGATTTTTTAACAATATTCTCTATCTCGCCCGTCAAACCCGGTTTGAAAAAGTTTCTGATTATGAGGCCTATGCCTCCAGGCTGACCGAACTCCCCAGATATTTCCTGCAGCACAAAAACAATATGCGGCGCGGAATGGAAAGTGGTTTTACCGCGGCCGCAGAGATTATGCCGGGCATCCTGGAAACCGTGGAAAATCTGGCCAGCCAGCCAGCGACTGAGCATCCGCTCTATGAACCCTTCACCCGTTATCCGGAAAGCATTTCGGCCGAAGATCAAGCGAGACTCAAGGAACTTGGGGAAGCCGCAATAAAGAGCTCCGTCCTCCCGGCCTATAAAAACCTCGCGGAATTTCTGGCCGAAGGTTATATTCCCGAAGCCCGCCAGACCTCCGGCATTGGCGATAGCGAAGAAGCCCGAAATTATTACCGCGCGCTCGTGCGTTATTTCACGACTCTGGATATGACACCCGACGAAATCCACCAGAAGGGATTGGCCGAAGTCGCCCGAATTCGCTCTAAAATGGATAAGATCATTGAGGAAGTCGGCTTTGAGGGAGATTTCTCAGACTTTATCGCAGAGCTCCGGTCCAATCCGAAATTCTACGCCAAATCCGAACGCGAACTACTCATGACGGCGTCTTATATCGCCAAGAAACTGGACGGGAAAATGCCTGAATATTTCGGCACACTCCCCCGCCTCTCCTATGGGGTGATGCCGGTGCCAAAGGAAATTGCGCCGACCTATACAACAGGCCGCTATTGGGGCGGCAGTCCCGAGCAGGGCCGCGCCGGCAATTATGTAGTCAATACTTACAACCTCAAACAGCGCCCTCTTTATAACCTTCCGGCGCTGACGGCGCATGAAGCGGTTCCCGGACACCACCATCAAATCGCCTTGGCGCAAGAAAACGAAAATGTGCCGCGTTTCCGTCAGTCGCTGTATCCAAATGCATTCGGCGAAGGCTGGGGACTTTATGCCGAGAAACTGGCCGGAGAAATGGGCATTTACGAAACGCCCTATGAACGCTTCGGACAGCTCACCTATGAAATGTGGCGCGCCTGCCGTCTGGTTGTTGATACCGGATTGCACTGGAAAGGCTGGAGCCGCGAACAGGCGGAAAGCTGTTTCCTTGAGAACTCTGCGCTCGCCGCGCATAACGTAAAAACCGAAGTGGATCGCTATATCAGCTGGCCGGGGCAGGCTTTGGCCTATAAGATTGGCGAGCTGAAAATCCTCGAATTGCGCCAACGAGCCAAAGAGGCTCTGGGGACTGATTTTGACATTCGCCGTTTCCATGACGCGGTGCTGGAAGACGGCGGCGTACCGCTGAATTTGCTCGAGAAAAAAATAGACCGTTGGATCGGACAGGAAATTCAGCGGATAGAGGCGAAGAGGTAGGCTTACTTTGCCAAGCAACTCTCAAGGGTGTGAGCAATATTCGCCACCAGATCACTCGCTGTAAAACTGTGCTCTGCGCCTTTGCCCGCTTCGCTGTGAATCCAGACAGCGGCGCAGGCGGCTTCAAATCCCGGCATGCCTTGAGCCACGAGGCCTGCAACCAATCCAGCAAGGACGTCGCCTGTTCCGCCCCTCGCCAGGGCCGGGTTAGGATGGTCATGCTCAACGCTTCGCCCGTCCGGATGAGCGATAATTGTCTTGGCATTTTTTGCGATGAGAATTGTGTTTGATTTTTCAGCCGCCTCCAATACGTCTGCAGTTTTTTTAGAGTCCAGCTCCGGAAACATCTTTTTAAATTCTCCGCCATGCGGCGTCAGAATGGCTTCTCCCTTAAGCGGAAATTTATCCGGCATTGGCAAAGCGGAAGAATCCAGAATGCGCGGCGCATCTTCCATCTCGTCCATCGCTTCATGATGAGAAATGGCAATGCCCCCCGGCCCGGCCAGCCACGCCGTAATCTTGGTTTCTTCAATATCCAGTTTATTTGTGACCATGATATCCGCAGGTAAAGTCATGCGGTAGATATCGTCCCTCACCTCCGCGATGACGCGCACGAGGCCCGCCCCGGATCGGAGCGCCGCTTCCGCCGCCAGCCGGGTCGCCCCGGTCAGCTCCGGCGCGGCAATAATTCCGCAAAAGCCCCGGTCATATTTATGAGACTCCATCGAAGGATGTGGCAGGCTATCTTTCCAAAGCTCGGGCGAATTAGATTGGGTCATGAAAGAGAAACGTCAGGGTTTAGGGGAAGGTTCCTGTTAGAACCGAGAGTGTGAATAAAGCGGTTTGGCTGTCTTTATTGCACCTTACTCCATATAAGGCGCTAGGTTTATTTAGCTTGAAGACTTGCTCCAGGGCGCCACCGCTTCCGCATGAACGCCCCATTTTGTCAAACCTTCCGGCCACTCCATTCCGGTTATCAAAGTTTCGGTTATAACGCTCATGGCCGGCGCGGTTTGCAGCCCGTAACCGCCCTGCCCCGCCAGCCAGAAAAACCCGTCCGCGTCGGGCGCAAAACCCGCAACTGGGACACGGTTCTTTGTAAATGTTCGCAGACCTGCCCAACTCTGGTCAATCCGGCGTATAGGGATATTTGTGTAGTCCTCGACTTTGGAGGCGGCCAAGGCAATATCATATTCCTCCGGCTGCGCATCTGTAGGTGCCGTTGGAACCTCATCCACGGGGCATGCAAGGAGCCGCCCGGATTCAGGGAGCATATAAAAGTCATCAACGACTGTTTTGGTGAAGGGCCAATTTCGCACGTCATGACCAGAGGGAGGATCAAAGCAAATCATGGTCCTTCGCAAGGGGTGAAGTCCAAGCGGCTTAACATCTGCGAGGCGGGCTATTTCATCACACCACGCTCCAGCAGCATTCACAATAATAGGGGCGGCGTAACGCACGCCGGATTGGGTCGTCACGACCCAATCGCTTCCTTCTCGGGAAATTTCGACGACACGAGAGTTAGTTCTGCACGCTCCGCCATGCTCTTTGATTTGCGCGCGATATCCTTGCTGCATTGCTTCGCTGTCCAAGCGTCTTGCTGTATGATCTAAAACACCCGCAACGATATTGTCGCCGCCGCATTTCAAGACAGGAACAAGGGTTTTTATCTCGCTTTCACCGACATGTTCAATCGTCTCGGAAAACCGGCGCATATTCTGCTCAAGCGCAGACAAGGCGCCCAGCATGTCGGGGGAAGCGATAAACAAGGCCGGAGATTGGCAGGACAAGTCAGCACCTATGTGATTTTTCGTTTCTAAATAGGGGCGGCTAAAGGCTGTCATGCCGCGGACGACGGAGTCCCCAATTCCGAAATGGTAATAAGCCGCGCTGCGGCCGCTTGAGTGATAGCCAAAGGCCTCTTCAGCTTCGAGAAGAATTGTCCGTCCATGAGGCGCCAGCCGCGCCGCCGCAGACACACCCGCAATGCCGCCGCCAATAATTAGAAAATCCACCGCATTCATATGCGCTCCCCCGTTCCCTCAATTTCGCATCGTTCCATCGGGATTAAGTTTTACGGATTGCCCCCGTTTTGCGGACGCACCTATCGCTTCTATCAAACGCAGATCACGCAGGCCCATCTCGCCTGGAGTTTTTATTGTCGCTCCATTCTGCACAGCATCTGCAAGATGATCCATTTGGGCCGAAAACTGGATCGAGGGGTCACCCGGATTGAGCTTTTGTATTTTATCCGACTCCAAGACATAATTATGTCCACCATAACCCGTAGCAGGATCCATTGTCAGTTTACCCCGATTGCCCCACACCACACCGCGATTTGAAGACCGAGTGTCATAAGAGGTGGACAGCTCCGCCAATGCGCCGGATGGAAATCTCATCAAGGTTCCCACCATCGCCGCAATTTCTGCAAAACGTGGATCACTTTGCGGTTGGTACATATAAGCTGATATCTCTGTTGGCATTTCGCCGCTCAGATAAAGAGCCTGTTGTAATCCATAAATGCCGTAGTCTTCTAGTGGGCCGTACCCCGCCAACGCTTTGGCCAATCGCCAGTTTTTCTTTGGCGTTGAAGAGCCAGTGACATAATGATGGTTTGTACGGATCATTCGAATATCGCCGACCGCCTTTTGCTGCATCAATTCCATAGCTGAAAGGTTATGCGGCTCGAAATGACAGCGATAGGCAATCATTAATTTGCGATCCGCCGCTTTGGCAGCGTCTATCATTGCCTGACAATCTTCGCTCGATAGCGCCATGGGTTTCTCGCAAAGGACATGCTTACCCGCTGCAAAAGCACGGACGGCAAACTCCTTATGCAAACCGCTTGGCATCGCGATATAAACCGCATCAATACGGTCGTCCTGCGCTATGTCATCAAAATTGGAATAACTATAGCAGGCATCTTCCGAAATACCGTAAGCCTCACCAACCTTAAGACATTTTTCTCGATTTCCGGAAACCAGAGCTGAAATATAAGCGCGTTTACACGCGGCAAAACTCGGCATCATATTGCGCAGCGCATAGCCGCCTAATCCAATAACGGCAAAACCCAAGCTGTTTTCGGTTTTTGCAGCGGGCGGGTTAGTCGGCAAACTCACGCCGCTCGGCATAGGCTGCCCTTCGGCTGTGGGTACGGTGGTAATAGGGTCGTAAATAGAAAGGCCGGTCTGAGCGGTCGACTCACTGCCACATGCTGAAAGTAGAGGAAGAGCGCTCCCTGCAACCAGATATTTAAAAACCTGTCGGCGCGATTGGCTATTCTGAGTCATGGCAGGGCTCCTAATGTATCGTCTTTCTATTTACGAAGCTTAAGCAATCGCAGTTCCTAGAAGCGGCACAATTTCTTATAAGCCGAGGAAGAAAGCTATCTTGGAGCCTAAATCTTGCATTTATCAGTTATGCCTTTTGCATTTCTCTCTACCCCGTCCAGTCGAAATACCAAATCCCCAAGACAACCGCGACCGCCCCTATGACCATGACGGCACAAAGCAGACGTAAATGGTTGCGGGATGAGGTTTCAAATTGATGACTGTCCATGCGGCGAAATACCTGATGGGCCTGACGATAGGCAGACACGAAAATCAAAATCGCAATGGCGGCAAATCCTGACGCCACCAGTTTAGGAAGCCAGACTGGATCAATCTTGCCAAAGACAGCTTGGAAGCCGAGGGCCAGGCCCAGACAGGCCAGGCCGGTACGCATCCACCCCGCGAAAGTACGTTCATTCGCCATGAGCGTGCGGTCTTCGGCAAAATCCGTCCGGTCTTCGGCAAGGCCAGTCGTCCCGTTAGATTTTTCCGACGCATCCGCCATGTGAGACCTTTTTTCGCTCTAGCTATCGACCTCGGCGTCGAGGGCATTGGAGATAATAAAGTCGCGGCGCGGCTCCACTACATCCCCCATCAGCTTGGTGAAGAGATCATCCGTTGCATCGGCGGCTTCAATCTTGACCTGTAAAAGGGAGCGCGCATTTGAGTCGAGCGTTGTTTCCCAGAGCTGATCCGGATTCATTTCGCCGAGACCCTTATAGCGCTGAATCTTGAAGCCCTTCCGGCCGCCTTCAAAGATGACCTCAAGTAATTTGGCTGGACCGGAAATGGAAATCGGATCGTCCTCGCCGCGGCGGAACTGGGCGCGTCCGACATAGGTTTCCGCCAGAGCCGGAGCTAATTTATGCAAGCGGCGCGCATCAGAACTGTCACGGAAGCCGGGACGCAAAATAACCCGGTCGGTGACGCCGCGCACGTCGCGTTCAAAAACAAGGGCGCCGTCTTCGTCATAGCGCCCGGCCCAACCGTCTTCGCCTTCATCCGCCGTAAGGTCCAGACGCGCTGCAGCACTTTCCAAAAGGTCAGGATATTCTTCCACGTCCAGCACACCTGCAATGGCGAGCTGCGCAATCGCCGAATTTGGAGCGCGGTGTTTCATCCGCGTCAACAGGCTTTGCACCTGAACGGCTTCCTTTGCGACACGTTTCAGATCCTCGCCCGATAAAACGGAGCCGTCCTCAAGAGTAAGAGTGGCGTCTTTGACGCCTGCATCAATGAGATATTCATCCAGCTGCGCTTCGTCTTTCAGATATTGTGTGCTCTTGCCGCGCTCAACCTTATAGAGCGGCGGTTGCGCAATATAGAGATAGCCGCGCTCGATCAGCTCGGGCATTTGCCGATAGAAAAAAGTCAGTAAGAGCGTACGGATATGCGCGCCGTCAACATCCGCGTCGGTCATGATAATCACTTTGTGATACCGGATTTTTTCAATATCAAAATCCTCGCGGCCAATGCCTGTGCCGAGCGCCGTAATCATCGTGCCGATTTCCTGAGAGCCGAGCATCCGGTCAAAGCGGGCGCGTTCGACGTTCAAGATTTTACCCTTTAGAGGCAGTATCGCTTGGTTTTGACGATCGCGCGCCTGTTTGGCAGAGCCTCCGGCAGAATCCCCCTCCACAAGGAAAAGCTCGGCCTTGGAGGCGTCGCGTTCCTGACAGTCGGCGAGTTTGCCGGGGAGCGACGCAATATCGAGCGCGGATTTTCGCCGTGTCAGATCGCGGGCCTTTCGCGCGGCTTCACGGGCCGCGGCGGCTTCGGCGATTTTCTGAATGATGATTTTGGCTTCATTGGGATGTTCTTCGAACCATTCGCCGAGCGCTTCGTTCATCGCGCTTTCGACCACAGGGCGCACTTCCGAGGACACCAATTTGTCTTTAGTCTGGGAACTGAATTTTGGATCCGGAACTTTAACGGATAAGACGCAGGTCAGACCTTCGCGTGCATCATCACCGGAGATGGAGACTTTTTCCTTTTTCGCCGTCCCGGAACTCGCCGCATATTTATTAATGGTCCGGGTCAGCGCGCCGCGAAAACCGGCCAAATGCGTGCCGCCATCCCGCTGGGGGATGTTATTGGTGAAACAGCGAACATTTTCGTGATAGCCATCATTCCACCACATAGCCGCTTCGACGGTAATGCCTTCGCTCTCGCGCATGACGGAAATTGGCGCCTCGAGCAGGCCGACTTTATTTGTGTCCAAATGGCGGACGAACGCTTCTATCCCGCCTTCGTAAAACAGCGGCGTCACGATATCTTCTTCGGGCCTTTCATCCGTCAGAATAATCATCACACCTGAATTGAGGAAGGCCAGTTCCCGCAGGCGGCGCTCCAGCGTCTCGCGGTCAAACTCAACCATGGTGAACGTCTCTTCGGACGGCAGAAAGCGCACCCGCGTGCCGGTCAGCACTTTTTGCGACCCGTCGCGGCGATCATCCATTGGCGCGTCGCCGACAATCTTGAGCGGAGACACGGTCTCGCCATGGGAGAACTCCATGAAATGTTCCTTGCCGTCGCGCCAGATGGAGAGATCAAGTTTCACGGAAAGCGCGTTCACTACCGATACGCCCACGCCGTGAAGTCCGCCCGAGACCTTATAACTGTTCTGATCAAACTTCCCGCCCGCATGGAGCTGCGTCATTATAACTTCGGCCGCTGAGACGCCTTCTTCTTCGTGAATGGCGACAGGGATTCCGCGCCCGTTATCCCGTACAGACACGGAGCCGTCCGTATGCAGCGTCACCTCAACGCGGTCAGCATGACCGGCCAGGCTCTCGTCAATGGAATTGTCCACAACCTCATAGACCATGTGATGCAGACCGGATCCGTCATCCGTATCGCCGATATACATGCCGGGGCGTTTGCGCACAGCATCGAGGCCCTTAAGGACCTTGATCGACTCGGCACCATATTCGGCATTTGACAGGTTTTCAGCAGGTTCGGCCATATTCATCCCTCTTCCCGTTTGAAGCGCGCGAAAATCTGCACCGAATCACGGGTTTATTCTGTTTTATATAGGGGGTTTGGACGCTAATTGGTAGGGCAGAATGGGGATTAGCCTGCAGGGACTCAAGCTTGCTCTGTGGGTGTAATACTGCTGATGACATGCATTATAGTCTGCAACAGGATAAGCACGATGCTGACGCTGATTGCGCTGACAAAAATAATCAATCCAAAAGTCACATTGTATAAAACATAATACCAGACTTCCGGCACTTTCTCGAATTCCCCTATCGGAAGCGACAAGGTCAAAAGCAGTATGACCGAGCTGATAAGACCTATTGCGCTTGTCAGCCCGATAAGAGCAACCGTGCGGTAGAGTTTGTCACTGAAATCCTTGTCGATACGCCTGACAAGACCCACCATGGTCAGCATGAGCGCCAATGTCGTGCCAGAGCTCGCCATAGTCGCGCTACCCAGATAAAGCCCGCTCTGTTGCAGATTATCGAATAGGCTCAGAACTTCGGTTTGAGAATAAATCGCCCCGTTCAGATAACGCGCCAGTAAACCGATCAGACAGATAATGATGAAGCCTGCCATAGCGGACTTGTGTCTGAGAAAAGCTTTAAACATGCTTATTGCGCTTTGGCGAAATCAAATTCGGCCCCCAGAATGAATTTTTTGTCTTTTCAAAAGAGAAAGACGTTAGCTTAGAAACACGGCATAATATGAAGTGTTCCAAAATGTGTCGATCAGCGCTGCCGTTCAACGCCCCAGACCTGGAACAATATTCCAGTGGCGCTCATTGCTATTGATAGACTTTATAGCCCCTCACCTAATCGGGAGATCTAATTATGGCAGGCGGATGGACGCGCGACGGCGCGATACAGGACCAAATCGACGACACAGTCTCTGACGCGGTAAAAGCCGCCAGAAAACGCATGCCCCAGGGCGAAAGCGCCAAGGAATGCGTTGAATGCGGAGACGAAATCCCCAAAGCTCGAAGAGAGGCCCTGCCCGGAGTCAAAACTTGTGTGCTGTGCCAAGCCGAACGGGACGGGCAACAAATGAGCGTGGGAATTAACCGACGTGGGAGTAAGGATAGCCAGTTACGATAGGTTAAATTAGCCAAAAAACGAGAGATACCACGCCAATTATTCACTGTTGCTTTATTGTCACAAATCTAAAGATTATTTATTCTCCATATAAATTGCCCTTTTTTTGCCCCTATTAAGGCCTCATTCTGAGCTTCTTAAAACAAATAAAAAAAGGGGAAACTTTATGTTCTTTAAGCCTTCAACAAAGCGTGCAACTCTCGCCGTATCTTTGACCGCCCTGATGGCGGCCAGCGGTACATCGGCCTGGTCCCAGACAGTGGATGACGAAGTTATCGTGACAGCAACCAAGCGGGCCTCCACCATTCAAGATGTTCCGTTTTCTATCAATGCCCTGACGCAGGAAGACATCCAACGAACCGGCGCCACTAATCTCGAAGACGTATCGCGCAATGTGGCGGGTTTAACGATCCAAAACCTCGGCCCTGGACAGAGTCAGGTCGCCATACGGGGCGTTTCAGCAGGACAAATCGTACGTGACCAACCCGGCGTAAAAGAACAAGTCGGGGTATATCTCGACGAAAGTGTCATCTCTTTATCTCTCTTCACACCCGATCTGGATCTTTTTGATCTGAACCGCGTGGAAACACTGAGAGGCCCTCAAGGCACACTTTTCGGCTCCGGTTCCGTTGGCGGCACTGTTCGCTTTATTACAAACCAGCCTAATCTAAACGAAACCGAAGCGTCGTTGGAAGTTGATGCGAATACAGTCACGGATGGCGGCATTGGCGGCCATCTGAAAGGCATGGTCAATCAGCCCTTCATGGACGGTAAAGCCGCTTTGAGGGCCGTTGGATATTATACAGAATATGCTGGTTTCATTGATGCTTTGCGCGAAGGGGGCGGCATTGACGAGGATGTAAATGATGGCTCTCGAATTGGGGGACGCGTTGCGTTGACTTTCGAGCCGACCGATAATTTCAGCATTACGCCTCGCATTATATATCAGGAAATCGAAACGGACGGTTTCAATCGTCAGGAAGTTTTCAACCTGTTCGCCAATCCCTTTACAACGACCCGGCCAGCCGTAACATTTGAAGAACGTCAGCAATTCCTCTTACTTGACGAAGCGTTTAGTGATGAAACCCTTATTGGCGACCTGACCGTAAATTATGCCTTTGGAGGAGTCGATTTTACCTCTATCACCAGTTATACGGAACGCGATATCTTGGTTAGCCGTGATGCGAGTGCGTTAACCGGATCTGTTTCAGTCGATCTTGGGTTCCCTGACTCTTCCATTACATTGCCGTCTAATCTCCGCGATACAACGGATGTAGAACAAATTACCCAGGAGCTACGACTTTCCTCCAATAATGAGAGCCGTTTTCAATGGCTCATTGGTGGCTTTTATGCCGATACCCAACGTGTTTACACACAGCGCCTTCCCACGCCGGGATATGATGCTGTCACAGATGCGACGCTTGGTGACGGTACCTCCGCTGCTGTCGCCAATGGGTTCCAAGCAGACTCCCCTTTCAATTCCGACTTGCCTTATGACCTCACCCAATATGCAGTATTTGGTGAAGCAAGTTATGATTTGACCGAAAAATTAACGGTAACTGCCGGAGGGCGGTATTACGACTTTGAAGAAACCCGTGATATTAAAACAGGCGGACTTTTTGCTGCAGGGGGCCCGCTTCAAACGGATGAAACATCCTCATCTGGTTTTACGCCGCGTTTCCTCATGAGCTATGACGTGACAGACGCCGTAACTCTAAACGCCCAGGCCTCACAAGGTTTTCGTCTGGGGGGCGTCAATGATCCGCTCAACACAGGTTTGTGCAATCCGGAAGACCTTGCCATTTTCGGCGGCTTTCAGGACTATGATGACGAGACGCTCTGGAACTATGAAGGCGGCATCAAAATCCGTAAAAATGGCCTGACCTTTAACGCCGCGGCTTTCTATACGGATATTACAAATCTGCAGGCAACTTTGGATGCGGGCTCCTGCTCATCGCGGATTGTCTTTAACGTTCCGGAGGCTCACACAGCCGGCGTGGAGTTTGAATTCAACGCCCCGGCAGGGGATGATTGGGAATTTGGCTTATCTGGCAGCTTTATTGAAGCCGAGTTTGACTCTACGGTTGTTGACGGCACAGGCGCCATCATCGGCGGTCTGAAAGAAGGAAACAGATTGCCATCCGTACCTGAAGTTCAAATTTCGGCCAGTGCAACACGTCTTTTCGGAAACCCGTTTAGTGAAACCGGAGGAGGTTATATCACGGCTTCCGTACAATCTATTGGAACCCGTTTTACGCAACCAGGGGATCAAACCTTTGGCGCTGGCAGCTTTGCGTCCGGCCTTCCATTTGGCGGCGCCACAGGCGCAGAAGTTACCAATGTTGATTTGAAACTCGATCCTTATGAGATCTTCAACCTCATTGGGGGTTTGGATTTTGAAAACTGGAGTCTGCAACTCTATGCGACCAACCTTTTCGATAAAAACACCAATTTGTCCTTTGACCGCGAGCGCGGCGGCCGGGCACGTCTCGGCTTCCGAACCAACACACCAAGAACAGTCGGTGTGACGGCACGGTTCAATTATTAATCAAACGAGACAAAACGCAGCAAAGAAAGCCCGCCTAGGCGGGCTTTTTATTTACTCAAGAACTAATCGTGACGGCCTAAACACAAATACAATAAATTTAATAGGAGGCCCGGCCCTTTTAGTAAGCTTTGCCGCCTAGGCATAGCTTGCTAATATTTGTAATGAATTTATCGATAGCTGTGCGACAAAATTTTAAGTCCAGAAAATGCCATATGCCCTCAGCCAAAATACCTCTTGCCCCTCTCGTAAAATTCATCGGGCTTTTTCTAATTGCCCCCTTATCCTCGCAAGCTGCGCAAGTGCGGCCTATAATATTCAGGAACGCTTGGGCATTGAAAAACGCGACATCCTGGTTGACCGCGTCCTTTACCTGAAGCACAATCTAAACGCCCGCGCCATCACCTCGGCGGATGCGTTTACTAGCGAGATAAAGGGGTAGGTTTGCGTTACTAAATGCGTTTGTAATTATATCTATATCGCGGACATTAGCTCCTACACAAAGATTTAATTACTAGCCCCTGCTTTGGCGCCTAAGTCAGCCCTTATGAGACAGATTAATCCTGGGCCGATGCCGAATTTCCTTACCCGATATCGGGTTTATACCGAATGCTAGGCACTATCGTCTGGTTCAACTTGTCTGGTTAGGCGATATCTGGTTTTATTACGTCGAGGATCAAGAGGAACATTGCACAAGCTAAAACGTAAAATTGCTGGCTTTGACACTAGACTTAAGTTGATCATCATGATGGAGGGGCCGTGATTGGCGAGTTCATAAACCAGACCTATTGCGGGACAGCGCCGGACCCGGCGGAGCTGTTAATGCGCTGGAATCTCGACCCTGTAGTTCTGGCGGCTTTGGTTCTATTCGTATTTGCGGTTCGAAAGTCACGGCTTGGCTTAGGCGCTGTACTGGTTCTTTTTATTGCATTTGTTTCGCCCTTATGCGCCCTATCTTCTGCACTTTTTTCGGCCCGGGTCGTTCATCATATATTACTTATCGCCCTCGCGGCCCCGTTGCTCGCGATGGTATGGCCGGCGCGGCGGCCACAACAGTCTGTGCTGCTATTTGCTATTGCTACCGTTGTCCTTTGGGTCTGGCACCTGCCTGCACTATACGATCTCGCCTTAAGCAATGTTCTGGTATATTGGGCCATGCAATTGAGTTTGCTTGGATCAGCCGTGATGTTCTGGCGCGCGGTTTTGAGCCCGCAGAAAAGTCCGGTTCAAGAGGTGCTATTAATTTTGGCGGCCTATATGCAGATGGGTCTTCTGGGCGCAATATTAACATTCGCGCCTGAGCCGCTTTATGCCGCACACGCATGGGGGCCCTATGCTTGGGCTTTAACGCCTTTACTCGACCAGCAATTAGGCGGACTCATAATGTGGGTGCCGGCTGGTCTTCCCTATGCGATTTTTGGTACCCTTTTGGCGCGCCGGGCATGGCACAACGTCGGACATGGACTAGCATGACCGAGTGGCTTGCTCCCGCCATTCCTTATCTCAAGGCCGTTCACGTCATGATGCTGGCGTTCTGGTGTGCCGGGCTGTTTGCGATACCGCTCCTGCTCTCACGTCATGGTAGCGTCGTTGGGCAGGAAGATTACACGCGTATCCGCCGTCTCACTCATTACGGCTATATCTATGTTACGACCCCGTTTGCGGTTCTTGCCATTGCTTCCGGTACTGTGCTGATGTTTGCGCGCGATGTATTCGAACTCTGGCTGTTTGCCAAATTTCTTTTTGTGGCTGCCTTGGTCGTCTTTCACGTCTGGGTCGGATATACGATCGTTACCGTCGCGGAAACACCCGGGACGCACCACAGCGTCGATCCGCGTCGGCCGCAGATCATTCTTATGGTGACGATCATTGCTATCCTGTTTTTCGTATTGGCCAAGCCCGACCTGGGCGCAATACCGATACCGGACTGGCTTAAAAACCCCCGGGATATTCAATTACCCTTTGATGTGCCAAGACGATGAGAAAAAACAAGGGCACCGCCGTGCCACCCAGTCGCAATCACCAGACAAACATTGAACCCGGACAGAAGGATACCGTAAGGCAAGACCGCTGTTTCCCAACCATCAAGTCGGTATCCCCAATTTGCTCCCAGCATAGACAGAAGGAAGACGGCGATTATGAAATGCGTCCAGACTTGAGCCCGCATTCTAATGCCCGAGACCAGCAGCATCTCGATGAAACCTGTTGCGCCCGCGAGCAAGCCAAACAGAAAGGCCGTGCCCGCCGCCCAGATCGCGGCAAGGGCCCAAAATGGCTCTCCAGAAAGCCAGTAAAGCCCATCTGCACCGAGGGCGCAAAACGTCAACGCAATAGGGAAAGAAACACTCATCGCATGAAGAGGGTGACCCCAGATGCCGATACGGGACTCAGTTTCGCTATAGCCCGGCACTTCTTCGATCGGGTCCACCAGTTCGTCGCGGCGCTTCTGCTTCATTTCATCGGACATAAACGCCTCAAATATTCTCTTTCTCTTGCTGTCATGGTTTTGCCCCTTGCCGGATGCAAGGGAGCCCTGTCGACCCTCGATCCGGCAGGCCCTGCAGCCCGCGAAATTGCCACGCTATGGTGGGTTTTATTGATCGGTGCGACACTTATTTTCATCCTCGTTACTATGTGTTTGGTCATGGGGTTTCGCAAGCCAAAAACACGCCGAGAAACGGACACACAGGATGTCAGGGTCTGGATATTCGGTTTAGGGCTCGGTTTTCCGTTGACAGTGCTCGCCGCGCTTTTGGCTTACGGCCTTGTCATTGGTGAAGCCCTGCTGCCGCATCAAGAACCGGATCTGGTTCGGGTTAGCGCCGAGGCCCGTCAGTGGGAGTGGCGGTTTGGTTACGCCGACGCGTCCGGACGTGTGACAACCAACGTTTTGCATCTGCCGGCGGGACGGCCTGTCGATGTAGCGATTACCTCCACCGACGTTATTCATAGCTTTTGGGTTCCGCGTCTTGCGGGCAAACTCGACGCCGTTCCCGGCCATACCAACACACTTAGGATCGAGGCCGATGCGCCGGGGCGGTATCAGGGACTCAGCTCGGAATATAGTGGGAAAGGCTACCGTGAACATCGGTTTGTCGTAATTGCTCACACACCTGAAGCCTGGGAACGTTTCCTCGCTGGAGAGACACCATGAGCGCACTAAAACGCCACAAAGAGCTCACGCGTATTTGGGCGTCTGATCCGGGCTGGCGCAAATGTTTTACGACGGTAAGCCATACTGATCTCGGGCGTATGTTCATTTGCGCAGCGTTTTTTTTCTTTGCCATTGGAGGACTTCTGGCCATGCTCATCCGGGCACAGTTGGCCAGTCCGAATTCAGCTTTTATGGGCCCTGAAGGCTATGCACAGGTCTTTACCATGCATGGAACCATCATGATGTTCCTATTTGCGATTCCCCTGATAGAGGGAGTTGCAGTTTATTTGCTGCCGAAACTTCTTGGAACGCGGGATTTAGCTTATCCACGTCTGACGGCCTATGGCTTTTGGTGCTATATTCTAGGCGGCACGATGCTCATATTTGCCTTGCTGGCCGGGATCGCGCCTGATGGGGGATGGTTCATGTACCCGCCCCTGACCAGTTCAGCCGCTTCGCCTGGCATTAATACGGATTTCTGGCTTTTAGGGATTACATTTGTGGAGATTTCCGCGATCTGCGCGGCCGTGGAGATCATCGTGTCAATTCTGCGTTACCGCGCCCCGGGCATGGCGCTTTCAAAAATGCCAATCTTTGCCTGGTACATGCTCGTGGTCGCTGTGATGATACTGACGGGTTTTCCGCCCATGATCCTGGGATCGATCCTGCTGGAATTGGAACGCGCATTCGGCCTGCCATTTTTCCAGATGGAGGCCGGTGGCGATAGTCTGCTCTGGCAACACCTTTTCTGGCTCTTCGGCCATCCCGAAGTTTATATCATTTTTCTGCCCGCAGCCGGCGTTATATCGACTATTCTGCCGATCATGTCGCGCACCACTCTTCTGGGATATGGTTGGGTTGTGGCGGCTGCGGTTGCGCTCGGAGTGCTTAGCTTTGGGCTCTGGGTTCACCATATGTTTACCACAGGGATACCGCATATGGGGCTAGCCTTCTTCTCGGCGGCTTCGACGCTAGTGGCGGTACCGACGGCGGTCCAAATTTTTGCTTGGATTGGAACGCTTTGGAAGGGACGGCCGCGAGCGACCCTGCCCATGCTCTATATTCTAGCCTTTTTTGTCACTTTCGTCATAGGCGGATTGACTGGCGTCATGGTGGCAATAGTCCCTTTTGACTGGCAGGTACACGACACACATTTTATTGTGGCGCATTTACATTACGTACTTGTGGGCGGTTTTGTCTTCCCGATGCTGGGCGCAATTTATTACTGGTTACCGCATTTTACCGGGCGACGACGTTTCTTCCGGCTGGGAGAGACGGCTTTCTGGCTGATTGTACCTGCTTTCCATGTCACCTTTCTGGGCGTTCATTGGGCCGGGCTACTGGGACAAAGACGGCGGACCTGGACCTATGAGTCTGGACAAGGATGGGATATCATAAATTTGATCTCGTCCATTGGCGGCTTTGTCATGGCCATTGGCTTCGTCCTGGTGCTAATTGACATTGTTACAAATGCTGTTGTGGCGGTGCGGGGATCGCGAAACCCTTGGAAAGCAGGAACTCTGGAATGGGCGATGCCCACGCCGCCTCCCGCCTATAATTTTGCCAGCCTACCTGAAATTACGACGCGTGATCCGCTCCACGCCGATCCCGATCTGGCTGTAAAGATAGCCAAGGGAGAAGGGTATCTGGGCGACTGGAGCCGAGGCCGGCGCGAAACCTTAGTTGTGAACGCCGCAACCGGAGAACCGGCTCACCTGACAATTTATCCTGGGAATACCCTCTTGCCATTCATCATGGCATTGGTGACGGCGGGGATATTCTTGGGTATGCTTCTCAAGCTCTACTGGTTGGTGCCGATTGCCGCAATCGGAGTAGCGACGCTTGTCGTGCATTGGGTTTGGGGGCTAGGTAGCGCTGGTGAAGAAGGATTACTCAATGTAGGCCGCAACCTAAGTCTGCGTCCGGCCGCGGAAGTCTCCGATCCACCCGGCTGGTGGGGGTCAATGTTTTTGTTACTGGCGGACGCCACGCTATTCGGTTCACTTATTTTCGGATTTGCATTTTTGTGGACGGTCGCCCCGAACTGGCCACCGCAGGAGTGGGTCGAGGTAAGCCCTTTATGGCTCACCCTTTTCGTCATTGGCATTTCACTTGCGCCTTGGGCCATTCGCCATGGCTTGAAGCAAGTTGAGAAAGGCCGATCGGCGCGTTTATCGTTTAGCCTGGCCGCAATTGGCAGCGTGATGCTGACTGCGGCGGCATTGCTGTTGTTGACGTTCGTGCCTGACCCAACCCGCCATGCCTATGATGCGACGCTTTGGGTGATTGCGGGTTATGTTGGTTTTCATGCCACGCTTATTACGGCTATGTCGATTTTCCTCCTGGTCCGAAATGCGCGCGGATACCAATCACCCCGTAAAAAAGGCGAAATCAGGATCGCTCGTTTATGGATTGATTACGCCGTCGTGACCGGACTTATCGGTCTTGGCGGCGCCAGTCTTTCGGGAATTCTGACATGAAAGATATCCTACGCCTTTCGGTGCCGATGACGGTTTGGCTCATGAGCTTTAGTGCGGTCTATGGTTTGCAGGGCCTGGTCTGCTCTGAACGCCTGCCCTATACGGGTGCGTCTACTCGCCACCTTCTCATTCTGACCGCGATTTTAGCCGTTTCCACACAGGCGGTCCTTTTGTGGGGACTTCACTCGGAACGCTGGGGGTCTCCGCACGCTTTCATACGCGCAACCAGCATTATTCTTGGGATTGTCGCCCTTATCTCCACGATATGGACGTTATTCCCGGTCGCGTTCATGTCTATTTGCATGTGAACGCAAAATATTCGGGCCAGAAATTAAGGAGTTACATTCAAAAGTTCGGCAGCAGCGGTAGAATTCTAGCTTTGCGAAGGGCCGGAGGCTAAGACCGTTAACGGGGTGGCACGATGTTTACAAATCCGGGGTCGCCAATAGCGCCTTTCAATCGGCCTCCTTGGTCATGATCTCAATTTATAAATCGATCCCATTTTCCATATTCTGACGTAATTTTACCTTTATAGAAAGATAGCGCAATAATCGCTCCCCCAAACACAATATTGACGATCAGATGTAGGCCTAACGTCTGCAGGGCCAATGTCGAAATGATTAAGCCTGCTCCCAATGGGATAAGGGCATAACGGGCCACACGCGCTACTTCTGCTGCAGCAATGGCCAAGACAGTCAGCACTAAAGCGCCAATTAAATGTTCTGCATCGGCAAGCGTGCCCTCAGAACCGAAAGTCAATCGCGAAAACATGAGAAAGAGTCCGATTACGCCAGCGAGTAGAAGTGTCCATGGTAAGTTCACGCCTCCTGACCACATATCTTTCAGCACGGCGCCGGGACGACGATCAAATTCATGTTTTACTGTAGAAGGGTCTGCGCCCTTGTCCGTATCACCAAATAACAGAACCCCTATCAGGCTAGCGCCTGCACGTTTCCGCCGCCTTAGAAACTGCCCTGTGGCCACCAACTCATCCAAGGAATAAGGAATTTGAATCAACATCGCTGCGGCCCCCATCAGAGCAAGCGTGCTCCAAGTGCTAATAAGTATAGGCTGAATAATAATAAAGCCAATCGATACGATGCCGAGTGGCACTATCATCAAACCGAAAAGCAAGACCAGCCACGGCATGGTTCGCCATCGCGCCCGTGTCCCAACCATACCGGTCAACATTTCCAATGCATATGTGTAAGCACCAAGAGCCGCATCCGGGACGGGCCAGGCTTCGGACACGCTGGAAGTGATTATTTCCTCTGTTCCGTTCCGAGGGTCGCTGGTCGCTCCTGCAAAAAAAGGTTCCCACACCCCGTCTATATGACCGAGCTGATATCCGGTCAAATAACGTGAAATTAGCAATCCAATCAATGCGAGGAAAATTATCGGTATTCGCTGACACCAACTGGACGGATTAATGCTCCAGCCTAGTGGCACTTCCGGACCGCTCATTCGCGCGGTCATCTTTGGTCCAACTTCTGGCTGGATGGCCATCGCAAATCCAAACACGAGTGCGCCAATCAAAGTGTCTGACAAATATGCTGCGGCGCTTTGTGTCCAGAAAATAAAAGGAGCGGCCATTATTAACGCGCCGAGTCCGGCCGTGATAAACCGGGCCCAGCCCATTTTCCAACTAAGCGATAAGCTGGCAAATATGATTACCATTACGCCAAGGCCAAATTCGCTCCAACGCAGGAGAGGTTCAGGCGTGCCAATGATCCAAGGCTGCGTTACCAGCCAAAACCCGAGAGCAATATTTAGAAAATGGGCCCATTGATTCTGGCGATGGGCCTGGCGTCGATGATTTTCTTCTTTTTCTCGTAGATCTTCAGCCTCACTTCCTTCTTCCGGGATCTCATCTAGCCAAACAGGTGGTTCGACATTATTATTTTCATACCAGCGTCGTGGATCAGATTTCAGTTCCGCTATCATTGACGGCAATTCATCCTGCAATCTATGTTTTGGTCGCCATCCGAGTTCGCGCTCCGCTTTAGCGATATCGAGTGCATAGTGATCGTCAGCCATATTCACCATGAACGGTTTAACAAAAGGTTTTTCCCCTTTGTCGATCGCGTCGGGAATGACAGGCTCCAATACCTCTTGGGCCTTTGCACCCACGGCCGCAACAGGTTTTGGCAAGCGCAAAGTTAGCCACTCTTCTCTGCCGTGAATTTCTTCGCCTATCTGGTTTTGTAGATTGCCGTAACTCGGTGCGAATGGTTCCCCAATCAAAATTTCGGTTTTCTGGGGTAATTGTTCTCGCCGTTCCACAGTGCGGTACACAGCATCCATCATATCTTCGCGGTGAAGCATTGATTGACCCGAGGTCAGCGTCCCGGAATATAGGTGAGACTCCATTTGACGCTCGTAAATCCGAGCGATTTGTTGAGATAATGTTGGGACCATGGTTGCCGTATCGTAAACCCCGGCCAGCCGCAAAATCGCATAGGGCATATCTCCGTGATGACGACGAATTGTATCTTCTGCCCGCTTTTTGGATTTGGGATACTCCCATCTTGGGCCATACGGAGACTTTTCATCAATTCGTTCTCCCGGCAGGCACGGCTTGTGAACCAGCATCGTGCTCGCATAGATAAATCGTTCAACCTGAAAGTCCTGCAGACTTTGTAGCAAATGTTTTGTGACCTCGACATTCACCTTCTCATAAAGAGGACTTGGTTCGCCGGACCAATCAAAATATGCCACAAGATGAATCACTGTCAGGGTTTTGCCGTATTTCTCAGCTATCTTATCAAATGCCAGGTCTACGGATTGTCTTGAGGTCAGATCTACGCCTATTATCTCAGTGTCAGAGTGGCTACTCTCTTGGTCGAGACCGACAACAATAAATTCATCTGCAAATAATTTAATTATGGACTGACCAAGATTACCCGACGCTCCGGTGACTACCAAGAGAGGCTTATCATTTGAGTTATTTTGATTTTTGACGGGCATAATGTGTTCTCACGACTGCTTGTCAGATTTTTTGGGGTGGTCGAAAGCTAATTGCGTCTTGTCTTGGTTTTTACAGAAAACATTATTCTACAAAACTTGGTTAAATTATATCGGTCAATACCACCACGCCTTAATATTGTCAGGTTTAGCTTATTTAACCCTATAGCTTGTTTTGAAACGAAATCAGCATATCATAAATGCCATCTAAGTCATTTTACTTAGGTGGGCTCAACTCAAATATTTTGTTACGATTATGAAACTTTGGAAGCACTACGCCTTCCCTCTGCTAATCAGAATGAGCAATTGAAATTATGCTCTTATCAATAAACTTCCGCGTTTATCCATTCTAAAACCGCAGCCGTTTCAATCGCTTGTCAGAAAAATTAAGGGATGTGTCCTCACTTTGCATTTTACCCTTAAATTTAGGATGTTGTTTTTGACGGGCCCCTCTAAGTTTTGGGCCCCGGCTTTGACAATTTTGGTTCGAGCCGGAAATCGACTATATCGATTTCTTTCTCGGCCAAACTAAACTCGTTCTTTTGTTCATGGACAGGTAGACGTCACCTACCGGAGCAAGGGACAACGAGGTTGAGCGACCCTCTGTGACGGGAGGTTGTGTGCCGGGCCACCGAGAGTGGGTTAGCCTGCCTACCGCGTCCAGAAGCTGTAAACGGCTTCGTCCCGGCGCGACTGTGGGAGCCATGTAAGAGGCCGCTCCGGTTCCAATCGCTGCCGCGGGGTTAGCGCCCTTGCGAAACACATAGTTATTACGGTCTCCGGCAAGGATACCGACCCCGCGGGCAGTCCACTTTATCTGGAAACCGTGAGACAGGCTTGGCCCCCGATGGCGAGCAGGAGAAAGCGCATGGGAGAATTACAAACAATATTCTCCTGTCATTCCGCACGCAGCGAAGCGGAGATGCGGAAGGTCGAGAGATGAAGAGCCATCGTCAATGAGGCCCCAACCTCTCGACCTTCCGGGTTCGCTCCGCGCCCCGGAATGACAGGAAGGAATAAGGGAAAGCTCTCTGACTTTGTCGTCCTTCGCAAGCAGAGCGCAGCCGCAGCGCTTGCCAAAGGCATCTGCCCTCGCTTACACGCGCCTCATGTCTCAATCCTATGACACTATTATAATCGGCGCGGGGGCGGCGGGTCTTATCTGCGCGGGGCGCGCGGCGCAAAGGGGGCTGTCTGTCCTATTGCTCGACCATGCTGAACGGCCCGGGGAAAAGATCCGAATTTCCGGCGGGGGGCGATGCAATTTTACCAATCTTCATTCCCGTCCCGAAAATTTCATTTCGCAAAACCCGCATTTCGCGCGCTCGGCCCTTGCGCGTTATACGCCGCAGGATTTTATTGATCTGGTCAATCGATATAAGATTGACTGGCATGAAAAAACCAAAGGGCAGTTATTTTGTGACGGCCCGAGTCAGCAAATCATCGATATGCTTCTGGAAGAAGCGAGCGGCGCGGAAATCCGCCTCTCCACCGAAGTGCTGGGCGTCGATAAATTTGAAGAAGGATTCCTTGTCACGACTGATCGGCAATCGCTCGAGACGCGCTCTGTTGTAATTGCCTGTGGCGGGCCAAGCATACCGAAAATGGGCGCCACACGGTTTGGGTATGAACTGGCGAAAAGGTTCGAGCTGCCTTTGGTCGACCCTGTTGCCGCCCTCGTTCCGCTCACATTTACCGACCAGCTGAAAGAGATGATGGCGTCTCTCTCGGGAGTCTCCGTCAATTGCCGCGTGACGCATCCGGACCATGTCTTTGAGGAAGCCCTGCTCTTTACCCACCGGGGCCTCTCCGGCCCGGCTATTTTGCAAATTTCGTCCTATTGGTCGCCAGGGGACGCGATAGAGATCAATCTCGCGCCTGAAGTGGATATTCTGTCCGAGCTTAAATCCGCACGGACGGAAACGCCGAAGGTCAGTCCGGAAAACTGGCTCGGGCAATATCTGCCGAACCGTCTCGCCGCCTATTTTGCCTCGCAGATCAAGCAAATCCGCCTGGCCGATATGTCGGATGCGGCGCTGAATAATCTCGCGCTCATGGTCAATCACTGGCATGTCCGCCCCGGCGGGTCCGAAGGCTTCCGCAAGGCCGAAGTTACCAAAGGCGGTGTCGATACGGCCGTTCTCTCTTCGAAAACCATGGAAGTGAAATCCGTCCCCGGACTTTATTTCATCGGCGAAGTTGTCGATGTGACCGGGCATCTGGGCGGACATAATTTCCAATGGGCCTGGGCGAGCGGAGTTGCCTGCGCGGAGGCGCTTTAAACAAATCCATCATAAAGGAGCTTGCACCCCGTGACGAAAATCAAGGTATAAATAATTCGGTAAAATATTGTCTGGTCAATTCGTTTCACAAGCCACACCCCCAGGAGCACGCCAATAGGCGCAAGCGGGATGAGCAGAGCAGACGTTTTTAAATTGGTCGCGCCGAGTTGTCCTAAGGCCGCGTAGGGAATGAGTTTGACAAAATTGACGACGAAGAAAAACATAACCGCTGAACCCGCATAAACGCGTTTCTCCAGACCTTGCGGAAGGGCGTAGGCTTGAAACGGCGGCCCCCCGGCATGGGCGATGAAGCTGGTAAAGCCTGCCACGGCTCCGGCAAAGATCCCGAGGGGTTTGTTCCCTCTCACTCCGGCCCCTGGCGTCCATTTGAAGACGGACGAGCCGACGGCATAGACAGGAAATAAAATTGCCACCAATCCGACGCAGAGGAGAACGACCTGTTCATTGACATAGCCCGCCAGCAGACCACCAATGGCGATACCCGCGATTGCGCCCGGCAAGGTGACTTTCAAAAGGTCTTTATTCCAGGTCTTGCGGTATGACCAGACACTTACCCAATCCATGACAATCAAAATCGGCAAAAGAGTACCGGCGGCCTGTACGGGGGAAATAAATAGCGCCATAATCGGCACAGCAAATAAGGCCAGCCCTCCAAACCCGCCCTTGGATATGCCTGTAATCAATGTCGCGACGACAGCCGCCACCCAGAATAAAGGAGACTCCATTATACGACCTCACCAATCATACGCCCTCATGACAACTGAATTTCCCATAGTCTATTGCTTATTCACGCGCTAAGAGTCGCCATATGAAGATTATCGACCTAAATGCTGATGTTGGAGAAGCCGATACGCCCGAATGGGCCGCCGCCGAGGCTGAAATCCTGCGCTATGTGACCTCCGCGAATATCGCTTGCGGCGGTCATGCCGGGAATGACGAGAGCATGCGCAAAACGGTTAGGGCGGCCAAAACTAATGGCGTCGTCATCGGCGCCCATCCGGCTTATCCGGATAAAGAAAATTTTGGGCGACGTTCTTTGGAGTTGGGTGCAGATATTTCGTCAGAAAATCTAGAGGCCGCACTAAAGCAACAAATTCTGCGCTTAAGGGAAATTGCCAGAGAAGAAGGCATAAGCGTCTCTTACGTCAAACCGCATGGGGCGCTTTATAACGACGCCGTCAAAGACCGCCAAAAAGCCGAATTAATTGCGAAGGTTGTGTCTGATATTAACGGCGGCCTTACACTTCTAGGCGGTCCAAACTCCGAGATGAAGCGAGCGGCGGAGAAATATGGTTTAGAATTTGTCGCTGAAGGCTTTATTGATCGCCGCTATACAAATGAGGGACACCTTCTTAGCCGGGCGAAAGAAGGCGCGGTTCTAAAGACAGATGAGGCGCGAATAGAACAGGCCCTGAGTCTGGCGACTCAGCAGCAGGTCAGAACCAATAGCGGCGATAAGCTTACAATTAACGCTGGTTCCCTTTGCCTCCATGGTGACAGCCAGGGGGCGGTCCATACCGCTCAAAAAGCCAGAGCGGCCCTTGAACAGGCAGGCATAAAAATTCAAGCTTTCATCCCTCGAAACGAATCAGATGCGAAAATGACAAGAGCAATCAATGGCGTCTAAATTAATCCCCCGAATTCAGCCCTTTGGCGATAATGGCATTCTGATAGGCTATGACGTCAAAGGCTATTCTGAAACGGCCTGCAAAACTGTTCATGCCCTCGGCGATATTTTGCGAGGTCAGGACAATATCTGGACCAATGTCATTCCGGCTTATGACAGCCTGATGGTAACATTTAATCCCATGGTGACGGAAGCGGCGGCGGCTTTACGGAAAGTGGAGGAGGCCTATGAAAAAATCTCAAAGCGCTTACCCCGAACGAAAACGCGCGTAATTGAGGTTCCTGTTTATTATGGCGGTGAAAGTGGGCCGGATATGCAAAACATTTGCAAGTCTTCCAAACTTTCAGAAGATCAGGTTATCAAACGTCACAGCAAGATCACGTATCGGGTTTGCTTGATGGGCTTTATTCCGGGCTTTGCGTTTTTGTCAGAGACAGACAAAAAACTACATCATCCGCGCCATGAAACCCCTCGCGGTCTCGTGCCTCCCGGGTCTATCGGTATTGCGAACTGGCAAACGGGGATATATGGGTTGGAAAGTCCTGGCGGCTGGCAAATTATCGGCCGGACGCCTTTATCTGTTTTCGACCCGAAACGTGAAACTCCCTTTGCTTTGAAAGCAGGCGATATGATCCGGTTTGTTCCTCAAGGAGCTCCGTCATGAGCGAACCTGTTCTGAAAATTCTCAAAGGCGGGACGCAAACCACTTTGCAAGACGCCGGTCGCCCCGGTCATCGTCATCTCGGCATTCCCAAAAGCGGCGCTGCGGACAGGCTCTCTTTTGCTCTCTCCAATTACCTTGTCGGCAATCCATGGGATGCGCCCGCTTTGGAATGTACTTTAGGGGGGCTTCATATCCGCTTTCTCAAGACGTCACGGATAGCGATTTCCGGCGCGGATATGAAAGCGCAAATCAATGGGATGAATGTCGGCATGAATCGCTGCGTTCCTGTAGAGCCAGGCGATATCTTGACTTTCAGTTTCGGCCGTGTCGGTTGCCGCGCCTATATCGCCGTGGAAGGCGGCCTGAAAGGCGAGACCTTTATGGGATCTGTCTCGACATATATCCCGGCAGGCTTTGGCGGGTTAGAAGGCCGCGCCTATCGCGCCGGGGATGAAATCTATTCAGCGGAGCTGGAAACAACCGGTCCGAAAAGCCTGCCCTTTGGCTATGCGCCCCGTCTCTCACGTCATATTGTTCTTAGAGCCCGTTCTGTCACCGAATGGGACTGGCTGAGCCCGGCAGCGCAACGATATATGTACACATCTCCTTTTCACGCCACAGCCGATACAGACCGTATGGGCGCCCGGTTAAGGGGCGATAAAATTGATCTGGTCGAGAAAAAAGACATGGTGAGTAGCCCCATTTTGCCGGGCACACTCCAAATTCCGCCGAACGGACAGCCTATTCTGGCACTGATTGATGGGCACTGTACGGGGGGATACCCCCGCGCCTTGCAGGTCATTACCGCAGATCTCTGGCTTTTGGGCCAAATTGCGCCAAGCTCTCCTGTCAGTTTCCGGCGCTGTTTTCCGGAAGACGCTCCGGTGATTTTACGCGGACGAAATGCCTTTTATGAAGGCCTCATGCCGGGTTTCAGGTTTTAGGGTAGCCTTTCGTCCGCCATGACATTTGATTCGGAAATTCCCTATGTTCTGCTGGATGATCAACAGACAGGGATTACGCGTTTTTTTTCTGACCCGATAAAAATTATTCAAGCGCATCATCCTGAGGACCTTGAATCAGCCTTCGAGTCGATAGAACTCGCTCAGAAGAGCGGGCATTATCTTGCCGGGTTTTTATCTTATGAGCTCGGTTATCTATTGGAGCCCAGCCTTCGTGACTTATGGCAAGAATGCGAAGCGCCTCTTTTGAAACTTGGTGTATTCGAAACAGCCCCTGAACGCGCACCGGGAGACTGCCTCTACACCGCCGAGACTCCGAATATAGCGCTTAAGCCTTCTTGGTCACTCGAAGACTACAAAGCTCGGTTTAGAAAGGTTCAGGATTATTTGCAGGCCGGCGATGTTTATCAAATCAATTTAACCTTTTTGATGACAAGCAAGTCAGACGCCAAAGCTCATCAGCTTTATGCGGCTTTTCGCCGGACTCAGCCGGGACGTTACGGCGGGCTCGTTAATCTGGGCGAAACCGAGATAATTAGCTTTTCACCCGAACTTTTTTTCGAAAAGACGGATATGACGATGCGTATGCGACCGATGAAGGGTACGCGTCCGCGACTGCCCAACGCCATTTCCGATCAGGCTCTGTTGGAGCAGATGCGGGGGGAGCCTAAATCCCAGGCCGAAAATTTGATGATAGTTGATTTATTGAGAAATGATCTTTCTCGCCTGTGCGAGGCGGGCAGCGTCACTGTTCCCGAATTATTTGCCCTGGAAACCTATCCGACTCTGCATCAAATGACGTCTCAGGTTGAAGGACGGCTACAAAAAAATAAAAACTGGCAGGAAATTTTTACGGGCCTGTTTCCTTGTGGCTCTGTCACAGGCGCGCCGAAAATTCGCGCTATGGAAATTATCAAAGGCCTCGAAGACAGGCCTCGCAGAGCCTATTGCGGATCTATCGGTTATATCATGCCAAGCGGAGAAGCCTGCTTTAATGTGGCGATCCGCACTCTGCAGAAAACAGGCCCGGATATTCGGTATGACGTGGGGAGCGGGATTGTCCTGGATAGTGACGCCGAAGATGAATATCGCGAGTGTCTTCTCAAGGCGCGTATTTTGACGGCGCCCAAAGCAGGATTTTTCGAAACCTTTCGATGGGATATCAAAAATGGACATCAACGTCTTGCGGCGCATAAGGCGAGGTTCCTAAAAGCGGCCCAGGCATTTCAAGTGAACATTCATTCGCAAGATATAGACGCTTTATTAGATGACGCGACCTTCGAAAATGAAGACATTCCTTATCGCGTCAGGCTCTCATATGATTTTCTCTCCGGCCTGTTATTGGAGACATCGCCTTTATTGGATTTGGCACTCCCGCTAAAAATTGCTTTGTCAGATTATCGACTCCTATCTCGCTGGCAGACGACGGCCCATAAGGTGGAAGCCAGGAATTTCTATGATGGTGAGCGCAGACGGTTGAAATCCTTATTGGGAATTGATGAGGTATTATTTCTGAATAAGGAAGATCAGCTTTGTGAGGGCAGCTTTACATCGCTTTTCATCGAGGAGAACGGCAAATTGATAACGCCGCCCCTAAGCGAAATTCTACCCGGCATTTTTCGGGATGAAATGATAGAGCAGGGCAGGGTGAAAGTTGAACCCGTGACGTTTGAGCGTTTTCGGGCAGCCGAAAACGTATATGTAGGGAATTCATTGCGAGGCTTGATGCAGGCCGAATTAATAGACCATCAGCTTCACTAACTTCACTTGACGGGTCTCTATGCCCGCCTAAAGTGTAAAAAAGGAGTGAACTTCATGAACTGTCTTCTCTACGCTTTTCATATCGACAATAAGGGTCATGCAACTCAGTTGCCGATAGATAAGGTCCCACCAGCGCCCAAAAAAGGTGATGGCTTTATATGGCTACATTTCGACCGCCGAAACCCACAGACGCGCCAAGTCCTGATTGACGATAAGATGGTAGATGATGTGGCCACTCGTACACTTCTGGCCGAGGATAGCCGCCCGCGAACAATTGTTAGAGGGATGGACGCCTTGATCAATTTGAGGGGAATTAACCTCAATCCGGGCGCAGAGCCGGAAGATATGATTCCGCTGAGATTCTTTGCGCAGCATAACCGGGTCATCACTGTCTGTGGACGCGTCTTGAAAGCGACAGAAGACAGAGTTCGGCAATTGCAAAATCAGAAAGTCTCTCCGACACCTGGAGGGTTTATTGCAGGCTATGCTTTGGCTTTGTCAGATAGGATGGCCCCGACAATAACCGATCTGAACGAACAGATCGATACGCTCGAAGAAATGCTGGATGCAGATAGAGATGAGGACGCGGCCGCTCAGGTGTCTGATATTCGAAGGGAAGCGATTATTTTACGTCGCTATTTAGCGCCTCAACGGGATGCTCTGAATATGCTGTCCGCGCAAGCCTTGGATTGGATTTCTCAGGACGATCAATTACGTCTTCGTGATGCCGCCGATCAGGCGACGCGGATAACAGAAGAACTGGAAGCCGTTCGGGATCGGTGCGCTATTGTAAAAGACCAGCTCACCGATATGCGCGCCGAGGAAATGAACCGGAATATGATGCTCCTATCCGTTGTCGCTGCCATCTTTCTGCCATTGGGTCTACTATCCGGTATGATGGGTATAAATGTCGGAGGCATGCCCTGGGTCGAAAGCGATATGGGTTTTTGGTATGTAACAGCTATCGTTATTGGAATTGGCGCTATACAGCTTTTCATTTTCCGACTCATGAAATGGATATAGCTGAATTTTGGCGCGCCGGTTTTTGATAGGTTTGGTTATGCTTGGCGCCGCCATTTTTATGGCTTCATCTGCTATAGGGCAAACAAATGAAGCGCGTAAGGTCGAGCCAGAGATCGAAGTTGTGGTCGAAAGGTCTTCCATATCGGATGCGGATTTTGACAAAGCTTTCCGGCGATTAAAATCTCAAGACCAATTGCAATTTGAGTTGGCCAATGCTTTGCCTCCACCGAAAATGGACTGGCTTAAAAAGCTACTAAAGCCCTTCTTCGAATTCCTGGGTGCCATGCTTCCGGTCTTCAAAATCTTGTTCTGGGTTTTGCTGGCCTTTGGAGCGGGGCTAATTCTTTACATTATCGGAATGGCGTTGTGGAATTTCCGGCAGGCCCGACTTAATCGCGACGAAGAAGATAAGCAATCTTCTCCGCTTTATCGTCCCTCTAGCGAAAGAGCGAGAATTTTACTGGCAGCTGTCGATGAACTTGCGGAACAAGGTTTATACGCCGAGGCCGTTCATCAACTTCTTTTCCGTTCAGTGCAGGATCTCACCCTCGCCAGGCCAAATATGATCCGCCGTTCTTATACCTCACGGGAAATAGCCGGACTTCACGAACTGACGCCTGAAACCAGAACGGCCTTTTCGTTTATTGCGGCTGAAGTTGAACGGTCATATTTTGGAGGGCGACCATTGGACAAGCAGGCCTTTTTGCGGTGCCGCGAAGCTTATGCGCAATTGGCTGTACAGGACTCCAAGAGCGAAGCGCCCCTCTTGGCCGAGGGAGCCAGAGCGTGAATTTATCGGCGCCGTCAAAAGATAAAACCGAAGAGGTGGATAGTCGCCTAATGGGAACAGGCTTGATAATCGGCCTGATCTTAATTGGGCTGTTTTCCTTTTCCGCCCTTATCGGGCTTACGGGATATGCTGATGAATTGCGCAGTAAAAATAACGGTCAGGCGCATGCCTTGTCGAATTCAGCAATCGGATTTGCCGGCTTAAGAACCTTGTTGGAAGAGAGCGGGCAATTCCTTTTTCTGGACCCAAATGAAGCCGCTCATTCTAGTTTATATGACCTTAGGCTTTATACGCTGACATCTAGCTTTCAAACCGATGTTTTAGACGAATTAAATCCGCAATCTCCCAAATTGATTATTCTTCCCAAATGGAATGTGGTGCCTGTTGCGAAAACAGCGGGGTGGGTCAGAAAAGCTCCTATTCAAGAGGTTTTAACCCCCGAGATACTTGCGTCCAATTTGAAGGCTTTTGCCGGTGATATTAGTTTTACTCAGGCAAAGGACGATAACGAAACCCTATCTAAAGACTACCGGTTCACTTTACTGCCGACAAAAGTTGATTATTCGACCCGGATTCCAAGATTGCAGACAATGGAAGGAGAGCAGCTGGAGCCGCTCATCTTCACAGAGTCGGATCAAATCGTTTTGGCGCGGGTCAAGAACACCCAGAGCTATTTGCTTTCCGACCCGGATTTACTGAACACGTCGGGATTGAAAACAAGGTCCGGCGCCAAATTTGCGGTGGATATACTGGGTTATTTATCAGATCAAAATCTGACAGAGCGTTATGTGTTTGACCTGGCCCTTCACGGCATTGGGGGAGGCCGAAATATGATTAAGCTATTCACCCAGCCTCCTTTTTTAGGTGTCACGCTTATGCTCATAATTTTCATGGGGCTACTAGCTTGGCAGGCCTTTCTACGCTTCGGAGATGCGAAACGGGGATCAGACGAGGATTTTGGGGAAGACTTTCATATGGGCCCTCAATCTTTGACGCGAACGACCGCGGAGTTTCTGGCGATCGCAAAACGGGAGCCGAGCATTGCAAAGGACTATGCCACCCTTGTCCGTCAACAGGCTCTGAAGGCGTTACATCTTCCTGGGCGAGACCATAAAATTAGAGAGACAGCTTTAGACCGACGGGAAACGAAAAAAGAGTTGGATCCGACTTTTGCGGAATTGAAATTACAGGCGCAATCCGCGGCCTCCCGTCAGGACATGCTGGAAGTCGCAAAATTATTACAAGATTGGAAAAAGGAAATAATTTCATGAGTGAGATAGATTTAGGCGCCGTAGAGAGCCTGACAGAAAAACTCCGTGCTGAAGTCGGAAAAGCCATTGTCGGTCAAAACAGCACGGTTGATTTAATGCTCGTGGCTTTATTGTCAGGCGGACATATTTTATTAGAGGGAGTTCCGGGAACCGCTAAGACATTTTTGGCACAGACTTTCTCTTACGCCATGAAGTTGGACTTCGGTCGTATCCAGTTCACACCGGACCTTTTACCCGGTGACCTTATTGGAACCAATCTGTTTAATTTCCAGACGTCAGAATTTTCACTCATAAAAGGCCCGATTTTTTGTGATTTGTTGTTGGCGGATGAAATCAATCGAACGCCTCCTAAAACGCAAGCGGCTTTGTTAGAAGCGATGCAGGAACGTCAGGTGACGATTGACGGAACCGCTCATTCTCTCGGCCAAAACTTTATGGTGATTGCCACACAAAACCCAATTGAGCAGCAAGGCACCTATCCGCTTCCAGAGGCTCAACTTGATCGGTTCCTGTTTAAACATGTTCTGGATTACCCGAGCCGGGAGGAAGAAATCGAGATCATTCAACGCCATGGGTCTCAAACTGGCGCGCCTGATTTGAAATCCATGGGCGTAAAACCATTTGCGAGCGCTGCCTCCATCAAAGCCGCCAAAGCAGTAATTCCCAAAATCCGGTTAAATGAAGATATTTCACACTATATCGTGGATTTGGTGCGCGGAACCCGGAGTAACCCTTTATTTGAAACCGGAGCCTCTCCGCGGTCTGCGGCAATGATTGCTGTCGCCTCACGCGCCGCAGCGGCGCTGAACGGGCGTGACTACGTCATTCCGGATGATGTCAAAGCAATCGCGTTACCTGCCCTGCGCCACCGCGCTATTCTTTCGCCGACGGCGGAGATCGAAGGACGCAGCGCGGACACCGTAATCAAAGCGGTTGTCGAGCAGACTGAAGCGCCAAGGTAAAATTTTGGCGTCCTCCACTGACAAACCGAATTTTACGCTGTACCCGACCCCTCGTGCCATCTGGGTTTTAGCTTCGGCAATTCCATTTGCGTTGATAATTGCCGTTTTGTTTCCAAGTGTTTGGGCTCTTGGCGCGGCCTGGGCCGCCGCGATTACAGGTGCTCTCCTTTTGGATGCTTTTTTAGCGGTCGCCAGTAAGTATATGACTCCAACGCTTACAATGCCTGTCCGTCTTTTTATCGGGGCTGAAGAAAAAGCGGTTTTTCACTTTCGTGATTTAACGGCGCGCCGCCCGGACCGAGCTGAATTCAAGTTAAGCGCGAATGACAGGTTAGACGTTAAAACCGACCTTTCAGGATTCATCCCTGAGCCTGGCATGCCTTCGATTCAATTCAGAGTGCAGGCCCGACGCCGCGGGGACGCGGTTCTTAAACGTCTGTGGTCACGTTGGCAGGGGCCTCTTGGTCTGATTTGGTTTCAACGGTGCGATCCATTAAACTTAAGTATCGCCGTTGTGCCGGACACGCAGCTGGTGAAAGAGACCGCAATTGATTTCTTCTCCCGCAATGCTGTTTTCGGTCAGAAGATACAACAATTGCGCGGCGAGGGCTCTGAATTTGACGCGCTCTCCGAGTTTTTACCGGGGATGGATAAGCGGGCAATAGATTGGAAACACTCCGCTCGTCACACGACATTATTGGCGCGTGAATATCGAACCGAACTAAACCATAATATCGTTTTTGCGATCAATAGCGGGTATTTGATGTGTGAGGATATGGTTGATGAAGCCACACAAAAGCTCACCAAGCTTGACCGGGCGATTTCAGCCGCTCTCGTTATGGGCTATGTCAGTCTCAAACTGGGAGATCGTGTCGGGCTATATGGATTTAATAAAGCCCCGACCCTCTACACAGCGCCCGTTGCAGGAACGTCCATGTTTTCGCGCTTACAGAGCGAAACCTCAAAAATTGATTATTCCCATGAAGAAACCAATTATGCATATGGCCTTTCTTTTTTAGCACAAAAATTAAAGCGCCGGAGTTTGGTTGTCGTTTTTACCGACTTTATCGATACAACACAGTCAGAACTGATGCTGGAAACGGTCGCGCGGTTAATTAAAAAACATATCGTGATATTTGTAGCCTTTCGCAATCAGCCGCTCGGCGCCCTGACGAGGGCGCATATCAACAGTCCGGACGACATTAGCCGGGCCGTAATTGCGCAGGGCTTATTGTCGGAGCGGGACATTGTGTTGACAAAACTGGCGCATATGGGCGTAGATGTCATAGATGCGGATCCGAATACATTAAATGCCGATGTCGTGAATCGCTATCTGGAAATGAAACGAAGAGGCGCAATTTAATGACTGACTTTGTGTCTGAAAACAACGATCCCTCCTTTGCGGTTTTTGAAAATCAGGCCCTGAAGTCTGAACGTTTTAGGGAAATCCGCAAAAAGGACTGGGCAGAGTTGGAAGCTTTACTGAATCGAATGGACAAAAAAGGCATTCGCAGCCTTGAGGCCGAAGACGTTCTCAGACTGCCTAAACTTTACCGCGGGGCATTGTCCGCCTTGTCAGTCGCCAGAGCAACGTCGCTGGATCAGAGCGTGATTGCCTATCTCGAAAGTCTTTGCACGCGCGCTTACTACCGACTTTACGGCACACAATCTGGCTTAGGAAAACGCATCTGGGCTTTCTTGTCACGTGACTGGCCACTAGCGGCCCAGCGTCTCTGGAAAGATACAGCTTTATCAGCTTTGCTTATCCTCCTCTCAACCTTGGCGGCGTATATTTTGGTGCAGAATAACCCCGAATGGTTTTATAGTTTTGTCGACGCCGGTTTGGCCGGTGACCGAACCCCGGCAGCGTCGACAGAAGCTCTGCGGTCAACTCTTTACGACCGTCCGGATGACACCGGAGGGCTTGGTGTGTTTGCCAGTTATCTCTTTTCTCACAATTCACGCGTCGCCATATTTGCCTTTGCTCTTGGATTCGCTTTTGGGATTCCAACTATTTTCTTTATGCTAAGCACGGGGTTCATGCTGGGCGGCTTTATCGGGTTGTTTGCATCGCGGGAATTGGGTTTTGAACTGGGGGGATGGCTAATCATTCATGGATCCACAGAGATTTTAGCGATAATTCTCGCCGGCGGGGCCGGTCTTCATATCGGCCGTGCCATAGCTTTTCCGGGTCAATTATCGCGGACTCAGTCTGCGGCGCTAGCCGGAAGAATGTCAGGGCTCCTCATGGTGGGCGTGGTCATCATGCTCTTATTCGCAGGATTGTTGGAAGGCTATGCCCGCCAATTGATTACTGAGGATTTTGTTCGCTACGGCATTGGGGTTACTCTCTTCGAACTTTGGATGATTTATCTTTACCTTCCTCGACGCCAAATTGGGAGTGAAGATCATGACTGAAACTCTCCGCCATAACAAACAAATACAGGCGACAGACAGACGGAGCCTGATAACGCCCGAGGGCATCGATCTTCAGATTCAATTAGCGGATGTTGGAGCCCGTATCGGGGCCATTGTGATAGACCTTATCATAATTCACGCCGTTATTTTTCTTGGCGCTATTATTTTCATCTTTGGCGGCATCACTGTTAATTTTGAACTAGCCCTAAGTCTGTTTATCGTCTTTTCCCTGTTTATGCGCAGCTTCTATTTCCTTGCTTTTGAGATGGGGGCCAAAGCGGCCACACCTGGAAAACGCCTGATGAAAATCAGGGTTGCGGCGCGGAATACAGCCGTGGGGCAAGCGCGTCTGTCCGCCAATGCTGTTTTTGCTCGTAACGCCTTGCGCGAAATTGAAATATTTTTACCCTTGTCCTTTCTGGCCAGTAACTCCGGGAACGTAGATGGAATGATTGGCCTACTCGGCCTCATTTGGAGTGGGATATTCCTGCTTTTCCCACTTTTTAACAAGGATCGACTGCGGGCAGGGGATCTTGTTGCCGGAACGTGGGTTGTCCGGGCGCCTAAACCGATACTGGGTCGTGATTTGGCGTCACTAAACAGCCAAACGGCTAGAGCACTCTCGTTTTCCGGCGAGCAAGTGGAAGCGTATGGTGTTCATGAACTGCATGTGCTTGAGACAGTTTTACGCACAAATAAGCCGGCTACTCTGAAAGAAGTGGCAGATAGAATTCGTCATAAGATAGCTTGGGAAAAAACAGCAGAGGAACGCGATAAAGAGTTTTTGCAGGCCTATTATCGCGCTCTCAGAAAACGCCTCGAGTCCCGTCTAATTATGGGTGTTCGGCGTAAAAATAAATTTGATACACGTTAAAAGAGCTGTCTAGGCTGCCTTTATTGTCTCATCAATATTAAAGAAGTCATTGGGCATTTTATCAAAAACTTGGCAAATCGCATAAAGGCGGCTGGCGGAAATCCGATTTGTGCCGCGTTCATATTTTTGTATTTGTTGAAAAGTTACGCCAAGCGAGTCGGCCAATTCGGTTTGCGTCATTGAAGCATCTTTGCGTAATTTCCGAAGATAACGACCTATATGTTGGTCAATATGGTTTGGATTTCTTGGATTGGTCATTATGTGTCCCGCCAATTAATTAAAATGAATGTGTTCCCTTTACACATGTCAAAGCCGATATAAAAATATGAGCCCTGCTAAAGTTAATTTGTTTTAGTGTGATAAAACAAACAAGAACCTCAAACGAAAGGCTCACAGCTTCATAAAGTGCTTTAAACAAAATTAAAGCATAAATTGCAAAAAAGCACCTAAAATTTTATTTAAAATGCCGTAGAGGCATTCCTTTTGCGAGAAGAAATAGAATTAATTATCGTTTTAGGGGAAAAATCGCGTTTTAATTTTTAAGTATTCTCAAAAAATTTATCGCTGATTTTTGCGTAACGCCCATTTCATCCAAAGAAAGAATATTTTGGGTCCTTCAAGCAGGTAGCGTTTCCAAAGCCTTCTGGGTTCACTGGCCAAACGGAAGAACCATTCAAGACGCAGTGACTGCATCCAGTTAGGGGCTCGTTTGGTCCGTCCCCCAAGAAAGTCGAGCGAAGCCCCCACACAAAGTCCCAATCCAACACAATCGCCTCTATCCAGACAGGCCTTGGCGACCATTTCCTGCTGAGGAGACCCAACGCATATGAAAGTGTAACGAGCAGGGTTTCGCGCAATAAAGTCTGCGGCTGCGGCAATCGACTCGGGTTTATGGCGCATTCCCATAGGTGGCTGATGTAAATTTATTTTCTCAAGTCCATAGATGGATTTGACTTTTTCTATGATTTCCTCATCCGCGCCAATCACGTTAATTGTATCTTCAGCTGAGATGACGTTGTCAAAGAGTTGCTGGGTCAAATCAGATCCAGGAACCGCTTTCAACGGAATTCCTGAAAAAGCGGCTAGCAATTCAAGGATGCGGGAATCACAAACAGATAGCCAAGAGGCCTCATATAGCGGCTTGAATATCTCTGGCTCCTTAGCGAGCCTCACCAGATGGTCGACATTAGGCGTAACAATAAACCGGAAGCCGTGATCGGCCGTCATCCATTTGGCTCGAGCAAGCGTCTGCATGGGCGTCAAAGGGTCAAACGTCGCGCCAATAAAGTCGTAAGAACGTTTATTTATCCGCCAATCTAATTCTCCTTCCCGGAGTACTCCTCTACGGTCTTCTCCGCGCGCTACAGCTGGAGCAACATATTTAGTGGCACCCATATTCCCTGACTTTCCTACTTTCTAATTTCTTCAGTTTTATCAAAAGAGCGTTAGGATTGGGTTTACATGAACGTGTCTGAGCCCCACATGAACGAAATGCCTGAAAACAACTCTCAAACTTCTCCGGATCAGCCAAACCCGAGCTCAGTTGCCCCTATTGGCTTTGATCAACGTATCGAGGCGATGAAAGAGCGGCGCATTGGAGAGCAGCTAAAGAGTCTTTTGCGCCTTAAACCTTATCTCTGGCCAAGCGATAACTGGGTTTTCAAGTTTCGTTCCATTACCGCCATTCTTCTTACGATAGCCGGAAAATTTGTATTGGTCGGGGCGCCCTTTGTCTTCGGATATGCTGTAGACGCCGTCAGTGAGGCCAAAAGCGCTGGCGATGTCTGGACGAGTGTTTGGATCGCCATAATTGGCTTTATTATCGGCTATGGAGCGCTGAGATTATTTTCTGTCATTCTTTCGGAAGGCAGGGAGTATATCTTCGCCCCGGTTGCGCAATTCGCCCAACGAAGTATTGCGACGGCGACGTTCAAACATATGCATAAATTATCATTGCGCTTTCATTTGGAAAAGCGGACGGGCGGCCTAACCAGAATTATGGAGCGCGGCGTTAGGGCCATTGATTTTCTGTTTCGTTTTTTATTGTTCAATATTGGCCCAACACTTTTGGAGCTATCTATCGCGGCGGTAGCCTTCTGGCTGGCCTATAGTGGCGGCTTCGCCATTATCGCGGTCGTCGTCGTTATTGGGTATATTATTTTTACCGTCATGACGACGGAATGGCGTCTTAAATTCAGGCGTGAAATGAATAAGCGGGATACAGAGGCCGCCGGGAAGGCCGTGGATAGTTTGTTGAACTATGAGACAGTCAAATATTTCTCCGCCGAACCGTTCGAAATTAACCGCTATGACAAAGCGATGGAAGGGTATCAGGAAGCCGCCATTCGTTCTCGAACATCGCTCGCGACTGTAAATATTGGTCAGTCGTTTATTATGAATGGGGGCCTCGTCGCTATAATCTCACTTGCCGCCTATAATATTATCGCAGGGGACATGACGATTGGCGACATGACCGCTGTCATGCTTGTCATGACGCAGCTCTATCGCCCATTGAACATCCTTGGTTTTGCTTATCGCGAAATTAAACAGGCTCTCACAGATCTCGAGAAAATGTTTATCCTGATGGATTTAAAGCCTGAAATAATTGACCAAGGCAATGCAAAAGCCGCGGGACACCTCAGCGGTCACATCGAGTTCGAGAATGTAAGTTTTCATTATGAAGAAGATCGGAGGATATTGGACAATATTTCCTTTGATATGCCGCCCGGTAAAACTCTGGCGGTTGTCGGTCCAACGGGCGCGGGAAAATCGACTTTGTCACGTATTCTCTTTAGGTTTTACGATATCAGTGCCGGACAGGTAAAAATTGATGGAATCGATATTCGGGATTTTACACAAGATAGCTTGCGCCAAGCAATCGGCATTGTCCCTCAGGATACGGTTCTCTTTAATGATACGATTGGATATAATATTGCGTATGCCAATCCGGGGGCCAGTCAAGATGATATCGAAAGAGCTGCAAAGGACGCTCAAATTCATGACTTTATCACGACCCTTCCCAAAGGTTATGAAACGGTTGTCGGCGAACGCGGGTTGAAATTGTCCGGAGGGGAAAAGCAACGGGTCGCTATCGCAAGAACCTTATTAAAAGATCCGGTTATACTCATCCTTGATGAGGCGACCTCCGCGCTTGATAGCTCCACGGAGCGCGACATACAAACCGCGCTGGATCGGGCGACAACAGGTCGAACGACTCTGGTCATCGCCCACCGCCTCTCCACAATCGTCAAGGCGGACAATATTCTCGTAATGGAAAACGGAAAAATAAAAGAGCAAGGCAGTCATACCACCTTGCTCTCTAAAAATGGTTTATATTCGGCGCTATGGGCGCAGCAGGAAGACGCTTAGAACTTTCTCGTATAGCCAACGGAAATCGCATCCAGATCAATATTATCTGCTTCGTACCGTGTATAGTCGAGACGTATAGCGCTGCGCGGCGAGAAGGCATATTCTGCGCCGGCGCCATATGCGAAACCATCTAAATCGTCAGAAACTTCAGTGGTGACACCCGCTGTTTCCGACTCTGCGGAAACACCCGTCAGATGATATCCGCCTCTAGCATGGATTGAAAATCCTTTTGCCAAAGGTAATTTTGCACGGGCGAAAGCTCCGACAGAGTATTCTGCGCCCGATTCAATGGTTGTCGCGCCGACTGTATCTTCATCATCTGAAATGCCGATGGAGCCCTCAACCTCGGCCCCTAAAATACCGGAAGATTGGTACCCTAGCCTTGCCTGAATGCCGTAATTATCTGTTCCCTCGTCATAATTGACAACGCCCAAAGTCCCATATTTATATCCGTGGCGTATTTTATGACCATAAGCTCCACGAAGTTTAGGACTTTGCCCGTATCCGGCCGCATTATAGCTCTCGTCTATTTGAGAGCCATAGACGTCATAAGATGGCTGATGCGGCGCGTGTCCGTAATTATGGCTCGGTTTGTTCGAGACTGAATATGTCGCGCTCGGTGCGCAGCCTGCATCACTGCAGATTAAATCCCCTTGATAAGAGACGGCCTGTGCCTGATAACTTCCATTGTGATGGGCATATGACGCACCGCTGTAGCCAAATTCCTGATTTTGCGGCCCATAACTACAAGCAGTCAAAGCCGGCACTAGTAAAAGAGCCGGAAAAAGTTTCACAGAGTGTCGCATTTCATAAATCCCAGTTTTAGGTCGTCAAAGTCTTACGTTGGGACGTTTCTGACAGAAGATATTTAAATTTCGGTGAGTATGCTGTTAAGGTTACGCTAAGCATGTTTTTTGGGAGCTGACATCTTCTCATACAAAATTGAGGAATGAACCATTGGGGATGACGCTTGTTGCCGTGTCGGTTCATGCTAACTTCAAGATAAATACAAAGAGGGAAATTATGTCACTTGCTGGTAAAACAATTTTTATGTCGGGCGGGTCTCGGGGAATTGGCTTGGCTATGGCCAAAAAATTCGCCGAAGACGGCGCTAATGTTGCCATTGCCGCCAAAACGGCAGAGCCTCATCCCAAGCTTGACGGTACGGTTTATACGGCCGCCAAGGAAATCGAAGACGCCGGGGGACAAGCCTTGCCAATTGTCTGCGATATTCGGGATGAAGACGGCGTGCGCGACGCCGTGAAGGCTTGCGTCGATAAATTCGGTGGAATTGATATCTGTATCAATAATGCGAGCGCCATTTCTCTGACGCCAACTCCTGATACGACGATGAAACGCTATGATCTGATGAACCAGGTCAATGCGCGCGGCACATTTTTGGTCTCTCAGACCTGTCTTCCCTATTTAAAGAAGGCCGAAAACCCGCATATCGTCAACATTGCGCCGCCTTTAGATATGAAAGCAAAATGGTTCAAAAATCATGTCGCCTACACCATGGCGAAATACGGAATGAGCCTTTGCACGCTAGGCATGAGTGAAGAATTCAGACCGGACGGTATTGCTGTTAATTCCCTCTGGCCCATGACGTCAATTGACACAGCCGCTGTTCGGAATGTTCTTGGCGGGGACAGTATGGCGAAGATGAGCCGCCTGCCGCAGATCATGGCTGATGCGGCTTATGTTTTGCTCAACAAGTCTGCAAAAGATTTCACCGGCAACTTTGTCATTGATGAATTTATTCTGGCTGAAAACGGCGTCACAGATTTCAGTGTTTACACGCATCCTGATTATGATGGCCCTCTCGCCGCAGACTTTTTCGTTCCTGATGAATTTCTGGCAAAGTCCAAATCCAAAGTGATTCAACATCCGGGATATACGGATTAATCATGGCTACTTTAAACGCAATCGATCCGACCCCTGAACAGATTAAAGCCTTTTTGGGAGACAGCGATGAAAACGAACCCGTCTTCATGCTCAATCTTTTGAAGTTTAAAGTGAAAGCCACCTATAAAGATGGAGAAGACGTGTCTGGCGCCACAGCTTACGGCAGATATGCCGAAGCCTTTGCCAAAATGTTGGTAGACCTAAATATTGAGGGCACTGAAACTGTCTATAGTGGCCGAACGCATAACTTTTTGATTGGCGCGGGACAAGGTGAGTGGGATGCCGTCGCCATTGTTCGGTACCCGAATGCGAAAACCATGTTCGAAACCGTCAGCTCTGATGCATATCGTAAATTTCACTATCACCGTAAAGCGGGACTAGCTGGGCAGCTTTTAATTCGCTGCGATAATGAAAGTGTATTTTAAAAGACCTCTATGACTCAAACTCTACTCGTCAATAAATCTGATTTCTCTGACGTCTCAGTCATCACTCTGGACGCCGCCCCGCTCGCTGACGGCTTCATTCGATGTCAAGTTGGTCCGTGGGCTCTGACCGCAAATAATGTGACCTATATGGTGACCGGCGACCGAATTGGATATTGGAATTATTTTAGACCTGATGCTTATGGCATTCACATTGAGAGCCACGGGCGAACGCCGGTTTGGGGCTTTGCCGAAATTGTTGAAAGCCAGTGCGAGGGCGTCAGCGCCGGGCAGAAAATTTACGGATTTTTTCCAATAGTTGATCAGTTTGATATCAAGCCTGTCGACATCTCGCCTATGGGATTTCAAGACGGAAATGATCACCGCAAGAAACTTCACAGTCTCTATAATCGCTACACATTTACCGATGCGGACCCGTCCTTTGATCTTCATCAGGATCTTCAGCCAATATTACGCCCTCTATTTACCACGAGTTTTTTGATTGACGATTTTCTCGCCGAGAAAAACTATTTTGAAGCGGAGCAAATCCTTATCCTCTCCGCATCCTCTAAAACCGCTCTCGGGACAGCGTTTTGCGCGAAACAGCGCGGCGCAGTCAAAGTCGCGGGCCTGACGTCAGAGGGAAATAAAGACTTCACAAAAGGCACGGGTTTTTATGATAAGGTCGAGACCTATGACACAATAACGGATCTTAATCCCGATATTAAAACCGTTGTCGTGGATATGTCCGGTAACGGAAAAGTCCTCGCGACAGTGTCTGACCATTTCGAAGAAAACCTGAAATATGTTTGCAAGGTCGGCCTGTCCCATTGGGACGCCGCGTCTGAGCCCGCGCCCAAACCCTCGGCCCCAACAGAATTTTTCTTTGCTCCGGATCAAGCCAAGACCCGCATCGCGGAATGGGGCGGCGCAGGTTTTGCGCAGAAACTTGGCGAACGCTGGAGGCCTTTTCTGGAAAGCGCAAGCCATTGGCTAACAGTCGGAAAATCATCAGATGTGACGGAGCTCCTCAACACCTACAAGGATGTTCTGAACGGGGAGGCGTCTCCGGATAAAGGCTTCCTCTTTTCTCTTTAGGAATTTCTCATGACCTATAAATGTTTCAATGTCTCGATAGCGGATAATATCGGTCATGTTGTGATGTCCCGCCCGGAAAAGCGCAATGCGATGATTGCCGACTTCTGGACTGAACTTCCTGAAATCATCCGGGACATTGACGACAATTCCAAAGCCCGCGTCATTGTTATCTCCTCCACCGGCCCCGTCTTTTCGGCCGGGATTGATCTGTCCATGTTTGCCAATGATGTGGCGGGGCCGAAAGATAAGAACGACCCGCTTTTCGGCGCGAGTTTTTACGAAAATGTCAAACGCCTCCAGGACAGTTTTACGGCAATTGAAGCGTGCCGCATTCCAGTTCTTGCCGCCATTCAGGGCGGGTGTTACGGCGGCGGAGTGGACCTCATCACCGCTTGCGATATGCGTTACGGCACGGAAGACAGTTTCATCACCATTTACGAAATCATCGTCGGCATGACCGCCGATGTCGGCACTTTCCCGCGTATCCTAAACCATCTGCCTGAGGGCCTTGTTCGCGAGCTCGCCTATACGGGCCGCAAAATGTACGCCAATGAGGCGAAAGCCCAAGGCTTATTCAATGCAGTATACAAAGATCAAGACGCGATGATGGAGGCCGTTATGGAAACCGCCAAACAGATCGCCAAAAATCCTCCTCTGGCTGTTTACGGCTGTAAACGCGCGATCACCTATGGCCGCGATCACTCCACCAAAGACGCGCTCGACAATATTGCCATCTGGAACATGTCCATGCTCATCCCGTCAGAGATGATGGAAGCGATGCAGGCCAAGGGAGAGAAACGGGACGGCAATTATGCGGATTTGCCGAAACGCACTCGCAACTAAAAAGCCCCGCAAAAGCGAGGCTTGATTTATTTATTTTTGAGGGCGGGATTAATACCCGACCTTTTCCAACTCCGCTTCAAACTCCGGCAGGGCTTTGAATAAATCAGCGACCAGGCCGTAATCGGCGACCTGGAAAATCGGGGCGTCTTCGTCCTTATTGATTGCGACGATAATTTTGGAATCCTTCATCCCGGCCAGATGCTGGATCGCGCCGGAAATACCGACGGCGATGTAAAGCTCTGGCGCAACGGATTTCCCGGTCTGGCCCACTTGCCAGTCATTGGGCACAAAGCCCGCATCGACGGCGGCGCGGGAGGCGCCCATGGCGGCGCTGAGTTTGTCGGCAATGCCTTCAATCAGTTCGAAGTTTTCGCCACTGCCCATACCGCGTCCGCCGGAAATCACGACTTTTGCAGCTGTCAATTCAGGACGGTCGGATTTTGACAATTGTTCGCCGACAAATTCGGATTTGAAATCACCTGAAGGCTGCGGGCCGTCTTTGGTTTCGGCAGAACCGCCTTCGCCAGCGGCGTTAAACGCCGTGGTCCGCACGGTAATTACTTTTTTCGCATCAGACGACTGAACGGTCGACATGGCGTTACCCGCATAAATAGGACGCACAAATGTATCTGCGCTCTCAACGCCGGTGATGGAGCTGATTTGCTGAACGTCCAATTTGGCGGCAACACGCGGCATATAATTTTTATGCGTCGTTGTATCGGGCGCAAGAACCGCGTCGTAATTATCCATCAAGGGCACAAGGACAGTCTGCATGGATTCGGCCAGCTGACGCTCAAGCGTATCATGATCGACACCAAGGACAGCGCGGACGCCGTCAATTTTCGCCGCGGCGGCGACAACGTCTTTAATGCCTTTGCCGGCCACGAGGATATCAATGTCTCCGCCGATTTGAGCGGCGGCCGTAACGGTTTTATGAGTAGCGTCTTTCAAAGACACATTGTCATGTTCTGCAACAACAAGAATAGCCATTAGATTACACCTGCTTCGTTTTTGAGTTTATCGACCAGTTGAGCGGCGTCCTCGACCTTAATGCCGGCTTCGCGTTTGGGCGGCTCGGTTACCTTCAACGTCTTGAGACGTGGGGCCGTATCGACACCGAAATCTTCGGGTGTTTTGGCGTCAATCGGTTTTTTCTTGGCCTTCATGATATTGGGCAGGGACGCATAACGCGGCTCGTTTAGACGTAGATCGGTCGTGACAATCGCCGGCATTTGCAATTTTACAGTCTGCAGGCCGCCATCGACTTCTTTGATGACATTGATGGCGTCGCCGTCCTGTTCAATGGAATTGGCCGCGGAGCCAATAGGCCAGTCTAGCAATGCAGCGAGCATGCCGCCCGTTGTGCCGAAATCATTATCAATCGCCTGTTTACCCAGGATGATGAAATCAGCTTCCTCGGTTTCCGCAACAGATTTGAGGATTTTCGCAATGGCGAGAGGTTCCAGATCTTCATCCGTCTGAATGTGAATGCCGCGATCCATCCCCATGGCGAGCGCTGTGCGGATGGTTTCCTGCGCCTTTGCCGGGCCGATAGAGACCACAATGGTTTCTGTGGCGGTGCCGGCTTCCTGCATTTGAACAGCCTGTTCGACGGAAATTTCGTCAAACGGGTTCATGCTCATTTTGACATTGGCAAGGTCAACGCCGGTCTGGTCAGGTTTGACCCGGGCTTTGACGTTATAGTCAAGCACGCGCTTGACGGGGACGAGGACTTTCATGAAATACTCCGAAGGTTTTGACCTGAATTCTTTTATCAACCGCAATCAGGGCGGCCGAACTAGCACTTATATGTGCTAGACAAGCCCTATTTTCAAGATGTGCTTTGCTTGCGATTTCGCATAGCGGCAATATATCCGCGTTTGGGGGAAAGTGGGGAAGGGAATATGAGCTGAGCATCGTCCACGCTTTCGGTCCCGCTCGCCATCTCTACATCCGAACGCGGCACCGCGAAACGGGGTTAGTGAGGATGTAGCCGACTTTTCAATTCCTTAGTCACACCGACGCAGGCGAAGCCTGCCCGGTGCAAGTGCCTTATGCTTGGCGTCTTGACCCGTAGAAGACGTTTTTCGCTGAACCGGCAAGGCACTTATACCGGGCGACCTGAGGGTCGCGTCGGTATGACATGGGACAGAGGTTCGCTCTCCTATTATTCCTGTCATTCCGGGGCGCGCAGCGAACCCGGAAGGTCGAGAGGTTGCGGGCTAACTCATCGGAGGCATACAACCTCTCGGCCTTCCGCATCTGCGCCCTTCGGGCTTGTGCGGAATGACAGAAAAAATTGATTTGTGCATTGCCCAAGCCTTTCGTCCCACTGCCCATCTCGGGGTCAGTCTTTGCGTTCGTCCTTGAATAAAGTGGACGGCCCGCGGGGTCGGTATCCTTGCCGGAGACCGAATTTGGTAATGTTTCGCAAGGACCAAGCCCCGCGGCAGCGGTTTTATCGCAGCGGCCTTGTAGCGATCCTCCTGTGTTGGAGGTCGTCCGCAGTCTAGGCGATCGGCCTGCATCCTTCAAAGAAGTCACAGGGTGGAACGCCAGAGCGTCAGGCACGCGCATTGACAGACCCGGCACACACCTCTCAGTCACGAAAGGTCGCTCAGTCCCGCCGTCTCGTACTCCAGAAGGTGACGTCTTCCTGTCCATGAGCAAAAGAACAATGTTGAATATAAGGGTAAATGGGGAAGAGGGGATCGGTCTCTTGGAATTTTTTGTAAGGGATTGAGAGGGTTGGAGTTTTTGGCAAGATAAGTGTGGATTATCTTCCCCCGTTTACGGGGGAAGTCCCGCAAAGCGGGGATGGGGGGAGCGTATTACGCTGGCGTCTGTTTTGCGCGGCTCCCCCCTCCGAGCCGCATGCGCGGCCCACCTCCCCCGTAAACGGAGGAGGGTAAACCCCGTGAACAGGAGGAGCGGGATTACTTCCGACGCCAGATCGTGCCGTCTGGGCCGTCTTCCTATATAATGCCGCGCGCCTGGTTATTCCTCCGGCGGCGTGACACTCGCGGAGAAACCGATATCCTCCGGGCTTAGATTGTTTTCGCGGGCCTCGGCCAAGGTCTTAACAGAAAGCGGCTCTGGCGGATTGACGGACACGGTTAGAGTGCCGCCATTGTCGATAAACTGCGTTGCGGCGGTACCGAATTGCGCAATGACTTCGCTTTCCAGATCGGATTTACCCATAAAGGTGGCCGCCATAATCGCGAGTTTCAATTGTTTCTTCAGATTGCCTTCTGATTGACCGGACATTTCACTGGCGAGTTTCAGGCCGCGCTCGACAATGGATTTATCTTCCAGGCTCAGTTTCATTGTGCGGAGTTTGACAGGTTCGAAAGCATTGAGAGTTTCTTCGAGGGTTGGAGGGGTCACCTCTTCGGCGTCTGCACTTTCCCGCTCCTGCTCTAATTTCGCCTTTTCGACCATGGCAGAGAGCCCTTCCGCCTCATAGGTATAATTTAATCGGAAACCCTCTTCCATGTCGATCAGCCCGTCTCTGAGAGTGATCGTATCTTCATTTTCATTCAGAACCTGCGTTTGGGAACTCCGCAGAACGATTTCGTCAAAGCCGAGACGCTTCAGAGCGTCATATCCTTGCGCGGCCTGAGGGTTTTCAGGTTGCGATAAAAAGGAAAACCGGAACGGTTTACTCACCTGGGTAATCGTGGTCACGCCGCCCGCTTCGCTCGCTTTGCCTTCAAAGCCCTCAAAAGCGGCCTTGATAAAATCATTGGTAAAGCTGCCTTCTCCGATGACGACCGAGTCATAGGGTTTGGCATAGAGGTTCATTTGCCCGAGAAGTTGCCCCAAACCCAAATTGGCATCTTTTGGAGACACATCCTGATAAGCATTCATATTCAGGCCCCGGGCCGACCCGCCCTCGAAAACCAGCTTTGATGTCTTTTCATTCTGGCCTTTCAGAGTGAAATCGACTTTGCCGATCTTTGCGTCCGCCAGGCGTTGGTCTTCATTAACGCCCCAGATTATATGGTCTATTGTGCCATTGGCCTCGTCTCCGCGGACCGTAATGTCATTCAGGGAAATAGCGCCAAAACTGACCTTTTCATCTTCTTCAATTTCAACTTCCAGATCATCAAGTCCTTCGCGGCTTTGCAGAGCCTCGATAATGGCTTGCGCCATTTTCGGGCTGGGCCGGGCCACGCTCATGGCATCTATATCAAGATTGACGTCTTCGCCGGTGATGACAACGTTCTGGAAATTCGCACGGTCAAAACTCGGCTCGCCTTCGACCATATGTATGCCGAATAATTCGGCTTTACCGATCGTCAGCCGGCTGTCTTCGGCTTTTGAGACAAGATCTGTATAGACGTAATTCCCGTTTTGGCCTTTTCGGCTGTCCCAGCTCATAACGCCCTGGCTGTCAAGATTGAGCGCTTTCAAGGCCTGATTGGCCTCGGCATCAGGCACATCGCGTTCTGCAACGTCAAAATAGGGCGCAAAGACTTTTTCGTCCGGCGTGGAAAGGCCCAAAGGCGGCGCTTCTGCAGAAATTTGTGCGCTCTCCCCCTTGTCCTTTGGCGAACACGCCCCCAAAACTAAGCTGGTAGAGGCGAGCGTTATTGCTACTGTACCAAGAAGGGATTTTCGTAAAGTCGTCATGGGTCGTGTCCATTCACATTTAGGGTCAGCGGGTCAAAAAGCCCGACAATGGCTGTCTGGTAGCACGCCGGACACGCCGTCAAAAGATTCTTTTCCCTTACGGGATAGTCATGATCCTCGCATTCTCTATGTGCTGAGCGACAGAGCCCGGCGCATATCCTTGAAGGTCAAGACATCCGAACGCGAAGTCCACGTGGTTGTTCCGGGGGCCCGTCATTTCAAGGCGGCGCAGAAATTTGCGCGCCAGCAGGCCGATTGGATAAATGTGCAGCTTGAAACCCTGCCCCCGCCTCAGCCTTTCGCGCCCGGAGAGAACATTCTCTATCGCGGCGTGCCATACCGCCTGATCAAACCCGAAGGACGCGGCCGCGCCAAAGTCGATAACGCCCTTCGCAAGATTATTGTGCCTTCCCCTGACCTTGAGAGTTTTCCCGGACGGGTTCGGCGCTTTCTCATCCGTGAGGCCCGGGAAGAATTAGAGGCGGCAAGTCACCATTACGCTGAAAAACTCGGTATGAGGGTCGGTAAGGTCAGTGTGCGGGATACCTCTTCGCGCTGGGGCTCCTGTATCACCCGGAAAGGCGAAGGTCATATCAGCTATAGCTGGCGGCTGATCTGCGCGCCGGCTTATGTTCTGGATTATGTCGCCGCCCATGAATGCGCGCATATGGTCGAGGCCAATCACTCCCAGGCCTTTTGGGATGTGTGTGACTCTATTAATGAGGATGTAAAAAAATCCAAAAAATGGCTCAATAAAAACGGCGCGCATCTTCACGCCGTGGGCGCGGATTTTTAAAGACGTCAGCCTGACAGTTAGATCAGCGCGGCAATAGCCAGCAGCACGCTGACAATCGACGCCGACATAAAATTGGAGAGGTTCCCGGCGAGAACTGTTTTCAGTCCAAGCTTGGAAATCTCTGATTTACGTTCCGGCACGAGGGCGGAAAGCCCGGCGAGAAGAATAGCCAGCCCGCTAAAATTCGCAAATCCGCACAAGGCCATAGTTATGGCAATCTGTCCCTGATTGGAAAAACTGCTGATTTTCGGCGCAAAACTCGCATAGGCCAGAAACTCATTCAGGATAACTTTCTGTCCGAGATAAATCCCGGCTTCGCGGCATTCTTCCCACGGCACGCCGATGATAAAGGCAAGGGGCTGAAAAATCCAACTAAACAGACCCTCAAGAGAGAGGTCGTCGGCTCCGAACCACCCTCCGATACCGCCCAATATACCGTTTAAAAGTGCAATCACGGCCAGAAAGGCAATCAATACCGCGATCACGCTCAACATGATTTGTAGGCCCGTCAGCGCCCCATTCGTAGCGGCTTCAACGAAGCTGCCGGCTTTGCGTGTATCTACCTTTTCGGCGTCTTCCTTGGTGATATCAAACGGCATTTCTGTTTCGGGCACGAGCATGCGTCCCATCAACAGCCCTCCCGGGGCGGACATGAACGCCGCCGTGATCAAGAGGTCACTGCGGATCCCCAAGGCGGCATAGGCAAATAAAACCGTGCCCGCGACACTGGACAGGCCAAGAGCCATCATCACGAAAAGCTGAGAGCGTGTAATTTTTTTCAAATAGGGCGCAATTGTCAACGGCGCTTCGGCCATGCCGACAAACACATTGGCGGCCGCGCAAATGGACTCCAATCGGGAGGTTCCGGTTAAAAATCGTAACGCCCCGCCCAGATATTTAATAATGATATCCATAATCCGGAAATAGAACAGCAGACTCATGAGCGCCCCGATGAAAATTATGACGGGCAGAACCTGAAAGGCCAAAACCATACCATTTGCCGGATCGGCAATCGGGCCGAACATGAAGCTGATACCGTCCTGTGCATAAGAGAGCATTTTCTGAACCCCGCGGCTCACCGCGGATAACACGCCCACACCGATCGGGGTGAACAGAGCAAACAGGGCAATCGCGGTCTGCAAGAGCAGAAGCCGCCCCACTTCCAGGGCTTTGATGGATTTCCGGCTTTCGGAAAAAAGAAATGCAATGCCGAGTAAAACGACAATACCAATTAAACCTGTCATGCTTGGCTCCCAGCCGGAACGCCTGACCCCCAGCCGTTACACCTGGCTTACTACATGTTTAATTCGGTTTTCCAAGCGGCCTCTCGCCTTTGTGATAATGTCCCAAATCTCTTCGATGCCTGTGGCGCTTTGACGGTCGGGATCCGTAATCACCGGATTGACGATCAGGCTCAGGGCCAGAACCCGAAGCCCCAGATAACGGGCCATGATGACTTCGGGAACCGTCGACATACCCACCATATCCGCCCCCATCTGGCGAAGCATCCGCCCTTCGGCCGGGGTTTCAAATTGCGGCCCGCCGAGACAGGCATATATCCCTCTCTGCAATCTTCCTCCCGGAGCCTTGCCAACCAAATTCAACAAATCCGCATCATAAGCGCGGCTCAGATCGACAAAACGGTTTCGACCGTTTTCTTCCCCCCGGCCTGTAAGGGGGCTTTGCCCCATAAGTCCGGGAAAGAATATATGATCCGAGATTGAAATAATTTCGCCCGCCTCAAAATCAGGATTCAGAGAGCCGGATACATTGGTCAAAATGATAGTTTTGACGCCCATCGCCGCCAATAATTCGACGGGCCGCGTCACGTCGGCCGGGGAATGACCCTCATAAAGGTGAAAGCGTCCCTGGAATGCGGCGACCGTCTTTCCGCTCCAGTCTCCGATATGCAAAACGCCTTTATGAGACGGGGCTGTCGCCCTCGGAAAGCCTTCAATCTCTGAATAGGGGATTTGAACCCCGGCAATTTGCTTCGCCATATCGCCGAGACCGGAGCCGAGAACAAGGCCGACTTCCGGGACGGCTTCCGTTATTCCGGAAATGTGCTTGCGCGCCTTTTCAAGCTGCTGAGTCAATTGCATCAAGCGTCTCCCTGACCGGTGCGCCTATTCCCCTCGCTGGATAATTAAGCCGTCTACGGCTTCGAATTCCACCGCATCGACGCAATCCTCACCTTCGGTTTTACAGGTCAGATTGGGGGCCGTAATCACGCTTAGTTCTTCGCATTTGCGGGCCGGAAACAGAAGCCGCGCCGTGTTTGTTTCACCCGGCGCCACGGCCTGGGCAAACATGTTTCCGCTATCCTCCTGTCCGGAGCCTGTAACGGAAAATGACATCATGGACACTGTGGCCTCGGACTCCGTTCCGTTTGTAATCGTAATCGGCAAAATACAGGTATTGGGCTCGTCAACTTTCGGCAGAGAAGACACAACGATCCGGCCATCCGTCGCTGGCAAGGCGTCCTCTTCCATTTGGGATTGCGAAACAGGTGTTTCTTCATCCCCGGTTTGATCGGATGGATTATCCCCGCACGCCGAGAGAGCCGAAACAGACAGAGCCGCAGCCAGAGCGAAGAGGGAAACATTTTTGTAAAACATAAAAATCCTGAATGTTTAAATGGGAACGCCTTCTCTTTCGCAAAATTTCCGGGCCGTTTCCCGAAGCGAAGAGAGCCGCGTATTGATATTGAGGTGAGGTTCGAGTTCAGCGCGCAATTTCCCGGCGTCCAAAGCCAGAATTGCGGATTTCACCGGGCCAATGCCTGTTACGGGCATGGAGAGGGTTTCATAGCCCAAAGCAACCAAGCAGACGGCTTCCAATGGGCGGCCCGCAATTTCGCCGCAAACACTGACGGGCGTGTCGTTCATTTTACACCCGACCGAGATAAATTTAAGGATTGAGAGCGCAGCCGGATGAAGCGGATCGTACCTGTCTGAAACGCGTGTATTATCGCGGTCAGCGGCAAAGAAAAACTGCATCAGGTCATTCGCCCCGACACTGACAAAATCCGCATGATCGCAAACAGCGTTGACCTGCCACGCCAATGACGGCGTCTCCAACATGACCCCGATCTCGATTTTTTGAGGCAGTTCCTGCGCCAGGTTTTTCGCCCGCTCTATCTCTCGATTTAAAAGAGCGCGGGCCTCTATCATTTCGTCCACCGTGGTTACCATAGGAAACATCACGCGCAGATTTTTTCCGGCCCCGGCCGCGACCAAAGCGCGGAGTTGATATCGCATCAATCCAGGGCGATCCAGGGCGATGCGAATTGAGCGCCACCCCATGGCCGGGTTTTCCTCCGGAACTGGATCCATATAAGGCAGGATTTTATCTGACCCTAAATCCAGCGTGCGGAACGTTACGGGGCGATCCCCTGCCGCCTCCAGCGCTTGTCGATAGAGCTGTGTCTGCTCTTTGAGTTTCGGCATGAAATCACTGACCATAAATTGGAATTCGGTGCGGAAAAGACCGATCCCATCTGCCCCGGCGATATCTAACTGAGGAAGATCCACCAAGAGCCCGGCATTCAACTGCAAGGAAATATTCAATCCATCCTTGGTTTTTGCCGGTTTCAACCGGAGCGCATTATAGGCCCGGGCCATTTCGCCCCGAACTGTCTGGCGCAACTCGAAGCCGGAAATTTGGGATTCCAATGGCCGAATGTGGACAACGCCGGTTTCGCCGTCCACCAGAACGTCATCCCCCGTTTCAATCAGATCCAGCACGCCTTCCGCTCGTCCCACCAGAGGAATACCCAAAGCCCGGCAGATAATAGAGGTATGAGAGCTTGCTGACCCTTCCTCCAAAACGATTGCGCGTAATTTATCCCGATCATAATCCAGCAATTCAGCCGGGCCAATTTCGCGCGCAAAAATGATGGCGTCGTCTGAAATATTTTTATTCCCGGGCATCAAAGCTTCGCCGGACAGGGCGCGTAAAAGGCGGTTGGCCAAATCTTCGAGATCATGCAGCCTTGCCCGCAAATAGGCATCGCGGGATTTCATCAGCCGCGCTCTATGCTCATTCCGAACGCGTTCAACCGCCGCTTCAGCGGTTAATCCGGAATGCACAGCTTCGCGCAGGCGCCCGACCCATTTTCTGTCATAGGCAAACATGCGGTAAGTTTCGTAAATCTCTTTGGACGCTCTGGAGATTCCGGCCGCTTCCCCGGAGACCATTGCGTCCACTGAGGCGCGAAGTTTCTTAATGCCCACTTCCAGCCGTGTTTCCTCGGCGGCTATATTCTCCGACAATAGATTGGCAGGCGGTACAGGGGGAAGATGAAGATAGGCATGACCCTGCGCCAAACCGTCCGCAAAGGCCTTGCCTTTGAGCGTTTCAGGTTTTGTGGCCGCAAGGGTAATCCCCTTCAAGGCGGCCTTTTTCCCGCCGATGCGTTCGTCATCGACAATGATCTCGCCGATCACCATGGCCACCGTCAAAAGGTCTTCAACTTCCTCTTCATTGAAACTCCGGGCATCTTCGGACTGCACGACCAAGACGCCGAGGACGCGGCTACCGCGCAAAATAGGCACGCCCAGAAATGACCGGAACGGATCTTCGGCGGTTTCGGGCCTGTAGGAAAAGAGCGGATGGCTTGGCGCATCCGCCAGGTTGAGCGGACGAGCGGTCAGACTCACATGTCCGACAAGGCCTTCGCCCGGTTTCAAACGGGTTTTGTGAACCGCGGATTTCTTGAGGCCTTCCGTCGCCGATAATTCCAGCTCATCGCCTTTGCGCAGAAGATAAACCGAGGCCACTTTGACCTGCATGGCGGCGGATATCGCTGTGACGAAAGCATCCAGACGCCCTTGAACCGACTCGGTACCCGCCATCGCCTCGCGAATGGCCCGCATGAGCTTTGGCGGGGTCGTTTTTATGTTCGGCTCGATACTCACACCCCGTCTATAGCAAATGAAACATGGAATACCCTAATCGAAATTATGAATTCCGGTTAATCAGAGCCAATAAATATTCCTGATCGGATTATTCCGCCTCCTGCGGAACAATAATAAGGCGCCGGGCCGGGATATCCACTTTCGGAGTCGCGGCCTTGGTAAAGGGGTGGAAAAAGCTGGGAGCAGCCTTTTTTGTTTTCTTGTCCGGATGCGGGGCAATTTCGAGCATGTCTCCCGCTCCGAATTCGTGAACCCCTATGACCGTGCCAATACGTTTGCCGTCATTCGACTTTACGTCAAGCCCCACCAGATCAGAATAGTAGAAATCATCCTCTTCCGGGCTTGGAAGTTCGGATCGGGGCACAAAAAGCTTAGTCGATTTCAAGGCGTCCGCCGCTTCGGGCGTCGTAATTTCAGGCGCTGAAACCGCTATAAAATTCTTGAGCCTGCGGTGCGTTTTGGGAGTTAGAACAACCTTTCCACCCTCATCCATAAGAGGGCCATAGCTCACGCAATTTTCAGGAGCCTCGGTAAAGGATTTGAGTTTGACCTCTCCTTTGACGCCAAAAGCTCCGGCAATAGCGGCTACGCATATAAGTGAATCTGTCGGAAGCTTTGTCATCGATTAATTTTGTCTCTTTATTGACGCCTGAGAATCCGTTGCCTAGCCTGACTTCATGATAAAGTATATCCGAACTCTCTTATTGGTTTTAACAGGTGCAGGACTGGCTACGCCCTCGATAGGGAGCGCGCAATCGGTAGACAGTCCTTATGAAAAAGAGGCCATCGCCACAAAACGTGTTCCGCCGGTCATGCCGTTTAATGCGGAAACAAGTGGATATTGCTGCATGATTTTTGATGTTAGTAAGAGTGGAATTCCTGAAAATATCAAAGCGTCTTATTGTACGGATGCGGTCTTTACCGAGGCTTCAAAAGAGGCCGTTTCCAACTGGAGCTTTAGCCCGGCTGAGAAGAACGGAAAACCTGTAAAACAATGGAATGCTGATACTATGATGAGCTTTCACCTGACGAATCGTTTTGGTGTCATGGTTCCAAGCTCCACAGGTTATCTATCTATCAGACAAGACCGGAAATTAACGCCCCCGCCTCAGAATGACAGGAAAGCCTATTCCGAGTGGATTGACCAGACTTATGTAACAGAACAGCCCTGCGGCGATTTATTAAGCTAGAAAGTCTCTACCCCTTGGTCACCTTACCGTAGATCAGCAAAAGTATGATGGAACCAACCACCGCGCCGATAAAGCCTGCGGTTTCTCCGACTTCATAAATCCCGAGCTGGCCGCCCAGATAGGTGGCCAGGAGCGCTCCGAGTACGCCGACAACCGTGGTCATGATAAGTCCGCCAGGGCGTGTTTTTCCAGGAATAAGGAAGCGCGCGACGACGCCTGCTAGAAATCCGATAATAATTGTCCCAAAAAACCCCATAACACTCTCCTTATTTTATGAGGGCATTATGGGGTGATTTTTCAGGCCTGTCTATCGGCTGATAAATTTAACTGTTTACGTTTAAACAGCCTTTTTGAGGGCGTCTACCAGATCCGTTTTCTCCCAAGAGAAATGACCTTCTTCCGTCGGGATTCGTCCAAAATGGCCATAAGCGGTCGTCGGCGCATAGATGGCCTGATTAAGATTCAGATGTGAGCGAATGCCGCGCGGCGTCAAAGACATTAGCTTCGGCAGAACTTCTTCCAGACGCTCGGCAAGAGCAGCGTGTTTTCCATCAAGTTCAACATAAATGGAGGTCGGCTCTGACACACCAATCGCATAGGAAAGCTGAATATTGGCCCAATCCACAAGACCGGAAGCCACCACGTTTTTCGCCAGATAACGGGCGGCATAGGCCGCCGAGCGGTCCACTTTCGTCGGATCTTTTCCAGAGAAAGCGCCGCCGCCATGGGGCGCCATGCCGCCATAAGTATCAACGATAATTTTCCGGCCTGTGAGTCCCGCATCGCCGTCAGGTCCGCCAATTACAAATTTCCCGGTCGGGTTGATATGGAAAATCGTCTTATCCGTAATCCAGCCTTCCGGCATGACTTCACGGATATAAGGCATGACAATATCGGATATATCCGCAGAGGTCAGGCCGTCTTTATGCTGGGTCGACAGCACAATAGCCGAGGCGCCGACAGGTTTGCCGTTTTCATATTTCACGGAAACCTGGGATTTCGCGTCAGGCTCCAAGCCGGGCTCCTTGCCGGAATGACGGACTTCGGAGAGGCGTTCCAGAATTTTGTGGCTGTAATGCACCGGAGCCGGCATCAACGCTTCCGGCACTTCATTGGAGGCATAGCCAAACATAATGCCTTGATCCCCTGCGCCTTCCTCAGTGTGAAGCCCCGTGCCTTCATCCACGCCAGCCGCAATATCGACGGATTGGGCATGGAGCAGGACTTCGACATCCGCATGGGCATGGTGAAAGCCGGGTTGCTCATAGCCGATATCTTTGATGGCGGCGCGGGCCACGGCTTCAACATCGTCTTTGGAAACATCCATGCCGCGGGTCTCTCCGGCAATGACGACCTTATTCGTGGTCGTCAGCGTCTCGGCCGCCACACGTACTTCCCAAGGGGACATGCCGGCGGCAACGGATTTACGAAAATAGAGGTCAACGATTTCGTCTGAAATACGATCCGCCACTTTATCGGGGTGACCTTCGGAAACGGATTCGGATGTGAAGTGATAAGTTTTACGGGCCATTTTGGGCACCTTTCAGATTTTAAGGCTCTTCGCTTTTTATTATTATTAAGAGGCTTTTGGATGGAAGCTTGGTTTAAAAGAGTAAAACGGGGCGTTGCCGCCCCGTATTTTATTAGAAGTCTATTTCCTAGTAACGGTAATGTTCCGGCTTGTAAGGACCGTCTTTGGAGACGCCGATATAGTCGGCTTGCTCTTTCGACATTTCCGTGAGTTTCACGCCGATTTTTTCAAGGTGAAGACGGGCGACTTTTTCATCGAGATGCTTTGGCAGCATATAGACTTTGTTTTCATATTTGCGGGTGGAGGCTTTGGAGTCTTCCCACAATTCCATTTGCGCCAGAACCTGGTTCGTAAACGAAGCGGACATCACGAATGAGGGATGACCTGTGGCATTGCCAAGATTAAGCAAACGACCCTGTGACAAGAGGATCATACGATTTCCCTTAGGGAAAGTAATCATATCGACCTGATCCTTGATATTGGTCCATTGCATGTTCTTGAGAGCGGCCACTTGAATCTCGTTATCGAAATGGCCGATATTACCGACAATGGCCATGTCTTTCATTTCGCGCATATGCTCGAGACGAATAACGTCTTTATTCCCTGTGGTCGTAACAAAAATGTCCGCCGTCGAAAGCGTATCTTCGAGTGTCGTGACCTCAAACCCGTCCATAGCCGCTTGAAGCGCACAAATCGGGTCAACTTCGGTGACTTTCACGCGCGCGCCCGCCCCGCGCAGAGAGGCGGCAGAGCCTTTACCGACATCACCATAGCCAAGAACTACAGCCGTTTTACCCGCCATCATCGTATCCGTCGCGCGGCGAATGCCGTCCACGAGAGACTCTTTACAGCCATATTTATTATCGAATTTGGATTTGGTGACGGAGTCATTCACGTTAATTGCCGGGAAAGGCAGACGACCTTCACGCTGCAATTCGTAAAGGCGGTGAACGCCTGTGGTGGTTTCTTCGGACACGCCCACAATCTGATCGCGCATTTTTGTGAACCAGCCCGGGCTGGCGTCCAGACGCTTCTTGATCTGAGCAAACACGGCCGCTTCTTCCTCGGAGCCGGGCTCGCCTTCGATCAGGTTTGTTTCCCCGGCTTCGACGCGAGCGCCCATGATAATATAGAGCGTAGCGTCGCCGCCATCATCCAGGATGATATTCGGGCCGTCTTCGAACAGGAAGGATTTATCAAGATAGTCCCAATGCTCTTCCAGTGTCTGGCCTTTGATCGCAAAGACAGGAACGCCCGAGGCAGCAATTGCGGCGGCAGCATGGTCCTGTGTTGAATAAATATTACAAGACGCCCAGCGCACTTCCGCGCCGAGCGCTGTGAGCGTTTCAATCAAGACAGCCGTCTGGATTGTCATATGCAGTGAGCCCACAATGCGGGCGCCTTTCAGAGGCTTTTCTTCCCCAAATTCCTCCCGCAGGGACATGAGGCCCGGCATTTCGGTTTCCGCGATGTCCAGTTCTTTACGGCCATATTCCGCCAGACTGATGTCTTTAACGATGTAATCGGACTTGCTCATATCAATATCGCCTCTTGGGCGCCTCTTTGAAAAAGATAAATATTTGTGGTGCCAATAGTCTGAATGCGCCTCAGCGTCAACAGCATATAACGTTTTCTTTATATCACATTGCAACCCGGACAGGTCTTGAAATTCACCCATGACAGACACCGCCGCAGCCCCTATAGACAGGCGTCAAATGTAGAGCGGTCCGATTCCAAAATTTTCTATCATCATCGTGAATTACAATGCGGGAGAGTGGCTGGCGCGCTGCCTTGCCTCTGTCGCGGCGCAAACGGTAACTGATTTTGAATGTTTTATCGTCGATAACAACTCAGAAGACGGATCCTTTACCTCCCTGCCCGAATTGGATGAACGGTTTATCCTTCTACCCCAAAACGAAAATACGGGATTTGCCAAGGGCAATAATATCGCCGCTCGACAGGCCAATGGAGAGTGGCTGGCGCTGCTGAACCCGGATGCGTTTGCGCGGCCTGACTGGCTCCAAAAGATAGGCGAAACTATTTCGGCTTATCCAAAGGCCACGATGATCGGCAGCACGCAATATATGGCGTTGGAGCCCGATTTATTTGACGGTCTGGGGGATGAGTATCACGCTTTTGGTCTGGCCTGGCGTTCAGGTTTCAATCACCCCGTTACGCCCGTTCAAGACCGAGAAGCGTTTGGGCCTTGCGGGGCCGGAGCGGTTTATCACCGGGACACATATATGCGCTTAGGCGGCTTTGACGAAAACTTCTTCTGTTATCATGAAGATGTCGATCTCGCCTTCCGCATGAGGCTTGACGGCGGATATTGTGTGCAAAGCGCCGGAGCTAAAATTGACCATATCAGCAGCGGCATTTCGGGGCGAAGTTCTGAATTTGCGGTCTATCATGGCACCCGTAACCGCATCTGGACCTTCATGAAAAATATGCCCCTGCCCTTACTTTTATGTCTCGGACCGGCGCATATTATCACCAATTTCGGCGTTCTCATCTGGTCAATATTTCGACCCGGGCGGTTGGGGCCCACATTTCGCGGCATGAAAGACGGATTTTTCAATCGCCCTAAACCCGAACATCCCACCGCCCGGATGAAAATCAGCAAGTTGAAACTTTTACGAAGTTTCGGATGGTCGCCGTTAAAAGTCTTGAAACGCGCCACGGTAAAGACGAAAACCGCCGAAAGATAAGTCCCCTTCACGGAGCGCTCCTCATGACTCGAACACCACGGCCTTCAATCGCCTCCAATACAATCGAGTTTGAAACGCAGCTTCTCGTCAAACCGACGGGGTTTCGGGAATATGACGCCCGCTGGTGGTTTGGCCTGCCGTCCGAAGAAAAGCCGTCGGAATTAAATCTTTACGGCGTTCAGGCGCTGGGCGAAGGGCTCGGCACGCTGATGCATGAACGCGGAGTCGATCCGAAAATTGCGGTGGGACATGATTTTCGCCATTATTCCCTCGGCATTAAACAGGCGCTCATGCTCGGCCTCGTCAATGCAGGCATTGAGGTTCTGGACATTGGACTCGCTTTGTCGCCTATGGCCTATTTTGCCCAGTTTCATTTAGACGCCGCCGGGGTCGCTATGGTCACGGCCAGCCATAATAAAAATGGATGGACCGGCGTAAAAATGGGAATTGAAGCCCCGTTGACCTTCGGCCCCGATGAAATGTCTCGCCTGAAAGACATCGTTTTAAATGCCGAGTCCAAAGTGCGGGCGGGCGGCTCTTACAAATATGTCGACGGCGTCAGAGACGCCTATATCAAAGACCTGACCAAAGACATTAAGCTTAAAAACAAAATCAAGGTTGTTGCCGCTTGCGGAAACGGAACGGCCGGCGCGTTTGCCGAGGAGGTTCTGACGGCCATTGGCGCCGAGGTCGTGTCCGTGGAATGCGAGCTTGATTACACCTTTCCGAATTACAATCCGAATCCGGAAGATATGAAAATGCTCCACGCTATGGCAGACGCCGTAAAGGCGAATAGCGCGGATGTCGGCCTCGGCTTTGACGGCGACGGCGACCGCTGCGGCGTTGTCGATAATGAAGGCGAGGAGATTTTTGCCGACAAGGTCGGCGTCATGCTCGCGCGGGACTTGTCCGCAATCCACAAAGACGCCCAATTTGTTGTCGATGTAAAATCCACCGGGCTCTACAATACCGACCCCGTTCTGATGAAGAACGGGGCAAAAACGGATTATTACAAGACCGGTCATTCCTATATTAAGCGCAGAGTCCACGACTTAAACGCTTTGGTCGGATTTGAGAAATCAGGTCATTATTTCTTTAACGCTCCGATTGGGCGCGGCTATGATGATGGTCTGGTCAGCGCCATTGCCATTTTGCAAATGCTGGACCGCAATCCGGAAAAATCCATGGCGGACCTTCGCCGCGCCCTCCCCATGACCTGGGGCAGCCCCACCATGTCGCCTTATTGTGCCGATGAAGAAAAATATGGCGTGGTCGAAAAAATTATTGCCGAAGCCCAGAAAGATGCAGAAGCCGGAAAGACAATTCTGGGTCAGAAAATCGTCGATGTGAATACGGTCAATGGCGTCCGCCTCACACTGGAAGACGGAACGTGGGGCCTCATGCGGGCAAGCTCCAACACGCCTAATCTGGTTGTGGTTGTCGAAAGCCCGACCTCGAAGGAAAACATGATGGGCATGTTCCGCGAAATTGAGCGCCGCCTTGCAAATCACCCGGAAATCGGCGAGTTTGATCAGAAGATATGAGAGAAACCAGTCAGACAATTCATAGATGGGGACGCGAAACCTTTGGCGAGGCGCGTTCCGTCAGAACCTATGCTCTACGCGCCAGAGAGGAGCTTGAGGAATTGATTGAGGCCATTGAAAAAGATGAGTCCTCAGAGTCGATTCTGGCGGAAGCGGCGGACGTCACTATTTTACTGCACCGGCTCGCCGCGTCATTGAATAGTGATCTTTCTGATGCCGTGGATCAGAAAATGGGGATGAACCGTCGCCGGACTTGGACTAAATCCGGGGATGGTGTGGGTCAGCACAAAGCCGAATGACAGCTTTCGGCCACTCCTTTCAATTCCGACTGATAGGAAATTTTATTTGTTTCTGTCCTGTCGTTTTCAAACCCCTATAGTTCTCTTATGACAAAACCCTTCACCCAACTGCCTTCTCGGCGCGGCATATTAGGCGGGCTGGCCGGCGGCTCCTTAGCGGCTTGCTCCGACGCTAAAAGAACGCCTTTTACGGCGCGGAGCGACACCCGCACGGGGCGCTTTGCTCACGGCATAGCCTCGGGCGATCCGTTCACCACTTCCGTTATACTCTGGACCCGTCTCACGCCTGAGGAAGACGGCGATATAACGGTTAAATGGGAGGTATCAGAAACGGAAGATTTCAATTCCATTGTTTCAAAGGGCGACATCAAAACCGGCATCGTCAAAGATTATACCGTCAAAGTCGAAGCGAATGGCCTGAAACCCGGACAATGGTATTATTATCGTTTCCGGGTCAATGACACAATTTCCCCTCTCGGACGCACGAGAACCTTACCGGATGGCCCGACAGCAGACGCCCGTTTTGCCGTCGTCTCCTGCGCCAACTGGCAACATGGCTATTTTAATGTTTACGATCACATTGCACGCGAGGCCAAACAAGACCCATTCGACGCACTGATACATCTGGGAGATTATTATTACGAATATGCCGCCGATGCCTCCCCGCGCCTGGCAGATCGAGTCCACGATCCGAAAACCGAAATCATTGCCTTGGCAGACTATCGCCGACGTCACGCGCAATATCGCTCTGACCCCAATCTCCAGGACGCCACCGCGCAAATGCCCCTCATTGCCGTTTGGGATGATCACGAAAGTTCCAATGATAGCTGGAAAGGCGGAGCAGAGAATCACAATGAGGGAGAGGGGTCCTGGGCGGCCCGAAAAGACGCCTCGCTTCGCGCTTATTATGAGTGGATGCCTCTGCGGGAGCCGAAATTCGGGAAATCGCGGGCAGATATTTACCGCGCCTTTGAATGGGGAGACCTCGCCAGCCTCGTCTGTGTCGAAACCCGTCTGACAGCACGCGCCGAGCAAATCATTGTCGAAGAATATATTGATGACATCACCGCCCCTGGCGGCGCCGATAAATTCAAGAAAGACAAACTCTATGATCCCAGCCGGGAAATGTTCGGACAGGATCAACAGGACTTTATCGTCGACACCCTGAAAACATCCAAGCAAGCCGGTAAACCGTGGCGACTGCTCCTGAATCAGGTGATTATGGGTCGTTTGCTGACACCGGATTTTACGCCTTATATTGATGAAACCGCTTTGGTTAAAATTGAAAAAGACTGGGCCGGGGTTCGTGCCTTTCTAACCCTGTCCAAATATTCCCTGCCCGTCTATCCTGATAGTTGGGACGGCTATCCTGTCGCGCGGCAAAATTTCTATGACGCCTTGTCCGAGGCCGACGTAAATGATTTGGTTGTGCTGACCGGAGACGCGCACGAATTCTGGGTTAACGAACTGACCTCGGAAAAAGATGATAACAAGGTCGGAGTTGAACTCGTGACATCCTCCGTTTCGTCTCAAACCTTGCTCGCCTATCTCGGCGACGCCACGGCGGACCATAATCTTCTCCTGACACAGTCAAATGCCGATGTCCGCTATTACAACGCTTTGGTGAGCGGATATATTGATTTGCGCCTGAGCGAAAAGAAAATTAAGACCCGTATGATGGGTGTTTCCACGGTGTTAAGCCGCGATTATGAGGCGTTTGAAGCCGCGGCATTTACCTTACGAAAAAGCGGCGAGACAGTAAAAGTGGGCTCTCCCAAGGGGCTGAACCTCAAACAAAGAGCTTTGTTTCACGGATTAGGGTGATGCTGCTCGCTCCGGCGGGCGTAAAATTCCCGCTTTATATCCTCAGAGGTTTGCCGTGACCCGTCATGGGAGTAACCCGGCGGGCCGAAAATATAGCCAAGTCTCTGGCGAAGAGTCAGGTCTTTCCCCGCTGCGTCCTTGAAGACATTCCCCCATTCGGCAAAGGCTATTTTCGCCGGATTGAATGTCTCAATCGGTTTCACTACGCCGTAAGCGATTTTAACGTCGTCCTGTTCTCCAACAAATGTGCCAAACAACTTATCCCAGATAATAAAAATTCCGGCATAATTCATATCCAGATATTGAGGATTCGTCCCGTGATGGACGCGGTGATGACTTGGCGTATTGAAAACCGCCTCGAACCAGTTCGGCATTTTATCCACGGCTTCAGTGTGGATCCAGAATTGATAAATCAAGTTCAGACCCGCGACAAACCCGATCAATAAGGGATGAAATCCGAGTAAAACCAAAGGCACGGACAGTAAAATATGCCCTGTAAAATGATTATTCCAGGGCTGACGAAGAGCGGTGGTCAAATTGTAATGTTCCGAGCTGTGATGCACAACATGCGCCGTCCAAAACCAACGCACCCGGTGAGCAATTCGGTGTTTCCAGTAATAGACAAAGTCCTGTGCAATCAGAGCCAGTATTATGATCGGAAGGCTGTGCCCCAGATCAAACAGCCGAAATCTCCACGCCAGAAGAAGAACCCCCAGACTGATAAATCCAAAGAGCAAATCCGTCGCCAGATTACCGATCCCCATGGTCATGGACGCAAAGGCATCGCGCGTTTCATACCGCCCGGCCCATTTTTTCCGGTGAACAAAGAGCCATTCGAGAGCGACGCATATGACAAAGAGAGGCGCGGCCCACGCCAATATCATCGGAAAACTTAGCTCGGCCTCTGTCATGACCCTTTATGCGGCTTTTGCTCGAAAAAAGTCAAAATGGCGCTATGACGCAGGGGGTCGAATCCCTATAGACGGTACGATGCCCAGTTAGGAAAGCCGAAAGGAAAGAGCGCATGCGTGTAGTAATGGTAGGCACCGGATATGTCGGACTGGTTTCAGGCGTGTGTTTCGCCGATTTTGGCCACGACGTTGTCTGTGTAGATAAAGACCCCAAGAAGATCGAAACGCTCAATCAGGGCGGCATCCCGATCTTTGAACCCGGTCTTGATGTGCTCGTTGCCAAGAATGTACGGGCCAAGCGCCTGTCTTTCACAACTGACTTGTCCGAGGCCATGCAAGGGGCGGATGCCGTTTTCATCGGGGTCGGAACGCCGTCCCGACGGGGCGATGGCCATGCGGATCTGTCTTATGTCTATGCCGCCGCCGAAGAAATTGCCCAGAATATTGCCGCCAGCGATTCGAAGTTCACCGTGGTTGTCACCAAATCCACGGTTCCCGTCGGAACAGGTGACGAGGTTGAGGCGATTTTATCAAAACATCTGGAGCCGTCGCGCTTTGCCGTCGCGTCCAACCCTGAATTCTTGCGCGAAGGCGCTGCCATTAATGATTTCAAACGGCCTGACCGCGTTGTTGTGGGGACAGAAAATGAGCGCGCCAAAGCCGTTATGCAGTCGCTCTACCGTCCCCTCTTTATCAACCAGACGCCGATTCTCTTTACCAGTCGCCGGACATCCGAACTGATTAAATATGCGGGCAATGCATTTTTGGCGACGAAGATCACTTTCATAAATCAGATGGCGGATTTATGCGAAGCGGTTGGCGCTAATGTTCAGGAAGTCGCGCGCGGCATTGGCCTTGATAATCGCATCGGGCCCAAATTCCTGCATGCCGGTCCGGGATATGGCGGGTCATGTTTTCCTAAGGATACGCTGGCGCTCACGCAAACCGCTTCCGAGGCCGGAACGCCGGTGACAATTGTGCAGGCTGTGATTGACGCCAATGAAGACCGCAAATCCAGAATGGCGGATAAAGTCATCAAAACAATGGGCGGGGAGGTCTCTGGCAAAACGATTGCTGTGCTCGGCCTAGCCTTTAAACCGAATACGGATGATATGCGGGACGCTCCGTCTCTGACAATTCTACCCCGTCTCCAAGAGGCAGGAGCAACTATCCGGGCTTATGACCCTGAAGCCATGAAAGAGGCCCGGCACCTTCTCTCTGATGTGACTTATACAGACGGGCCATATGAGGCGATAGACGGCGCGGACGCCCTGGTCATTATAACTGAATGGGACGAGTTTCGGGCGCTGGATTTGCACCGGATTAAAACTCTGCTTAAAACACCTATTATTATAGACCTTCGGAATATTTATCGTCCGGAAACAATGAAAGAGCAGGGCTTTACCTATGCCAATATCGGCCGGCCCGTTTAGACCTTAGGAATGCCGATTATGAAGCCCGTCAAAATTGCCGTTCTGCCCGTCGCCGGTTTCGGGACCCGTGTTCTGCCGGCGACAAAAACTATTCCCAAGGAAATGCTTCCCGTCGTGGATCGTCCGGCACTTCAATATGTCGTCGACGAAGCATTAGAAGCCGGAATTGAGCATTTTGTCTTTATTACGGGTCGCCAGAAAAGTGCGATTGAGGATTATTTCGACAGCGCTTACGAACTTGAAGACGCGCTACAGCGCAAGAAAAAAACGACCATTTTTGATGAGCTGAAATCCATGCAGCCCCGCGCAGGGTCAATGAGTTTCGTCCGTCAGCAGGCCGCCAAGGGCCTTGGCCACGCCGTTTGGTGCGCGCGCGATATTGTTGGCGACCAACCCTTTGCCGTCTTGCTCCCGGACGTATTGGTTCAGTCCAAGCGGAGCTGTCTGGCGCAGATGATGGACGCCTATCAGGATGTCGGCGGGAATATTATCGCGGTGGACGCCGTGCCGGAAGACAAGGTGTCAAGTTACGGCGTTATCAAACCAAAAGCGGGCGAAGATTACCGCGACAAGCGGCTTATCCAGATGGACGGCATGGTAGAAAAGCCCGCTCAAAAAGACGCACCCTCCAATCTTAAAATTACTGGGCGTTATATTCTCCAGCCCGAATTGATGAAGCTTTTGAAAGATCAGGAAGCTGGCGCCGGCGGTGAAATTCAGCTCACAGACGCGATGGCGCGGCTGATGGAAGACCAGAGTTTCCACGCTTTTGTCTATGATGGTCAGGATTATGATTGCGGCAGCAAAATCGGGTATCTCGAAGCCGTCATGGCTTATGCGAAAATTCATCCCGATATCGGGGAAGAGGCGAAAGCCCTGATAAAGCGCATGGCCGGAGAAGGCAGTTAGGCTCGGTTAAATTTTACACTCAGCCCTATAAAACTACTTGTCAAAACCTCAAAACAGGAATCTAATATTATCCTGAACAAAAGCCGCGCGAGGTCGGGATAAGCGAAACTCTCGCCCAGACTAACGACCTTGCCCTAAGCGCCTTTTGTCTCCGGAGATTTTATACAATGATGCTTATCCGTAGCTTTGTCGCGCCAAGCGGCATTGAGGGTGTTGGGGTATTTGCTGCTGAAAACATCAAAAAAGGCGATGTTATCTGGAAACTCGACACGAAATTTGATCGATTAGTCAGTCCAAAGCAAATGAAAGACTTCCCGCCTCATATGCAGGAATTCATGACCCGATATGCTTATCCCTTACATAACGAGCCTGATACGCTTGTTCTGGAAGCGGATAATGGTCGGTTCATGAACCATTCGCACAATCCGAACTCCGACTTCAAAGAAATTGTTATCGGCTATGCAACCCGGGACATTTCAGAAGGCGAGGAAATTCTCTGCGATTATTCGGAATTTGACCCCTCTCATGAACTTTTACCTTCCTTGCAGCCGATATTGGCGAAGAAAGAGAAAGAAACCGCTTAAAATTCGGCGCCGCCTTTAAATTGAGGCGGCGTTTTTAATTGATTCTGATTTAACGGAGATAATCATGTTGGAAGATTTTCCTGCTCCCGACTATACCCCAATTCTAAATTCAATCGCCCGCTGTGATGATCCGGTAAAACTCAATAATTTCATCCAGAATGCCGCGCGTAAGAATGTAGATGTCGTCAAAGGGGCGGCCATTCGTAAATTTGCGTCTATTGTGCCGGATCATATTCCGGGCTCTCTGGCTTATGATTTCTGGTCAATGGTCAATGCTTATGAAGCCGTTCAATCCGAGTTGCGCCGCACACGTATTCGATTGGACAAAACGCGTGCCCGGGCGGAAGAAGAAGGCATTGAAGCGGTTTTAACCCATTGGGTTTTGACCAACCGTCAGCCTCATATCACGGAACGCTTGATTGCCTATAACATGATGGATCTAACGGCTGATGCGGTTTTGCTCCGCCATAAGTCTAATTTCCCGGCAAAAGCACGAAGAGCCGCAACCGAAAGAATTGAGGCCTTATAAATTAAGCAGGCCCTAGCCTTGCAATTACGACGCTGAATTTTTTATAGTCTTTAAAACCTTCATTAGGTCAGAGAGCAAACGTCTATTTGTGACATTTCCAGTCTAATCTTCATTTTACTCAATATCTGCGATCAATTGAAATTTTTCAAAGCTATATTGATGTTTGATACGTATGCTAATTACATTCACCATTAACTCTTGTTTATCTTGAGGGGTGAAAACTTGTCATATTGCGAGTATTAGCTGTAATGTGAACTTCTTCACTTACTTGCTGAAACCAGATTAAATCGAGACTTAAAGGGTTCCCCCTTGAAAACAGAATTAAAATGGCAGAAATTCTGTGTGATTGCGTTTGGTGCTCTCTTGCTCGGCTGTTCGGATAACTCTGAAACGACAACGGAGCCAGCTGAACAAAATGTTGAGATTATTTCTCATGAAGTTGAATTTTTAAACGATACAAATCGGGTAGAGGCTATTGGCACGGCGCGCGCTAAAGCATTCGCTGTTATATATCCCAAAACTGGCGGAGAAGTAATCCGTGTCAATTTCAGAGCCGGTGAATTTGTCGAGGCAGGCCAGACACTTCTACAGCTGGATTCCCGGGAAGAGAGTCTGGCCGTGCAGCAGGCCGAAATTTCGCTGAAAGACTCAGAGCAACTTCTATCAAGATATAAGCGCATAGACGTCCCGGGAGCAATTTCCGAAAGCCAGATTGAAGAAGCCCAGACCGCCCTGGAAGCCGCGAAAGTGGATTTGGCTCTTGCTAAAAACGCACTGTCGGAACGAACTGTCAGAGCGCCGTTTTCAGGTCATATTGGTTTCACAGAAATTGACGCCGGCGCCCGCATTACGCCTCAAACGGAAATTGCACGATTGGACGACCGATCCCTTATTTACGTGGATTTTGAGGCCCCTGAGCAGGTTTTTGGAGAGTTGGAGGTCGGCGAAATCCTCAATATGGAGCCATTCGCCCTACCGGATAGAGCGTTTGAGGCTAAGATCGAAACCATCGATAGCGGGATTGACCCGGAGCAAAGGAATTTCTCTGTCAGAAGCGTAATTGACAATGAAAATGATGAATTGCGACCGGGTATGAGTTTCCGCATTGGCTTTGATTTGCCGGGCCAAAGCTATCCCGCTATTCCCGAGGCGTCCATCGTTTGGGGCGGTGACGGGGCCTATCTTTGGGAAATACAGCAAGGCCTTGCCAAGCGTGTCTCTGTTACAATTGTCACAAGAGAAAAAGGTCTGGTTTTGGTCAAAGCGCCCTTGCAAGAAGGCGCTCAAATCATTGCCGAGGGCGTCCAGAAAGTACGAGAGGACACCCCCGTTCAAGAGGTTTTATCTGGTCGCTCAAACTCTTCGGTGTCGCGTAAGGGCAATGCGACGCAGGTTCAATAGTTATGGCCTATTCCGAGAAGAACGGATTACCCGAGATTGCGGTTAAGCGACCGTTACTCGTTTCTGTTTTAAACCTCCTCATTATTATCGCCGGACTGGCCGCCCTTTTAGGCATTGATGTCAGAGAATTGCCCGATGTGGACAGGCCCGTGGTTTCTGTGCGCGCTACATTGCCGGGCGGCGCCCCGGAAACTATGGACTCGGAAGTGACCAGCGTTCTTGAAGGCGCTGTCGCGCGTGTGTCGGGCGTGCGCGAAATCCGGTCTTCCAGTGAAGAAAATAATTCTAGAATTCGGGTCGAATTTGAACCTGGGATTGATTTGAACATTGCCGCCTCTGACGTGCGCGAAGCGGTCAGCCGCGTATCACGCCAGCTTCCGGATCGTGTTGAAGACGTCTTCGTGACAAAAGCCGATGAAGACGCGGGCGCGATTGTAACGCTCGCGGTTGTCAGTAATGCCTATAGTGAAGATGAACTGACACGAATAATAGATAATGATATTGCCCCGGCCATTCTGACCATTGAGGGTGTAGCGACCGTTCAGGAATTCGGGACACGAGAAAAACAGATGCGCGTCTCTGTCAATCCTTTACGTCTTAACAGGTTTGGTTTGACAATAAATGATGTCGCCGACGCCCTGCGTCAGGCTCCATTCGATATTCCGGTCGGAAGTTTCCGGTCGGAAGATCAAGAGCTTATCGTCCGAGTTGAGGCCACGGCCTCAACCCCTGAACTTATCAAGGACGTTATAATTCAAGATAATGTTAGAATCCGGGATGTGGCTGAAGTCGTTCTTGGCCCGGCCGATGCGAGTAATTTACTACGTCTAAATGGCCGCCCTGTTATCGGTTTGGGTATTGTGAGGCAGGCCCAATCCAATACAATTGATATTTCCAATCAGGTTTCGAAAAAAGTCGAAGACCTCAATGCCCGCTTTGAAGATATTGAGGTGAGCGTAACCTCGGATGACGCGGTCTTTATCCGAACCTCGGTTTCTGAAGTCTTCATGACCCTTTTAATTACCATCGGAATTGTCGTCTTGACCATTTGGCTTTTTCTCGGGTCCTGGCGCGCCACATTAATTCCGGCCGTGGCCATACCGGTCTCTCTTATCGGCACGATCGCCAGCATTTGGATTATGGGCTTTTCGGTCAATTTGCTGACCTTGCTGGCTTTGGTTCTAGCGACAGGGCTAATTGTGGATGATGCCATTGTCGTGCTGGAGAACATTCAGAGACAGCAGATGGAAGGCGTCAAAAGACGTAAAGCCGCCGCCTATGGAACCCGCCAGGTGTTCTTTGCCGTCGTGGCAACAACAGCCGTCCTCGTCGCCGTGTTTGTCCCGATTTCTTTCTTGCCTTCCACCACGGGCCGTCTCTTCCGAGAGTTTGGATTTGTCTTGGCCGTCGCCGTCATCATCTCTTCGTTCGTCGCTTTAACAATGGCTCCCGCCATTGCGGCCCAATTTCGATTTTCCGGGGACGACTCCTCACGAAAAGTCTTTTACCGTGTCGGGTCATACGCCTCCGGGTTTTACGAAAAATCTCTAAAGTTTTGTCTCAAACACGCTTGGCTACCCGTCCTTGCAAGTATGGCCGCGATCATTGGCGCGGGCTTTCTCTACACACAGATTGAAAATGAACTTGTTCCCCCTGAGGATAGAGGCCGGGTTGAGGTGTTTGCGACGGGGCCGGACGGAGTTGGGCTGAGTTATATGGAGCGGCAGGCCAATGACATAGAGGACATTTTACAACCCTATTTGGATAGCGGCGAAATCGAATCCCTGTTTACAGTTGTCGGGCGTTATGACCCGAACCGTGTCGGGGTAACGGCTCGCTTGGCTCCTTGGGAAGACCGCGACAGATCCCAGCAGGACATCATTGCAGAATTGGAAGAGCCTATGTCCCGCATTCCCGGCTCAAGAGTCTCGGTTTTCGGACGCGGGACACTCAGCGGCGGCGGCGGACGAAGCGGGTTGGAAGTCGCCCTGACTGGATCCGATTATCCCTATATTTATAAAGCAGCCCGGGATCTGGCCAGTAAAATTGATACAGAGTCCGATATCTTATCCAATTCCGAAATATCTTATCAACCCACCCAGCCACAGCTCGCTATTCAGGTTGACCGCCGTCGGGCCGCAGATCTCAATGTGCCCCTCGACGAAATCTCGCTTGTCCTTCGCGCCATGGTGGATGGTGAGGACTTGATTGATCTGAACGTAAATGATGAAGCGATTCCCATCATCCTCGCCTCTGAGACACGCGCGATCTCATCCCCTGCAGATTTGCGCAATTTATTTGTCCGCTCCTCAAACGGGGCGTTAATTCCGCTTTCCAGTTTGACAGTCTTGGAAGAACAAGGGGTGGCAGCAGAGCTGGACCGGACAGAGCAAAGCCGCGCCATTGAGGTCGAGGCCGATATCGCGTCTGGCGTGGCTTTAGCCGATGCGGTGGCTGAAATACAAAGATTGGCAGAAAGTACTCTTCCGGATGATATTGATATGATCCTGCAGGGTGAAGCCGATACACTCCAGGAGTCCTCTCGCGAATTACTTTATACTTACGGATTTGCCCTGATTATCGTCTTTCTGGTTCTTGTTGCCCAGTTTGAGAGCCTGACAAGTCCTCTGGTTGTTATGTTGTCTGTTCCTTTTGCTCTGGCTGCAGCAATATATGCGTTATTTCTCTCGGGCGTCTCTCTGAATATTTACTCTCAGATCGGCCTCATCCTGCTGATTGGTCTGATGGCGAAGAACGGAATATTACTGGTCGAATTTGCGGACCAACTCCGGGCCCGAGGACGGAGTCTACAGGACGCCATATTCGAAGCGGCGACCATGCGGGCGCGGCCTATTATCATGACCGTTATATCCACCGCTTTGGGCGCCTTACCTCTCATTTTATCGAGCGGTGCAGGCGCGGAAGCCAGGCTCTCTATTGGCTGGGTTATTTTCGGCGGCTTAGGGATTGCCGCAATTTTCACGCTCTTTCTGACACCCGTCATTTATTTGGGCATTGCGCGATTTAGCAAAGCTCAAAACACCCAAAACCTGGAAACAGAAGGCGAAGAGGATATTGACGGGCCGTCTGCTGCGGTGGAGCCAGCAGAATGAAAAAATTTAGCGGGCTGATTTCTCTGGCGGCGCTGGGCCTTGCCGGCTGTGTCACCGGGCCGGACCCAATTGCCCCCGATCTGGAGGCGCCGGACGCCTATCAGACAGAATTGAAATTTAATCAGGTGGCGTCTCCGGAAAAAGCCTGGTGGGAGGGGTTTTCCGATCCTGCCTTGAGTGAGTTGATAGAAACGTCACTGGACCAAAATCTGGATATTGAAAATGCCCTTGCCAATCTTGCAAGAGCCCGGGCGCAAGTCGGAGCTTCAGAATCCGACCTTTTCCCGAGCTTCGATGCTTTCGTGGATAGCGAAATATCTTCTATTCTGACCGGAGGGGTCGAAGCCGAGGCCAGTGCGACCGGAGGCGGAGTCTTCTCTTTTGATCCAGACATTGCCGGAAGAAACAAACGGGCTTTACAGGGCGCCAGAGCCCGTTTTGAGGCCGCTCGCTTTACAGTCGAAGATATCCGGCGTTTGACCGCAAGTTCCGTGGCCAACCAATATATTGCCCTGCGCCGATCCGGGGCGGCGATTGTTCTGCTGGAGACCTCGCTCGATCTACAGGAAAGAACTCTCGAAATTGTAACGGCCCGCTTTGACGCCGGACTCTCTCCGGCGCTTGATGTGGACCGCGCCGCCGCCGATCTGGCCCGCACGCAGTCTCAAAGAAGTTTATTGAGAGCCAATCGAAGGAGCGCGGAATACGCTCTTTCTGTCTTGGTTGGGGAAGCGCCCAGAGGGGAATATATGGGTCTCCCGGAAGAGGATATCATACCAAATTATTCGGCAGGGCCTGAATTGGGCGTTCCGACGGATTTGCTCCGGCGGCGTCCGGACATTCGCGCCGCCGAAGCAACTCTCGTCGCTGAAATTGCCGATATTGGCGTGGAACAGGCCGATCTATACCCGTCCCTTCGCCTGCCCGGGACCATCAGCGCCAGCCGGACGACCTCGAATAATGGATTGAACGCTTTGACAGCCAGTCTCGGGGCAATTCTGGACATCCCGATTTTTGATGCCGGGCGGAGACGCGCTGAAGTGGACATACAAAGAGCCGAAGCCGATGCTGCGATCGCCAAATATAAATCGACCCTTTTGGACGCCATTCGCGAAACTGAAACGGCCCTGTTACAAATTCAGGCTTTGACAGAACAAAAAACCGAACTGGAAAAAGCGGTGCAGTCCAGTCAGTCGGCCTTTAATCAGCTCAATGCGCTTTACCGTGAGGGCCTGGCGGATTTTATCGATGTTCTGGACTCTCAACGAACCCTCATCTCCAGCCGGGAAGCCGTTGTCGCGGCTGATGCCAATATCGCTTTGGCATATATCAATCTTTACACGGCGGTTGGATATTCGGAATAAGGGCGTCCATAAATGCACCGCCTTTATGTCCATCCTCAAATTTTTTAATTTGAACGTTTCACAAGATATTTTGCTGTGAAAACTAAGGTCTTATCTAAAAAGGAAAGAGACAGTTCGTCTCGCGAACCTTTGGTGGAGCCTAGGGGAGTCGAACCCCTGACCTCTTGCATGCCATGCAAGCGCTCTACCAGCTGAGCTAAGGCCCCTGTCCAATATGTGGGCCGAATGTGTCGGCTTGGATAGGTTTGCGCCGTTTAATCTCCGGCGCCGGAGCGGTCAAGACGACAATTGCCGTCTTGAGGGATTTAATACATTATAGACAATAGACCTAGATTTCGATCTCTTCAGGTTCTTCGTCGTCATCCGCGTCATCAGGCGGCGGCATTTCATTGTCGTCATCGTCATCTGTGACAAGAGCGGCATCTTCGTCTTCGTCTTCATCTTCGGAATAGCCGTCATAGCCCGGTTTTTCATCATCATCACCGGACGCGCCGCCCACAACGGCCATATCGTCGCCGTCAAGCTCTAGCTCTTTCGCGGCTTCCTCTTCTTCGTCGATATCATCCTCATCGACCTCTTTATTTTCGTTATCTTCGTCATCGTCGTCATCGTCGTCGTCATTCTTGGACTCAGGCGGTAATTGAGAAGATGGCAGAATAGGCGCCGTAACGAACTGATCCCAAGCGGTTTCAGTCGCACAAATGGGGCAAAGCGCCGGGTCTTTGCCAAGGTCATAAAATTTTGCATCGCATTCTGGGCAAACACGTTTTGTGCCCAAATCAACCTTCTTTGCCATCAGGATGGTCCTTCCTCTGTCGCAGTGTGTGCAGTGCGCCTGTCCTGCGATAAAATATATATTTTTTGTTGCGTGGAGAAATAGGCGTTGTAAAACCCGCTTCCCGCTGGTCAATCCGCCTCTTAGCGGCTGGGCTAATCAAGTCAACCGCCAATGGATGTCAGTCTGTATATGTCCTCACCTGTTAAGACCGCAACCGCCTCCCCCTCAACGGCTTTGAAGGGGACTGTTACAGCGCCAGGTGATAAGTCCATTTCTCACAGATCGATTATTTTCGGAGCCATGGCCGAAGGGGTCACGGAAGTGACGGGCCTGTTACGGGGAGAGGATATTTTATCTACTGTCAGCGCCATGCGGTCTTTTGGCGCGAAAATTACCGAAGAGGAGAGCGGCACATGGCGGATTGAAGGCGTTGGCGCCAAAGGATTTGCCTCGCCAACAGGTGATGTAGATTGCGGAAATGCCGGCACAGGCGTTCGCCTCATCATGGGGGCCGCCGCCGGATATAGGCTGACCGCCCGTTTTACCGGGGACGCCTCTTTATCCATTCGGCCGATGAACCGAATTTTGGACCCGCTTAGAGAAATGGGCGCTTCGGCTGACGCCCGCACACTGGACTCTGGCGAAGCTGGCCGCCTGCCTGTTAGGCTCAAAAGCGACGGAGCGCTTCGGCCGATTGAATACCGTCCGCCTCATGCCTCCGCTCAGGTAAAATCCGCCATATTATTGGCCGGGTTAAATGCGAAAGGCACAACAACCGTGATTGAGCCGATTGCGACGCGGGATCATACGGAAAATATGCTTCGCGCCTTTGGCGTTCCAGTGAACACCAAAACTATCGCCAATGCCGCCTATATCAGCGTGACCGGGCCGGCCAAGCTGAAAGCGACAAAGATAAAAGTCCCTGGCGATCCGTCTTCCGCCGCTTTTCCAATTATTGCCGCGCTCATTACACC
>JAPYSU010000049.1 GCA_029936425.1 Litorimonas sp.
CAGAGGGTGCAACTGAAGCTTCTGCTTTTCCAGTTGCGTGCCGTCGATTGGCCGAGTTGAATCCAGACGAATATTCCTCACTCGAAGCATTAGGCATCTGCACTATCGATGCAGCCAGCGAAACCAACATTCCCGGCATGGCGGAGCTTTATAAAGATTTGGGTAAGAACACGTTCGCGATTTGCGACAAACAGGGGCAGAAAAACAAGGCGCTCATCGAAGAACAAGTTGAGCTTTTGCTGATGCATGAAGAGAAAGGATTCGAGGACATGGTCCTAAAAGGCACAACATCAGCAGCCCGAAAAAGATTTGCTGCGGGATTAGAGTGGCCGCAACACTTGACGGAAAAATATCCGAATCCAACAACTTCTGCGCTTGCCTCATTGAGCGACTTTTTTAAATGGTCAAAAGGTAGTTGGGGAATTGCCGACTTTTTAGCTCAGTGCTCTGAATCGGAGATTCCGGAATGGCTTCGGTCTTCTGCACGCGAACTAAAGCAATATTGTTACCCATCAGACGAGGATCAAAATGCCGGTGACAATATTTCTTCAGAAGACTTTAATGAGGGTGGCCCAGATGGAGCTGACTGACGGCCAGAAGGAAGTAATGCGCTCCATTGGCCCACTCCTAGTGATAGGAGGCCCTGGATCGGGCAAAACCACCATCTCAATTCTGAAAGCCGCTCGAATCGCCCGAGACGAGCTGAAACCCGGTCAAAAGATCCTGTTCCTCAGCTTTGCCCGTGCCACAGTGTCCCGAGTTGTCGAGGCAATCGAAACCGAACAGGACGTACCTCGCGAAGACAAGAGATTGATTGACGTAGAGACGTACCACGCGTTTTTTTGGCGGGTGCTTAAGACACATGGCTATCTCATGGGATTTCCAAGAAAGCTGGAGCTTCTCGCTCCGCCTGCCGAAGCAATTGCGCTATCGGCCCTCCGACTTAAACACCCCAAAAAGCCAGCAACCGAAGAAGAAAAACAACATCTTTTACGCGAAGAGAATATTTATCGACTTAACTTGGCGAAAAACGAAGGTCAGATTTGCTTCGACCTTTTCGCACCCTCCGTCGCAACACTTCTTGAGGGTAGCGAGCGCATTCGCAAGCTTATCGGCTCGATGTACCCAGTCATCATTTTAGACGAGTTCCAAGATACTAATGTCGATCAGTGGAGGGTGGTCAAAGCCCTTGGTCAAACGTGTCGTTTGATAGCGCTGGCAGATCCAGAACAACGCATTTACGACTGGATAGGAGCGGACCCTGAACGCCTGGATCATTTTCGAACTACGTTCGGCCCGCAAGACATTGACCTAACCGATGACAATCATCGCAGTACCGGCACAGACATTGGGAAATTTGGAAATGACATTCTGACTGGTTGTTTTCGTCAACGCTCTTACAACGGGGTTGAGATTGTTCGCTATCCCCCCTACCCAGATCCAGCGATGAGCAAACTTGTTTCTGAAATCTACAAAGCTCGGAAAAGATTATTTAACAAAGACGGAGGCAACTGGTCTTTAGCAATTCTGGTACCTACTAAAAAGCTCACGAGACAAGTTTCTGAAGCTCTGCTCAAGCCCCCTGCTGGAATGCAGCCAATTCCTCACACCGCTTCGATTGAGATTGAAGCCGCGATTCTCGGAGCAGAGATAATCGCTTTTCTAATGCAACCCCCAGAGTACCAAGACCATCTGGAGGACCTGATCGCCTTGATGGTCAACTTCTATCGAGGAAAGAACGGGGACAAGCCCACCAAATCAGCGCTCGAAGAAGCAAACAAATTGCAGACGCAGTTTCTAGACTACCGGGAAAGAGCACAAAGAGGCCATACGATAAAAGCGAACAGCCCTCTAGTGAAAACGTTATCGACCCTAGCTCATATCAGAGACGAGGTAGAGTTCAGCGGGAATCCTCACGAAGACTGGAAATCAGTCAGAAACGCTCTAGAGACGGGTAAGTGTAAGCGACTCAATGAGATTGCAAAAGAGACAAGGAACCTCCGATTATTAGGCAGAGGAACAAGCTTCAGACAGACTCTTGGAGAGGATTGGCTTGAAAACGGCTCGTATCTTAACGCTCTCAAGATCACCAAGGAAGCGTTTGTCCGGGAACACTTCTCTAGTAACTCGAAGCCGGAATCTGGTGTGGTCGTCATGAACATGCACAAAGCCAAAGGTAAACAGTTTGATGAAGTAATAATGTTTGAAAAGTGGCTGGTGAAACCAAAAGGGCAACCTGCAATCAATACGGACCGCTATGTCCGTGGGAATTCACCAGACGCCGTTGACAGCCAGTCACTTCAAAACTTTCGGGTTAGCGTAACGCGAGGAAAGCAAAAAACTACCATTCTTACTCCTGGCGACGGTGAGTGCGTGCTACTGAAAGGGATTATCTAGGCTCAACATCATCAAAGATGTTTCTTTTGGCATGGAACATAAGACGGTTCAATCTCTCATCTACTCTGCCCAATTGTGTTCTATGCGAGGCCATTTAATTCATGGCGCAATTTGATGGGCATCTACCTGTGTCATTACATCGTGAATAAACTTGGCTTTATCGATCAAGCGAACGCACCGGAGATCGGAATCGTCGTAGGTTTCTAGCCGCGCCAGAAAGCCTTTACCAAAATCGATGTAAACTGGGCAGGCTGCATCAATCCATGTTTTCCTGGGTCGAATCCAATGGTATTGATGGTGGCCGCGATAGCTTTCCTCAAGCGCATCACGGACCTCATCAATGCCGTGTATACATCCAAAGGTAACGTCTTTTTTAGCGATCCTAGGATATTCTTCGCAAGCTTCTGACCATCGGAGAAAAATGCCTCGATTGGCTCCCTCCATCCCACGTTTTGCCTTTGCCCACACCAGGTCCCTAGCAAAATCTGCGTGGGGGTCAGGC
>JAPYSU010000050.1 GCA_029936425.1 Litorimonas sp.
CTCGTCAGGCTCATAACCTGAAGGTCGTAGGTTCAAATCCTACCCCCGCAACCAATATCCCAAAGAAATTGACACGTTTTTCGCCGGAAGCAATTAGCTGCAGGATAGATTTGCCTGATTGAATTATCGATGAGAGACAAATTTCCTCTCAGAAATTAATATAGGCTAAGATAGGTGACTTAAATTTCATATTTCTGCCTCTGATTGCGTTTTTCCTCTTGTTTCAGAGTTTTTCATCGGAAATAGTTGGCCCAAATTAGGGAGATCTGTTTTGACTGTTTTTAAATATATCCGCCTTGTCTTGGCGCCTGCCTTTGCCGTCTTTATGACATTGTCCTTTTCGCCGAGCACAGCGTTTGCCGAAGACCCTAACATCGACATTTACGCGCAGCTTCCTAGGACTCAAAGCGTACGCGTTTCGCCAGACGGAAAACACATTGCCATGCTGGCCCCCTTTGCCGGGGATAAAGCTATATTTGTCTATGATTTGACAAATCCGGATGCGAAAACAGTCATCGTCACGCCGCCGGAAGATTCTATTGTTAAGGCAATTGACTGGGCGAGCAATAAACACGTGATTATGCTGGCCCGCGTTCGGGGAAGCGGCGAAGGCAAGATGAAACACTACAGCACGCTGTTCAGCCGTTGGGTCTCGACCAATATTGAAACACAGCGGTCTATAATCCTTCTTGACGACCTCATTAAAAGCAAACGCTACCGCGTGACCTATGGCGGCGGCTACGTTCATGACCTCCCGGATAATGAGGACGAGGTTTTGATGAGCTTTACGGAATATGGCGGCGAAGTCTTCCAACGCCATTACCGCGTCGACCTGGATAGCGGCAATGAGCGCCTTGAGAGATCCATGCCCGTCACCACAGGCAATGTCGTTTTGTCCAGTAATGGTGAGAAAGTTCTCGCCCGAGAAGATTACGACCCTCGGAGCGGAGAGTATGAAGTCTTTTTTGGCGAAGGGATTGATGAAGAGAGCGTCTATAAAAAACGGTTCGATAACTCGAAAAACAGAACGACATATTTGTCGACGGTGCTCAACGGTAAACTGTTGATGCAGGAAACCGAACAAAACGCTCTGACCTTGTTCACGATCGATCCGGACACAAAGTCCGCAACGCCGTTTACATTCGAAGCGAATGTCCCGGATGGATATGACTATGGGCCTATTTTCGACAACCAGACCGGTAAAATGATTGGCGTGAGCTATACCGATGATCGACACCGCCAAGTCTATACCGAAGAGCCTTACAAGTCCTGGCATAAAAAGTTTTCTGATGCCTTGGAAGGGCAGAATGTAAACATTTTGTCCAAAACGGAAGATAACAAAATGGTGACGGTTTATGCGGAGAGCGATAGCAATCCGGGTGAATATTATCTTTACGAAGAAGGGCCCGGAACCATTTCGTCCCTGGGCGGAACATACCCGGAGCTTAAAGCGTCTCAAGTCGCCTCGACCATGCGGGCAGATTTTACGGCGAGAGACGGCCTCAATATTCCGGCCTATTTGACGCTTCCGCCCGGAAAAACAAAAGCGGACGGGCCGTTCCCGACCGTGGTTATGCCGCATGGCGGACCAACAGCCAGAGATGACGCTACATTCGATTTTTGGGGACAATATCTGGCCGCGCAAGGCTATGCTGTCTTTAAACCGCAATTTCGCGGATCCACGGGGTTTGGCTACGAACACCTGCAAAAGGGATATGGCGAGTTTGGTCGGGGCATGCTTTATGACACGATTGACGGCGTAAATCACCTTGTTGAAAACAACGTCATCAATCCCGATAAAATCTGCGTCACCGGCGCCAGCTATGGTGGATATCAGGCTCTGGCCCTGCCTGTCATGGAGCCGGAAATGTTCAAATGCGCCCTTTCCGTCAACGGCGTTTCTCAAATTCGGGATATCCTGAAATTTGAAGAGGCCCGGACAGGCAGAGAGAGTGAGACGATTAAATTCTGGCAGAAGATTATTGGCGATAGATATGATGATAAGGACCTCCTTCTTGCGCAATCGCCGGCTGAAAATGTTGACAAGATCCAGGCGGAAATTGTTCTCGTTCACGGAACAGACGACATGACCGTTCCGCTTCAGCAGTCCGAAGTCATGGCCAAGGCTTTGAAAAAAAGAGGGCAGTCTGACGATATCCTCCTCTTGCCAAATGACGATCACAATCTGTCCCTGCCGATATCCCGGAAAAAACTGCTAGAGGCGAGCGACGAGCTTTTCGAGAAACATCTAAATTAGATAATTTTTCTAGTAACGTCGGCCGTCGCTATTTAAGCGGCGGCTTGCCAGAAAATCGTTCATTAAAACACCCTGTATGTTTCCCGAGCGGAGGCATGGACGGCGTTTGTGAAAGCTTTTTATAATTGGCCCTTTAGCTTCCTTTAGGATCTCACTATTTGCTTGCTCCTTGTGGCAATTTTTGTGGTCATCCGGCCTAAGCCCCCTCGAACATCCGAACGCGGCTCTGCGAAGCAGATGTAGTGAGGATGCAGCTGCAGTTTCTCTAACAGTCCAATCTATTCCTACTCCCCTCTCCGTCATTGCCCGACTTGATCGGGCAATCCATGCGATGTTCTTTCGACAAGTAGGCATTTGCAGTTCGGCGCAAGAGGCGAGTGTTAAAAGTAAATTAGAGATCTCATTTAGCCGAACCTTCACCATATGGATTACCCGATCAAGTCGGGTAATGACGAAGGGTCGAAATGCAATCGTAATTTTAAAGTGTGCATCGCTCACGCCTTTCCTCCCACTCGCAATCTAGTGCGGAGCCTTTGCGTTCGTCCTTGAATAAAGTGGACTGCCCGCGGGGTCGGTATCCTTGCCGGAGACCGAATATGGTAATGTTTC
>JAPYSU010000001.1:0-201414 GCA_029936425.1 Litorimonas sp.
CCGTCGCAAGGGCCTCTCAGTCCCACCGTCCGATACACCAACACGCCACGCTAGCCCGCCTGTCCGTGTGTCCGGAACAATTTTGGTATGACCGAAACAGAAATCGATTGAGTATCGATTTCCGGTCCAATCAAAATTGTCAGAGCCAGGGCAACGCCCCGTCAATAACAACATCTTAAATATAGACCGGTTTCGGCGGGTGGGGACGGGGTTTTTATTTTGTCAGAAAACTCAGTGGGTTAGGGCGAAGATAAATGCGGATCATTTATTATCAGGCATAATTTAGGCATTTGTAAAGACGAGGGTCAGCAATGAGGGCGCGGACAATAGCGAGTGTTTTTAATGGAGCGATTTTAAGACGCTGACCGGGTGTTCACATTGGCAGCTTAAGGCGTTAAAAACCAGGTTGCTTTATTGGCTTGCAGTGCAACAGTGTCCATAATGAAACTACTAAAATATATCTTTATAATTGGGTTTCTTACTATTGCCGTCTACTTGGCGTTGTTAGCGAACCCAACAGTGGTGTTTGCTCACAAAATTGAATATAAACAATTCACGGTCTGGTCGGATCGACCTATTGAGCCTGGTTGGAACGACGTTCTTGATGATGCAGTTCGGCGATTGGAAACATCTGAACTCTACGACAAGAATATTCCATTACGCATTTTCGTGTGTAATAATCCATGGCGGTTACAGATTTTCACTCGGAGTACGTCAGTAGGAGGGTTTGCAGACACATTTTTCACAAGAAATATATTTCTCCGTGAAGTTGTTGCAGCTAACAATCAGTTAATCCCTCCGTATGGCACTCTCGCGGAGGCTCAGGCGCGTCCTTTATCCTATTTTGTTGCACATGAAGTTATTCATGTATTCCAGTCTAGGCACTTCGGGCGAACAGTTAGTATTAGCTCTCCAACTTGGTTAGTTGAAGGATATGCCGACTTAATAGCAAAAGCTGGAGACTTCAATTTTAAAAAGAACCTTAAGCTCTTCAAAGAAGACCACCCGATCATGAATCGAAGCCAGGCGAAAAGCGGTTTGTATAACCGTTATCATTTAATGACCGAGCATGTTATTTCCTCTCAAACGAAATCCATTGCAGAAATATTCCAATCTCCGCCACTGGAAGAGGTGGTCGTATCGGAGCTGAAAAGCAGACCTTTTGATTGATAGTAATGGTTTCGCATGGCCTCTGCCTCGGGGGCGAGTTAAAATTTTGAGTGTTCTTCCTTGAGCGGTTCAGAACTGCAAGCTAACGTCTCTTTAGGGAATTTTTGAGGCATTGAAAAATAATAATCCCGTGGTATGGATTTGTTCATGGCTGATCAGCAAGATTTCCAAGCGCAGTTCATTGAGGTCTTTCAGCCTGTTTTTATGTGGGGAATAGCCGCTTTAGAATTGGCGCTAGTCGTTTGCACTTTCTATTTGGAATTTCGAACAGGAAACGGGCCGTCCCTCCTATATACAATAATGCCTTTAAGCATCGCAATCGCGATTGCCTGGGCCGTTCTGTCAGTGCTCATAGCGCTTGTCATTTTTGGTATCAAAAATCGGGCCGCCCGTTAAATCGCAAATATAAGTTCATGTCCGCTAAGGGGATGTACTACGTTTTGCGACCGACTTAAAACGCCCAAGGTAAAACGCTCGTTTGTTTTCATTAAAGCCAATTTTAAGGCAAATGGGGTAAAATGAGGTATGCCGAATTATAAAGATTCCATTTTACGCCACGAAAAAGAGGTTAATCGACTTCATGGAGCAATTTATGAAACTGTAAAGCATCGTGATAAGTCGCCTTCGTTACGTGAAAAGTGGATTAGAGCAGCGAATGAATATCGCAGCTATCACTCTTCCATAGATGATTGGCTTGAACAAATAAGGAATTCTGACATCGCAAATTGGGCGGATGCCCGTGATTTTATTTTCCAATATTTGGAAATAGACCCAATCTATAATAATTCTGGCTATGCAAAAGAAATGATAGTTCAAAAAATTAAGAAGTGTGAACTCTCCGAGAAAGAAAAACAGATTCTTAGGACGCTAATAATAGGACGAATTAGATCAGTAGCATGGCGCGATTTTAGAAGGTTTTGCCAGTTGATACCTCGCATTCAGAATAAAGCTTTTGTTGATGAGATCAGCGTCTATGCGGAATCAAAAGACAAGTCAGTTTCCCGACGAGCTATATTCGCAATGAAATATATAACGCCCTAGCGACTCATCCTGAGCGGCTTAATTTCGCCTAAACTAAGACACTGAGCTAAGGACTGCTTTTGGGGATATTGCCTCAAATAAAAAAGCCGCCCTCGAATGAAGGCGGCTTTTATTTAATTCTTTAAATGCTCGTCTCAGAATTTGCCGTGGCAGTGTTTGAATTTCTTGCCGGAGCCGCAGGGGCAGGGCGAGTTTCGGCTGACGCCTTGCAGCTGCTCTTGCGTGAGCTGGCCTTCGACCGGCGGGTTCTGAGCGGGTTCTGAGCCTGCCGATTGAGACGCCGGTTTGGGCGCGGCGGCCGCGCCGACCATATCCATGGGGGAACGGGCGCGCCGGGTCGTCTGGGCCTGACCGCCTTCGTTTTTCAGTTCTTGCGAGGCGTTTTGCGCGGCCTTTTGCGTCGCGGCCTTTTGCTCTTGTTGCGCCCGTTGCTGTCTTTGCATCTGAACGTTCAAAAGCAGGTTCATCATCGCTTTGGTCACGTCTTCGCGGAGGCTCGTCAGCAAGCTGTCAAACAGGGTAAAGGCCTCTGACTTATATTCATTGAGCGGGTCTCGCTGGCCATAGGCGCGCATGCCGATCACGGATTTCAAGCTGTCGAGCTGCTGCAGATGTTCACGCCAGTTCTTGTCGATGACCTGCAGAAGGATCTGCTTTTGCGCGCGCAGGAGTTCGGATTCTTCCAAACCGTTTGAGAGCTGCGTAAAGGCGTCATCCCCGGCCTTTTTCAGACGGGTCAGCATTTCCTCATCGGCAATGCCTTCTTCCTGGGCCCATTTGTCAAACGGGATGTCCATCATGATGGCGTCTTTGGTGGCCTCATGCAGGCCCTTGACGTCCCATTGTTCGGCGTAAGCCTTTTTCGGGATATGGGTGGCAATCAGATCCTCGGCGAGCTGGTGACGGAAGTCCTCGATGACATCTGAAACGTCATCATCGGTCATGAATTCCATGCGCTGTTCGAAAATCGTCCGGCGCTGATCGTTCATGACGTCATCATATTTCAGCAGGTTTTTCCGGATGTCGAAATTGCGTTGCTCGACCCGCACTTGCGCGCGTTCCACCGCCTTGGACATGAAGCGATTGGTGAGGTGTTCGCCCTCTTCAAACTTCATTGTGGCCATCATGGATTTCAGTCGGTCTCCGCCGAAAATCCGCATCAGGTCGTCTTCGGTGGAGAGATAGAATTTGGACCGGCCGGGATCGCCCTGACGCCCTGTCCGGCCGCGAAGCTGATTGTCAATCCGGCGGCTTTCATGGCGCTCTGTCCCGAGGACGTAAAGACCGCCGGCTTCGAGTGCCTTTTCCTTGAGCTCGGCGATTTCGGCCTTGATTTTGGCTTCCTGTTCTTTGCGCTCGTCTTCCGTTGCGGTCTCGGGAATTTCCTGATGGGCGCGCATTTCCAGATTGCCGCCCAGCTGAATATCGGTCCCGCGACCGGCCATATTGGTCGCAATCGTGACCGCGCCGGGCACGCCGGCCTGCGCCACAATAGAGGCTTCCTGATCATGGAAGCGGGCATTGAGCACCCGGTGCGGCACGTCGCGCTGGGTCAGATATTCCGACAGGCGCTCTGATTTTTCAATGGAGACGGTGCCGACAAGAATGGGTTGGCCCTTGGCGGATTTCTCCTCGATATCATCGACAATGGCTTTGAACTTTTCCTGCTCCGTGCGGTAGATCACGTCTTCATCGTCGATCCGCTGAATGGGGCGGTTGGTCGGAATAACCAGCACTTCAAGGCCGTAAGTCTCGGCAAATTCGCCGGCTTCGGTTTCGGCGGTCCCGGTCATGCCGGAGAGTTTGTCGTAAAGACGGAAATAATTCTGCAAGGTGACCGACGCCATGGTGACGTTTTCCGGTTTGATATCGACCTTTTCCTTGGCTTCAATCGCCTGATGGAGGCCATCGGAGAGGCGGCGGCCCTCCATCATCCGGCCGGTAAATTCGTCAATCAGAACCACTTCATCCTTTTTGACAATATAGTCTTTGTCGCGGACATAGAGCTTATGGGCTTTCAGCGCTTGGTTGATATGGTGAACCACGGTGACGTTTTCGACGTCATAGAGGCTCTCGCCCTCGAACAGGCCGCGCTCATCCAGAAGCTCTTCGATCTGTTCATTGCCTTCTTCGTTAAAGGTGGCGGTGCGGGCCTTTTCGTCCACATCATAGCCCGCTTCGTCGATGAGCGGGATAATGCCGTCAATTGTGCGGTAAAGCTCTGACTTGTCATCAGTCGGGCCGGAGATAATCAGCGGCGTCCGGGCTTCGTCAATCAGAATGGAGTCGATTTCGTCGATGATAGTGTAGACATGGCCGCGCTGCGCCATTTCCTCGACAGAGAACTTCATATTGTCGCGCAGATAATCAAAGCCGAATTCGTTATTCGTGCCATAGGTGATATCGCAATTATAGGCGGCTTTACGCTGATTGCCGTAAGCTTCGTAATTATTGATACAGTCCACGGTCAGGCCGAGAAAGCCGTAAATCTGCCCCATCCATTCAGCGTCGCGTTTGGCCAGATAGTCGTTGACGGTGACGATGTGTACGCCTTTGCCGGTGAGAGCGTTGAGATAGGCGGCGAGGGTGGAGACGAGGGTTTTCCCTTCGCCGGTGCGCATTTCCGCGACTTCGCCGCGATGCAGCGTGATGCCGCCAATCAGCTGCACATCGTAATGGCGCTGTCCGAGCGTGCGCTTGGCCGCTTCGCGAACCGTGGCAAAGGCTTCCGGCAGGAGATCATCCAGAGTCTCGCCCTCCTCTGCCAGACGAGATTTGTAAACTTGCGTCTGGGCCTTGAGCTCTTCATCGGTCATCGCTTCGAATTGCGGCTCAAGGGCGTTGATCTTTTCTACGAGGGGACGCAGTTTTTTGATCGTTCGGTCGTTTTCAGTCCCGAAAATCTTTTTGGCGATGCCTAACATGAAAATTCCTGATTTAGTACGGGGGTCGGGAAAAGTCGGGGCGGCTTTCCGCAGAGACTATTCAAAGGCCCGGTCATTCTTTGTGTCGACTTAGGAAGCCTCCCTTGGTAAGTCAATAAACGCGGCCAGTTATCCTGCATCAAACCCGCTTTTACCGCTGTAGAAAGCCCTGCCTCGCAAAAACGAGACGGAAACAAGCAGAAACAAGATTGAAAGACCCTACTATGTCCCGATTTCTCTTCCTCCTGATTGTCTCTCTCGGCGTTATAATAGGGGGCTGCCAGGATGAAGCCGTGCGTGAAAATGTGGCCGAGAAGGCCGAGAGCGCCCGTCTGGGACGCGTGGAAGTGGCCAAGGTCGGCGATAGCTCGATTTACCGCATGGATGTCGAGCGGCTCGCCCTTGAAAAAGGCAATCTGGCGCCCGGCGAGACTCTGGAGCAAACCGATCCGGTGTTTCAGCAGCTCTTGGAAGAGCTCATTGATCAACGTCTGCTGTCTCAGGCGGCCCTGCGGCGCGGGCTGGACAATACGCCTGAGAATAAGCGGCGTCTGGCCGCAGCCAGAGAGCGTATTCTCGGCAATATTCTGGTGGAGGAGCACCTCAAGGAAACCGTAAATGATAACACTATTCGCCGTATGTATGACCAGCAGGCAGAGCTGGCCAATCGCGGCGACGAAATCCGCGCCCGTCATATCCTGCTCAGCGATGAAGCCTCGGCTTTGGCCGCGCAAACCGCTCTGGCCGAAGGACAGGGTTTTGCCGAGCTGGCCCGCTCTGTCAGCATTGACGCCGGCAGCCGGGAGCAGGGCGGCGATTTGGGCTGGTTTACCCGCGACATGCTCAATCTCGAATTTACCCGCAAAGTTTTTGCCACGCCTGTGGGGGAGCGGACGGAGCCTTTTCAGACCTCTCAGGGATGGCATATTGCCGAAGTCCAGAACCGCCGGGGCTCTCAACAACAAAGCTTTGAAGAGCTGCGCCCCAATATTGTGAAATTCATGACATTTGACGCTATTCAATCCCTGTTGCAGGAGCTGCGGCGCAAGAGTGAAATTGAAACTTTCTACTCGCGTGCTCCCGAAGATAGCCTGGTTTTACCGGAAGAGACTGAGGGCGGCGGTGAAGAAGAAATCGGCATAGAAGAAGAGACGACTTCAGACGATGGCTAAATATACTCTTTCTCCCTTTGCGCCCAAATCATTTCCCGCTTTGCCGCCTCTCAAAGGCTTTACCATGGCGACGGCGGAAGCCGGCGTGCGTTATCAGGGGCGGACGGATCTCTGGGTTTTGCGCGCCGACGCCGGGACGGCTCTGGCCGGGGTCTTTACCAAAAATCTCTGCCCCGGCGCGCCGGTGGATTGGTCACGCCAGGCCCTGACGAAAGACACAGAAGGGCCGCGTCTGGTGATCGTCAATTCCGGAACGGCCAATGTCTTTGGCGGGCAAAAAAGCCGCGATGCCGTGACCGAAACGGCCAAAGGCGCAGCGGGTGTGTTCGGCGTGGACGCAGATGCTATCCAGCTCGCCTCGACGGGCGTTATCGGCGTGCCTTTGGACGCGTCAAAACTTGTCGATAAATTTCCCGAAATACATAAAAACTTACGCGCCGATGGGTGGGGGGACGCCGCCAAAGCGATCATGACAACGGACACCCACGCCAAAGGCGCCACGGCGACGGCAGAGATCAAAGGCACAAAAGTCACGATAAACGGCATCGCCAAAGGCTCGGGCATGATCGCGCCGGATATGGCCACGATGCTCGCCTATATAGCCACGGACGCCGCTATCTCTAAATCTGCCTTGCAGGCCCTGCTTTCGGAGCTGGTGGAGACAAGTTTTAATTCGATTACGGTCGATAGCGACACCTCCACCTCTGACACGCTTCTTTTGCTGGCCAGCGGACAGGCGGGAAATGCGATCTGCGAAGACGCAAATGAACCGTGCCTGACCGGATTTAAACAGGCGCTTCATGCCGTGATGAAGGATCTGGCCCTGCAAATCGTCAAGGACGGAGAAGGGCTGACCAAATTTGTCACCGTCCATGTCTCTGGCGCGGCGTCAGATAAATCCGCCAAAAAAATCGCGATGAGTATCGCCAATTCCCCGCTCGTGAAAACCGCAATTGCCGGACAGGACGCCAATTGGGGGCGCATCGTCATGGCGGTCGGAAAAGCGGGGGAGCCGGCCGAACGCGACAAACTTTCCATCTGGATGGGGCCGCACCTCTTGGCCGAACGCGGCGAAGCGGCGCCGGATTATACAGAGGCGCAAGGCGCGGCCTATATGAAAGAAGCGGAAATAGATATTCGTGTGGATTTGGGCCTCGGCGACGGGGAAGCGGAAGTTTATAGCTGCGATTTGACCCATGGCTATATCGACATCAACGCCGATTACAGAAGCTAATTAAATGTTAGAAACACCAAATAAGCGCCCCGTCATTTACGTGGCGGCGGCCGCGATGATAGATGCGGATGGACGCGTTTTGATAACGCGCCGCCCAGCCGGAAAACCCCATGCCGGACAATGGGAATTTCCCGGCGGCAAGGTCGAAGACGGCGAAACCCCGGAGCAGGCGGTCAACCGCGAACTGCGCGAGGAATTGGGACTGGAGCCTTGCGAAAGCTGTCTTCAGCCTTTCTCTTTCACCTCTTATGCCTATCCGGATTTCCACCTTTTTATGCCGCTCTATCTCTGCCGCCAATGGGATGGTTTTGCGATGCCAAAAGAGGGACAAGGCATTAAATGGCTCTATCCCAGCCAAATTGTCGAACTGGATCTGGTCGAAGCGGATGTGGAGCTGGCGCAGGAATTGGCGGATAGATTGCCGCACGGGAAACGGTTTGCGGTTTAGTTTTGGGAGAAAAGTGATTTTTGATTTGAATAGTGTAGTTGTAGATTTTGTAGTAAGAACTGAAGACCCTGAAACTTGGCGTATTGTTTTAGTAGAGAGTGGGCCTTGGGAAGATATCAACCAAGAGTTATATCGCGTTCAAGACCGTCTTTATAATTGCGTAGATAACTTGATTGAGGGAGGATTGGCGAGAAAGTTTCCAGAAACTCGAAATAAGAAAATTTTAATTCAATTCGATGGTTATAATTTACCCGAAGCTAGGTTTGCAGAATTTTATAATTCGTTTTCAAGTCGAATTTTCTTAATACCGGACTTCGCGAAAGCGCTAAAAGAGAGCGATTCTGTAAAGGAAATCACTTTTAGCCTAAACCTTCAGCAATACTAGAGGTTACACTACTCGGACCTTGCTCGAATGTTTCAATTCAAAAAATTCATGCTCATAATGTGTCCCGCCCTTCGGCGGGATGAGCGGGGAAAAAGGATTTTTTAAGGTTTTCATCCACTCCCACTCCCCTAGAATGTTGCTTCGAAACTGAAAGCATGATAATAATTATCATAACATATCCGGAGATATATTATGCCCAGTAGTTACGCCCTCGGCTCTCATTTCGAAGATTTTATGAGTCAGCTCATCAAAGAGGGGCGATATAATTCCAAGAGCGAAATTTTGCGGGAAGGATTACGGGCGATTGAGGATCGCGAGCAACAACGCGCGATAAAACTGGAAGCTCTTAAATCGGCTGTCATGGACGGCGTTAAGAGCGGTCCCGGCATCCCAAGCGACGAAGTACGACAGCATTTTGCCAAGCGCCGCAAATCGTAAAAATGCGCCTCGAATATTCGCGATTAGCTATATCCGATCTTGAGGTCATTCAGGATTACATAGCCGAGGATAGTCCTGTGAACGCCGATAGGTTTATCGGGCAGATACTGGATCACTGTGAGGATGTTATGAGCGCGCCCGAAGGGTATATCGCCCGACCCGAAATAATGGAGGGCATTCGGAGTCTTCCCTTTAAAGACTATATAATTTTTTACACGATCCAAGCTGACACTGTCCGGATTGAACGCATCCTGCATGGAAGTCGGGATTATCGCGCGGATGATTTTGAGTAATATAACTTCCTAACTCGACGTTTAACTTGTCATTCCGCGCGTAGACGCGGAAGGTCGAAAATATACAGGATGACCGTTCGTCTTGTGCCGACACATGGTATTACAAATTCTCGAACTTCCGCATCTGCGCTTCACTCCGTGCGGAATGACAGGGAAATTGTTTAGAGGTCAGAGTGCCTAAACCTTCTTCTCCTCCGTCCCTAGCGCGTAGGCGAGGCGCATTTTTGCACTTCCCGGTTTGAGGGGTTTTTGCTGGCTCTCATGCGGGCTCCAGCCTGTGAGCCAGAGGATTTCGAATTGGGCGGGGTGCTGCCCCTCTTCGTTTTTGGGGTAGGCGGCTTCCACGGCGTCCAAATAGCCTTTCGGGAGCATTGCTGTGTGGCGGGCCGTCAGCGTATTGGTCAGGCCGAGATCGCGCAGATCGCTCACCAAAGTTTGCAATCTGCCATAGCTCACCTTGATCCGATCCTTGTCGACGACAGGCAGGTTGAGCCCGGCGCGGCCTAGAAGGGCGGCGGCCTGGTGATGGTCTATCATCGGATAGACCCGCGCTGTCGCCCCGCCAAACACGGCGCTATCCACGGTATAGAGGGTTTGCCGTAAATCAGAGAGGCTCTCGCCGCCAAAAAGCGCGGCCGTGAAAAATCCGTCGGCTTTCAAATGCTTCCGTAAGCGCAGCAATGCTCCGGGCAGGTCGTTTTCGGTCTGTAATTCCAAAAGGCTGATGATGAGGTCATACTCGCCGCTTACGGCGTCCAGTGTCCCCTGCCAGTCCAAAGTTGTCGGCTGACGATCCGGGGGCAGATCGGAAAGGATAGTCTCCCGCATATCGACGGGGGAGAGAATGACGCCGCGTTCAAATTGGCGGTTGATATCGGCAATGCGCGAGGCGGCGTCCTCTGCCGCGCGGATGAGCAGAAAGGACGGGCCATTTCTTTCCATACGCGATTGAGCGCGCCTGCGCGCGCAAGATTGAGCCTTTTCATCAAAAATCTGCGGGACTTTCGTTTCTTCCATGAGCTGTATATGAGGGGATCATGGGCAAAAGGGAAGCGTTCAGGGCGGTGCAATCTGCCGCAAGGGGGGCCGCGCAGGCGGGACTGGATATTATTTTGCCGCCGCAAGATCCGTTCATAAAAAGGGACAGGAATTGGGACGGCATTGACTATCTGGATGAGCCTTGCTGCCATATATGCGGCTTTCCGTTTGAATATGATGTCGGTGAAGGGGCGCTTTGCGCCGGGTGTCTGGCGAGGCCGCCGCGCTTTACCTCTGCCCGCGCCGCCTTTGCCTATAACGACGCGTCCCGGGATATGATTCTCTCCTTCAAACATGGCGGCAGGACGGAAAATCTGCCGCGTTTTGCCGCCCAGCTCCGGCGGGCCGGACGGGGGGTCCTGCCCGAGGCGAATTTGATCGTGCCGGTGCCTCTGCACCGAACGCGGCGCATTAAACGGCGCTATAATCAATCGACCCTGCTGGGACGCGCGCTTGCCCGCATTACAAATGCGTCATTTGAACCGGACGCTCTTCGCCGGATTCGGGCCACCGCGTCTCAAGGCGGGCAGTCGGCTTCGGGTCGAAAACGCAATGTGCAGGGCGCTTTTGCCGTGAAAGAGGCGGGCAAAGAGCGGCTTCAAGGCGCAAATATCGTCCTGATCGATGATGTGATGACGACGGGGGCGACCCTAGACGCCTGCGCCTCAGTGCTGTTACGCTCTGGCGCAAACCGTGTGGACGCTCTATGTCTCGCCCGCGTGATTAGAGATCAGCGGAGCCGAAAAGGCTCGCAACAAAGGAACGCTTTTGATGGCAAAAGTTGAAATGTATTCGAAAATGGGATGCCCTTTTTGTATTCGGGCCAAAGCCCTTTTGAAACGAAAGGGCGCGGACGTCATAACGATCCCGGCCTCCATGAACGCGAATAAACGGGCCGAGATGCGCGAGCGCTCCGGCGGCGCCAATACGTTCCCGCAAATCTTTATTGACGACAAACATATTGGGGGCTGTGACGACCTTTACGCTCTGGACGAAAAGGGCGGGCTGGATCCGCTCTTGACGGCTTGATGCCGGCGGTCTGATTTATGAAAGTGGGTCTCGTTCAGCTTTGCTCGGGAATAACGGTCCGCGAGAATATCGCGGAAACGTCACGGCTTATCCGCGCCGCGGCGGCGGATGGCGCGACACTGATTGCGACGCCGGAAATGACCCATCTGGTTCAGAAAGACAAAGAGGACCTGCTGTCCAAAATATCCCCGCAGGAGGACGAACCCGCGGTCCGGGCCTTTGCCGATCTGGCCAAGGAACTGGGCCTTGACCTCCTGATTGGATCCATGGCGCTCAAAGAAGGCGACAAGATTGCCAACCGCGCCTTTCACTTCACCCCGGACGGGGTCATCAAGGCGCGTTACGATAAAATCCACCTATTCGACGCGCAGGTCTCGGATACGGAAAGTTACCGCGAATCCTCAACCTATACAGCCGGGGAAGGCCCCGTCATGACGGCGGTGGGCCAGACGAAAATCGGCTTGTCCATCTGTTACGATCTGCGGTTTCCGGCGCTTTACCGCCATTACGCGCAGGACGGCGCCGAAATAGTCACGATACCAGCCGCTTTCACCGTGCCGACCGGACGCGCGCATTGGGATATTCTCTTGCGGGCGCGGGCGATTGAAACGGGCAGTTTTGTTCTGGCGGCGGCGCAGGGCGGCTCGCATGAGGATGGCCGGCTGACCTGGGGCCATTCCAAAGTCATCGACCCCTGGGGAGAGATAGTTGCCGAGCTTGACCATGACCGCCCGGGTCACGTGGTGGCCGAAATTGATTTATCCCAGGTGAGTAAAGCGCGAAAGCGTATCCCGGCCTGGGCGGATACACGGCCCTTTTAAGCCCTTCTTCCGATAAACCTTGGAAAGCCGCCCCGCCGAACTTAAATTAGATATATGATCCGTTATGACCTCATATGCGAAAACGAACACGTCTTTGAGGCGTGGTTTTCCAATTCGTCTGATTATGACCGGCAGGAAAAAGACGGCTTACTGTGCTGCGCGGTCTGCGCAACGTCCCAGGTGAAAAAAGCGATTATGGCGCCGAATGTGTCGACGTCGCGGAAAAAAGAGCAAAGGCGAGAAACGGAGCAGAAGGCTTTGTCCGTCATGAGCGCGGACGCTAGGAAAATGGCCGAGGCCGTCAAAGCAGAAATTCGCAAGAACTGCGAAAATGTCGGCGATAAATTCGCGGACGAGGCCCGGGCCATGCATTACGGGGAAAAAGAAAGCCGCGGTATATACGGGAAAGCCTCGCCGCGCGAAGCCTCAGAACTCGCCGAAGAGGGGGTCGGTATTGCGCCTCTGCCCGATGCCTGCGTCCCGGAAGAGGGTAAAGTTGAGACTAAAAAGCTGAATTAGGCGGCCCGTTGAGAGGAAATATGCGCGTAATCCGTATAGCTGTTTTCAAGAAAACTGTTCTGCGGCACCGGTAGAACCAGTATATTCGTTTCTAGGTCTTCAGCCGGTTTTTCTTTCACGCGGGTGTTTTTCTCTCTGATTGTTTCCAGAATGACCCGGGGCTTGGCAAAAGGGCCGAGCTCAAACAGAAGCGCTTCCTGCGCCTTTGTATCGGGCAGAGCCGTAAAGGCCAGCGCCTGGTCAAATGAAATCGTTCCGGCGAAAAAGCTCTGGCGCATCTTTTCTGACAATCGAGACAGGCTGATCATTTCAACGATGGAGCGGCGATCCAGATAAAGCCGGGCGGCAATCTCCTCAATATCGACAGCCTTGTTTTTCAGGGTCATCACGGCTTGGTACAAATCGCGGCCTGACAGCACCGAAGCTGTGTGAAAGTCCATCTCTTTGGCTTCTTCTGTCAGGATATAGGGAATATTTACAAGACTGCGGGGGAGATTTCCCGAAAAGGCCAGACGTTTGATCGCGGCAAAACGTTTCTTGCCTTCTATAATAACGAGGCGGTTGTTTGCAGCCGACACAATAAGAGGCGAGATGAGCCCGAATTCCAAAATGGAGCGTTCAAGCGTTTTTACATCGTTCAAGGTCTGACCGCATAAAATCGGGGCCTGAAGGGATTTAAAAGCGCAAATAGGGGCTGTCTTTATTTTTCTGTGTTCCATAACCTCGTCCTTTCACAGACTTATACACAGGATAATGCTTACCAGAGTCATTCGGTTCCATTAACTATGTGTCAAGATGGTTAACGCGCGTTAACCTATTAGGTTATTATAATCATTGAGAAAAATGACTTAATTGCGACGTTGAAAGTTTGCGCTTAATTAAACGAATTAGTTAATAAAACATTAATGAATAAACTTACCCACAGTCACATAATTTATCCCCAAATCATCTGTAAACTTCCAGTTATTGGAAAGAGGATTTAAGGACATTCCGATGGAGGGCTCCGGCGTCAGCCCAGCGTCACTTAGATATCGTTGCATCTCGCGGGGTTTGACCAGCTTTTCATATTGATGCGTTCCGCGTGGAAGCCAGCGTAAAATATACTCTGCGCCGACAATCGCAAAGGCAAAGGCTTTGAAGCTGCGGTTGATCGTCGAGGTAATCATCAGACCGCCGGGCCGCACCATTTTCGCGCAATCGGCGATGAAATCACCGGGGCTGACGACATGTTCTATCACTTCCATATTCAGAACGCCGTCAAAAGGCTTTTCGCCGCTCTCAATAAGCTGCTCGACTGTGCCGTGAATATAATTAACGTCTACGCCGACCTGTTCGGCATGGGTCTTGGCCGTTTTCAGGGTCTTCTCCAGCGCGTCTACGCCCGTGACGTCCGCGCCCATCCGCACCATCGGCTCGCAAAGTAGTCCGCCGCCGCACCCAATATCCAGAAGACGCAGCCCCTTGAGCGGCTCGGCCGCCTCCGGGTCGCGGTGAAAATGCTCGCAAAGCGTATCGCGAATAAATCCAAGCCGCGCTCCGTTCATGATATGGAGCGGTTTGAACGGGCCGTCTGGATCCCACCAATCCGCCGCCATGCGCGAGAAACTGTCCATCTCCATCGGATCAACAGAGACAGAAGAAAGATGTTCGGGAGCTTTTTCGGAATAGGCCATATGGTGGCTACGTTTAAGGCCAAAATAGGTTTGGGGGAAGAGCCGTTCTGACGCAGACGGCTTTGGCAAAATAAAACCCCGGGACCTTCATTTTCGCTCTTTAAATTTGAATCTCTCAATATATGAACGATGGAAAGGGGATGTTTTATGAAAATTTGGACTTCATTCACTGCGGCTATCTTGCTCGGCGCCTGCTCTGTGGAGGCGCCGCTGCGGGATTCCAAAGCTTCGGACACTAAAATATCAGAGGTCGCGGCCAAGCCTCTGGCCGAATATGAAGGTCTTTACGAATATGAGAATGATACCACACTGATTATCGCTGCCGGGCCGGATCGCGAATTACTTTATGCCGATATAAACGGAGCGCGCTATCCGCTTAGACCTGAGAGCAAGGATGTCTTTCTGAATGCGGGGGACATACCCGTTGAATTTGTACGGGACGCAAAGGGTCAGATCATAGGCTATAGGGAAGGCCCCTCCGCCGAAGCGGACCCGAAAATATTCAAATTAATTGACGCAGAGGAAAAACTTCCCGCGACTATCTGGACGGTCCGTCCTGAAGACAAGACAGGCCCTTATCAATATCAAGCCCCGACGGAGGAGGAAAACGGTTTGTCTGTAAGAGCTCTTGAAGAGGGCTCTGAGTTACGGGTCAACCTCTCTGATCTGACGGAGGCTATTTACGCCGGGCAATACCCTAATACGCATAGCGTGCTCCTCTATGACAAAGGGGATTTGGTCTTCGAAGAATATTTTTATGAACATCATCAGGATAAGCCGCATCAACTTCGCTCCGCGACGAAAACCTTAAAAGCCCTACTGGTCGGAATTGCGATTGATAAAGGCTATATCCCGTCCGCAGAGACGCCCATCCTGACTTATTTTGACGACTATGATTTGGAAAATATGGATCCTCGAAAACAGGCGATGACTATTGGGGATCTTTTGTCCATGTCCTCCGGTCTCGACTGTAATGACTGGGACGGCGACAGCCCCGGAAATGAAAGTAAAATGATTTATTCCGAGGACTGGGTAAAATTTGGTCTTGATCTGCCGATGCAAAATGAACCGGGAAAGGTTGGATATTACTGCTCCGCCAATTCGGCTATTCTGGGCCGTCTGGTCGAGAAAGCATCCGGTCAGCCTTTGCGTGACTTTGCGGATGAAAACTTATTCCAACCGCTCGGCTTCGGGGCGTATGAATGGGACTTTCGTCCGGATCGATCCAATATTAATAATTATACGCAAGCCTGGCTCCGTTCTCGGGACTTTTTGAAAATAGGAGTCCTTATCGCGCAGAACGGCGAATGGAAGGGGCGGCAAATCGTGTCTTCAGAGTGGGTTAAAGCCCTGAAGGCAGAGCAATCCCGCATTGGCGATACGCCTTATGGCTATCTGTTCTGGAAAAGATATGTGAATTTTAACGGCCAGGAAATTCAAACGCCGCAGCTTAGCGGCAATGGCGGACAGAAGGTTGTTTTGCTGAAGGAAGGGGAAACAATTCTCGTCCTGACAGCCGGAAATTATAATCAGTCATCAGAGACAAACGAAATTCTAATCAATTATATTTTTCCGGCGATAGATCTGAAACGGGAATAGTTAAACTCATAAATAACCGCTTGCGGAAGATTGCTTTTGATAGGGCAATTTATACAGCGACTATGAAAACCCCTCCATCAAGGACAATTTTGGGACTAAGCTTGGGGAGAAAGGCTTTGGACGGCCGCGTTCCGCATATGAAAGGCGCGCGGCGCGTCTTTCAAAAGTGTAGGGATTTAATCTATCCGTTCAGCCTACTATGGGAGCTGCCATTTCGGTTTTTCCCGCTGCTTGCGGCTCCATCGGGTCAGGCACGGGGTCGGAATTATTATTGCAGCCAGCCAAAGCGATAGAGAGAATTAAAGCGCCTGCGGCCGTTAAATTTTTTATCTTGGACATATCATTTCCAATGCAAATAAGTCCTGAATTAATTTCGGGCTTATTTGGTAAACGCCGTATAATAGTGGTTGGTTTCAATTTCTCTCCGGCGGCCTGGGCGAGCGCATGAGGACTTTGAGGTTAACCGCGGCGAGTATCAGAGCAAGGCTAAGCCATAAGATCATCCAGACCCCGGCCGGAAAAAGCCCGATTTCCATCTCAAAGGCCTGCAAGTCAGAGGACGGACCATGGGCTGTGTCTTGTAGAATATAAAGAAGGCTCAGTACGCCCAGCACAAGCAGGCAGTCCCGTCCATAGCGCGTTTTGAACCCTGCAAAATACAGAAAAGCGGCGAAGGCCGCCAGAGTTAGAAAGGTAAAAACGGAATTGAACCAGATGAGGCCGGAGAAGGCCAATATGGTCATAATAACGCCCAAAGTCGGTTTGACCCATTTGGGTTTTGCAGCCCCGATAAAAACCAGAATGTTTCCGAAGAAGACGCTCCCGAGATATCCCCCTGATATAATCAGAGCCTGTGAGCCGCCGCGCGTTACTGTTGCGCCGCCGCTATCCGGGTTGATCCGGATATATTCGACAGACCCGCCGCTTATGAGCGCGCCAAAAGCATGACCGAATTCATGCAAAAACGTCACAAATAATCGAATGGGGTAAAGCAGACGCCATCCCCAGATCCCGCCAAAATATAAAAGGCCGAAATAGAGACTGCAAATAAGGGCGAGGCGTAAAAGAAGCGCTTTTCGGGATATCAATTTTTGAACCTTGAATGAGTGTTTGCCGAAGTCTGAAACAATTTAACCCATTTTGACCCGAAGAATTAGAAAAACTTGCCTGAAAAAGCAGAAAACAGCCCTTAAGCCGGAATAATTTCGCTGATTTGAGTTGAAAAAAGGGCGCATCCGCGCCACAACGCCGCTGATTTAAAACAAGGTTTAATGCGAAATATCCAATGGCCCGTATTGTCATGAAATTCGGCGGCACATCTGTCGCCAATCTGGAACGTATCCGGCATGTCGCCTCTCTTGTCGAGAAAGAGGCCAAAGGCGGTAACGAAGTCGCGGTCGTCGTGTCGGCGATGAGCGGAGAAACGAACCGCTTAGTCGCTCTGGTGGATGAGCTGGACGCCGATGCCGGTCCGGACGGGAAAAAATGGGGCGAGGCGATTGAGGATGAATATGATTCGATTGTTGCGAGCGGAGAACAAGTAACCTCCGGACTTCTCGCCATTGCCTTGCGCCGCCGGGGGCTTCGCGCGCGAAGCTGGCTCGGATGGCAAATTCCGCTGCGTACGGACATGGCCCATTCCATGGCGCGGATTGCCGAGATCGAAAGCTCTGCCATTGGGCCGTCTCTGGCGGACGGCAATATTGCGGTAGTGGCCGGATTTCAGGGCGTGAATGAACAAAGACGGATTTCGACTTTAGGACGCGGCGGATCCGATACTTCGGCCGTTGCTCTGGCAGTCGCGCTGAAGGCAGACCGATGCGACATCTATACCGATGTGGACGGCATTTATACAACCGACCCCCGAATTGCTAAAGACGCGCGGCGTCTCAACCGAATTGCCTTTGAAGAAATGCTTGAACTGGCCAGCCTCGGCGCGAAAGTTTTGCAGACCCGGTCTGTCGAACTGGCTATGAATTACAACCTTCCGATCCGTGTGCTGACCAGTATGGCCGCAGAGGGTGAGGAAAACCCCGGAACCCTAGTCTGTCATGAGGACGAAACCATGGAAGAACGAGTAGTCAGCGGCGTGGCCTATTCACGCGATGAAGCGCAAATCACCTTGCTGCGCCTGAAGGATCAACCCGGCATGGTGGCCAAAGTCTGTAAGGCGATGGCCGAAGCCAATGTGATCGTGGACATGATTGTTCAGGGCATCTCCAAAAGTGACCGGGCCGCGAACCTGACCTATACGGTGGGTAAGCGGGATCTTGAGAAAGCTCTGGCGGCGCTGGAAAAGTCCAAGGACACAATCGGGTTTGAGGGCGTTAAATCCGACTCCGATGTCACGAAAGTCTCTGTCGTCGGCATTGGAATGCGCTCTCACACCGGCGTGGCGCAAACAATGTTCGAAGCTCTGGCCAAGCGTAATATCAATGTCAAAGTTATCGCCACGTCAGAGATTAAAATCTCTGTCCTGATTGACGCGGAATATACAGAGCTCGCTGTCCGGGCCCTGCATAGCGCCTTTGAACTGGATCAGGCGGCAAAGCTGAAAGTCAGCGCGCCTTGATTAAGAGATCAGTGAGCAGTGAGCAGCTCATAATTATCTCTGCTTACTGCGGCTGATAACTGCCCCCTAATTATCTATCTCTACCACCGCGTCAATTTCCACGGCGACATCCAGCGGCAGGCTCGGCGCGCTGACCGCGAAACGGGCGTGGCGTCCGGCGTCGCCAAAGACGTCCACCATCAAATCGGAGCAGCCATTAATGATTTTAGGGATATCGGCTTGTGTGGCATTTGCCGCTGCTTGAACAAATCCGCCGAGTTTGACGATGCGCTTGACCCGGGAGAGGTCTCCCCCGCAAGCGGCTTTCATCTGGGTAATGAGGTTTAGCGCAGAGAGACGCGCGGCTTCCTGTCCTTTTTCCACTGTGAGATCTTCGCCGAGACGCCCGCCTATCGCGTCATCTCCGACTTTGGAAATTTGGCCCGAGATGAAGACGAGATTGCCGCTGATGACGAAAGGCACGTAATTTGCCACAGGCGACGCCGCCTCGGGCAGACTCAGCCCCAGATCCGCAAGCTTGTCTTCATGGGACATTGTGTTTTCTGATGTCATGATGACCCTTTATTCAAATGGTAGGTAAGAATTTTACCAATGCAAACTGTCAGAATATCTTCAGGGGGCGGGGCTTTCAGGTCAAGCCAAATGGCCCGGTTACCCTCAAACTCCAGGGCGCTGCCAAACATATCCCGAAATGTCTGGATGAGCGCCGTATTGCAGTGAACAAACAGACCGATTTTATCCGGCCGGCTCTCTTTCCAATCAAAGCGAAGCGTTGTGCCGCTTTTGGGTTTGGACGTCAGAAAGGCCGGCTCTCCCCATTTCAATGTTTCCGTAATTTGACCGATTTTCGGATCTTCGGAGGCAATATCATGAATGAGGTTTCGAATGTTCAGGGCATAGGTTTGAGCTGCCGCGGGATAGCTTTTTATGACAGAGGCGAGTTCGGGTGATATATCCGATGAAAGCGTAACCATCCCTTACCTTAAACTCAGGCCTGAAAAATGACAGACTCAATTGAAACATTTCCGCTTCCTTCCAAAAACTCGGACGTGATTGCGTTTCTTGAAACCCGCCGCTCTAATCTGGCCAAGGTCATGAAAGACCCGGGTCCGACGGAGGAGCAGCTCGGCAAAATGCTCGAGATTGCGGCGCGCGTGCCGGACCACCGCAAATTGGAGCCCTGGCGCTTTGTTTCCTTCACGGGAGAGGCCCGCGCGCGGTTCGGGCGTCATATTGCCTCTGCTTTTATCCGCAATAATCCTGACATGCCCGAAGACCGGGCGATATTTGAGGGCGAACGGTTTCTACGCGCGCCTGTTGTTATTGCCGTCATTTCCTCTCCGGTGGATTGCCCGCGCGGCACCCCGCAATGGGAGCAGGAGCTGTCCGCCGGAGCCGTTTGCTTCAATCTTTGCCTCGCAGCACAGGCGCATGGCTTTGGCGCGCAATGGCTCACCGAATGGTATGCCTATGACAAAGCCGTTATCAAAGCCTTGGGTCTGTCCGAGGATGAACGACTCGCCGGATTTGTTTATATTGGCACGCCGGATATGGCTGCGACGCCGCGAAACCGCCCGGATATGAAGGCCAAAGTGACGAAGTGGGCGGACTAATCCCCAGGAACTATAGAAGTTCACAGTAAATCACGTTTTTATGACGTGACATTTTCAAGAGCCCGCCATATAGAGGTCGAGGTGAAAACTTTTTTGTTTTCAACCTTCGCCTCTGGCCACCATTGCGCCCCGTGTGGTCAGAGGCACATTCTCTTCTACCTTTTTTACAAGCCAATATAGCGTCAGCTTTCATTGAAACATGTAGACTATGCGCAATGTCATGTGGCTTTTGATCCTGTTTGGCGTATGATGGGCTATGACAAGATCTGCTGTGAAACAACCTGCCGACCAATCCATGGTGCCGGATCGCTCGCCTCTTCCCAAACTTGAGTTTATTACGGATGAGACGCCTCAGCCGGGTGACGTACGCGAAATTGCCGATGGTATTTTCTGGCTTCGATTCGCTCTGCCGATGGCCGGGCTGGATCACATCAACCTCTGGGCCCTTCGAGACGGCGATGGCTGGGTTGTTGTCGATACGGGGATTGGCAATCGCGACAGCAAGGAAATCTGGCGCAAGCATTTCCGTGAGCTGATGGGCGACCGTCCGGTTAACCGGGTTATTTGCACGCATTTACATCCGGATCACACCGGCCTCGCCGGATGGATGTGCCGCGAATTCGGCGCGCCGCTTTTGATGACACGTGGGGAATATTTTCTCTGCCGATTGATGGCGGCGGATACGGGTCAAGCGGCTCCGCCGGAAAGTTTACGGTTTTATAAAAAAGCCGGCTTCACCGACGCCCAGCTGGAACTTTACAAACAGCGTTTTGGCGGTTTCGGAAAGGCGATTTCAGAATTGCCGCAGAGCTATGACCGCTTGGTCGACGGCGAATTGGGCCAGATTGGCGGGCGCGAATGGCGCGTGGTTATCGGCTCGGGCCACTCGCCGGAGCATGCCTGTCTCTATTGCCCCGAACTCAATCTTTGCCTGAGCGGAGATCAGCTTCTGCCGAATATCAGCTCCAATGTCAGTGTGTGGCCGACCGAGCCCGAAGGCAATCCATTAGAAGATTGGATTTCCTCCTGTCATCGGTTGAAACTGGAATTGCCGAAGGACGCCCTGATAGGTCCGGCCCACGGCATTCCCTTTCGCGGGGCGCATAAGCGTCTGGACAAGCTGATTGAACATCACGAAAAGGCGCTCCAGCGTCTGCTGGAGTTCTGCGAAAAACCGCGTTTGGCGACGCAGGTTTATTCGGTTCTATTCCGCCGCGAAATCACGGATAGCAACCGCATTATGGCCGTAGGCGAAAGCGTTGCGCATTTGAACTGTCTGAAAAACCGCGGTTTGGTAACCCGGCGCCTGAACGATGCGGGACAATTTATCTATATGGCGAAACGCGGCGTTTTGGCCTCGTAAGGACTATTTATTTACCGTCAATAATCGCGGGCTCGTTCGGGCAGTCCGAATTCCCATTGATCATATCGGCATAATTTCTGGCGGCCTTGGTCTGGTTCGGCCCCGGTTTGACGAGCGCTTGAGCGCAGCCGCTCTGGCCGCTTGTAGGCAGACTCGCAACCACTAGAACATCACCCTCCGTACCCGCAGAGTCAGGGTCTTGAAAATTGAGTCTGTAAATAAGGGCGTGAAGCTGCCCGTCTTTCAGGCGCCATTCGACTTTTTCTCCGGGCGTATTAAAGGGTTGGCGCTGGACTAAAAAATCAGGAGCCTGTCCGGCGGAGAGGGTGAAGCGGCCATCCCCGTCGCGCACAAAAACGTCCATATCTTTATAGCCCTCGCACTGATAGGTTTTTCCGGCGCTTTCTGCGCTGCTCTCGATAGTGTCGCAATTTTCTAGATCAAGATTGGAGTAGGCACTTTGAAACCCGTTTGTTTCGGGCTCGCTCTCTTCCGGGGTGGAGGCGGCCTTCTCTGTTTCATCAGTTTCCGTATCGTCTGTCTTTAACTCTTCAATCACCGGTTCATCACCCACAGGAACAGATTCTGATGCATCATTACTGCAGGCTATAAGCGGCAGGGCAAGCGCAAGCCAGGCTGCCTGTGTGAACTTAATCATTTTTATCCTCTGACGTTTAAAGGCTGACTAAGTCTTAAACGTGGATCGCGAGAAAAGGTTCATTCTCTCTTTGACAGTCGGTGACTTACGCCCTCAAAAAATACTCATAGGCCTTGCTGTCAGTCTCCACCGCCATGGGATAGCCCGTCTTGGCGAGGCTTTCCTCAAGGGCGTCAACATCGCCTTTGGGCACCTGAAATCCGCAGAGCACATGGCCCGTGGAATTGCCGTGATTACGGTAATGAAACAGGCTGATATTCCAGCGGGCGTCCAGAGCAATCAAAAAATCCGTCAGCGCGCCGGGGCGCTCGGGAAACTCAAAGCGGTAAAGCACTTCGGGAATATCGGCGCTTGCCCGTCCGCCCACCATATGACGCAAATGCCGTTTGGCGAGGCGGTCCTGGGATAAGTCCGTCACTGTAATATCATGACTTGCCATGTCGGAGATCACTTTGGCCCGCTCGTCCAGATCGCGGGTTTTAATGCCGACCAGAACATGGGCGGTTTCGCTTTCGGCGTAACGGTAATTGAATTCCGTCACGGGGCGGCGGCCCATCGCATTGCAGAAATTCAGAAAGGCGCCGGGCCGCTCGGGAATGGCCGCGGCAAAGAGCATTTCCTCGCCGGCGCCGAGCTCGGCCCGCTCCACCATATGGCCGATCCGATCGAAATTTACATTCGCGCCCGAAATCGTCACAACGCAATCGCCATCAGGCGCTTTGCCGTCCCGAACATGTTTAATGAGTCCTGCCAAGGCAAGGGCGCCTGCAGGTTCGACCACGGTCCGCGTGGCTTCGAACACATCCTTGACGGCCGCGCAGATTTCATCATTGGAGACGAGGATAACTTCGTCCACGACCTTTTTGGCAATTTCCAGCGTATTCGTTCCGATGAGTTTCACGGCGACCCCGTCCGCAAAACTATCGACTTTCTCCAGAGGCGTCGGCGTGCCTTCTTTCAAAGAGGTCGCCAGAGTCGACGCGCCTTCGGGTTCCACCGCGATGATACGGGTATTGGGCGAGACGGATTTTATCCATGTGCCGATGCCCGAGACCAGTCCGCCGCCGCCCGTACAGACATAAACGGCCTCCGGCGTTCGCGGCATCTGTTCCAGAATTTCCCGGCCGACCGTGCCTTGCCCGGCAATGACATCCGTTTCGTCAAAGGGATGGATAAAAACCGCCCCTGTCTCTTCGGCGTAGTCCAGAGCCGCTTTGCACGCTTCGTCATAATTATCCCCGACGAGCCGCGTCTCCGCGCCGTGACTTTCAACAGCCGCGACTTTAATGGCCGGGGTGGTGACCGGCATGAAAATGACGGCGGTTGTATTGTAATAGGCTCCGGCCGCCGCCACGCCTTGGGCGTGATTTCCGGCGCTGGCCGCGCAGACGCCGCGGGCGCGCTCCTCATCCGTCAGCCCGGCAATCCGGTTGGTCGCCCCGCGAATCTTAAAACTGAAAACATCCTGCAGGTCTTCGCGTTTCAGCCAGATATTGCGCTCCAGCTCCAAGCTGAGTTTTGGCGCAAGTTCGCAGGGCGTTCGTTTGGCCAGCGCGTAAACATTGGCCGCTTCGATACGGGCTTTGAGGTCGTGAAGATTGATTTTAGACATTTTGTGCGATCCAGTCTCCAACATCTGAAGTGCTAAGTTTTCCGCCCAAATCGCCTGTGGTTTGCCCGGCTTCCAACGCGGCTTCCACGGCGCTCTCAATGGCGGCGGCTTCTTTGTCCAAACCGAAAGACAGGCGGAGCATCCACGCGGCAGACAATATCATGGCAAGCGGATTGGCTTTACCTTGGCCGGCTATATCCGGCGCGCTGCCATGAATAGGTTCATACATGCCTGTCTTTCCATCAGACAGGGAGGCGGACGGAATAACGCCCATAGACCCGCAGAGAACGGACGCTTCATCCGTCAGAATATCTCCGAACATATTTTCCGTCAGAATGACGTCAAAGTCCTGCGCATGGGTGAGCATGTGCATGGTCATGGCATCGACGAGCAAATGTTCGAGTTCGACATCAGGATAGTCCTTGGCGACCTCAACTACGGTTTCGCGCCAGAGGCGGGAGGTTTCCAGCACATTGGATTTGTCGACGGAGGTGACTTTCTTTTTGCGCGTCATGGCCAGGTCAAAGGCCTTAATGGCAATGCGGCGGACTTCCCCTTCGGAATAACGGCAAACGTCAAAGGCGCCTTCTTCGTCGCGGCCTTTCTCGCCGAAATAAATACCGCCGGTGAGTTCGCGCATGACGACAAAATCGGTGCCGTCGAGCCGCTCGCGTTTCAGCGGAGCTTTGTCAATCAGAGGAGGAAACGGTTTGCAGGGGCGGATATTGGCATAAAGATTCAGCTTCTTGCGAAGCGGCAGTAGCGATCCGAGTTCAGGACGATCTGCGCCTTTGAGATGATCCCATTTCGGCCCGCCAACCGCGCCCAGTAAAATGGCGCCTGTGCGTTTGCAGGAGTCAAACGTCTCGGCAGGGAGGGGCTTTCCTTTTGCATCAATTGCCGCGCCGCCGACCAGATGAAACTCCGCTTCCAGAGAGTGGTCAAATTTTGCGGCCATCGCTTTCAAAACGGTCATGGCCGCTTCGCCGACTTCCGGGCCAATCCCGTCGCCGGGAATATAGGTGAAATTGATATTCATGAGGATTTTCCTGTTAACCTCTTCTCCCCATTTATGGGGGGAAGTGGCCTAAGCGTTTGCGTAGGTCGATGGGGGGCGGGTTTCAGATCAGGTGCAAATTGCGAGTGACCCCCCATCCCCCCTATGGGGGACTTCCCCCCGCAAGCGGGGAGAAGAGATTGAGGGCACAAATCAAACATGTCGGGTCTCATACGCTTTGATCGCGTCTGCCTGCATTTCCAGATATCCCATTTCGTCAACGCCCTGCATCAGGCAGTGCCGCGAAAACTCGTCGATTTCGAATTTATAGGTTCCGCCATTGCGCGGCAGACGGACTTCGCAGCTTTCCAGATCGACGGTGACATCCGCTCCGGGGTTGTCGAGCAGCCACTCATGGGCGCGCTTATCAATGACAATCGGCAGCAGCCCGTTTTTAAGAGAATTGCCTCGGAAAATATCCGCAATCTCTGAGCTGATAACGACGCGAAAGCCGTAATCGGTGAGCGACCAGGGGGCATGCTCGCGGGAGGAGCCGCAGCCGAAATTATGACCGCCGACCAGAATTTCGCATTGCTTGGCGTCGTCCGTATTAAGAATGTGATCCGTCTCGGAGCCGTCCTCCTTATATCGCCAGTCATGAAAGGCATGTTCACCGAGCCCGTCGCGAGAGGTGACAGTCAAAAAGCGCGCCGGGATGATTTGATCCGTATCAATATTCGCCGCCGGAAGAACGAGAGTTTTGGAGGTGATGGTGGTCAGGGGGGCGAAGGTCATGACGGCTTTCCCTGGCATAGCCTCTTCTCCCCGCTTGCGGGGGGAAGTCCCTCAAAGAGGGGATGGGGGGCCTGTCTCGAATTTTCTACCCTGCTGAGAGTATCCCCCCATCGACCTTTGACTTCGTCTCCGGCCACTTCCCCCCATAAATGGGGAGAAGGGAGTTTCGTGCAGGTAATTGGGTTATCTCTCATGCCACCTCTCCCAAGGTCCGCGCATCTGTAATGACCCCCGTCACGGCGGCGGCAGCGGCTGTTTCAGGGGAGGCGAGAACCGTTCTTGCGCCCGGGCCCTGGCGGCCGGCGAAGTTCCGATTGGAGGTCGAGACAACCAATTCGCCCGGCAGGGCTTTGTCGCCGTTCATGGCGATGCACATCGAACATCCCGGCTCCCGCCATTCCGCGCCGGCCGCCGTGAAGATGTCGTGAAGACCTTCGGCCTCCGCTTCGAGTTTTATCTGTTCACTCCCGGGGACGACGATGGTGGTGACGCCGTCAACGACTTTGCGCCCCTTCATGATCCGCGCCGCAGAGCGCAGGTCGTCCATGCGGGAGTTTGTGCAAGAGCCGATAAAGACGCGATCCACTTTCGCGCCCGTTATCGGGCCGCCCGCTGTCATAGCCATATAGCCCAGCGCTTTTTCTTCAGCCTCATCTTTGGCGCTGGGAACCATCCCGTCGATGGGCATGGCCATGCCCGGATGGGTGCCGTAAGTGACCATAGGGCGGATATCTTCGGCGCGAAGGTGGACTTCCTTGTCGTAGCTCGCGCCGTCATCCGTAGCGAGGCTCGCCCAGTTCTTGCAAGCGTCTTCAAAATTATCCGGGGCGAATTTGCGCCCCTTTAAATAATTAAATGTCGTTTCATCCGGCGCAATTAATCCGCACCGCGCGCCCGCTTCTATGGACATATTACAGACGGTCATGCGCCCCTCCATGCTCATCTCTTCAAAGACAGAGCCGCGATATTCGAGCGCGTAACCCGTGCCGCCGCCGACGCCAATTTCCGCTATAATGGCGAGAATAACGTCTTTCGCGCTCACGCCGTCCGCGAGGTCTCCGTTCACATGAATAGCCATTGTTTTCGGTTTGCGCATGAGCAGGCATTGATTGGCGAGGACATGGCCAACTTGCGTTGTGCCAATTCCAAAGGCTATGGCCCCGAACGCGCCGTGGGTGGAGGTATGGCTGTCGCCGCAGACAATCGTCATGCCGGGCTGCGTGGCACCCAGCTCCGGCCCCATGACATGGACAATCCCGCGATAGTCCGAGTCGAAGCCGTGGGTCTCAATGCCGTATTCTTTGGTATTCGAGAGCAACATATCAACCTGTTTTTCGGCCTGCTCCGTCACAAAGGGGCGGGAGCCATCGGCGTTTTTCAAAGTCGGTGTGGAATGATCCACGGTCGCCAACGTCCGGTCCGGACGGCGGACTTTTAATCCGCGATCCCGCAAGACTGTAAAGGCCTGCGGGCTTGTCACTTCATGGATAAGATGCAGGTCAATATAGAGCGTGGCCGGATGGGCCGAAGACTCCGGCACGACAATGTGACGATCCCAGATTTTATCGAAGAGGGTTTTAGGCATTAAAGTCTCCACTTGATTTCCTCCCCCGTTCACGGGGGAGGTGGGCCGCCCATGCGGCTCGGAGGGGGGAGCTACATAAAATGGAGGTTGGCGAAATACGCTCCCCCCATCCCCGCTTTGCGGGACTTCCCCCGTAAACGGGGGAAGAGGTTTTAGTGAGTGATGTCGTCACCTCTAATGCTGCGCCGCGATCGCTTTTTGGCGATCGGCTCTCCGTTCAATGCGGTTGATGACGTCGAGATAGGCCCGCGCCCCGGCGAGAACGGTATCCGTACTCGTTCCTCGCCCGTGATAGGCGTTAAATTCCGTGCTAACTTGAACCGAGGCCTCCGCCATGGCGTCTTCGCCTTCCGACACGGATTGCACCGAAAAACTGTCGAGATGGAGCGGTTGTCCGGTGATGTGCGAAATCGCGAGGAAGGTGGCATTGACCGGCCCCGCGGCTTCCTGGCTCCACTTTTCCTCACGCCCGTCATCATGATGGAGCTGCACGGTGGCGACAGGCTGCTTGCCGTTGTCTGACCCGGCGGAGACATAGAGGCTGTCAATATGCCAAGGCCCGCTTTCGCCCACGGCTTCGCCAAGAATAATGGCTTCGATATCGGCGTCGAACACTTCCTTTTTCTCATCGGCCAAGGCTTTAAACGAGACAAAAACGGTCTGGAGCTGGTTTTCGCCCAGATCAAAACCGAGCTTTTTCGCGCGGTCTTTCAGAGCGGCGCGGCCCGAATGTTTGCCGAGCACGAGATTATCCGTGCTGACCCCGACATCTTCGGGTTTCATGATTTCATAAGTTTCGCGATTGGCGAGCACGCCGTGCTGGTGAATACCGCTCTCATGAGCAAACGCGTTCTTGCCGATAATGGCTTTGTTGCGCGGGACGGGATTGCCCGTAATCGTCGCGAGGAGTTTCGACGCGCCGTAAAGCCCCTGGGTTTTTATTTGCGTGGAAAGACCAAAGAAATCGGCCCGCGTGCGAAGCGCCATAGCGACCTCTTCGAGCGCGCAATTGCCCGCCCGTTCGCCAATGCCGTTTAGCGCGCATTCCACTTGGCGCGCGCCGCCGCGTACGGCCGCGAGAGAATTGGCAACGGCGAGGCCGAGGTCGTCATGACAATGGGCGGAGAATATCACGCCGTCGCCGCCTTCGATGTCCGTCACCAGAAATTCGAACAGATCCTGAATTTCTTCGGGCGTGGTATATCCGACCGTGTCAGGGATATTGATGGTTGTTGCGCCCGCTTTGATGGCGGCTTCAACGACGCGTTTGAGATAATCCCGTTCCGTACGGATGGCGTCCTCGCAGGAAAATTCGACATCGTCTGTATAGTTTCGGGCGAGCTCCACCCCGGCGACAGCGCGCCGGACAATCTCGTCTTTGGTCATTTTGAGTTTAAATTCGCGGTGCAGCGGCGAGGTGGCGATGAAAGTATGGATGCGGCCCTGCGCGGCGGGTTTGATCGCTTCGCCTGACGCGCGGATATCACCTTCATTACAGCGAGAGAGGGAACAAACCACCGACTCTTTGACTTCGGTGGCTATCGTCTTGACGGCTTCAAAATCACCGGGGGAGGCGGCGGCGAATCCGGCTTCCATGACATCGACATTCAGGGCTTCCAGCGCTTTTGCCATTTGCAGTTTTTGGCCAGCGCTCATGGAAAAGCCCGGCGCCTGCTCGCCGTCGCGTAAGGTGGTGTCGAATATTTTGACGTGTGTTTCGGTCATGGATTTATCTATTTAATGAAGGGGACTATTCTGCGTGTTCAGCTCTTGTACGTCGTCCAACGCGCTCGGCGGAGACGACATTGTACAGTCGTTCCAGCTGTCGGCAGAGCAGGTCCAGATCATTCGGGCCGCCCGTATCCTCCACATGGACAAGCAGATCAAAACTGCCGTCCACGCGCTGTGTGCAATGCACGTCGCGATAGTCATACCCGCGCCGTTCAATTGTGCCGAGCGTGCGCAAAAGCGTGCCCTGCACGTCATGCAGGACGGCTTTAAGCTTGCCCTCAATCCCAGACGGTTCGAAGGTTTTATCACGTTGTAATTCAGCCATCATTATTCTCCGAGAGTCGATGCGCGAGATAAAGGCAGATGCCGCCAAGGGTCAGACCCTGAAACATCTGAAAGCCGTAAGTTTGCGAGGCATTGAGGATTATGAAAAACCGTTCCGTCGATGTGGCGCTGCTATCGGTATAAGCCTGCAGACTGTCAATTGACGACGCCGTCGCCACCATAGTCATGACGAAGAAAATAATTCCAAAGAGAATGGCACCGAACCCGACGGCAATTAAATATTTACGAAGCATGTCTTGTTTGCGTCCCATGGTTTTACTCAAAAATGTCTTTCAGGGTTTGGGGTTTCTTTTTCAAATAGTAAGCGGCGGCGAAACAGAACAGGCCAGTGGATAAAGCAGTTGGGCTATCAAAAATAAAAGCGAACAAGGAAAAGAAGCTATGTATCGATCCGATTTTATCATCGATATTGTGTTTCTGATTAAAGTCATGTTGGATAGACGCTTCTGCGAGAGTTCTTATCGGATAGGAAATGACAGTTGCCCAGCCCAAGAAAGAAAGTGCCTTTATAATTCTGCGCTCTGTCATGACGCCGCCCGATTTTTAAGAATATAGGCGGCAAAAAAACAGAGGGGAGATAAAGCCAAATTATTTATATTTCCTGCTAAGATTGAAATAACTCTCATCATTTTCTGGCTTGCTGAAAACTCCGCTATCGGTGAAAAGGCGAGCTGAGAATAAATATTCACGCCCGCGCCGAGAATGACGGCAATCGGAATAATCCAGCCAAATATTAATAAAATAATACGCAAGGCTTTCATCTTATCCCTCCCTCTTCCGCTCATCCCAAACTTGATTTGGGATCCAGAGCGACGGGCGCTCCGTCACAAACTGGATTCCGGCCTCCACCCCAAGAGTACTTCCTCGCAACGTCGCGCGTTGCTCACAGCGCGCCGGAATGAGCGGATATATGTGATTTTGAAAAGTCATTATTTGAGTCTGCCTGACTTTTTACGAATTTCATTAGTTCGACGAAGAGTGGCCTCTGTTTCTTTATCAATGCGGTTTTGCACATAAAAAAATATGGAGCTCACAATGGTTCCGGGGAGTGCAACAGCCCCGAGAACAGCAAGCCAAACTAGCCAGCCAGGAAGTCTATCTAAAAGAAATTCCACTTACCCCTACCGCTCCATCATATCGGCATTGCTTCGCCCGGGAGGGACGAGCGGCCAGACATTTTCCGCTGTGTCGATTTTGACGTGCATGAGGACGGGGCCGTCTGTGGAGAGGAGGCGGTCAATGCCTGCGTCAACCTCATCGCCGCGGGTGATGGTGAAGGCGTCTATCTGAAACGCCTTGGCGACGGCGGCGAAGTCCGGATTATCGTCCAGATTCACTTCGGAATAGTTTTTCTCGAAAAAGACTTCCTGCCATTGGCGCACCATGCCGAGGGCCGAGTTATCGAGCAGGACAATTTTCAGCGGTATGCCATAGCGGTTGAGCGTGGCCAGTTCCTGAATGTTCATCATGATAGAGCCGTCGCCGGAAACCGTAATCACGGTTCTGTCCGGCGCGCCGAGTTTGGCCCCCAGTCCGGCGGGCAGGCCGAAACCCATCGTCCCTAATCCGCCAGAGGTGATGTGATCTTTCGGGTCATCGAAGTAACAATGCTGCGCGACCCACATTTGATGCTGCCCCACATCACAAGTTATTATAGCGCTGTCATCTGCGCGGCGGGAAAGATCATGGAGGAGCTTGGGCGCGTAAATCCCGCCCGTCGTCATATTGGTGATGGGCGATTTATAATCCCAGGCATGTTCCGCGCGGCGGTCATAGCAGAGCTTTGTCCACTCGCTGATATCCTCATGCTCGGCGCCGTCCTTGAACGGGTCGAGCGCGGCGAGGTTTTTCTTGAGACTGCCATCGAGACCGACTTGCACGCGCCGAAGTTTATCTATCTCCGCCACATCAATATCCAGATGGATGACTTTGGCGTTCGGGGCGAAGGTATCCAGTTTACCTGTCGCGCGGTCATCGAAACGCGCGCCCGCAACAATTAAAAGGTCACATTCCTGCACCGCGTAATTTGCGGCGCGAAGGCCGTGCATGCCAAGCATTCCCAGATAATTCGGGTGGTCATTCGGAAGAGATCCCAGCCCCTTCAGGGTTGAGACAACGGGAATTTGCGTGCGCTCTACCAGATCACGGATTTCCTGCACGCCGTCACCTTGGGCGATGCCGCCGCCGATATAGAAAAGCGGTTTCTTGGCATCGCGCATTAATTGCTCCGCTGCGGCAATATCTTGGCTTTTTCCCATTTCGGGCTTTTGCTTGGGATAAGGCCGCCAGCGATGGCGCTCTGTCGTGAGGGCGTTGGCGACGTCTTTCGGAAGGTCAATCAGAACAGGGCCGGGGCGGCCTTCGCCTGCGATGAAATAGGCCTCGGCCACCATGCCCGGAATATCGGCCGGGTCGCGGGCGATATAGCTGTGTTTGACAATGGGCAGGGTGATGCCGAAAATATCGACTTCCTGAAATGCGTCCGTGCCGATGAGGTTTGTCGCGACCTGACCGGTGACAAAAACCACCGGAACCGAGTCGAGATAAGCTTCGGCAATGGAGGTGACGAGATTGGTCGCGCCGGGCCCGGATGTCGCGAAAGCCGTCCCTGTTCGCCCGGTGGCGCGCGCATAGCCAATCGCCGCCATGCCGCACCCCTGTTCATGGCGACAAAGAATATGACTCAGCTGAGGCACACGCGGCAAGACGTCGTAAACTGGCATAATCGCGCCGCCGGGATAGCCGAAAATCGTTTCCACGCCTTGCGCGGCAATCGATTCCAGCAAGAGCTGCGCGCCGGATTTCGGCTCGCGGTCTTCAAGAATTTCGGCTCTCTGTGTGTCAAATTGCATGGCTGTGGTCATGTTTTTAGTCTCAGTGATCAGTAATGAGGGATCAGCGGCGTTGGATCATTGACTGATCACTGCTCACTGATCACAGTTTACTAGTTCTTATCTTTATCGACGATTTTGTTGGCGCCGATCCAGGGCATCATTTCGCGAAGTTTGCCGCCGACCTGCTCAATGGAATGGGCTTCCATATTGCGGCGGCGGGCCGTCATGGACGGGTATCCCATCGCGCCCTCAAGAATGAAGTTCTTGGCATATGTGCCGTCTTGAATGTCTTTCAGACATTTGCGCATCGCTTCGCGCGACTGCTCATTGATGACGCCTTCGCCGGTGGTGTATTCCCCGAATTCCGCATTATTCGAGATAGAATAATTCATATTCGCAATGCCCCCCTCATACATCAGATCGACGATGAGTTTTAATTCGTGCAGACATTCGAAATAGGCCAGCTCGGCAGGATAGCCGCCCTCGACCAAAGTCTCATAGCCCATTTTGACGAGCTCGACCGCGCCGCCGCAAAGAACGGCTTGTTCCCCGAACAAATCGGTTTCGGTTTCGTCCTTGAACGTTGTGTGGATGATGGCCGTCCGTCCGCCGCCAATGGCAGAGGCATAGGACTTGGCGATCTCAATCGCCGCGCCGCCATTGGCGTCCTGCGCGACGGCGATAAGATCTGGAATGCCGCGGCCGTTTTTGAACTCGTTCCGAACCGTATGGCCCGGAGCTTTCGGGGCGACCATGATAACGTCCAGGTCGCGGCGGGGAACGATTTGTCCGTAATGAATGGCAAAGCCGTGACCGAACGCGATTGCTGCGCCTTCTTTGATGTTGGGCTCAATGTCCTCGCGGTAAATCTTGGCTTGATACTCATCCGGGGTGAGCATCATGACGACATCCGCGCCTTTGACAGCGTCGGCCGTGGCTTTGCTTTCAAGGCCCGCCGCTTTGACTTTTTTATTAGTTGCGCTTTCCGGGCGAAGGCCCACCACGACGTCCACGCCGGAATCTTTCAGGTTTAAGGCATGGGCATGACCTTGGGAGCCAAAGCCGAGAACAGCGACTTTCTTTTTCTTGATAATTTCAAGGTCGCAGTCTTTGTCGTAAAATATTTCGATACTCATGGTTATAATCCCGGTTTAATTAATTGGAGAAAGGAAAAGAGGTGACAGCGCCTTTGGAGGCGGAGCCGACAAGCCGTGCGAATTTGGCGTAAGCGCCGCTTGGGTATTTTGGAGGAGGAGGCGTCCAGTCTTTTGACCGGGCCTTTAAATCGGCCTCGACATTAATGCTTCGCGCCTCGACATCAATCGTGACTTTGTCCCCGTTCCGGACAAAGGCGATGGGCCCGCCATGAGCCGCTTCGGGGGCCACATGGCCAATCACAAAGCCGTAGCTGGCGCCGGAAAAACGTCCGTCCGTAATCAACGCAACATGATCGGCGAGATCCTGCCCGACGAGAGCGGCGGTGACGCCGAGCATTTCGCGCATTCCCGGCCCGCCTGCGGGGCCTTCATTTCGGATGATAATAACGTCGCCTTTTTTGATTCCGTTATTCTGCACGACATCGAAACACTCTTCTTCGGATTCGAAAACTCTTGCAGTGCCTTCAAAGAAGAGCGCGCCGTGGCCGGCGAGTTTGACCACGCAACCTTCGGGCGCGAGATCGCCATAGAGTATGCCGTAGCCGCCGCGGGATTTCACCGGATTATCAAAAGTGAGAACGACGTCCTGACCTTCGGTTTCCCGGGCATCGACAATCTCTTCAAACAGGCTCCGGCCTGTCACGGTCGGGCTGTCCTCAATGCGTCCGTCATGAACGAGTCGACGCCCGATCAAGGCAGAGCCTCCCGCCTTGTGAAGATCATAGGCCATATATTTTCCGCCCGGTTTGAGGTCGCCAATCACGGGTGTGGTGCGCGAAATCGTATCAAACGCATCAATCTTGAACCCCTCGACTTCCGCTTCGCTGGCAATGGCCAGTAAATGCAAAATCGCATTGGTAGAGGCGGCCGTCGCCGAAAGCGCAATGGCGGCGTTCATCAGCGATGTATTGGTAATCATGTCCCGCGGCAGGCGGTTTTCACGCACGCAGTCCACAACGACTTGCCCGGCCCGATAAGCGGCTTTGTTCTTGTCCTCGTCAACGGCGGGAATATCATTCATACCCATGGGCGACAGGCCAAGAAAGGTCATCGCCATCGCCATGGAATTGGCGGTAAATTGTCCGCCGCACGCGCCGGCGCCGGGGCAGGCCGCTTTTTCGATATCCTTTAATTCCTCATCATCGATGATGCCCGCCGCGCAGGCGCCGACCGCTTCGAACACGTCTTGGACAGAGAGGTCCTTGCCTTTGTGATGTCCGGGCATGATGGAGCCGCCGTAAAGCACGACGCCCGGAACGTTCATTCGGGCCAGAGCCATGCCGGCGGCCGGAATGGTTTTATCGCACCCCACCAAAATAATAACGCCGTCAAGGCTGTGACCTTTGACGGCGAGTTCGATGGAATCGGCAATAACTTCGCGCGACATCAAACTGGCGCGCATGCCTTCACTGCCCATCGTTATCCCGTCGGAAACGGCAATGGAATTGAAATCAACGGGCGTACCGCCGGCCGCGCGAATGCCGGCGCGAACCGGAACTGCGAGCTTGTCGAGATCCATATTGCACGGGCCCATATTGGTCCAAGTGTTGAAAACAGCGATGATCGGGCCTTCAAAACTCTCATCATCCATACCGGAAGCCCGGAGCATGGCGCGGGCGGCGGCGCGGCTGGGGCCTTTTACGATGGCGTCGCTTCGCTTGGATTTCTCTATGTCAGTCTCTTGGGTCATATTCTCGTTCAATTCACAAATTCAAAGCAATAAAAAACCCGCTCTGGTCGGAGCGGGTGATATCTGGATAATTTGTTCTATCCTAAATCCCGCTCGCGACTCCGCTAATGAGGAGCACCACCACCAGAGCAAGCAGAAGCAGACCGACAGACGGCAGATCGTTCACGCGGAGACCTTGCGCGGCGACTTTGACCTTCGGATCGTTCTGAGGGTTGCGAGGCGTCATATGTTCCTTTTAATCAGGCTGTCTTAATCTAGGTAAATTATTTATGGGAAAGTGAACCTGGCCTCAAGAGAAAATTTTGCTACCGGCTTTGCGAAATCAGACTATAAACCGCATAAACGTTCTATTATTACGAAATATCACGCAAAAGAATTCTTTAGGGCCCTAATCAGGTCGGATTCCGCCTCCATCCCGACAGATAAACGCAAGAGATTATCTGTCACCCCGGCTTTGAGCCGCGCCTCTTTCGCCATGCCGCGATGGGTCATGGTTGAGGGCTGACAAATCAGGCTTTCCACCCCGCCGAGCGAAGCCGCCAGTTGAAAGATTTCAATCTTATTCAATATTTTGGCGGCCAGTTCCGGGCTTTCAACTTCGAAAGAGAGCATGGCGCCGGGGCCGGACTGCTGGGTTTTCATCAATTTATGGCCGGGGTCGGAGCGGAGGCCGGGGTAATAGACTTTGCTCACGGCTTTGTGTTTTTGCAGGAATTTGGCGATGGCTAGGGCGTTGCGTTCCTGAATATCCATCCGGGCTGATAAGGTTCTGAGGCCGCGCAGGGTTTGCCAGCTATCAAAAGGGGACCCCGTCACGCCGGAACAATTGGCCCACCATTCCAGCGTCTCGCCGTTTTGCTCTGTTTTGGAAATCACGGCGCCGCCGACCACATCGCTATGACCATTGAGATATTTGGTGGTGGAATGAACGACGATATCACATCCAAGCGCCAGAGGCTGCTGACGCACGGGCGATAGGAAAGTGTTATCGGCGACCACAATCGCGCCGAAGGCTTTAGAGAGCTTGGCAATTTTGGCGACATCCACCAGACGCATCAGAGGGTTGGACGGCGTTTCGATTAAGACCATAGCGGGTTTTTCGTCGAGGGCTTCATGCAAGGCGTCAGGGTCGGATTGATCAATAAACAGAACCCGAATACGGCCCTGCTCGGCGCGATGGGTCAAAAGACGGTGTGTGCCGCCATAACAATCATGCGGCGCGATAATCAGCTCGTCCGCTTTTATCAGATTGAGGCAGAGGTCTATCGCGCTCATCCCGGAAGAGGTAATCGTTGCCGCCGCCCCGCCTTCCAGCGCCGCCAGAGCTCTGGCCAGACCGTCGCGATTGGGATTATTCGTCCGCCCGTAATCATAGGGCCCTTTTTCCTCCACGCTCGGCCAGAGATAGGTGGAGGTAGTATAAAGCGGCGGCGCGACCGAGCGAAAGGCAGGATCTGCGCCGATCTCGGCCTGAACGATTTGGGTTTGGAGGTCGGGTTTATTTTTCATGATCGATTTTCGCTTTATCTTAATCAAACCAAATTCTTACAAAATGCCTCAAGCCGAGGGCTCATCGCGTCATATTCTTTCAGGAAGGCATCATGGCCGTAAAGGCTGGTGAAGGTAAAGAGCTCGCTGGGCCCCGCGAGGCGGTCGCGGAGTTCGCGCATATCCGGCAGGGGGGCGAGCTGATCCGAAATCGCGGTCATCAATAATGTCGGTGTCGAAATGTTTTCCGGCTCAACGCGGTGGAGATCGATGGACTCTGACAGCGCCAGAAATCTCTGGGCGTCCATATCCCGCGCGAAAACATCTCCGCGCGAGCCGAGATAATCGCAGATATCAAAACTGAACGGGTTGCGGCCTGTTTCCGTCAGGGCAAATCTGTCGGCAAATTCTTCGGGTGTGCGGTACGTCGTCATGGCGAGTTCGCGGGCGAGCTTCAATCCGGCTTCTGGCTTCCCGGCGTCCAGGCCGAGCCTGACAACGCGCCGCTGAATACCGCGCCAGCCCACCCCGATGGGATAGGGTTTGTGCGCCGCGCCGATAATACAGAGGTTTTCGACCCAGTCCGGATGGTTCTGCGCGAGAACAAGTGAGCACATACCGCCATAAGAGGAGCCGATCATGGCCCTTGCCGGACCGAGCTTTTCAGCCTCTAACAAGTCAACAATGCGTTTGGCCTGATCGGCGGTGGTAATGGTTTCGGGGCAGTCCAGCCCGCCCTTGCCGGGGGCAAAATCGATACCAAGAACGCGGAATTTATTCAGGTTAATCGCCCCGCCTTTGCGCACGAGTTTGGACCACCAGCCGCGATTGAGCCGGCCGCCATCAGCAACAAAGCGGGACGCTGAAATACCGCCCAAGACAATTAAAAGCGGGCCGTCCGGATTGCCATAAAGCCGTCCACGCACCACGTCATTCGGGATATCGCATCCACGCTCCAGACTGACCGTGCCGCGATCAAAGGTAATGTCTTTAATGGGATGCGTCTGCGATGTCATAAGGCCCAATCCTACTGTTTTCGGGCCAGTCTGCAATCAAAAGGGGAGCAAAACGAGGGCGGGGAGCCTCTTCGTCTCATCTTCCGACTTTCGCCGCAGGATTTGGCACCTTCTGGGTTGCCCCGACGTCAAAGGGCCTGTCCCTCGGTCGGTCTTGATGAGTAAAGGGGATATGCGGGTCGGCGGCAGGCGCGTCAAGCCATTTTCAAACCAGAACTATCCCTGCTGTTCTTCCATCCGGTTCCACCAGACAAGCGCCATGAAAAAGCCCTTAAAGACGGGCAGGGTCAGCAGGCTGATAAGAGCGGCTATGCCGACCAAAATCAATGTGGCCAACCAATTGGCAATCGGCGCATCGAAAAAGAAAAAGTGGTAAACCACAATAATGACATGGGCGGAAAGCGTCATAGCGGCCCAGGCCGGGGCAAGGTCAGCGCGTACCTTTGTCCAGTTCTTGCCGCAGTTTTCGCAATGGGAGACGGGGCTGAGATAGGTTTGAAACAGACGTCCTTCACCGCAACGCGGACATTTCAGCAGAGCTCCGCGCAAAAAAGCCTGTCGCCGTGTTCCGGGAAACTCTTCAATATCATGCGGATGAGACATGAGGACTATATAGGGAAACAGGTTGTCTTTTGCCAAAGTTTAAACAGTCCTGCGGCAATTTGCGAGTAAGCTTTCCTGCCCTTGCCCGCAGACGCTAAATTTACATCATAAGTATCTGCATGGAATTGACTTATGGCGTTCATTTCTGTAAGTCAAAATTCATGAAAAACTGGTCTGATTACCCGATATTATTGGCGGTTGCGGAAGTTGGAAGTCTGACGGCGGCGGGAAAAAAACTGGGGATGAGCCAGCCTACGGTTGGTCGCCGGATCCGCGCCCTCGAAGATCACTTCAAAACACCTCTCTTGCGCCGCGAAGACGGCATTCTGGTGCCGACCCGTTTTGGTCAGTCCATGCTCGATCATGTTCGGCGCATGCAGGACGAAGCCGCCGCCATAGACCGTAGCTCTGCCACATTGGAGGATTCTCTTTCCGGAGTTGTGCGGCTCTCCGCCACGGAAGGTATCGGAACGGCCTGGCTTCCGGGCGTTATTCAGAGATTTCGTGACGAGCATCCGGATATTCTGATAGACCTTGGAATCGGTTTCCGGGATTTCAATTTGGCCCAACGCGAGGCCGACATCGCGCTCCGCTGGGAAAGCCCCGGAGAGCAAAACTCCTTGATTGGCCGTAAAGTCGCAAAAGTCTCTTTTGGATTCTATGCCTCTTCTGATTATATCAAGCGAAATGGCCAACCAAGAAGTCTCGACGAGATCGGTGAACATGACGGTATCATGGCCAATATCATGGACGGAAAGCAGCTCTGGCTACGGGACGGTGATGACGTCACCTACCCGCCTAAGCGCGTGACATTTCAAACCAACTCTATCTGGGCGTTCGGCGAAGCCCTGGAGCATGGCTACGGGATCGGTATGGAATCTCTTTGCGGACGGGACACACACCGCCGCAAAGACCTGCAGAGAATTCTGCCCGACATTACGCCGACGGAAGACCTCTATCTGGTAGCGCATCAGGATTTGCGCCGATCCACCCGTATCCGGGCCGTGTTCGATTTTCTGGTGAAGGCGTTCAAGCAGGATCAGGACTATTTCAAAACGGGCGGGCGGTCTGCTTTTGATCACGAACCAAGCCAGGTGGCCGAAAAGTCCAAAACGGGGCGTCTTCTGGACGCGGCGGAATAGCTGGCTGTTTCATCGCGCCGCTGATAAAGCTTGATACATGACAGAGAAAACAATCGATTTCGGTTTTGAAGACATTCCCGAGAGCCAGAAAGCCTCTCGCGTCCGGGGCGTGTTTGATTCCGTCGCGGGCAATTATGATTTGATGAATGACGCGATGAGCCTTGGCATACATCGCGTCTGGAAAAACATGACCATCACCAAATTAAATCCGCAGCCAGGCGAGGCCCTGCTGGATGTGGCCGGCGGGACAGGAGACCTGGCACGGAGGTTTATTCACGCGGCAGATGAGGTCAGGCGCCGCCGCGGCGGGGCGGCGGCAAGTGCAATTATTTGCGATATTAATGCGGAAATGCTTTTGGCCGGAGTGGACGCGAAAAAAGATGCAGGACTGGATTTATCCCGGGTCTGCGGCGACGCGCAAAACCTGCCCTTTCCGGACGAGACATTCGACGCCGTGACTATTGCTTTTGGCATTCGGAATGTCACCGATAGGGATATGGCGCTGCGGGAGTTTTTTCGCGTTTTAAAGCCCGGCGGGCGATTGGCCATCCTTGAATTTTCTACGCCGCCGACCCGCTGGCTCCGGCAGTTTTATGACGCCTATTCTTTTTCCGTCATACCAAGACTGGGGCAGGCTCTCGCGGAGGATCGAGACAGCTATCAATATCTTGTCGAATCCATTCGCCGTTTCCCCAAACAGGCGCAATTTGCCGAAATGGTAAAACAGGCCGGATTTAGCCGCGTGACCTATGAGGATTTCAGCGGGGGCATCGCCGCGCTCCATACGGGGTGGAAAATCTGGTAAATCTTTCCTTATGAGCGGGAACATTTTCAAAAGTTGTAAGTAAATTAAATAAGATTAATTTCAGGCTTACTTTTGGACACCCTTATGGCTCTGCTAAAAACTGCTCTTCCGATATTGCTCCTGTTCGGCGGCCTGTCCGCCTGCACGGAGGCGGCAAACACCTCAGACCCAACTGAGCAGTCTCAATCTAACACGCTGAAAATTACGGGCCAGATCGGCTATCGTGAACGCATCGCCTTGAGCCCCGGCGCGGTGGCAGAGATCAAGCTCCAGGACATTTCGATTGCCGACCGACCCGCGCCTGTACTGGCCGAACAGACCTTGGAATTTGACGGTCAGCAAATCCCGTGGGACTTTGAATTGAATGTAGAGTCTGATGAATTAGAGCCGCGCGGACGTTATTCCGTCCGGGCCATGATAAATGATCGGGATGGCCACCTTATGTTTACATCGGATACCGCCAATATTGTCCAGCCGGGCGAGGGGGATGTCGATTTAGGACTTATTCTGTTGCGGCAAAATACGGTTTCACAGGAAAAAACAGAAGATGACGATATGTGGGTTTATCGCTGCGGGGACACAAATGCGGCGATTGTTCAAAGCGAGGATATGATCCGGCTTAAAGTGGATGGAACATCCTATGACCTGCCCCGGGTCCCTTCTGCTTCTGGCGAAAAATATGAGGCGGATCTGAACGGACAGATGGTCATGTTCTGGTCGAAAGGCGAAAGGGCTTTGTTGAAAATCGGCGAAACATCCTATCCGGAATGCCAGGCCTAACGCGGCTTTTTGGCCAAAAGGCTCTTTTTAGCCCCGAAAACGGCCGAGACTTAAGAAACCGTAATTTGCGTCACGCCAGTGTGATTGGCCTGTGACACCCAGCTATGAGAGAATGTAGTATGAAAAAATTATCTTTATATATGACGCCCTTAATGCTCCCTTTAGCGCTTATGGCCTGCTCGGCGGCGGACAGTCAGGTTCAGACAGAGCCTGTACCCACTGAAACCGCGGCGCAAACGGATATGTCCGAAACGCAAGAGTCGATGGAGAGCCAGGAAACCTCTCAAATGGATGATGCCATGCAGGAAGGCGGAGTGAAGACCGCCGTTGTGGCCGGAGGATGTTTCTGGTGCGTTGAAGCCGACTTTGAAAAGCTGGACGGCGTGAGCGAAGTCGTCTCCGGTTATACAGGCGGAACGACGGTCAATCCGACTTATGAGGAAGTGACCTATGATAATACGGGCCATTACGAGGCGGCCGAGATTTATTATGATCCGTCCGTCGTCTCATATGACGAATTACTGGATTATTACTGGAAAACGATCGATCCGACGGATGCCGATGGGCAGTTTTGCGACCAGGGCGATAGCTACCGCACGGCGATATTTGCCACACCGGAACAAAAGGCTGCGGCGGAAGCCTCTCTGGCGGATATCAAACAGACCAAACCGTTTGACGCGCCGATTGTCACCCCTGTGAAAGAGCTTGGCGAGTTTTACAAGGCCGAAGACTATCATCAGGATTACTACAAAAAGAGCAGTCTGAAATATAAATTCTATCGGACTCGATGTGGTCGCGATGGTCGTCTCGAAGACCTTTGGGGCGAAGTCGTCACGGATTAACGCGATCTGGCTGTCGATGGCGGGGTGTAACTATATCCCGCCCAAACATTGAGCTGCCGACGCTTGCCGCCGCCCAGATCAATATCTATCGGCTCAAGCGGAACGAGCCTTTCAAAATCCTCATAATATAAGTCATCCCGGCCTTTATAATAGGTAATGAGAAGGACGGGCTTTTCTGTGCGCGAAAACGGGTTTGTCATCTCCGCATGATTGCCGGGCGCGGGCGAGAGCTTCCACATGGAAAGCGGCGCTGTCTCATTTAATCCATAATAAAGCGTATCATAGAATATCAGGCGGTTATCAGTTGCAACGCCGCTAAACTCATTTCCCTCATGCCCCTGGGCGTAGATTTTCTCGATGGCGCGGACGGTTTCGGGCCAGGCGCGGGATCGCTTGACTGAATTGGCCAATCCTATCGCATTTGCCCAGACCGGAACGATCAAAGCGATGCCGGCGATAATCATAACCGCGCTTTGTCCGGCCAAACCAATTTTCAAGGCTGTCATAAGCTTGGGCCTCGACGCGGCATAAAGCGCCACAATAATCGGCGACGCGATATAGGCCGTCGCGGCCCAATTTGCATTGGCGCGTGATAAGAGCGCCTCAAGAGAAATAACGATAAGAGGCAGGATGGCGAGACCCGCAATCCAGCGCCCAAGGACCGGAAGTTGTTTCCACTTAAATAAGGCAATGATTAAAACCGGAAAAGCGATGGGGCCAAAGACGCCTAACTGACTGACCCAGAAGCTCAGCAATTCAAGGGGGTTGAGGAGCGGGCCGGACAGGTTCGCATTCTCCGCCGTGTGCGCCAGAGTCGCGAAATCATGATTTAAATTCCAGATTATATTGGGAAGAAACAGAGCGGCGGCCAAAGCGCCTGCGGCAAATCCCTTAAATCCCAAAAGCGCCTGGCGCGTTTTACCATCAAACAAAACCGCAAGTCCCAAAACAGGCACAAAAAACAGCATGGCATATTTGGCAAGCAGGCCGAACCCGACGGCGAGGCCAAGCTGCAATGCTCTCGGCCAGCTCGGCGCGTCCCGCAGATAAACCCAGGCATTCAGCGCCAGAGCCCAGCACAGGAGCAGAGGCACATCCGTGCTGATAATAGTCGAGGACAGCCAGACGCCCGGCATGAGGAGATAAAAACACGCAGCCCAAAATCCCGTTCTGGCGTCAAATGGTTTTCGAACCGTAACGAAGATGACCCAGCAGGTCAGGCTGTGCAGCAGGGCGGAAGGCAGCCGGATGGCCCATTCAGCCTGTCCGAAAACGGACGTAAACAGAGCAATAATCCAGGCAATGAGAGGCGGTTTGGAAAAATACCCCCAATCCAGATCCTGCGACCACGCCCAATATTGCGCCTCATCGCCATGCAGATTAAGCGGAGACGCCATCATCAAGGCCCAGCGCAGGGCCAGCGTCCCAACAATCAGAAGCAAGAGCCATTGCCTGTATGAGATATTTTTTAAAGGCGAAGCCGACATGAGGGCGCTATGCCTTGGATATTCCGTAAAATAAACTCACTTTCGCTGACATTCCCTTTCACGCTAAGACTTTATTGACTTCGGCAACGCAAAACATCACGCCAAAGGACGGAATGAGGCTCGGAAGGGATGAATGCGCTCAGAACATCAGACATATGAGAGGCACCGGGCCCTGATATTTGATTCCGGCGTCGGGGGACTATCCGTCGTGGGCGAAATACGTAAACGTCTGCCCGATCTGGCGCTGGATTATGTGGCCGATGATGCCTTTCGGCCTTACGGCGAAAAATCGGAAGCGGAACTGACGGATCGCCTTCCGGGCTTGTTGGCGACGCTTGCCGAAATGACGTCCCCGGACTGTATTGTTATAGCTTGCAACACGGCGTCTGTTACGGCTCTGGAGGCCATAAGAGCAGAGATCGATATACCGGTCATAGGCGTGGTTCCGGCGATAAAGCCAGCCGCGGCCTGGTCGCGAACGGGCACAATTGGCGTGCTAGGAACGCCCGGAACCGTCCGGCGGAAATATGTCGATAGTCTTATTCAGCGTTTTGCCGGAAATTGCCAAGTGGTCTTGCAAGGGTCGGTCAATCTCGTGGACATGGCCGAACGCAAGCTCGCGGGGGAGCCGCCTGATCTAAAGAATATACGCCGCGAAATTGCGCCTCTTTTTGAAGGCCGCGAAGGCGCTGATATCGACGCCGTGGTTCTGGCCTGTACGCATTTCCCCTTATTGCGTGAAGACCTTCAGCGGGCGGCCCGGCAGACGGTTCGATGGATTGACAGCGGCGCGGCCATTGCCAAGAGAGTTGATGTCATTTTAGGCCCAATCGAAAAACAGTCGCGGCTCGTTCGGCCCGACACGGCTTTCCTGATCGGCCCCGACGCGGGGGCTGAGCGAAAGAGGGCGTTTCGCTCTTTCGGATTTGAAAGGGTGGTCGGTCTAATGCCCGGATAACGCCTTATATCCGAACCAGGCGGCGGCCAGCAGGACAAAGACGCCGATCGTAAACAGGCCGAAATGTTTCTTCATAATCTCTTCGGCTTTTCCGCCAAACGCGCGGACGAGCCCCGCCACAGCAAAAAACCTCAGACATCGCGCCAATATGCTGGCCCCGAGAAAGACGCCGAAATTGATCGGCACCGCGCCGCTCATAATCGTGATCACTTTATAGGGAAAAGGCGTCAGCCCGGCCCCAAACACCCAGAGGGCGCCGTTTTCATTTATATTCTGCCGGAAATCCTGCATTTGAGAGGATTTGCCAAGTATTTCCAGCAGAGGCTGGGCCAGAGTTTCGAAAAAGATCAACCCGATCATATAGCCGAAAATGCCGCCCAGAACCGAGAAAAACGCCGCTATCCCAGCGATTTTCCACCATTTCTTAGGGCTGGCCTGCACCATGGGAATGACCATGACATCGACAGGCACCGGGAAAAATGAGCTTTCGGCAAAAGACACAACGGCCAAGGCGGGCATGGCGCGAGGGTGGCGCGCCAGCGCTTTGGTCGACTCATACCACCGATCCAGAAATGCAAAATGACCTTTCATCGCCCTAGCGCTATAGGGCAGAGATTAAGGTCAAGTATATGGCCAAAATGGTTGACGATTGAAAAAGCGCAGCTATGTTGCGCGCCTTACCAAGGGCTTGGAATAAAAAGAGCCGAATGACAAGCGGGTGTGGCGGAATTGGTAGACGCGCGGGATTCAAAATCCCGTTCCTTTGGAGTGTCGGTTCGATTCCGACCACCCGTACCATTCAGACTTTCCGCTTCACTCGTAATTTTAGATTCATTCAGCTTTTCCGGCGCAATCCAAACTGGGTATTGTATTTAAATTTTGCAGAACAAAATTAAAATTGTTTTTCTCCGGACGTCTTCTCCAGGCAAGTGTCATGTTCTGATTTTGGAACAAATTCTCTTTTTCTTGCTATTTAACAAGAGAGCTTATCTGTAGACTTCGCTTTACAGCCCCAGCTTATACAGCTCTATCTTATATTAACGACACACATATTTTTGGAAAACATATATGACGACACTATTCTCTTATTGGCCTGAAGGACTGGACGCCGTAACCGCGGACAAATTTAAATCCGAAGAACAGGTTATCACGGAGCTTTTAGAGAAGATTGACCTGAGCGACGCGCAATATGCGGATATTTATCGCGAAGCCGAGGACATGGTGGAAATGTCCCGAAAGCGGAAAAAAGATCGCTCCATGCTCGACGCCTTCATGTCCGAATATGGACTTGGCAATGAAGAGGGTATTGCGCTTATGTGTCTGGCCGAAGCGCTTTTGCGCGTGCCGGACGCGGAAACCCGCGACGCTTTGATCGGGGATAAGCTCTCTCCTTATGACTGGGCAAAACATTTGGGCAAAGCCGATACGGTCTGGGTCAATGCCTCAACCTGGGGACTTCTGCTGACGGGCCGCGTCACGGGCCTTTCGGAGGAGTTTAGAGTAACGCCGTCAAATGTGATCTCCAAACTGACAAACCGTCTGGGCGAACCGGTTATTCGTAACGCCGTGATGAGCGCTATGCGCATGATGGGTCAGGAATTTGTGCAGGGCCAAACGATTAAACGCGCGATTAAAAACGGGCGGAAAAGATTTGGCGACAAACAGGGTTATTCATTTGACATGTTGGGCGAAGCGGCCCGCACACAGGAAGATGCCAAACGCTATCTTGAAGCCTATAAAAACGCGCTGGAAGTCATTGGCGCGGATGTTGCCAAAGGCAAGGCCCGGCAGGGTATTTCGGTCAAGCTCTCCGCTCTTTCTCCTCATTATCACGTCAGTCACTGGAATAGCGCCGTTCCTGAAATCGGCGATCTGGTTCTTGATCTGGCAAAGCGGGCGGTTGAATTGGGCGTGGACATAACACTGGACGCCGAAGAGGCAGACCGCCTGGAAATTTCTCTGGCGATATTTGATTATGTGGCCAGAAAGCTCGATTCCGGCGGGAGAGCGCGATTTGGGCTGGCTATTCAGGCCTTTGGCCGCCGCGCCCCTAAAGTCATAGAGTTTATTGCAAATCTGGGGCGTGAGTTAGAGAAACGCTTCCATATCCGTCTGGTGAAAGGCGCCTATTGGGATACGGAAATCAAACTCGCCCAAGCCGGTAATCATCCCGACTTCCCGGTATTTACCCGCAAACCGAACACGGATGTCGCCTATCTGGCGTGCGCGCAGCAAATCATGGAAAACCGCGACGTCTTCTTTGGACAATTCGCGACCCACAATGCCCATACGATTGCGGCCGTTATGGCGATGGCAGGGGATGATGCGGATAAATTCGAATTTCAGCGCCTCTTCGGGATGGGCGATATTGTCTATAGCGCAGCGAAATCACATTACGAGAATATGCCGCCCGTCAGAATTTATGCACCGGTCGGCGGCCACAAAGACCTTTTAGCATATCTCGTCCGGCGACTATTGGAAAACGGCGCGAACAGCTCCTTCGTCAATAAATATCTGGATCCGGATGTACCGATTTCCGAAGTGGTTCGCGACCCCGTGGCCCGTGTCAAGGAGTTCGACTCGATTGCGCATACGTCCATTTTACGCCCGAAAGATATTTTTCTGCCCGAGCGGGAAAATTCCTCCGGCCTAGATTTGTCCTGGAAGCCGCATTTGGAGACAGTTGAGAAAGCTCTGGAGAAGGCTATTCCTGACGCGCCAAAAGATGCCACGGAAAAGGATATCGATAAGGCCTTTGAAAAAGCGGATAAGGCTTACTTCGATTGGCAGGCCCGCCCGGTCAAAGATCGCGCCGACATGCTGGTCGTCACGGCGGACCTCTTGGAAAAACATAAAACGGACTTGATGAATATCCTCATCAAGGAAGCGGGAAAAAGCTGGTCTGACGCGAATGACGAAGTTCGCGAAGCCGTGGATTTCTGCCGCTATTATGCGGCGCAGGCTCGGAAGATGATGAGCGAGCCGATAGACCTGCCAGGGCCTGTCGGGGAAACCAATCAACTTTCCTATGGGTCTCGCGGCACCTTTGTCTGCATCAGCCCCTGGAATTTCTCACTGGCCATTTTCACAGGACAGATCGCTGCGGCTCTGGTTGTCGGGAATTGCGTCCTTGCCAAACCGGCAGAGCAAACACCACGAATTGCCCAAAGAACAACCGAGCTTTTCTATGAGGCCGGTGTGCCGAAAGAGGTGCTCAGCCTGATTATCGGAGACGGTAAAATCGGGGGGTATCTGACGGCGCATGACGGCGTGGACGGCGTTGCCTTTACGGGCGGTACGAATACGGCCGGATTAATCAACAAGACTTTGGCAAATAAAGAAGGCGAGATTATTCCGCTCATCGCCGAGACAGGTGGTCAGAACTGTATGATCGTGGACGGAACGGCCTTGCCCGAACAAGTTACGGATGATGTCATCAGTTCGGCCTTTCTTAGTGCCGGACAACGCTGCTCTGCAACGCGGGTCTTATATGTTCAGGCCGATATTGCAGACCGGGTCATTAAAATGATCAAGGGTGCGATGGACGACCTGGTGGTTGGAAATACCGAATCTCTGAGTACGGATGTCGGGCCCGTTATTGACGAGAAAGCGCAAAACGCGCTCAATGATCATATCGAAAAAATGAAGGCTTCGGGCCGCCCGTGGCACGCCTCTCCCTATCCGAAAACCCCGGCGGAAGGCACCTTTGTTGTTCCGCACATGTTTGAAATCGACTCCATAAACGATCTCGAAAAAGAACATTTCGGGCCTATCCTGCATGTCGTCCGGTTCAAGGCCAAAGAAGTCTCCAAAACGCTCGAAGAGGTATTCTCAACAGGTTACGGCCTGACTTTCGGGATTCATACACGAATTGAGAACCGCTGGAAAATGCTCGCGAAACGGGCTTTGGTCGGAAATGTTTATGTGAACCGGAATATGGTAGGCGCTATTGTGGGCTCGCAACCGTTCGGAGGGCAGGGACTGTCCGGAACAGGCTTCAAAGCCGGGGGACCGAACTATCTCCTGCGGTTTATGACGGAAAAATCCCTGAGCGTGAATACAACGGCGTCAGGCGGGAATGCCGCCTTGCTTAATCTGGAAAGCATTTGATTTTCTGACGATCATACCCATCTTTAGACTATGAATAAATTCCTTGCCTAAGGAGTTTGTTCTTGATATGTTCTAATTATGGAACGCGAGGTGGTGTTATGACCAAGAAGTATTTGAATGTAAGTTACAAGGATCGTGAGCTGGCCAAACGGCTCGGCGCCCGTTGGGATCCATCTGTAAAGCGTTGGTATTGCCCGTCCGGCAGCGCCCTGGCGACAATATTCGATTGGCGGAAAGAGGCCCAGGCCGAGCAGTCACTGAAAGATCGTGGCTTCGCGGCTAAAGAGGCCAAAGTCGCCCATAACCAGAATTTTGAGCTTCCTCTCGCGTCTTAAAAGTGGCGTCTTAAAGGTGGAGCCTCTTTTAAAAAGGCTTCTTAGGAAAGTCGCTGAAATCGTTAGACTACCCGCCTTACGAGGCGGGTTTTTATTGGCAGGTGAAATCTCTCCGCTTATATTTACGAGATTACTCTTTCCAGGTCACGTCGCGGCCGTAAAGCGACACTGTGCTCAAACTCATTTTGGCGGAGCCTTCCACGACTTCTTTGGAGTAAATGAGATAGATAAGAGTGTCTGCTTCCGCATCGTAAACGCGGCGAACGCTTAATGTTTTGAACCACAAAGCCTGTTTTTGCTTTACCAGAGTTTCGCCGCTCTTTCCGCGGTCAATATCGCCAATTACAATCGGGCCGGTTTGTTCACAATTAATAGATCCATTAGAAGGGTTTTCAAACCAAGATCCTTTTCTGAGCCTATCAATAACGCTGCGGTCAAAATGGGCTATGTGACAGGTGATGCCGGACACTTTTTCATCTTCAAAGGAATCGATCTTGATTTCATTTCCTGTCAGGTCATTATTGATTTCCCCGACATCATTTTGTCCAGAGCTCCCACAGGAAACAAGTAACAGGGCGAAAAAAGCATATAGATACGATTTCATAGAAAAAACTCTGGACGTGACGGCCCCTAAAACGAAAAGACCCGGGGACTGAGAAGGGGAACAGTCACCGGGTCAAAAGGCGCTAATATCAAGGGGAGGGATTATAGCGCGTTGTAAATATGTGAGCGTAACTCCTGCCGCGCCGAAAAAGTTCCGAAAAAAACACACTAATTTGTTCAGTCCGCATATCGGCCTAGAAATTACTGAAATATCAGCGGTTTACTCCTCTTCTTCCCCAAGAGCCGCGTCAGCCTGATGCTTCATTTCAGGAAAATCAGCCTGTTTCAGTTTCCCTTTGAGGTCTTTTTCAGCTTTGAGTTCCGATTCAGTCGGGTTTTCAACTTTCCGATTTTTATCTTTTGATGTCTTATCCGTCATAACTACTCCTTATTTACTCACTACATCAACGGGCAGGGAAAAATGTAGTTCCACAGCGTTAAAAGGAACGTTTCGGATAACCCGGCGTAATTTAGGTATGAAAACGCACTTAATGACATGTCTACTCGCCTCCGCCTTTGCCCTTTCCGGCAGCGCGGCAGCTTTCGCAGATGATGAGAACAAGCTCGTCGTCAAAGAGGGACAGCAACGTGTCTGGAAATATGTAAAAACTGACGCCTCCTCAACATTTCTTTCTCATCAGGAAACAGAAAAACTGGAAACGATTGATCTCGATAAGTCAGACAGAAAGATCAGAATTGAACCGATCGAGACCTTGAAAGAACCTTCTGTTGTCAGGACCGATAATCAGGCCGCTTTTAAATATGAAGTCGCCCCGAATAGCCGAGTTTATATTGGCCTGCCCGACAGATCGGAACAGGAAGCTCAGGAAATCGAATATAAGAAATATAATTATTATCGTTCTGCCAAAATGCCTGATGGTCGATATGTCGAACCGCTTTATACAGTTGCGGGCGCCGGGGTTAAAACCCGCTTCTAGAAATTGACGTATCAGACATATTACAAGGCCCCAATCGGAGCCTTTTTCATTTAAGTAATTCGAGCAAAAGGGCTTAATCGCGAAGCAATTCGTTGACACCTGTTTTGGATCGGGTCTTGGCATCCACGGTTTTCACGATCACAGCGCAGTCGAGACTGTGACTTCCATCCTTGGAAGGTAAAGTGCCGGGAACCACAACGGAATAGGCCGGAACCTCGCCATAGCTGATTTCGCCGGTATTCCGGTTATATATTTTAGTGGACTGCGAGATAAACACGCCCATTGCCAAGACAGAACCTTCCCGAACAATTACGCCTTCAACCACTTCGGATCGCGCGCCAATAAAACAGTTATCCTCAATGATGGTCGGGTTGGCCTGAAGCGGCTCCAAAACGCCGCCAATACCTGTCCCGGCGCTTATATGGCAATCTTTACCGACCTGAGCGCAAGAGCCGACACTGGCCCATGTATCCACCATCGTGCCTTCGCCGACATGTGCGCCGAGATTAACGTAAGACGGCATAAGAACGGCCCCGGGCGCGATATAGGCGCCGCGGCGCACCGCGCAGGGCGGCACCGCGCGAAAGCCCGCTTTTTTAAATTCGGTTTCCGTCCAGCCCGTAAATTTGGACGGCACTTTATCAAACCAGTTCCCGCTTGCCGGGCCGCCTGTCATGACAACATTGCCTTCGAGTCTGAAGCCCAGCAGCACCGCTTTTTTAAGCCATTGATGAACGACCCAATTGCCATCCTCACCGCGAGAAGCCACGCGGAATTCTCCTGAATCCAATCCCATAATAGCCGTCTCTATGGCTTCGCGGCGAAGCCCTGTGGTTAGCGGGGAGAGGCTCGCCCGTTCTTCCCAGGCAGATTCGATGGCGGTTTTCAGTTCATCAGCGTTCATATCAATGTCCAGTAAAGGGGCCAATAGAGGGGGTTAAAATCGCGCGCACCATAGGCATGATGGGTCTCAAGTCAATTGTCGGCAGAGGACAGTTTTGTAAGCCAGAGGTGAAGTGTTTCCAAAAAACGGGATCGGTCCCGATCTGTAAAAGGCGGCGGGCCGCCAAGGGTCGGCATTTCCGCTCCGGCGCGTAAATCGGCCAGGATTGCCCGCGTTGCGAGCTGCCCGCCAATCGTATCCATGGTAAAGAGTTTTCCGTTCGGCGCGAGAACCTGCGCGCCGGCTTTCAGACACCGCTCGGCCAAGAGGATGTCTGATGTGATTATTATGGCGTTCGCTTCGGCCCGCTCAGCTATATAATCATCTGCCGCATCAAAGTCGTCGGACACAGCGGCGAATTTGAATCCCGGTTCGCGCGGGACGCGTAGGAATGAATTGCTGACAATGGTGACCGGCACCTGATGGCGCCGCGCGACTTTATAACACTCTTCGCGCACGGGACAGGCATCGGCGTCAATATAGATATGAACCATCAGCGTCTTTCAGGTCGAAATAAGTCTTTACCCTATCAAATTGACGGGCGCGGAAAACAAAAATCGACGTTTAAACGTCATGAAGGCGTTCTGGCTAGTTGTAAATCAAGCCCGAGAGAATAACGAGGCACACAAACATCAGAGACTCCTGTAAGGATTAACGATAACGCCTTATGCCGGCCAAAAATGAAATTCAGTGAGTCATTTCAAGACGTTTCAGTGAAATTTGGCCTGCCTGCACAGGAATGCGGCGCAGAGAGTGCCTCCTTGGCGAGTTTTGGGACTCCGCAAGAGTCCAGTCCGATACCGCCCCAAAAAACTGGTTCTGATGTGACAGAATTTTGACCTTTGCTGAATTTCACGCTCTTGGCTTATCTCAAGCACAGAAACTCAACAAATGTAGAAATAACACTCTAAAAAGGCATCATGGAAAGGCGACGCGAGAAGTCTGGGCGCATTTGCTTTGGCTAAACGCCGCCCAGACGGTAATCAGATTTCAGGCATCTTTTTTCCCCGATGCTACCAACTTAAAGCCCGGCCCCCGCGCCGGGCTTTTTTTTGAATAGCGGCTAAGCCGCCAAAACTTCCGCCACCCATTTTGGCACTATGTCTCCGGCTTTGCCCAGACGGCTCTCGTCGAAAAGATAAGAACCCTGACTTTCTTCGAGATTTAATTCGAGTGTTTTGGTTCCCCGTCGCCGCGCCTCGCTGACCAGCCCGGCGGCCGGATAGACGGCGCCGCTTGTCCCGATAGAAACAAAGAGATCGGCCTGGCTCATGACCTGGTCAATGCGGTCCAGCTCATAGGGCATCTCGCCAAACCAGACGATATCGGGGCGCGGCCCGGATCTACGTTGACAGGCAATGCAGCTATCATTTGGAGACGTGTCCTCATGGGACTCCCATCTATGCCCGCAAAATTGACACAGCAGAGAGGTGAGTATTCCGTGCATGTGAATGACGTTTTCCGCGCCGCCCTGTTCATGCAGATTATCGACATTTTGCGTAATAATTGTGAGGGATCCGCCGCGCGCGTGCAATCCTTTCTCCAGCTTTGCCAGAGCGATATGGGCCGCATTTGGTTTGACTGTCTTGAGCGCCGCGCGGCGCATATTGTAAAAATTGTGAACCAGCGCCGGATCTGCCGCAAAGCCTTCGGGCGTGGCAACCTGCTCTATGGGGTATTGTTCCCATAGGCCGCCTTCCGACCTGAATGTGTCAATTCCGCTCTCTGCGCTAATTCCGGCCCCTGTGAGGATGACAATATGATTTAGTTTTGACATAAACCCTTATGCCCTCTGTCCTGTTCATATGTCTTGGGAATATTTGTCGCTCCCCGACGGCGGAAGCGGTGTTCCGACAAAAAGCCGCCGAGGCGGGTCTGGACATAGAAATAGACAGCGCCGGAACCTCCGGCGCGCATGACGGCGAAGCGGCCGATCCGCGAAGCGTCAAAGCCGGCACGGCCCGGGGCTATAGTTTCGAGGGCCAGACTTCCCGCCGTGTGAGCGGCGAAGATTTTGACAGATTTGATTATATTCTGGCGATGGACAGTTATAATCTGTCCCATCTGCGCCGCATCAAGCCGGCAGACGCCAGAACGCCGCCGCGACTATTTCTCGAATTTGCTGAGGGCGTTTTAGATCGCAACGTCCCGGATCCCTATTATGGCGGGGCGAAAGGCTTTGATAAGGTTCTGGATCTGATTGAGCTGGCTAGCGAGGGTTTGATTGCTGAAATCAGAGCAATTTCATAGACACAGGCGGCAAGAGGGACTATTCCTCCCGCGTCTTTAATAGTGATTTTCAGGTGAGACATGAAAAACGGTTTGGTAACAGTTTTCGGCGGCTCAGGCTTTCTCGGCAAACATGTCGTGCGCGCTCTGGTGGCAAAGGGCTACCGCGTGCGTGTGCCTATGCGACGCCCTCATATTGGTATGGATCTGAGAGTTATCGGCAATGTCGGCCAGGTACAGCTCGTGCAGGCCAATCTCAGATTTGAGAAATCCGTTCAGCGCGCGGTAGAAGGCTCTGATGCCGTTATCAATCTTGTCGCTGTTCTGTATGAAGCGGGTCAGCAAAGCTTTGAGGCGCTACATGTGCGCGGCGCAGAGACTCTCGCCAAGGCGGTCGCCGCAGAAGGTATTACGAATTTTGTTCATGTCTCGGCTATCGGAGCCGATAAAGACAGTCAAAGTGAGTATGCCCGCACCAAGGGCGAAGGCGAAGAGATTGTGCGCGAGCATGTCCCGACCGTTGATATTGTACGTCCCTCTATTATTTTCGGGAATGAAGATGAATTCTTCAACAGATTTGCGTCCATGGCGCAGCTCTCTCCCGCTCTGCCTCTGATAGGCGGCGGAAAAACAAAGTTCCAACCTGTCTATGTAGCGGATGTCGCAGACGCGATTGCCCGGCGAGTTGAAGCCGAAGCCAGCGCGCAAACCTATGAACTCGGCGGGCCGGAAATTTATTCTTTCAAAGAACTGATGCAGTTTATGCTGGAGACAATCGGGAAGAAGCGTTTGCTGGTTCCCGTACCATGGTTTGCTGCAAATATGATGGGGTTTGGCGGTGAAATGGTAGGGGCAATGCCGTTTCTGGAGCCGTTCCTAACACGCGATCAGGTGGAAAACCTCAAAAATGACAATGTGGTCGGCCAAGACGTCCAGGGCTTTGCCGATTTGGGCATAAAGCCGGAAACTATCGAAGCGATCGTGCCGTCCTATCTCATCAAATACAGAAAATACGGCGAATTTCATCAACCAGGTAAAGATAGCTGGCCGGAAGAAGCCTGATACTTACCTGAAAATTGCATTAAGGGGAGACAGATATGCATTTTAAAACAATTTTACTGGCAGGGGTTGCGGCCGCGCTCTTAGGCGCTTGCGGCGGCAATAATGGAGGCGACACCTCTACGTCGTTAGCTTCGGGCGAGACGACGGAAGCCCAAGCCGTGAGTTCCGAGGCGAAACTCGAATCCGTCTTAGCCGCTCAGGATGAGGCCACAAAGGCGCGTTATCCTTATCGCCACCCAAAAGAAACCCTGATGTTTTTTGATATCGAACCCGGAATGCGCGTGGCCGAAGCTCTGCCCGGCGGCGGATGGTATACCAAAATCCTTCTGCCTTATCTGGGCGAAGAGGGCGAGGTTATCGGCGTCGATTATTCTTTGGACATGTGGCCGGAATTTGGCGGTTTTGCCGATGAAGCGTTTCTGGAAAACAAGAAAACCTGGCCGGCGACCTGGACCGAGACGGCCAATGGCTGGCGCATTGACGAAGACGCTTCTGTTGACGCCTTTGCGTTTGGCAATCGGGACACAGAGCTCGACGGTACGGTTGATGCGGTTTTGTTCATTCGCGCCCTGCACAATCTCGCCCGGTTCGAGGACGAAGGTGGATATCTGACTCAGGCTCTTGCCGATAGTTATGCCCTGTTAAAACCCGGCGGGATTGTCGGGGTTGTTCAACATCAGGCGCGGGAAGACATGCCGGATGATTGGGCGGATGGAAATAATGGATATCTGAAGAAATCCGATCTGATCGAAATTATGGAAGCCGCCGGTTTCGAATTGGTCGAGGAGAGCGACATCAACGAAAACCCTCAGGATATACCGACGGACGAGGAGGGTGTGTGGAGACTGCCTCCGACTTTGGGTGTGTCGGCAGATCAGCCGGAATTACGATCCGAAATGGAAGCGATCGGCGAGTCCAACCGAATGACGCTGAAATTCAAGAAAGTCTAAGGACGAACGACAGGGCCAAATCCTAGGCCCGTAATTGAAGCGCTAAAAGACGGGCATAGGTCCCGTCTTTTTTTTGGCTTAATGATTTATGCGTTCCGCTTTCCAAAATACGGCCCTTTTCCAGGACATAAATACGGTCGGCCTTTTGCACGGTCGAGAGGCGGTGCGCGATAACGATTGTCGTGCGTCCGACTTCCAGCCGCTCCAAAGCCGCCTGCACCTTGGCCTCGGAGTCAGAGTCGAGGGCCGATGTTGCCTCGTCGAGCAAGAGGATAGGCGCGTCGCGCAAAATAGCGCGGGCAATGGACAGGCGCTGCCTCTGCCCGCCGGACAGGCTGAGTCCGTCCTCGCCCAGCCGGGTGTCATACCCCTTGGGCAAAGCGGAAATAAAGTCATGGGCATCGGCGTGTTTGGCGGCGCGAATTATAGCGTCGCGATCGGCGCTCTGATCGCCAAGTCCGATATTGGCGGCGACGCTGTCGTCAAATAGCGTCACGCTCTGGCTGACGAGCGCTATGTTTCGGCGCAGGGAGCCGAGTGTGAGATGCCGGATATCCTGCCCATCTATTTCGACGGAGCCCTTGCTCACCTCATAAAGACGCGGGATGAGATTAATGATGGTCGACTTTCCGCCTCCCGACGCGCCGACGAGGGCGATGGTCTGGCCTGGCTCTGCGTTGATTGTGACATCGCTAAGGGCCTGCGTCCCGTCTTCATAGGCAAAGCTGACAGAGTTTAATTTAATTCGCCCCTTCGCTTTTCCGAGGTCTTTTGCCTCTGGCGCGTCAAGGATGGTCGCCTGCGTATCAATCACGCCAAAAATTCGCGACACGGCCGAAAGCCCTTCTTGCAGGACGTTGTTCAGAGTGCCGAGCGCGCGAAGCCGAGGAGAGAGAATGGCGATGCCGGTAATAATTGCCCCGATGGATCCGGCTGTATTTTGTCCTGAATTGACCTGAAAGGCGCCGAAAATCACGACGCCGGCCAGAGCCATACCGCCGAGGACTTCAAGTATGGGATCGACGCGGGCCTGTTGCGTCACCAGTCGCAGGAAAAGACGAATGCGTTCGTCAAAAGACCGGCCTAGCCTTTCAGTTTCGGACGCTTCCAGACCATAGGCTTTGACCATTCTCGCCCCGCCAAAACTTTCTTTGAGTTCAGACGTTATCCGCCCGACATGTTCCTGTACGTCCCGGGCATTGCCGCGCATTTTTTTCGAAATGGCAATGATGGGCCAGAAGGCGAGGAGAAAAATCGTCATGACGAGTGAGAGCTGCCAGTTCTGCCACAGCATCGCCCCAATGGTTAAGGCCACGGTCAGCACGTCTTTTATGACATTACCCAATACACGAATGGTCGCGTTGGAGACGACCGTTACGTCATTGGTAAATTTGGAAATCAGATTGCCCGTCGGCTCCCGCGAAAAGGCGGCGTAATCGGCGCCGTGCGCGCTGGCGAACATCTGTTTTTGCATTTTCCCGACCGCGTTCAGCGCAATGGCGTTGGTCAAAATTCGCTGGAGATAATTGGAAACCCCTGAGACAAAGGGAATAATAATTAAAAAGGGTAGAATAATTAGCGCGTAGCGTTTGGCGGCCTCCAATGCGTCCGGGCTTTCGTCCATCTGACCAGCCTGATCAATAATCAGGCTGACTACCCAGGTATAGGCGGCGGTCGCTCCGGCCAGAAGCGCCATAAAAAAAATGGCCGCAAAGAGCTTTCCTTTTTGCGGCCATATATAGTCCCGCCAGAGACGCGACAGGCGCTGCCTGTCCGTTGCCTGTTCGGGAGAGATTTTCATTTTGGGATAGAGCGCCTAGCCAATGATTCCGTCGCCATCCGGATCAAGCAAATCGTGGGCGTGAAGGATAAAATAACGGGTGTGGGCACTGTCGACCGTGCGCTGCGCCGCAGCTCTCCAGGCTTTTTGAGCTTCATCGAAACTTGCATAGGCGCCGACAAAATCCACCTTCTTCAAATCTTTGAATTCAGTGCGCATGGGGTCAACCAGTTCGCCGCCCATGACGATGTGTAAAAGCTGGATAGATTTCATTTCGCGATCAGACATTTTCGTTCCCATTTCCTTGAAGTCACGCTGCTTATCCTCGCTGGCGTCAAATTGCGCAAGCAGGGGTTTCACCCGCTCCAATAACAAAGCATGGAGTTTGGGGCCAGCACAAATGATGCCAAAGCCGGATGTGCTGTCCTTGTCAAAGTTGGGGATGTCGCCCCGAAGGTTAGTGGTGATGGCGCCGGATTCAGAGGCGATTAAAGCGGCTGCGGCAATGTCCCAATCGGATTTAGGCGTGAAGGCCACCGTGCAATCGGCCTTACCGCTGGCCACCATGACCATACGGTAAGCCATGGAATTGGAAATCCGCACGCGCATGACAGGAAATCCAAGGCGCCGAAATTTGCGCGGATATCCCACCATTTCTGCGCCTTCAAGCTCCTGGCGGCCTGAGCATGAAACAGGCTCTCCGTTTAAAGTTGCCCCGTTGCCTTTTTGCGCCGAGTAAAATTCATCCTTCAAAGGATTGAAAACGGCGCCGACAATGGGCTGACCGTCTTCGATAATCGCCACGGAGACGACAAAATTTGGCGTCCGCTCAATAAAGGCGCGGGTGCCGTCAATCGGGTCGACAACAAATGTGCGCTGGCAGGCATGGCGGGAAAGATCATCCTTGGTTTCCTCCGATAGCCAGCCATAACCTGGCCGGGCTTTACGAAGATGTGTTTGAAGATAATCATTTACGGCGATATCGGCGTCCGTCACGGGATGGCCTTTTACCTTGTCCCAGACAACAGCCTCATCCGCCTCAAAGGCGTCTTTTGCAATTTGACCCGCCTCGCGGACCACGCGCTCTATCAGGGCGCGCTCTTCACTCAGAGGAAAACATATGTCGTCATGCGCCGGCAACCGTTAATCCTTCTACCAGGAGGCTCGGCGCATTGGTTGCGCCGTCAAATTTAATATCATTGGCCGGTATCATGGTCTTGAAAACTTCATTTAAATTTCCCGCGATTGTAATCTCGGAGACGGGAAAAGCCCGTTGTCCATTTTCGATTTTAACCCCGGCAACGCCGACCGAATAATCCCCGGTGTTGGAATTCAGGGAAGGCCCGAACATTTCCGTAATTAAAAGACCTTCGCCCATGTCCTGCATAAGGTCTTCCGGCGTTTTCTGTCCGGGCGCAAGATAGCTATTGGTCGCGCTGATACCCGGAGGCGACCCGATACCGCGCGTGGCATGGGCGGTCGTTTCCAAACCTAATTGCTGCGCGGCGGACAGATTGAGAAGCCACGTCTGTAAAATCCCGTTTTCTATCAAATTCCGCTTTTGCACAGGAAGTCCTTCGCCGTCCCAGGGCCGGGAGCCTTGGCCGCGAATAATCAATGGGTCATCAATAATTTGAATCTGATCCCCGAAAACACTCTCTCCCATACGATCTTTCAGAAACGACACGCCGCGCGCAATCGCGCTGCCATTAATCGCGCCGAGAAAAGCAGAAATCAGAGAGCCCGCCAAACGTTCTTCGAATATGACAGGGAGTTGGGCGGATTTTATCTTACGGCTGCCGAGACGGGCGATAACCCGCTCGCCCGCGCCCTTGCCGATGTCGGACGGCGCGCGTAAATCTTCGAGCCAGCGCGTGCCGTCATAGTCAAAATCCCGTTCCATGGAACCGTTTTTTCCGGCTATCGCGCTGACGGACAGGCCGTGGCGGGAAGACTGCCAGCCGGATCCGAATCCTTCAGATGTCGCGAAATAAATGGCGGAACTGGCCCAGCTTGCGCTCGCGCCCTCGGCCTGGGTGACGCCTTTTACAGACAAAGCGGCGTCTTCGACTTCGAGCGCGCGGGTTTTCAAAATTTCAGGGGTGCGGAGGGTCGGATCAAAAAGCTGGAGGTCTGGTTCGGCTTTGGGGTCGGCGAGTAAGGTCTTGCTCGCCAGACCGCAATAAGGATCCCGCGGCGCGAGCCTGGCCATCGCCACAGCGCGTTCGGCCAACATTTTGAGCGACATATCCGACATGTCCGAGCTGGAGACACAGGCCTGACGCCCGTCAATAATGACGCGGAGGCCGACATCGCGGCCTTCACTGCTGTCTACATCTTCCAGCTCTCTTTCGCGTACAGCGACAGAAAGTGACCGGCCATGGGTTGCGACGGCGTCGCATTGCTCTGCCCCGGCCTGTTTGGCATAGGACAGGAGCGCGTCCAGTGTCGGGGCAAGTCCTTCGACGCTGATAGGAGCTTCGGAAACGGTTTTGGGTGAGGGTGTCTTCATCCGGGCCTGTTATCAGGTCTTAGGAAAAGTAACACCTTCTAAGTGCAAGGGAAGGCAGTTTGAGCTCACCTGCCTTAAATATAATCAGATGTGAAAATGAAATAAAGAAGACACAAGGCTGTGCCGACATAGGTGAGCAGGGTCAGGATAGCCCCGACGCCGCGGCCCCGACCCGTTGCCCCTGGCTGCGCCATGCCATGCGCGTGGAATAATCGTCCTATAAGAAAGGCCGCCCCGAACAAATGAAGCAAAAGCGCCGGAGCGTTCAGCATGGCAAGCGCCAATAATCCGAGGAGGGCCAAGGGCGCTGTTTCGATGTAATTTCCATGAGCCCTTATTCGGGCATTTAGAAGCGCATTTCCCCCGTCCCCGAGGCTGACCTTTTCTTTCATTCGGATTTGTCCGACGCGAAACATCAAAACCGGCGCCAGAATAAGATGAAGCGCAATATAAAGCGCTACGATTTGAAACAGTGTCATGAAATTCCCCTAAATTCAGATTGATGAAGTCTATTCCTCTACGCCTATTTCGGCCGCTTTTTTCATTGCGTCCAGATGCACGTCGGGATCTTGTGCGCCTTGGACGGCGAATTGTCCATTATAGATAAAGGTCGGAACGCCCGAAATGCCCAAGCCGCGGAAAAACATAATCTCTTCCTGTACGGCTTTGACGTCCTGTTCGCCTTCTAAAAGGGTTTGCGTGAGATCCGTATCCAGCCCAACTTCTCCGGCGATGCGAGTTAATACAGAGATATCGTCAATATCTTCGCCTTCAGTGAAGAAAGCTTCGAAAAGCTTTTCAGATGTTTCCGTTCCGGCGTCTTCATTGTTCTGAGCCCATTTGATGAGTCTATGGGCATTAAGTGTATTAGGCCGTCTGGAAATGTTGTCGAACTTGAAGTCAATTCCTACAGAGGGACCTTTTTCTTCCAGCATGTCCCGCATGGCCTTGAACTTGTCATTCGGGCCATCGCCAAATTTGTTTTTCATATAGGCTTTATAGTCTGCGCCTTCTATCGGCACGGTTGGGTCGAGCATGTAAGGCCGCCAGCTTAATTGAACGGGAGAGCCAAATTGCTTTCGGGCTTTGTCAAAAAGGCGGTAGCCAAGCCAGCACCAGGGGCAGACCACATCAGAGACGATGTCCACTTGGACGGCTTGGTTGGCGTTTTGTCTGGACTTTTTCTTTGCGGATTTTTTCTTTGCCATATCCGCTCATACCCTGCTCGGCCAAGAGAATCCATGCGTTTAAATGAATGCGGTATAGTCGCCTGTTTAGGCTTCAGGTTTTGGCGTGTAATAAGCCGCCGCTGTCTGGCATCGATAGGTAAAATCAGGACCATCCATCAAATCACGGGTCATCCGATCCAGATCGGCTAATTCCGCAACCGAATATCCTTTTTTGTAAAGCTCGGCTTTTGGCTCTTCCCGATTTAGGTTTTCATCGGTAGAGTCCGGGTCAGACTCCAGCGCAAAAATAAGCGCTGCGGCATCATAATCGCGAACCGAGAGTTCGTATTTCAAAATTTGCGTGGCGCAGAGACATTCTTCTTTATCATAGCCGCCCTCGACGCAATTATTCGTCAACGTGCGGTCACTTTCCTGAGTGACAAGATCGCGCGCGGGCGTGATGGCCGTTGCAGCTAAAACTGCCGCGGAGCTCTCTTTGGGGAGGATGTAGGTTTTGGAGTCTATTTCCGCCGAATCCGCTTTCATTGGAGCTGGCTTGAGCTGAGCATTTGCGCCTATTGCGGTCACGATACCGAGTGACAAACAGAAAGCCATTCCCATTCTTGATAACAGATTGTGATTTGAATGTGTCACTGAATGGCTCCTCTCATTAAATTGACGTTTGTTCAGAAAATAAACGACTGGTTGAGTTGTCTGGTTCCCTCGCGCTGCCAATTTAATCTTTAGAGCCGCTGATTATGGCCTTTCTAAGGTGAGCTTTGGACTATTTTAAAATAAACTAAGATAACTTTGACTGATTGGGCGCAAGCCGCAGGAATTTGAAGACAGCCTCTATTTCCGCGTCATCAAGTCCTTTGGTCAGTTGCGTATTGAAATCCCGAAAATCATTCATGACCTCCTCACGCTTGGACCAGCCCTGAGCCGTAAGCGCCACCGTCTTGACCCGGCGATCGCCATAGGACGGACGGCGCTCCACCAATCCGGCGCTTTCCATCCGTTCGACCAGACCGGAAATCGCCGCATTATTGCGACCTGTGCCTTCGGCCAGATCGCTCATCCGGCAATTATCATTATAGCCGAGAAAGACGAGCACGAGCGCCTGAGACCGGCCCAAAGCCGACCCTTTCGCCAGGACGGCATCGGCCTGTTGAGACAAACGCGTATGAACCCGGTCAAGAACAAAGAATAATCGGCGGTCAACTGTGCGGGCAATGGCCATATTGTGAATGTCCTTAACAGGAAAAGTCTGTAAAGTCAGACAGGTGGGAATAGTTCGAAGAGATTAGAGGACATAAGAAGAGCGGTCAAAATGGAAACAGATTTTATCCTTAGCGCTATTCTTCTCTCCGGACTGGCCGGATTGGCCGCGACGCTCGGCGCAATTATCGGATGGCTGAATAAAGAGCGAATCGAATTTATAGGCGCGCCCCTGCGTCACGGGATAATTGCCTTTGGGGGCGGCGCTTTGATCGGGGCCATTGGATTGGTTCTTGTGCCTCACGGCGTAGAGTCCCAACCGCTCTGGCTCGCGACCGCAACGTTTCTGATTGGCGGCCTTGTTTTTATGGGGCTTTCCTGGTGGCTGAAAAAACGCAATACGCCGATCGGTCAATTGCTGGCTTTGATGCTCGACTTTGTGCCGGAAGCAATCGTCCTCGGGGCTGTCATCTCTATGGAGTTTGAGCAGGCCGTCTTTTTGGCGGTTATAATTGGAGCTCAAAACTTGCCCGAAGGATTCAACGCGTTTCGCGACATGCAAATGGGCAGTAAAAAGGCCGGAAAATTGGCCGTGCCCCTGATGGCACTCTCCCCCTTTGTCGGAATGGCGGCGGCCATGCTTGGGTTGTTCGTCTATGAATCCAATGACCTGTCTCTCGGAATGATAACGACCTTTTGTGCGGGCGGAATTCTCTATCTGGTCTTTGAAGATATTATACCGGAAAGCCATGATGAGGATTGTGGTCTTTTCCCGGCCTATGGCGGCTTGCTAGGCTTTGCAGTGGGACTGATTGGCTACGGCCTTGTGGGGTAGGTAAAAGAAAAGCCTCTTCACAGTCTGAAGTGGTCCGTCTGTCACAGACAGACACGCAAAAAGAAAAGCCCCTTCACAGTATGAAGGGGCTCTCTTTTGAAGTTTGGGTCTCACCGGACGCCATGCCGGTTTCATTAATAGATAGCTTAATTACCCAGATTTCGCTTTTACGAAAGGGCTGATCTAACAGCTTCGGGCAGACCCCTCAAAATAGATAAACAAATCACACCTCCTTTCATAAACGCGGCTCCACCATGGAACGGCAATCGATAACTTATACCTACGCACGAAAAGTGATTTGGCAAGTATGAAATTTCATGAAATTTGGTTGGGGTTTAAGGCAATATTAACCATAATTTTATAAGTGGCGGCTTCGATTTGGAGTTGGAATCACCTTTAGCGCGCATTCGGTCCTATTCCGCAAGCTCCGCCAAAGTTTATGAAGTGCTCATTCGGTTCAGGAAGACTGAGTTCCACCTTGGATATCCCGCTGACTTTGAGATCTACTTTATCACCGCGTATTGCCGCATTGTATAGTCGCAGGGAATCTGATTTTTTTGAAGATAGAATAATTTTCAGTTTAGGGACATATGTCCATTTTCCGTCCGCTACTTTTTCTTCGTTAACATAAAAATCCACTTCCCGAGCATGCGCGCGTCGGGATGTCTTTGAACCTGTGACAATACCTTCGAAATCAGTTGGTTTCACTTCTACAGTGGCCCGAAATTTATTCATTACGCAGGTTAAGGCGGTGTCTCCCACCTTATCTGAAACGACATAAATGGTTTCACCGGGAAAGGCCTTATTCTGCATGTCTGGTTTAACAGGAAACCCGCTAAAGGTCATTGTGAAGAAATAGCTCTGCCAATTTAAGGGGGTAGAGACGTTTGAATTCGCATTTTGGGCTGATGCTGATAATGCGAAGAAACTCGCCAAAAACCACATGACCAATAATTTTGACAGACGATAAAACATAATTTCTCCTATATGCATTCACATATAGGAGAAATAAAAAGACTCAACTCTAAATAACTATAGCGTTAATTTATGCCTTTTCGACGTAATCCAGTGCCAGGCCATTATTGCAATAACGCAGACCTGTTGGCTCTGGGCCGTCTTTGAAGACGTGGCCTTGATGACCGCCGCAGCGGGCGCAATGATACTCCGTGCGGGGGAAGACCAGTTTAAAGTCTTTTTTAGTTTCTACCGCGCCGTCAATATGAGTGTAGAAACTTGGCCAGCCTGTGCCGGAATCAAATTTTGTTTCATATTCAAATAGCGGCAAGGCGCACCCTGCGCAAACGAATGTACCGCCCGGGGCAACATCATTGAACTCGTGTGAAAAGGATCTCTCAGTCCCTTCCTTTCGAAGAATGTCAAATTCCTCGGCGGTCAGCCGATCTTTCCATTCTGACTCGGACAGATTAGCCCATTTTTCATTACTCATATTTGCCTCCGTTGTGTTATCCGCGCCGCCCTCCGGCATGTCTTGTGCGTCGGGCATTGGTCCAGTCGGCACTTCACTGGCCGTGGAATTTCCTGTGCAGGCAGAAAGGGCGAAAGCCGCCCCGGCAAGGCCTAAGGTACGGCGATTTAATTTATTGTCTAACTTATTGTTTAACATGGAAGACCTCCTGTAAATATGTCTTTCCTACATAAGACTATACGCGCAGGGCGGGGATGAAGTTTCCATCACGCTTTAGTGAGGGTTATGCTGTGTAGCTCAGTAAGACCGAACCTAAGGCGAGGGAAACGGCGAGGATAAGTCCAGCCCAAAGATTTGATTTAAATAACTTCAAATATAAACTGTCTTCCGAGAGGCTAAAATTTGAAACTTGCCAAATTAAATGAACGACGAAGGGTATAGATATTAAAAGTGCGACAAAGCTGAAGGAATTAGTCTGCCCAGTGGGCAGCGCTATTGAGATGGAAATCATTAATAACAGAAACAGCATAGCATAGCATATGCTGACAGCTAGTCTGACTTTTTTGCCAAAGCCCCTTGCAGAACTTTTCACTCCGATCATGGCGTCATCCTCAATGTCCTGACAGGCATAGATCGTGTCATAGCCTATCGTCCAGAAAATCAGCCCCGCATAAAGGATTAGGAGCGGGAAGCTTATCTCACCCGTCTTGGCGGCGTAAGCGACCAGAACGGCCCAGTTGAAAGTCAGGCCGAGCCAGACCTGCGGCCACCAGGTTATGCGTTTCATGAAGGGGTAGGCGGCGACAAGGGGGATGGAGCAAAGCGCAATTATCTGCGCGAGCCTGGGCACGCAGAGCAATACAATAAGCCCGACAAAACATTGCGCAAAGACCCAAATCCAGGCCTGCTTTGTCGTGATGGTTTTGGCGGGCAAGGGGCGAAGCGCTGTGCGCTCGACCTTCGCATCCAGATCCTGATCGACAATATCATTATAGGTGCAACCCGCCCCCCGCATGGCAATAGCGCCGATCAGGATCAGCGCGGCCCAGGTCAAATCGCTCCATGCAAATCCATGGGACAGTGTCGCAAAGGACAGACCTATCCATCCCGGCAAAGTGAGCAGCCAGTAGCCCACAGGACGATCCAGTCGTGAAAGCTGGAGATAAGGACGGATGGAAAGCGGCGCCCGATTGACCCAATGGGTTTTGGAAGAGTCAGCGATATGGGTGGGTTCGGTCATTTAATTATTTCCTGTCATTCCGCACAAGCCCGTAGGGCGCGGATGCGGAAGGCCGAGAGATTGTAAGCCCAAGGGCGATTGGCTCTTCCCCTTTCGACCTTCCGCATCTCCGGCTTTGCCTGCGTGCGGAATGACAGGAATATTTTTGTAAAGTGACATTCTCCGTGCTTACCGTCCCTTCATCCGTTATGACAATCCCATGCGAGCAAATTATACTTTGAAACGACTGTTTTTCGAGGGTCCGTTAAAAGCGGGTGAGTCTGTTTCCCTCCCCAAGGAACAGGTTCATTATCTGGCGACTGTTCTTCGGATGAATGAAGGCGATGAAGTGAGGTTATTTAACGGCCGCGACGGGGAGTGGCTCGGGAGATTGTCAGCCCTTTCCAAGCGCAACGCCGAAATCGATTTATCAAAACAGCTCCGCGCGCCTACTGCCCTGCCGGATGTCACTTTGGCCTTTGCGCCTGTAAAACGCCACCGCACGGCTTTTATCTTTGAAAAGGCCACGGAGCTGGGTGTGACCCGTTTCGAGCCTGTCCTGACAGCGCGCACGCAATTTCCGAAACTCAATCTCGATAAAGCCCGCACGCAAATCATCGAGGCGGCGGAGCAAACCGAAAGACTGGATATTCCGGCTCTTTCAAAGCCGGAAAAACTCCTCGACTGGCTGGGACAGCAATTGGAACGCCATATTGTTTTTGCTGACGAGGCCGGAGAAGCGGCTCCGGCTCTGGAGGCTTTGAAAGGCGTGCCTGCGCCGGTGACGCTTTTAATTGGCCCGGAAGGCGGTTTTATCGAGGACGAACGGGAGGCGTTGCGGGCTCATAGAAATGTTACGGTGGTGAGCCTGGGCCCGCGCATCTTACGTGCGGATACGGCGGCGCTGTCTCTGCTGAGTCTGTGGCAGGCGGTGCAAGGCGACTGGAACGCGCATCTCGAATAAATATATCCATGGTTATGTTCGTCTAAAAGCCTGAAAGATTTGACGGTTTCAAAACCGGAGTCCCGGTTACCAAAACGGGTTTAGTCTTTCCGTAAAAGAAACGGAGACAGTTATGCCGACTCAAAACCTTGCCTTGCCCTTTATTGCGCCCGCTCAAGCGCAGAAACATATCACCGTCAACACGGCGTTCCAAAAACTCGATATGGTCATCAACATCACAGTGCGGGGCGCGAACTTATCCGACCCGCCCGAGGACGCTGAAGAAGGAGAGCGTTTCGCCCTGTCTGATGTGCCGACGGAGGCATGGACCGGCCACGCAGGGGAGATTGCGGCCTGGCAAAATGGTATCTGGGAATTTTACGCTGCGCCCATCGGGACGCTGATCTGGAACGAAGAGGATCAGGCCATTTACGTGAAACAGGCTGAGGATTGGCAGAAAGCTGCGGCAGAACCTTCCTTTCAAAATCTTGATCTCTTGGGAGTCGGGGCGGCGGCGGACAGTACGAACCGGTTGGCCGTTTCCTCTCCTGCAAGTCTGTTCAATCACGAGGGCTCCGATCATCAGATGAAGATCAATCGTCAGGCTCCGGCTGATACGGCCAGTCTGACCTTTCAAACCGATTTTGCGGGATCGGCCGAAATCGGACTGGCGGGAAATGACGCCCTGTCTTTCAAGATGCGGCAGCCAGATGGGAGCTGGCAGGAAACCCTGCGCAGCGAACCTGTTCAACCCGGTATTTTCACGCCTTTACTGCGGAGCGGAATTGTTACAATTGCCGAGGACGAAATGGCCGAAATCCCGACACCCACTTCAGGCGGCCTTATAGCGATCATGATGACAAGTACGGTGGGTTTTCCGCAATCCCATCATAGCGGGATATTTGCCTATGACACAGGCGGATCGCTTGGATTGGTCACGCTTGCCAAAGGCTCCGGTATTACGAATAAAGGCTCCGTTGTACTGACCGGAACTACAGGAGATGTCGGCAAAACCTCTCTCAGCGCCGGAACAGGCGTCATTCAGGTCGAAAACCGGTTTGGGGGCAGTTGGGATTTTACTTATAGCTTCATTCTATAAAGCTGATTTGATTTCTTCGATAATCCTGTCCTGAACGTCCTCTTCCAGATAAGGGTGCATGGGCAGAGCGATAACCTGGCTCATGGCGTCTTCCGTATTGGCCAGTCCGCCCGCCCCGATGGGGTAGTCCTGATAGGCGGTCTGTTTATGAACGGGCTTTGGATAATACCGGGCCGTCGGAATGCCTTTTTCGCGCAAGGCCGCACCGAGAGCGTCCGGATCGGGCACCTCGACAGTAAATTGAGCCCAAGTGGAGACGACGCCGTCCAGGACGGAGGGGACGCGAAGTGTGTTACTTTTCAACCCGTCAATATACCGTTTTGCCACGTCGTTGCGCAGCGATATCTCTTCCTCGAATATGGAAAGCTTCTGGGAGAGAATCGCCGCCTGAATGGAATCCAGTCGGGAGTTCAGCCCAATCCGCACATTATCATATTTGTCGCGGCCAGAGCCGTGCATGTGAACGCTGCGCATAATGCGTAAATGTTCGGCGTCATTCGTCAGAATAGCGCCGCCATCGCCGTAACACCCAAGCGGTTTGGCCGGGAAAAAGCTGGTTGTCGCGATATCGGCGTAATGAAGCGGCTGTTTGCCGTTCAGGGTCGTGCCAAAGGCCTGAGCGCTGTCGGCGATGAATTTCAGCCCGTGCTCGCGCACAATCGGAGTGAGACGGTCATAATCCGCAGATTGTCCGAACAGATCGACCGAGATGACTCCCCAAGGTGTATATTTGCCTTCGGCTTTCACTCCCTCAATCGCCTGCCGCAAGCTGTCCGGACACATATTATACGTCTCGCGATCAATATCGACAAAGATTGGCACGCCGCCGAGAAGCGCGATGACTTCGACCGTCGCGCAATAGGTAAAACTTGGGCAGAATACGGCGACGCCGCGCGGCATGCCCCACGCCATCATGGGCAGTAGCAAGGCGTCAGTTCCATTCGCGCAGCCCATGGCGTGTTCCGCCTGGCCAAAATGCGCCAATTCCGATTCGAATTGTTTGACCTCAGGCCCTAGAATATATTGGCCGTGATCCAGAACAGCGGCAATGGCGCTGTCTATTTGCGGGCGTAGGCGAGCTTGCTGTGCTTTCAAGTCAATAAAATCAATGGCCATTTCCGGGCTCCTTTTTTCAAGGGTCATAAGGAAAATGCGCGGCGGCGGCAAAGCCATATTACGGCGGCAGCTCATCACAAAGTTTTACAGTTTGAGGCGGGTCATCAAATTAAAGTGAGGACACGGCTCCTCTGTAGCCTTGTTCAAGAGTGAGGGAGGGGGTAAGGGGGCAAGATATTTTGACGGATGACATCAGGACTCCCCATGGCCGCACCCAGTTCCGGTAAGACGACAGTGCCTTTACGTAATAAAGCGCAAATGATCGATTATCTCGCCAAAGGTGAGAAGCCGATTGAGGATTGGCGCATCGGAACGGAACATGAAAAGATTGGATTTTGTAACGCCAAGCTTTTGCCCCTCCCTTATGACGGGCCCTGTTCAATTAAGGCCATGCTAGAGGGGCTGCAGCGTTTTGATTGGCAGCCTGTAGAAGAAAAGGGCAAGTTAATTGCTCTCAAACGCGATGGCGGGTCTGTTTCGCTAGAGCCCGGCGGACAATTGGAGCTTTCCGGAGCGCCGCTGGAACATGTCCATCAGACCTGCGCCGAGGTGACCCGTCACCTACGCGAGGTCAAAGAAGTTGCAGACGAAATCGGCGCGGGCTTTCTGTCGCTCGGTTTCCGGCCGGATACGAAACTCGAAGATGTGCCGATCATGCCTAAAGGGCGTTATCAGATTATGCGCGATTACATGCAGAAAGTGGATACGCATGGACGCGAAATGATGTTTCGTACCTGCACGGTTCAGACCAATCTCGACTTTTCCTCTGAATCCGACATGGTCAAAAAATTCCGGGTTAGTCTGGCGTTACAGCCTCTGGCCACAGCGCTATTTGCCAATTCCCCTTTCAAGGAGGGCAAGCTGAACGGGTATAAATCCTACCGCTCCCGCGTCTGGCTCAATACCGATAAAGACCGCACCGGCATGTTGCCGTTCGTTTTTGACGAAGGGTTCGGCTATGAACAATATGTCGATTACGCGCTCGATGTGCCGATGTATTTTGTCTATCGGAACGGCGAATATCTAAATGCCGCCGGGAAATCATTCCGTGATTTTCTTGACGGGACTTTGGACGTAGTGCCGGGCGAAGTGGCGACCTTATCAGATTTCGAAGATCATCTTTCGACTATTTTCCCTGAAGTGCGATTGAAGCAATTCCTTGAAATGCGCGGGGCGGATACAGGGCCGTGGGATGAACTCTGCGCGCTTCCGGCTTTCTGGGTCGGCCTACTATATAATAACTCTGCGCTCGATGCGGCTTGGGATTATGTCAAAGACTGGACGCAGCAGGAGCGCCAGCAAATGCGCGTCGATGTACCGAAACAGGGATTTCAAACTGAAATTCGCGGGAAGACTTTTCAGGAAATGGCCAAGGATATTCTCGAAATCTCTCGAGCTGGCCTGAATGCCCGCGCGAAAATGAATTCTCACGGTGAAAACGAAACCGTTTTCCTGCAGGAACTGGACCGTATGGCGATGACGGGGCAAAGTAATGCCGATCGTCTCATCGACTTGTTCAACGGGGCGTGGGATGGCGATATCACCCGTACATATAAAGAATGCATTTTCTAGCTATTTCCAGGCCTAGAAAGTCCCGCTTAACCGGGCGCGTAATATCATTCCAAATTCGCGCTCTCGGCTCTCCGTAAAATCAATTCTGCCTATATCGCGTCGTTGCGTATAGAAAATTCTGTCGAAGTCATCACTGCTTTCAAACAAATTGCTGAGCTGGAAGTTCAGCTTCAGGCCTGCAATATCTTTATGCTCGACGAAAAGAGCGGCAAACGGCCCTTTGAATGTGAATTGCTGTACCGTCCTTAGTCGATAAACGGGGGCATTTCTTTGCTGATTGAAATCAAACCCATAAGCATAGTCCGTGTTTGGTATGTCGTGGCGAAATCCGACGTTCCAGTGCCAACGACTGTCTCCGTTTAACCGCCTGTCAAAGTCCTCCAGCGGGTCATCGACATGGGAAAAATGTAAGCCAAACCCTAAATTGAGTTCGGTTCCATCAAAATTCCATTTCTCACCCTTTAAAGTTACGTCGCTGTGCAGGGCATAAGTATAGGCAGTATCAATATTTCCGACTGCATCTCCATCGACCCCTACGGGAATGCGATCAACCAAATCAGAGATAAGACTGCCGTCAAGGGTTGTGTTCCATGTATTACCCTGTCCAAAATCTCGCTCATATGCAAGCTCGGCCCGCCAGGTTTGGGCCGGTACTAAATTCACATTCCCCGCCCGGTCCAAATCATCGATTACGCTCACAGAAGAAATGAAATCAAAAAAGCTGAGTTGTCCGACCTGACGGTCTAATTTTGCGCGCCATAATTTTCCGTCGTTCGGTTTGTAAGTGACACTCAAAAATCCTTTGGGACGAATAAAATCTCGTATGATTTCATTCGGGAGGCTGACGCCTGTTTGAGAAATTTCTGAATATTCAACGCCGATAGAGGCTTGTATGTCCCATTTGGGCGAAAGAGTGCGGCTATGAGTTAGCGTCGTTTCGGCCCGTTGTTCTTCAACACGCGATGTTGCGTCAGTCAGAGGCGCTTCGACATAATTCTCCCCTTCAACAAGGGCCAGGGCGGAAGTGATATCAAGATAATTGAAAGCGCCCTCTAGCCCGAATTGCCAGTCCCTGCCGGTTTTTGGTGTCCACGAATATTCGGATCGTAAAATAGCTTCGCCTTCATCAGCGTCTTGTACGAAACGAGAGCCAAAGATACGGCGGGGACCTTCAAAGCCTTCAAATTGAGATAATGTCGGCGAATTCTCAAATCGGAAATATCCGATCGTCTTGAATTTACCTTTTGCCCCAAAGAGTGGAAGGGGAAATTCGTAATCCGCTCCGGCGGAGGCATTCCATTCGTCTTCTGTTGCCCTGAACTGAGTATCGAGCGTTTCTCCGCTTGCCGTTACCGCGTTTCGGAATGAGTTTTCAGTCCCGATATAATTAGACTCATTATATTCCAGATTCAGATTGCCAATATGACCCGGCTTGGGCGTCCAGTTTAAATCAGCCGTAAATCCTGGCTGATCTCCATAGTCTCTGCTTTGCTCATCTCTGAGTTCGAACACAGTTCCATCAGCCGCCGTAAGGGTTTCAAGTCCGTAAGTCCCCTGGCGAAAGGCATTATTTCTGACGCCCAATGTGTAAGATAAATTGCCTGTTTCCCCCGAAAGCGTCGCAGCGCCTCGAAACCAGTTTGGTTCCTGGCGCGGCCGAAATTCCGGCGTCCATTCAAACGTGCCCGATATACCGGTTGATTTTGTGATGATATTGGCGACCTGGCCTGAGAGACCCGGAATTTTTAGAGCGGCTCCGTCGACAATATTAATTTGGATAACATTAGCGGCTCCAATGCGCGATAGCTGCGCCCCGACATCCGTTTTACCTGTCAGACGTTCTCCATTAATCAGTACATTGGCGCCGCCCTGTCCCAGACCCCGACCAAAATTTGCACCCGATAAATTAAACCCAGGGATGCGAACAATCATTTCAAAGGCGGTTGCCGGGGCGTATTGATCGAAATAACTTCTTGGATAACTATCGGCGGCTTGGGCCTCTTGAGTCAAAGCGTCTTGCGCATAGCAAACGGAGGCCAGACTGAGTGACGCGGCAGATAAAGCGTAGGCGCAGACGGAAAAATATCGCCGCATATGAAGTCCCTTATAACATTGAGGAACCCATTTAGACTACGTGTGTAGTCATTGCTAATGGTGTTTAATTAAATCAGCGTAATTTATGTTAAATAAATTAAGAATTTGAGGCGATTAAAACGTATCCGTTACAGAAATCGAAATGCGTTGACCGCGCTGTCGGCTGAAAAACCGTCTCTGTATGACATCGCCATTTCGGTTCGGAGAAAATATCAAACGTTCTTGCTGCGCTTTGAAGTCAAAAATATTGGTCAGGTCCAGCGTCCACTGCATTCCGAAAAGGTCTTTATGGATAAGGGAGAGGCGGGATTCCGGGCGGATAAAGCGCGTATCAAAAATATCCGAAAATCGAAAGACCGGGCTTTGACGTCCCTGCTCAATGGCAGCTTCCCAGGCATAAGGCGAATTTGGAACATCCTGTCGTAATTCAAGCGAATACAGCCAAAGAACTGTCGAATTAATTGCCCTGTCTGCATTTGTTAAAGGGTCTTCGATTTCACTATCGGTGACAGACCCAAATCCTTCAAGGCGCATGCCTTTCAGACCAAAATCATCTAGCAGCCAGGTCAGATTGGCATTGGCGCCATAAACAAGCGCTGAGTCCAAATTACCCGGACCGTCAAGCACGGTGCCGTCGTCAGCGCGGCTAATGATAATTCGGTCTATGGGGTCTTCGACGAAATCAATAAAGCCGCGAAGCGTGCCGGAAAGGCCTTTATCATCCTTGCGTTCGAGAGCCAGTTCTGCCCGCCATCTCTGATCCGGTACTATATTATCATTTCCTTCATTTTCCGTATTTTCAGACAAGTTGACGGTTGAAACAAATGTGTTGAAATTCAACTGCCCGACCGTTCTTTCGATTTTCGCCCGCCACGTATAGCGGGGAGACGCTGTGTAGGAGGCGCTTAGAAAGCCTTTAGGTCGAAAAAAGGTGCGGGCAGGCGGGGCTTCACTTACAACATGTATTTCGGAATATTCGGCCCCCAATGAGGCTTGAAGATTGAGGTCTTCACTGACGCCCCAGCTTTGAGTGACGTTCGCTTGAATTCGTTTTTCCTCGACTTGCACATCATCCGGGATGGCCGGACGATCATTAATCAAAAGTGCTGTCTCGCTGTCCAGTTTGTTGAAGGCGCCTTCGAGAGAGGCTGTCCAGTCTCTTTTTTCCCCTGTCTTCCACGTATATTCTCCGCGGGCGATATATTCGGTTGTGACATCTTCCCGCAAGAAACGGGTTGTCCTGAGCGGAGCGCCAAACCTCTGAAATTCGAAAACGCTACTGATATCCGAATTATCCAGATTATGGAGACCGATAAGTTTTAACCGTCCGTCCGTGCCAAATAGGGAGAGATCAGTTGAATAATCGCCGCCGATTTCATACTTATATTCATCCTCGCCCGTATTGCTCCGGGACTGTCCCGAAGTCCCTTCAGGGGTTACGGCTTCAAAAAACTCATTGAGGCCGCTATTCAGGTTTTGAAGGGATCCGGCGAGATTTAGATTGGCGACATCTCCATTTAAACGATTATAAGTCAGATTCAGGTCAAGTTCCGGTTCCTGATTTTGAAAGGCCCCGTCTTCAATCCGATCCTCGATCAGTGTCCCGCTTCCATTAAAATATTGCTCAGGCCCATTTTCCGTAAAGGTGAACTGTTCAAGTGACAGACCCAGAACATATTCAAGTTGACCCTTTTTCCCGGATAAATTGAGGGATCCTTCGAGCAATTGAGGTTCTGTCCCTTCCTCGAATCGGGCAGAATAGCGCCAGCTTCCGGACAATGTGCCGGAGGTGGCGATGATATTGGCGACTTGTCCGGACAGTCCGGGAATATCAAGAGAGGCGCCATCGACTATCTCTATTCGAGTCACCGTATCGGCCGGAATGCGCCGCAAAATTTCGCTGGCGTCGGAGGATTTTGACGAGGGCCGGCGGCCATTGATGAGAATATTCAGAGAGGCCTGGCCAAAGCCGCGTTCTGAGCCTTCTCCGCCCTGTAAGGTGAAACCGGGAAGGCGGGCCACCATATCGCGGGCCGTATTGGGGTTGAATTTCTCGAAATAATCCGGGGTGTAAACTTGCGGAGCGGTTCCGGAGTTGCCTTCTATAACGCTTTCTGCCGGGGTAGACGATATCTCTGGACTGTCGTCCTCTTCTGGCAATGGCGTCTGCCCATAAGCCGCCCCGGCCCAGAGGGCAGTTCCAGATAATAGTAAATGCGCGAAAAGTCGCAAAATAAAGCCCCAACCTATTTATGTTTTTCTTCGCCTTAAGCGGGTATCCCCCATGCCTCAACCCTAAAAAAGACCTCGCTTTGGTAAATTTTACCTCTTAACCCACTGTAATCCATAAAACAGAGGTTTGCGCCTCCAAAATCTTTGTGCCAAAGCAAAGGCTGAATTTGCTTACTCTGAGGGGCGGGCAACAAAAATAAGCTCGAAAGGGGAGTTTTATATAATGGCATCAAAATTAGAGATGTATGGAGAAGAGAAAACCATACTGGGTCACCCTAGGGGACTCTTCGTTTTGTTTTTTGCAGAAATGTGGGAGCGTTTTTCTTATTATGGAATGCGCGGATTGTTAATTTTTTATCTAACTCAGCATTTTCTTTTTGAGCGTGGAGATGCACTAGGCATTTTAGGGGCTTACATTACATTGGTTTATATCACGCCTGTTATCGGAGGAATGCTTGCCGATCAGTTTTTAGGGGCGAGACGTGCAGTTATGTTGGGGGCGACATTACTGGTGATAGGGCATTTTGGTATGGCTTTTGAAGGCAGCCCTGTTCCAGAAGGTGGAACGGCAGACCCATTCATTCTTAATATATTTTACCTGTCACTTGCTTTTATCATCGCGGGGGTAGGCTTCCTAAAAGCCAATATTTCCACAATGGTTGGGGAGCTGTATCCCAAAACAGATGTCCGACGGGATTCTGCCTACACGATTTTCTATGTCGGGATTAATATGGGGGCGTTCCTTGGCTCACTGATTGCCGGTTTCTTGGGGCAGACTTATGGCTGGGCTTGGGGGTTCGGTGCCGCCGGGGTCGGCATGCTTCTCGGTCTCGTCGTTTTTGTCTGGGGTAAAAACGACCTTAGAGGAGCGGGCGAACCCGCTGATTTAGCAAAATTGAAAACTCCAGTTTTCGCAGGGATGTCACCACAAACTCTGATCTATATCGGAACGGCGGTAATGGTTCTCGTGTGCTGGCAATTAGTCCGATATCAAGGTACGGTGAATACACTGCTCGCCATTACAGGCGCTTTAACTTTCATCTACATTATTCTGCGATCCGTAATTACGCTTCCAAAGGAACCAAGAAACCGTATTTTTGCGGCTGTTTTTCTTATTCTGGTGCAAGTGGTGTTTTGGTCGCTGTTTGAACAAGCTTCCTCCTCCCTGAACTTATTCACGGATGAGCACGTAAATCGGAATATGCTCGGTTGGGACGTTCCGGCCTCCATGTTCCAATCAGTTAATGCTGGCTTCATTCTCTTATTTGGTCCGGTCTTTGCTGCGCTTTGGGTTTGGCTTGGAAAGCGAGGAATGGATCCTTCGGCTCCAGCCAAATTCGGGCTTGGTATTGTTCAGGTAGGGTTGGGTTATTTGGTCCTTGTCTGGGGCGCAACAACTGGCGACCTGACCCCGGTAATATTTGTATTCCTTATTTATCTCTTACACACTACTGGTGAACTTTGTTTGTCTCCCGTCGGACTCTCCGCTATGACCCGATTGTCAGTACCATCTATGGTCGGATTGATGATGGGAACTTGGTTCCTTGGTTCTGCAGGCGGGAATGCTCTATCAGCAATTATTGCTCAGGAAGTTGCCGAAACTGGTCTCAAAGCGGATTATATTTCAGGGTATCAAACCATGGGGTATTATGCGATCGGATTCGGGATTTTTGTCTTTATTGTATCGCCAATTATCAAACGCATGATGCATTTGGATACTTTGAAAGATGATGATGTTGATGGCAGCCTAGCAGGTCAGTCTATGATCGGCGAGCCTGCCGCTGCTGGCGTCCATACAGAAGAAGAAAAGAAAAAATAAATCTTCTTAAGATCCATCAAAAAAAGCCCGCTCAATTGAGCGGGCTTTTTATTTGCCGAAAATATATATCAGCTATAAGTCTCTTTTTAAAAGGGATTAATTATGTCGCTATTCTGGGGTCGTAATTTCATTGTCAGCATTTCATTGTTGTCGGCTGCAATATTTATTCATAACGACATTGCGGCCGAGCCGTCGCCGGACACTTGCCGCATTGAAGGGTATGACAAAAACGGGCTGATGGCGCTGCGGCAGGCGGAGTATCACTTCAAAGAACCTGAGCAGGCGGATCAAATAGCGTTGGAGATGTTGCCCTGCCTTTCAGATCCCGACCCTGATCTGCGAGATAAATTTGCCTATGAAGGCTACGTCAATTTTTTGAGAAGGGACCGTCTATCCGACGCGACGCTTCAGAGTTTGAGAACCAGGCTTATAGAAAATCTGTCGTCCGAGACGGAAGCGGTCTACGGCGTTAAAAAACCATTTGCCGCCTTGGTTCTGGCGGAGCTGGCTCGCCAGGACCGTTTAAAGGAAACTCTCACGCCGGAGGAGAGACAGCAACTTCTCGACGCTGCGACAGATTACATTCGAGGTATAGAAGACTATCGCGGATATGACGCAAATATCGGCTGGAGGCACGGCGTCGCGCATGCGGCAGACTTGCTGATGCAGCTCTCTTTGAATGAGGCTTTAAACGCGCCGCAGCAAAAACAAATAAGAGACGCCGTAAGGTCGCAGATAAATCCTAATGAGACGCATTTTTACATTTATGGAGAACCCGAGCGTTTGGCGAGGCCAATATTATATTTGGCGCTAAAAGGCGCTTTTAATGAACAGGACTGGGCGGCCTGGATGCAGGAACTGTCTGACCCGGCGCCTTTTAAAGATTGGAGCGACGTCTATCAGTCACAAAAAGGGCTGGCGAAGCTGCACAACACAAAGGCGTTCGCCAATGCGATTTACATCAATGCCGTAAATAGCGGAAATGAACAGGTTCAGGCGCTCGCGGCTCCGGCTTTGGAGGTGCTAAGCGCGCTGCCTTGATCAGCCGTCATCGCGGTGACGGGTTTTGCCGACACCTGAGAAAATACCCAGGCCTATCAGAACGAGTGCGCCAACGGCGATCCAGACGGGCGGTACGCCCAGCAGAAAAGCGCCGATCGCCAGACCGCCAATAAACACGATAAAGCCGATAAGATAAATTGCAAAAGTTGACATGAAGACCCCACTTATTAATTTTAATAGTAACGTCAGCCGCTCTGTAAAGGTTGCAATATAATCTTAGGCCGCACTTCCGCCGACCGTTAAGTTCTCGACGTAAAGGCTGGGTTGGCCCACGCCGACGGGCACGCCTTGCCCGGCCTTGCCGCAGACACCTATGCCCGGATCGAGCGCCATGTCATTTCCGACATGGCGAATTTGTTTGAGCACGCTGGGACCGTCGCCGATCAGGGTGACGCCCTTCAGCGCCTCGCCGATTTTACCATTTTTCACGCGGTAAGCTTCTGTGCATTGGAAGACGAATTTACCGCTGGTGATATCAACCTGCCCGCCGCCAAAATTGGTCGCGTAAATTCCGTCTTTCAACTCAGAGAGCATTTCGTCCGGATCCTTTTTACCGCCGAGCATATAGGTGTTGGTCATACGCGGCATGGGCGAGTGAGCAAAACTTTCGCGGCGCCCATTTCCGGTTGCCTTCACGCCCATCAGGCGCGCGTTCATCCGGTCCTGCATGAAACCTTTCAAGATACCGTCTTCGATCAAAACGGTGCGCGAGGTCGGCGTCCCTTCATCGTCAATGGTCAGAGAGCCGCGGCGGCCTTTAATCGTGCCGTCATCGACAATGGTGACGCCCGGCGCGGCGACGCGCTGGCCCATCATCCCGGCAAAGGCGCTTGTGCCTTTTCGGATAAAATCGCCCTCAAGGCCGTGGCCCATAGCTTCATGTAGCAAGATGCCAGGCCAGCCCGGGCCGAGCACCACATCCATCTGTCCCGCCGGGGCGGGAACCGAGCCCAAATTGACCTTCGCCTGACGCAGCGCCTCTTTTGCCAGCGGTTTCCAGAACTCAGGTTTGACATATCCGTCATAGGCTTCGCGTCCGCCGGCGCCGGCATAGCCGCTTTCGCGGCGACCGTCTTTTTCGGCCACGATGGAAATATTCAGCCGGACAAGAGGGCGAATATCGTCATAGCGTTCTCCATCGCCGCGCAAAATAGCGATGGCGCGGCGATTGCCGGAGAGGGTCGCGGTGACTTGCACCACGGACGGATCCAGCGCCCGGCAAAAAGCATCAATTTCCTCTAGCAGGCTGACTTTGACGCCAAATCCCGGATCGGCCACAGGGTCTACATCCGGATAGAGTTTGTTATTGGTGCGCTGCGGCGGCTCTGACAATGTACCGTCATATCCCTGTTTGGCCATATTGACGGCTTTGGCCGCGCGGGCCAGCGCCCCAGGACTCATCTCGGTCCCTTGAGCAAAACCGGACGTGTCTCCGGCGACGCATCGCAGGCCGAACCCCCGCGACGTGTCGAAACTGGCATTTTTCAGCCGCCCATCATCAAAAGTGAGCGATTCTGAGGCGGAGCGCTCGACAAATAATTCGCCGTCATCGGCCCCTCGAAGAGTGTCATCGAGCAAGGTCTGGGCGGTTGCGGCGTTCAATTCACTGTCTTCAAAGACAAAATCTGACATTTACGGAGCTTTCTGTGGCTATTCCCTCTTTATCTAAGCGCTCTGTCAGGATAGACAACCGCCCAAATGCGACAATAGGTGCCGAAGTCTGTTCACGACTTTTGGCGCTGTTGCCTTTATGAAATATGATGTCGATCGGATTACACATCCCGATACAGTGTTAAAGAGGACCAGATGCGGTTTTTAAAAGCAATTACAGGCGGAACGGCCTTAGCAGGACTGAGCGCTTTCGCGGCTCAGGCGCAAGACGCGCTTGGCAGACCGTCACAGGACGGGTTTTGGTTCCAAGAAGCTGCTACACCCGTTATGGATCAACTGCTGGACGTGCATCGCCTCGTTTTCATAATTATCTGCGCTATTGTTGCTTTGGTAATGATCCTGATGCTCTACATCATGATCCGCTTCCGCGAAAAAGCGAACCCTGTTCCGTCCAAAACCTCTCACAATACGATGATCGAGATTATCTGGACGATAGCTCCGGTTATTCTTCTTTTGATTATGGTTGTGCCGAGTATGCAGCTCCTTTATTATCAGGATCGTCTGCCTGAGACCGAAATGACGGTCAAAGTCGTCGGCAATACCTGGAACTGGCAATATAGCTATCCGGATTATGAAGATATTGACGAAATTATTTCCAACCCGATTGAAGAAGTTCAGGCGCGCGAAGAGGGCGTGCCTTACCTTCTGGCGACTGACGCGCCTCTCGTGGTTCCCATCGGAACGAAAGTGAAGGTTTTGGTGACGTCAGTGAATAATATGCATAGCTGGGCCGTTCCAAGCTTTGGCGTTAAAATGGACGCCGTCCCTGGATTGGTGAATGAGACCTGGTTCGAAATCTACGAAGAAGGCACTTATTACGGTCAGTGTTCCGAGATTTGCGGTATTCGCCATTATAAAATGCCGATTGAGGTTTTGGCGGTCAGCAAGGCCGACTTTAACCAATGGGTCTCCAATGGCGGGAGCTTCACCGAAGCGGTCGCTGAAACGACAGCCAGTACAACAGGTGCGGCCACACTCGCCGCTCGCGATTAATTAACTGACGCAAAAGACGTTAGAAACGAAGGAAAGACATCATGGTTGCGATTAGTGGCAATGACACAGGGTCTTACGGCGACGATAAGCCGAGCTTTTTTGCACGTTGGTTCTACTCGACCAACCATAAGGATATCGGGACGCTTTACCTGATATTCGGGATTATCTCCGGCCTCATCGGGGGCTTTTTGTCCTTTATGATGCGGATGGAGCTCGGCGAGCCCGGCATCCAGTTCTTTACGAACGAGCATCAATATCTTGTGTTCGTGTCCATGCATGGTCTTATCATGATCTTCTTCATGGTCATGCCCGCCTTGATTGGCGGGTTCGGGAACTGGTTCGTACCAATTATGATCGGCGCGCCGGATATGGCCTTCCCGCGTATGAATAACTTGTCTTTCTGGCTTCTGCCGACAGCACTTATCTGTCTGTTGGTCAGTTTCGTTGTGCCGGGATCGGCCAGCGGCGACGGGTTCGGCGGGGCCTGGGTTATGTATCCGCCGCTCTCGACAACCGGCTCTCCGGGGCCGTCCTTTGACTTTATCATCATCGGCCTTTTAGCGGCGGGCTTCTCGTCTATCTTTGGCGCGATCAACTTTATCACGACTATTTTGAACATGCGCGCGCCGGGTATGACCATGCACAAAATGCCTTTATTTGCGTGGTCCGTGCTCGTAACGGCCTTCCTTCTGCTCTTGGCTTTGCCGGTCCTGGCGGCCGCCTTGTTCATGTTGTTCACGGACCGGATTGACGGCGGCACGGGTTTCTTTGATCCGGCTCGCGGCGGCGATCCGCAAATGTTCCAGCATTTGTTCTGGTTCTTCGGACACCCTGAGGTTTACATCATGATCCTGCCGGCCTTCGGTATCGTGTCTCACATTGTGTCGACCTTCTCCAAGAAACCTATCTTTGGTTATCTTGGTATGGCCTATGCGATGGTTGCGATTGGCGTCGTCGGCTTCGTTGTGTGGGCTCACCACATGTACACAATCGGCATGGACGTAAATTTGAAAGCTTACTTCCTCGCGGCGACCCTCGTGATTGCGGTTCCGACCGGCGTCAAAATCTTCTCATGGCTAGCGACGATGTGGGGCGGTTCTATCCGGTTCACCATCCCGATGCAGTGGGCTTTGGCTTTTATCTTTCTCTTCGTAATTGGCGGCGTGACCGGTGTGGTTCTCGCCAATGCGGGGGTCGATACATATCTTCATGATACATATTATGTTGTCGCTCACTTCCACTACGTTCTGTCTATGGGCGCCGTCTTTGGTATTTTTGCCGGCTTCTATTACTGGTTCGGGAAAATGTTCGGTGTGATGTACAATAAATTCATCGCTGCGGCGCATTTCTGGCTCTTCTTTATCGGCGTGAACGTGATCTTCTTCCCGCAGCATTTCCTCGGCTTGAACGGGATGCCGCGTCGTTACGTGGATTACCCCGAAGAGTTTGCTCTCTGGAATCAGGTTTCCACAATTGGCGCGCTTATTACGCTTGCCGGTGTTGGCTTCTTCTTCCTTATGCTGATTGAGGCTTTTATTGTTCGCCGTAAGGTCGGTGAAAATTATTGGGGCGAAGGCGCGACGACGCTGGAATGGACATTGTCCTCTCCGCCGCCATATCACCAATTCAATACGCTTCCGCGCATTGAAGATGATCCGGCCGAGCATGACCCGGAGAAGATGCATTAAGAGCGTTTAGTCTCCCAATTTATAAAAGCCGCGGTCTTTTGAGACTGCGGCTTTTTTTCTTGTTATGAGAGTCGCGCTTGTCGTGGGCGCCGCTATAGGGGATATGGGGGCTCAGTTAATGGCTGCGTAAGCACAAGGGCGAAGATGACCGAGGTCAGCACAGTAACAGAGGCAGAAGAGTATCTTCCGGTATCGCAACCGGCCGGGATGAGTCTTGCCGAGCCGCGCGACTATTTTGCGCTGATGAAACCGCGCGTGATGAGCCTTGTGGTGTTTACGGCCTGGGCCGGATTGGTCTGCGCGCCAGGCGTTATGCCGGTCTGGAAAGCCATTGCCTCCATCATCTGTATTGCCGCCGGGGCTGGGGCCTCAGGCGCGCTGAATATGTGGTATGACGCCGATATAGATGCGCAAATGTCCCGCACGAAAAAACGCCCTTTGCCGCAAGGGAAAATGAGCCCGAGAAATGCGCTTGGCTTCGGCATTATTGTGTCCGTCGCCGCGACCTGGATGCTCTATATTGCCGCGAATTGGCAGGCGGCGGCGCTACTCGCCTTCACGATATTCTTTTATCTGGTTATCTACACAATGTGGCTCAAGCGCAGCACGCCGCAAAATATCGTCATTGGCGGCGCGGCCGGGGCTTTTCCTCCCATGATTGGGTATGCCGCCGTAACGGGGTCCATTACGCTCAATAGCATCATTCTTTTTATGATAATTTTCATGTGGACGCCGCCGCATTTTTGGGCGCTCGCACTCTACAAGACCGGCGATTACGGACGGGTGGGGATACCGATGATGCCGAATATTGCCGGCGCGAAAAGCACGCGTCTTCAAATTTTTGTGTATGCGCTAATTCTCTTTGCCGTTTGTCTGGCGCCTATTTTCACAGGGCTTGGCGGCGCTTTCTACGCCGTGGCGGCTATCGGCCTGAATGCCGGGTTCCTTGCTCTGGCCTTTAAAGTGTGGCGATCACGCGCCGGAGAGCGGGAAGAAGCCTCTGATGAGGCGTCTCTTTACGAGGTGCAGAAGGGCGATAGAGCGGCGCGAAACCTCTTTGCTTATTCAATCCTCTATCTTTTTGCTATCTTTGGCGTACTTGCCGCCGAAGGATTATTGAGAGGGTATGCCCTATGACCGAGTATCGCGACAAACCCAAAGAATTCGTGGAACCAAATGCCGCAGAGCTAAAGGCGCGCGGACGTCGTAATATAGGCATCGCCGTCGCCTTGGTGGCATTTATGATATTTGTTTTTGTGACGATGATAACCCGCGGAGCCGCATAGGCATGAATTCGAACAAAAAGACGCTCCTGATTTTAATCGCGGTCGGCTTTGGCATGCTGGCTTTGGGAATGTCTTCGTCGAAAATCTATAATACGTTCTGCAAGATCACGGGCTATGGCGGGACGACGCAGCAAGCCGAGGAAAACCTGTCCGAGGTCATTGACCGCAAAGTTACGATCAAATTCGATTCAAATGTGGCGGATAATTTGCCCTGGGTTTTCAAGCCCCAGCAAAAAGAGATGGACGTCCAGCTCGGTCAGTCCGGTCTGGCTTATTATACCGTTAAGAATACAGGTACAGAGCCGATTATTGGTGTTGCCAATTTTAATGTCACGCCGATCAAAGCCGGGCCGTTTTTCGTGAAAACGGATTGTTTCTGTTTTACCGAACAACGCGTCGAACCAGGCGAAGAACTTCCGCTGCCCGTTCTGTTTTTTATTGATCCTCAATTGGATGAAGATAAGCGAATGGATGAGGTGAAAGAAATCACCTTGAGCTATACATTTTTTGAATCAGACGCCACAGCCCAACTCGATACGCAAACCACCGGATCAAACGCCGAAAAAACACTGAATTAAGTCTCATGCGGGACCTGCCTGCGACAGGATTGATATTGTTTTGTGAGGCGGGCTTGGCTATAGGCTGTAAATTGAAAATCAGGTCCGCTTCTAAAGCGGCCGACAGACTGACCCAAAAGGGATTTTAAAATGGCCGGACACGCCGTCGAACACGACTATCACCTTATTCCTCCCAGCCCTTGGCCTTTCCTGTCTGGACTCGCCGCCCTCATCTGGGGCACCGGCATGGTTGTCTTTTTTGCCGGACTCGTGCCGCGCACGGGCGACAATAATATGATGGAGTTCTTCTTTGCGAAGGGCCTTGATACCTGGACGTCCACTTTGACCGGGGACGGCTCCGTTTCCGGCGGTTGGATCATCCTTCTTATTGGTTCCTTGTTCGCCGCCTTTGTCATGTTCGGCTGGTGGCGGGACGTTGCCCGCGAATCCGCCGCCGGTGATCACACACCTGTTGTCGATATCGGTCTTCGTTACGGTATGATTATGTTTATCATGCAGGAAGCCATGTTCTTTGTCGGCTGGTTCTGGATGTTCTTTGAGACAGGATTGTTCCACAAATTCCGCGCGTCTTGGAATACGGATGTTCTTCCCAACGCGGCAGAATATGCGACCAATATGGCTCCCGGCGTGACCTCTGTTGATCCATGGCACCTGCCTTTGATGAACACGCTTATCCTATTGCTCTCCGGCACAACCGTAACCTGGGCTCACCACGCTTTGGTTCACGGCGACCGCAAAGGCGCGAAATGGGGGCTGTTCCTGACCTGCGCCCTGGGTTTCCTCTTTATCGGTGTACAAGGCTTCGAATATGCAGAGCTCTTCCATGAGCGCGGCGAAGGCATTGCGCCTTGGCTTGCCAATACGGCTTATGGCTCCGCTTTCTTCCTCGCTACAGGCTTTCATGGTCTGCACGTTCTGATCGGCGCGATCTTCCTGCTTGTCTGCTGGGGCCGCCTCATGAAGGGCGGATTGCGGTCTGACAAACATTTCGGCCTCGAAGCCGCGGCTTGGTACTGGCATTTTGTCGATGTTGTTTGGCTCTTCCTCTTTGCTTTCGTTTACATTGTCTTTGCGACGGGCGCTTAACGCCCGTCTCAGGACGGATTTCTGAATGGCCCGAAGACCCCCTCCCGTCAGCTCCGGCCTAAAAGGCCGGTGCCCGGACTGCGGAGAGGGCCAGCTTTTCAATGGCTTTTTAAAGTTCTCGAATGGGTGCGAGGCCTGCGGCGCGGATTTCAGGGATGAAGACGCCGGAGACGGCCCTACAGTCTTTGTCATTTTTATTGTCGGTATTTTTATTATTCCGATGGCTCTGGCGTTTCAGCTTATCACCAACGCACCGACCTGGCTGACCCTAACAATATGGATCCCGATAATTATTCTAGTCTGCCTGTTTTTACTCCGGCTTCTGCGGGGCGTTATGTTTAATCTGGCTTGGGCAAACAAAGCGCGTGAGTTTCGGAATGCCAAGATAAGACGCGATCAGGACGCGAGGCAATAATGGCCAAGCTTGTTTTCAGACCCATGCCGGTTCTCACGGTTATTTTGGCGATCAGCGTCGCCATATTAATCTCGCTTGGGATTTGGCAATATCAGCGTTTGCAGTGGAAAACGGCCCTGCTCTCAGAGGTAGACGCCTCCGTGACGGCCCCGCCTCTAAGATCGCTATCGGATTTAAATGCGGCGATCCAAGCCGGCGACCCCATCGATTTTCGCCGCATCCAATTCGAGGCCAGCACGGTCGAAGGCGGTCCTGAGTTTCATCTCTATAAATCCCAACAAGGCGGTATTTATTGGGATATCGTCGAACCCCTGTCACAAGGGGCGCTGACAATTCTGGCTAAAACGGAAACACTAAATGCCGATCAGAAAGAGAATCAAGCAGAGCTTCCGTTCGTTTCAGAGAGAAATAATTATACAGGCTATGTTCGTAAAACATATGACATGGGCCGCGTCGAAGGCTGGGTCAAATCCAAAGCCAATGCAGACACGAATCGGTATTTTCATTTTAATCAGACAGGCGATTGGTATGACGGGCTGCCGGGGCAAGTGATTGAAGGATATTACATAGATGTAGAGCCTTCGGAGAGCGCCGATGATTTACCTGTCCGCCGTCCGAAAATTGCCAATAATCATTTTGATTACATGCTGACCTGGTGGTCATTCGCGATCATTTTCATCATTATTTATCTTCTGCTGCATAAACGGGCAGGTCGGCTGAAGTTTCAGTAACCAGACTTTGAATGAGGTGAGACGGTCATGGCAAATGCCACGATACATACTGTTTTAAAGGCTCATGCGGCTGGCGGCCCTCTCACCCTGCGTCATCCGCGCTGGGCTGATTTTGAGACCTGGTCCATTTTACGCAAGGATAACAAGGAATGGCTAAGTCCATGGGAGCCGGGTTGGTCGGACTCTGTGCTGAGCCGCGTGACTTATCGAACGCAGCTTTCGAAATATAAAAAGCTGGTGCAAAATGGACAGGCTTATCCCTTTCACCTTTATTACGGCGCGCAGGAAACCTTAATCGGAGCCTGTAACCTCACCCATATTGAGCGCGGCAGTTCTCAATCGGCGCGCTTGGGCTATTGGGTGGCAGAGAGATTTACAAAACAGGGATTTGCACGGGCGGCTGTCAGTGCGGTCACCCAATTCGGGTTTGAAACTTTGGGGCTACACAGGATAGAGGCGGCGGTGCAGCCTGAAAATGCGGCCTCTATCACAGTCCTGGAGTCACAAAATTTCGAGCGTGAAGGCACGGCCAGAGGCTATTTAAAAATCGATAAAACCTGGCGGGATCATATTATCTTCGCCAAGCTCAGTTCTGATTAAAGCAGCTTTTTTAAGCTGTGCCGCCCAGAAAAGAGAGCGTTTCGGGGGAGACGCCGAGCGCGTCGAAGGCTTTTTTGCGTTTTGTGTCCAGGTCTTCGCCAAATATCATGGTTTCATCCGCGTCGACGACCAGCCAGCCATTTTGCATGATTTCAGACTCGAGCTGTCCTTCGCCCCATCCGCAATAACCAATGGCGAGCATGGCTTTTTCCGGGGCTTCATCACTGACAAGTGCTTCCAAGACATCTTTGGTCGATGTTAAAGTCAGCGTGTCGGATAATTTCAGGCTGGTCTCGTCTTTATGATAATCCGAGGAATGCAGCACAAACCCGCGATCAATATCGACAGGGCCGCCATTCAAGACGGGCGTGTCGGCCACGCGAACGTCCCCTTCGACGCCAATCTGCTCGAGCAGGTCGGATATCAGAAGTCCGCCTTTCGATTTATTGACAATAATGCCCATCGCGCCGTGTGCGTCGTGAGAACAGACATAAATGAGAGTGTTCTTGAACCGGGGGTCGCCCATTGCCGGGGTAGCCAATAGAAACCGACCTGACATGTAGGCGACATTTTTCTTCTCGTCTGTCTTTGCCTCACTCTTTTTTCCAGGGTTGAGGGGGGTAGAATCGGATTTTTTTGATTTGCTCATGAAGATTAAATGGGCAGAAAGGGTTTTCGTTTCAACCTGTCTTGTCAAAACAATGTGAGCGCCCCATATCAAACATAGAGACAATCAAAATTGAGAGAGACAAGATGACAATCAAAACCGGTGAAAAACTTCCGCAAGCCAGCTTCATGACATTCGGAGAAGAAGGGCCTGCCCCGAAAACAACGGATGAAGTTTTTGCCGGCAAACGTGTTGCCTTGTTTGCGGTGCCTGGCGCCTTCACCCCAACCTGCTCGGCAAAACACCTGCCGGGTTTCGTGCAGAAAGCCGAGGAATTGAAATCGGCCGGTATAGACACCATCGCTTGTACATCGGTGAATGATATTTTCGTTATGGGGGCATGGGGCGAGCAACAGGAAATTGGAGAAGATATCCAGATGCTCGCGGATGGGAACGGCGATTTTGCCAAGGATATCGGCCTGACAATGGATGGGTCCGGTTTTGGAATGGGCCTTCGGTCGCAACGTTACGCCATGGTCGTTAATGACGGCGTGGTCGAGCATCTCTTTGTCGAAGGGCCGGGCGAGTTTAAAGTTAGCTCTGCCGAACATATGCTTGAGGCTCTAAAGGGCTAGTTTTAGGAAAGTGCTCTGCCGGAGATGATTTTTATTCCGGGGAAACAGGAAATAATCAAGATACGCTCAAGATAGATATAGAGTTGGCCTGACTTATTTTGGTATGCCCCGGCGCGCCAATTCGTCGGCCATCTCATTGCCAATATCTCCAGCGTGGCCCTTGACCCACTCCCACCGAACGTCGCGGGAGGCGTTGAGGGCGTCGAGGCGTTGCCAGAGGTCTTTATTCACGACCGGCTTTTTATCGCCTTTTTTCCAGTCACGTTTTTTCCAGCCATGAATCCACTCTGTGATGCCCTTAAGGACATAGGTGGAATCCGTGAACAGGACCACCGGACCTTTAAACCCGGGCTTCACAGCTTCCAGGGCCTTGATCGCGCCCATAAGTTCCATACGGTTATTCGTGGTTTCCTTTTCACCGCCAAACAATTCTTTGGAGCGGCTGCCGTGATACATTACCGCTCCCCAGCCGCCCGGACCCGGATTGCCGGAGCAGGCGCCGTCAGTATAGATAACAAGCGCGCCCTCAAGTGCGCCGGCTTCCAGCTTTTTACTTTTGCGGGGCAAATTAGGCGCTCAAGAGCTGACGGGGCAGGCGGAAAATAACTTTTTCTTTCGTTACCTCGACCTCTTTGACGGTCACGTCATATCGGGAGCGCAGTGCCGCCAAGACGCCGTCGATTAGATATTCCGGCGCGCTCGCCCCCGCAGATAATCCAATCGTTTGCGCTTTTTTAATCCGGTTCCAGTCAAGACTGTTCGCATCTGAGATGAGCAGGGCTTCGTCTGATCCGGCTTTTGCGCCGACTTCGACAAGCCGTTTGGAATTGGAAGACGTATTGGACCCGATGACCAAGAGGAGGTCGCATTTCTCGGCAATGGCCTTGATGGCCGCTTGGCGATTGGTTGTGGCGTAACAGATATCTTCTTTGAAAGGTAGAGCAATAGACGGGAAACGCTCCTGCAAAATTGCGATAAGCCCGGCGGTATCATCCACACTCAAAGTCGTCTGAGTGACAAGGGCGAGATTTTCAGGATCTTTTGGAGAAAAACTCCAGGCATCTTCTTCTGTTTCGATTAAGGAAATATCGCCTTCCGGGAGCTGCCCCATCGTGCCGATAACTTCGGGGTGGCCCTTATGACCAATCAAAAGGATATGACGTCCGTTCTTGGCATGACGCTCAGCTTCGACATGGACTTTGGAAACAAGGGGGCAGGTAGCGTCCAGAAAATTCAAATTCCGCGCTTCGGCCGCGCGGGGTACCGATTTTGGAACGCCGTGAGCGGAAAACACAACCGGGCGGTCATCAGGGCATTCATCCAACTCTTCCACAAAAACAGCGCCGAGTTCTGACAGACGGTCAACGACATGCCGGTTGTGAACGATTTCATGGCGCACATAGACCGGCGCGCCAAAGGTTTCGATGGATTTTTCAACAATCTGAATGGCCCGGTCCACGCCGGCACAAAAACCGCGCGGCGCGGCGAGCAGAACGGTTTTGTGCAAGCGGCCCTCATTACCCAGCGTCGCCGAGGGGGGCTTTTCTATCGGAGCCGTAATATCGGACATTAATTTCTCCTCACGCAATGGGCTTGCTGTCATCTTGACGTTGCGGCAAGGCGCTTATCTGTCTATGACCTGCCTTAGCAGAGCGGAGGAGATATCGCCACCGCCCGTTACCCTTATATATAGGGAGCGAATGGGGTCTTTTTGAAGGCCGTCTAATGGGATTATTATTATGCGTTTTCAGACCGTTATTTTGACATTACTTATTGGGGCCGGTTCAGCGTTCGGACTGAACGCCTGTAAAAGTACAGCAGACGCCCTGAATATCGGCGACGCAGCCACGAAACAAAATGCCGGACCCTGCCCCCGGGCATTCGCGCTTTATGAGGCCGCCCGAATCGTGGAGTTTCGTGATGACGAGCAACGTTTCGAAAATGTCGGTTTTACCGGGGAGGTTCACAGCGTACGCAGCCTGTGCCGTTATTATAATGCTGAACCGATTGACGCCAATCTCGAAATTACTTTTGACCTTGGCCGGGGTCCTGCCGCGAGCCAGAATACCGCCACTTATGAATATTTCGTCGCCGTGACCCGTAAAAATGTCGATGTGATCAATAAGGAAGTCTTTCCCATGCAGGTGACCTTCCCGGCTGGGCAGGACCGCGTCCGGGTTGTCGAAGAGGTCGAAGAAATCATTATCCCGCGAGCAACCCCCACGACGTCAGGGCTTAACTTTGAAATCGTGATCGGATTTGAGCTGACGGAGGCTCAACGCGCCTTTAACGCCGAAGGGCGCCGTTTCAGACTTTCTGCTGGCCAAGAATAAACACGCTCATGTCTTCTATTTTACAGAGTCTGGAAGAGGCTTTCCAAAACGCCTTTTCGGATTTGGGATTTTCACCTGACCTAGGGGCAGTGAGAGAGTCGGACCGACCTGATTTGGCGCCTTTTCAGTGCAACGGCGCCATGGCGGCGGCGGGGCAGGCCAAAAAACAAGGCGAAAAAGTCAATCCGCGTGATATTGCGCAGTCCGTTGCCGATGCCGTGAAAAAGCATGACGCCGTCAAGTCAATTGAAATTGGCGGACCAGGATTTATCAATATTGCCCCCACAGAAGAGGCTCTGTCCAAACGGGCGAGAGACTTGTCCGGCAGTGAGCATTTAGGCATTGAGCAGGTCGAGCCGCGAACGATTGTGGTCGATTATGGCGGCGCGAATGTCGCCAAGCCGATGCATGTCGGCCATCTTCGCTCCGCCGTCATTGGCGAGGCCATTAAACGACTTTACCGTGCTTTGGGTCATAAGGTGATCGGCGATGTCCATATGGGCGATTGGGGCCTGCAAATGGGGCATCTGATTTCCGAGTTGGAAAGCGAGGAGCCGGATCTCCCCTATTTTGACGAAGACAAACTCGAGGATTTTCCGGAAGACTCCCCTGTGACCATGGACGATCTTGCTCGGCTTTACCCGCAGGCCAGTAATGCGGCGAAAAATGATGAAGCGCGTATGGAGCGCTCCCGACTCGCGACGGCGGAACTTCAGGCCGGACGGGCAGGATATATGGCCTTGCTTCATCACTTTATCGACGTCTCGGTGGCGGCGCTGAAAGTCGGATATGGCGATTTGGGTGTGGAGTTCGATCTCTGGAACGGCGAAGCCTGCGTGGATCATCTCATTCCGGAAATGATTGAAGAATTTCGCCGTAAGAATATTGCCGAAGATGATGACGGCGCCCTGATTATTCGCGTCGAGGAAGAAGATGAAACCAAAGACGTCCCGCCTGTTATGCTTTTGGCGAGTTCAGGCGCTGTCCTTTACCATACGACAGATCTGGCGACCTTAGTGGACCGAAAAAACGAGATTGACCCTGACTTGATAATTTATGTCGTGGATCAGCGTCAGGCGCTCCATTTTGAGCAGGTTTTCCGGGCCGCCGTAAAAGCCGAGTGGTATAAACGGGATCAGCTTTACCACGCCGGATTTGGCACAATGAACGGCAAGGATGGGAAACCGTTTAAAACGCGCGAAGGCGGCGTTTTACGTCTCGAGGATTTGCTGAAAATCATGAATGAGGCTGCCGCAGACAGGCTGGAGGAATCCGGTATCGGGGCAGATTACGAAGCGTCTGAAAGACGCGAAATTGCCCGAAAAGTGGGATTGGCTGCGCTGAAATTTGCGGATCTTCAAAATCAGCGTCTGACCAATTATGTCTTTGATCCGGAGCGCTTCACCTCATTTGAAGGCAAGACTGGCCCATACCTGCTTTACGCGGCCGTTCGCATCAAATCCATTCTTCGCCGCGCCAAGGATGAAGATGTGTCTCCCGGCAAAATAAAAATCTCGGATCCGAAAGAGGCGCAGCTTCTTTTGTCATTGGATGCCTTTGGAAGAGCTGTCGCAAGTTCAGCGGAGAAATATGCCCCGCATATTCTCTGCGATCATATTTACCGCGTCGCGCAAAGTTTTTCGCGGTTTTATTCAGACTGCCCCATACTTGCCGAAGACATTCCGGAAGAGGTCAAAGCCTCTCGACTGGCTCTGGCGGAACTCACCTTGCGTCAGCTCGAAAAGGGACTCACGATTTTGGGAATCGAGACGCCCGAGCGAATGTAAGGATGAGTGCGTTTAACGCTGAGGGGCGTTTAGCGTATTGTAGGGCGCAGCCTGTTGGGCGTGTTGATGAAGGGGCTGCGCCGAGGCCGCACTCTGCGGCTGTTGTTGCGGCGCGAATTGAGGCGGGGCAGGCTGCCTCACCGGATTTTGGGCTCCGGTCTGCGGCGCCGCAGCTTTTTTGTTCCGCAGACCAGAGGTGGCTTCCAGACATTCTGCATACATATCCAGAATCTGCCCCATATTGTTTTCCCCCCACACGCCGACGCCCTTGAGTTTGGACACAAGTTCGAAGGCGATTTCTTCTTTGGACTTACCGGACATTTTTTATCCTCTATTTTGCAGGTTCGCACAGGGATTAGCACAGAAGGTTTAACAGAATTCCTACACGTCAATCTGATAGCTTCTGATTGACTCAATCGGTAAAATCGCACATGTAACGGCCATCCCGTCCAGATGGGAGAGTGCGGAAAAACCCTTACAAAAAAGGGGCCGCCACCGAAGGCGCAACCGCCCCGGAAACGCTCAGGTCAACGGACCGTTTGGACGTCAATACGCTGGAAAGCGGGCCGCCCTCTAGGGGGCATGGTGAGAGGCCCCGCCGACGGAGTAAGCGCTGATTGTTTGTATGAACAATTGTCGTCAATCTCTCAGGCCCAAAGAGACAGCAGGTGGCACTTCCTGCGGTTTATCCGCGCTACGAAAGTGTGACTTATGAGCGAGCTCAAAAAAACAGCGCTTCACAGCCAGCATGTCGATCTCGGCGCCAAAATGGTCCCTTTTGCCGGCTATGATATGCCTGTCCAGTATCCGCTCGGCGTCAAAGGCGAGCATCTCCATACGCGGGAAAAGGCCGGATTGTTTGATGTCTCCCATATGGGGCAGGTTTTCCTGACGCCGGAGGACAAAAATTTCGAGACGGCCGCAAAGGCTCTCGAAAAACTTGTGCCTGCCGATATTCAGAGCCTTGAGCCCGGACAGCAGCGCTATTCCCAGTTTCTGAACGAAGACGGCGGCATTCTGGATGATTTGATGATCTCCCGCCTCGGAATGGAGGGCTATGACCATGTGCTTTATCTAGTCGTCAATGCCGGCTGCAAGGATGCGGATTATGCCCATCTCGAAAAACATATGCCGGACAATGTGAAGGTCTCCGTCAAGGACGACACACTTTCTTTGATTGCCTTGCAAGGTCCACGCGCCGCTCATGTTCTGGCCTGTCTTGCGCCGGACGTCGAAAAACTGACTTTCATGACGCATACCGATCTGGAGCTGAAAGGCACATTGGGCGCCCCCGTCTGGGCGCATGTGTCCCGTTCCGGCTATACGGGCGAAGACGGATATGAAATTTCCGCGAAACATGACGATATGGTGCGTTTGGTCGAGGAGTTGCTAAGTTATGACGATGTTGAGCCTATCGGCCTTGGCGCGCGCGATAGCCTGCGTCTCGAGGCGGGGCTCTGCCTTTACGGACATGATATAGATACAAGCGTGTCTCCGATCGAAGCCGGATTAATCTGGTCCGTGCAAAAACACCGCCGCAGCGCGGACGCCGGCTATCTCGGCGCGGAGCGCGTCGCCTCTGATCTGGCGGATAAGTCCACGAAACGTCTGGTCGGAATTAAGCCGGACGGTAAGGCCCCGGCCCGGGAGCACACCGAAGTCCAGGATATGGACGGAAACACGATCGGCGAAATCACCAGCGGCGGCTATGGCCCCACAGTCGATGGCCCGGTCGCGATGGGCTATGTCGCCCGGAAATTTTTCAAAGCGGGCACGCCCGTTCAGCTTCTTGTCCGGGGAAAACCCCGCCCTGCCACGGTCGTGAAACTGCCTTTCGCGCCGCATAATTACTTCAGAGGAAACTAGCCATGTCAGTAAAATACACCGAAGATCACGAATGGATTAAAGTGGACGGCGAGATCGCCACAATCGGGATTTCCGCCTATGCCACGAAACAACTTGGCGACGTTGTTTTCGTCGAGCTTCCGGAAATCGGCGCGGAGATGGAAAAAGGGGATGAAGCCGCCGTGGTCGAATCCGTAAAAGCCGCGTCCGAAGTTTACGCGCCCGTTAGCGGCGAGGTGACGGAAGTTAATGAAACGCTAGAAGCCGCGCCCGAAACCGTCAATGCATCGCCGGATGGAGACGGCTGGTTCCTCAAGCTGAAAATCAAAGACGCGTCTGAATTGGACGGCTTGATGGATGAAACAAAATATAAAGCTTACTGCGAAAGCCTGTAGGATTTCGTTCTCGGGTTACATGGGCAAAAAGGACAACTCTAATGAACCTGCCTTTATTTGCCATCATGGGCTTATGTCTCGTCGTATTACTACTGTGGGTTCTGGTGATCCGGCCCCTGCTTCAAAACTATAAAGATAAAAATGGAACATAAGCCATGAGCGTTACAAACCCGATATTCTGGATTATTACCATCGGCCTGTTCATTCTTGTGGCTTATCTTTCGCGCAAGATGATTACCGGAAGGCCAGGCCGCGGAACTTCAGAAGTCGATTACGACGAGGATGAAAGAAACTAGATGGCTGGTGGATCGAATTTTGGAGCCACTCTCGCTATTGGCATTGGGATAGGCACGGCCATTGGAGTGGCAACAGACAATCTCGCCCTTTGGCTCTCCGTTGGCGTCGCAGTAGGCGTCGCTCTGGGCGCTGCAAATTCGGGCCGAAAGAATTCCAAAAGTAATGATGTCGAACACGACAATGAGGATAATTAAATGCGTTATTTGCCATTAAATGAAAATGACCGAGCCGCGATGCTCGACGTCATTGGCGCCGAGTCCATTGATGAGCTGTTTCAGGATGTGCCAGAAAAGGCGCGTCTTAAATCACTTGTCGATCTTCCGAAGCATCAGTCTGAACAAGCGGTTGAACGCCATATGGCGAAGCTCTCGGCGAAATCGGTGTCAGCCGGGTCCGTGCCATTTTTCTGCGGGGCTGGAGCGTATAAGCACCATATACCTGCAACCGTGGACCATCTGATACAGCGCTCAGAATTTTTGACGGCCTATACGCCTTACCAGCCGGAAATCAGCCAGGGCACACTTCAGTCCCTGTTCGAATTCCAGACACAAGTCGCGCTCCTGACCGGCATGGATGTCGCCAACGCCTCCATGTATGATGGCTCGACAGCCTGCGCCGAAGCGGTGGTCATGGCCAAACGCGTGACGCGTAAATCCAGAGCTATCCTCGCGCCCGGTCTGCACCCGCATTACGCCGCCGCGACCCAGACTTTGGCCTCAACGCTCGACATTCAGATTGACGAGCGCGATTGTCGCCCCGGCCGTGACGATCATGTTATTGACCATATCAATGACGATACAGCCTGCGTTGTCGTACAATCCCCCAATGTGTTTGGCGAAATCATCGACCTCGCTCCAATCGCTGAAAAAGCACATAAACATAAGGCCCTTCTAATTGCCGTCTTCACGGAACCTGTTGCCCTCGGCGCAATTAAATCTCCGGGCGAGCAAGGCGCGGATATTGTTGTGGGTGAAGGGCAGGGCCTCGGCGTAGGCCTTAATTTTGGCGGGCCGCATGTCGGGCTGTTTGCTTGTACAAAAAAGCTTGTGCGGCAAATGCCGGGTCGTCTTTGCGGCGAAACCGTGGATGCCAATGGCGAACGCGGATTTGTGCTGACGCTCTCTACGCGGGAGCAGCATATCCGCCGCGAAAAAGCGACGTCAAATATCTGCACCAATTCCGGACTTTGCTGTCTGGCGTTCACCATCCATATGAGCTTGCTCGGCGATGCCGGACTGAAACGTCTGGCGGCGCTCAATCATGAAGCCGCCTGCCATCTTGCCGACGTGATCGACGGAATAAACGGCGCGGAAGTCATGAACGAAACTTTCTTTAACGAGTTTACGGTCAAATTAAATAAACCCGCCGCGGAAGTGGTCGAAGCGCTCGCTGAAAAAGGCGTGCTGGGCGGCGTTCCTGTGTCGCGTCTGACGGAAGGCAATGAAGATTTGCTCCTCGTCTGCGCTACGGAGACTTCTAGTGAAGAGGATATCCATGCCTTTGAAGCAGCTTTGAAGGAGGTCTTGTCATGAAAAACGAAGGTCGCCCCACAACGCCCGTTGCGGCGAATATGAACCGCCCTGACACGGTCTCCGGCTCCAAAGGTCTGGAACAGGCCGTGAAGCTGATTTTCGAAGTCGGTACGCCGCGCCGTACAGGCATTGACCTGCCTGAACCTAAAGGCCGCGCCTCTCGTCTTGGCGGACATGAGCGCAAAGGCGAAATCGGTTTGCCCGGCCTGTCAGAGCCGGAAACCATGCGCCATTATGTGCGCCTGAGTCAAAAGAACTATGCGATTGATCTGGGTATTTACCCGCTGGGCTCCTGCACCATGAAACATAATCCGCGTCTGAATGAAAAAGTCGCGCGTATGCCGGGTTTTGCGGATGTGCACCCTTTGCAGCCCATCAGTACAGTGCAAGGCGCTTTGGAGCTTATGGAGCAATTATCGCATTGGCTCATGACGCTCTGCAATATGCCGGCCGTGGCCCTGACCCCGAAAGCCGGGGCGCATGGCGAACTTTGCGGTATGATGGCCATCCGCGCACGTCTCGACGCCGATGGTCAGTCACAACGCCGCCGCGTGTTGGTGCCGGAAAGCGCCCATGGAACGAACCCGGCAACGGCCGTGCAGTGCGGGTTTACCGTGGATGAAATTCCGGCGTCGGGGGACGGCCGCGTCAATATGGACGCGCTTCGCGAGAAGCTTGAAAAAAGCGATGATGTTGCCGGTATCATGCTGACCAATCCAAATACATGTGGTCTGTTTGAACGTGACATCGTCGAAATTGCGGACCTCATCCATGCGGCAGGCGGATATTTCTATTGCGACGGCGCAAATTTCAACGCTCTCGTCGGGCGTGTTCGCCCAGGCGATCTCGGCGTCGACGCGATGCACATTAATCTGCACAAGACGTTTTCAACGCCTCACGGCGGTGGCGGTCCAGGGTCCGGCCCGACTGTTTTATCTGAAGCGTTGAAGGATTTCGCGCCTCTACCATTTGTCGTCAAAGACGGCGAAGGCTTGAAATTGGTCGAACATGAAGGCGGAGACGCCGCAGCTAGCTTTGGACGTATGTGCGCCTTTCACGGCCAGATGGGCATGTATACACGCGCCCTGACCTATATGATGAGCCACGGCTCGGACGGATTGAAACAGGCAACGGAAGACGCTGTCCTGAACGCCAATTATATCCAAGCCTCCCTTGCGGATGTGATGACCGTCGCGTTCGAAGGCACCTGCATGCATGAAGCGCTCTTTGATGATCGCTTCCTCAAAGACACAGGTGTTGATACGCTCGACTTTGCCAAGGCAATGATTGACGAGGGCTATCACCCGATGACGATGTATTTCCCGCTCGTCGTTCACGGCGCGATGCTCATCGAGCCAACTGAGTCTGAGTCCAAAGGCGAATTAGACCGCTTCATCCAGTCTATGCGGTCTCTGGTGGAACGAGCGAAAGCCGGGGAGGCGGAGAGCTTCAAACAAGCGCCTGTCTATGCGCCGATGCGCCGACTCGATGAAACCAGAGCGGCGCGAAATCCGGTTTTACGGTGGACGCCTCCGGCTGATAACGCCGAGGCGGCGGAATAGATTTCTCTCTAGATGTTAAATTCAGCACTTTGATGTTTAACATTGACGGAAGAAATTTATTTTAGCTGTTTTCACGGCAGTGTGTCGAAGGCTTTATGAAAATAGAAAATATAGAATTCAAAAGGCCTCTGAGAGGGCCTTTTTTGGTTAAGTCTAACCCATCTAAGATGGCTTAATTGGTTTCAAGAGAATCTATTTTCGAAAATAAATTTTTTTCATCTTGTGTTCATATTGTTTCGTTCAGTAATGTAACAGTTCAAGAAATCGTCTTGAGAAATGAGTCACCAAAATTTTTTATTAAGGTGAGTAATAAGTTGTTTTAGCAACCGAATACGGGGTAAATTATGAATTTGAATCTAAGAAAATCTATCACAATTGGAAACAGCATAAAGCTAGCCTTAGCGAGTTTCACTGCCTTAGCAGTAATTATGCCTGCCAGCGCTTTCGCGGCAACCGTTGATTATTATGTCCATCTCAAAACCGGAACGGACAATGATGCCGATACAGATGGTGATGTATTTATCCAGTTACACGGTATGGGGGATGATACTGCTAAAATTGAACTCGACAGCAGTGGCGATTACGATGATTTCGAAAAAGGTGATGGACGTTGGTATAAAATCTCGACGGACAAAACAATTGGCCGGATCAAGGATATCACCTTGTCCCTGGAAGGAAATGACGGGTGGCAAGTCTCCTTCGCTTATGTGGTTGGGCCGACTTTAGAAAAAGGAACTCCCACATTCCCGCAAACACAAGCATGGCTCGATGGTAAGAAAACCATAACGGGCGATTTTTATCGGTTTGGATTCGACAATATTTGGTTGGATAATGATGATAGTAACTGGACGAATTCTCGCACCGTGACTCGAAAGGATTATGAGGAAACGCAATCGTCAAACGTCTTGGCCAAGCCTGAAGGGCGCTGGGTGATTGGCTGTAGCAATACTCAAAAATGTGGCTCTGAAGTCACGTCTTCTGTGGATCTCGGGAGCGGAACAGAAAGTACGAAAACAAAAGATGTGGGAGCTTCAATCGAGTCCAGTGTAAGTGCTGGATATGCTATCCCCGGAGGACCAAGTGGTGATGTTACGATGACGGCTGGCGTATCAACCGCACTTTCCAATGCCATCAGCAACAGCACATCTAGTCAAAAAAGCAACGAAAACAAATGTACGACCGAGAATGAATTTAAAACTAAATCAACAACGGTCTGGCAATGGCAAATCACCGCAGATTTGGGTTTTCAGGAAAAAGTTCGTGTAAATACCTGTCAGTTAGCATGTACGCAATCAAACGAAGAAGACAAGAACCTCATCGGAAAGCAGCCGCCCCTCTACGATTTTGCTTCTTGCACGAGGTAGTTTAAAGGCTTCATAAACTTGTCCACCGCTGCTGTATTTGCATCATCTAAATGAGCGGATTGTAACAGATATGATGTTATTTATTTAGATAAAGTCCCGCCGTTAAAGCGGGGCTTTTTTGTTTTACGGAGTTTAGGGCCTTTGCTTCCCTCGAAAAACAAGGAGGAAGGCGGCGCAAAGCCAGCTTACGCAGGCGGAAATAAAGAGAGCAGGCGAAAAGGCGGCAGGCTCTCCATCGATCCATTCCGTCGGCGTAGAAATGCCCAGCGGAGTGAAAAGGTGAAAGATGATGGCTCCGCTCATGACGCCAATCGCAATCAAGGCGCCGAACATTTGAGTGTTACGAGCAGAGCCCTGTTTCTTGGTCAAAAGGAAGATGGCCGGAAGAACAATTAAACAGAGGGCCGCTAACGCTTCAGCTACACCAATTATCCACGGTCCGGCTGGGAAAAAGAGTCCAATGCCAGACCAGTCCCGAAGTGTTGTAAAAATATGCTCTGGCGTCGGGTGCTCCGTAAATTTGAAACGTAGCGAGTCCAGAAAAATAACGCTTATAAAAAGCGCGGCCAACCAAGCGAGTATGTTCAGAAATGTTTTCATGTCTCTCTCCTTCTCAGAGTAAACCACAAAACCGAATAATTGTAAGCGCAAATTTTTGTGAGCGTGTTTCGTGATTATTATAGAATCCGCCCTTGTGCTGACCTGTCGGAATTGTAATATTCATATCTTATTCATCTTACCTTGGGTAATTATGAACATAGTCCTCTTGGAGGGGGAGTAGATCACAAAACGAATTTTGATGATCTATTACATTCAGAGTGCGTCGGACCGCCCCCTTACGGGAGAGCGAGACGGCTCTGAAAAGGCTCTGTCAGAATGTCAGTCTTCGGGGGAATTCTCGTTCTGGCAGAGCCACTTTTTTCTCTACTAAGCTATCTCGGCCAGACAATAAGGTTTAAGGTATTGATCTTAGAGAGAGCTTTCCAAAACATTTGCAAATAGCTCGCCTTGCTGAGCGCCTTTCAGGGCTTTGTTGAGTAAGGTTTCTGTGCGCGGAAGTAATTCAGGTGTTCTCAGGGCCTCTTTAATTTTCTCTGCCAGAAAAGCTTCTCCGTCATCAATGGCCTGACAAGCAGCCTTCGCGTCGTCTTGAAAGAGTGTGGTGAATTTTATCAACCCTCGATGCGCTGCCCCTGAAATAGACCCTTCAGTTTTCGGCTCCCCGCCCAGTTCTTCCACCGCGCTCTGGAATTCAGAAATTATTTGAGAGCGGCTATTGGCCCGCTCGGTAAAACGGACGTAAAGAGCATTGTCGTTCTGAAAGTCCTGCAAACAGGTTTTATAACCATTATAGCTGTCGATCATTGTCTGAGTGATGTCGTTCAGAATATTGATCTGAATTTGAGTTTCAGCAGGAGGCGTCTGGCTCATGACAAGTCTCGATAGGGTTATAAGAAATGAGGTTTTAGGTAACAATACCAACTCAATTTAATTTACGCTCATTTTGGCATCTGGTTCCGAGGGCAGAAAGAGAGAAGCCGTGTCCATGGCTTGACTCTGACCCGAGCCAACACGACATAATAAAATTAATGGAAACAAAGTCTCTCATTCCCCCGCCGTCGCTTGCGCATCATTTTGCGCAGGAGCGTCAAAGCCTGCGTCAGACACTGAATAAGGATTTATCTCCGTCTCAGGTTGTCGGAGAGACCCGGCGGGCGCTTGACCGTACGGGGCTAAGCTTTACGCGCAGCGTGACTGACCCTCAGGTTCAAAAGGCAGGATTATGGCTTTTGGAAATTATTAAATCCGGAGCGGGGGTTTTGGACCGCGCGACCCATGCCGATGTGACTCTTGTCGAAACAGCTCCAAAATCCGGGCTTTTTGACGGGTGGAAAGATTGGCGGCCGGGTCTGTTCTATATCGCGGCGGCGGGCCTGTTTACAGCGGGTCTCGTTCAGGGAGTTGGCCTGGTCGTAATTACATCGCTCAGCTTGGCGGGCCTGCATGCGCTTTCAACATTCAAACTTAGCTTTTTTTCTCGCTTGCCCTTTATGCCAAAGCCCAAAGCCCTGCCATCGCCAGAAGGCAAAAACATGCGCGCCGAAGCCTTCATCCGAACGGACAGCGCCGGGTTTATCAATCAGATCAGCGACGCGCTCGCCACAGCAGATCATATTCTGGCCCGTATGGTGCAGACAGAACGGCAATCCCATTGGCGCGACGATCCGTCATTAATGGCTGTTCTGCAGAACCTCTTGGAAGCCGGGGCCGCTTCTGACGGCAATTACGCTCTGCAGCTCGTGGATAAAGAAATGAAAAGCGTCTTGGCGTCTGCGGGTATCGAGACAGTGGATTATACAAAGTCAACGTCTCATATGTTTGATGAAATGCCGGCTTTGATCGTCAATGAAGGCGACCCCGCCTTGGAAATGGCGGCTCCGGCTCTGGTCGGACAGGAGGGCCGTCTTTTGCGGCGTGGGACAGTCTGGGTACGAAAATGAGTAAGGCTCCTAAGACACGTCTTCAAACCGATGAGGAATTTATCGGCTTTGATCTGGGGCACGGCGAAACCGCACTGGGCCGGGCTTACGGCGCGACCGTGCGGGAGCCGGAAATTCTGGAATATCGCGGTCAGCGCAGTTTTGTGACTGCCGTAGCCAAAGACGGCAAAGACATCAAGATCGGAGCCGATGCGCTCAGCCTTTCCTTCGCGGCGCACAAGCCTGAGGTCTGGCTGAAATTCAAAAGCCGCCACCTTGACGCCAAAACGGCGGAGCCGATCACTTATTTCACCCAGGCTTTGATAGACGGACTGTCTGAGGAAAAGACCATACGCGGGCCGAAAAACAGCCGTTTTGTGATCGGGTGCCCGTCTGGATGGGACACGCAGACCCGGGAGGCATACCGCAATGTCTTTGAACAGGCGGGATTGAAAACCGTTCGTATTGTCCCCGAAAGCCGCGCGGCTTTGATGACGGCACTGGAACAGGGTTATGTCTCCATAGAAGATACCCGTGCATCGGTTCTGATTATTGATATTGGTTCTTCGACGACAGACTTTACCTATTGCCGTGATCTCGACGCCGATGATGTGGGCCACAATGAATTGGGGTCGGGCCTCTTGGATGATGAGATTTTCAAGCTCAATCTTGAGCGTCAAAAATCCAAAAAAGAGATCGAAAAGCTGATCGAGGCTTTCCCGCATTACAAGGCTATTCTGACTTACTGGTGCCGCCAGGCGAAGGAAGCCTATTTTACCGGTGATGATATTCCGGTTGAAATGATTAAACGCCTTCCCGCCGGAAAGCGTGTCTTTTTTGAAATTCGTATAGACAAAAAAGACGCGAAGAAAATTCTGGAAACGCCTCTGGACGCCCTTAATGGGTTTAGCTGGAAAGACGCGTTTGATTACGCTCTCAAAGAAACGATAGAGACACTGGGCGGCCGGGCGCCGAATACAGTTCTGCTCACAGGCGGGGCGTCGCGATTGCCTTTAGTGCTTCCGGCCACGCAGAAAGCCTTCCCCAAAGCGCGTGTTATTCGCGGGGCAGAACCGGAATTTGCCATTGCGCGAGGTCTAGCCTGGCTGGGCAGGTTTGAATATTTACATGCAAATTTCAAAATGGAAACGGCGGGTCTGCTGGCAGAGGACGGCGAGGTAACATTACGGGCTCAGGAAAAAGCGCGATCTCTTGGCGGATTAATTGCGCCGGTTCTGGTCGATGCCATGATCGAAGACTGTATTCTGCCGGCTTTCCAGGAATGGCGCAGCGGAGCCGTAAAGTCATTGGACGAGGTCGAAGACGTCTTGGAAGAGAAAGTCAAAGCCTGGCTGGAATCGGACAAGGCCCAGGAAAGTCTTCGGCCCATTATTGATAGTTGGTTTGCCAATCTACAGCGCGATATTGAAGCCCATACCGACCCGCTTTGCCGCGCGCACGGCTTGCCCGCCATGGTACTGAGTCTCGACGGGAGTGAGCACGTGTCCCGTCATTTGGAAGGCTTATCCGTCTCTGCCCCCGGAATGGCGTCCCTCGAGTCCGATACAGCGCTGGTCGGGACAGGGGTGAGCGCCCTCCTGATCAGCGCGCTTCTGGCCAAAGTAAATTTGTTCGCAGCCCTGTTCGTAAATCCAGTCGGTATAATTGTCGGAGGAGCCCTGTTGGGCGGTGGCTACCTCTTTGGCCGAAAGGCGATTTCCGGGAAAATGCGTAAATCCAAGCTCCCTGTCGTCGCGCGGCAAATATTGACCGATGCCCGCGTCAGAGCGGCGGCCAAGAGGCAGCGCCCTGATTTGATAAGAGCTGTGTCCAAAGCCTGGGACGATGCGGCAGCGGAGCGTTTCAGCTTGGAGCTGACCGATATGTTGGAGCGCGCCCTCGTTGAACGGGCCGACGAACGCGCCGTATTGTTCTTGATCTAGGGGTATTCCTTCGTCAGCACATCATCCAGATCCACGTCCGATCCGTCGCCCTCCATGTCGATAACGATACGGGTCCTGGTTTTACCGTTTTCCACATAGGTTTCTTTTTCAACAGTCATTTCCTTATCCATAGATTTCAAGACAACGCGGTCTTCTTCGTCGCGGCGGACTTCTCCGACCGTGTCTCCGTCAAAATGGAAAGAGAAACTATTTTCGCTTTTCTCGACTTCTATATCTTCGGCGAAGTCTGCCATCATATCCGCAAGATTGGACAAAACACCGGACTCGACGATCATCTCTTCCAGTTCTCTGGATTTTTCGCGCATCTCATCGCCCGATTTGAATTTATAAACACGTACCTGTTTTTCGGATGTTTTGTTGTCTCCGGCTTCGGTTTCTATCATATCATAGGCCGACAGACGCTCTTTGAGTTTTCTGGCAAAGTCCGAATTTTCGCTCTCACTTTCCTCTGAGGTTTTCTTATGAGGGTGATCCGCGGCCAAGGCAGGACCGGCGCAAGCCGTCAACAGAAAGGCTGAAATTAGGAAAAAGGAACGCATTATAGCCTCCAGATTAAGGTTCACACTTATTTAATCATAAATTTCCAATCAGGTCTCTTTAAATTGCGGTTAGCCTGGTGCGCGGTAATTTTTACTGCAAGGCACTTGCACGGCGGCTCATTCCACGCTTTAGACAAGACATGATACGGGACCGATTTTTCTATCCACTGATCGCTTTGCTCACCGTGGTTATTGTAACTATTGCCATGCTGCCCAGCTGCCGTGAGAGCCTCACAGACATTGACATTCGTACACAAGGATACATTGCCCAAGGCGATGATCTGGCCCTGATAGAGGCGTCTCCGGGGACAACCGTCTCTTTTGTGGGAGAAACATCCCGTGAACTGGCTTTTGTTACCGCGTCGGCGCATTTGGCGCGCTCTGCCGCGCCTCCATCCGCTGGCGTCTTTGCCCCATTAGGATCGGATTACGAACGGGTTTTTGCCGGAAAAAACCTCCGTATGACGCTTACGGCGCGGCAAGGCAGCGCCAATCCGGTGGAGACCTTCAAAATGGGCTATTTTACGGCAGGGCCGGGTGATAGCGGCTGGCAAAGCTTTGAATTGACGCCGGAGTTTCAGGATTTCAGCTTCACATTTACGCCGCCTCTGCCCAATGACGAACCCGATCTGGATTATTTTGGGGTCTGGCCGGATGAAGAAGGCGAGCAACGCGAAATGGATATTTCCCGATTTAAAATTGAGGTTCTGAATTAAATCAGGTCTATAACTGACTAACCCGCTTGGCTTCAGCCGTCATCCCCAAAATATGATAGAAAGTACTGACGGGAATGGTTTTGGCAATATTTGCCCCGCAGGCATTTAACTGATCGGCCCAGCTCCCATCAGGCTTAAGATAGGTTTCAAATAATCCGCTTATCAGGGCGGACGCGCTTTCGGCGGCTCCCGGCACGCCTAATTCCGCCATGGAAAGATGCGCTTTGATTGCTTCTGTCTGGACCCAGAGACGTTTGGTTTCGCGCCGGACCTCGCCTGAATGGTTTTCTTCATCGTTTAAAAACGGGCTTCGCTGGTAATGAAGCGTATCGTAAAGTTTTGCGGCGTCGTCAAAGGTTTCCACCCCTGAGAGCTTTGTATATTCCCCTAAAAGCCAGACCCATTCCGCCGAATGCCCGGGCTCTGCCGTATCGCCTTTAGGGGCGGGCGCAATATCCCAGTCAGTTTGAAAATATTCTCGAATGCGGTGTGTTTTTCGGTCGAAGAATCTGTCTTTGAAAAGTTTATAAACCGCGCGTGCAGGGGCGAGGTCGGTTTCGTCTCGACTGGCTCTATACAGGGCCATATTGGCCTCAAACCAATGCATATGCGGATTTTGACGTCTTAAATGCTTTGAGTTCAAAGGGAGAGATTCAAACCATCCCCCGGTTTCGGCGGAGAGTCGGCGATCCACAAAAGTGCGGATGTCATAGGCGTCGAAAAGATAATTTTCTTCCTCTGTCAGGTGGTAAAGCGAGGCGCTGGCCAAAAGGTAAAAGGCATGATCATAAAAATCCCGCATATCATTGGAGATTGTGCCGTCGGGGAGAATGCGGTGAACATAACCGTCATCCATCATGAGACTGAGCCCCTTGTCACGCATGGCCTGATAGGTGCTGCGAGCAATGTCTTCGCCGTCATACCATCCGAGCCGCGTCGCTGTTGAGTAAACATAAACCTGCCGCGCCAATATGCGCCACCGGCGCTCTGCATCTCTATCCGGGCTTCCGTCCAGATGCAGGTGTTCCACCCATGACCCATCCGGAAAACGCGCTCTATCCGCCCAATAAGGCAGCGCCGCATCGATGCACCAAGACTTCAGTCGGTCAGCACTATTTTTTAAAGAAAAATTCATAATGACTGGCGCCGCGTAACCTGATTTTCAGCTTTAACTTTCTTCCCTGTGACGAAGCGTCTACAGGAAGGACATGAGAGTTTTATTAACAGGCGCGGCCGGATTTATCGGATATCATTCGGCGCAAATTCTGTTGTCTGAAGGGCATGAGGTTGTCGGTGTTGATGACCTGAACGATTATTACGATGTGAATTTGAAGAAAGCCCGCTTGGCCCATCTTGAAGCTCAAAAAGGGTTCCGGTTTTTTAAACTCGACATTGCCCAGGAAGGCGCTCTTGAGAAAGCTCTGGGTAATACGAAAATCACGCATATTCTGAATTTGGCGGCGCAGGCCGGCGTGCGCTACAGTCTTGAAAACCCCCGCGCTTATGTCGCCTCCAATGTGATGGGGCATTTGAATATCCTTGAATATGCGCGTCATTCAGACAGTCTTGAACATGTCGCTTATGCCAGTTCTTCTTCCGTTTATGGGGAAAGGGAAGGCGGCCCGTTTTCCGAAAGTGATATCGTCCGGCGCCCGGCCTCTCTCTATGCGGCCACGAAACTGGGCGGAGAGATGCTCGCCGAGAGTTATGCGCAGCTTTATAAAATTCCGCAGACAGGTCTCAGATTTTTCACGGTTTACGGCCCGTGGGGCCGCCCGGATATGGCCTATTTTATCTTTACCAAAAAGATTTTGGCCGGCGAGCCGATTACGCTTTTCGCCCCGGATATCATGCGCCGCGATTTCACCTATGTAGACGATATTGTTTCAATTCTTCCCAAATTGCTGGCCAGCCCTCCCTCGGGAGAAGCTCTCCATAAAATATATAATCTCGGAAATTCCCGCCCGAACCGTCTGATGGATCTGGTCGGCGCAGTGGAAGCGGCCTGCGGCGTCAAAGCCCAGACGGCGGTAAAAGAGCAACAAAAAGGCGACGTAACCTCAACCTATGCCGATATTCGCGCCGCCAAACGGGATTTTGAGTTTGAACCAAAAGTGGGTCTGCAGGAAGGCATTGCGAATTTCGTCAATTGGTACCGAGAGTTTTACGGCGTGTAATGATTTTTCTGCTTATGGTTCCTAACGTTAGTCTAAAATTACGCTTGCGGTAATATAGCCGTCAGTTTCCCATTATTCTTATGACTTGCCTTGCGTCTGGCTCATAGTCTTTTAAATCATAGTCATGATTATTCGAAAGCTCATTTAATGCGCCAGTTTTCCTATTTGATTGGCGTTATGGCGGCGATAGGCCGTCTTCCGAATTGGGAACGCTATTTTGATCTGTCACGGCGTGGATTGAGATATTCGTTTTTCTCCCAAATCGTCATTCTTCCCGGGTTTTATTTTATCGCAAAAATTTCGAGTGAAGGGCGGGCCGAAATGCTTGGCGTGACGGCGCCCTCGATCCAGCTTGCGCCTGTGCTTATTATTGGTTTGGTATATCTCTTAAGTTTTTCAGCCTTAGCCTATATTCTTGCTATGGTTTTTGACAAACAAGACCGTTTTCGGGCTTGGACAATTGTGAGGCATTGGTGCGTTTTCTTTCTCGCCGGTTTCGTCCTGTTGGGTTTTGTCCTGTTTAAAATTAATTTGTTACCGCTTCCGGCGGCTTATGGCGTGGCGTTTGCGGCTTATATAGGTCTGCTTTTTATCGATATTCGGCTGGCGCAGCGTATTGGCGGTTTTGATTGGGGCGCCGCGACCCTGGCCGCCTGTTTGATTACGGTGACGGGTTTAAGTCTATTGCTCACAGGCGTGTCACAATTTGGCTAATAAATAACCTGCGTCAGATAAAGCCCGTCTGGCGGGGCGACAGGGCCGCATTCGCATCTGTCCCGCGCGTCCAGGGCGGCCTGCATGTCTTCTGCGTCCCACTTATCGAGACCCACTTCGACGAGTGAGCCCACTAAACTTCGCACCTGTTTGTGGAGGAAAGATCTCGCCCGGAAATGGCAGTGAATTTCATGTGCCGCTCGTAAAACCGTGATTTCGTCGAGAGTCTTTATCGGGCTTTTCGCCTGACATTGCGTGTCGCGAAAAGTTGAGAAATCATGTTTGCCGATCAGGACCTGTGCGGCGTCGTTCATGGCATCGACATCAAGCCTTACGGGAATTCGCCAGACGCGGCCCCGATCCAGCGCCAAACGCGGACGACGATCAACAATTCGGTAGAGATAACGCCGTTCGATTGCGTCAAATCGGGCATGCCATTCGCTCTCCACCCGTTCGGCATCCAGAATACTGATAGGATGTTCGCCGAGGTGAAAATTAAGCGCGTCGCGCACTTTGTCAGATCGAATATCCTTATCCAGATCCATATGAGCTATCTGGGCGAGAGCGTGAACGCCGCTATCCGTTCTACCAGACCCGTAAACGGTCACAGGGGCGGAGTTGAGCTTAGCTCCGGCGGCTTCGATTGCGCCCTGAACGGACGGACCATGGTCCTGCCACTGCCAGCCCTGATACGGCGCCCCGTCATATTCTATGGTAAGTTTATATCTCGGCATTTAACGGGCAGTATTTGATTATGAAGCTGTGTCCAGACCCTAGCTGAGATTTAAACGGTCCAGTGCTTCAGCCGCCTCTTCATAAAGGTGCCATTCGCTCGTTTCTTCATGATAGTCCGCGAGGGCTTCGGTCCACGGTCTGTCATCCTCTTCGGTCAGATTCAGGCCCAAATACTCTGCGACCTTCCGGCCCAAATTGCCGTAATGTATATTGGCCGGTCCGGCGCCGTCCCATCCAGCGGCTTTGGCAAGCTCCGGTGCGGTCAGTTTACGCTCCGGCGCGTTTCGATGTGCTTTGAGCATGGCCTGCTCATGTGCGCCGAGGGAAATAGCGCCAAAAGCTTCGGCGTAGTCATCCACCGTTCCGATATGAGGTTTGCGCCGGTCTTTGTGACGGGCCTGATATTTGGTGTCGACCCATTCCCGGGCTTCTTCGAGAGCATTTTCCAGAGAATTCCCCTCTATTCCCTGTTTGTCAGGGTAAACCATGGCCCCCGTTTTATTCGCAATTATGCGGTGTCCGCGATATTGAATGTCTTCACGCTTGAGCGCCATAGCCTCTCTCCTTAGATCAAAATTGTCCCTTCCTTGATCGTTGTGCCTCTCAAAAAATCTTCTGCCGACATTTTCGGCTTTCCGGCAGGCTGAACTGTTTTCAGTCTTAGAGCCCCGTCCCCGCAGGCAATAAGCGCGGCGTCGTCCAGAATTTCTCCGGCCTCACCGTCTCCTTCGGCCGGTTCGGCGAGGTGTATCTTTAGTCTTTCGCCATCCACTTCGCACCACGCACCCGGAAAAGGTGCCAAGCCGCGAATATGGCAGTCTAACGTTTTTGCAGGCTGAGTCCAATCGAGGCGGGCTTCGGCCTTGTCAATCTTATGGGCATAGGTGGGTTCGCCCTGCTGAGGACTCGGCGTCAGGCCGCCTCTGGAGAGCGCCGCCAGAGCGCGGGGCCATAGACCGGCCCCCGTGCGCGAAAGACGTTCAGACAAACTGCCTGCGGTATCACTGGGCAGAATATCAACAGTTTCCGAGAGGAGAATATCGCCCGTATCCAGCCCTTTTTCCATTTCCATGATCTGGACGCCGGTCTGGGCGTCGCCGGCCATTATCGCGCGCTGCACAGGGGCAGCGCCTCGCCATCGGGGGAGTAAAGAACCGTGGAGGTTGAGGCATCCCTCTTTTGGCGCATCAAGCGCGCGCTGTGGGAGAATTTGGCCATAAGCGACGACGCAGGCCACATCTGCGTTGAGGGCTTCCAGGCCGTCGATGACAGAGGGTTTTCGGAAGCTTTCCGGCGTTTCGACCGGAACGCCCATCAGCTCTGCAAATTGGTGAACGGGGGATTTCGTCAGCTTTTGTCCACGGCCTGATTTGCGCGGCGGCTGAGTATAAACCCGCACGACATTAAATCCGTTGGAAAGCAATTCGGCGAGAGACGGCACGGCAAAATCTGGCGTGCCCATAAATACAACATTGAGGGTCATGAATAAATTCGTCTCGTTTTTCTGTCATTCGGCTGCTGCGGCATATCAGCCTTAAGCGGAATGACAAGATATAAGACTAGCCCGCCGCTTTCAGCTTCTCGGCTTTCATCACTTTCTTGACGGCGCGGTCACGCTTTAAGCGTGAGAGGTAATCAATAAAGACAATGCCTTTGAGGTGATCCATTTCATGCTGGATACAGACTGCATAAAGCCCCTCGGCCCATTCGGTGACCCTCTCGCCGTTATAATCCAGATAGGTAATTTTAACCCGTTCCGCCCGCTCCACTGTGTCAAAAATATCTGGCACAGACAAACAACCCTCATCATAGGGCTGAACGTCTTCGACATCTTCCAAGATTTCGGGGTTTACGAAGTATTGCGGCTGCGGCTCTTCGCCGTCACGCGCCAGATCCATTACGATAACATTTACCGGAACGCCGATCTGTACGGCGGCGAGGCCGATGCCGGGCGCGTCATACATCGTCTCCAGCATGTCATCCATGAGAGCGCGTGTTTCATCCGTCACCTTTTCAACAGGTTCGGAAACCTGTTTCAAGATCGGGTTCGGGACGGTCAAAATAGGTCTTATAGCCATGGGCTAAAGGTAAGCGCGCCTGCGGCTGAGGTCAAGATGTGGGGCTGAAAGGGAAGGGGCTAAAAAATAACCCGTCCAAAGCGGTCCATCTCTGTATGGCAACGCTCACATGTCCATCCGCCAAAGAAAAACTGGCGGAAATTGCGTGGAAAACGCATTTGAGGTTGGCGCGTGGAACATTTCGGACAGTTCACCGCGTTCAGATTAAGGGCAATAGCCGGTTTGGTTTTATCCTTCATACTTTTAAAATGGGGACGATTTATTTGGTTTCAAGTCCGGCTTCTTGCCGGCTGAGGTTTGTATTTTCAGCCAGCCATCCCGGCAGGTCATTCGTTGTGTAGTCGACCCATTTGGCTTTCGTGGTCTGTCCGGCGGGCCGCACGTCTTCGGGCTCATGTGACCAATCGGCGTCAGACGAGACAAGGACAGTGGTCATGCCCATATGTTTTGGAACTTCGAGGTTTCTTACGCTGTCTTCGAAAAAGATCGCCTTTTTGGGGTCAATTTCGAAAAAATCACAGAATTTGATAAAGGGACTGCGTTTGGGTTTGGGGATATAGTCGACATCATCAATGCCGAAATGACCGTCGAACAAATCAAACAGATTTAGATGAGTCGCGATATTTTTTGCGTGGCCGCGCGAGCCATTGGTGAAAATCCACTTTTTGCCAGGGAGGTTTTCAATCGCTGCTCTAAGAGCCGGGTCAGGTTCCAAGGCAGTCAGGTCAACATCATGAACATAATCCAGAAATTCCGCCGGATCCATGTTGTGGACGGCCATCAGGCCGGAAAGGGATGTTCCATATTCGGCTAAATATTCCTTTTGTAGCTCGCGTGCTTTCATGGGCTGTAGGGCAAGGTAACGCGATACATAATCCGTAATTTTATTGTCAATCTGACTGAAGAACTCCACATCGGCGCGATAAAGCGTATTATCGAGATCAAAAATCCAGTGACGTATATGGGAGAGGTCTGGAGGCGTTTTTAACATGGCGTGCGCTTAAACAGACGTGGCTATCGGCGCAAGCCTTGAGGCGCAGGGGGCGCAAAATCTTCGTTTGTCAAGGTCACTGAAGTGCCGTCCCGATCCGTGGGAAGAGGCCTGAAGTTAGCGACGCTATAGCCGCCTTCAAAGCAATACTCCCGGCCAAGGGCTGAAAACTGAGCCTCGGCAATACAGAATTGGGCCGGGACGGTCGCGACAGAGCGAAGGCGGAGATCTTCGGGCCTTACGCCTGAGGTGTTGGCAGGGGCTTCCTTAAGGGCATAATAATGCGCTTCGATATCTTTGAGAGGCAGGGTTATCGGCCGGACGCATTGTTCAGGGTCAATAGCCCACCATCCCTTCGACGCCCAATTTCCGTTTTGCTGCAAGCCTATAGCAGAATAAATCCGTGTGTCGCTTTGATTGCAGATTTCGAACCCGACCTTGTTTTTCGAAGACGCCGCGACTTTGCTTAAAACGTCAATCAACTCTGCGCCTTCAGGCGTGTTTTCAAGTTCTTCGGTTTTGATAAATTCATTAATGGAACGGGATGTGCGGCGACCCGGTAATCCGTCAATTGACGTGATCCGATAACCTGAATCGCGAAGTAATCTCTGCGTCCCGGCAATTTGTGCTTTATCACCATAATCCGCAGGTTCAATCAGAGTGGTTGTCTGTTCGCCAGGCTTTACAGCCAAATATTTTCGGCTCTGATAATCATCTTCACCACAGTTTTGGGCGGCGTCAGCGAGGAAGTCCTCTTCGGCCACACAAAGCGGTATATTCCCTTTCCATTCCCGTATGCCGCCTCGGTGCAGTTTCAGACTCTCCGCATAAAGGAGACGGGGCGCATTACGAACAACCTCTTCATCCAAGCACTGGCCAGGCTGAATTATTCTCCAGCCTTTTGCTTTGACGCTGCCGCCGCGTAATGTGGCGCTCGCTAAACGCAACATAAATGAGGTTTCGTTACACACCGACCAGACTGTTTTATCCGTAGGATTTATCAGATTGCTTGGTTTAAGCGCGGATGCGGGCGTTTCGTTTTCAGGGCCGCTGCCTTGTTGAGCAGAGCCTGTCCGAGCGTTTGCGAGGCATAAAGCTAAAAAAAGAAAACAGAAAATAAACCGGAAATATCTGATTATCATTTTATGAGTGTCCCTGCACCCACATCGGTAAAGAGTTCTACTAATAATCCATGCGCCCGCCTGCCGTCAAGAATCACGACGGCTTCGACTCCTTGTTCTATCGCGTCTATGGCTGTGCCTAATTTGGGGATCATGCCCCCTTTGGCCGTGCCGTTTTCGATTAAGGCTTGAGCGTCTTTTGTCGATAAATCGGTCAGAAGGTTTTTTTCTGAATCCATAACGCCCTCAATATCGGTCAGCAGCATCAGTCGTGCCGCGTTCAGGGCTCCGGCAATCACGCCTGCGGCCGTGTCGGCGTTTACATTATAACGTGTGCCGTCTGCACTTCCGCTAATTGGCGAAATAACCGGAATGAAGCCTGACTCTGCGTCTGTAAGCGCGTGTATAACAGAGGGGTCTACGGAGACAGGCCGGCCTGTGAAACCCAGATCTTTATTGACCGCTTCGGCCAGAATTAGATTGGCGTCCCGCCCGGAAAGACCGACGCCTTGCCCGCCGGCCTGATTAATGGCGGCAACAATGGACTTATTGATAGCGCCGGAGAGAACCATTTCAGCGACGCCAACCGTTTCCATATCCGAGACACGCAATCCGTCGACAAATTCGGATTTGATTTTCAGCCTATCGAGCATGGAGCCAATCTGGGGCCCGCCGCCATGAACAACGACCGGACGCAAGCCGCATTGCCGCAACAGGACAACATCATTGGCAAATTGCTGGGTCAGGGTTTCACTGCCCATGGCGTTTCCGCCGAATTTTATGACAATCGTTTTTCCGGCATGGCGCTGGATAAAGGGCAAAGCCTCTGAGAGGATTTGCGCGCTGGTCCAGTTGTCTTCATCGGCGCGGCGTTTCATGATGACTTATCTATCGGCATTTGCGGGCAGGGCCAAGCTTGCAATTTCAGCGCGGAGCATATCCAGTCCGTCTTTTTTCTCAGAGCTTGTCTGCGCGATGAAAGGAAAAGCGGCGGGACGCTTTGCGATGAACTTTTGAGTTTTCTCCGCAACCTTGGAAAGTTCGCCCTTTTTTATCTTGTCGATTTTTGTCAGAACGAGCTGATAAATCACGGCCGTTTCGTCGAGCATGTCCATGACTTCGACATCGAGGGGTTTGATGCCGTGACGGCTGTCGATCAAAAGAAAGACCCGGCGAAGACCGGGCCGCCCCTGCAGATAGGCTCTGGTCAGAACTTGCCAGCGCTCAATATCCACTTTGGACGCGCGCGCATATCCAAAACCAGGTAGGTCGACAAGAAAAAGCCGTCCATCGACATTGAAATAATTCAGCTCCCGCGTTCGGCCTGGTGTGTTGGAGGCGCGTGCCAGACCTTTGCGGTTGGTCAGCGCGTTGATGAGCGAGGATTTCCCGACATTGGAACGCCCGGCAAAACAGACTTCAGGCAAATCGGGCGGAGGCAGGGTTTCAAGACTGACCGCACTGCGCATAAAGTCGACATCGCGAGCAAAAAGCAGACGTCCGTCTTCTAACTGTTCTGACGTCTTTTCTTCCATTTGATTTATTCCGTCGTCTCCGGCTTTTCTTTGCCGGTTATCTTGCGGAAAAATTGATCAATGGGCGTATCGACCTTGAATTTCCGCGTAATAATATATTGCTGACCAAAGGAAAGAATATTGTTCCAGACCCAGTAAACCAAGAGACCCGCCGGGAAAGGCGCCAGGACAAACATGAATATCCAGGGCATGAATTTGAAAATTCTTGCCTGCATAGGGTCCGCCGCCGGAGGGGTCAGTGTGTACATCAGGCTCATCGAGATACCGTAAAGGATGGCAAGCGGCCCGATGGCGAGGAAAGCGATCCCCAGTGGATCCGGCCCCCAGGGGAAGAGACCAAAGCCGTTTAAAACCGAAACAGGATCCTGGGCGGACAAATCCCTTATCCAGCCGAAGAAGGGCGCATGGCGCATATCGATATTGATGAACACTGCCTTATAAAGCGCAAAGAAGACGAAAATTGTCGGGATAATCGGCAGACAACCCGCTGCCGGATTGACGCCTTCTTTCTTGTAAAGCGCCATCATCTCCTTTTGGAGTTTCATCCGGTCTTCTTTGTAACGTTTCTGAAGCTTTTTCAGTTTCGGCTGAACCTTTTTCATCTTCGCCTGGCTCTCATATTGCTTATTGAAAAGCGGGAACATGAACAGCTTGATGATGAGCGTCAGCGCCAGAATACCCAGTCCGAAATTGCCGAGCAGTTCTCCGAGTTGGGACAGAGCCCAGCTAATCGGTTTGACCAGAATGCCGACAAAGCCCCAATCAATGGCGCGTTCCATCTGGGCAATACCCAGTTCCGTTTCGTAACGCTTGAGCACGTCCCGGTCTTTCGCTCCGGCAAACATATATCCGGTGGACGTAATGGAGGTTCCAGACGTCAGCGTCATGGGAGAGAGTGTGTAAGACGTCTCATAGACATCCTGATTATCCACAGTTCTAAAGTTTCTTTCCGCCGTAATCGTTTGGCCCTGCGGCGCAATCGCGGCCGTTAACCAGTATTTGTCGCTAAGTCCGACCCAACCGCCTTCTCCGGTTTCCGACCAAGTGCCTTTGTCGCGGATGCTCTTATATTTCATATCATCATAGCTGTTATCCAATATGGAAATCGGACCTTCCTGAATGATGAAGAAATTTGTGAGGTCGTCTGGCAAGCCATATTGACGGGAAATTCCGACGCGCTGCAGCGAAATCTCCGACCCGGATGTGTTCGTAACCGTATCGTCGACGGTCAGAAGGTAGCGGTTATCGACGGAAACTTTCCGGCGAACCTCGAACCCATCGCCTCGATATCCTAGCTCGATAGGGGAATTGACGGTTAAAGTTGTACCGGACAAAAGTGTCCAATTTGATCCGAGACCGTTATCGCCTGCCCCGGCGCGGACCCAGTTATCAGAAATCAGAGCCGCTTTTTCAGACCCTTCAGGCGAGAGGGGGGAGACTTGTCCATCCGCTGGATCAAGTGTCTGGTCATAGTTTTTCAAAGTAACGTCGTCATAGCGGAAGCCGGCGGTGGAAAGGCTGCCGGTCAGGCTCGCCGTATCGATTTTAATACGCTGGCCTTCAGTTGACGTCTGAGCAATGACTTCTTCTCGTGGACGGTTGGCAATTCTTTCTGGCGTGGCCGCCGGGTCTGCGGCGGATTGTTCCGCCTGAACGCGGGCCATTTCGGCTTCGGCGTCTGCTTTGGCTTTTTCAGCGGCCGGGCCTTGATAAAAAAACCACCATCCAATCAGGATAAGCGCGGAGAGCGCCATAGCAAGAATAAAGTTTCTTTGTTCGTTCATCGGTCTGAAAGTCCGCTTATTAGAAAATCAAGGGGCGCCGGGGGCGCTCTTAGGGCTATTTCGTTTTGAAAGCGTTATGAGGGCTTTTTGCGTGTCGTCAAGCAAAGCTGTCCATTCGCGTTCAGTTGTTCCGTCTCTGGCGATGAAAACATAGTCATGGCCAACAAGTCCATATTCGGGAAGTAAAGCCCGGGCGAGCTCTCTTAGACGCCGTTTCGCGCGGTTTCGGATCACCGCATTTCCAATTTTCTTCGTGGCGGTAAATCCAACCCGGATAACGTCATGCTGCGGGTTTTCGCGCATCTGGATGACAATCCCGCCTTGAGCGCGGTAAGCCCCCTCTCGCACATACAAAAACTCGGCCCGCTTTTTCAGCACGCCGAGCTTTGAATCTATTTTGGAGTCGGCCGTCATGAACGGCGACTTATGCAGCGAAGCCGATAAGCTACGCGGAAAGGACCTTGCGGCCTTTTGCCCGGCGACGGGCCAGGATTTGGCGACCGGCTTTGGTGGCCATACGTGAGCGAAAACCGTGACGACGCTTACGGACGATGACGGAAGGTTGGAATGTACGTTTCATAATGCTCTCCATGAAGCGAATTTGGCCCTATCGTCGGCCCGTATCGCTACATCTGAATTCAAGACGCGTCCATTAAGAGGATGAACCGTGGCTGTCAAGTAATTCAGCCGCGAAAATTACAGGGCTGAAGGTCTAAGAAACACCCTATTCGCGCCTGACATGATTATAAAATGCGGCGCACGGTTTTGTGAAAAGATTGTGGGGAGCCATGGTCCATGCCATGGTTTAAAAGCGAATGAAAATAATCATGTCTGAGTAGATTGCAGAGAGATATATGTCTGAAAATGAAACGAACTCTTCCAAGCAGAGTAAGCCTATTTGGCAGCGACTCCTGCCGCTCGCAATTATTGTCGTGGCGTTAGCGGCCTTCTTCCTTCTGGGCGGACCAAAATATGTCAGCTTCTCGGCCTTGCGCGAGCATAAGGATAGTCTGGCGAGATTTGTAGAGAGTAACTACCTTGTGGCGATAATCGGGTTTATTGCGGCTTATGCGGTTCTGACGGCAATTTCTTTTCCCGGGGCCTGGGTGCTTTCGCTTCTAGGCGGATTTCTATTCGGAACATTTGTCGGCGGAAGCGCGATCGTGATTGGCGCAACAATCGGGGCTACAGGTATTTTCCTGGCGGCGCGCTACGCCATTGGGGATTTCCTGAAACGCAAAACCAAGGGCAGCTATATGAAGAAGTTCGAAAAAGGACTTCAGGAAAACGAACTTTCCTATCTCTTCATTTTACGACTTATCCCGGTATTTCCCTTTTTCGTCGTCAATTTCGCGCCCGCCTTGTTTGATGTAAAAGTCAGAAACTACGTTCTGAGCACATTTTTCGGAATCATGCCAGGCAGTTTTGTGTATGCCAGTGTGGGACAGGGCCTTGAGACAATTCTGGCTGAGGGCGGAAAAGAGAGCTTGTCAGGTATTATGTTCCAGCCGAAAATTCTTCTGCCTATATGCGGACTGATCGCCCTGTCCGTTCTGCCTATTCTCTATAAGAAGTTTTTTGGAAAGCCGGGCGCATCCAGTGCGGAAGCCTAAATTTAAAAACCAAAGCGCTGACAAGACCTCCCTAGAAAGACATATATGACCAAGACAGACTATGATGTTGATATTTGCATTATCGGTGCCGGATCAGCGGGACTCTCCGTGGCATCCGGCGCGGCTCAGCTCGGACGCTCCGTTGTTTTATTTGAAGCCAATGACATGGGCGGCGATTGTCTGAATTCAGGCTGCGTCCCCTCTAAATCTCTCATTGCGGCGGGGAAAGCGGCTCACGCCCAAACCTCGGGCGAAAAATACGGGATTAAGCCTGTCACACCCAAAATCGACTTCGAAGCTGTCAAAGCCCATGTCAAAGGCGTTATCGAACAGATTGCCCCGGTAGATAGTCAGGAGCGCTTTGAAGGCCTCGGCTGCATCGTTATTCGGGAATATGCGCGTTTTACGGATGAAAAAACGGTTGAATCTGATTCAACGCGAGTCAAAGCCAAGCGGTTCGTGATTGCCACGGGCTCCCGCGCGTCTGCCCCGCCCATTCCCGGATTGGAGGACACGCCTTATTTAACGAATGAAACTATTTTTGATGTTGACCGTCTGCCGGAGCATCTTGTCATTATCGGGGCCGGACCGATCGGGTTCGAATTAGGGCAAACCTTTCGGCGTCTGGGCAGCGAAGTCACAATTATTGATGTCGCCGCTCCGCTGGGCCGGAACGAGCCGGAACATGCCAAAATCTTGATTGAGGCGTTGGAAAGTGAAGGTGTTAAATTCCTGACTCCGGCCAAAACCAAGCAAATTAAATCAAAAAAATACAAGACGAAATCCGGCGTCAGCGTCGAGTTGGAAGACGGCACTAAAATTGACGGATCACATCTTTTGGTGGCCGCTGGCCGCACGCCAGCGCTAGAAAAACTCACTCTCGAAAAGGCGAATATTAAATACGACAAGAAAGGGATTGAAACAGATGAGGCGCTTCGCACCTCTAATTCCAGGATTTATGCCGCCGGAGATGTCGTCAAAGGCATGGGCGGGCTCACTCACGCCGCCGGTTTCCATGCCGGACAGTTGATTAAGAACTTCTATTTCATGCCGCCTCTCTTAGGCCACATTTTCGCAAAAGCCGCAATTGAGCGTATGCCCGCCGCCATTTATTCCGAACCGGAACTTGCCAATATTGGGTTGAGCGAAAAAGAGGCACGCGAGCAGCATGGAGACGATATTAAAACCGTGTCCTGGGAATTCGAAGAAAATGACCGCGCCATGGCTGAGAGAAAAACTGAAGGCGGGATAAAGATTGTTGCGACCCGTAAAGGAAAAGTCCTGGGAGCCTCCATTGTCGGAGACGGGGCAGGGGAAATCATTCAAATGCTGTCTTTGGCTATGGCTAGCGGCGTGAAAATCTCCGGACTGGCGCAATTCATCTCGCCTTATCCGACCCGAACTGAAATTGTGAAGCGCGCGGCTGGTTCTTGGTACACAGATACAATCTTCTCGGAGAAAACGCGAAAGCTCGCCGGAATTCTCACGAAATTTCAATAACCCTTCTTTTTCGACCGGAAAAACGCTAACGGGTTTATATGATTGATGGCTACATAGCGCGGCGCCTTTCGGCCAAGCTCCTGCTTATGACAATTGGGTTTGTCATGTTGGCCGAACTTGTCCTGTTTTTTCCTTCCGCGGCCGTTTTTCGTCAGAACTGGTTGATGGAGCGTGTGGATCAGGCAGGGATATTGACACAGGCTTTGACAGGCGTTCCGGATTACGAAGCGTCGGAAATGTTGACCCAGGATTTTATGGAGCAAACAGGCGTTGAGCTATTATCGGCAAAACGTGACGGTATGACGGAGCTTCTGCTGGGGTCGCCTCCGTCCAGCGTTGAATATGTAGCCGTCGATATGACAGACCCTGACCGCCGCCCTTTATTTCGGGATACTTTTGCGGATTATTTTTCTTCCGGGGACGAGAGACTTCGCGTGACGGCTCTGTCTCCTGTGAGCGGGCAAGACAGTCTGGAACTGGTCATTCCCCGGTCTGAACTTCGAAGCGAGCTATGGGATTATTTTGAACGCATTCTGTTATTGTCTCTGGTAATTGCCGTTATAACTGGCGGACTCATATATCTCGCAATGTTGATGATAATTGTCAGGCCGCTGCAGAGATTATTGGCCGGAATGAAAACCTTTCGGGAAAACCCGCAACATCGGCAAAATGTTAAACGCAATGCTCGCCGTAAGGACGAAATCGGGGAGCTGGAACGGGCCTTTTCAGACTTGAAGAAGAGCTTGCGGGCGGCCTTTCGACAACGTGAAAGACTGGCGGGACTGGGCTTGTCTGTGGCTAAAATAAATCATGACTTACGGAATGTCCTCTCAACGGCTCTTTTGGTCTCTGATCGATTGACAACCCACAAGGACAAAAAGGTTGTCGAAATGGGAGAACGGCTTGTAAAAACAATTGAACGCGGAGTCGGCCTGACAGAAGATGTTCTGGCGTATAGCCGGGCAGAAACGGCAGACCCCGAACCGCAGGATATTCGCCTTTCTTTCCTGTTGGGCGAAGTCGCCGCCGATACCATGGCCAGCTTTCCCGGCACTCAATTCAAAAACCGCGTGCCGACAGAACTGGAAGTCCGCGCCGACCCCGACCACGCTTACCGCATTCTGCATAACCTTTTTCGCAATGCGGCGCAGGCCATGCAAAAAAGCGAGGTGCGGCGCATTACTGTCTCTGCCGAAGTCACCGAAGAAATCACTCATATTAATATAAAAGATACCGGGCCGGGATTGCCGGAACGCGCCCAGAAAAACATTTTCCTGGCGTTTGCAGCTTCGCGCGGCGCAGAAGGAAGTACCGGGTTGGGGCTGTCGATTTCCAAGGAACTTGCGACAGCTCAGAACGGCGATTTAATTCTGGTCAAGACAGGTGAAAAAGGGACGCATTTCAAGCTGTGTCTGCCGACCGTGAAAACTTAAGGCGCGGCGACGCTTCCTTCGCGCCGCGGGTCTGCTCCGCCAATCAGAGTGCCGTCTTCCTGCCGATAGATAATGTGAAGGCCTGAAATTTCTCCGGCGGAACGCACGACTTTATGACCCATATTTTCAAGCTCGCTGACCGTCTCATTTGGCAGTCCAAATTCGACGGCTCCTGCCCCGCGGTCAATCTCGTCCGTATTTTCCTTTTTCAGATCCTGGGATTCCAGCCGCACCTGGCCGTTACGGGAAATAACATTGGGAAGCTCAATGGCTTCTTGCGGGCTAAGGTCCCAGTCCAGAATACCGACAACACTTTTTGCAACATAGGCAATGATGGAATTTCCGCCCGGCGAACCTGTTGAGAAGAGAAACTCTCCGTCCGGGTTGAACACAATGAGCGGCGCCATAGAACTGCGCGGCCGTTTTCCGGGCGCGACAGCATTCGCGATAGGGTCGCCGTTCTCGTCAACAGCTTTAAAAGAGAAGTCAGTTAGCTGATTGTTGAGCATGAAACCCTTGACCATGCGCTGGCTACCAAAAGCGGACTCGACCGTTGTTGTCATTGAAACCGTCAGCCCGTCTGAGTCGACAATCGTGAAGTGAGATGTGCCAGGACTGTCCGGCGTCGCGTCATTTCCGCGAACGAAATCAACAGGGTTTCCGGCCTTTACTTTGGCCAATACGCCGTTTTGATGAATTAATTCTGCGCGGGATTTCAAATAATCCTTGTTCAAAAGCGGCCCAACAGGCACATCGACAAAATCCGGATCCGCGACATATTTATCGCGGTCTGCATAGGCGAGGGCAGAGGCTTCGGCAAAAACGTGCCATCCTTGTGTCGTTTGTCCTAACTCGGCCATATTGAAATTTTCCAGCTGACCGAGAATAGACATGACGGCGAGCGGCCCGGAGGAGGGCGGCGTCGCGCCGCAGATAATATTGGCGCGGTAGGTGCCGCAGAGCGCTTCGGTCTTTTTGGCTTGATAGCTGTTCATATCCAGCAAGGTCATTGTCCCGGGTAGAGGCGCTTGTTGAGTTTTGTCGATGATAGCCTGAGCAATAGGCCCTTCGAGAAGGGCGCGCGGATTATCCTGCAGCGCGCGCAAGGTTTCGGCGTAGGGATTATTATCACGAAGAGTGCCCTCGGGAATGGGGCTTCCGTCTTCTAGAAAGAAATATTCGCGGGCTTGCTGATCGTTTTTCAAAACATAGGCGCCCATGCGTTCCACCAAACCGGCCAGACGCGCGCTGACCACAAATCCGTCCTCAGCAAGTTTTATGGCAGGTTCCATCTGAGGTCCCCATTCCAGCTTGCCATAATCCTGATGCGCCAGCTCGAGCATGACCATGGCTCCCGGCACGCCTGTGGACCGTCCGGAGGCAATGCCTTCGAAATAGCGCAAAGGCTCTCCGGTTTCCGGGTCCGTGAATAAATCAGACGTGACATTGGCCGGAGCCGTTTCCCGTCCGTTATAATTCCAGACCTGGGCCGTTTCAGGATCGTAAACCACCATGAATGCGCCGCCGCCGAGACCCGAGCTTTGCGGCTCCACCAATCCTAAGACCGTTTGCACAGCGATGGCCGCGTCCACAGCCGAGCCGCCCTGCCTTAGAATTTCGACACCTGCCTCAACGGCCAAGGGGTTGGCAGCTGCCACCATGCCCGGAGACAGCGCTTTGGTTGTTTTCACTCTCTCAATGGCTGGCTTTTGGTTCTCACCTGGCTTCATAGTCTGAGTCTGTGTTTCCGAAGGCGCGATGCATCCTCCCAAAAACAGAGCAGTGGACAGGCAGAGGGCAGGAAGATGTTTCATAAAAAGGCCTTTGTCGTTTGAGCAGCGACCCTAAGCTTACAGCAATTAAACCGCAAACGGGAATTGGAGCTTCCCAAGAAGCTACTCAGTAAAAAAGAATCTCAATTTGAACCTTTTGGCCCAAACTTCCGACTATAAGATGCAAACACGTTCCGCATGGTAAAGCAGTGAACGTTTCGAAGGGGATGATGTGCCGAAAGCGAAGACAAAAGCGGATCTCGTCAAAGCTCTTGATACTTATCAAGCCTTCTTGGCGTCGAAAGGAGACAGAAATGCCTTTGAAGGGCTTTACAAGCGGTGGCATCCAAAAGGAATTCGCTTGGCCCAAAGGCTTACTGGTAATGCCGAGGAGGCAAAGGATGTTCTACAGGAGGCGTCCATGACGATTGCGAGGAACATACACCGACTTGAAAAACCGGAACAGTTTTCGGCTTGGGCCTACACAATTGTCCGGCGCCGCGCGGCGGATCATATTCGCTCCACCATAAAAGCCAGAGAGGCTTCAGTGCGCGCAGCACGTTATCAAGAGTCGCCGCCTCAATCCTGTGCGGAGACGGATCTGTCTTTAAGACAGGTGCTTTCACACTTACCGTCTGAGGAGAGAGCATTGCTTACATTATTTTATGTCGACGGATTTACCGGGCGGGACATTGCACAAGCGCTGGGTATACCTTTGGGAACGGTAAAATCGCGTCTGTTCAAAGCCCGCGAAAATCTCAAACAATATTATCAACCCGTCCCCCGGGACGATACCCCTCAAGGAGAGAGAAATGAGTGATTTTGACAAGAGACTATCTCAGTTATTGAGTGAAGAAGATGAGGCCTTTATTGCCGACGCAGTGGATGAGCAAGGCTATTACGCCTCTGTTCTAAAAAGCCTGGAAGGTCAGGGCAGTGGTATGCGCATTCTCTCCTGGGTTGGCATATTTATTTTCAGCGCACTCCTTCTGATATCTATCTGGCAGTTTTTTCAGGCGGAAACCGTTCGAGATCAAATCCTGTTCGCCTCCCTGGCGATCATGTTGAATTCCGCCCAAATCGCTATGAAGCTCTGGTTTAATATGCAGCTTAACCGCCGCATCATCACACAGGAACTGCGGCGGCTTCAGCTTGTTATGACCAAGGCCAACTTTGATAGTCAATGACGCATTGACCCTTCCGTTTATTGCGGAAGGTCTGCCTTTTCCATATCGGGGTCGATTGTCATGGCCTGATCAAGCGCCAGTGTATCGACATATTGCTGAAACCGGATGACTTTCCCGTTCTCGAGCGTGTAGTGGTGTACAACTTGCGGGTTTATCTGCTTTTCTGAACTAGCGGACGTCGCAAGGTATCGACCAAACATGGCAACGGTGTTTCCATCCGCCATAAAACTTTCAGGCTGCACTTCGAAAGAGGACCAGTCTTGCATGAGCGGCCCCATGACGCCGCTCATAACCTCTTCCGGCCCGACATATGGATTTCCGACAGCCAAGCTGTTATTTTCCGCTTCGTTCCAAACAACGTCTTCTGACAAAGCCGCGACAAAGCCAGGAATATTCCCACTGGCAAAATCTGCATAGATCTGTTTGACGACGGTGAGGTTTGCATCTTCGATGGAAAGCTCGACAGATGCCTCAGGAGAAGGTTGCGCGTATGATGGATTAAACACCGCTGTTCCAAGGAACAGGGTTCCAATGGCGATGTAGCTCGTAATTATAGATTTATTTGTCATTAAATTGCCCCACATTAACGAATGTCAAAATGACAGTTCGTAATAATTTTTAATGTGCTTAGTTCTGAGACACAAGACAAATCGTTTAACAGGGAAAGGGCTTGCCCGTTTCGGCTAGAGCCCCTAACTGCACGGCCTAGGAGAGAGAGTATGAGCAATCTACATGATGACTTTCAGCCCTTGTCCGGGCTCGGCAGTATAGCGGATGAATATGACGCAATTTTTTGTGATATTTGGGGCGTTATCCATAACGGCAAAAGACCTCATCTAAAGGCGTGCGAAGCCCTGGAGCGATTTCGCGAAACCCGCGGCCCGGTTGTTCTGATTTCCAATTCCCCTCAGCCCAGCGTGGCTATTCCGGAAAGTTTTGCGCGCATAGACGTGCCGGGCGGATTCTGGGACGCGATTGTAACGTCAGGCGACGCGACAATAGATGAGCTTGCCAGACGGGCGCCGGGACCGGTTTTCAAAATCGGACCGGAACGCGATGACGCTCTTTACGAAGAACTGGATATGAATTTTTCTGATCTGGACGAAGCGGAGTTTATTTCCTGCACCGGATTATTCGAAGATGATGAAACGCCCGAGGATTACGAAGATCTCTTGAAAGAGGCATTGGCCCGCGAACTGGAATTCATATGCGTCAACCCTGATATAAAAGTGCGTCTGGGCGACAAGCTGGTCTGGTGCGGCGGCGCGCTGGCTCAGAAATATGAAAGACTGGGCGGGCGGGTCATTTATTCCGGCAAGCCGCATGAGCCGATCTACCGCTTGTCACGGGCTTGGATAGAAGAGGTTTTGGGCCATGTCCCCGATGTCGAGCGCATTCTTTGTATCGGAGATAATATCTTTACGGATCTGCTGGGCGCTCAGGAACAGGGCTATGATTGCCTGTTTATTCAGGACGGACTGCACGGCGAAACGGCAGAAAATTTCAAGGCATTGATGCAGAAACATAAAGTCATTGCGCGTTATATTTCGCCGTCTCTGAACTGGTAATATCTGAGAATTTTGTACATTCTCTTTGAGATATAAATTTATCGTGGCAATCTTAAATTTGCAGTGATAATCCATTCTCTCACGAAAGAGGGATTTATGACTGAGACGGTAAAATATTATCTGGATGATTTATCCGTCGGGATGCGCGCGACGACAACCGCGATCATCACCGAAGAAATGATCAACACATTTGCGGATATTACCGGCGATCATAACCCGGTTCATGTCGACGCCGAATTTGCCGCCACCACTCAATTTGGCCAGAGAATTGCCCACGGGGCTCTGTCGGCCAGTTTTATATCAGCCGTTCTTGGTAATGACCTGCCGGGGCCGGGCGCGCTCTTTGTTGAGCTTAACCTTCGTTTTCGTAAACCGGCTTTCATTGGGGATGAAGTCATTGCAGTGGCCGAAGTGGCCGAAATCAATGAACGCTCTGGCCGCGTTAAAATGAGCTGCTATTGCGAAGTGAACGGACAGAAAATCTGCCGAGGCGATGCGGGCGTCTTTGTTCAAAAACGCCCTGCTGAGTAAAGCGTGAAAACGCTCACAACTTATACCGGGCTTTCAAAAGAGGATCAGGGCGCGGTTATTGCTTTGGGAAACTTTGACGGTCTGCATCGGGGCCACCAAGCCGTCATTAAAGCGGCGCAAGACATCGCGCGGGAGATGAAAGCACCGATGGGGATTGGTCTGTTCCGTCCGCACCCATACCGTTTTTTTAAACCTGACGCCGCCCCCTTTCGCCTGATGAGCGCGACGGTTCGCGCCGAAATAATGGCGGAGCTTGGGGTGGGATGCCTTTACGAGATTCCTTTCACGACAAACCTTCGGGATATGGACGACACAGAATTTGTAGAGCAAGTCCTGCATCATGGCCTGGGCATTCGCCATGTCGTGGTCGGCGAAGATTACGGCTTTGGACGAAATCGCTGCGGAAATGTTGAAAGCCTGACGCGGCTTGGCGCGGCGCGCGGCATCGGGGTCACGGCTATGCCCGCGGTCGGCCTGCATGAACGCTACGGCAAATATGGCAGCACGGAAATCCGAAAAGCCTTGCAGGCAGGTGACGTTTTTCACGCCCATCACATGCTGTCTCGTCCCTGGCGGGTGGACGGCATTGTGAAAGAAGGGGAAAAGCGTGGGCGCACGATTAATTTCCCGACGGCAAATCTCGACTTCGGCGATCTCGTTCGGCCTAAATTCGGGGTTTATTGCGTCGAAATGCGGCTTGAGGGCGAAGAGACCTGGCGGCCCGGCGTGGCCAATACCGGGAGCCGCCCCACTGTGGACGGGAAAGAAGCGCGCCTTGAGGTGCATCTGCTCGATTTCGACCGCGATATTTACGGCCAGCATGTGGACGTAAGGTTTCGCAGTTTTATTCGTCCCGAGATAAAGTTCGAAAATTTTGAGGCGCTGAAAGAGCAAATTGCAAATGACGCAATCGGCGTACGGGCGATTTTTGGTTTGCCGCGTGGGTAATGCTCAAATCACGAATTAAATCGGTGTTTTGCTGGGTTTTAGCCCTGTTTTTCTTGGCCGCCGGTATTTTGCTGCACTTCATGGCGACGGATGAAGTCGCCCAAATTGTGCCGCCTTTTCTGCCCTTTCCAAAATTAATTGTAATCGTGACAGGCGTTCTGGAAATCCTGTTTGCCATTGGCCTTATCTGGCCAAAATGGCGCCGCCTTACGGGCATTGTTTTAAGTGTTTATCTTTTGGCTGTTTTGCCTGCCAATATTTATATGGCGTTAGAAAACATGCCCTTGGGCGAACGGGATCTAACTGGATTTCAACTCTGGTTCCGAGTGGCTTTGCAATTTCCGTTAATCGCCTTGGTTTTATGGGCGAGCGGGTTTTGGGAAAAGCCTAAGTCTTCCGACGCGGCTTAGAAGGCCCACCACTTTTACCTTGTGCCTGACGCGCAGCCGTGCGTTTCGCCCGGCTCGGCTTAGCTTTTTTCTTAAATCCCTTGCCGGAATAAGATTGCGCGGCGCGGCCTTCCGCCGTTTGCGCGCGAGGGGTTTTGGACGGGGCCTTTCCTGAGCGGGGTTTCTCAGAGCGGGGTCTGTCAGACCGAGACTTCTCCGATTTGGGTTTATCAGAGCGCTGTCTGTTCCCTGTTTTCTCAGGACGCGCTGTTTTCGCCCGCGGATTTTTCGAGTCTGGATTAGCGCGTCGGGGCATATCAGACGGATTTTGTTTTTGGACTCGATCAGATTTTTCCCGACGAGGCTTTCCGTCCTCGTCTGAAGGCCTGTTTGATTTATCAGAATTTTCAGGCTTTCCGGATTTGCTGAATCGGCCTTTTTTCTTGGACTTTCCGCGCCCTTTACGGGCGTCAGGCTTGGGCTTTTCCGGGGCAGGCAGGGCGTCGCGAGAGTTTAGCTCTTTGAGCTTTTCGTTCATATCTTCGGGCATATCCATTTGCGGCAGTTTTTCGCCCAATAGTTTTTCTATGTCGCGTAGATAATTTGCTTCGCTCTTATCGACAAAAGCCACAGCAATCCCAGATCGTTCTGCGCGCGCCGTCCGTCCAATCCGGTGAACATATTGCTCGGGCACATTCGGGATTTCATAATTAAAAACATGGGTAATATCGGGAATATCAATCCCGCGCGCGGCAATATCCGTGGCGATCAAAGTATTGACCTTGCCGCTCCGATAATCCTCAAGCGCGCGCTGTCTCTGGCCTTGAGATTTATTTCCGTGAATTGCGATGGCGCGGATGCCGACCTTGGCCAGGCGTTTCACAATCCGGTCTGCCCCGTGTTTCGTGCGGGTAAAGACCAGCGAGCGGCCAACGTCTTCGTCGAGCAAGGCGACGCTAAGCAAGTCCTGCTTATCCGCCTGATTGACGCGGTACATACGCTGCTCGACTTTTTCCGCTGTTGTATTGGCCGGCGTCACAGAAATATGAACCGGGTCAATTAAAAACTGTTTGGAAAGTTGTTTAATTTTCGGCGCCAAGGTGGCGGAAAAGAAAAGGGTTTGCCTTTGCTTTGGCAGCAGCGGCACAATTTTTTTCAGGGCATGGATAAACCCCATATCCATCATCTGGTCGGCTTCATCTAAGACCAGGACTTCTATTTCAGCCAGTGTAATTGCCTTACGGTCGAGCAAGTCAATCAATCGTCCAGGCGTCGCGACAAGAACGTCATTGCCGTGAACGAGGCGCTTTATCTGACGGGAAATGGGAACGCCGCCATAAATGCAGGCGACAGATAAATCCATCATGTAACGTCCATAATCGCGAACAGAAACGGCAATTTGGTCTGCCAGTTCCCGTGTGGGGGCCAAGATAAGAACGCGCGCGCCGCGTTTTGGGGCGTCTTTTTCCTGTGTGAAAATATGATGGAGCGTCGGCAACGTAAAGGCGGCGGTTTTGCCTGTCCCGGTCTGGGCGATGCCCATAATATCCTTACCCTTGAGCGCGTCCGGAATGGCTTGGGCTTGAATAAGGGTGGGGACGGCGTGGCCCAGCTCGCGCAAAGCGCGGTCAAGCGGCTCGGCCAGGTTGAGGTCAGAGAAAGAAGTCATGAATATCCGAAGGGGAAACGACCCGCTACGGTCTGGTTGTTTGAGTCGCGCCCTAAGCGCGTCCAGACCGCAAGTCAATGACATTAGACAGGCAGACCTTCCCAATTAATCAGCCTGGAAGCCCACCTTTTCATGGCTGCCATCGCAGAAAGGCTTGTTATCACTGTGGCCGCAGCGGCAAAGGTAACAGGATTTCGTCCGGGCAATGACAGCCCCGGAATGGCAGCAAATCTCGAGCGGCCCTTTGACTTCAAAAGGCCCGTCTTTCTGCGGATTGATGTTTAACTCGCCTTGCCTGGACTCCAATTTAGTGTCGTTTTTAGGCTCGACCTCTCCGCTAGCTATAAATCCCTCAGTGTGGCTACCGTCACAATAGGGCTTACTTCCGGACTTACCGCAGCGACACAGCGTTCGGCGAAACCCGTCTTCCTTACCGTTCACTTTCAGATTTGCCCGCACTTCCAACGGTCCATTTTCCCAAAGCTTCATGAGATTGGTTTGAGGCGGCTGTTCTTCCCGACCGCCATCCTTACGTTTAATTCTGATTGCCCCTGAGGGACATTCCCGTCCTACTGCATAGAGTTCATCCGAATCCGTATCATCTGGATAGAGCCACGGCCCATCCGCATCCCCTACGAAACTTTCCGGAGCTTCGGTCACGCAAAAACGAGAGTGGATGCATTTATTTCCGTCAAATTCCAAAATGACATTCCGGCCCTCAATACGTTCAACGCCGTCCGCCTTTAAAGCTTTTACAGGCTTTGTTCGCCCTTCCCTGTCAGGGTAGTCTTCTGTTTCAGGGTTTTTCAGTTCGGTGAGTTCTACCATTTATGTTCTGTCTCTATGAGTAATTAAAACCGTCGGAAGGGAATTATTCCAATCCGACGGTAATATTATTCCCAGAGACAGAAACAGGTTCCGAAGTAACCGTGCGACTAAACGCTCACCAGATTGGCTTCGGTTTCGTCGCGGTGTTTTTTCAAATATTTCATGAAGGGCGTCCCGCCCGTCCCCACATCCGGATCATTGCCGGCCGCTTTGCGCGATTGCTTGTTGATGTAACTTGCCGCGTATTCCAAATGGCGGGAGCGGAAATCGGCCACAGCCTGAATGTTGGCATTATAAGCCTCAACCAATCCCTTATGTCTGGAGTTGCTGACAAATTCTCTTAGATTACTCTTGGCGCGAACGTCATCGATGAAACGGCGGTGAGACGGCGGACGGTATATATGAAGCTGATCCAGATAGGCTTTCAGCGGATCGGCGGCATGACCGACACCGAGCAAGGCGTCCATGGATGGCACAATTGAAGATTGCGACCCTGTTTGCCCGCGGAAGGATTGTGGTTTGCCTTCAAATTCTTCGACGCCTTCATATATCAATCCGTCTGGAAGGGCGGGATTGTCTTTCCACCCATGGATATAAGGCCGGACGCGCTCAAAATAGACATAAGGATCACAGCGCTCGGGCATCCGGTCAAATAGATCTTTTAGATTCCCCCAAACTTTGGCCATGTCCTCGAGAAGGGCTTGGGCCTTTTTCGCGTCTTTCTGGTCGGCGGCATCAATAACGTCCCCGAAGAGCGCAAGACAGGCGCCTGCGCGGGCCTCAATCGCCACATGAACCAGGACAAACCAGGCTTCGTCCTGTCCGGCGAGGAATTTTTGAATCATGTAAAGATTCGACAAATCGATTGGGCCGTCTTTATCAAACCTTGCCCAGTTATCGAGGACATAGCCGCTATAAGGCATGAGAGGTTGCTGTCCGATTTTCTTTGACAGAGCCACAATGGGAACCGCCAGCTTGCGGGGCAGGACAGACGGTGCGTCCGGCTCCCCCCAAACATAGGCCTGAATCATGAAAGAATAATGTACCATAGCCATGCGGGCTTCCGCGTCGCTTAAACCTTCTACAATTGACCGGTCAAAATCAGGGAGGTTGTCGAGCAGATATTCCCGAACCTTTCCGGTGGGTAAAGCATCTGGCAGGCGAAGGGCGGTCTCGGCGGCTTGCTTCAAATCACCGCTCAATTTGATGTCAGCCGGATTATGGCGACAAAGAAATCCGCGCTCGGCGGACATGTCGTAATCAGTTAGTTTAAGTGTCATGGCATAAATCCTCTTTTTACACAATTATAGAGGAGTATTTGGTCAATTTCCTTGCATAATCCGCGTCGAAAGTTTTATTCATGCAATATATGAAAGATATGGATAAAATTGACGCGCATATATTGCATAGTCTTGAGTTGGATGGACGATTGTCCAATACTGAACTCGCAAAAAAGGTTGGCTTGTCACCGTCGGCCTGTCTTCGCCGGACGCAGGATTTGGAACGACGCGGCGTTATCAAAGGTTACCGTGCCGTATTGGATCGCAAACAATTGGGGGCGGGCGTTACCGTTTTCGTTATGGTCGGGCTGTCAGAACATTCCCGCTATTATTCCAAAGGATTTGAAAAAGCCATGGCCGTCGCCCCCGAGGTGCGTGAGTGCCATAACGTGACGGGTTCAGTTGAATATTTATTACGGGTCGAGGTGGCAGATTTGGAAAGTTATAAAAACTTCCACCGTGACACTTTGGGAACACTCTCTCATGTCAGTTCCATGACGTCCTACATCACGCTCGATTCGCCCAAGGATATGCGGGCGTAACTCTAATTTGCGCTTGTAGTGGTGTCCGACGTAATAACCCACTCGCCGTCGATTTTCTTAAAGACCAAAGTGTATAGTCCGGAGGCGGGTTCGCCCTCTCTTTCAAGCTTCCAAGAGCCATGAACAATCGCGGCGTTTGGGCTGATAACATCAACCTCGTAATCGTCTGTGATGAGCTCTCCCATGACATTAGGGTTAGGGTAACGTGTGTAATAGCCGTCTCGGGTGGCTTCCCATCCGCGGTTGATTTTTCCGCCGGACGCAAAGCGAAGTTCAGGCGATTTCCAGTAGCTTTCCATAAAGGCGTCAATATCGCCGGCGCTCCAGGATTCGTCCTGTGCGTTCAGAATGGAAACAAGTTCCGCCTCAATGGCGGTTTTGTCGGCGGGCGCAGGCTGACACGCCGGCAAAGTCAATGTCAGCAAGGCAAAGACCAACATTGGCCAAATGGCGTAAGGAGAATGTTGACCGTTATTCCGCATTCGGCTCGGACTGATTCTGGATGTAATTTTGAATTCCGATAAGGCGAATTTGGTCTTGCTGGGTTTCTAGAAAGTCCAGATGATCTTCTTCACTGGTTAAAATTTTGGCAAACAGATCCCGGGTGACATAATCCCGAACTTTTTCGCAATATTCGACGCCGTCGCGCAAATGCGGAATAGCTATTTTTTCCAGCTTCATATCGCATTCGATGATTTCTTCGACATTTTCTCCGATAAAGATTTTGTCGAGGTCCTGAAGATTTGGGAGGCCGTTGAGAAATAATATCCGCTCAATAATCCAATCGGCGTGATTCATTTCATCAATGGATTCTTCATATTCTTTGGCCGCGAGTTTGCTGACGCCCCAATCTTTAAGCATCCGGGAATGAAGAAAATACTGGTTGATGGCCGTGAGCTCGTTTTTCAACGCTATATTCAAGAGTTCGATTACTTTGGGATCGTCGCGCATGTCTTTTTCCTTCGAAGAAACTTCAAAAGACACATAGCAAATATCAAAGAGGATTCACAGGCGCTAAATTGTAAAACTCAGCCTGTAAGGGACAGAAATTTATTCGGCGGCGACAGCTCTGACGGGGGCTGCGTTACTGTTTAAGCGCTCTTGAATGGAACAGGCGCATTTTCCGCAATTAAAGCGCTCGCCATAATGGGCCAAGACGCATCGGGCCGTTTTAGCGCCGCAAGACGCCGCGAAATCGACCTTTTCCGTATTGATCTGTCTGCAAACGCAATAAATCATGAAATCCATAAACAGCAATTGCAACTGATTGTCAATACGGTTGCGAATGAATTGCAGAGTAATTTACAGCTGGAACAAGATAACGCCGATAATCGCCTGGGGTTTCAGGTCTTTTAGGTCTGGGAAGCAGGTTAACTGAAAAGAATTTTGAGCATGATTTCGGTCGAGGTCGGTTTTTTAAAAACAGTCGAGCTAGGAAAACGATCTTCAATCTGAGCTTTGTGACCGTGACCCGTGTGGAAAACAAAAGGAATATCTTTTTCCAACAGTTTTTCGGCCGCCGGAAAGACATCAATGCCCCTAAGGTCAACATCGAGAATGGCCCCATCTATCTCTTTATTCTCAATAAATTTCAGGCTTTCGGCGAGGCTCATACATGTCCCGGCCACGGAATAGCCAACATCCTCAATATCCATTTCGATTTGCAAAGCGATGAGAGCTTCATCCTCAACAACAAGAATGCGCTTTTCAGGACTTGAATCGACTTCGGGCCCAGATAGATTTACGTCGCATGGAAGCGTGCGACTAGGTTCAACCCGTTGTTCCATTCTCTTTCAACATCCCCATTAAGCTGACGTAAACTCATGTCCATCATCCGGAAACCAAACCCGGTTTCCCCGAAATCTACAGGCCTTAACGCGGAATTTGATGTCTCGTTCCAATAAAGTGTCACAAAAGTTTTATCGTTATCTTCCTCAGTTTCTACAGTTTCTGCTGACCAAGAAATCTGAATACGGCCTCCGGCTTCCGTAGACCAAGCGCCGTATTTCAGAGCGTTGGTCGCCAATTCATGCAGCAACAGGCCAAGCGGCGTCAAAGTCTCTTGGGTCAACTCCAGATAAGAGCCCTCTATCTGGACGACTCTTTCGGGCGTTTCGTAGGGCGTGAACAGAGTTTGAATGAGGGTTTTCAGATCTGTGACCTCTTTGGTGTCTTGAGACGCGCTGAGGCTATGCGCGCGTGACAAGGCCATGATTCGATCCGTTATTTTGGTGACGGCCAATTGAGTATCGGTTTCGTTTCGGCCTGTAAGCCTGACAATAGAGGTAATGACCGCAAAAAGGTTTTTAACCCGGTGATTGAGTTCTTTGGTAAGCAGGTCAGAGCGTTGACGTTCAACTTCCACTTCTTCCAACAATTCAAGCGTCTGATCCAAGGAAACCGCTCGAACAAAAAGATAAACAATACAGGACAGTAGCAGTAAAACGCCTACACCCATGGCAATTAATCGCCGAAACGATTTCTCTTGAATTTCCCGCGTTGTGGAAAGAGACTGATCCATTAATTCGCGTTCAATGATATAGAGATCATTCAGATCCTCCCGAATTTTGGCCATCAGCATTTTGCCGCTTCCATCATTCACCAAGTCCACCGCCTCGGATCTCCGGTCGTCTTTGACGAGTTCGATGGAGCGCACCATCTCTGCTATTTTTTCTTCTGCGAGATGTTTCACATCGAAAAGAATCTCGATTTGAGTGCGGGTTTTCGTATCTCCTAAAAGCGTATCCAGGTTTTTAATGGCATCACGATATCTTTGAACGCCGTCCTCATAGGACTCAAGGTAATCCGTATCCTCGGTAAGTATATATCCGCGCTGGGCTGTTTCAGTCTCGGTGAGAGAGAGCTGAATCTGCCGGATATGTTTAACGATGTTACTTGAGGTCGTCGTTTGGGTTTGAGAGATATCATCAGTTTTGAAGGCGTCCACAGTTCCTTTCGCGCCCCAACTTAGCAGCGTCGCGATCGCCACCACAATGACAAGCAGGGCATGAACAGGCTTCAGTCCGAAACCTTTCATCAGGAAAAACCTTTCAGGAAATTAAATTGAGAAAAGGCATAGCTGAGCATGTTTTCGCTTAGCAGGAATAAAATGGCGCGCAAACAAGAATGAGGTGAAATTAAAGGTGACCGCAATATCCTATAGTGTTGATCTATAGAGGAGCTGTTTTAAGTCCGGCCAAGACGGCTGAGTCCCGTGAATAAATATCATCGAGGTAGCGGATACCAGAAGGCCCTTCATTCACGGCCGTGAAATAAAGAATATGCACGGGCACTTTTACTTTTAGATCTGCGCGAGTTTCCTTGCCGCTCAGCACGGCGGTCTCAATTCTTTCTCTCGTCCAGCCGGGCGTGTCCTCCAGCAGCCACGCGCTAAGGGCCAGAGGGTCTTGCGTACGCATACAGCCGGAGGAAAACGCGCGTTGCCTCTGAGCAAACAGGCCCCGCGTCGGCGTGTCATGCAAATACACATTATGTTTATTGGGAAAAATAATCTTCACCTGACCCAGCGCGTTTTGCTCACCAGGCGCTTGGCGCAATCGATACGGAAAATTACCGGGGCCAACAGAATTCCAGTCTATTGAAGAAGAGTTGACCGCCATCCCGTCTTTATCAAGCACCTGAAACCCCAACCGTTTTACTGCTTCGGGGTCTTTACGGAAAAGAGGCACCTTGTCCTTGGTGGCCAGAGAATAGGGCGTCTCCCACCATGGGTTAAAGACGGCATATTCAACCTCATCCGAGAAAACAGGCGTTTTCCGGTAAGGTTTTCCGACAATGGTCAAATGAGTCCGAACCGGCTGTCCGTCTTCATATGTAGTCACATTGAATCCGGCGATATTAGCGCGGAGGTGGCGGCGCCCCAAATCTTCGGGTAGCCAACGCCAGCGTTCAAGGTTAACGCGCAGCGTATCCAGTTTTTCCTGTGTTCCGCGGTTCAAGGCGGCGAGAGTGGCCGCGCCGACCACGCCGTCATCGTCCAGGTCGGCGTTTCTCTGAAAGGACTTAACTGCCTCCAGAGTGAGCTCATCCATTTTTCCGGACGGGTTTTCTTCGCTTGATAAAAAGCCTAATTCAGTCAGGCGTAATTGTAGCGTCGTCACGCGCCCACCGGACATGCCGGGTTTGAGTGTCTCCCCTGACGGAATGATATTTGAATTTGCCTCAGCCAGATCCCGAAGACTTTCATATTCCGCAACTAAGGCAGCGTAGCCGGGTTGTTTTGGCGCTAGGGCCTCGAGACTTGACGAAAGATTTCCGGAAGAGAGGGCGTCGGAGAGTTTGCCGGTTAAATCCTCGCTCCGGCTCGCTGCTGTCCAATCCGGCTCCACGCTGGTCGGGGAGAGCTTGCCATAAACCATATGGGCCGCGGCGGACAACCAGGCATCGGTGGCCAGACGTTCCCGCGCTTCCTTATTGTTCTTATTCTCTATCAATGAGGATAAATGATAATGTTCCGGGTTCAGGCCATGACCCTCAAGGCCTTCGATCGCTGTGATCAGGCCGTCATAATTCGAATCGTTCCAAACCTGACCGGACTGGGCATCGTGAAATTTCTGCGTGGCGACTGGCGCCAAGCGGCTGAAATCAACGCGGTTTATAAGGCGGTTCTGAGCTGATGCAGAATTTACCGATAAAGCAAAAGCCGAGAGACAGATGAGAGAGCGTATTTTCATACGTTTGTTTTGACCGCTCTCTGGATTTTAAGCAATCTTTTCTGTCAGAGAGGCTATCCGGGGAGGCTATAGGAAATCGGCGCGCCGGGGCCAAGCGGAAGACCCAAGGCAATCCAAGCTACGATTAAAATCACACCGGAAATCAGCATCCAGATGGAATAAGGAATCATCATGGCGGTCAGGCTGCCAATTCCAAACCCTTTCTGCCAGCGCTGGGCGAATACAAGGATAAGCGGGAAATAAACCATGAGCGGCGTAATGATATTCGTTGCCCCGTCGCCGACGCGGTAGGCCGCGGTCGCCCCCTCTGGACTGATACCCAGGAGCATCAACATCGGCACGAGGACCGGCGCAAGCAGCGCCCATTTCGCACTCGCCGAGCCGACAAAGAGATTTAATAATCCGGTGAAAAGAACAATAAGGCCAAGAGTAATAGGCAGAGGAAGCCCGCTGGCCTCAATACCATTCGCTCCGTGAACGGCACTAATCAGGCCAAGATTTGACCAGTTGAACATGGCGACAAAATGCGCCGCCGCAAAAGCAAGCACGAGGTAATAGCCCATGTCTTTCATGGCCTCAGCCATCATGTCGACCAGATCGCGGTGATTTTCTATCGTTCCGGCGGCGCGGCCATAAAACCAGCCTGCGGCCAAAAAGAGAATCATAAATCCGGCTACAAGTGAGCGGAAAAACGGCGTGGCCGTGACATACCACTCTTGGCCCTCAACGGCGTTTTCATCTGCCAATAGCGGCGTTCCGGGCGCGAATGTCATGATGGCCCAAAGGACACAAACGCCCAAAATAGCGTAGCCTGCGTGGCGAAGGCCTTTTTTCTGTCCTTCTGTCAGGGGCTTGTCTTCTTGGCCATATTCTGCGGCTTGCCTTTCATCCGGCACCCATTTGCCAAGGCGGGGCTCAATAATCTTGTCCGTTACATACCAGATAACGGGCAGGTAGATGACCATGAGAACAGCGATAAAGAACCAGTTGCCGGCAATATTCATGACCCAAGTCGGATCTATACCCGCGCCTTCCACAGCTGCTTCTGTTATACCGAACAGGAGCGCGTCGAGCTGGCCTGGAGAAATATTGGCGGAGAAACCACCGGAAACCCCGGCAAACGCGGCCGCTATGCCCGCCATGGGGTGACGTCCTACAGTCGCGAACAAGATAGCCGCCAACGGTATCATGACAACATATCCTGCATCCGCAGCGTGGTTTGATAACATCGCCACCAAAGCCACAACGGGCGTCAGCAAATATTTCGGCGCTCCTCGGACGGCCTGACGGATACCGCTTGCGAACAGACCCGACCGTTCCGCAACACCCGCCCCGAGCATGACAACAAGCACATAACCAAGAGGATGGAAGTGGGTGAATGTTTCGGGCATTTCGACCCAAAGTCTCTGGATATTTTCGGCAGATAAAAGGCTCAGAGACCGAATAATAACGGGCGTCCCCTCTGAAGTTTCCTGTACCGGGTGGTTAGCTGATAATCCAAACAGGCTGCAAACCACAGAAATAAGGATAAGAAGCACAATTAAATAGAAAAAGATAAAGACCGGATCGGGCAAACGGTTTCCTGAACGTTCAACCCAGCCCAAAAAGCCTTTTTGCGAGGAATCTTCTGAAGAAGGTGCTTTTGAATCTGCCATGAAAAAGGGTTAGCCTATCGTGCAGGCTTTGAAAAGAATATCTTAAGACAGACGGCGGGGATTACTCCGAACTTGCTCTCTGACGGGCTTTTGTCAGAATGGCTGGATCCACATTTTCTTCCAACCGGCTCTTCAAAGTCTGCTTGTCTTTGTCGTAAATATCAATGTCAGCCGCATCGTGGCTATTTTCGATTGACTTCAAAACCCAGTAATAAGCGTTTCCGAAATCTTGCGGCACGCCTTCGCCCTTGGCTAGCGTAAAAGCATATAGAAACTGCCCCTCCGGGTCGCCTTTCTGAGCGGATTTTTGAAACCAGGCAGCAGCTTGTTCTTCCGACTGTTTCGCCCCGACGCCCTGATAAACCAGAAGGCCGTAATCCGCCATAGCAGCGGGATGGCCGCCTTCTGCGGCAACGCGAAGCCATTTGGAGGATTTTTGCTCATTTGGCGGAATGTCAAAATTTTCCGCATACATGACCCCGGCAATATAAGCTGCCTCGATATGACCTCCGGCCGCCGCCTGTTCATAGGCTTTCAGCGCCGCTTTCGGATCGCTTTCAAATAGGGAATCAGCCAGATCTTTCGTGCCTTGCGGGTCAAAACTCTGCGCCGACTTTTCCAGCCAGTGACGGGCTTTTTCCGGATCAGCCTCGACGCCCTTACCTAGTCTGTACATATCAGACAAAGCCCGCATGGCATCTGTCCGCCCAGCCTCTGCGGCCCGGGTCAGATAGGATACAGATTGCATTTCTGTGACGCCGCCTTGCCTGCGCAGACCCATCTCGCCCAGGGCAACAAGCGCGTCAGGATGGCCTTTTACCGCGCCTCGCTCATACCATTCTCTAGCTTGCTCCATATCAATGCGGCCGGCTTCTCCTTTTCGCAAGATATGCCCCGCCATGACAGCGGCTTCGGAGCTACCGCCCCGCGCCGCCGTTTTGGCGAGACTCAGAGCCGTTTCAATATTGCCAGACTGATAGGCTTCGAGCGCTGCTTCGAAATTGGCCTGACCTTCAATGGTTGTGAGCGTTGTTTCGGCAAAGGCCGGCGGTGCCGAAAGAGGGCTTAACGCGGCGACGAGTCCGAACAGAGCGCAGAAAGTCGCGAAACTGCTTTGGCAGGTCCGTCCTTGTAGTCCCAAACGCCCGAACAAACCGCGATGAAATCGGCGCCCGCGTCTATGACCTGTTTCGCATTGTCCACCGTAATTCCGCCTATCGCGACGCTCGGTATTTCGACGGCTTCTTGCCACCATTGCAAAATCTCCAAATCTGCGCGGGTTTTGGCCTTTTTCGTGGGCGTGTCAAAAAACGCGCCAAAGGCGACATAATCCGCGCCTGCTCCTGCGGCCTCAAAAGCGAGGCTTTTGGCGTTATGACAGGTCACGCCGATAATCGCATCCCCGCCTAACAGCTCACGAGATGAAAAATAGTCCATATCGTCCTGTCCGATATGGGCGCCATCTGCGCCAATTGCATCCACCAAATCCGGACGGTCGTTCAAGAGAACATTCACGCCGTATCGATGGCAGAGGGGGACAATGGCTTTCCCTGCCTGAATGAGAGCTGAATCCTCTATATCCTTAAGCCGGATTTGCAGACAGGCCACAGGCGCGGCCGAAAGCGCCGCCTCAAGCGTTTTCAAATAGGCCTCCATATCGGGAATGGACGGAGGCGTGAGAAGATAAATCTGACAAATGTGACTCATGCCTATCCTTTACGCCAATCGTGATCCGTCAGGAATGTCATTGTCCGGGCTAAAGAGAACGATCGCGCCGTCTTCGTTGGGAAATCCCAAAGTCAGGACTTCCGACATTATGGGGCCGATTTGGCGGGGCGGAAAGTTGACAACCGCCGCAACCTGTTTGCCGATTATCTGGTCAGGCGTGTAGAGATCAGTAATTTGCGCCGAGGATTTTTTAATTCCGATGTCCGGGCCAAAATCGATTTGCATTTTGATGGCGGGTTTGCGGGCCTCCGGAAAGGGCTCTGCCTCCACGATGGTTCCGGTTCGGATGTCCACTTTCAGGAATGTCTCAAAATCTGTTTCGGCTGTTTGGGTCATATTGGGCTTATGATGGATTCCGGTGGCCTTCGTCCAGTCCCTAAAAGCGGACATGACTGAATTACGCTTTCGAAATGGCGAAAGCGGGTAGAAAGACTTGAATAAAAAAGGGGATGTGAGAACATAGTCTTCAGACCCGTTTTTGGAGACTTTCATGAAATCCGTTCTTTCTACCGGCATTGCCTTTGTCGCTCTGACCCTTCCGGCCCTGTCGGCTCATGCCCAGATGTCCGATACGCAACTCTCCCCGGTCTCTCAAACAGCCAGTGCGAATTATCTCGAACGGGCCTGGACAAAAGCTCAAGCCGCCGAAATTCTTGACGATACGATGCGGTTGAGATTCGAGTATGACGAATTGGCGCTCAGCGAGGCCGAAGAAGTCGCAGTCAAAGACCTCTTGGAGGCCGGAGCGCGCCTCCACACGCTTTATCTGGAACAGCGTCACCCGCAGGCCCGCGCGATAGAGAGCTTCTTCACTGAAAATGAAAAACGCCCCGATCTGGAAGAGATTTTCCGCATTATGAAAGGCCCAATCGCGACAACTCCGGACAATAAACGCAAGGCGTTCTTGAATGTTGACCCTGAAACCCCGGCGCGGAATGTTTATCCGGACGGGTTAACACGAGCGGATTTGGACGCCTATCTCGAAGAAAATCCTGACATGCGGGACGAGATTCTGGATTTACGGGCTGTAGTAAAACGCGCCGATGAAGACGAAAAGACAGCCGCACTGGATAAGCTCGACCTCTTCCCGGCGCTCGATATTCTGCATCCCGGTTTGCGCGAAAACATTCAAGAGGCGGAAAGCTATTTCGCGCTGCCTTATTCTGTCGCTTACGCCGAGGATATCATGTTTATCTATGATCGGCTGACACATGCGGCAGACGCAATGAAAGATGACGATATCGCATTTTCCCGTTTTTTGGATCTGCGCGCGGTCGATCTTTTGACGGATAATTATGACGGCGGAGACGCGGCTTGGGTCACAGGAGATTTCACCGGGAATCTCAACGCCCAGATCGGGAGCTATGAGACCTATGACGATGCTCTTTACGGTGTGAAGAGCTTTTTCAGCCTTTCACTGTTGCAACGCGATATTGAGAAAAGCGAAGAGCTGGCAGCTTCGATAGGGGACATTCAGGCGATTGAAGACGCTCTGCCTTATACTGCCAATAAACAGGTGCGCCGCAATATTCCCGTGGCGGTTTACAACGTCATTGCGGATTTCGGTCAGGCGCGCGGCACGAATACGGCGACAATTCTGCCAAATGAAGGGCATCTTTCCCGGCAATATGGCCGGACAATTTTAATCCGCTCCAATGTTCTGACCAATGAAAGAATCTTTGCCGACTCCAAAGCCGCTTTCAAAGCCGCAATTGACGAGAGTCATCACAGTGATTTGAAATTGGAAGGTAATTTTTACCGCACATTATGGCATGAAATTGGCCATTATATGGGGCCGGATCAAACCAAGGACGGGCGAGATATTGACGCTGCCCTTCAGGACACAGCCGACCTGATGGAAGAAATGAAAGCCGATCTGGTATCGCTTTTTTCTGCTGAAAAATTACATGCGGCCGGAAGCTTCAGCGATGAACAGCTCCGCGCGATCTACGCCTCCGGAATTTTGCGGGTTTTAAACAAGAACCAGCCCCGCCGGGAACAAGCTTACGGAACCATGCAGCTCATCCAGTGGAACTGGTTTTTGCAATCTGGCGTCTTGTCCCTTCAGGACGGCAAGCTCGCTATTAATTACGAGCTCTACCCTTCCGCCGTGGAAAGCCTGCTCAAACTTGTCCTGAATCTGCAATATCAAGGCGACCGCGACGCTGCGAATGCTTTTGTCGATAAATGGACGAATTGGGACGAAGAGCTCCACGGCCAAATCGGGGATTTGATGAAAGCGGCTCCTGGCGCTAATTACCGCCTCGTGACCTATGAGGCGTTGGGAGAATAAATTAGTTGTTTCCGACCCAGTTCGGATTGGGGTCGGCCAACTCAGTCATTATCGCCTCGTTCAGTTTCGCCCTGTTTTCGGCCATCCGGCTCTGCCGCTCTTTGAACTCAGGGAATTTACGAAGCATGTCAAAAGCCGGACCGTCCAGAAGATTGTCGGCCTGGCCAAGCGCAATCATTCGGTCAATCCAGGGCAGGGCCTGTTTGGGGTTTTGCCCGGACGCTTTGAGAACAGCTCCGGCCCATAATGGATTTAATAATTCGAACTGGTCGGCGGATTTATCGCCGAAATACGCTTTAAGCCGCTCTCGATAGCTCATCCCTTTGGGCAGCCCCAGTTTTGCGAAGACAAATGATATATTTGCGAAATCAACCAGATTATCTGTATCCGCCTGAAGCGTCTTATAGCCGAGCGTGTTTATCACATTTTCATAAGCGGACGCGGCGCGTTCAAGATCTTTCATCATATAGGCCAGGTAAGCTCTATCTTTAGGGTCTTTTAGCTCCGAGAACAGGTCTTTGGCCGTTTTGAAGTTGCCCGTTTCAACAGCTATCAGAGCCTTCATCTTAGGGCTATTATCCAGTGTCAGAGCGTCTTCATATAGTTTCGCTTTGAGGAATATCTCTTTGAGTATAATCGGGGGGTAAGGATCGTCAGGATTTAAAGCCTGCGCATTTTTGGCTGAAATGAAACTTTTTACAAAATCTCCTTCATCAAAATAAAACACCGCCAAGGCGATATGCCCCGCCGGCTGCTCCGGATTCCATTTAATATTATCCATTGTCGTGGCTTTTGCCGCTTTCCAGTCACCGCTCAGCCGTTGAATGCGCGCAATATTATTGAGAATGGAGGCGGAGAGCGGATCAAGATTGCGGGCCTGTTCAAAGGCTTTAAGGCTCTTTTCATACTCCCCTCTCTTGGCATAGGCCTGGCCTAGACGGTGGAAGGCCACCGAATAGTTGGGATTGGCGGCCACTGCTTTGAGCGCGTAATCAATCGCGGCTGCTGATTCCGGATTTTCCGAAAACATATGGTCATACATCGCGGCGCTGGTCAGCGTTTCTGCCGAATTCGGGGATAAAACGAGCGCCCGATCAATATTTTTTCGCGCTTCGGTCTGCGCGTCCTCTTTTGGGAAAGCCCCATAAGCGAAAGCCAGCATATAGCTGTCTGCCAGTCCCGAATACGCATGTGAAAATTTGGGATCGAGAGAAATAACCTCTTCAAACCCCTGAATGGAAGACAGAAGCGGTGCGGGAAGACGCTGATTGGCTTCTTCGCGCGCTTTCAAGTATTTTTCATAGGCCTCGAGGGAGACGGTTCGGCCCGCTTCCCCTTCGGGCGTAAAGTTTAGGCGCCCCTTTAATTCTTCGACGATGGCCATCGCAATTTCATCCTGGACATCAAAAATATTTTTCGCCGTGAGCGGCCTGTCATAGGTCGCCGCCCAAATGTGGTTGTCATTGCTTGTATCAATCAATTGGGCCGTGATGCGCAAAGTTTCACCCGCTTTTCTCACACTGCCTTCCAGAATATGCGAAACATTCAGCGCTTCACTAATTTCCGCTAGACTTTTATTCTGTCCAGCGAATGAAAAGGCCGATGTTCGGGACGCGACCCGCAGACCGCTGATACGGGAGAGGACATTCAAGAGCTCCTCTGAAATGCCCTTGGCAAAATAATCTTGATCTTTGTCGGCAGAATAGTCTTCAAAGGGAAGAACGGCGATGGATTGAGTTGTTGGATCCTCTGCCTTCACTGACGCGGCGGAAACCCCTATGTCGCCAATCGAGGCCGCTTCCGTTAGGTCAGCTGATAAACTCTCTGTCTTGAAAGTCGGTCCCGTGGAAGAGCTGAAAAATTGGGAGAATATCATTAATCCGCCGACAACCAACAGACCAGCCAGAATGGCCCAATCCAGCTTGCGCCCGGTTTGAGAGGAAATACTGTCATTTGCGGCTTTTGTCTCCGTCGGGCGCATGCCCTCCGGCGTCATTTCAAAGGCCCAAGCCAGGATCATGGCGATCGGAAAACCGATCACGAGGGTGATGATGATCATTTTCATGACCCAGTCAGGCGCACCGAAGCTGGTCGTTGTAATAGCGGCAATCTGCACCATGATCCAGCTGACCACAGCATAGGCTCCGGCCACTCGGAAAATATTGCGCCTGCGCAGTTCTGAAAGAAACGATGTCAATTTGGCCCCAGAGATTATCTGGAACCATTATACCACAGGTCTATCGGCCTGTCTGCTGGAATTAAATGACCTTAAATTCGGGCTAGATAATCCAATTCTGACTATTTTTGGATCAGCAGGGACTTGATATTGACGAATTCTTTTACGCCAAACCCGCCATGCTCGCGGCCATAACCGGAGTCTTTGACGCCGCCGAAGGGCATATTCGGGACGGCCAGACCAAAGCGGTTGATAAAGACCATCCCTGTGTCGAAATGATCGCGGGCAAGCTCAATAGCTTTATCCGTGTCGGTTGTCAGAATGCCGCCGCCAAGTCCAAATCGGCTGTCATTGGCGATACGCATGGCATCTTTTGCGTCTTTGGCTTTGATCAGGGAGGCGACAGGGCCAAACAGTTCATCATCATAAGCGGGTTGTCCGGGCAGAACATTGCCGAGAACCGTTGACGGATAGAAATATCCTTTACCGTCCGGCATTTCGCCGCCGCAAAGAATTTCGGCGCCTTTCGCAACACTGTCCTGCACTTGTTTGTGCAGATCGTCGCGAAGGTCTTTACGCGCCATAGGGCCCATATCAAATTCGTCCGACGTCGGATCGCCTGTCGTCAACGCCGACATGGCTTTGACATAGGCATCGCGGAAATCATCATAGATGTCTTCGACAACAATAAAGCGTTTCGCCGCGATACAGGTCTCGCCGTTATTATAGACGCGGCCATTCACGCAGACTTCGACGGCGGCCTCAATATCAGCATCCGCCAAGACAATATAGGCGTCGTTAGAGCCGAGCTCCAAAACGGTTTTTTTCAAAACCTTGCCGGCCTTTTGAGCAATCATGCGGCCCGCCTCAGAACTCCCTGTCAGGGTAACGCCTCGGACGCGCTCATTGGAAATAATTGTGTCCGACTGATCGTGAGAGATGACCAGTGTTCTAAAGAGGTGTTTCGGCAGGCCCGCATCCTCATAAATTTTCTGAAGAAGCTTGCCGGATCCGGTAACATTGGACGCGTGTTTCAAAAGCACGCCGTTCCCGGCCATCAGGTTGGCGATGGAATAACGTATCACCTGATAGGTCGGGTAATTCCAAGGCTGGATGCCGTAAATAACGCCGATCGGAGAATAGGTAATGATGCCGCGTATTTCATCGTCAATATCACGGTCTTCATCAGCCAGTTCCGACGGGCCGTTCTCTGCAGTGTATTCGCAAATACCGGCGCAAAGTTCGACTTCCTCGTGACTTTGAGACAGAAGTTTCCCCATCTCTTCGGTCATAAGCGCCGCAAGGTCATCCTTATGTTTCATCAAGGATTTGCCGATTTTTCCGATGACTTGAGCGCGCGATTCAAGGCTTTCCTGACGCCAGTCGAGATAGGCTTTATGGCAATTTTCAATTGCCTCGGACAATTCGAAATTGGTGAGTTTGGTATGACGCTCAATAACGTCTTCTGTGGCAGGGTTTATGGTGACTGTGGGGTTCATGCGGCTTCATCCTTTTCAGCAGTGTGTTCTTCTTCGTCGAGGAAGGGGTAATCGGTATATCCGGTTTCATCCCCGCCATAGAACGTGTCGGGATTGGGTTCATTCAGCTCCGCGCCGAGTCGAAAGCGTTCAGGCAGGTCGGGATTGGCAATAAAAGGGCGTCCGAAGGTGACCGCGTCAGCATGGCCGCTCTCTATCGCCTTGACGGCTCGCTCTGCATCATAATCGCCATTGGCAATATAAAATCCGTCATATTGTTTTCGAAGATTTTTGATGATCTTTTCGTCTTTCCCGTCCGGCTCATTTCCGGGGAAACGCTCTACGACGTGAAGATAGGCGAGTTTGAAGTCGGACAACATTTTATAGGTATAGGCAAAGGTGCCTTCCTTATCGCTGTCGCTAATGTCATTGGCCTGGCCGAGTGGAGAAAGGCGAACCCCAATACGCTGCGAGGGCCAGACGTCCATGACGGCTTCCAGCACTTGCCGCAGTAAACGGGTCCGGTTTTCGATTGACCCTCCATACTCGTCGTCGCGTTTATTCGCGCCGTCTTGCAGGAATTGGTCAAGTAAATAGCCGTTTGCGCTATGGACTTCGATGCCGTCAAAGCCGGCATTTTTGGCAAATAGGGCTGCCTTGGAATAATCTTCGATGGTTTGCTCTATTCCCTCTTTGGTCAGAGCAACGGGTTCAGAGCAAGCTTGGAATCCTTCAGCTGTAAATGTCTCTGTCTCGGCCCGAATAGCGCTGGGCGCGACCGGGGATTTTCCGTCCGGCAAGAGAGAAGTGTGGCTGATACGGCCGACATGCCAGAGCTGGCAGAAAATCTGCCCGCCCCCGGCATGGACCGCATCTGTGATCTTTTTCCAGCTTAACACATGACTTCCGTCATATATTCCGGGCGTGTCCAAATAGCCTTTCCCCATGTCGGAAATCTGAGTGGCTTCGGTTACAATCAGACCAGCAGAGCTGCGCTGATGGTAATAGGTTTGCGCCATTGTTTTAGGCGTGCCGTCGGCTTGCGCGCGATTGCGTGTCAGCGGCGCCATCAGGACGCGGTTGGAAAGCTTGAGCTCTCCCATCTCGGCAGGGTCGAAAAGCGGGGACGTATCAGTCATAAGTAAGGCTCGAATTTAAATGTCTATGCCAACCTAACGACAGTCTGCCTTGTTACGTTCCGAGTGTGAGCGGAATTGCGCAGTGTTCCGCTTAGACTTCTGTCGGCAGGGAGTTAAAACATCCAAATTCAATCTTCCCTTTGCGAAGCAAAAACGGAATAAAGACCTATGAGTGATGAAGATTATATGGCTTTGGCCCTTTCCCTTGCCCGCGCCCAAAAAGGGCGCACTGCCGAGAATCCGGCTGTGGGATGCGTACTTGTCAAAAATGGCGAGGTCATCGGACGCGGGGCGACGGCGGATGGAGGCCGTCCTCATGCCGAGACAATCGCTTTGATGAGCGCCGGGTCAGAAGCGCGTGACTCTACGGCATATGTCACGCTGGAGCCCTGCTCACATTACGGCCAAACCGCGCCCTGTGCCAACGCCTTGATAGAGGCGAAAATTGCCGCTTGTCATATCGCGGTGATTGACCCCGACCCCCGCGTCCACTGGCGCGGCGCGGCGCTTTTGCAAGAGGCGGGTATAGATGTGCAGATCGGAATTGGGGCGGAAGAGGCGTTTGAGATTAATGCGGACTTTTTCGCGCGGGTGGGGAGGATAGATGGCTAAGGGTGTTTTTATACATAACCCTCAATCGGTTTATGACGACCGACCGGAAGAATACTACAACTTCCCAAAAGTATATCTCTCTAGGGCAAAACCTACTGTGGGAGATTGGATTATCTATTACGAATCTGGGAAAGGGAGAGGGCGAAAATCTTATAAGGCTATTGCAAAAGTTAAAGCCATTCGGGAGGACTTCATCAAACCCGGCCATTATTATGCTGATATCGCTCCAAATACATATTTGCCCTTTGACCAACTCGTGCCCTTCAAAGTTGATGGTCAACCAAACGAGTCATTATTAAGTTTAGAAGACGGACGAATAAATGGCGGTCTAGCTATATCCGCCGTGAGACCAATATCCGAAGAGGATTTCGCAAAAATTGTGAACTTAGGCTTTGAAGACGAACTTGCTGAACTGCCTCGTATTGATGAAATCCAGAATTATGATGAGCAAGGAAACTATGTTTCTGATTTCGCACAACCTGAATATGTTGTTCCGACTCCACGATTAACTTTACAGACTCTACAAAACCGTAAAGTGCGAGATAGAGTTTTTCGGCGCCAAGTTATAAAAGCCTACAACAAAACCTGTGCATTTACGGGCTTGAATTTCGTGAATGGTGGGGGAAGGGCAGAGGTTGAAGCTGCCCATATCCGTCCTGTTTCTAATGATGGACCGGATGTTGTGAGTAATGGTTTAGCATTATCAGGGACAATACATTGGATGTTTGACCGAGGTTATCTTTCGATTTCTGACGACCATGATATTTTGGTTTCTAGGCACGTAAATAACACTGATGAAATTGACCGCCTATTAGTGACAGATAGAAAAGCAATTATGCCAGTCAAAGAATCTGACTGGCCCCACCCTGCTTACATGGAATGGCACAGGGCAGAATGTTTTAAAACTTAATCCGCCAAACTTGCTTTCAACGGCTCTTCTTGCGGCATCCCAATCGCGTGGAAACCGCCATCGACGTGATGCGTCTCACCTGTGCAGGACAGACCCAGATCGGACAGAAGGTAAAGCGCTGCGCCGGCGACGCCTGCCGGATCTGTGTGGTCTTGCAGGGCCGAGGCGGCTTTGTTGAAGCGGAACATATGACGGCCGGAACCGATACCGGCGGCGGCGAGCGTCTTGATCGGGCCAGCGGAAATGGCATTGACGCGTATGCCGCGCGGACCAAGGTCAGCGGCGATATATCGGGTGGAGGCCTCGAGAGCCGCTTTGGCCACGCCCATCACATTGTAATTCGGGATAACGCGCTCGGACCCGAGATAGGTCAGCGTTACCATGGAGCCGCCCTCATTCATGATTTCAGAGGCGCGCCGCGCCGCATCGACAAAGGAGTAGGCCGAAATATCCAGCGCAGATTTAAAGCCCTCGCGCGTGGTATTATCCACAAACGATCCGGCAAGTTGATCTTTGCCCGCAAAGGCAATCGCGTGAACGAGGAAGTCGATCTTGCCGAATTTTTCCTTGAGCGTGGCAAAGGTGCTGTCCATTGTCGCGTCATCAGTGACGTCGCATTCGCAAAGAATATCTGAGCCAATGCTCTCGGCGAGGGGTTTTACCCGGCGGAGCAGCGCATCGCCCTGATAGGTAAACGCGATCTCTGCACCTTGAGCGGCGAGTTGACGGGCGATTGCCCAGGCAATGGAATTCTTATTGGCTACGCCCATGATAAGGCCTTTTTTGCCTTTCATCAGCTCGCCCTTTGGAAAGCCTTCGAGCGCTTCGGTCATATCAGTCATATATCGTCCTGTTTTCGATTTGATGTGCTTATATGGGATTCAACGCGATTCCGCCATAGTGAAATCTTTCGAATGGCGTTCGACGTAAATATCAGTAACTCATGATTAAATTAAGTGTTGTATTTGAACAGAGCGTCATACAACCTGACAAAGAATATCGATTTTAATTTCGTGATTCAGGCGAGGATCCATGGGACAAACAGTACGGTATAGGCCCAGATCAGACTCATCGGTAGATCTGACAGATAAGCCGTTGCTGAACCCGTCTGAACTTGTCCGATGGATGGGGAAGATCGACAAGGCTCAAACGCCGCAAGAGGCGTTCGATCAATATTGCGGCGCGGTCGAGCCCTATGGTTTTGACTTCATTTCAATGGGGCGTCTATTGCCGCCGCGTCCGGGCGCACAAGCTCCCCAGAATGTGCCAAGGCAGTTTCACCTCTCCAAAGGGGCGGATGACTGGATTAACAAGCTGGTTAGCACAGGGGATTTGATTACCAAAAGCCCCTTAGTGCTGCATGGTTTTCGTGTCTCCGTTCCGTTTCGCTGGCGCGAAGCATGGCAGAATCTGACCGAGGAACAGAAAAAACATGTCGAAGGGACGAAAGCTGCCGGGCTCCATTACGGTATATGTTTTCCGATTGTGAAAGACCGAACCGCGCCGGGACTCATGTCGATGGGCCGAAAAACAGATTTTGACTTATCACTTCAAGATATGGTCAGCCTTGAAACGCTTGTTCGCCAGGTTTTTGACGTGATGTACCGTTTGACCGAAATGCCTGAAGCGATGCCCAAGCTGACATTGAGTCAAAGAGAGCGCGAAGTATTGTCATTGGTCGCACAAGGTAAAACGAATTGGGAAATCGGAACAATTCTCCAAATTTCAGAATATTCCGTCCGGGACTATTTAAAAGATTTATCTCGCCGTATGGCAACATCGAACCGGACCCACACGGTAACGCGGGCTATCCGGCTCGGCCTAATCTTACCTTGAGGTTTAAATATTCCGATGTCCTATAAATGTAGGGTAGGAATTTAAGATACAGGCTCGATAGTAGGGATGTAGTGGCGTTCCAGCCGACTCTCTCAGCCCTGTGCCCCAAGCTGGAGAGGGAGTCCGGTATCGGGCGTGGGGGCCTCACTACACTATTCGGATAAGTGGCTCTAAAATTTGCGAGCCACACCAAGCGCAACGGTCAGCCCGGTATTTTGCGGGGTCAAGGGGCTGTCCTTGATATCTCCCACAAGCCAGCTGTGATTGATTAAGCCCACAATTTCGTAATCATCACTTAATTTGTAATATCCCGCGACATGTGCGCCGAGCGTGGAAAGTCCGTCATCATAGCTTATCGGCGTGAGACCCGACGCGGCGGCCTGACGGGTATTAATTCCGTAATTCGTGTCGAGCCAGCCGCCTGTATTAAATGTCGCGCGAACGCCGGGCGTTAGGCGCAAATTCTCGATAGGATAAATTTCGGTCGTAAGTAGAGTGTCCAATCGCGCGCCGTTAAGGTCCCCGCCAATCGGGACTGTGCCCACAACATCCAGCGCCGCGAAGGGCAAATAGGCCCGTGCAAAAACATTACCTGTCACGCTCGTGTCGACCTTAAATTCTTCCGCGTAGGACGTTCCGGCAAAAGGCGTGTCCTGACCCTCCCGTCCCAGAGCCAGATTCGTAGACGCGCCTAAGCGGAATTTGCTGTTATTGATGGCATAGGCCCCGGCGCCAACTGCGGGGTTGATGAAAAAGCGACCTTCATAGCTGGCATTTACATAAGGCAAAACAATGAAGTCAGATTTTTCGCTCCCGACATAAGTCTCGCGCGAAACACCTGCGACCCCAACATCAGCAAAGCTTTCAGCTTGCTCCGGAGGAATTTCAAAAATGCTGGTTTGTGCTTCGGCGAATGTAGCGGCGCTCCAGAGTGCCGATGTACCCAAAAACAGGGACAGAAATTTCATGATAGATCCTTCATATATATGTGAAGGTCATACGCGGCAGGATAGAATTCGTGCCATCATAAAAAAGTGACAGGCCATTCAAACATGATTGAACGGCCTATTTTTAAAACATTTTTAGAGTTTTGAAAAAATCACGCTGCCATTTGTACCGCCAAACCCGAAACTGTTCGACATAGCGGTTTCAATTTCAGTTTCGACCATTTCCTGCGCGATATTAATCCTTGCCACTTCCGGGTCGAGATCGAAAATATTGATGCTCGGCGCGACAAAACCCCGTTCCATCATTAATAGGGTATAAATGGCTTCTTGTACGCCGGCCGCGCCCAGGCTGTGTCCGGTCAGGCATTTCGTCGCGGACACATAGGGGCCTTTATCTCCAAACACGCGGTTAATCGCGGCGCTTTCTGCAATATCGCCGACTGGCGTCGAAGTGGCGTGAGGATTGATGTAATTGACCGTTTCAAGCCCGGCATCTTTGAGCGCCATACGCATGGCACGTTCTGCGCCTTCACCGCTTGGCGCGACCATGTCGTAACCGTCAGAGGTGGCGGCGTAGCCCGTAATTTCGGCGTAAATCTTCGCGCCGCGCGCTTTAGCATGTTCATATTCTTCGAGGACCAACATGCCTGCGCCGCCGGCAATAACGAACCCGTCGCGGTCTTTGTCAAAGGCGCGGGAAGCCAGCTCTGGCGTGTCATTATATTTACTGCTCATGGCGCCCATTGCGTCGAAAAGCGAGCTCATCGCCCATTCGATTTCTTCGCCGCCGCCGGCAAACATGACGTCTTGTTTGCCCCATTGAATTTGCTCTGCGGCCGCGCCGATACAGTGCAGCGAAGTCGTGCAGGCAGATGTAATGGAATAGTTTACGCCGAGGATTTTGAAATGCGTCGCGAGTGTCGCAGATACTGTGGATGACATGGCCTTCGGCACAGCAAAGGGACCTATCCGTTTAGGGGAGTTATTCTTACGGGTGATATCCGCGGCCCGGACGATTTCGATGGCGGAAGGCCCGCCGGATCCGGCGATAATACCTGTGCGCTCATTGGATATGGTGGAGTCTTCCAATCCGGCATCGGCAATGGCCTGATCCATCGCGACAGCGCTCCACCCGGCGGCGTCCGCCATAAACCGCATAGAACGTTTATTAACATGGTCTTTGGGATCCAAGTCCGGACGTCCGGAAATTTGACTGCGAAAGCCAAGCTCCGCCATTTTCTCGTCTTTTGTAATGCCGCATTTTCCGTTTTTCAGGCTTTCGGCAACACTGTCTGCATCATTGCCGATGCAGGAGACAATTCCTAATCCGGTGACAACCACACGACGCATCAAGCTTCTCCTTCTTGAGGTACAAATAAGCCGACCCGAAGATCACTGGCTTTATATATTTCCACGTCGTCGGCGAACATGCGGCCTTCCGCGATTCCGAGGACGAGTTTTCGGCGTATAACGCGTTTCAGGTCAATTTCATACCGGACTTTTTTAACATCAGGCGTGACTTGTCCGGTAAATTTCACTTCTCCGACGCCAAGCGCGCGGCCGCGCCCCGGAGAGCCGGTCCATCCGAGCCAGAAGCCCACGAGTTGCCACATGGCGTCCAGTCCCAGACAGCCCGGCATGACCGGATCGCCCCGAAAGTGGCAGTCAAAAAACCAAAGATCAGGATTTACATCCAATTCTGCCACGATATGGCCTTTGCCGAACTCTCCGCTTTTGTCATCAATATGCGTGATTCTGTCGAGCATGAGCATGGGGGGCAGCGGCAATTTGGCATTGCCCTGTCCAAACAGGCTTTTTTCACCACTGATGATCAGTTCATCATAATTATAGGAGGGCTTTATAAGGTTCATAAAAAATCATAGCTCGTAAATCGAATAAAGACCCTTGATAAAGGGCCTTGTCTCAAACTCAAGAGGAAAGCCGCTTTGTTCTCTCGGAGCCTGCAGATCAAGACGGTTTTTTAACATTGTAACGCTTTATAGCGGCGAGGGCAGGAGCCCAGTCGGGACGGAGTTCAAGAGCCCGACGCAAATCCAGGTAGGCAGCTTTATAATTCTCATTTTTGTTATAGGCGATAGACCGATTAAAGAGGGCTTCCGGGAGCTTTCCAGCTGTTTCAGTTTGATCCAAGGCGATGGCTTTTGATAAAGCTTCTATGGCGTCATCTGTCTCATACATAAAGATCAGAGCCGCGCCGTAATTAATATAGGCTTCCGGGAGTTCGGGGGACAGGTTTATCGCGCTTTTGTAATGACCTCGGCTTTCTTCGTAATCACCATTTCGCATATACAGAATGCCGGTGTTTACATGTGTTGCGGCTTGGTCTCTTTGTAAAAGTCCCATTTTCAAGGCCGACCGGCAAGTCTCTATAGCCTTGGATGTGCCGGGATTTCCGTCTCGTGTCAGTTTATAACAATTTTCTGCATCGCCAGAGCCAACAACCAGAATTTGTGCATTGGCCGCAACCGACAAGCTCAGAAAAAATAGAGTAATAAAAACTCTTATCATTTAACAATTGTAGCATGAACTCGATGATAAAGAAATCAAAAGGCTGTAAGAAGTTATATGAGCTTCAGGGCTTTCAGAACCGGCAAAACCCCATTGCGCCGGTCAACATGGTAAGTCTCAATACCTTGCTCGCGAGCGGCTTCGACATTTAGTGTGGTGTCATCGAAATAGACGACGTCACTTGCCGAGACGTCCATCTTCTCTAGCGGAATTTGGAAGCTACGCGGCGCGGGTTTGGCGACGTCTATAATGTGAGACGCGAAGCAATAATCGAAAATCTCGTCTAATTGGACAATTTCGTTCAGATGCGCCCAATGCAGGGCATTCGTATTGGACAGGCAGGCTAGGGTGTAATCTTGCCTGAGGGTTTTGAGCGTTTCCAGCGTGTTCGGAAAAGGCGGATGAACCCAACTATTCCAGAGCGCGCCAAATGCTTCGGGCGGCATATCCATATCGAAAAGCTCGACCATTTCGCGTGAAAAGGTCAGGTCATCGCACTGGCCCGCTTCATAAGCGTTGAAGGTTTCGGATTGTGCAAACATTTCCACAATTGTCCCGCGGCTCACGCCCTTCCGCTCCATGAGGCTTTCAATGCCAACCCAAGGCACAATCACGCCGCCAAGGTCAAAAAGAAGGACATCTTTATTCATTTCAAGGCCACTTCACCACGGGCGGCATGGAGCTGAGAATTGTCTTCACATTACCGCCGGTTTTCAAACCAAAGGTCGTGCCCCGATCCCAGAGGAGGTTGAACTCGACATAGCGGCCCCGCGTAATGAGTTGTTCTTCCCGGTCTGCCTCGGTCCAAGGCTCAGCCATTCGGCGGCGCACTATCGCAGCGTAAGTTTTCAGGAAATGCCGCCCAACATCCTGCGTGAAAGCAAAATCGGCTTCGAAATCACCGCTATTATGTCGGTCATAGAAAATGCCGCCTGTCCCGCGCGGCTCGTCTCGGTGATGCAGGTGGAAATACTCGTCGCACCACTTTTTATAACGCTGATAATCGGCAACTTCATGCGCGTCGCAGGCCGCTTTCATTCCGGCGTGAAAAGCCAGTGCATCCGGCGCGTCGGGACGCCTGTCTCTAGCCTGAGTCGGCGTAAGATCTCCGCCCCCGCCAAACCAGTCTTCGGTCGTGACAATATATCTCGTGTTCATATGAACGGCCGAGACATGCGGATTTCTCATATGCGCGATGAGCGAAATGCCCGCCGCCCAGAAGCGAGGGTCTTTGTCTGCGCCCGGAGTGCGGGCGGCCATTTCGGGCGTAAACTCGCCTTGAACCACAGAAATATGGACGCCGCATTTTTCGAATAATCGGCCCCGAAGCATTCCGCCTGTCCCGCCGCCGCCATTTTCAACTTTGCGCTGCCAATCCTCGTAAACAAATTTGCCGGGCTCTCCGGGGTAGAGATCAGAAGGCGCTTCGCGCTCCAGCGTTTCAAACTCCGCGCAGATATCATTGCGTAGGGATTTAAACCAATCCGCGGCGCGGGTTTTTTGGGACTCAAAATCAGTCATAGCGGCCCTTTACGGCAAGCTGCCTGTTTGCCGCAAGGCTTCATAGAGCGTCACGGCGACGCTGGTAGCGAGGTTGAAAGAGCGGGCTTCGGACGCGATAGGAATAATGACGCGGGCGTCGGCGCGGTCATGAACCTCCTGTGGCACACCAGCGCTTTCACGTCCAAACAGCAAACTATCACCAGGGTCGAAATGAAACTCCAGCAGAGGGGTCGCCGCTTTCGTTGTCAAAAGAACGATTCGCTTCTCGGGTTTGAAATCCGCCCAGCTTGTTACGCGCTGCAGTCCGCCCGGAGGGGTGTAATCCATGGCGGCCCGCCGAAGCGCTTTCTCGGACAAAGGAAAGCCGCAGGGTTCAATAACAGAGAGGGGCACGTCGAATCCGGCGCAGAGCCGCATAACGGCCCCTAGATTAGCGGCAATATCGGGTTGAAACAGGGTGACAGAGAGATTTTGAGCCATAAACAACCTCTTACAGGAAATAAAACTGCAATAAATCTGTGAATTGCGGCGTCTTGCCGCGAATAATCTGTGGCATTACAAGATATATAAGGTTAGACACCCGCCCAAATACATTAAATTGACCACAGGAGTGGACAGACCATGTCCGATACCGTGAAAACAGACGAAAACATTGATGACGGCAAGCGCGATTTCATTTTTATCGCGACAGGCGCCGTAGCAGCTGCAGGTGCAGTCTCCCTTGCATGGCCTCTTGTCGCGCAAATGGGTAAAGCTGCTGATACACTCGCCGCAGGCTCTATCGAGATTGATCTTTCTAAGATCGCCGAGGGGCAACAGCTCAAAACCCTTTGGCGCGGCAAGCCAGTTTTTGTTCGTCATAGAACAGAAAAGGAAATCGCGGAGGCTGAATCCGTGCCTATGAGCGCGCTGAAAGACCCGCAAACCGATGAGGCGCGCCTGGTGCCTAACGGAGAAGGCAATTTAATGCCCGCCTATTTGGTGATGGTCGGGGTTTGTACTCACTTCGGATGTGTTCCCGTTGGCGAAGCCGGCGATTTTGATGGCTGGTATTGCCCCTGTCATGGGTCGCATTACGATACGTCCGGACGTATCCGCAAAGGGCCGGCGCCAACGAATATGGTCATCCCGCCCTATACATTCGTCTCCGACACTGTGATCAAGGTAGGTTAATATGTCAGGACACCCTTCTACTTACGAACCCAAATATGCCGCTACGAAGTGGATAGACCGTCGTCTGCCCATTATTCGTCTCGGCGCGGATTTCATGACATTTCCGTCTCCGCGCAATCTGAACTACTGGTATACTTTTGGCGGTATTCTGGCGCTTTGTCTGGTGACGCAAATTATTACCGGCATTATTCTGGCCATGCATTATGTGCCGAGTGTTGACGGTGCGTTTGAATCTGTTCAGCGCATCCGCCGTGACGTGCCATTTGGCTGGCTCTTACAGCCCATGCATGCCGTCGGGGCCTCCATGTTCTTCTTGGCTGTTTATATTCATATGTTTAGAGGGCTTTATTACGGGTCGTACAAAGCCCCGCGTGAACTCCTCTGGATTATCGGCTGCGTTATTTATCTCATTATGATGGCAACGGCCTTTTTGGGGTATACACTTCCCTGGGGGCAAATGTCTTTCTGGGGCGCAACTGTGATTACGGGCTTCTTTGGCGCTGTTCCTGTCGTCGGCGAAAGTCTCCAACAGTGGCTCCTGGGCGGCTACGCCGTCGGGAATGCAACGTTGAACCGCTTTTTCGCGCTTCACTATCTCTTGCCATTTGTTATCGCCGCTTTGGTTGGGCTCCATGTTTGGGCCTTGCATCATGTCGGCCAAAACAACCCGATCGGTATTAGTGAGAAAAGCAAATCTGACACATTGTCATTCCACCCATTTTACACGGTCAAAGACGCCTTTGCTGTTGCGGTGTTCCTCATGATTTTTGCCTTCTTCCTGTTTTATCAGCCAGATGCGCTCGGCCACGCCGATAACTATATCGAAGCCGACTCACTCAAAACGCCTGCGCATATTGTGCCGGAATGGTATTTCCTACCTTTCTACGCCATTTTGCGGGCCGTCCCGGACAAACTCGCGGGAATTCTTCTTATGATAGGCGCGATTGCCGTGCTTTTCGTTCTGCCGTGGCTGGATACATCGAAGGTCAGATCTCTTCGCTTCCGTCCGATCGCAAGAGGCTTTTTCTTCATCTTCCTCGTTTTCTGCTTTATTCTCGGATGGTGCGGCGCGGGAACGCCGGATGATATTGCTATTGGTCTGGGAGACACAGGCATAACTTTCTATCGCCTTTCCCAGATTTCGACGATTTATTACTTCGCTTACTTTTTGATAATTTTGCCTGTGTTAGGCTTGGTTGAAAAACCTCTAGCGAGGCCCGATTCCATCACCAAAGCGGTATTGGGGAACCAATCTCGCGGCGGCGGCCTCGCGGCGGCAGAGTAATCTCGAAGATACGAAACAAAGGCCGCGCGGTTTGCGCGCGGCTCCTTAAAGACAGAAAATATACGGGCTAGATCATGGCTTCCAAACTTCTAAAAACTTTATGTGTTGCCGGCGGCACTTTGGCCGTTATCGCGACAGGCGCAGCCTTTGCCGCCAGTGGCGGCACTGGAGACTATAAAATGGTGCATAAGCACTGGCACTTTAACGGCCCGTTCGGAACTTATGACCGTGAGGCCATGCAGCGTGGTTATCAGGTTTACCGCGAAGTGTGTGCCAGCTGCCACCAACTCAAGCATCTGTCTTTCCGCCATTTGGGCGATAAGGGCGGCCCGTTTTATCTCGAGGACTATCCAAACCCGAACGACAATCCATATGTGAAAAACTTTGCAACCGATTGGCTTGTTTCTGACATTGATTCAGAAACCGGTGACGTGATGGATCGTCCTGGAACAACTTCTGATAATTTCCCGCCTATCTATCCAAACGACGCTGCCGCGCGGGCCTCCAATGGCGGGGCGCTGCCGCCAGACCTGTCTGTCATGGTTTCCGCTCGAAATGGCGGCGCCGATTATGTTTACAATCTTCTTATCGCTTATGATACGCCCAAACCCGCCGATGTCGAACTGACGCCAGGTTTGTACTATAATCCGGTTATGGACGGCGGAAAAATCGCCATGGCGGCGCCACTTGTGGATGGGTTGGTTGAATACGCCCCAACCATCACCGAGGATGAAGAAGGTAACGAAATCGAAATTCCGGCTCCGGAAGCGACTGTTGAGCAAATGGCCGCCGATGTGACGGAATTTCTGGCTTGGTCTGCGGATCCAAAGATGGAGCAGCGCAAATATACAGGCGCGATGACGATGCTTTACCTTCTCATCCTCTCAGTTCTTCTCTGGCTGACTTATAAACGTGTCTGGCGGAATGTAGAGCACTAGGCTTGCTTGGAAAACCGAAACAATAAAAAACCCCGCCATCGAGGCGGGGTTTTGTTTTTCAGCTATAGCGCCGCAACTATTCGTCGGTAAACCCGCGGTCCCGCATGAGGGCGTCAATTTCTGCGTCACGTCCGCGGAATGCGCGATAGGCTTCTGCGGGATCCACGGAATTGCGTGGGGCGAAGAGGTGCTCAACGAGTTTTTCCGCCACGGCCTCATCATAAAACCCGCCAGGGCTTTCCTTAAAGGCTTCCGCCGCGTCAGAGGTTAGGACATCCGCCCACATATAGCCGTAATAACCTGCGGAATAACCTTCACCTGAAAAGATATGGCCAAAATGCGGAGAGCGGTGACGCATGACGATTTCAGATGGCATTCCGAGGTCATCAAGCGTTTTCTTCTCAAACGCGTCCGGATCTATACCTTCGGGATCTGTGGTGTGATAGCGCATATCGACCAAGGCGGAGGCGAGATATTCCGTTGTTGCAAAGCCTTGATTGAAGGTTGCCGCATCTTTGATCTTTTGGCGTAATTCAGCCGGCATAGGCTTGCCGGTTTCATGATGAACGAGGTAGTTATTGACAACTTCGTCGGTTGAAACCCAACGCTCCAGAAGCTGTGATTGAAACTCGGTGTAATCGCGAACCCCGCCATTTAATCTTGGGTAAGCCACATTTGACGACAGACCGTGCAAGGCATGACCGAACTCATGGAAAAAGGTTGTCGCATCATCCCATGACACGAGCACAGGTTTACCCGCCGCCCCTTTGACAAAATTGGAGTTGTTAGAGGCAAGAACAGTAGTCGGTCCATCAAACGTGGTGTGGCTCCGATATGTCGTGGCCCAGGCGCCAGAGCGTTTTCCAGTGCGTGCAAACGGGTCCAGATACCAAAGGCCGACATGGTCGCCTGTTGTTTTATCCGTGACGTTCCAGACTTTTACGTCCGGATGGAAAACAGGCACCATGCCAGAAGGAACTCGCTTGAAATCATAATTAAATAACTCACCCGCCACATAAAACATACCTTCGCGGAGCTTATCGAGTTGAAGATATTGTTTCACCTCGTCGGAATCGAGATCATATTTATCCTTGCGGACTTTCTCGGCGTAGAAGCGATAATCCCATGGCTGAATGGTGATGTCCGCGCCTTCTGATTCCGCGAGGGCCTGCATATCCGCGACTTCTTCTTTGGCGCGGGCAATGGCAGACGGCCAGACCGCTTCCATCAATTCAATGGCACGGTCCGGCGTTTTGGCCATCCGGTTTTCCAGACGCCACTGCGCGTAATTATCATAGCCCAGTAATTCGACCCTTTCGTCACGAAGTTTCAAAATTTCGGCGATGATAGCATTGTTATCAAATTCGTCAGCATTGTCCCCGCGATTGTAATAAGTCCGCCAGACTTTCTCTCGCAAGTCGCGTTCCGTTGAATATGTCAAAAATGGAGACATGGAAGAGCGCGTATTGGTGACGGAAAACATTCCCTCTTTTCCGCGCTCCGTGGCGGCACTTGCGGCTGCATCAATAAAGGATTGGGGCAGGCCGCCTAACTGATCTTCTGTAAGATAAAGAACGTAACTTTCTTCGTCCGCCAAGACGTTATTGGCAAACTTGGTATGAAGGGTTGCCAGTTCCTGGTTAATCTCGGCGTAACGGGCTTTCTTTTCTTCACTCAGCGTTGCTCCGTTTCGCGCGAAACGATCATAAGTCAAATTCAGAACCCGTTTCTGATCGTCGCGCAAGTTCTCAGCCTCTTCGCTCTCATAGACCGTTTTGATACGAGTAAAGAGCGCCGGATTTTGCGTAATTTTGGATCTAAAGGCCGAAATTACGGGAGACATTTCCGTTTGTATTTCTCTGAATTCAGGACTGGACAGGTTGGACTCCCATATGCCCCGCATGACAGAAACGCGGTCCCATTTTTCGCCTGCGCGCTCCAGAGCGACAATTGTATTTTCAAATGTCGGAGCCTCGGGATTCTCAGCAATGGCGTCTATCTCTTCAAGATTTTCTGCCATGGCCACTTCAAGCGCGGGTTTGAGGTCTTGCAGATCCATCTCATCAAAAGGCGGCACGCCGCCATATGGGCCGTCCCACTCTGCCAATAATACGTTTTCTTCTGCGTCTGACTGAGCGGTGGTTTCTGAGCTGGAATCAGAATTTGAAGCGGCGTCAGAGTTTTCTGCCGGAGCTGGTTCGGACGTTTCCGAACAGGCAGTAACGGCTAAAACAGCCAGGCTGGACATAAGAAGAAGGGAATAGCGCATATAATATCCTTATATAATTTTGAAAAACCTTAGTCGTTCAAAGGAGACATAAAAACATCAAAATGCATGACGAGGCGCAATGTCTGCTTAATGTCCCCCCGAATGCTTGCTTGTGAAGGGTAATCAGGCTAACCGCCGCGCGACTTAGTAAAGCCAGTTATATCGAGACATGTGATGATACGCTCCAGCCTTTCGACATTCGCCGATAAAATCACCATTCCGGCCCGGCGCCGTTCTGGTCCCCTGACCTTTACGCCCAACCGCATCAAGGTGGAAGTTCTGGCAGGCCTAACGGTGGCGCTGGCATTGGTCCCCGAAGCTGTGGCCTTTGCCTTCGTTGCAGGTGTGGAGCCGTTAGTCGGTCTCTATGCCGCTTTTATCGTAGGGCTAATCACCGCCTGTATTGGCGGCCGTCCCGGAATGATTTCCGGGGCAACAGGCGCCTTGGCCGTTGTCATGGTTTCGCTCGTGTCTCAACATGGTGTGGAATATCTTTTTGCAACAGTGGTTCTAATGGGGCTGATGCAGGTCGGGGCAGGTGTTTTTAAGCTTGGGAAATTTATCCGTCTCGTTCCGCATCCCGTTATGCTGGGGTTTGTTAACGGGCTCGCCATCGTTATCTTTCTGGCGCAGATGACCCAGTTTCAAACGGCCCCGGCTCCGGCGGGGGAACATCACGGTCCTTTTAATATGCTTTACGGTACATGGATGTCCGGCATTACGCTCTGGTTGATGTTAGGCCTGGTAGCGCTGACCATGGCTTTGATCTGGGCGACGCCGAAAGTGACCAAAATCATTCCAGCTCCCCTCGCAGGCATTGGTATTGTTTCCATTCTGGTTATCGCTTTGAATATTCCGGTCCCGAATGTGGGCGATTTGAGCACAATCAAAGGCGGATTGCCGCCGCTCCATATTCCGCAAGTGCCGCTCACGCTTGAAACGCTTGAGATCATCTTTCCTTATGCGCTGGTGCTGGCGGCTATTGGTTTGATTGAAAGTCTCCTAACCTTAAACCTCGTCGGCGAGATCAAGGAAGAGCGCGGCGGGGCATCTCAGGAATGTTTGGCGCAAGGCGTCGCCAATACGGTGACAGGGTTTTTCGGCGGCATGGGCGGGTGCGCCATGATCGGTCAGTCCATGATCAATATGAAATCCGGCGCACGGACTCGCCTGTCGGGTATCGCGGCCGCGCTTTTCCTTTTGGCGTTTATCCTGTTCGGCTCTTCCGTCATTGAACAAATTCCTCTGGCAGCGTTGGTCGGCGTGATGTTCATGGTCGTTATCGGAACTTTTGCTTGGCAATCTTTGACGATTATGCGCCGTATCCCGGTGATGGATGCGCTGGTGATTATCATCGTAACATTGGTAACTGTGTGGCACGATCTGGCTGTCGCTGTGGTTGTTGGCGTGATTATTTCAGCGCTGACTTATGCCTGGAATAATGCCCGCCGGATCGACGCGGATATTGAGGAAACCGAAGGTCAGCGGGTCTACAAGATTATTGGTCCCCTTTTCTTTGGGTCAGTTGAAGGCTTTAGCGAGTTGTTCAATCCGAGCGAGGATCCCGATCTCGTTATTGTTGATTTCGATAAATCCCGCGTTGTCGATCAATCCGCCCTGCAAGCAATCGAAAACCTTGCAGGGAAATACGAAGCCGCCGGCAAAACACTTCGGCTTCGTCACCTTACTCGGGATTGTCACGCTCTGCTAAATAAAGCAGGGCAGCTTATGATAGATTCAGATGATGATCCGGAATACCAAGTGGCGACAAATTATGATGTGAAAACAGGCGTCTTTGGCGGGGGACATTAGAGGCCGCTTCGGCACCTCACGAAGATGTTTTGACTTTTCATTGCAGAGCTCACTGACTTCGCCTAACTTCCATTCCTATAATTGGGATGTGAGGGCAAGACGATGTGTGATGATATTACCGAACTTGAAAATCAGGGCTTTTATGAAAAGCACCTAAACCGCCGGGATTTTAATCTCATGGCGGGCGGAGCCGCTATTTCCCTTGCCTTTGCAGGGTGCACGCCCGGAGAGATGGTAGAAGGCACAGTCGAAGCCGACGTCATGATTGAAACACCGGACGGTATGGCCGATGCCTATTTCGCCCACCCCGAAGGAGAGGCAAGCGCCGCCGTTCTTATCTGGCCCGACATCGTTGGCCTACGCCCGGCCTTTAAAATGATGGCCAAACGTCTGGCCGGGGATGGCTACGCTGCCTTGGTTGTGAACCCTTATTATCGACAGGTGAAGGCGCCTCTGGTCGAGGTCGGGCAGACCTTCAAGGACCCGGCTGTAAGAGAAAAGATAGTGCCCTATGCCCGGGCGCTCACTCAGGAGACCAACCGCATTGATGCACGCGCTTTTGTGAAATGGCTCGACACGCAGTCTGTTGTCGACAAAACTAAGAAAATGGGTACGACCGGCTATTGTATGGGCGGCCCCATGACAATGATCACGGCGGCGGAACTTCCGGAAAGGATCGGGGCCGGGGCATCCTTTCATGGCGGCGGCCTCGTTACAGAAGCGGAAGACAGTCCGCATTTGCTCATTCCGCAAATGAACGCGCAATACCTTATTGCGATTGCCGAAAATGATGATGAACGTGACCCGGTCGCGAAAGAAACTTTGAAAGACGCTTTTGCCGACGCCAATCTGGCCGCGGAAATAGAAGTTTATGAAGGCACGCAGCATGGATGGTGCCCGCCTGATTCTGCCGTTTATGATGAGGCAAAAGCAGATAAAGCATGGGCGCGGAAACTGGCATTATTTGAGCGCGCGTTAAGTTAGATAAACGCTCACACGCACATTACCTGAATTGAAATCATCCTGCACAGCGAAAACTGTGCAGGATTTTTATTGATTAGTCCCGTTTAAGGCAGACCGCCGTGGCTTCTCCGCCGCCAATACAAAGCGACGCGACGCCGGTCTTTGAGTCGCGTTTTTCCATCTCGGCAATCAAAGTAGCCATGATGCGCGCGCCTGACGCCCCAATCGGGTGACCCAGAACGCAGCCGCCGCCATTTACGTTTACCTTATCATGATCCAGGCCAAGTTCCTGCATCGCAATCATGGGAACGACCGCAAAAGCCTCATTGATTTCCCAGAGGTCGACGTCTTCAGCTTTCCAACCGGCCTTATCCAGCGCCTTTCTCATGGCGTGAACAGGAGCCGTGGTGAAGTAGTCAGGTTTGTGCGCGTGGGCGGCATGGCTAACGATTTCGGCCAATATCTTATGTCCGCCTTTTTCGGCTTGTGACTTGCGCATCAAGACCATCGCCGCCGCGCCGTCATTGATAGAGCTGGCATTGGCCGCTGTAACGGTGCCGTCTTCGGAGAAGACAGGGCGCAGGCTCGAAATTTTTTCCGGACGCGCATTTTTCGGGCCTTCATCGGCGTCCACAACTGTATCGCCTTTACGGCCCTTAACCGTTACGGACGCGATTTCGCGATCAAAACGGCCGCTTTCCTGAGCTTTCTGAGCCCGGCTGACAGATTCAATGGCGTAAGCATCCTGTTGCTCGCGGGTAAATTGATATTCCTTGGCGATCATATCGGCAAAGACGCCCATGGCGCCGCCTTTATAAGCGTCGGTCAGGCCGTCAAACATCATCGAGTCGACGACTTTTTGATCGCCCATACGCATGCCACCGCGCGCCTTCGGGAGGAGGTAAGGCGCGATGGTCATGTTTTCCATACCGCCCGCGACCGCCACATCAATTGAGCCTGCCTTGATAGCGTCATGCGCCATGATCGCCGCTTGCATACCAGAGCCGCACATCTTATTGACCGTAGTGGCTTCGCAGTGTTCGCCAAGTCCGGCTTTAATAGCCGCTTGACGGGCCGGGGCCTGTCCCTGACCCGCCGGGAGGACGCAGCCCATTATGGTTTGTTCGACATGGCTGGCGTCAATACCGGCTTCTTTCATGGCGGCAGCAATGGCCGTCGCGCCGAGCGTTGGCGCGTCTACATTAGAGAATGCCCCTTGAAAAGCGCCCATAGGGGTGCGGGCTATTCCAACGATAACAACGGGATCGGACTGGCTCATATAATATCTCTCAAAATTTCAAAATAGATTGGCTGGGCAGGTTATAAACCGGCCAGACAGGAATCTTATTGCGTTCTCTTAAGTCTTATTACTCAGAGGGGGAATTCTTTTTGGCGGCTTTGGCCTTCAGCGCGTCTAGTTCGCGTTTGCGCGCGCGGCGCGCCTCGTCAAACTTGCGCTTTTGCCGACTGCTATATGTCCAGAGGGCGATAAATATAGCAATTAGAGCGACCACGATTAGAATAGCCGCCGTATCTGAAAGTCCTGAAATCATGATCCGCTCCAATGTTATAATCTATCATTATAAAGATAGCGCGGCCCGGAAAAATTTCAAGATGGTGCAAAATCAAGACGGGCTGACTTTGTGCCCGCCTTGGCAAGTCAGTTAAGCGCCGACTTCAAAAGTGATTTTAAGTGTGACGCGATAGAGTTCAATTTTATTATCCTTGATCGTTGTCGTTTGATCCCGGACATAAGCGGATTTGATATTACTGACTGTTTTCGCGGTGCGCGTAACAGCAAGCTGGATAGCGTCCTCAAAAGATTTAGGGCTTTCGCTCATAATTTCGACGGATTTCATAATAGCCATAATGTGACTCCTATTGGTGTTATCCCTTCAACACTTCAAGCCTCGACTATTCCGTGCGCGTTATCCACCCGCCGCCCAACGTGCGCGCGGCCTCGGCGTCAGGGGCATAGAAAACGCAGGCCTGACCCGGAGACAAACCCATATCCGGCTCGTCCAGCTCGACAATAATGCGGTCTTTGGACAAGCGAAGATGTGCCGGCGTAGGCGGCCTTGTCGACCTGACTTTGACTTTAATGGGCAGGCCGTCCAGTTCCGGGCCAAATTCGCCTTTGCCAATCCAGTTAATATCGGTCAGCCAGAGCTTTGACCTTTCGAGCTCTTTTCTCGGGCCGACAATGATTTCGCCCTTATCCGCATCAATCCGTATAACAAAGAGAGGGTCTGTCCCGGTGTCGTCCCCCAGGCCCAGACCGCGCCGCTGCCCGATCGTGTAATACATGACGCCGCGATGCTGCCCCAGCACCCGCCCGTCCATGTGCACAATATCGCCCGGCGTCGCCGCATGAGGGCGGAGCTTTTCGATGACATCCGTATATTTTCCGGTCGGCACAAAACAAATGTCCTGACTGTCGGGCTTTGACGCCACATTCAGGCCCATCTCTGTCGCCAAGCGCCGGGTTTCGCTTTTATCCAGATGCCCTAACGGAAAACGCAAAAAGTCCAGTTGCTCACGCGTTGTCGCGAACAGGAAGTAACTCTGATCTTTTCCGCCATCAAAGGCACGGTGAAGCTCTGGCCCGTCCGGACCTTCAATCCGGCGTATATAATGTCCCGTTGCCATGCAGTCTGCGTTCAAATCTTTGGCCACCTGCAAGAGATCACGGAACTTGACGGTCTGGTTACACCGCACGCAAGGAATGGGCGTCGACCCCTGTAGATAGGTATCGGCAAAGTCTTCAATCACGCTTTCTTTGAAATTGCTTTCGTAATCGAGAACGTAATGCGGAAAGCCCATCATTTCCGCCACGCGCTGCGCGTCGTAAATATCCTGACCTGCGCAACACGCTTTGGCTTTTTGAATGGCCGCGCCGTGATCGTAAAGCTGGAGAGTAACTCCGATCACGTCATAGCCTTCACGGGCAAGCATGGCCGCGCAGACAGAGCTGTCCACGCCGCCGCTCATCGCCACCACGACCCGTGTGTCGGATTCAGCCTTGGCAAAACCCAGCGAATTGACGTTGAGTTTGGGCTGTGTTGACGCTTTATGACCCGTCTCTTGAGAGATTTCACTCACTCCAGCTAAAAAGTTTGAGTTAATTCATAAATTTTTCGACGCCCCTATAGGCGCGGAATCGTTCCAAGTCGATACAGAGTCACAGAAGGGGGCACGTGAATCTCCTTTATGAATCAACATGTTGGTGATTTGGTAAACTTTTCTTAACCGTAACTCTGATTCCGTTAACCTTCGTAAACATCTGATATTGTTCACTTTTTTGTGGTTTATTTAAACTCTTTTTAACCTCCATTTTCTACTAATATTTATACAGAAAAACATAAGAGCAGCTCATGACTGACCGTAGAATGAAAAGAGAGAATGTTGTTATCGGACCGGAAGGCACGCCGTTAACGATGGCAGATTTACCCAAGCCGGATACGGTGCGCTGGGTTATACGGCGCAAAGCCGAAGTTGTGGCGGCAGTGCGCGGTGGATTGCTGACGCTGGATGGAGCATGTGAACGTTACGGCCTTTCAAACGAAGAATTCATGGCATGGCAACGCTCGATAGAGAGTTACGGCATAGCGGGACTTCGAACCACGCGCGTCCAACAATATAGATAATTTTATCAGCAGAATAGAAACTTTTTGATATTTTAAAAACCGCCCTGTCGGGGCGGTTTTTACGTACGTACAAATACTGTTCTTCTACATTCGGAATACGGCTCGAACTTGTCACTTGGAAAAGAAAAATGGGCTTAGGTCTATTTTCAAGCTTTAGAGGTCTATAAAGGGGAACTCTAATGAAAACCGGGGCTTATTCTGATGTGACATCACTTACGTTTGCGATAACAATCCCTATTGGGCCGAGTCCTTCCGGTTGGTTGAGTTGGACGCTGCGTTCATTAAAGGCGCAAGAGGTAAAACCTCGCATAGCAGTCTGCAGTGTGGCGAGCTCCGAAACCTTGCAAGAGCAACTCAAACCATTTTCCAGCCAGATTTGCTATGAGCGATTTGGGCCGGATAAAGGACAAAGCGATGCGATTAATGAGGGTTGGCAGGCTCTATGCGGAGATATTTACGGTTGGCTAAATGATGATGATTGCCTGGCGCCCGACGCTTTGACAAAAGTCGCCAAAATATTTTCTGATCACCCCGAAGTAGATGTTGTCTTTGGCGATACGATTTTGATCGAAAACGAGGCTTATAGCCGCCTCCACCCTGGTCCCAGCGATATTGATGACACACTCTACAGAGACAATCTAATTTCGCAGCCATCTTGTTTTGTTCGGAAATCCGCACTTTTTGAGGTCGGCCTGTTAGATATTAATCGACATTATACAATGGACTGGGACTTATGGGTTCGGCTCTATGAGGCTGGAAAAAACTTTTATTATCTTCCGGATGTACTTTCGCTCGTGCGTCACCATGCCGATACCAAAACCGGGTCTTTAAATATTGAGCGGTTAAATGAAATTTACAAACTGGTTCTAAGACATTCAGGTTTAAAAAATGCCCTTCACACAGGATTTAACTTCTGTGTATTTCACTTAGCTGAATATGGTCCATTCCGAGGTTTTTTCAGTGGGGTGAAACGTAAATTATGTGAACCCAGGACTTTACATCGAAATTTCACAAGGGACTTCAGCCTCTTTCATTACCAGAAGGATATAGCCAAAAAACTTGTTATTGATTTCGAACGCGCTGTAAATTGCGGTATTTACCTCGACCAAAAAGTTGCTTTTCAGGGCGAGACTAGCCGTTTTGAAGGGAAAATAAATTTAGCTCCAGAAGAAATAGTAAAGCTGCAGATAGAGTATAGAAATGTTGATACAAAAATTGCCCAGCAAATAGAGTTGACATAACTTTCGATGTCTAAAAGGGAATAAGCTAAATATGAGCAAACTCAGAATTAAACGACGGGTTAAGACTTGGTCACAAAGTTAAAACTACTCTGCTTCAAGCCAGAAACCTATTGATGCTGAGGACAAAAATTTCTAGGGGTTGAAGTGTCAGCTTTGAGCCCTCAGACAAGTGAAACAAATGAGAAAAGCAGATATATCCATTGTTTTCCGCGCCCTGAACGAAGAAAAGTTCTTCGAACAGGCGATTCTGGCTTGCAAAAGTCAGAAATTGGATGAGCTGACCATGGAGATGGTTCTAGTGGATTCAGGATCTACGGATAGAACACTTGAAATTGCCCAAAAACATAATTTGCGTGTTGTCCATATTCCCAAATCGAAATTCAGCTTTGGTCGTTCCTTGAATTGGGGATGTGAAGCTTCAACAGGGGATTATCTGGTTTTTATATCCGCCCATTGCATACCAACCCACGACCGTTGGCTTCAAAACTTAGTCGATCCGCTTGTGCAAGATAAAGCTGTCTACAGTTACGGCCGCCAAATCGGCAATCATTACAACAAATTCTCGGAAAAGCAGCTCTTCGCCAAATACTTTCCAAAGGAAAGCGCCGTACCCCAAGAAGGGTTTTTTATCAATAATGCAAATTCTGCGATCAAAACACAGATATGGAAAAAATATCGATTTGACGAGGACGTAACCGGTCTCGAAGATATGGTTTTAGGAAAACAGGTGGTGAATGACGGAGCCAAGATCGCTTATGTCGCTGACGCTCCCGTAACACATATTCATGAAGAGACATTGTCCCAGGTCAGGCGGCGCTATTACCGCGAAGCTTTGACATTGCGCGAGGTCATGCCAGAAGTTCACATGAGCTTTTGGGATTTTATTCGGTATACGATAGCCGGAATTTCAAACGATATCGGAGCAGCTAGACGCCAGAAGATATTAGGTAAGGTGCTTCCGGAAATTGTAAGTTTTCGAGTGCTACAGTTTTGGGGGTCCTATAAGGGGCAGAATGAAAATAGAAAATTATCCCGGGAGCAGAAAGAATCCTATTATTATCCGAAGGTTCAAGCGCCTCAACGCAAGAGTGATCTCAAAGTCGAGGAGTTAGACATGAGCGACACAGAAGCCACGCGCTAATGCGTTCTCTCCCGAATAATTCGTCCAGTCAGACAAAGGTATCGTAACTCAATGTACAAATCCCAATCCCTCACTGCTCTTTTGCCGATGAAGGCGAATAGTGTCAGGGTCAAATCAAAGAATTTTCGAAACATTGCCGGAAAGCCCCTTTTTCGATGGATTCTTGATACGTTGCTGGCGGTGGAAGAAGTCGACAATATTGTAATAAACACTGATGCTCGTGCCATTCTGGAAGAAAATGGACTATCGGATGGCGACGCCAATGGCCGGATTATCATCCGAGATCGCAAACCCGAAATTTGTGGTGATTTTGTTTCTATGAATTTGGTGCTGGAGGACGACATAGATAATCATGAGTCTGATCTCTATTTTATGACGCACACGACCAATCCACTCCTGACGCCCCAAACCATCCGAGAAATGCTAGATCATTATTCGTCAGAAGATGTAGACTCTCTCTTCACCGTAAATGCTCATCAGACAAGGTTTTACACAAATGAGGCAAAGCCGATTAATCACGATCCGGAAAATTTAATACGGACGCAGGATTTAGACCCTTATCTTGAAGAAAATTCGGTGGGATATATTTTCAGTCGGGAGAGTTTTAAATCGACTCAGGCCCGAATTGGAAAAAAACCAGCCATGTTCGCTACGCCTCGACTCGAGTCCGTAGACATTGACGAGAAGGCTGATTGGTTTATGGCCGAATCCTTGCTCATGCGTGTGGCAGCGGGCGAAAGCCTGCCTAGCGAAGATTAATATCGGAGTCTTGAAGTGAAAATTCTTGTTACATGCCCTCCAATGTTAGGGCTTTACGATGAGTTTATTGAGAAATTTGAGTCTGTCGGTTTGACTGGCGTGCCGGCTAACGTCACTCAGGTCATGTCGGAAGAAGAATTGATTGAAACTCTGCCAGATTACGATGGCTGGATTATCGGCGACGACCCAGCCACGCGGCGCGTCTTTGAGGCTGGCGTAAAAGGCAAATTGAAAGCGGCGGTAAAATGGGGGGTTGGAACCGACAATGTCGATTTTGATGCCTGCAAGGATCTTGACATTCCCATCATCAATACGCCGGGTGTTTTTGGTCGCGAAGTCGCTGACGTGGCGATGGCTTATGTTTTGGGTTTGGCACGTCAGACTTACCGGATTGATCGCGAGATACGTGAAAATAAAGCTTGGCCGAAGCCGTCCGGTATTTCCCTATGGAATAAAAAAGCCGCCGTTGTTGGCTTTGGCGATATAGGCCAGTCCACCGTGAAACGTCTACTCGCTTGTGACTTAGAGGTTATTACCTATGATCCCTATTTTAAGCCTGTCGAGGGACTGAATATTGATAACCACGTCTGGCCTGACAGGATCGGGGATATGGATTGTATTATTTTTACCTGTCCGTTGACTCCGCAGACTCAACATATGTTTGACGAAGACATTCTGCCGAAGTTGAAGCCTGGCGTGCGTATCGTGAATGTCTCCCGTGGGCCCGTCATCGAAGAAGGCGCTTTATTAAAAGGTCTGAAAGACGGAATAGTTCATTCTGCTGCCCTTGACGTTTTTGAGATTGAGCCATTGCAGGAGACGTCTGAGCTACGTCAGTTTGATCGTTGCATATTCGGCTCTCACAATGGGTCAAATACCGTGGACGCCGTTCGCGTCGTCAGTCATATGGCCATTGACCGGATAGCTGGATTCCTCAAAGATAAGTAATGGCAGATAAAGTCGTTATCATTACCGGTGCGTCAGGGGGAATAGGGACGGCCCTCGTTCAAGGGTTTGTTGAAGAGGGCTGGCGGGTTGTCGGAACGTCCCGAACGAAAGGGGACGATTTCCCAGATGACGCCTTCTTTGTGCCGGCAGACTTGAAAGTTTTATCCGAGGACGACAAAGCTCTTTCGGACTTCTATAAGCAAGTGACCAAAGCATGTGACGGTGCGCCAATAAAAGCCCTTATAAACAATGCAGCTTTGCAAATCGTGAAACCAACAGCAGATATAACGGCGCAGGACATGCAATCTAGTTTCGCCGTAAATGTTCTCGCGCCCTTCCGTCTCTCACAGGCGTTTCTAAGTGAATTGACAGGTAGTCAGGGCAGTATCCTCAATATAGGCACGGTCCATGCACAGGCCACTAAGCCGAACTTTGTAGCTTATGCGACGTCTAAAACGGCAATGCATGGGCTTACCCGCGCACTCGCCATTGATCTCGGCGGAAAAGTCAGGGTCAATACATTGGCACCCGCGGCGATTAAAACGCCTATGTTAGAAGAAGGATTCGCTGGCGAGTCAGAAAAATTCGAGGAGCTGGAATCATTTCACCCGGCTCAAAGAATTGGAGAGCCGAAAGAAGTTGCGGATTTCGCCCAATTTTTATGCTCCGAAAAAGCCGGGTTTATTACAGGCGGAACCTTTCATATTGATGGGGGCATACTCTCCCGCCTGCACGACCCGGTTTGAGCGATGACTGGGGGAGTCGTAAAGTCAATCAAATGTGTCTGGGAAATCCGCGCTACTCTTGGAGAGAGCCCCCTCTACGATCCGAGAAACGAAACTTTGTACTGGCTGGATATTAAAGGGGAAAGGCAGTTTGCCTTGTCACTTCCAAGCGGTGATCAACAGATTTGGCCAATTTCGGGAAATATAAGCGCCTTGGGGCTTCATGAGGCAGGCGGCCTGATTGCCGCGGGGCGTAAGGGATTTTGCCATATTACCTTTGATGAACAAAATATGCCTGCCGTTAAATATCTCAACAATCCGGAAAGTCATATTGAAACAACACGTTTTAATGACGGCGCTATTGACCCATTCGGCTGTTTTTGGGCCGGGACAATGGATGATGCAGAGAAAGACGCCTTCGCCGGAAATTGGTGGCGATATACATCAGCCGGTGAGGTCAGACAAATGGCGTCTGGTTTTCACGTGACGAACGGCCCGGCTTTTGATGCCGATCGTCAGCTAGCCTATTTAACAGACTCAGCCCGCCAGATAATTTACCGCGCCTCCTACAAAAGTTTAGACACGTTCGGAGCCCTGAAACCGTTCAAGAAATTCGGAAAGGGCGAAGGCTATCCGGATGGTATGGCATTAGACAGAGAAGGGTGTCTCTGGGTCGCCTTTTGGGACGGGGCCTGCCTCAGACGAATTTCGCCAGAGGGCGAGGTTGTGGAAACCGTAGAGATGCCAACTCAACGCCCGACCTGCCCAGTGATTGTAGGAAACAAAATCTACGTGACCTCGGCCTCCATCGGATTAGAGGTGGAAAAGAAACAAAACGCCCTAGCCGGGAGTCTTTTTAAACTTACGCTAAATGATGAAAAAGATTGCAGGCCCGTCTATTTTAGCCAGGCCTGCTAAAACCTTACTCTTTTATTTTTTTGACGACGCGAAACACCGCTGTTCGCCAGCTACGCCCGACAAGCGTAATGTCTTGGCGCGGTAATAGTTCTTCGTCTACATATTCTGTAATTTCAGGCCATTCCGGGGCACTGTCATCATCAATCAGTATGTAGCCACCACGTTTTACAAACGGCGCATAATTTACAAAATCGGCCTTAACGCCGGCATAACTATGATCACCATCAATAATAAGTATGTCATATTGATCTTTAGACGCCGCCTTGATGATATCATCATCAGTACTAAAGCCTTTGTGCAGTGTCAGGTTGTCGCGGGGAATACGTGCAGCCGCCATATTATCTAGAAACACATTCTCCGTAATTCGTTCGTTCGTAATTATATCGAGTGCGTTACCCCCGTAATACCCTTCAAACGGATCAATTGCTGTGAGATGAACGTTATCAAAAGTGTCGACAGTTCGGTCATAAATCATTGCGAGGCCGACCCCAAATAAAACACCAATCTCGAGGACTTTCAAACTCTTCCCATTGACAGATTTTGCAACTAGTGTCCGTAATACTGCATTTTCAAGAGATGTTGCGAGACGACCCTTCATACGATCTTCAAGTGAAACGATGCGGTTAGCAGAATAGGCAATTGATTTTTCTGACTCCGTCAAATTCAATGGTTTCAACCACTTTTCTTCTAAAACCTGAATGTGGTTTTTTGATAATATCCGGTTGAAATGTTGGAATTTGACAGGTGTATTTTCGTTTTGTTTTTCTTGTTCAGCTCGGATTTGACGACGGGTTTCCTGAAGCTTTTCCTCAAGGCTTGTAATTTGAGAATGAGCAGTTTTAGCAGATTCATCGGTCGCATTCAGTTTAGATAATGCGTCATCTAACTGAGTGTTCATATCCTCTTTTAATTTTTTGCTTTGTCCTTCCAGCATTTGCAGGGCGCTTGTTTCAGTCATTACTTGTTGCTGGGTCTCCTGCAACTTCTTCTCTAAATCAGTAATTTGTGAATGGGCGTTCTGGCTTGATTTATTAGCTTTATCTATTCTAGCTAGAGCTTCGACAAATTGACCTTTTAGCTCACTTTGCAGAGTTTCGTTCTGCCCTTCCATAGAACGGATAGTTTCTGTTGCGGTAGATAACATTGTTTGCAGATTATCTATTTGCTCTTTGGATTGACTAATTTCGTTTTCAAGATTTTGCCGAGCTTCATCATTTTGATTATCTAGCTTTTGGAGTTTGGTTTCATTCTGAGCAAGCTCTGCTTGAGCTTTTTCTATGAGGCTCTGTGTTTCAGAAAAACGTTTCTCCAGCCTTTCCTCAAGCTGTTCTTGTGCCATCATAAAGGTAGTGCTGTTACGCTTGGATTCTTGCTCTATCTCTTTTGAGACGACGGATTTTATGGTTTTTGTGATATCCTTATTGGCTTCATCATCAATTTTGCTATCCAGAGACTTCAAACGAAGAGAGACTTTCTCCAGAGAACCGGCAGTTTCTTTGTTTGCCGCTGTACTTTTTTCTTTGATAGAGGCGATCTCCTTATTCATTGAGGAGGCTAAAGATTCCAGCTTCGTTTCTACATCTTTTGAACTAGCAGCTTTGATTTCTTCCTTTAGAGTATTCCACAGCTCTTCGATCTTTTTATCTCGGTCTTCCAATTGATTTTTGAGAGTTTCTTCCAGAATTCCAAAACGGTTCTCAAGCTCTCCGATAGATTCCTTTTGATCGTCCGTAATATCCTTCTGCAAACTCTCCAGACCTTCTTGAAGGCGTCCTTTGAATTCTTGTGTGATTTCGCCCAGACGTTTCTCGGATGCAGCTTCTTGATTGTCTGTAATATTTTTCTGTAAACTCACCAGACCTTCTTGAAGACGTTTTTTGAATTCCTGCGTCACTTCATCCAGACGTTTCTCGGATGCAGCTTCTTGATTGTCTGTAATATCTTTCTGTAAATTCTCTAGACCCTCTTGAAGACGTTTTTTGAATTCCTGCGTCACTTCCTCCAGACGTTTTTCGGATGCAGCTCTATGATCATCCGTTATATCCTTCTGTAAATTCTCGAGACCTTCTTGAAGACGTTTTTTGAACTCCTGTGCCATCCTATCTAGACGTTTTTCGGAGTCAGCTTGTGATGAGGCGATCACATTCTCAGTCTGAGAAAGCTTTTTTCGTAAGGCGCTTTCTAGAGATTGAATATGATTTCGTAGTTCTCCGATTGCTGCATCTTGGGCCTCGGAGTTGGTTTTTTCCAGTTCTTTTAAACTAACATTCAAAGAGGAATTCAGTTCTTTTAAAGTATTTCGTCGTGTGGTTTCAATTTTATTTTCGACTTGTTTTTGCTGTGCTAATGAAGAGGATTTCATATCATTTTCAAAGCGTTTTCTGTCAGATATTTCGTCGGAAAGGCGATTCAATAAAGCCGTATTTCTCTGATTTTGACTGTTTTGAACGCTATCAACAGTTCTAAGGACTTCAGCCCTCAAATTCCTTCGTTCTAAACGTTCTCTATCGGCGATCCTGTTGGCCATCATATTAGCGAATGAAGCGCCTAGAACGGCGGTCATAGCAAGAATTATAATGGCTGCCGCAGCCCAGAAAACCCAAGCAAAAGGAGTGAGCACGGAAAAGAAAAACGGAGCCGCAATTAGGGCTGTCAGTAGAAAAAGCCCAAATATGGCAGAGACCAAATGCCGCTTTAGAAAAATCAAACCCCATTTGCAGGCTTGTGCAATACGAAACAGAGCGGGACTTCTCCGACGTAGTCGGTCAGCAAAGCGATCTTTTGGTAAAGCAGCCAAGTCGGAGGGCGCTAACTTTGCGGGTTGAGACACAACAGGCTTTTTAACTTGGGTTTTTTGTGTTGAGTTTGGGGCCTGAGCAGCAGAATTAGATACAACGTCATTTTCTGTCTGAGTCTCTATTGTGACAGGAGGGGCTTTCCCAGTGAATTCTTTGTTTCTAAGTGACAAGACTTTTTCCAAATTTTCACATAATATTTTTTCGCCGGGATCATTTTTGAAAGCGAGCAAATTACCCCATGCATTTATATCCTCCAGTTCGCATGGGTAACGTTTCAGTGCCGCCCAGTCATGAGGTATGCCATAACGTATAATGGGGTGCCATTCACTAAGATAAACTGTGTACCCACGGTTCACGAGGTAATCGCATATATCGGTCCAGCTGTGACCCAAATGTTTTGTTTTTGCATCTTCGAATTCACATTCAATGATGTCTGGTTTCATGTCATCCCAAGGCACGCCTTTAAGAACTCCAAAGTCATAGCCTTCTACATCGATTTTTAGAAAATCAATGTGAGAGATATCTTGTTCTTTAATTATTTCGGCTACGGTCGTGACATCGACGGTTGCAGATTGTTCATGGGTCTCGCGGAATGCCAGCATTCCACTAATTCCTGTGCTCTCGTCTGAGGAGTAGAAGACGCGTCCTGTCTCCGGAATTTCTCCGACCGCACGCGGGTCTATCTTGACAAGCTTGTTCTTTCCCAAACTCCTTACCAAATGAGCCCGGTTTTTGGGATCAGGCTCCTGGCAAAAAACAGACCATCCATTTTTTGCAAAAGGACGAGCACTTCCCCCATAATGCGCTCCCACATCCACCATAATTCCAGGGTCGTTCTCCTCAACAATTTTAAAAATTAGATAAGTTTCGTCAAATCCTGCTTTCGCTTCGCGAGGATAGCGCAGATCTGAAATTTTGTTTGGAAATTCGACTTTGTGTTCAGTTGTTTTCAAGGCCTTTTCCTTTGGAATAAGCTGGGTTGAGCCGTCTGACCGGATGTCTTCAAATTTACAAAAATCGAATATATCGACTTTGGATTTCAGATTCGCATTGACAATGGTTGATGGTGTAAACGCAATCGCTTCTGAAATTTCTTGCCAACTTTGTAAGTGAACATCTTTTCCAGGATTTGGGACATTATATAAATCCCCTTTTTTCTGATACCCATCAAAGAAATAATTAGGATTGCTCTTTTCTTCTTGAATTATAAGTTCTGTGCCGTTTTTGCCTTTGACCGCACCGTCAACGATCTCAACGTAATTGCAATCAATTCCCATAAGGTAAATATGTTTATATCCGAGCATCGCCGCCCAACCTGCCGTGTGCGATCCTGTTGAAATTGTCGGGGCAGAGAGCAAATGGGAGTGTGGCTGAATGATATCAAAGTTTACGACCCGGTCTCCGTTCTTAATAGGGCCCATCTGCTGAATTAAGTTGTCGCGGAGTAGAAATTTTTTAATTCCGTATTCATGAGAGTTTTCAATGAGGCGTTTGATTTCCTCTTTATGGCTAAGTCCTAGGACTAGATCGAGACATGAGTAATAATCAGGGTACCAATTAATCTTATCCCAGTATCTATAGGCTGCATTCATCCCAAAAACCGCTTTGCCTTCAAAATTAGAAAAATCAAATCCCTTTAAAGAGGGGCCATTTCCGAGGATTATGGCGGGGAGTAAATTTATTGGCCGGTTTGAAGTGTGTGGCATGCAACTCTCACCTAAGATGTCTTTTAACTCAGCTTTCAGATCAACGAGGTTATGATTATCAAAAGCCACCCTGCGACCTTTTTGACTAAGTCGTTTTCTCAGGGTCGGCGAACTTATTAATTTTTCAATTTCTTCAGCGACCTTACTCGCTTGCGGCACATGTGCGAATTGCGCACATCCGTATCTTTCCAATAAGTCCAATGTAGCGACATCTTTAGGTCCATGTGCTAAAATTGGAACACCTGAAGCTAAGCATTCGGGCATTTTGTTAGCCACGGAATATTGAGTATAAATCTTAGATTTTGAATCAAAATTATATGCTATAACGAGCGTATCGGCTTCTCTGATCCAGGTTTTATATTCTTCATCAGTTAAGTTTTGAACCAGAAAAGTCGTCTTTTTAAACTTTTTAAATTTTGATTTTGTCAGATCATACCATAGTTGCATGGTTTTTATTTCAAATATCACTTCATATTCATTAGAAAGTTTTTCAATCGCCTCGGCGACTCTTAGTAAGCTATCCAGTGTCATGTTTTCAGCTAATGACCCTGCATATCTGACTTTGAAGGGACGCCCCGTAATCTCTTCAATTTCGGGTTCCGGCCAATCAGTTTCGTGTACACCATTAGCCAAAGGTATGAACTTTCGTCCGTATCGTTTCTCATATGCGTCCTGCATCATGTCACCGATTACAAGAGCGCGTACGGAGTGATTTATTAAATAGTGGAGATCGTCGTCGAAAAGATTGAAGCGTTCAGGATTCTCTCGTTTGTATCTTTCTGGCCAGTCATCCATATACCATGTAACGAAAGGAAGCCTTAACTGTTTTATCGTTCTCATTGCGGCTTTATGAAGCTCAAGATTATCTGCGACTGGGCGGTAGAGGATAACGTCAGCTTTGAAGCTTTCAGCAATATCAACTGCCTTCTCTTGGGACAGCTTATCTAATATTTTTTCACCATTACTACTCCAGCCGATTTTTTCTCGCCCTGTAGAGAAAAATTGTCCGATCCGCTCTTTGGGCCAATCCTGGAATAAATTTTTCTTTACTTCTCCGGTGGCCGTACCATTTCCAAGTAAGGTGATATCGAAAATTAACACGCGCGGATATTGATTTGGGTAGGAAGCAGAATTTTGCTGAAATGGGGTCGATGGTGTGGGTTCTGTAAAAAGACTGTCAAATGAAACTCTATCAAAAACTTCTAGCTTTCCTCCAACCGTCGCGTTGTAAATGCGCCGACCTGAGAGATCAGTGATTTTCCGCGCTTCTTTATAGGCTTCAATCATTTTATGAACTTGAGGGTCATGCCACCTAAACCCTTTACCGAAATAGTCAGGATGAAAGTGGTTGGGGTCATCTGATTTCATATCTAAAACTCCGACATTGTATTCGTCAGAGTCGTCAACGTCATCGGGGATTTCGTAGCTTGCATCGACGCCAATGAGATAAATTTCTTCAAACCCCATATAGTGCGCCAATTGCATGCAGGAGAATGTCACAGTGCAGCCTGTATAGGTAATCTTGGCCGCGTCTGTTGAAAAATCAAAACCGTCAGGATAGCTGACACGTGGCCGATGATTGTAGAAAATAGTATCATCTGCTTCTTCGAAGCAATATCCTAAATAGACCGGGAACAATTTAGTTGGACCCTTGAACTTCTTGATTGCCTCCAATCTGTCTTCTGCCACCAGATGATCTTCAACAACATAATAGGTTGGCGTCCAGCTAAGCTCATCCGATTTTAGGAAAAACCCGTTGACCGCAAAAGTGACCTCGTCTTTTAATAGCTCTAGGTTTGTATCGTTTAGGCTGGGCCCGTTACCTATAATAAAACACCGTTTCGATCCTTTATGTTTCTTTCGCAATTCCTTGAGTTTTGGGCGGTAGACAGAGTCCAGAGTGTTTTTATAAATATGATCTACACGTTTAACGCCTTCAAGCCGCTTTTCCAGCGGCATCCGCTCTGTCGGCAGGAATATCGGAGCCTTGGAGGGGAGTTTATTGAGAGCCTCTTCATATAAGGCCTCGAGTTCGCTGACACCCAATTCCTTAGCGGTTTTTTCAGACATCGCTTATTCCCTCTCTTCAGTCAGAGTGTGTCTAGCACGGCAGTTAACTGTGAAAAGATGTTAATTCAGATTCTGAATGAAAACTCTTGGAAATTGAACTGAATATCATACATTTTGGGTAGTTTTTTCGATAGGCCAGTCGATTGAAGAAAGACAGCGACGCATGTCTATGTAAATGCCTCTGCTGATATTGACAGACCGAGTGGTTTAAGTTGTAAAGTATATTCGTCCAAATTATAGGTGCCGAGTATTTACTAACTTGCTTCAGGGTGTGGAATTAGATATCGAATTTGTGATAATATCGATTAGTTCACTCTGAATACCATAGTTTCCATTTAAGCCAGAATCGAACACATGCTAAAATTTGTCACGAAAAAAATGTATATGGATGCTGTTAATAATGGCGCAGAAAAAAATTTAAGGAAAGGAGTTTTTCCTTGGCACCTGAAATCTGTTCAGGATGCAATAATAATGAATATTATTAAGGATTGCAAAGGGATGTTGATAGGTGAGGTTGGCGGCGGCGACACTCGAATTCTCCCTGCACTGGCGAAATTAAATAAAGTATACAATATAGAAAAATTTCAAGGGGCAGACGGGGGGCCTGATAACGAGCTTACTTTCAAAGATGTAAATAACATTCAGTGCTGGGTCGGTGATTCTAAGGGTCAAATTAGAGACTCTTTTTTTGATATCCTTTTTTCAGTGTCAGTTGTAGAGCACGTTCCAACTAATGCTTTGAGCGGCTTCATTGAGGATTGCGCACGTATTCTCAAGCCTGGAGGGCAAATGTTTCATGCTGTTGATCTTTATCTTACCCAACCGGATTATAAATTTAATGGTGTGCATTACACACATGTTGGACATACCAAAATTCAAGCCTATCAGGAGGCTTTTAAGAGTGGGCTTTTTGAACCACTGGGAAAGATTGAAATTAATAATAAAGAAGATTTAGAATTTAAGCCGCAATATATATCTAATCCTGATAATATAATGACTCAATGGAACAAAGTCGCTCCTAAATTAGCTGACTTAAGAGACAACGCGCAATCTGTTACTTTATTATGGGCCGGTAGAAAGCCAAGTGAAATGCAATATCTAAAATAGATATCGAAGTAAGGTCATATCTCAATAAAATTGTATGTTAAGTGTTGCTAGCGCGTGACGATATTGTAGGGAGTTAATGAACATCGCTTTTTCCAGTAAATTTAAGAAAGCCTTAAGATAAATACATTTTGTGTTTTGAGGACACGATGTGATCTTGCTTAGGAAACCTAATAGGCTCATGAGAAAACAAACTTCCCAGTCTTTCAGTATTATCTCTCCAAAACAGCGGGTAAGTGACTCGGCGTTAACCGCTATCGGTCGTCTCGTGAATGAGATTAAAGAGAATAGTGAGCAAATCTGGACAGTTTATCGTCAAAATTTTCGGAATTCATATCATGGGACCGCTATGGGAGTTCTGTGGAATTTTATTTTACCGCTTGTTCCGATTACCGTTTATCTGTTTTTGACTAAAATCCGGGTTTTTCCGACATTTGATGGCGTCTCCGGCGCAACCTTTTTGACGTTCGGCGTGACTATCTGGTTCATATTTGTTGGCTTTGTACAATTGCCTATCAACACCGTTTCGTCGCGTAGTGATGAAGCCATGAAAACAGCCTTGCCCCTGTCAGCGTCAATAGTTTCCGCTTTTGCAACACTTATTTTTGAAACGATAATTAGGCTTTGCCTTGTTATCGCCATTGTGATCTGGACGCAGAGCTGGCCGACTCTTACTTCTCCATTATTATTTTTAATTTTTCTTCCTGCGTTTCTATTATTTTTTGGGGCTGGTTTAATTTTAAGCGTTCTGAATGTGGTTTATAAAGATATTTCGCGTGTCACAACTATATTGCTGACTTACGGCCTTTTCGTCTCGGGCGTCATTTTTCCTATGGGAGAATCCGGGATCGCCTTGATCAATGCCCGGTTTAACCCGTTCGCCGTCTTCGTAAACGCCAGCCGCGAAATCGTTTTTACCGGCCAACTCGATAATTACATTCCCTTGGCCGTTTGGTCGGGTATTGGAGTCATTATTTTTGTGGTCGGAGCACGCCTCTTTTATGTCATGGAATATCGGATCAGAGGGCTGACCTGATGATGAAATCCCATGATACAATTTTAGAAGTAGAAAAGCTTTCAAAGCTCTATTCACGCAATCAAGGGTCTAGCCGTCAAAGAATGTCAGGGGCTATTTTTCGTACTTTGATCAAACGCCCGCCCAAAATTCCCAGCCAATTAAAGCCAGGAGAATTTTGGAGCCTGAGAGACATTAACTTCAGCTTGAAGCGGGGAGAGGCTATAGGGGTAATTGGGCTGAACGGCGCAGGTAAGTCCACTCTACTTCGTATTTTATCTGGCCAAATTTTACCGGACGCTGGCGAAGCGCGAATCCAAGGCCAAACGGCTGCCATGATAGACCTCACAGCTGGTTTTAGTGCAAATGCAAGTGGACGCCGGAATATTACGCTACGGGGAACTGCACTGGGTCGCAGCACAGAGGAAATAGAGGCCACGATACAAGACGTAATTGACTTTTCAGAACTCGGGGAGGCTATTGACGCCCCTTTCGCAACTTACAGCTCGGGTATGCGAATGAGGCTAGCTTTTTCAATCATGATGGTGTCCGAACCTGATTTGCTGTTCATTGATGAAATTCTATCTGTTGGAGATTTTCGATTTAAGCAGAAATGCCTTCAACGTATTAGGGATATTCGCGAACGGGTAGCTTTCGTCTTAGTGTCCCACTCCATGGCAAACATTAAGCTTTTCTGCACTAAAGCAATGGTCTTACATCAAGGAGAAATGGTTTATTTAGGGGACCCTGAGGAAGCCATTGAGCAATATCAAGAATTGGAGTCGCCTGAAGCCAACACATATGAAAAGCGCATTCAGACAATTCTCAAACCACAATTCCGCAATAATGAATCCCTTGAACATGTCCGCCATTATTGGTGTGACGAGAAAGGAAATGAGATCGATCAAATCAAAAGCGGAGAAATGCTTTATTTCAAAACAGAAATCACTTTGAATTACGCACCTCGGAACCTGGTGTTAGGGGTGCCGGTTTGGCAGGATGATGGTAAATATGTGACAGGATTTTCAACGGAATTTGAAAAAAAGAAATTTGATATTCAAGCGGGGGTAAAAACCGAATTTATTTTGGAGGTACCTAACTTACCCTTTAATCCAGGAGAGTATGTATCTAATTTTGCTGTTTCGGACGGACCTGAGTTTCTATATCGCGGGGAAAATCCGACACTGACCGTCTTGCCTGTCAGAGATCGTGTTTGGGGGGTCGTGACCATTCCTCATTCCTGGAAGTCTGTTGAACGCCTGTAAGGTTACTACTGCTTGCAGCAAAATTGAATCTGTAGACAGAGGGCATGAGCAAATTCAAGATTTCCTCAAATCTTCAACATTTTCTAAAAACCACTGATAAGCATGACGTAGGCCTTCTTCCAAGCGGTATTGAGGGCTCCAGCCCATATTGGACAGTTTTGAGTTATCCATCATCTTCTTTGGCGGGCCATCGGGTTTGGTGAGATCGTGGATAATCTCGCCTTCATAGCCCACTACCTTCATAATAGTTTCTGTTAATTCCAAAATAGACACGTCGTCACCGGCGCCGACATTGATGTGTTCATCTTGTGAATAGTGTTTCATCAGAAACACCAGACCGTCTGCGCAGTCATCGGCGTGCATAAACTCGCGATAGATTTTGCCGGTGCCCCAGATTTCTATTGTCGGTTCATTATTTATTTTTGCGTTATGGACCTTTTGAATTATCGCCGGAATGACGTGGGAATTTTCCATGTGAAAATTATCATTCGGGCCGTACAGATTTGTCGGCATGGCAGAGATAAAGTCGCAACCATATTGAGCGCGATAGGCCTGCGCCGTCATAATCCCGGAAATTTTAGCGATGGCATACCATTGATTTGTCGGCTCCAGAGGGCCCGTTAATAGCGAGTTTTCCTTAATGGGCTGAGTCGCCATTTTAGGATAAATACAGGAAGAGCCAAGGAAGAGAAGTTTTTCAACCGCGTTTTCATAAGCAACCTGAATTACATTCGCCGCTATCATTGTATTGAGATAAATGAAATCCGCTGGGAATCTATTATTGGCATGAATGCCACCGACTTTTGCGGCGGCAAGGAAAATGGCGTCTGGTTTATTTTGGGACACCCATGTTTGAACGGAAGCTTGATCGACTAAATCGACTTCAGTCCTCTCTGTTGTCAGAATGTCTACATTCTCTTCATTTTGAAGGCGCCGCACAATGGCCGAACCGACCATTCCATTATGTCCGCAAACCCATACCCGTTTACCGGATAGCGAATAAGGTAGGGAATTAATCATGTCGCTGATACCGATTCTCTTCAGCTTCGATGACTTTCAAATCACTTTCAACCATATCGGTGACAAGTTCTTTAAACTCAATAGTATGAGACCAGCCAAGCTTCTCTTTTGCTTTTGACGGGTCAGAGAGAAGTAAGTCCACTTCGGTTGGGCGGAAATAACGGGCGTCGATACGGACGAGGATATCTCCGGTTTCTGCATTTTTGCCCACCTCGTGAATGCCTTCACCCTCCCAGACGATTTTTACATTTATGTGGGCAAAGGCGAGTTCGACGAATTCTCTTACGGAATGTGTCTCGCCTGTGCCTAAGACGTAATCATCCGCCTTGTCCTGTTGTAAAATACGCCACATGCCTTCGACATAATCCCGCGCATGACCCCAGTCCCGCTTGGCATCAAGGTTTCCGAGATAGATCACATCCTGCAGCTTGTGATGAATGGCGGCGACGGCTCGCGTGATTTTGCGTGTGACAAAGGTTTCACCGCGCAGCGGGCTTTCATGGTTAAACAAAATGCCGTTAGAGGCGTGTATGCCGTAAGCTTCCCGGTAATTGACCGTAATCCAGTAGGCATAGAGTTTCGCCGCGGCATAGGGACTGCGGGGGTAAAACGGCGTCGTTTCAGATTGAGGGGTCTCAACGACTTTTCCGTAAAGCTCGGAGGTCGAGGCCTGATAAAAGCGCGTCGATTGTTCCATGCCCAAAATTCGTATCGCTTCCAGAAAACGCAGGACACCGACAGCGTCAGAATTGGCCGTATATTCAGGCGTTTCGAAGCTAACCTGAACATGAGACTGAGCGCCCAGGTTATAGATCTCGTCCGGTTTGGTTTCCTGAACGATACGAATAATATTTGTCGAGTCCGTCAGGTCTCCATAATGCAAAAAGAAACGGGCATCGGGGTCGTGAGGATCAACATAAAGGTGGTCGATTCGGGCGGTGTTGAACGAAGAGGAACGTCTTTTAATGCCGTGAACAATATAGCCTTTATTCAATAAAAGCTCGGCCAGATAGGCACCGTCTTGTCCTGTGACACCAGAAATCAGGGCTGTTTTTGTCATTTTTATAACTTTTTAAATCTTGTTTGCGCCTATCCCCAATGTCTCAGGCCTCTAATATGGGGGGGCATTGAATGCAAGACTCCTTTTGCCTTGCGAGTCAGGCTTGCCGTTACTATGCAGGAAGAGATCAAATATTGGGCGCAATCGGATTTATTTTTATGGCGATCACTCCAGTAATTATGTCAGGCGGCGCCGGCAGCCGTCTCTGGCCACTCTCTAATGAAGAGAGACCGAAGCAGTTTCTTCCGCTTATCGGTCCGCAAACAATGCTGGAAGAGACTATAGACCGGCTGAAAACCGACTTATTTGAGCCTATAACGGTTTTGCTGGCCGGCACGTCCCAAGCCGACCTTATCCGGCAACAAATGTCCGCAGAAAACTATATGATTATTGGGGAGCCGTGCAGAAGGAACACGGCCGCCGCAGCGGTTGCCGCCGCCCTGTATGTCAAAGAAAAGAGCCCGGATGATGACCTTCTGCTTTTGGCGCCTGCCGATCACGTGATTACATTTCCGGGAGCGTTTCATAAAGCTGTCGAGAAAGCGAGCGAGGCGGCCCGCAACGGTTATATCGTCACTTTCGGCATTTATCCCGAGAGCCCGGAGACAGGATATGGCTACATAAAACGCTCAGAAAGCATTTCCGAAGGCGTTTTTAAAGTTGAGGATTTCAAGGAAAAGCCAGATGAAAAAACGGCTAGGGAGTATTGCGATAGCGGCGAGTTTGACTGGAACTCCGGGATTTTCCTCTTCTCAGCAGGGAAGTTCCTTCAGGAAGTAGCGCGTTTTGAACCTAAAATACTCGAAGCCGTGCAAGAGGCCTATAACAAGGCGGTTAGGGCTGGAAATTTGATTGCACTTGATGAAGAGGCTTTTGAGCACGCTCCGTCCAATTCCATCGACTATGCGGTCATGGAGCGCACGGATAAGGCCGCAGTCGTTCCGTGTAATATCGGTTGGAGCGATTTAGGAAGCTACCGCTCATTATTTGATGTCCGCCAAAAGCTTGAAGTTTCTTGTCATCCCGAAAAAACCCAACTTTTAGACGCAAAAGACTGTCTCGTCATGTCTGACGGTCCTCAGGTCAATATTGTCGGGTTAGAGAATGTCGGCGTTATTGTGGAAGGAGGCCGCGTCCTTGTCCTCAATTTAGACGACTCTCAGAAGGTCAAAGACATCGCCGAATTTCATAAAAAACACCCGGACTAAGCCGGGCTTTTCAAAATCTTTAGCGCTGAAACTAGCTTTCTGATGGCTTGAAGAGACTCTCAAGCGTATGCTCGACCTTTGGCTTTTCGCTCGGCAGAGGGGCGGGTTCGACGGGGGTCAGCGTTTCGCCGCCTTCTTCCGCATTCGCCGCGTCTTCTTTCGCCTTCTTCTCGGCGGCTTTTTTCACGATCGAGTCCAAATCTATCTGGCTGCAAAGTCCCAGGGAAACCGGATCGGTCGGGTTGATCGTGTTAATTTTCCAGTGAGTGCGATCGCGAATGGATTTAATGGTCGGCTTGGTTGTGCCGATCAGTTTGGAAATTTGCGCGTCGGTCACTTCAGGATGGTAACGGACGAGCCAGGCAATTGCATCCGGACGATCCTGACGACGGGATAAGGGTGTGTAACGCGGTCCCTTTTTCTTTTTCGTCGGCTGTAACTCGTCTGAATCGAATTTGTTCGGCTTCATTCCGTAATCGGAATCTCTTTCGGCTTTTTCGATTTCCTCTCGGCTGACCTGACCATTGGCAATAGGGTCTGCGCCGCGAATGCCAGTGGCGACATCTCCGTCAGCAATGCCTTCGACTTCCAGAATGTGAAGTTTACAAAACTCACTAATCTGCTTGAAGGTCAGTCCTGTATTGTCGATGAGCCAGACGGCCGTGGCTTTGGGCATTAAAATCTGTGTCATAACGAGCCTCGTCTAAAAAACAGCCATTAAAAAACCCCGCTCGGCGGGGTCATTTTGTTCGATTTTGGTCGTTTCCCGCTTTCGAACACCCCTTTACATAGGCTATTACGGTTAAAATGCAAGCTAATAGGGAAGGTGGGACTGCCATGGATGAAAATGAGACTTTGCGCCAAATCGGGACAGTGAGCCTGGGCGATGAACTTTACGGACTATCTGTCCACGAACTCGAAGACAGAATTGAGGCGTTGAGAGGTGAGATAACCCGCACGGAAAAAGAATTGGAGAAAAAGAAAAGCGACCGCAACGCGGCGGATAGCCTGTTCGGAACAAAAAGCTGAACATGACAGCTTTATTACTTTTTTTCATACGGGCAGGTGTCTTTGGCGTGGGGCTTGCAAACTTATTCGCAAAGCTTACACCTTGTGCTGAAAAAGAGATTCTATGACCGCCGGACAGCCCCAAGACATATCGAAAACACCGACCCGCCAGACGGTTGGGCTGGACACGTTGACGCCTCAGGCCGAAGCGCGTCTGATGGAATTTACCCGTTCCGAGCTTTTCGCCAAAACCTTTCGCGAAGGCATGGATATGGTCGAAGAAACCGCTGCCTATCTGGACGGGCCGGGACGCTACGAATCTAAAAAGCTAAAGCGCGACGACGCGCTGACCTATGCAAGTCAGTCCATGCGTCTGACGACCAGGCTCATGCAGGTGGCGAGTTGGCTTTTGGTTCAGCGCGCTCTGAACGAGAAGGAAATGGAGCTAAATGAGGCGCGGGCCGAAAAATACCGTCTTGTGCCGGAAACGAAATCTGATGAAGAGCTTAGTTTCTCCGAACTTGCCAAGACAGCCTATGCTTTGCCATCACGACTGCTCGATCTATTGGCCCGGTCAGAAGCGCTTTATGAGCGGATTACCCGGCTGGATCGTTCGCTATACGGCACGATAGCGGCGCAGCAGGGCAACACGGTCGCCGATCAGATTAACCGCTTGGAAGCGGCCTTTGGCCAAGCCTAACAGTCTTGCCGCTGAAACAAAAAAGGCTCCCCTGAGGGAGCCTTTTTCAATTGCGTATGAGGCGTTAAATTTAAACGCCAAATCCGGCAAATTTGTCCTTGAAGCGGGAAACGCGTCCGCCGCGGTCCATTAACTTCGCATCTCCGCCTGTCCAGGCAGGATGAGTTTTAGAATCGATATCCAGCGCGAGAACGTCGCCTTCTTTGCCCCAGGTAGAGCGTGTTTCGTAAGTTGAGCCGTCAACCATTTTGACGGTAATCATGTGATAATCGGGATGAGTATTTTTTTTCATTGTCTGGCTCCTTAGCCTCTGGTCACGGGTTTGCTTTATTGGGTCCCCCGCTCGAAGGGCGCGATATAGTCGAGGGGCGGGCTTGGGTCAAGTTAGCCGTTCACGATATTACGTAGTGCCTTCAATTGGGTCAAAAGGGGACTGGCCGCTGAAACAGGTAAACAACTCGGGGCGTCGCAAAGCGCCGCATCCGGATCTGTATGAAATTCAAGGAATACCCCATCTGCCCCCGCCGCGACGGCTGATTTTGCGACAATGGCCACGCCTTCACGTCGTCCGCCCGTAGAGGCGCCGCCCGTTCTGGGATCGGCTCCGGGCAGCTGCACCGCATGGGTGGCATCTATCGTCACCGGCACGCCGAGCTTTTGCATTTCCGGAATAGCCAAGGGATCGACGATCAGATTGTTATATCCAAAACTGACCCCCCGCTCACACATGATGATGGCATCTGCGTCATATGTTTCGCGGATTTTCGAGATTATATTTTTGCTGTCCCACGGAGCAAGAAATTGCGCTTTTTTGACGTGGAGGACACTGCCTGTTTCCTTCGCGGCGTCTGCCATCGCGGTCACCAGATCTGTCTGGCGACAGAGAAAAGCCGGCACCTGAATGATGTCGGCGACGGAGGCCACGGGAAGGGCTTGATCGACCTCGTGGACATCGGTACAGATCGGCACGTTCAACTCGGCTTTAATCGCCGCAAGCATTTCCAGACCTTTTTCAAGACCCGGTCCGCGAAAAGACGTGATGGAAGAGCGGTTTGCTTTGTCAAAGCTCGCCTTGAACACATAAGGCAGGCCCAAATCGGCGCAAACAGATTTCAATTCACGCCCGATCGTCAACGACTCTTCCAAACTCTCCAATACATTGCATCCGGCTATCACGGCGAGGGGGAGTCCGGAGCCAATAGACCAGTCCGAGGATTTGAGGGAGACTTTTGACATAAGGTGAGCTTTTAGCCGACACGCTCTTTTAACGGCGCCATCAAGGCGGCGTTAGTGCAGATAATATTGCCCGTCTCAACCACATTTCCGCCTGAGAGGCTTTCGACCTGGCATCCGGCTTCCCGGGCGATGAGAACGCCTGCGGCAATATCCCAAGGGGCGAGGCCGCGTTCCCAGAAACCGTCATATCGGCCTGCGGCTGTCCAAGCGAGATCAAGTGCGGCAGACCCCAAACGCCTGACTCCGGCGCTGTGGCCCATGACCTGGTGGAGTTCTTTCAGGAATTTGGCGTGACCGGGGCGGCCCAAAAACGGGATGCCCGTGGAAAAAAGCGAATCTTGAAAAATGTCACGTTGGGATGGGCGCAGACGGCGATCAGCCCCGCCGCGCGTGCCGTCATTGATGAAGGCCCCTTTGCCTTTTTCAGCAAAGAACATTTCGTCTGTGATGGGGTTGTAAATCAGTCCGGCGACGATTTCGCGGGGTTCGCCGTCAATTTCGCGCTCGAGCGCAATAGAAATGGCGAAGTGGGGAATGCCGTGGAGATAATTCGTTGTGCCGTCTAGCGGATCAACAATAAATCGGTGCGTCTTGTCAGACCCGACAATCTCGCCGCCTTCTTCAAGCAAAAAGCCATAGCCCGGACGATCCCTTTGCAGGTTTTCGACAATAACCTCTTCGGCTTTTTTATCAGCGCGAGAGACAAAATCCGCTGGGCCTTTTCGGGCGACCTGCAAATGTTCGACTTCGTTGAAATCGCGGATCAAACCGCGCGACGCTTTACGCGCCGCCGTTTGCATGACGGTCATTATGGCAGAAAGATTGGCCATGCCTAATCTGCCCGTTTGACGTAAGATCCGTCTTCGGTGTTAATGATCAAACGTTCGCCTTCTCCGACGAAAGGCGGAACCGCTGTCCGGACACCATTGGAGAGAATAGCCGGCTTAAACGAATTTGCGGCTGTCTGGCCCTTGACGACAGGTTCAGTCTCGGCCACTTCCAGCACGACTTGAGCGGGCAGGGCGATATTAATGGGTCGGTCTTCGTAAAATTCGACTTCAACTTCCATACTGTCAGTGAGATAGGCCGCAGAATCGCCAACAAATTCAGATTGCAGGCGGATTTGCTCATAATTTTCGGAATTCATGAAAACGAGCATATCGTCTTCAGCGAAAAGATAAGTGTGTGGTTTTTGATCAAGGCGAACTTTCTCGACGGTTTCGGCCGCGCGGAAACGTTCATTCAGTTTTCGGCCGTCCAGGATGTTTTTCAACTCGACCTGATTAAAGGCGCCGCCTTTTCCAGGCTTAACGGCATTGCATTTAACGGCAATCCACAGAGAGTCCTGATGTTTGATGATATTACCCTGACGGATTTCATTCCCGTTCATTTTCATGAGGTACTCTTTCTTTCGCTAGACGATGACCCGCGTGACTTATCAGGCAAAAGAAAAAGGAGCAAGCGAGGCTTGCTCCTCTGAGTGTTTAAAGTGCCTTCTTGATAGGGCCGCTTTTTATTCGGTGGAAGCGAGTTTCGTCGAGAGTGGTTTGACATTGTCTTCGACATTTCGCTCCATCAGCAGGCGCCGCGGGTCGATGGCGATATAATTTGGCAGCGTCTCAAGCTCGAAAACCAATTCACTTTCAGCCTGAGTAACCCGCACTTGCTCCAGCTTCGTCCAGTCACTCCAGAGGGCTTCGGGCTCGTCCTGATAGAAACCGATTTCGACCCATTCATTTAGACTCTCGCCGTCAATATCGGCAAAGCTTTCTGCGCTTTCCATGTCTTCGGTCTGGATCTTTTTGTCCATTTCAAACGGAACGGTGACGCGGTAGCGGCCATTTGGGAGCTTGCTTGCGGAAAGCTCGCCGTCCCCAAATTTCATATCCCACCAAACAATGCGGTCCCATTGATCTGTAATCAGCTGATCATAGTCAGGTCCGGCCACCTCGCGGAGCGCGTTGGTCACATCTTTCGTTGTGGGATAAGGCGGACCGTTGGAGCCGAACTCATCAATCAGATTGCGCATGGCAAGGCGCATTTTGTCAGGGCCGATATAGTGTTTCAGCCCCCACATGACCCAGTCGGCCTTGTTATAAACCAGATATTGTTGTTCTCCGGCAACAGCGAGAGGTACTTCTTTTTCCCGGTCAATAAAGGCCCGCGCCTGCATTTGGGCGATGGTAGAATTTTCCAGAGCGTAAAGCGCTTTATCAAATCCGTATAGGGCTTCATAAGCATCCATGGTCGCGTAAGAAGTCAAACCTTCTGACAGGACATTAAATCCTCTAGAGCGTCCGGGGACTATCTGATGGGCGAACCATTGATGGCCTAATTCATGCATTGTTGTTATGGCGGCATTATCAAGTGTTTTGATGTCGCCTGCTTCGCCGCTATCCATGATAAACCCCTGTTCGGAGTAAGGAATGGTTCCGGCGAACGCCTGTGCAAATCCGATGAAAGGGACTTCCATAATGCGGAAGTAGTTATATTGGTAAGGCCCGAAATTTTCCGAATAATGTGTCAGACCGAACTTTGTCGCCTTAATCATATCCTGAACGGAATAGCTGTGGCTTTCCGCATGATAAACACGGATCGGGATGACTTTCCCGGTCGGCGAAGTCCAGCTATCTTCGGTCACGGCGTAATTACCCGACAGGATAGAGAAGAAATTGCTGATCGGCGTATCGGAGCGATAGGTGCGGCAGCGGCGGTCGCCTTCCACAGACTCTGTGATGAGGTCGCCGGGCGCAATCGGAATTTGATTGGCGGCGGTGCAAACCGTACCTTCAAAATCAATATAATCCGCTGGCCCTGTCAGTGTGCCGAATAGGTTAACTTTTCCGGCCTCCGGATCTGTCGGTTCGGGGAGTTTTTCCAATTCCGGTAGGTCATATTTGCGGCGGGTTTTGGAATTTCGAATCCGAAGATCCGGCACGCCCATTGTCGGGATCACGCGGGAACTAACACCGAATCCACCATAGTTGTTCAGGAATGTCCCGTCTTTTGAAATGGCACTTCTATCCGCCAGGCGCGGTCCATGAAAGAATGTTTCAAAATCCAGTTCCGTCTTGTCACCGGGATCAAGGGCCGGCTCGAACCGGAAAACGCGAACGCCTAAATCGTTGATCTCTTCAATCGAGTCTCCTTCGGCATTTGTGCCTTCGGTGAGTTCAACCGCGCCGTTCAGGTCAAATTGTTTGACGTCTTCTTCGTGGCCACTGGCCGGATTGACATAAATTTCGGAAATCGGAACACCCGACGCGTTCTCGAATATCATTTTTCCGCTGACTGTAGCTTCCTGTTTTTCAGGAAAAATGTCGGCTTCAATGCTGACGCTGCGCACATGCGGATGAGGCAAATCGCGTTCGGTTGCGAGCATTTTTTCAGCCTTGACCTGACGTTTCTCCTGCGCTTTCTGATTGGCATAGTCTACCTTTTCATAGGCTTGGTAGATGTAAATACCGCTGCCGATAAAGGCGGCGAGCGCCACGGCCGCCACCGCGCCTGAGGCCGGAGTGATATTTGTTTTCAATTCCTTGAGACGGCGTAGCAGTGAAACTTGGAAGCCGCGGCGCCAGAGCCAAACGCTAAACACAGCGAAGAGAACGCAGAGAGCGCCCCAATAGAGATTGAACCACCGGAAATAGACCCAGCTATTGTAAGGAGAGATTTCCGAAACTTGTCCCGGGCTGGTTCCGCCAAAGCCCATGAGGGGGTGATAGAATGGGAGCCTGGACACCACGAGAGCAACAAACGCCATGGCCCCAGCCGCAACGAGCATGCCGACAATTCTGTTGGGAACGAAAGCTTGGACAAATAATCCCAGAAAGGCGAAAGCCAGATAGTTCGGGAAGGCATTCAGGAAGGTAAATTTCAAATAAAGCGAAAGATTAACAGGCGGGCCTCCGGCCGCGATCTGGATCGCCATGCCGACAATCATGACGACCACACAAAGCGTTGCGAGGGCGGCAGATAAGGCAATCCATTTGGCGACCAGTAAGGACCAATTACGCACTTTGGTGGAATCGAGCAGTCCAACAAACTTTGCGCCTCGATCCCGGAAAACCATTTCCGCGGAGAAAAAGGCGATAATTAAAAGAACCGGAATGAAGAAACTGCCAAAGCCAATCGTCATCATAAACAGGCTGGTTGGCACCAGTTTTTGCGGGGAGAAGAAAACCGTGACGATAATGAGAAAGGCAAACAAAGCCATGGCGAGGCTGGCCAATATGATAAACGGAACAGACCGCACGGTCGTCAGATATTCGAACTTTGTGCGTGTCCACAGAGCGGACAGGTCCGCGGCAAAACCGAATTTCGGCTGAACGCTTTTATATTCTGGAATGTCTTTGGATTGAAGGACTGCGCCGCGCAATTTGGTTTTGCCTGTGACAATACCGCGTTTAAACCGGCTAAAGACAAGCGCCAAAACGCCGAGCGAAATAACGCCCCAAACAAGCCGGTTAAGACCCAGATATCCGAATATCGGTGTGAGGCGTGTATTGCGGTCCTCAGTCGACCAGAATTCTGTATCGAGCGTGTAAGCAATAGCGCCGAAAGGGTCAGCCAGAGCTTGCGCCCATTTGGGAATGTCGAGCTCGATAACAACGCCGGACATGATAGAGAAGAAAAACAAACCTATCGCGCTGACCAAAACGAGCATGCGGTTGTGGGTCAGCCCGGCAATCAGGGTGAAAAAGGCCGTGACGAACAGGGCATTGACAAGGGTGAATAGCAAAAGCGGCTGCAGATAATAAATCGGACGTATGGGGCCAAGGGTCAGCTTGTCGAGCGTGGGGCTGAATGAACCCAGAAATTGCGCCAGTAAGAAAACAAAAAAGCTCAGGAAAATAATCAGGAAGACGCCCGTCATTCGCGATGCGGTCATGTCGAATGTCGAAATCGGTGTGGAGTGGATGATCTCCGTCATATTGGAGGTTTTGTCGCGCAAGATACCTGTCACAACAAAGATTCCGCCAAAGAAAATCACCGGCAGATAGGCATTGGCGATCCCGCCGGCGATCATCTGCGCGCCATTGGCCTTGATTTTGGTGCCGCCTAGCCCTGATCCGAAAAGATCCGGGATAACGGCGACAAAGACGCCGTAAGCCAACATAACAAAGAGAACGACCCAAAAGCCGATCTGGCGGGCCTGAAAGCCCATTTCAAATTTCAAAAGACGTTTAAACATGAGCCGCCCCTAAACCAGACCGTTTAAGTGGGCGAAATAGGCGTCTTCGAGCGTTTCTTCTTTTTGCTCAAAGCCCGGCCCGGGGGAGGTTTCCGCTAGAACAGAAGCCTGGATGCCGCCTTTCAAATGACGGCTTGAGAGGAATTTATATTGCTTTTTAACGGTTGGCAGGTCGTCCCGGTCGATTGATTTCCGCCAGACTTTTCCGCGAATATGGTCGATGAGGGTTTCTGGGGCGCCGCGCACGACGATCTGGCCATTGCCCATAATCGCCATATCCGGGCAAATATCGCGAACGTCTTCGACAATATGAGTGGAGAGCAGAATAATTTTCTCCCGGCCAAATTCCGAGAGGAGGTCTAGAAAACGTTGGCGCTCAAAGGGGTCAAGCCCAGCTGTCGGCTCATCCACGATGAGAAGTCTTGGGTTGCCGAGCAAGGCCTGCGCGACGCCGAAGCGCTGACGCATCCCGCCGGAATAGGTCGCGACCGAAGCGGTGCGGTGCGTGATGAGGTTAACCTTTTCGAGCAGCGACATGATCTGGTCATCCCGTTCGCTCTTATTTGTCACGCCTTTCAGAATAGCGATGTGATCCAGAAGGGCCAGAGCGCTCATGCGCGGGTAAACACCGAAATCCTGCGGCAAATATCCCAGTTCAGATCGAATGGCGTTGGGATGGGAGACAATATTCTTGCCTTGAAAGGTTATCGTGCCTTCATCCGGTTTCTGAAGTGTGGCCAATGTCCGCATCAGGGTTGATTTACCGGCCCCATTCGGGCCCAAAAGACCAAATAGCCCCGGCTCCAGGTCCAGACTGACATCATTCAGTGCATGGACATCGCCAAAACGTTTATGGATATTTTGGATGGAAAGCATGACGGACCCCTTCGAAAGTCGATTTTACGGAAACCTAACAAAATCTTATCGAAAAACAACAATTATTTTCGTTTATCGATAAACCTTTACAATCTGGACTGGGTGAAACTGCACCGCCGTCGAGGGCCGCTGTAATATGTCTGTCAAACCAGATAAAATATAATGAAAACTTAAATCGCTTTTCGCGACAGCGGTGTTTATAAATCAAAATTATGGAAGCCATTCGTATGACACCTCAGCTCAATTATAGCTTTGCCAGAACGCAAGGCGTGCTGATTGTCACGGATGCGGAAGGCAGTGTAAGCCTGCTTCACAGACCGCAAGTCAGCCTGTCAGCTTTGCTGGAGGCGCGCCGCGCTGTCGGTCATGCCCTGCCGAAACAGGAAGTCAGTCCCGCCATCTTTGAAACGGAACTGTCCAAGACCTATTCGCAAAATGATCTGTCCAGCGCCTCGGAAGACGCAATCGGAACGGGCGAAGATTTGAACGCTCTGGCAGATGGCCTTCCGAAGACCTCTGACCTGTTGGATAATTCTGATGACGCACCCGTTATCCGGCTTATCAACGGTATTTTACAGGAAGCGATCCGCTCGCGCGCCTCTGATATTCACATTGAACCCTATGAGCAGCGGCTCTCCGTACGTTTTCGGATCGATGGAACGCTGAGTGAAAAACTGAGCCTCCCGGCGCGCCTCGCCCCTGTTCTGGTCAGCCGGGTAAAGGTCATGGCGCAGCTGGATATTGCGCAGAAACGTGTCCCGCAGGATGGACGGTTTTCGCTTAACCTCGGTCAAAGGGCAATTGATGTGCGGGTCTCGACCCTGCCGTCGCGTCACGGCGAACGGCTGGTCATGCGGATATTGGAAAAGGACAGTTCGCGACTGGCCCTGACAGAGCTGGGTATGAACGCGCCCATGCTCGCGGCGTTTAAATCCGCGCTTGCCCGTCCCAATGGTATTGTTCTCGTTACAGGGCCGACCGGTTCCGGTAAAACGACAACACTTTACGGGGCCTTGTCGGAATTAAATGATGGCTCCCGCAATGTGTTGACGGTCGAAGACCCGGTCGAATACGCGTTGGACGGGATTGGCCAGACACAAGTGAATTCTCAAGTCGGGATGAGCTTCGCGGCGGGCCTTCGCGCCATTCTCCGCCAGGATCCGGATGTGGTGATGGTCGGGGAAATCCGGGACCCCGAAACGGCAGAAATTGCCGTGCAGGCCTCACTGACAGGTCACCTGGTTCTTTCCACGGTTCATACGAATTCCGCCATTGCCGCGATCGCCCGCTTGCGGGATATGGGCGTCGAGCCTTTCCTTCTGGCCAGCACCATTACGGCTTTGGTCGCTCAGCGATTGGTGCGCGAACTTTGCCCGAATTGTAAAACGCCTTATCAGGCCAGCGAGACGGAGCTTTCCGAACTTGGCTTGCCGAATGAACCGACGACATTCTATCACGCCAAGGGATGTAACGAATGTTTGGATATTGGCTATCGCGGGCGTTTGGGCCTTTATGAAATGGTGACGATGGATGACAAACTCCGCGCCATGATCCATGACGGTTCGTCTGAGTCAAAAATGTCAAAACATGCCTTCCGGAACCGCCAGACCCTTCTGCAAAGCGGGGCGCAGGCAGTGGTGGACGGCCTGACCTCCCCGGAAGAAGTGCTCCGGGTTTGCAAATCGAGCACAGCAGAGGCCATCTAAAAAATGGAAGCCTTTGATTATGCCGCGATAGATGCCAAAGGCGCGAAACAGCGCGGCACATTAATGGCAAGTTCGTCTCGCGATGCCCGCGACATGCTCCGTGCCCGCGCCCTCATTCCGGTGGATCTAAACCGCAGCCGCAAGAAAACCGCCAAGACGTCAGAGGCGTCTAATTCCTTTCTGTCTGGTCGGATCAAATTAAAGGATTTGACCCGCGCTACCCGACAGCTCGCCATTCTAATAAATGCCGCGACCCCGGTGGAAGACGCGCTTCGGGTCATTGCGCTTCAATTTGAACGCTCGCCCATGCGCGGGGTGCTGCTCTCCATTCGCGGGCAGGTGATGGAAGGGCTCAAGCTTTCCGATGCCATGAAGAGCCAGCCTCAGGCTTTCGACGATCTCTATGTGGCGATGATTGCTTCTGGCGAGGCCTCGGGCCGATTGGCGCAGGTTCTGGAGAGACAGGCCGATGATCTGGAAGCCGCCCAGGCAATCCGCCGAAAAATCCTCGGCGCCACGGTTTATCCTATCGTTTTATCCGTTGTGGCCATTGGCGTCATTGCCGTCTTGATGGTTTTTGTCGTTCCCAAAGTTGTTGCGCAATTCGATAGTTTTGGCCAGGAATTGCCGCCTATTACGCGGTTTACAATCTGGTTTTCCGAAGTGTTTAAATCTTATGGCCTTTGGATATTCGGCGCAATTCTGGCCCTTTATTTTGGCTTCAGACTTCTGCTCAAACGTCCCGCGGCCCGCTATTGGTGGGACGGCGTTCGGCTGAAAACACCCTTACTCGGAAATATTATTCGCGATTTGAATGCGGCGCGCTTTTCGCGGACAATGGCGGGATTGATTAGCGCCGGCACCCCCGCCCTCGACGCGCTGGAAACCTCCCGTCATACACTGAAAAACTCTGTCATGCGCGAAGCTGTTCTCGGCGCGGCAACGCGGGTACGAGAGGGCGCCGCGCTCAGTCAGGCCCTGCAAAAGACGAAAGTTTTTCCGCCTCTGGTGACGCAAATGGTGGCCGGCGGGGAAGCCAGCGGCGACACGGGGCAGATGTTTTCGCGCTCTGCGGATTACCTCGAAAGTGAGTTCGAAGCCCGGACGTCTGTGTTTTTGACTTTGCTGGAGCCGCTCATCATCATATTCTTGGCGGGTATAGTGTTATTGATTATCGCCGCCATATTCTTGCCGATCCTTACGCTTAATCAATTCATTCTTTAGGAGGCCCCATGGCTGATATTGAAAAGACAACAGAAATGAAAAGACGGGAAGCTGACAAAGAAGCCGGCTTCACCCTGGTTGAGGTTTTGGTGACATTGGTCATTATCGGGCTTTTGACGACAGTCGTTGTGGCCAATGTTCTGCCGCTGATCGGAGATTCTTCGGTCAAAAAAGCCAAAGCGGATATTGCCGTGTTGCAGCAATCTTTGGACCGCTACTATCTTGATTACTATGATTACCCGGAACAATCCGCCGGATTGGAAGCGCTGGTCGAAGCCCCCGCAGGTGTTGATGAAGCCTTATATCCGAAAGGGGGGTATATACGCTCACTGCCTCTGGATCCTTGGGGAAATGAATATCAATATCGCTATCCGGGCGAAAACAGTGTCGTTGATATTTTCTCTTACGGCTCTGACGGCGAACCCGGCGGAGAAGACGCTGCGGCCGATATTTCGAATGAGGCGTTATAAAAAGGACGCATGTTCCGAAAAAAGTCATATGATGTAATTAAACGCTCAGAGGCGGGCTTTACCCTTATCGAAATGCTTTGCGTTTTGGTGCTGATAGGCCTCCTGTCTGGCGTTGTCATTATGAACGTTCCCAATCCGAAATCCGAAACCCAGATTGAGGCAGAACGTCTTGCCCGCGATTTAAACGCCATGGTGCAGAACGGTCTCATCAGCGGCGAAGTACGCGGGTTTGGACTCACGGAAGAAAAGTTCTCATTTTACGCCTATAATGGTGTGGAATTTGTTCCGGCGGGGGGGCAAAACTGGCCGGACCGTATTAAACCGGAATTGCAACGTGAGGGTCAGGAAGTTGAACTCCCCGATGAGATAAGTCCGCAAATTATTTTTGAACCCACGGGACTCAACGCGCCGTTTGTTCTCGACATGTCAGGGCCTGAGGCCCGTTATGAACTTCGTTCAGAGGGCAAGGGCCGTATTGTCCTGGTCAAAACGGAATGACCCTTCAAATAACAAGACAAAAAGACGCCGGTTTCACCTTGGTCGAAGTTTTGGTGAGCCTTGTTATTTTTTCCGTTGCCATTCTCGGACTGACGCGGGCGGGAACCCAAACCGTCACAGCTCTCAATCAGCTGGAAGAAAAAACCTATGCTTCCATTGTTGCGGATAATCAGCTCGCTTTGGCGCGCCTTGAAAGTGAAAACCCCTTTGCCCAGTCCCGCATCGGCGAAGAACAATCCGGTGGTAGAACATTTGAATACCGCGTGGAACGGGTTGAAACCGAGGTGCCGGAATTTTTTGAACTGGTCGTAAGCGTGTCTTCCCCGAGAACAGAGCAGATCCTCATACAGCGCCGGGCCTTTGTGACGCGGGAAGCGTCATGAGGAAAGTAACAAACGACGCTGGCTTTACCCTCATCGAAATGCTCGTGAGTCTCTTTATCTTTTCACTGATTTCGGCCGGCACAATGACTGTCATGAGCAGTTCTATCGCCGTGCGGGATCGGGTCAATCAGGGCACGGAAGAGCTTAACAGGTTACAGGCCGCGAGAGCCATAATGCGAACCGACTTTGAACGGATTTCTCTGCGGGCCCGCCGGGATATATTGGGTAGTTTCGAGCCTTATGTTTTGACCACAGACGGAGAGTCTCTGATTAATTTTACGAGGTTGGGCCGAGAGAATCCGGGAGGATTGGAACCAAGAGGGGACGCAGAGCGCGTCGCCTATTTCTTTCGCGAAGGAAAACTCATTCGTCAGAGCTGGCCGACGGCCAATCCCGATGTCTCGACCCAGCCCCGAGAAATCGTGCTGTTTGATAATCTACTTTCTGCCCGTCTCGAATTTTTATCCGAAGATCTTATTCCCGTTACGCGTCTGGCCGTGCCGGTGGAAGCAGGAGACTCCTTTCCGCTGCCCGGCGTGATCCGCTTTGTCCTGACAGATGAAAGACAGAATATCTCCGAACATATTTTCGAGCTGCGCGGATGAAGCCGGAACTCGATAAAGAACGCGGCGCGGTTTTAATCGCCACGCTGCTTGTGATGGCGATTATGGCGGCTCTGACGGTTGCGTTAATGGACGATATTCGTCTTTCCTTAAAGCGCACTGCCAATGTCTCGGATTACGCTCAAGCGGATTGGTATGTGCGAGGCGCGGAAGATTATGTTGCGGATGTTCTGGCTCAGCGTCTTCAGGACGTACCGCCCGAGGGCCGGAATCAGGTTCTGGCGAGTATTAACCCGATCCTGTTGCCGATTGAAAACGGGGTCATGCAAATGACCGTGCGGGACGGATCGCATTGTTTCAATCTCGGTAGTCTCACCACAAAACAAGGCCAGCCCAACGAAGCCGCCGGAGAACAATTTATCAACACGCTGGACGCACTGGGCGTTTCGCGCCTTCAGGCCGAGGGATTGAGAGCAACTCTGACAGATTGGGTCGACGCCGATAGTCAGGCCCAGCCCGGCGGGGCGGAGGACGGAGATTACCTGCGCCGCAAGCCGCCGGTCCTTCCGGCCAATACGCCTTTGGCGTCAGTCATGGAAATTCGCGCGGTGAGGGGGGTGACACCGGAATTGTATGAGGCTCTACGGCCCTGGCTGTGTATCGGCGAATCTTATGTCGAGACGAAATTCAATATAGACTCGGCCGAGCCGTGGCAGGCCCCTATACTGGCAGGGTTAATCGGCGGGGCGGATAACCTCCCTTTGGCCAGGCAACTTATTTCGGAGCGTCCCGAGCAAGGGTATCTGGACATGGAAAGGCTCACGGCCAATCCTCTTTTGCAGGACCTTCCGCAGCGAGAGGATGAACCGAATATTGTCGGCTTGCTTCAAAACTCTGTCATCTTCACGCCCAAATCCCTTTGGGTCGAACTGGAGCTGAACTACCGAAAAGCTCAAAGATCACGCAGCTTTCACTTTACAGGGGTAGACAACGGGCAGCCGCTTCTGACATATCGCGGGTGGGGCCGTGAAAGTTTCCGCCCTTATCTGCGTCCCGACGACGCGGCCACTGCTTCGGAAGGGCGATAGACCATGCGAGATGGCTTGATATTATTGCTGCCGGGCACGGAGTCTGCGCCGCTTTTATGGGGGCATTGGCGGGACGGCCAAATTGTGGAAACGGGACAGACTCATCTGGACGAGGTTGAGGCGCTGGCGAGTAAGACACTGCCGGTCGCTCTTATCCTGCCGGGCCAAAACGCGCAGACTTTTGCCCATGATATTCCGAAAATGCGCCGCCGCGAGCGGAAAAACGCGATTCTCTTTTCTCTTGAGGACAGTCTTTCCGTTCCATTTGAAACGCTCCACGTCGCTATGCAGGACGAGGTTACGGTTGAAGAAAGCCCGGTCAATCTCGCCACGGTAATTTCAAAAACGCTTATGGAAGAGGCGCAGGAGTGGGCGCAGGAAAACGGATTGAATGTCCAGTCTATCTTCACGGATTATGACGCCCTGACTGAAGCGGACTCTGTTCCGCTCGCCTTGCCGGATCGCGTGGTGTCTCCGGGGCCGCTGGGCCATACGCTCGATATCGACTGGTATGACGGCCCGGTAAACGCCGCAGACCACGCGCAGGTTCTGGCCGCGATTGGCGCGCGCCTGACGCAGGCAAATAATTTGATGCAGGGGCCCTACGCCCCTCGCTCGGCGCTCAGCGGGACGTTGAAAAGAGGGATGCGCCTCGGGGCGCTCGCGGCCTGTCTGGGACTGGCCGTGTTGGTTTTTGAAATGCTGGAAGCCCGCTCTATACAGAAACAGGCCGAAAATGTGCAGTTGGAAACAGCGCGCCTTTATACCCAGCAGACCGGCCAGCCCGCCCCGAACAATCCGGCCGTGGCTGTGACGCAGGCGGCGCGGTCCGGCAATGTCGCGCCGACGCAATTTCTGGCGCTGTCCGATATTGCCTTTCGCGCGCTCGCGGAATTTGACGATGTCGCCATTGAACGCCTGAGCTTTCAGGATAGCCGAAGTGAGCTACAACTCCGCCTGAGTTATCCGAGCTTTGAACGCGCCGAAGCGGTTAAAATCGCCATGGAAGAAGCCGGAGGGGACTTCATCCCCGGCGGGGTTCGCGAACAAAGCGGGCGCTTTGTCGGGGAAGCCGTTTTGAGAATTGCAGGGGCGAGCTAATGTTTTCGAGTTTACAACAATTCTGGCAGGAAAGAGACCCGCGCGAGCAGGTTTTGCTGGCAGTCATGGGCGTCTTGGTGGCTTTGGTTGTTTTCTGGCAATTTATTCTTAATCCCGTTTTCTCCGCGCAAAGTGACGCGCGGGCAGATCTTTTGAGAGCGGAGCGGGATTACACGACGG